>JAQWSK010000010.1 GCA_029243245.1 Flavobacteriaceae bacterium | reverse complement strand
CTTTTTCGGCTTGATAGTTACACCTCTATTTGTAATATATATGAATCAATTTCAAATTATACCAGAAGAAAAAGCTATGCTTAAATTATTTTCAGATAAATATAAATCATACTGTTTACAAGTAAGAAGGTGGATTTAATTGAAACACTAACTGGAATTGACTTTTATCATCAATTAGAGGATGAATTAGAGGAGAAACTGGAGTCTGCTAAAAATGGTTTAACCTCTAATTAAGTTGAATTTTATAAACTTTTGAAAAACCAGTTACAAAAAGATTTTCTTCATTTGTATCAAAGGCACAGTTTGTGACTCCTCCACCCAAATCGATAGTTGCCTTTAACTCCCCCTTTGGTGATATAATAAGAATTCCGTTGGGTCCAGAAGTGAAAATATTACCAGAAGAATGTACTTTTAAACCATCGAACCCTCCTTCGAATTGTTTACTTAACTCTGTACCATCAAAAAATAATTCACCTTCATTAGTGGCAACATTGAATCGCATAATTACCGGATTATCAGCATCTGAATTATTAACAAATAAAAATTTTTCATCAAGGGTTAGTGCAATTCCGTTTGGTAAAGTCATTTCATTTGAAATCAAACTTAAGTCTCCAGTAAAACTAAGTTTATAAACCCCACTATAGTCCAATTCCTTGTACTTGTTATTAAAACTTTGACTTGCAATATCAAAAAAACCGTAAGGAGGATCTGTAAAATACACATCTCCATTTTGACTTATAGCTAGATCATTTGGACTATTAAACCTCATGCCCATATAGTTATCTATTAAAGTTGTAAATGAAGGTGTTTTTGTGCCTATATTTTCTATTATGGCTAATCTTCTATCCCCGTGTTGACAAACTACTAATCTTCCATTATCATTAAAAGTAATTCCGTTTGCACCAATTAATCCTTCTTCAAAATTTGGAGCATAAGCAGTATAGCCACTTGGAACTATATACTCTTCAACTCCAGTGTCCTTGTTCCATTTGAAAATTTTATTCTGGGCAACATCAGTAAACAATAAAGATTTTATTTTTTCATCCCATAACGGTCCCTCAGAAACAAACAATGAATCTGCTATGACTTCAATTTCTGCTTCTGGATTAATTATGCTTCTAATAGATTTATCTATGATTTTAATTTTATTATCATCATTTGAATTTTTGCAACTTAAAAAGCAAAAAGAAATTATTATAAGAAATAGTCGGGTGAGTCTCATCTTAATTGATTTATAATTAATATTTCTCAAATATAATGAATGATATAGAAATAAATATGGTGTCCAGTAAATCAATTTTTCATAAGTTATATTCAAATCTTTTGAGAAAAGCCTTAAAAACAGACTCCTTGATTTTAAAAGAAATTTCAAAAGAAATAAATCAATAATATTTAGGTATTTTAAATTTACTTACATTTAAGTAAAACTATTTATGGAAATGTTAAATAAAAATTGGTTCACAATTACACTTATCGCTGTAATCTTTGGTATTCTTGGCTTTTTAATAGGTAAACAGGGTAATAAACATTCTTGTTCTATGATGAATGGCTCTCACAAAATGATGCATATGGATGGTTCTATGAAAATGGGAAAAAAACATATGATGTTTATTAAGGATGGCTTTGAAATGATTGAAGACATTGATATTCAAAAAGAAGTAGGTGAGGATGGTGAAACAAAGATAAAAGTTATAGCAAAGTCGAAAAAAGAGTAATTATCGATTTTAATTAAAACTTAACCATAGGCATATATTTTTCTGTAAGTTCAGGTATTTTTAAATTCCTTACTTTTAAGAATATGAAAAAGCTACGTCTTCTTTTATTCTTTGTTCCACTTGTTTCTTTTTCAGTTTATTCACAATGTTCAGACTCTATAGAAATTCCATATTCTGATGGTTCTTATGGGGAATATATCGGTTGTTTAGATGATTTTGGTGCTCCTTCAGGAAAAGGTGTTTTAAAGACAGATAATTTTCACAGAGAAGGAGAATGGGAATCAGGAAAATTAAATGGTCAAGGCAAATTCACTTTTTTAAAAGACAATTCTATTTATGAGGGTTTATGGGAAAATGATAAGTTCATCAAAGGGACTTATATATTAAAAAATGAAAACGTTCAGATTAAATATGAAGGAGATTTCGAAGATTTAAAATTTCAGGGATTTGGAGTTTTAGAAATTACTAATTCTGATTCTTCTACAAAAAAAGAAGGTGAATTTATTAATGATGATCTTTTTGAAGGGAAATCATTAGTTATATGGAATGATGGTTTAGTAGTGAACTCATCAATAGATAGGGGTAAGGTGGTAGATGAGAAAAGAAATGATATTAACTATTATAATACAGATGATATAATTGGTGATGAAGAGTTTTCTATTATTTCTTTAAAAAAAGAAGGTTCAGAAAATGAAGGCATCTCTTATATCGTTGAGATGGAAATAAACGGTGTTAAAGGAGAATGGGTTTTTGATACAGGAGCTGAATTATTCTCAATCGGTCAAAGAATGTTCAAACGATTAGTTAACCAAGGAGTGAAATACCGCGATTTAAATAGAACTGTTAAAACTTTTGGGGTTGGGGGAGAATCATCGGGAAGATTAATAATACTTGACAAAATAAAAATTGGAGATTATATCATAAATAACGTTATTGTTAAGATTTCAAATAATAATAATTATTCTTTAATGGGTATGGCTTTTCTAAACAAGTTCAAAGATGTAGAATGGTCAATGAAAAAAAATCAACTCAAATTATATAAATAAAAACCAATACAATGCAAAATTTCAATAAATGAAGAGGTAGATTATAATAAGTCTGAACTTTTGGAATCTTCAAAATACGATCCTTATAAACGTTAATTCATTAAAATAAAAATTAACACTATAAAAAAACGTTTTCTTTTAGCTTTACTTGTAGTTTTTGATTTATTATTGAATAACATTTAATTTAAGGTATGGGAATTTCTAATAAGTCAAATATGGACGTTAAAAAAAACAGTTTTAATCTTAGATATATAATTATAGAAATAACACTTGTTGCAATAGGAATTTTATTAGCAATCTCAATAGATGATTGGAATTCTGACAGATTGCTACAAATAGAAATAAATAAATATTTAGTCGAAATAGATAAGGAAATAGAATCTGGAATAGAATATCAAGAAAGAAAAATTAAAGAACTTGAATCAATGTCTAATAAATTGATTAGAGTAATGAAAATTGTTGAAAGAAATGATTTGGATTCGATTCCCTTTTTAAAAAATTTAATTTGGCCAATTGGAACTACTTGGCCTGTAAAGTATGACCTACCAATTCTGCAAGAATTTATTGATAAAGATTATTTAAATCTTATTAAAGATGATTCATTAAAATCAAGATTAAAGATTTATACCAGGGTAAAAAGTAATTCAGAATCAATGGCAGAATTTAATCAAAAACAGTACTTAGATAAAGTAGAATCATATGTGAATAAAAACATTGAATATCTTGAAATTATGGGTGGTAATCTTTGGAAAAAAAACAATATCAATGATCACCCAAGAATTAAAACTAATTTTAAAAAATTATTTAATGAAATAGAGTTTTGGAATGTTCTTACACTTAAAACGGAAACCTTCTTTATTGAATTATCTAATCTTAAATGGCATAATAGAAATTTCGTTTCAATTGAAAAGGAGTTAAATAAATATTTAAAAGAAAAATAACCCTCTGCTTGAGAGGGTTAGATAAATTATTGGTTGACCGCAAATGTTATTGGCACAAAAATGAGTTCATTGTCAAAGCCGTCAGGGACATAAATTCCCATTTTAGATTTATTAAGTGCAGGATTAACTATTCCTGGATTGCCAACACGATATTGCATTAATTCTTCTAATGAATTAAACATATCCCAAGTAACAACCGTTGAAGTGTTTTTATTTCGAGGAGCAATTTTCCGTCCAACACCCCAGTTTACCATTCCCATTTTATCCATATTCATTGTAAAATGATTCTTCCACAATGTTTTATTCTCAGAAATAAAACCAGCTAAATTTTTAGGTCTTGCAAAGTTAAATTGAATCACCTTACCCAACCCTTTTGCTATACTTACCTCATCAACAAATAGATGTCTAGTATCCTCTGTCCAAGTAAAGTTTCCACTTAGGGCTTCAACCATTTGTAATTCATCTTTGCTCAAGATTTTCGAGGCATTGTTCCACCATGAATTTTTTTCACTAAGCATTGCGGCAATATCTTTATTTGATTGAACAAAAAGATAATTATATCTTTCTTCATTGTCTATTGCATCTACCGTGTAACGCTTCAAGAATGCCCAAAAAGCAATGTCTCCAATGTCGACAGCATTTTGCGCAACTTTTTTCATGTAAATTGATTGTACTTTTTCAAAGGCTTCTAGGTCTCCTTCAACTCTCACTGCATGCATTGAAAAAATTTGATAAACCTGAGCATTAACGCCAAAGGACAGTAAAATTATTAAAATGAATAATATTTTTTTCATAACTAATTAGTTTATGATTAATAATATCAAATATAAAACATTTACTTGTCTTTAACAATTTCAGGTGGTTATAATTATCTAGGGAGCTTTTTTATGCTTTATTTCTGTGAATATGATAAGAATAAATAACATTATAATCACGGCTATTGCTAGATATCTATACCAAGGCTCTGAAACTGTAAGAAGAGATGGCATGATAACAACAATCATCATTAAAGGAGAGAAGTGTCTTTTAAAAAACTTTTTCATTCTATAAAGATAGTTTTTAAGTTTAGTTAAAAACATTCTTCTAACAGAAGGCTCTTTTTATTTTTGGCAAAAAATATTCAAAAAAGAACACTGTTAGGCAGCAAACACCTAGAGGGAAAAGATTTATTTCTTCATCTCTTATAGACGTAAAATTGTCTCCAAGAAATGTTTTAAAAGTTGTAATGCCAATATAAATAAGGAAATATAAAAATATTTTTAATAGAGTTTTTTTATTGATTAATTTTTTGAAGAACTTCCTTAAGATCATACCTCTCTAAGTTATTGATTTAACCCTTCCAAGTTGAAGGTTTTAATTCCTATTATTCAAATTCTGGATAACAGGGAAAAAATACTTCAAAAGCTTCTTTTGAAGTATAGAATGATTTAGGGAAGTAATCTCCCATCACTTTAGCTTCAGTCCCAATTTCTTTTATATTTTGTATGGCATATGGAAAATTGGGAGATGCGAGCATATTTCGAATTTGTAATACTCCAATATTTTCATCCTCTAAACCATCACCTTCATCTGCAATGGGAAGCCAGCCAAAGCCACATTCAGTTCGCGCATTGCGGGGACGATCTGCTTCTCGACTTACTACAATCATAAACTCACCATTTTTATTTATAGGAACTTGTTCGTCAAACAAACATCCATTTACACGAGTGTTGGCAAACCCTTGTACAGAACAAAGTGACCAATACACCATTTCTTCTTGGGTCATGATTTTGTTGCCTTTTAATGTTTTTGGAGTCTGTGGAATTTTACCCCGTAAAACAAATACTTTTCCAAACTTACGATTAATAAAGGTTCGGATATAATTGTTGTCTACATTGGGATAAAATCCCCCAGTGCTTTTACGCGCTTTATTAGGCATTTCACCAGTGTACATGCCAATGAGGAATTTACGGTCATATTGTAAATACCAAGTGGGTGGATTGGTTGCTGGATGCCCCATTGGACGATCTGGAATACTTGTTATTTCATAATATTTTTCTAAGGTAATTCCAATTGCATCGGGTTTTATCTGTAAAGGCTGTCGTGTTTTAAGAAAAGAACATGCATCTGCTCCACGATAGATAGTACCATTTTTTAATGTTAATACAGGAGAAGGTAATCCAACACCTCCTGTTTCGTCAGTATCTTCATCTGGCACATAGATGCGGTATAGAACAGATTGCTGTTTTAGACCATAAGACGGTGCATGTAAAGTATTATCAACACGGGTTCTGTTATTGATTTGATTTTCTAAAATGGGTTTTAACAATTTAACCCCTTCTGATTGCAAGGATGGTGCGGCTTCGTTTTTAAACTTTACTATATATGATCGTTTCGGATTTGTTCTATCAGCCCCCTCTAAAAAGGGATTGGCATGACCTTCATTTGCATTAATTAAATAATCTGCCATTGATTCCTGTGGTATTCCTCTTCCATCATAACTGATAAAAGACATATAGCGTGAATGAGGAAACTCTCCTTCTAATTTAAGCGTAGCACCTTCAGGTATTGTAAACACTGCACTCCAATAGAAAACACCTGCATCAGGATAAGCAATATTCATATAGGGATCTGCACTTACTGGTCCACGAGACCAAAAGCAAGTTCTTGGCCCAGGAATACCTGAGATATTCATTTTCGTTTCAACTGGCTTTTTTTTCTGAGGGAATTGACAACAAGTTAGGGTCACTAATAGACAAATGCTAATGATAAAAATGAGTTTTCGCATGATTTTTATTAGTATTATGTTCAAGTACGCTTTTAAGACAATAAGTGTTCACCTAAAGTAAATCTAAGACTTCCTTTTAAAATTCTGAAATATAATTATAAGTATTCCGTTAAGGATTTTGTTTGTTGGTTTTTAAAGAGAAGTAATTTAGAACGTTATTAGGCTATCTGACAGCCTCCTCTGATCAATAGAATTTAATTTTTTGACTTCTATCATTACAAGATTCATACCTTTTTTTGACCTGCTAAAGCTCATGATAAAATGAATTTCTGAGGAGTTCAAGGCTTTTTGGCACAGCAGTTTCAGCTAATTCATTTCCTTCAAACTCAAGAGAAATATAACCTCTATACTTATTCTCCCTCATCAGCTCTCCAATTTTCTGATAATCTATATTTATTTGATCAAATGCAGGCCATTTTGCTCCTCCATAGTATGTCTTTGCCTGTATAAGGCAAGTATGTGGAGCCAATTCTTTCATTTGCTCTTCTCTGTTGTTAAAAAAATTCCCTGTGTCTAATGTAACTTTAAGCCATGGGCTATTAATTTCATTTACGATTCGCATAACTCCTTTAGATGTAAGACCCAGACCCCAATGATTTTCAAGTCCAAGAACCACTCCACATTTTTCGGCTGTTGGGATACATTTTTCGATCGAGTCAATAACCCATTTAAACCCTTCATCTTCAGTATAACCTTCTAGGGCAGGTTCAACACCTTTGTTATCCATAAGAACATCAAACTTACTTTTCTCCCCTAATGCTTCAGTAGTTCCCCACCTTCCAGTATTCAATCGCATTGTAGGAATTCCTAGAGCATATGCTAGTTCAATTTGATGATTGGTTAGCTTTATATTTTCTTCACGAAATAACTTGTCTGGTTTAAGAAAGCTTTGATGTGTTGAAAACCCCATCAAATCAAGGCCTGCATGAAATGCCTGTTTTTTTAGGGCTTGTAAGTATGTATTATCTTCTGATTTCATTTGGACAAGTAGTAATTCAACCCCGTCAAACCCCACGGAAGCTGCCTTTTCAATACAGTAATCAATAGGGGTTTGCTTACCATTAAATTGCCAAAAGGAGTAAGTAGAGACACCAATAGGGTTGTGTTTGAACCTCTTACTATCCGATAGATCATTATTTTTAGGTTTATCATATTGAGTATTACATCCAAGTAAAGTAGTTCCTACTCCTAATGTTGCAGATGCTTGAATAAATTTTCTTCGGTTTATCATTTCATTTGTTTTAAATTATGTATTACTTTCTGACCAAAAGAAATTAAAGGAACAAATAGTAAAATAATAAGTAGCTTTTTTTCGTGTTGGGATTAAATAAAAGTAATAAATTCTAGAAAAAACATGTCTGTTGTTAAATAATAAACCCCCTAAACTTAATTAGAGGGTTATAAATTGAGAGCATTTATTAGAAATATCAATTACTTGATCGAGATAGAGTATTTACAATATAATTCAGTTTATATTCTACTTTACCTCTATTTTTTAAGTAGTCAGAAAATCCTTCAGAATCTCTAAACCTTCGTTCAATAATTACTAAATCATTTATGTTTTTTCCATAAACAACAATTCCATGAGTTGCTCCAGGTGTACCCCCTGCATCGTATTGAATTAGTCCCATTCTTCTATTACCTATGATTGATTGATTTTGTTTAACCAGTATATCAAATGCTGCTTTAAATTTTGCGGGTTCATGAATATGAATGTCAAATACTTTAGCGGTAGGGTTACCCTCAATATCACCATCAGTAAACCCATAACTTGTTACAATTGCACTATCAACAGAAGGATCTCTATGATTATTCATTTTTTCAAGATAGGCTCTCCACTCTGCACTGGTTTTTTGGGTAGTTGATCCCCAATTTTCTGGATCTCCCCATGTTATAATTCTATGAGTTACATCATTCTTAAACATAACTCTTTGAAGCATAACACCACTTCCAGGCTTCCATTTAGCACCTTCATTGAAATCGTTAAAAATATTTAATACTGATTCAGCATGTCCGCTTTTTACATTCATGTTATAAAATCTTGCAGAAGTTTGTGCTGAAACGGAGAATGTTGTGATAAATATTATACTAATAAATAATTTTTTCATTTTAATTAATTTATGGTTAATAAACATAAAGCTATTACTATTATTTAAAATTACAAATTTCAGAACTTGATGGAGAAAAGATGCCTAATCTGGACAAGTTCCCCCAGAGGGGTGGAACTTACACAAGAAGACATTTCTAAGAAGAATATTTCAATAGATGATTACTTCATCTTGGTCTGAACATATTATGTATCTTAGGATTATGAAAGTTTTAGTTCGTCATTTGATTTTATTTCTATTAAGTTTTATAGCCTCTCTTATTGTTGCACTTGCTTTTGAGAAAGGATTTAATTTAAGTAAGAATAAGGGATATACTATATTAATTGTTTTAACAATTTATTTCTTTTACAAATACTATCCCAAAATAAATAAAAAGTAGTGTTCGATTCATTTAAACAACTGTTTCAAAGTGAGTAATTGAAGAGTATGACTCCATATGAGCAAATGAAAAAAATTACCACGAAAAAATAGAAGTAAATATTTTTATTGTTTTGTGTGTTTTTTTAAGGCCTTTCCAAATTCTTTAACTGCATATTTTGTAAAAAAGTATGTTTTAGGCTCTCCGTCAATTCTCAATTCAATTGGAGTAAACGAACCTTTTTTAATTTCATACATTTCATTTAATACAGTTTGTTTTGTTTTAAGAACAGAAACCATATCATCGTATAGTGCTTTTATTCCATCAATATTTTTTAAAACTGTTGACTTTTTTCCATCACGAATATAATTGAACTCAATTCCTTGTGTCCAAATTGAACCATCTGAATAAAACTCAATTTCAAAAGTTCTATCTCCATCAGGACCAACGAATGATTTCCAGATTAAATCCTGCCCAAAAGTAATCAATGGAAAAAAAAGTAAAATAAGGAGTAGTTTTTTCATTTATTGAGATAGGTTAAATAAAAAATTTTTTAAAAGAGGCCCCCAGTGCTTCCACCTTCAATATTGATAGCGGATCCATTGGTGGCTGATGAAAGAGGACTTGCTAGATAGGTGATGGTGGTGGCCACTTCTTTAACTGATGCAAAACGCTGCAAGAGTGAAGAGGTTCTTGTTTTTTTAAAAAAATCAGCTGCAGTTGCTTCTTTAGTTTTGGCTTCTTTTTTAGCTAGATTTGTTAAAAACTGGTCTGCTCCTTCGGTCATTGTAGATCCTGGAATTACTGCATTGACCGTTACCGCTGACCCTTTAGTTAATTGCGCTAAACCTCTGGAAAGACTTAAGATTGCTGTTTTAGTCGTACTATAGGCAATTAAATCGGGGGGAACAAGGCTTGCACATTCGCTTGACACAAAAAGGATTCGCCCCCATCCGGCATAGATCATTTTAGGCAAGAAATGTCTCGATAAGCGTACGCCACTCATCACATTGACCTCAAATTGTTGTTGCCAGTCATCATCTGTGGTTTCAAAAAATGATTTAGAGGAATAGACCCCCACATTATTAATCAAAATGTCTAGGTGGGGAAGTTTTGATTGCAAGGAAAGGAGATCACTTGCTTTAGAAAAATCGGCTGCAATCCCAGCTACTTTCGCATTAGGAACTTTTTTTTTAAGACCCAATAAAGCAGTATCTACGGTTTTTTGTTTTCGCCCATTAAGAATAACTTTAGCCCCTTCCTGAGCCAGCTCTGTTGCTGTGGCAAATCCGATACCAGAAGTTGAACCTGATATGAATGCTGTTTTTCCTTTTAGATTTAAGTTCATAGATGTTTAGGGGTTACCATTTTTTAAGACCTAATAATTGCTTGCCAAGTGGAGAAAGCTTAGCGGTATTATAATGGGTTTGCTCTCTTTTTCTAGGATCTCCAGGAAAGGCATACCCTTCTGGAGCTATTCTGTTTTTCCAAGAATTAATACGCCAATCTTTTAAAGCTTTGTTGTGTTCTTCTGCTGGCATCATCGAAATGTACTGGGCAATTCTGACTTTGCTTCTGGTTTTATTAGGTCGTATTCCATGGGGCTCCATACTGTTAAAGATTAATAAATCCCCAGCTTTCAAAGCTACTTTTACTAGCTTATCTTTCAAGTCCGTAATGTCGGGTTGAAAGCGGTTTCTATCTTTAGGTTGTGTTAATTTCCATTTGTCATAATTCCTATACAACCATGGAATACACTGAAAGCCTCCCATGTTTTTATCTGTTTGATCAGATAGCGCCAAAACACCTTGAACATTTTGTGGTTTGGTGTCTGGATCGTAATCCCAATGAATGAAACCTTTGTACTCGTGGCCAGCACGTATGGGAAAATTTAAATTAGCTCGATCTATAGTCACCCATAATTTTTCGGTTCCCCAAATATCTACGAAGGCATCATATACCTTTTGCGATTGACGATTGTTCCACAGCATCTGATTGTTATAAACCTCCACCATCCCAGTTCCTGCTAATTCTTTCATTTTCATAGTTGCTCTTGGCGGGGCATACCAGGTTTCTGGATCGTTGGGATCTTTTTCATCAAATTCCCAAAGGAAGTTAGCGGTCTTTATAGCCTGTTTACGGGGGACAGCATTTTTGATTACAACATAACCGTTATGTTTCCAAAAATTCCATTGTAAGGGGGTCAAGACACGTAAGCTCTCTGGGATGGCTTCTGTCCTTAGATTGATCTTACTACTCTTGGCTGTTGAGGGATTTCCCGGAATTGCCTTATGTTGATTGTCTAGAACTAGGAGAGTATCGTTGTTTTCTGCTGATTTTTTCATAAAGAAGGATAAGCTTAATTAAAAACTTGAATAAAGAGGAATCATAATTTGGTTGTAACTTTTACGTAATTTAATAAATACTTTTATAACACTGATGTTTGTTTAAAAAAACCACAGATGATTTTTGTTTTATTGGTTTTTTCATCATAAGCATGAATTGGTTTACATTGAGGATTTAACGTAAATTAACATTTGGAAAAGTACATCTTCACTATCGGGAATGAGTTGTTTCGCAAAGCCAGGCCTTATCTTACCTTTATTTGATTATATCTAAATGGCCTTCCTTTTTAAATAATAAACCCCCTAAATTTAATTAGAGGGTTTATTATTTTACTTAATAATTAAATGTAAAAGTTTTTATTCTTCCGAAGGCGGCGGCGTGTCTTCTTGAAGTGAAGCAAGTAACCCACCAGCATCAAAATAATCACCTCCTGAAATTATAAGGCCATCCTTAAAATCCCATGTGTGGTAGGAGATTACTTCCCACCTTTTACCAGTTTCAGAGTGAATTCCGGTCCACTTTCCATATGACCTTACACTCCCATCTGGCAGACCAGTTTCAGCTAAAACACCAGGCAAATAATTTACAGGGGTATAAACAACACGTTCCATTGCATCATGCCACCCTTTAAGATATTCGCCAAATTCTGCTTTTCCAATTTGTGGAGAACCGTGAAAAGCAGGCTGCCACTTAAGATCGGCATGAACTAGATCAAGTTGAGCTTGAAGATCAGCTTCTGTTCCTTGTAGCTCTAGAAATGTTTTAATAGATTCTACATTGGCATCAAAATCTGGGTGTATTCCTTGTGAACAAGAAATAAAAAGAGTAGTTAAAGTAATAAATAGTAATTTTTTCATTTTAAATATATTGTTGATTGGTAAGGGAATATAGCAATTTAATTGTTAAAAGCACTCTCTGAAAGTTAAACATTTGGATATGTGATATTTAAAACATATAAAAATTGATTTGTTGTGAATCCTGTAGTAATTAATTTTTAATTAAAAATTTACCATATTGAAATTTCTATTTATTATTGGCTTTTCAGGAATGTATTTGGCGAAGGATTCATCTAACTTAGGGAAATGGTTTTTTGCCTTCGCCTTTTACATTTTATTCCAGCAGAATAGGCCCAAAACCTTGTTATAAGAATGTTTATAGAAATTTATGGGGTTTTACCATAAATATATTTTATGTCAGGAAGTTCAGTAAAAAAATAGTGAACCCATATATAAATGTGTTGAAATAAAGCAGCCAATAAAGCAGCTTTTGATTGAAACAATATTCCAGGTATCCATAAAAATAAAAAGACAAATGTATACATTGCATTTGATGAGAATTTGAAAATGCCTTTTTTCACAAAAGGCTCGTTTTTGAATTTTTCTGGTTCAAAATGATCAAGGCCAAAAGCTTTATTTATTCCAAAATATTTAAAAACAGAGTATATACCATATATAGCAGGTATAATTAAAAAAAATGATGCTAAATAAGAAATTGTATTTCCAATATCAATTGTCATTGAATTTGAAATAGATAATAGTATAATGAATACTGGTCTTGAAATAATTAGTATGGCAAATCCAACTTTATAGTATTTAAAACTATTGTTTCCAAAAAACTTACTAATTCCTTTATAAAATAATTCATACCGCCAACATACTAGCACGTATGTTTGATGAATAATTGCAAAAATTATGCTTAGATATAACCATAATTGACTATTTACATTCCATAGCGATCCTTCATAAATTTTATTAGCTGAACTTATGATGTGATTAACACTAAACAATAAAACAAATAATGATAAAAAATGCCAGATTTGTTTATTAAGTATCTTCAAAAATTTAAAATTAACTATTACCTAATAATACAGAAATTTTATAAATTAATTATAAAATTTAACTTGCAATCCTTCAAATCACCTAAGTATTTGGTTATATAGAGCATGAATTGTACAAGAAATTGAAATTATTGAAACAACAAAACAACTCGTAGCTAAGTTAGGTGCAGCTTGAGCTCGATTTTGGCAAAATAATGATCAAGATGATTTTTTTATTGCATAGATCATTTGCAATTCATCTTCCGCCTTATCTTCACTTTCTTTTATCACATCGAAGTTATACCTATTTAATAAGTTAATAATATATGATGCATTATTATTTTCAAAGGGATGACATTCTAAAACAATTTTTTTGACTTTACTTAAAAGTTTTTCATCTGATTTTAAAATTTCAAATTCGGCACCTTCACAATCGACTTTTAAAAAATCAATATTTTCAATATTCTCTTTCTCACAAAAATCACTAAGCCTTATTGTCTTTATTTCTATTTTGTTTTTAGAATTTTTATTTGTGTGTAAAGAGTGCCCTCCAGTATTTTTATTGTGAAGATAAAAAGTTCTTTCACCATTTTCTCCACCAACCCCATAGTTATATATATTAAGATTTTCATTGTGGTTTAATTCTTTATGCATTTTTAACCTTTTAAAGTTTTCCTTAAATGGCTCAAAAGCATATACTTTGCCATATTTGCTTAATTCAGAGGCATAAGTGCTGAAAATTCCTATGTGAGCACCTATGTCGATTACTAAATCTCCTTCTTCAATAAAAACACCATTTTTATTATAAATATTTTTCAGCCAAACTTCTTTAAAAACGGTTTTATCCATTGAGCTGCTTTTAAGTTTATATTTTAAATTATTAATTAACTCAAGGCTTATAAAAAATCCTTTAGGTGCTAATTTTAATAAATAATACTTATACTTTTGTTTTAAAATGGATTTGTCTAACATATTAAATTGATTTTATAGCAACTATTTTTAGCCAGGTGTTTTGTTATTAAATAAAATTTCAAAAAAGATCATTTTTGATAATCTCTTTCAACGGTACAAATTCTTAACTTATAATTTTTATACCATTTTTCTTTTCCTAATTGTTGTGCTTCCTTATGTAAAGTGTTTTCTTTCCAGTTTTGAAGAGCCTTCAAATTAATCCAATAGGACACATTTACCCCAAAACCGTTTTTATTTCGAAAGGATTCGCATCCCAAATACCCATCAATGGATTTTATTTCTTTAAAAGTTAATTTATCCATTTCATTATATCCGTCATCAACACTAGTTCTAATGGAAGTAAAAATTGCACAAACATAAGGAGGGCTTGGTGTAGTTGCTATTTTCATAAAAGAGATTTTAATGCTTAAATGTAACAAATATTTTGGCAGGGGTTTTTTCTAACTTTTTCATAAATTGTATTTTAAACAATTTTTTATGAAATCAATTCTTAAGAGTATAGGAATGTTTCTTGTAATACTTGGCATAGTTTTATCACTATTTGATTTTTTAATTGACAATAAAGAGTTAATATTTGTTCTGGGTATAGTCTCAATTGGAGTTTCTTATTTAATGAAGAATTAAGTCTAGTCCTGAAAAATACTAGCCAATCTTAAAACATTACAACATGAGAATTATAAATCTTTTATTATGCCCAATACTGTTAAACTATATTCAGGCTCAAGAAATATCTCCAGGAAAATGTACATTAACTATTCAAGTAACAGTTAAGAAATAATTTATGTTTAAAATATGAATTCCAGACCCTAATCCTAAAAAAGGTCTCCATTTATTTCTGCAAGCTTTTTAATCTTGACAGCTGTTCCAAGAGATAATCCTGATAGTTTGGCTGACTTACGAATGCTTTCTCCTTGTTTTAATTCTTTAAGACAATTTTGATTTTTTTCTTTATTAATAAATTGCTTATAGCTCAATTTAGGCTTGTTTCCTCCATTGTTTTTATAAACACCTTTATCTTTAGCAGAATTAACACCTTCCTTTTGTTTTTCAGCCTTGATATTTTGTTCGTGTTCATATATCGAGTTCATCATATTAACCATAATCGATATGGATCTTTTTTGAGCGCCATCTGGGTTGATTGTTTCTAAACTTTCTTTTTCTGCTTTAATGTTGATTTTAAGATCCATCAAAGTTTTTATTGTTTTAAAAATATCTAGTCCGTTTTTTCCAAGACAGCTTATAGAGTCTACCATAAGGGTGTCTATTTCTCCCGTTGTTCCAAGTTTTATTATGTTTTTTCCGAACTCTCTATCCTGAAAAGCTATATTATTACTGCATTTATCTACAACTTCTAAATATCTTATTCCCTCAGCTGTATGTTTTATAGTTTGCCGGGAATTTTTTGGACTAGAAACTTCGATTTTGATATATTTAGCTGCCTTCAATTTTATTTTTATTATTAAAGATATAATAATTTATTACACCATAAAAATAACTGTTCTTTTTTAAGGTGTAATAAATTATTATGTAATAAAATATAACACTTTAAATAAGTTTAATTTATATTATATAATTTTATAGTGATATAATTTATAACATATTTAATAAGGGAACTCTCCACTCCAATTTCCTGGAGGACTATAGCGCGCAACCACAAATTCTTTACCAGATGCACTTCTTGCTTTAGCCATTCCAACTTCAGTAGTCGTACTCCATATCATTTGTGTATAGTGTCCTATCATTACATTTGCATTTAAAGGAGAACCAATCTCCGCATAAGTATAATCAGAGATTTCATTATACCATAACTGCGATGCATTTTTTGCAGGAGTTAAGCTAAAAGTTTCAACTTCACCAGTGCTACAGCACCAGTAATATAGATTTTCTCCTTGACCTGGTCTGCTATCATTAGAGGAGTGATACATTTCATCTGATTCAGCCATTGTTATTGCCCACTTTAGAGCATCTTCTGACAAACTATTTGACCAAGTAAGACTAGGCACTCCAACATCAGCACGTGCATCATTATGTACTTTTAAAGCTAAAGTTATATCATTTTCAGACAAACTAACTGACACAATAGAACTCTCATCATCTTTCGAGCATTTTACAAGAAATAATAGTATTAAGCAAGTGAATAAAAAATGAGAATAATTATTTTTCATTTATTTGTTTTTTGAAAAACTATGTAGATAAAAATACTTATTAAATTTATAACAATTAAACTAAAAATCCATATATGTAAAACCTCAAAACTAAAACTATACCATAACATTTTGATAATATCTTCTAAAAAAACTCCCTCTATTCTTTTGTAGTAAAGTATTGGAGATAAAAGTATAAAACTAATAGAAAACACTCTTACAATAATCTTAACTTCTTTTGACAAATACCCAAAAAAATATCTTTTCATCATTAAATATTTTTAATAAAAAAACTAATTACTTTATCTACCCACATTGAATACATCAAAGCACTTGGATGAAGTCCGTCAGAAGCTACAAGGCCCTCGATTACCTCAACTTTTCTTGAAATATCTGTTATATCATAGTATTTTAATCCTTTATTCGCACTCACTTTAGAAACTACACTATTATATTCATCTATTTCTTTACTAATCATAGCTCTATCTCTATTTTCACCAAACGGAGTAACTCCCCAGTCCGGAATTGATAAAACAAATACTTTATCACGTTTGCCATTAGCAAAACTGATTGATTTATCCAGCAAAATATTTAACTCTTCTTCAAACTCCACTATATCTAAACCTCTATATTGGTTATTTACACCAATTAGTATTGAAACATAATCATAATTATTAGTTAGACTTTTTTTATCAATTTCATCTAATAATTCACGAGATGTATAACCTGTTTTAGCTATTATTTTAAGATTAACAGAATAATTAAACGATTTTTCAAGCCTGTTAGCTAATTGATTTGGCCATCGATTTTTTACTTCTAAACCTTCTCCTATGGTATAGCTATCTCCAAGAGCGAGGTATCTAATCTTATTAGGATTTTCAGAACACCTTATGAGCAGTAAAATTGAAAATAAAGTTATTACTAGTCTTAGGTTATTTTTATTCATTGTATGCTATATAACTATTGAATCTATTTTGTCTTTAAGACGATAATCAAGCTTTGTAATTTTATTTTCTGAATGAGTCCAAATCTCAATAATGACTTTGTTATATATGTTTATAATTTTTGGGTGGTGATCTAACATCTCTGCCTTTCCCGCTATTTTATTAATAAAAATCATAGAATCATTAAAATCTTTAAAAACAAACTCTTTAGTAAGTTTATTGTTTTTTATTATCCAGTCATTCATCATTTATATTTATTTTATACCCGTAATTATAAGTGTTCCAGCCCAGTTTTCCTTTTCACCAAACCTCCAAGAATCAACTGTTTTAAAACCTGCTTGTTCAAAAAAGGTTTTCCATTGATTTTCAGAAAAAAGTTTCATAATAGATACTCCACAGTCATCTGGCCAAGAATGTGAAATTGTATTTTCAAAATAATAATCAAGACCAATTATTAATCTAGAATTATTTTTTAACCAATTTGAATAAATATGACTAATCAGATTCTTAGGATTTTCGAAATAGTAAAAAACCTCCATTGAATGAACTAAATCTACTTTATTTTTTGGCTTCCAAGCACATAAATCTTCACATATATAATCATTTGACGGACCTAGACTTTTTGCTTTACTTATCATTTTTAATGAACCATCAATTCCTATTGCATTGATACATTTAGAAGATTTATAAATATTACGGACAACCCATCCATTCCCACAGCCAGCATCTATGAAACTATATTGATTAAGATCTTTTGTTGCATAATCTAGCATATGATTTACGGAATCTTTGTGTCCATTTTCCATACCAACATCTTTACCATTGTCCACCCAATCACTAAAAACCTCAATTGGAGTTCTTTTCATTTTTATGTTTTTTCAAATTTAAATATTATTTCAACTTTTATATCTTTGGAATAACTAAAAATAATAATTATGAATGATGTTGATGAAATTCTTACTAATGAATATAATGACAATTTTTTTGCATCAGCAGACTTATATTCAAAAATATTAAAAGAAAAGGGAATACTTGTTTTCTCTGAATTTATCACCAAAAAAGTTCTTAAAGAAATGGTTAATGAAGCTAATTCAGTTAAACCAAATGCTTTTAAAAGCAGCTCTGAGTATAACGTTTATGTTCAGCCTACAGATTTAACTTATCCTATAAATAGTGCTCGAAATCGAATAATGAAAACTACTAAAAAGTGTATTCCAAATGACTTAATTTCAGATGAATCATTTTTAATGAAAATTTATAACTCAAGTAAAATTAAAAAGTTTTTTTGTTCTCTTCTAGGAGTATCAAACCTTTACCCTTATAGTGATGATTTATCAAGTGTAAACATTAATTATTATGAGCCTGGAGATTCACTAGGTTGGCATTTCGATAATTCGGATTTTACTATTACTTTGCTTATTAAAAATTGCACTAAAGGAGGAATATATCAATATTTTACTGACATTCGATTTAAAAAAAACGGATCCGAAAATCATGAATATGTAGAAGACATACTTGATAATAAAATCACGCCTAATGTTCAACTTGCTAAAGAGGGAGATTTAATGATTTTTAAAGGAAATAAATCTTTGCACAGGGTTACTGATGTTATTGAAGGAGAAAGAATTCTTGTTACATTTAACTATAACAATCAAAAAGGAGTTCCCCTTTCTGAGCAATCAAGAAAAACCTTTTTTGGAAGAATTGCTTAGAAATTATTAAAATGAAATCGATAAAATCTTAATAGAAATTGAATTAGAAACTAAAATTAATCTATAATATATATTTATATAAAAAAGCGCCCACGATGTGACGCTTTTTAAAATTATTTTATTACCATTTTCTTAGCATAATTCTTAACCCAGAACGAATTAGTTTTGTGTCTCCTCTATTTCCCCTATATTCTTCCCAAGCTTTCTGTGCAGCTGGATTATTATTTCTATATGAATTTCCTTCAATAGCAGATTTGAAATCATCAAAACCTATTATAATCCAGTGAGACTCTCCTTCAGGAGAATGTCCTGATGTAGTAGCACCAAATAATGCTTGATGACTCTTAGGTCTATATTGTGCATATTTTTTAAATGCTGCAGAATACTTAGCTGGATCAGCTACATCAAGAAAATAATACTTTTGAACTGGCTTATCTCCATTGTTAAACGCTAAAGTTCTATTACCCATAGCTGAGCTGAAACTTTCAGTAAAATGATTAATTTTAGCAAAGAATAATTCCCATTCTTTACTTTGAGGGCTATCATACAAGGCACCCATAGCCTCCAAACTCCCTGCTAAAATAATTGAATGTGTGTAATTATTATTGCTGTCTGAAATATGATTTTCGTATAAGTATGTTGTTACACCATCTGAAGTGTTGTTTTTAAAATGTTCATCTGCTATATTGATATATGATTCAACATTTTCTGGATCTATTGAAAAATTATATGAAGTCCAATAGGTAGTTTGAGCAATTGAGCTTAGTGTTATTGAAAAGATTAAAAGCGACAAATAAATTTTTTTCATTGTTTTTCATTTTCTGTTATTCAATGAATATATAGATTTAATTGCAAATAACAACGATAGATTATGCTAATTTATAGGGATTATGAACTACGATCATTTAAAATTTGTAATTTTGCAATTCATAATAAACACACTTAAAAATGAAAAAAATATTTATTATAGTGACATTAGCTTCATTTATTCTAAGTTCATGTGACGTAGAAACAAAAGCAAAAATAACTGTCGGATCCTCAAAAGAGGATCAATCAACTTTTGAAAAACAAATAGAGACTTTTAATACTTATAGAAAAGCTTTTAATGATGAAAATATTAACGATTTAATGGGAACATTCGCAGATTCTTTAAAATGGAGTCCTCCTCAATATAATGGGAATGCTATTCTTGGGTATGATGATGTAAAAGCTCAGTTTCAAGCATATTTTGATCAATTTGAAGACATAACTTTTAATGAAGGAGAGGGATTAGTAAATCCTAATGCTCCTGCTTATTGGGCAGGATCAGTTTTTTCTTCTGGAGAAGAGATGGCCACTTCTAGTCCTCTTGGGATGAGAATATATGGAACATGGTCAGGGGTTCACTCTGAATCAGGAGCAAAAGTGTTCAATAAATGGTATGGATTGCTAAACTTTAACACAGATGGTAAAATTGCTGAAATGTCTGATTGGATGGATGTAAGTGGAATGCAAGCTCAGATTGAAAATTATATAGCGAACAAGGAGTAGATATAAACATTTCTAATTTAAAAAACCCAGACCATACATGGTCTGGGTTTTTAATAAGTAGCCCCGACAGGAATCGAACCTGTATCTAAAGTTTAGGAAACTTTTGTTCTATCCGTTGAACTACGGGGCCTTTCCATAGATTTTGTTTTTAATAAATTTCGACTAAATTAATTGTTACATTTGAGATCAAAGTAATTTAAAATGAAAAAACTAGTTTTAACTTTATTATTAACGGATTTTTATGTTTTAGCCAAAATGAAGAAGCAATATCCGATTACTCCATAGCAATTAAATTTAATCCTCAAGACATTAATTCATATATAAATAGGGAAATACTTAGAGAAAAATTAAAAAACCTAGAAGGTGCCATATATGATTCCACTAAAGCAATAGAAATAAAGCCTGATTACCCACGTATTTATACCTTTAGAGCTATTACAAGGTTAGACTTTAAAGACTTTGAAGGCGCAATTGCTGATCCACACAAGGGTTATTGAGATGAAACCTAATTATGCTGAAGCTTATGCAGATAGAGGAATATCTCAAGAGCTTTTAGGTAATGTTGAAGCAGCTTGTGATGATTGTAAAACAGGAGCAAAGTTAGGATATAAAAAAAGCTTACGATTGGCTAGAATTACAATGTCAATCAGAAATAAATAAAATACAATAACATATATTTTATTTGTATATTTAGTTAAATAACTAATAATCAAAGAAATGGAATCATGCAATTGCGAATGCGCACCATGCTCAATAGGAGATTGTTCACATTGTACATGTAAAGATTGTGACTGTTCGGGATGTTCTTGTCACTAAACTTGGTAATCTTAAACAAAATTATCCAACAGCACTTTGAGTAGCTCAATGTAAACATGACAATTATGAGCAGCCTTCAAAGTTTATCACAAGTTGCAGCTTTTTACCTAAAGGAAGGAATTTAAATGGTATCTAACGCCACTTTTTTATAAAACTTTACAAGTATAACCAGATTTTATAACTGCATAAGATTTAAGAATAACTTTTATTTTTTCCTTTAAAGTTTCTCCATTATTTTAGACTAAAAACATAAAACATATAATATATAGAGATGGATAATGGCAAAACTCAGACTAAGCAAACTCAAAGTGAAATATCTTCTCATAAAGCTTTAGAACTTTTAAAAAAAGGAAATGATAGATTCTTGAAAAATAAATTTTTAAATAGAGACTACAATGAACAAATTTCTATCTCATCACAAGGACAGTTTCCTTTTGCTATTGTTTTAAGTTGTATTGATTCTAGAGTGCCAGTTGAAACTATCTTTGATCAGGGTATTGGAGATGTTTTTAGTGTTCGAGTTGCGGGAAATGTTATAAGTAAAGATATATTAGGAAGCGTTGAATATGCTTGTAAATTTGCTGGAGTTAAATTGATTGTTGTACTTGGCCATACTTCTTGTGGAGCTGTGAAAGGGGCATGTGACGGGTTAGAACATGGAAACTTAACACATTTATTAAAAAAAATACAGCCAGCAATTGATAAGACTAAGACTAAATTAACTGAATTCAGAGATTCGAGCAATATAGACTTTGTGAATGCAGTAGCTAATAATAATTTATTACAGTCTATTAAAGATATAAAGTCTAAAAGTCTGACTTTAAAAGAAATGCTTCTATCTAAAGATGTTTTAATATCCTCTGCTATGTATAATGTAGACTCAGGAGTTGTAAAGTTTAATTATCTATGAATAAATTGAATTTTTCTCATTTTAAAGGAGACTTTTTGGGAGGTTTAACCGCAGGAATTGTAGCACTTCCTCTTGCACTTGCTTTTGGTGTTAGCTCTGGTCTGGGGCCAAGTGCCGGATTATATGGAGCTATTTTTGTAAGTTTTTTTGCTGCTTTTTTTGGAGGAACTGAAACTCAAATATCTGGACCTACTGCTCCTATGACAGCAGTAAGTATGTTTGTAATTGGAGGGCTTATAGCATCTTTTGATGGGGATGTTTCTAAGGCCTTACCTTCAATTTTGACTATTTTTCTACTATCTGGATTAATGCAAGTGGGATTAGGATTAATTGGGTTTGGAAATTATATAAAATATATTCCATACCCTGTTGTTTCAGGCTTTATGACAGCAATAGGGGTAATAATTATACTTACTCAAATATCTCCAGCAATAGGCTACTATCCTAAAGAAGATGCAGAATTTGTAAATCAATTTAAACCTCTTGCTGAGGAAATTATATTAGATAATATCCTTCATGAAGAAATGCAACAAGGAGTTTTAGTATTAGAAGAAATTACAGAAACTATTAAACGAGCTCAAAACATTTCTGAAGAACAAATATTAATGGAATCAAAAGTTTTAGCTGGAACTGAAGCATCTGGAGTAATAGGATCTATTAAAGTTCTATTTAATGCTCTAGAAAACATTAAATATATAGAGTTTTTATTAGCATTAGGAACAATTATAATCATTTATAGCTTTAAAAGAATTACTAAAGTTATTCCAAGTACATTAATAGCGTTAATAATTATGTCTGGAATTTCAATAATATTTAATCTTGATTATAGAACGATTGAAACAATTCCAGGCGGCATACCAGCTCCAAATTTTAGAATTTTTTCTGAGTTTAGTATAAATAATATTTCTCCATATATATTTACAGCATTTACTCTTGCGTTATTGGGAGCAATTGATTCTCTTCTTACCTCTGTAGTTGCAGATAATATGACAAAAACAAAACATAAACCTAATAAAGAGCTAATTGGACAAGGAATAGGAAATTCGATAGGAGCTATTTTTGGTGGAATTCCAGGAGCAGGAGCAACAATCCGAACGGTAGTGAATATTAATGCAGGAGGAAAGACCAGAATCTCTGGAATGGTTGCTGGAATCATATTACTTATAATTTTATTATCTCTTGGTCCAATAGCATCATTGATTCCAGCGGCAGTTTTAGCTGGAATTTTGATTACTGTTGGAATTAGTGTAATGGATTATAAAGGGTTAAAAGCAATTCCATATATGCCAAAAGCAGAGGTTGCAATTATGCTTATTGTACTAATTTTATCATCTGTTTGGAATTTAGTTTATGCAGTAGGTGTTGGATTAGTAATTGCATCTCTTATGTTTATGAAAAAAATAGGAGATTTAACATCTCAGAAATCATCAATTATTCAATTAAAAGAAGATGCTTGGGATGATGAGGTTAATATTCCAGATAAAGTATTTATTAAGCATATTGAGGGCCCTTTATTTTTTGGATCTACTTCAGAATTTCAACAACTAGCTGAACAACTTCCTGAGGACGCTAATGTTATAGTCATTCGTCTTGGAAAAATGCCCTATATAGATCAATCGGGTCTCTATGCTATGGAAGATGTACTAGTTGATCTAGTTAATTCTGATAAAAAGGTTTTGTTAGTTAGCCTGGTTGGACAGCCTAAGTATATGTTTGAGAGAATAGATATTATTCCTAATTTAATCCCAAAAGAACATCTTTTCTCTAATTTTGAAGAATGCCTTACATGGATAAAAAATAGTTCTTTATGAAATTGTTTAATATAATTAAAAATAGACGTTCAATTATGCCAAATCAATTTAACGACGATCCAATTGAAGAAAATCATTTAAACAAAATTTTAGAAGCATCTAATTGGGCACCTACACACAAAAAAACTGAACCTTGGAGATTCAAAGTTTTTAAAAATGATTCTAAAGAAAAATTAGGTAATTTTCTAGCTGATAAATATAAGCAAAGAGCAGAAAACTTTTCTAAGTATAAATATGTTAGAATAAAAGAGAAGTTAACTAAATCATCAGTGGTTATTGCAATTTGTATGCAGCGAGATTTAAAAGAATCTGTCCCCGAATGGGAAGAAATAGCTTCGGTATCAATGTCGGTTCAAAATATGTGGCTTATGGCAAGCAGTTTAGGAATTGGTTCGTACTGGAGCTCACCTTCTTTAATGAATCATTTAGGTGATCATATTTCTTTACTTGAAGGTGAAAAATGTCTTGGATTTTTTTATATGGGAAATTATTCAGGGAAATCAATATATAGAACTCCAAACCCTTTAGAAGATAAAGTCAAAAGATTTTACTAAATAGTTTTAATTATTTCATAAAGCCGTGAAATAACTTGATCAACATTATGTTTATTAAAACAAAGAGGAGGTTTTGTTTTAATCACATTATTAAATTCTCCATCTGTTCCAACTAGAATAAATTTATTTCTCAAACTATTTTTTATTTTTTGAGCAAGATCAGGATTAGCTTCAGTATTATTTTTTACAATCTCAATTCCCAAAAAAAGACCCTGACCTGTAATTTTTCCAATATATTGACTGTCTTGTTTTAATTGTTTTAATGTTTTTTTATAATAATCACCGACTTCCTTAGAATTAAATTGTAATTCTTCTTCATCTATAATATCTAGAACACTACTTGCTATTTCACAAGAAACAGGATTTCCTCCAAAAGAGCTGAAAAATTCAACACCCTTACTAAAAGAGTCGCTAATTTTGTCTGAGGTTATTACAGCCCCCATAGGATGCCCATTAGCCATAGGTTTTCCTAGAATGACAATATCAGGAACAACACCTTGATCTTCAAAAGCCCAAAAATGATTTCCAGTTCTTCCAAATCCAGTTTGGACCTCATCTGCTATGCAAAGACCTCCTTGATTTCTTATTTTAGAATAAATGTTTTTTAAATAATTTTCAGGAAGAGGAATTTGACCTGCACACCCAAGTATGGTTTCACTAATAAAAAGGGCTATTTGATTTTCATTAGCTTTAAGCTGATCATCAAAACCATTAATGATTTCTATATTAGATTTTATTATATTTTCTTGATCAGGAAGAGGAACTTTTATAATATGTTCTTGTTGCCCAATACCTTTTGGGTTATTAAACTTGTAATCACTTATTTCTATACCTATTTGTGTATGTCCATGATACCCTTTTTCAACAACCATCAATTTATTTTTTTTAGTATACCATTTCGCTATTCTTATAGCTAAATCAGAAGCTTCACTTCCTGAATTAACAAAAAAAACTTTGTTCAGGCTTTTAGGAAATCTAGCAAGTAATTTTTCAGAATAATTATAAAGAGAGTCGTACAAATATCTTGTATTCGTATTTAATTTTGAAATTTGATTTTGCCCCTTAATAATTGTTTTTGGATGACAATGTCCGACATGGGGGATATTATTATATGCATCTAAAAATGTATTTCCTTGTTCATCATACATATATTGAAAAGCAGCTTTTTTAAAGTAAATAGGACTGTTATAGCTTAGTGAAAAATTAGAGCTAAAAATATTTTTCCTTCTTGATATTAAAGATGAAATTGTGACTTGTTTTATTTCTTTATAACCACATACTTTTCTAAAATGATTCTCAGCTTTATAGGGACTTATTTTAATCCATTCCCTGAGCATTTTCCATATTTTTGATTCACTATGGACCATATATATATTTTCGGGATTTATATTTTTAGCTTTTGCTGAATTACACGCACTAATACATAATCTTAATGAGATTTTATAATAAAGAACCTTGAGTTCAATTTCTTCAAGAGGGATAATAGAATTGTATGCAGCGATCAACTTTTCGGCCCAAAGTAAGTAATCGGATTCTCTATATGAATTATAGACAATAGCAATGGCTAATTCATTTATTAGATGTGAATATGAAATATCTCCAAAATCGATTATTCCGTTTACTGAATCATTTTGAACAAGTAAATTCCATTCATTTGCATCATTATGGATTATGGACTTTCTAAGCCTTCTACTTATTGGAATAACTTCAAATTCATATTGTTGAAAAAAGTATTCAACGAGGGCTCTGTCTTTAGAATTTTTAATTTGACTGATATATTCTTTGCATATTGAATATGAATCTAAATTCCATTCAGAGTCTCTGCTTTTTATTACTGCATTATTCCATGATTGCAGTTTTAAATTTAATTTAGCCAATAAAACACCAAGCGAATTGGTTATTTGTTCAGAAGAATTCAGATCTCCAATGAACGTTCCCTCTACATATGATAGAAGACGAATTATAATTTCATTTTTATTATAGATTATTTTTTTAAAATAACTACCGTCTAATAATTTGATGGGCTTGGGAGAATTGAAACTTTTATTTGAATATAAATAGATTAGTGTTTCTGTTTCTGCCTCTAATAAAGGTGCTAGGGTAATATTAGAATATGTTTTTAGTATGTAACTGTTTTTATGACTTTTTACTAAATAGTTTATGTTGTCATACCCATTTAATTTTTCAATTTTTACAGGGAATAATCCAAAATAATCTTTTAATAAAGTATCCATATACTAAATATACTAAATACAAAAAACCTCGCCAATTGGCGAGGTTTTAGTTTTGTAAATAATAATAATAAATTATTCAGCAGTTTCCTCTGCAATTGGATCAGCTTGAGTTGCCATAACCATTCCTGTTGCATCAAAATAATCTCCGGATTCAATAATTTTGCCATTTTTTATTCCAAAGTAATGATAAGTATCTACTGAAAATTCTTTTCCAGAAGCAATACTATTTCCTTTCCATGTACCATATACACGAACACTTCCATCTGCAGCTAAAGTTTCGGGGTCAACACCAGGAAGCCACCATTTAGCGGTAAAAGTTACATTTTCAAAACCAGTCATGTAAAATTTGCCTTGCTCTAAGACTTCTTTGTAACCAACTTCTCCAGCACCATACATTGGAGATTGGTGAACAATATCTTCATCTACCATAGATTCGAACAACTCATAATTAACAGGAGCTTGATAAGTAAGAAGGAATTTTTCAGCAATTTCTTTGTTTTGATTATAGAGACTTAAATCAGGCGAATTTTGACAAGTTATTGCAAATAATGCAATAATAATAAGTAGTAATTTTTTCATTTTTAGAAGGTTTATATTTTATAGTTCTTACAAAAGTATTAATTAAAATATCTAATAACTTATTTAGAATAGATAAATTGTTAGTTTTGAAGAAATTAAATTTCATAAATGAAAAAATATTTTTCACCAGGAACAACTCTTGTTATTATTGTTTATGCTTTTATGATAATATGTCTTTTAATTAAAGAGATTGGGGAGTTTTAATTTTTTTGTTTAAAAAACAAACTTGTTACTTTAATAGTTGACCATTATAATATAACACAGTTCGAGTTATTTTTCCTTCATCATTTAATGTGTCAGATCTATGAAGGTAAAGCTTCAGTTTTTCTTTAGATTTCTTGTTTTGAAATGTCATTATCCACCATGAAATCACTTCCATTCCATCCCCATTATATTCTAATAGATCTGGATACCCTGACTCATCAACTGAAATTAGATCAAAATTTGAAAAAATTCCTTTTTCCCACTTTCTTCTTTCTTCTAATGTCTGATATTCTCCAAAAGGCATATTAATATCATATATTCTTGCATTTGGATCAAACTCGGAATAGGCTGTATCTATTTCACCTAATTCAAAGTTATGCATTAACCTTCGTATTGACCCAATAAAGGGGTGATCTCTCCATATTTTTCCATTGGTTCTTTTAGAAAAAGAGTTATTGTATTTATCTAATTGAGAAGTATTGAAAGACTCCATTAGCCATGCAATTTTATCTCCTTTTTTATTTAAGAGATAACTTCTATCGATAGGGGTTTCTATTTTAAAGCCATTTTCTTTATCAATTCCTTTCAAAACTTCATATGTGTAAATCCAAATTTGACCACCTTTAAATTCAAAAGCATCAGGATAAGCCTTACCCCTTGGCTCAATAGAGAATCCTTTTAATTTATTACTCCAGTAGTTGGCTCGTCCAAGCAGTCCTTGAACCCCAACTCCTTTTTGATTTTTGTCTGTACTCATGGAATTCCAAAGTTTGAAATCTTCAGTAACAAGAGTTTTAATTTTTTCGGTGTCACCATTAATAAAAGCCGTATTAAATTCTTTTACCAACTCTAGCCCTGGGTGTTTATCATAAATAACACCATTTTTGTTTTTTTGAGCTTCTACTTTAGTAATAAACAATAAAGCTATTACTAGATAAATTATTTTTTTCATTTTAAAATTTTAATTGTTTGATGACTAAATATAAATAATAATTGCTTAATGCAACTAGTCTAAAAGAGATGTTTTTATATTAAATTATTTTAAAAACACAATAAATAAATTTTAGCAATGTATTTTTAGAAAATGAAATATGTAAAAAAGCTGACTATATACTTAATGGTATGTTTTTACACCTATGCAGGAATAAATCATTTTATTAGTCCAGATTATTTCCTGTCCATTATGCCACCATACTTTCCCTGGCCAGTTGAAGCAATTTATATAAGCGGTTTTTTTGAACTTGTTTTTGGAATAGGACTATTAACTAGGTACAGAAAATATTCTGCTTGGGGACTAATAATTCTTTTAGTTGCAGTTTTTCCCGCAAATATTTTTTTAATAGAAAGCCAGGATGCTCAAAATGCTTTAGGGATTACAAGACAAACAGCAATTATAAGAGCCCCATTTCAACTATTATTTCTTGGACTAGCATATTGGCACTCTAAAACATAGAGCTAGCATATGTTTTATATTGAGTTGTTATAGGTGAAACTATTTCAAAAATTTTTACATCGGACTCAATTTTTTCAAATTCATGGCCTTTATAATCATTATAAGTAGCTTCTTTATTTAGTTTTTTGAATAAATTTCAATTGACACTTTTAAAGATTTTTTTCAAATAAATTAAGACAGGCAGTGAATTCTTTTTCTAAATCCATATTAATTATTCCTAACTTGTGATCAAAATTTTGATAAAAATTTGGCAAAGAAAATTTTGGAATAAAATTAGGATTTTCTCTTGAGATCCTATCATATGCAGTTTTTAAAACTGAAATTGCCCCTCTGGACCCAGCGGAGGTTGCTAATAAAAACATTGGCTTATTATACCAAACTACTTTCTCAGTTCTTGAAATCCAATCAAATATATTTTTAAACGCAGCAGTATACGACCCATTATGTTCTGCAAAAGATATTATAATTCCATCAGACAATTTTAACTCTTCTTTGAATTTAAAAGCTGCTTTAGGAATACCCTGAACTTCTTCAACATCAACACTATAGATAGGCATTACAAAATCATTAAGATCTAATAAAATGACCCTTGAATTTTTAATTTGCTTTGCAGCAAAACCAGCTAAAGTTTTATTTATTGATTTTTTAGATGAACTAGCACCAAAAGCTATAATTTTTTTCATCACAATTAATTTAAGTTAAACAAAAATACGCATCAGGATTTTAATTGTCCATTATTTACTCTATGGTAACAGATGCTTTTTAGCAACTAGTTGGTAACTAATGAAACTTGAAATTTAACTTCTTAATTATTTATTACAACTGAAAAGAAAGTATTAATAATAAAGTTAAAATTAAATGACTAACGTTCAAGATGCTTAATTTCATTTTTTTAGTGATCAACCTAACTAATATATATAAAGCCAAAAAAAATTGTACTAAAAAAGCTGGAAGAATTAAAAGTTCTCTAAAAACACCAACGATAGTTGGCTCCCACTTAAATAAATAAAAACTATAAAAAAATATAATTATCCCATTACTACTTAATACAAGTATTTTTAAATCAGTAGCTCTCATATTATTTTGCTTTTTGATTTATTTCAATCCAATTTTCTTCAGGATCTTTAATGTAGACTTGTAAAACACCATCAAATCTTTTCTGAATTTCATTAATAACTCCAAACCAATTGTAAAAAGGTATATTTTTTTCAGTCAAATATTCAACCAGAATATTTATACTATTAACTTCAAGGGCTATATGATTATTTCGAGTTCTTTTAGGCAATTCATCTTTACTTTCGACTAGATGAATTTCTAGATCATTATTTAGTTTAAACCAACGGTTAGCCACTTTTGAATCAGTAATTTTAATTTCTTCTAATAATAGTATATCTGTATAAAAAGCTCCCGATTCTTTAAGATCGTTAACCATTATTGCTATATGATTTGGGTTAAACTCAAACCCTGTTTTATTTGGAGGAGCTTCTGAGCATGCCACAGTAGCTAATATTATTAAATAATAATAATAAAACTTCATAATTTTAGTTTTTTAAAGCCATACATTCGATTTCTAATTTAGCATTTAAAGCTAGACCACTTCCCGCAAAAGCACTTCTAGCTGGCAATTTGTCTTTTTTAAAGTGCTTTACATATTCAGCGCTCATCTCGCCCCACTCAGATATATCAGACAACATGCAGGTGCACTTAAAAACATCATCCATTGATGCCCCCATTTTATTTAGCGTATTTTTTATATTCATTAATGTTTGTTTAGTTTCTGCGGAAATTCCTCCCTCAATTAATTCTCCATTCGGCAAAGTTCCAATTTGTCCTGAAAGATATATAATACCATTAACTACTGTGGCTTCAGAAAAGGGATAGTTGTTTTTTAGATGCTCTAGGCTATTTAAGCGTTCTATTTTTTGACTAAAAGAAAAATTAGCAATTATAATAAATAGATAAAAAAGTAGTTTTTTCATTTTCATTTTTTTATTTTAAAGATAGAAATATCTAATTATTAATTTTTTATAAAGCGAATTCTCAGTTTAATTAACTGTCAAATATTTGCGGATATTTTAAATATAAAAACAGAAATAATTATTTCGTGACAGCAATATCTATTATCTGCGCGGCAAGCTTAGCGGTAGTTGAATCAATGTCATAATTAGGATTAAGCTCTACTACATCTATAGCAATTATATTTTTTGTTTTTAACAGGTATTCAAAAACAAGCATAAAAAAATCAATTGAAAATCCAAAAGGTCCAGGCGCACTAACTCCTGGAGCAATTGAAGATGCAAAACCATCAAGATCCACACTAACATATAAATAATCACAATCTTTGAAGTAATCATCAATGATTTTAAAAACAGTCATAATATTAGTTAAAGTACATTCTTCAATAGGAATATAATTAACTCCAAAATCTGATGCGTTTTTATATAACATATCTGAATTTGAGGACTTTTGTATTCCTAATACTAAATATTTTACTAAACTTCCAAATTCGTCTAATATTTGATAAAAAGGAGTCCCTGAATTTGCATTTTTTAAGGGAGTTCTCAGGTCAAAATGTGCATCAAAATTTAGAATTCCAATTTTAGATATGTTTTCTTTATGTAATGCTTTTTGAATACCACAAAAATGTCCATACGCAAGATCGTGACCACCACCAATTCCTATACTTAACTGCCCTGATTCAATAATTTCTTTTACTATATCTGAAAAAACATTTTGTGTAACTTCCATATTGTTTTCAGAACAGAGTACATCACCATAATCAGTAACTTTTTTTTCAGAAAAACGTACTGGTAATTTTCCCAATTGTTCTCTAACTGCTTTTGGACCATTTATAGCTCCCTGTCTTCCATTATTTCTTCTTACACCCTCATCAGAAGCATAGCCTAAAAGACCGATATCACTATTTAAGTTTTTTGAATTGAAATTTTTTAAACCATCAAGATGAAGCTGAATACATTCATGCCAATATTGATTTGGCGAATCAATATTTGACAAGGGCCCCTTCCAGAGAGATTTATCAGGAGAACGATAATATTGATTTATATTATTCACAGATTGTTAATAGACTTTCCTTTAATATAAACATCCTCAATTAAGTTTGAACCAAACGCATAAGGGATCATTGAATATGATGGTAAAGATTTTGTTATAATTAAGTTAGCTTTTTTGCCTTTTGTAATACTTCCAAGCTTTTTGGACAAGCCCATCGCATGAGCTCCGTTTATAGTAGCTGCATTTATTGCTTCTTCTGGGGACATTCCCATCTTAGTACAAGCTAGAGAAATTACAAAATTCATATTTCCAGATGGAGCTGAACCTGGATTGTAATCAGAAGCTAGAACTAAGGGAATATTATTGTCAATAATTTTTCTAGCGGGAGTATATGGAATTTTTAAGAAAAAAGAACAGTTAGGTAATGCTACAGCAATAGTGTCACTGTTTTTAAGAGCATTCAAATCTTTTTCATTTAAAACTTCAAGATGATCAATTGTAAGAGACCCTAGTTTAGTACAAAGAGGAACTCCCCCAATTGAATTAAACTGATTAACATGAATTTTTGGAATTAGTCCATGTTTTTTCCCAGCCTTTATAATTAATCTAGTTTCTTCGATACCGAAATATTCTTTTTCACAAAAAACATCAATATATTTTGCAAGTTTTTTTTCTGATACTAAGGGAATCCATTCATTAATAATTTGAGTTATGTATTCTTCTCTTTTGTTTTTATATTCTTCAGGAATTGCATGCGCTGCTAGAAAAGTTGATTGTATTGAAGCATCATAATTTTTTTTTAATTTATTAATAACTTTAAGCATTTTTATTTCTGCTGAAAGCTCAAGACCGTAGCCCGATTTTATTTCTATTGCACCTGTACCTAATTTTATTACTTCTTCAAGACGTTTGGCACTTTGATTATATAATTGCCCAAAAGAAGTTTTTTTTAGTTTTTTCGCAGAATTTAAAATACCACCTCCATTTTTTGCAATTTCTTCATAATTGGCTCCAGCAATTCTATCAACAAATTCTTCTTCTCTGGATCCTGAATAAACAATATGTGTATGAGAATCACACCAAGCAGGAAGAATGAATTTTCCTTTAGAATCAATAATTTTATTTACCTCTATTTCAGGACATGACTTCATTTCTCCAAAGTCTGATATAATACCATTGTTAATTAACAAATAAGCGTTATTAATTTGAGATAATTTTTTCATCTCTAAACCTTTCAAGTAATTTTTACCTGCTCTAAGGGTTTGAAGAAGTCCTTTAATATTTTTAAAAAGAATTTTCATTTGAATAAAGAATCTAATAATTTGTCATCTACATTTTCAGGAATTATCACATTTAAGTTTTTAGACCTGTTCATTTCATTTTTTATTGCAAAGATAGCAGGCTTGTTTCTAGCCCAACTTCTTCTAGCAATTCCATTATTAACATCAAAAAATAACATTTTTTTTAGTTTTTTTTCAGATTTTTTAGAACCGTCAAGAAGCATTCCAAAACCACCATTTATTACCTCACCCCAACCAACGCCTCCACCATTGTGAATTGAAACCCAAGTTGCCCCTCTAAAACTATCTCCAATTACATTATGTATAGCCATATCTGCTGTGAATTTACTTCCATCATAAATATTTGATGTTTCTCTATAAGGTGAATCTGTCCCACTTACATCATGATGATCTCTGCCGAGAATTATTGGGCCTATTTTACCTTCTGAGATAGCCGAATTAAAAGCTCTTGCAATTTCAATTCGACCCTGGGAGTCTGCATATAAGATTCTGGCTTGAGATCCTACAACTAATTTATTTTTTTGAGCATCTTCAATCCATTTTATATTATCATCTAATTGACTTTGTATTTCTTTTGGTGCATTTTTCCTTACAGCGGAAAGTACACTTCTAGCAATTTCATCAGTGATTTTTAGATCTTTAGAATTTCCCGAAGCACAAACCCATCTAAAGGGACCAAAACCATAATCAAAACATAAAGGGCCTAAAACATCTTGAATATAAGATGGATAACAAAACCCTGTTTTATTACCATTCAAAACATCTCCTCCAGCACGAGAAGCCTCTAACAAAAATGCATTACCATAGTCAAAAAAATAAGTTCCCTTTTGAGCATGTAATTTTATAGCTTTTGAATGTCTTCTGAGAGATTCTTGAACTTTTTCCTTGAATAACAAAGGATCATCTCGCAACAGCATATTTGCTTTTTTATAACTAATGCCAACGGGATAATATCCTCCTGACCACGGGTTGTGAAGTGAGGTTTGATCAGAACCAATAGTTACTTTAATATCTTCTTTTATAAAAACTTCCCAAACATCTACAATATTTCCAACGTAAGCAATAGAGGTTGTTTTATTATTCAATTGGGCATCTTTAACGAACACGATTAATTCATTAATGTCAGTTATAAGAACATCTACCCAACCTTGATCATGTCTTTTTTTTGCTGCTGAGTAGTTAACTTCTGCAGTGATTGATAGACAACCAACGATATTACCCGCTTTTGGTTGTGCCCCACTCATTCCACCTAGTCCTGAGGTAAGAAATATTTTACCTTTTACAGACTCTTTTTCTTTTAAAACCCTCCTGAAAGCATTCATTAAAGTAATAGTTGTTCCATGAACTATACCTTGTGGTCCAATATACATAAATGAACCAGCAGTCATTTGACCAAATTGAGTTACTCCTAATGCATTATATCGTTCCCAATCATCAGGCTTTGAGTAATTGGGGACCATCATTCCGTTAGTGATTACTAATCTTGGAGATTTTTTTGAAGAGGGAAATAATCCCATTGGGTGTCCAGAATAAAGATGTAATGTTTGATTTTTATTCATTGTAGCTAAATATTTCATAGTCAATAAATATTGAGCCCAATTTTGAAAGACTGCTCCATTACCTCCATAAGTGATTAGCTCTTGTGGATGTTGAGCTATATTTATATCCAAGTTATTCTGAATCATCAACATAATTGATGCTGCCTCATCAATTTTTGCAGGGTATTTATCTATAGGACGTGCATGAATAGAATAATTTGGTTTAAAACGAAGCATATATATTCGACCATATTCCTCTAATTCTTTTGCAAAATCAATAGCAAGTTCATTATGCCATTCTTTGGGAAAATATCTTAATGCATTTCTAATAGCTAATTTTTTTTCTTTCACACTCAAGATTTGTTTTCTCTTAGGAGCTGGATTTAAGCTAGAATCATATGATTTAGAACCTGGAAGTTTTCTAGGAATTCCTTGGAGAATCTGTTCTTTAAAAGTCATAATTCAGGATAGACATTAAAAACTTGCTTTTCTATCAAGTCAATTATTAAATCAATATCAGTATTTAAAACTCTATCCTGATTTAATTTTTTTACATTTTTACGAATAAAGGAAAGAGTTTTTTCAATTGGAGAAGAAAATTTATTTGGACGTCTAAACTCTAATGCCTGTGCAGAGTGTAATAATTCAATAGCAAGAATCTTTTCGAGATTAGCTATTACCTCAAGACATTTGCGCCCTGATATGCTTCCCATAGAGACATGATCTTCTTGACCCATTCCTGTGGGAATGCTATCAGCAGAGGAAGGAAAGCATAGGGATTTGTTTTCTGAAACTAATGCTGCAGTAGTATATTGTGTTATCATGAATCCAGAGTTAAGTCCAGGATTTTCACTAAGCATAGCGGGTAAACCGTGTAAACCCTCTAAAAGCAAATAACTTCTTCTGTCTGAAATATTTCCTATTTCAGAAGCTGCAATTGTTAAATAATCAAGAGCCATTGCTAAAGGTTGTCCATGAAAATTACCTCCAGAGATAGTAACATTATCGTCGAGAATTATGGGATTATCTGTAACGGAGTTAATCTCAATATTTACCAATTCATGTAGGTGACTTAATGCATTTCTTGATGCACCGTGAACTTGAGGAGTACATCTTATAGAGTAAGGGTCTTGAACACGATCACAGTCTTTATGAGAATCAGAGTTCTGCGAGTTTTTCAACAAATTTGTAATACGACTAGCTACTTTTTTATTTCCACTATAAGGTCTTAATTCATGTAGTTCTTTTTTAAAAGGCGCAAGACTTCCTTGAAATCCTTCCAATGACATTGCAGCAGATAAATCTGCTAAATCCATTAGATAATCTAGTTTTGATATCGCCTTAATAGCATGGGCTAAAATAAACTGTGTCCCATTAATTAGTGCAAGTCCTTCTTTCGCATGTAGAGTAAAGGGTTTTAATTTGTGTTGTTTTAAAACCGTCATGGCTTTAATTTTCTCATAGCCATCCCAGAAAAACCCCTCCCCAATTAATGGAAGAAATAAATGAGCAAGTGGAGCTAGATCTCCAGAAGCCCCTACTGAACCTTTCTCAGGAACAATAGGAGTCAGATCATTTTGAATAAAATAAATAAGACGATCTAACACTTCTATACGAATACCAGAATATCCTTGAGATAAAGATTGAATTTTACAGAGCATCATTAGTTTTGAAAGTTCAGGATTTATTGGGTTTCCAACCCCAACAGAGTGACTTAATAATAAATTTCGTTGTAAAGATTTGGTTTCTTCAGAAGAAATTTTTGTTGTACATAAAGGGCCAAAACCTGTATTAATTCCATATATCGCTTTTGAGTTTTCCACCATTTTTTGAACGCGATCGTAGCTTTGAGAAATCTTTTTTTTTGTTGATTTATTTAATTTAATTTCATCCGGATTCTCTAAAAGAAAATAAATATCATTTAAGGATATGTTTGATTTTTCAATTTTAGGCATGCTTAATTTTTAGATTAAAATAAAAACTAATTTTTAGTTTTTACCTCTTAAAATTATAAATAAACATTTTTTTATTGGGAAAATATTAATTATTTCAGAATCTATCCAATATAATGGGCTCTATCAAACATCAAAAACTTTTAAATTGATTAATAAAATACTAGACTAACTTATAGAAAAATTATACAGTTAACATGTTTTCTAATTTGGAGGATATAAGAGATTTTTTATTTGTTTCCAAGTAACTAATTTTATGTTATTTTTAATTAGCGCCTCTTTAAACTCAGGACTTGAAACTATAGTATAATCTAAATTTCGCCACTTTGATCCATAGGCAATTCTTTGTGAAGTAATTTTCTGCATTTCAGTATTATCGTAACCAAGATGTACAATTATTTCATTTAATCCGGAATTAAGATTATTAAGAATTGAAATATAATATTTTGACCAATTTTCAAAAGAAACATTTTTATCAGCCATATACATTTTATTTACAACAACTAAATTATTAGGCTTTAAAAAATTACCATTAAAATGTGGAGCTAAAACTTGAGGCACAAAAACAGGAAGTTCATTTTCATTTCCAACCTCGATATAGGTTTTAAAAAATTCTGGAGAAAAAAACAAAGCTCCTTCATGACTGTCAATATGGGTGGGAATAATTCCAATTGATTTTGCATAATCTATTTGTGCTTGTAATTCTTTTTTTACATCTGAAGCACTACCTCTTTTTATAAAAGTTTTTTTCTTTTCAAAAAAATAACCCTTAGTATTAATTATAGAAGGTATAGAATCATTAGGACTAATTCCTGCCCATTTATAATTTTTCCATTCTGCCGTAAAGGTTAAATGAAGGCCTAAATCTGTATTTGGGTTTTCTTTAAAGTAGTCAGCTACCTCAATAGTATTAGGTGCTGGAATCATCACACTAGCAGAGTTAACATATTGATTATTTAACGCATCAAAAGAAGCTTGGTTTACGGATTTAGATAAGCCTAAGTCATCTGCATGCAGGATTAATAGTTTATCATCTTTTTCATACCCTAAAAGTTCAGATAAGTTATCATATTGAGGAATTTGATTCTTGCTAAATATAAAGTTAAATGCAAGTCTAAGATCATAAATAGGAATGTCGTTTATATTAAAATACAACCTAAAGCTTCCTAATATTGATACAAATAAAAATATAAGAACTAATAATAATTTTGATTTAAGAATTTTGTTCATAAGCTTAATTTAAAGTATCAGTTCCTAGGAATTTATCTTTTTCGTTATAAAACCAAGATCTAACTTTTGGCATTTTTATACCATTAATTTCTTTTTCTTCAGAAAGTAAAATGTATTCTCCATCATTTTTACTTTCATCGTGAAAAAACTGATATACTTCAAGCGCAAATGATTTTGGATTAAAATAGAAATACCAACGATCTGTTCCAACAGGCTCCGTATAATCTACTCTCAAAACCAGATATTTTTTTCCTTTGAAAATTTTGGAATTTACTTCAGGATGAATAATTGCACCAGGATCTTTCAATTTCATAGGCAAACCGTACAAATAAGTATAATAATCTCTCATTTTTAAAGCAGATTCACATGTTAATCTATGTTTTTTTATTTCATCTTCTGAAAAAGAAGACTTTCCATTTAGAGTTATTTCACACAAATTATTTTCTATAATTTGTTCAATTATATTTTCATCTTGGAGAACCTTAGATCTAAAATAGGATCTTAAAATATCAATTTCAATCTCACTATTTCTTTCGGATTTGTCAGGCCTTGTCATTTTTATATTCATTATTCCCTTAAATTCATTCCATGAATTATTTGGATCATGATATGAAATACTTTTATTAAGTAATTCTTGGGAGCTTAATTGAGAAGAGTCATTGTAATTAATTTGTTTTATTGAGTCATTTGAAGTTACAGATAGAGTCAGGCTTGTAAAGATTATTATAAATTGACTTTTCATTGCAATTATGTTTTGTGCAAAATAATCATTTATGCTTAAAAATAAGAGATTTTATAATCTGTAGAGATTAGATGATTTTTTTATACATTAGATTAACAATGATTTAAATTCTATAGTAATGAGAAAACTTAATTCTTCTTTTGGTAAAACTCTATTCTTGACAATAAGCCTAATATTTTCAATAAACATAATTGCTCAGAAAAAATATTCTAAATCAAAATTAAAAAAGCATAAGTTAGAAGTTAATTCTATTGTGAGTGATAATCATAAGCAAACTCAAATTATGATTGATAAGATTTTTAGTTTTGCTGAATTAGGCTTTCATGAAGTAGAGTCTTCCAGATACTTGACTAAAATTCTAGAATCATCAGGTTTTGAAATTACTTATGGAGTTTCGGGAATTCCTACTGCTTGGTTAGCTAAGTGGACTAATGGAGAAGGACCAGTTATTGCTTTAGGAAGTGATGTGGATTGTATACCAAAAGCATCTCAATATCCTGGAGTAGCCTACCATAAGCCAATTGTAGATGGAGCCCCAGGTCACGGTGAGGGTCATAATTCAGGAATTCCAATGAATGTAACAGCAGCTTTAGCAGTACAAAAAGTAATGAAATCAGAAGGTATTAAAGGCACTTTAATTTTATGGCCAGGAATAGCAGAAGAGTTAGTTGCCTCAAAAGCATGGTTTGTTAGAGATGGTTTATTTGAAGGAGTTGATATGTGCATATTTACTCATGTGAGCAGTAATCTTGGAGTTTCATGGGGCCAGGCCAGGGGCACGGGTCTTATTTCAGTTGAATATACATTTGAAGGAGAAGCTGCTCATTCAGCAGGGGCTCCTTGGAGAGGTAGAAGTTCTTTAGACGCAGCTGAACTTATGAATGTAGGATGGAACTATAAAAGAGAACACTTACATCCTTTGAAAAGATCTCATTCTATTTTTACTGATGCTGGAGATCAGCCAAATGTTGTCCCTTCTAAAGCTTCAATTTGGTATTATTTAAGAGATGTGAAATACGAAGGAATTATGAAAATGTATAATGATGCAAATAATATAGCTGCTGGAGCTGCTTTGATGACTGACACAAAAGTTTCATCAAGAGTTGTAGGAACTGCATGGCCAAGACATTTTAATAAGATTATAGCTGAAACAATGTATAAAAACATTCAAGAAGTTGGACTACCTGAATGGTCAGAAAAAGATCAAACTCTGGCAAAGGCAGTACAAAAAGAAGTAAACTCAAATAACAATAAAGGCCTAGCTATTGAATTAAACCCTTTGGGGAAACCTTCAAAAATAATGGTTAGTGGAGGCTCTGATGATATTGGTGATATTTCATGGACAGTCCCAACAGTTACACTTCGTTTTCCCTCTAATATTCCAGGACTTCAAGGTCATCATTGGTCTAATGCAATAGCTATGGCAACTCCAATTGCCCATAAAGGAGCTACTGCTGGGGCTAAAGTTGTAGCAATGACAATTTTAGATTTTTTGGTTCAACCTGATTTGCTTTCTTCAGCGACTGATTATTTTGAAAATGTTCAGAAAAAAAAGACAGAATATAAGCCAATGATTAGTGCTGATGATCCCCCACCAATTGAGTTAAACACTCAAATAATGGGAAGGTTTAGAAAAGAATTGGAAAAATTTTACTTTGATGAGACAAAGTATGATTCCTACTTAGAGCAATTAGGGATTTCTTATCCTACCTTAAAGATAACTGACAAATAAAAAAAATTATGCAAAGTAGACGAGATTGGCTACGTTCTTCAGTTGGTATAGGAGGACTTTTATTAGCCCCAGAATTAGTTCTCTCAAACGAAGAGATTAAAAAATTTAACCCTCGACCATTTTTAAAAACAATTAAGTTAAGTTCAAATGAAAACCCATATGGTCCTTCAGAGCTGGTTCAAAAGGCAGTTATTAATGCTTTTGATCATGGCTGTAGGTATCCCTATGCTTATTCAGATGCACTTGCAATTAAATTGGCAAAAAAGCACGGTGTAGACCCTGAAAGTATAATAATTACAGGTGGCTCAACAGAAGGCCTTAAAATAACAGGCCTTACTTTTACGCAGGGAGGAGGAGAAATAATAGCCGGACAGCCTACTTTTCTTGCTATGATGGATTTTGCAGAACAATGGGGGGCTAAAATAAACTGGGTACCTGTAGATAAAGATAAAGGATATGATCTTAATGCTATTAACAATCAAATTAACACAAACACCAAATTGATTTTTTTATGTAACCCTAATAACCCAACTGGTACAGTGATACCTAAAAACTCTTTGGAAGATTTTTGTATGTCTGCTAGTAAAAAAGTTATTGTTTTTAGTGATGAGGCATATTATGATTTCATAAAGACACCAGATTACCCTTCAATGGATACATTAGTAAGAAAAGGTGCAAATGTGATTGTGTCAAAAACATTTTCTAAGGTTTATGGATTGGCAGGACTTAGGATAGGTTATTTAATAGCTCCTCCTCATCTAGCAAAACAGATTAGAGCAAATGTTGTGGCAATGAGTAACGTTTTGGCAATTGCAGCAGCAGATAAAGCACTGGAGGATCAAGAGTTTTACGATTTTTCGTTAAACAAAATAAGACAAGGAAGAAAATTAATTACAGACACGTTGGATGATATCGGATTAAACTATATTCCTTCTAACACAAACTTTGTATTTTTTCATTCTAATAAACACATTGATGACTTGGGGAAACAAATGTTAGATAAAGGAGTTAGAATAGGAAGGCCATTCCCTCCATTTTATGATTGGTGTAGGATTAGTGTAGGCACTTTACCTGAGGTTCAAGTCTTTATTAACAGTCTTAAAGAAGTTTATCAAGAAAGTTAATTCCATAGGTTTTAGCAAAGACTTTTTAAGTATATTTGACTTCTGTTTTTTTAGCAAATGAAGAATATATTTATTAGGATACTATTTTTAATATTAGTACTTAGCTCTTCTTTTGTTTTAGCTTTTTTAGCAGGAGATACTTCCAACGGCATTGACCTTTGGAATTCAATAACCCTCAAAAGCTGGTTTATTATTTTTGGAATACAGGTAGTTGTGTTCTTACCTTCATTTATTTTTAAAACTGAACATTATTTTGATTTAACCGGTGGACTCACATTTATATCGATATTGATATTCTTAGGTTATAGTTTAATTTCAAATAATAATTTCTCTTCTTTTTCTAAGCTGATTCCTTTATTTTTAGTCGGTTGTTGGGCTGTTAGACTGAGTTCTTTTTTGTTTCTGAGAATCAAGCGTTCTGGAAAAGATTTACGTTTTGACGAAATAAAAAAAAGCTTTTTAAGGTTCATGGCAGCATGGATTCTACAAGGATTATGGGTTTTTATGTGTATGCTTCCTGTTATAACGATGATAAGTTCAAACGAATCAACGAATTTAAAATTTACCATAATTGGAATATTTTTATGGGTAATTGGATGGCTGGTTGAGGTGATTTCAGATGTTCAAAAAACAAGATTTAACTCCAAATCAGAAAATAAAGGAAAATTTGTAAATATTGGCTTATGGTCAGTTTCAAGACATCCTAATTATTTTGGAGAGCTAGTTTTATGGTTAGGAATTACATTAATTGCATTTCCTACATTTTTAGGATTTCAATATTTATCATGCTTAACTCCAATATTTGTATATCTACTTTTAAATAAAATTAGTGGAGTTAACTTATTAGAAGATATTGCTGATAAAAGATGGGGAGATAATCAAAACTATCAAGAGTATAAAAAATCCACACCTATTTTTTTCCCTAAAATATTTAAGAAATGAAAAATAAAAACATCAATCATCAACAAATTTTAAAAAAACGACCTCAGGGACTTCCCGATAAAGACACTTGGGAACTTATTGAGACTGATTTAAAAGAGCTTTCTGATGGAGAAATGCTTATTGCACAAGAATATATCTCTTTGGATCCTGCTATGCGGGGATGGATAAATCAAACACGATCCTATATCCCTCCGGTCGAAGTAGGGGATGTTATGCGAGCAGGATCAGTTGGAAAAGTTATTAAAACAAAAGGAAAAACTGTGTTTAAAGTTGGAGACTATGTTACCGGATGGGGAGGTGTCCAAACGTATTGTGTCACAAAAGGAGAAAATTTTTATAAAGTAGATTCTGAAAAAGCACCCCTATCTTATTATATAGGAGTTCTTGGAATGCCAGGAATGACTGCTTACTTCGGAATTTTGGAGGTTGGAGAGATTAAAGAAGGAGATGTTGTTTTGCTTTCTGGAGCAGCTGGAGCTGTTGGGAGTGTAGTTGGTCAAATTGCTAAAATTAAAGGATGTAGAGTTATTGGAATTGCTGGTGGGAAAACCAAATGTGATTATATAACAGAAAAACTTGGTTTTGATGGCGCTATTGATTATAAAAATGAAAATTTAAATGATGCTATAAAAAAACATTGTCCGAAAGGAATTGATGTTTATTTCGATAATGTAGGAGGAGAGATTTTAGACTCAGCTTTGATTTTTTTAAGAAAAAAAGCAAGAGTTGTTATTTGCGGAGCAATTTCTCAATACAATTCTGTATCAAGTATGAAAGGGCCTACAAATTATTTATCACTTCTTGTTAATCGGGCTTCAATGAGAGGAATGGTAGTACTTGATTATGCTCCAAAATATTCAGAAGCAATGAAGCAAATGGCTATTTGGATTTTGGAAGGCAAACTATTTTACAAAGAAGATGTTTATAATGGTATTGAAAATTTCAGAGAAACCTTTTTAAGATTATTTTCTGGAGATAAGATGGGAAAATTGATTTTGAAAATAAAAGAATAATTTATTCTATTCCATCAATTGCATACAGTATCCCTTTTTCCAAAAGCTTTTGAAACCGTTCATCTTTATAGGTTTTTCCATGATGTCCAAGCCCTGTATAGAAAGACCGACCTCCTTCAAATTCATGATACCATGTGATAGGATGATTGGAGCCATTAACACCACCATCATATGTTTTTTCATCTAACATGAGAAGAGGAATTATGTTTAGGTTTCTAAAATTATAATTGTACCACTCGTCTTCTATATCCCATTTTTCCTCTAAGTGTTCAGTAAAAAAGGAGTTATTGGAAGTTGTATGAATTGTTGCTTTGGGAGTGCCTTTTGGGTGAGAGGCAAAATAGGCTCCAACTAATCTGCCATACCAAGGCCATTCGTATTCTGTATCTGCAGCTGCATGAATTCCAACAAACCCATTACCTGCATGAATAAATTCTTTTAATTTTTCTTGCTCTGAATTATTAAGCACGTCTAGTGTTGTACATAAAAATATTATAGCATCGTAATTTAATAATTCATTGAAAATAGAAGATCCAGAAGTATTTACATGGAGAATTTCAAAACTATTATTTACCCCAATTTCATTAATTAATTTTACTCCTTCACGAATAGCTTCACGATGCACATAACCATCTGTATAAGTGTAAATTAAAACATTATCATTTGAAAACTTTGATTGTGAAAAAAGGTTAAAGCTATTAAAGCTAATCATATATGTAATTAGAAAAATCTTGCACTTCATTAAAAATATATTTACTAAAATTTATATTTAATGTAATCAAATTTTTTAAACATCAATTTTTTAAGCCAAAGTGTTATAGAAATTAAGATACTTGCAAAGTATAAGTATATTTTTTTGTTTTACCTCTTACTTTTCATTATATTAGTTTTTCGTGCTACCCCCCTTACATAGGGAAATCAAAAACTAACTATGAAAAAAATACTTTATTTATTCGTTTTGTTGTCCCACATTGTTTGGTCAAATAATATAATTTCTAATATAGAAATACCACTAACTGACCATTCTTATATGGATGAGTTAATTGTTTCAAACAAGAGGGTTATTTCCTCAATAGTTACAGAGACATCAACAGGTAGCAGTACGACATCAAGTAATACTTGTCCTGAAGCCTGGTCTGGTCAGCCAGAGTTAGCTTTTCCTGTTGGAACTCAAGCATTTGATTTTCCATTGACAGAATTATTTTCTGATCCAGATGGAGACAATCTTTCATTTGACATTGGAACATCTAACCTTGGTGGAAACGCAACTGCATCATTAAACGGATCATTAGTTACTGTTCAATTTAGCTCTAATATTGCTGCAGGAGACAGATACAAACTAGATGCTTTTGCTAGTGATGGAACTTGTACAGCTAGTTTTGAATTAATAATAAATATAATAGCAGATAATAATTCTGGAACAGGTTCAAACACTACAGGTGGAGGTGATGGAAATAATACTGGAACAGGTTCAAACACTACAGGTGGTGGTGGAAATAGTTCTAATTGTTCACTTTCACACTATTCTGATTATCCAGACGGGAATGTTGTTATAGAATTAGATCCAGGAGAATTTGCTAATGTTGATATAGCTAACATTATAAATACTAGTACTGCTTCTCCCTCTATGATAGAATACAAAATTGATGATTTTGGACCTACTAGTGGTTTTAATGGTTCTCCAAGCTTTGATGGTTCTCCAGTATATTTTACTATGGCCCAAAATTATGGACACTTTGATATTTTTGGACACGTTGAAGCAGGGCAAAATTGTGCGCTTCCTTTTACAATTCATATAGACATTATAGATCCCAATTCTGGAACAGGTTCAAACACTACAGGTGGAGGTGATGGAAATAATACTGGAACAGGTTCAAACACTACAGGTGGTGGAGACGGAAATAATAACGGAACAGCTTGTGAGGGGATTACTTTAGAATTTGAAGGACAAGAACAGGAGATGGTTATTGATATAGAATTAAACGATGAAGGTTTATGGATAAACAACGCTTCTGATTCACCTTTGGAACCAAATATAATAACTGATTTAAGTTATCATGCTCACACAGGATCACAAGGAAATCCAGGTAATATTGTATATAAACTTGAAAGTGTTGATGCTCCTGGTCAAACAGGTTCAGCCTCTGACGCATATTCTAGTGCTGAGATTGCGGATGGATTTATTTTTAAAGTTGATTTTACAGGAGTTGAGGGTCATTATCATTTTAATTTCTCAGCTACTTTGGGTGATTGTCAAACACAATTCACAGTTGCTTATGAAGTATACTCTGATAGCTCAGTTGGAGGCCCTGATGGCCCTGATGGCCCAGATGGCCCAGATGGCCCAGAGGATGACTGTTCTTATTATGATCTTGCTGTTGGGGAAAATGCACTTATTTATGATTATATAGATGGTGCTTCAGCTGAAATCTCTCTTTCCGCAGCCATTGAACAACTTAATATTAGTACTTCTGACCCTCAAGTTGTCTTTGAAGTTGTAGATGAATTAGGCGGAGCAGTTGTAGACTTTTATATAGATTCTTCTAATACTTTTAATATTACAATTCCACAAAACGACTACTTTTTAGTAATTGACATTAAATATAATGATCCATCAACAGGAGAATGTTTAGGAGTAATTGCTATTGATATTACAAACAATTTAGACAACCTTCCTCCTGATGGAGATGGTGGAGATGGTGGTCAAGGTAACCAATGCCCGCAAGTGATTTCAGAAAATGGATTTCCTCCTTTTGAAGCTTCCCCCGATTTAGGATCTTTAAATATTAATTTAAATGATTTCTTTGAAGATCCAGATGGAGATATATTAGGATATGGAGCAGCATTCTATGGGTTCCCAGAAGATTTAGCTGTTTCAACTATTGATGAAAATGGACAATTAACAGTTAATTTCAGTGGAGCTACAGGAAATGGATTTATTGAAATAGTTGTAACTGATGGAGATTGTGAGATTTATGAAGGCTTTGAAATTCGCATAGTTAATCCAGTTGCAGAAGGATGTCCACCACAAATACAAAATATAGTTCATATTCCTGTTTCTCCTGTGGCTATTCAGTTATGGTTCCCAGTGGAGTTTTTATTTGACACATCGCAAACAGGGCCTTTGACCTTTGATTATGTTGAAATAGAAGATTCATCCTATGCACAATTAAGTTTAGGAGAAGAAGATGGTTATAAGGTTGTTTATTTTGATTTGCCTGAAGAAGGAGCTACTGGATTCACAGAGTTTGATATAAAAGTTTCTACTGCTGATGGTGGATGTGGAGAAGTTTATACTGTTGGTCTTGAAACTGTTTTTGATCAGGAATTTTATGACGATATAGCCGATGGAACTATTGGAGGTCCTGATGGTGGAGGTCCAGATGAAGAATGTTATGGAAACGCACCTTATCCAGGTGATGAAGGATGGTGTGGTCCTGACACTCCTATAATAATGCTTGATGAAGCCTATAGTCAATTTGAAGATATAGCCGCTAATGATCAACAATCAATAAGTATAAGCAACCCTATTCTTGATGAGCCAGGTGTATATATTGCGAATGTTTTTTCTGACAATCATTGTGTTGGTCAAATATCTGATTGGGATGCTAATACAAGAACCGTAACTTTAGGCTTTTCAGGAGCACCTGGATCTACAGTCGTAGTATTTGAATTACGAAAAGAAGGGGATACTAATTCAGAAGATTGCCCTGCTGTAATGGCTTTCTTTATTGATGTAAACTTGAATCAAGGAGGCGGTGGTGGCCCAGGTGATGGAGGTGATGGAGGTGATGGCACAGGTGGTGATGGAACAGGTGGTGGAGGTGGTACTTCAGGCGGTGATGGCACAGGTGGTGGAGGTGGAAATAACACAGGAACAACATGTGCTGTAACTGGTGTTGTTGCTGGAAACTATACCGTTGAAATGTTTGATTCTTATGGTGATGGATGGAACGGTGGTTATTTAAGTGTTACAGTTGATGGCGTTGAAAGTAAGATAGGAATTCCTGATGCATATGGTGAATTTCCAGAATTGGAAGCTGAATTACTTTGGGATGGAGAATCTTATGAGTTTTCAAAATACACTTTAACCATACCTAGTACTGCTTCAGCTATGTCATTTGCATGGGTGCAAGGAGCTTGGGATAGTGAAGTTTCATATAATATTGTTTATAATAATGGTTTTGGTGGATTTGACCAAATTGCAATATCTGAGACATATCCTGAACCAGGTGTAAAAGTATTAAATATTTGTCCTGATTCAGGTGATGGAGGTGGTCCTAATAATGTTGTCAGTTCATGTGAATGGGGACCTGAACTTTCTATCTTAATAGTTGAACCAACAGCTACTAGCGCAACAAGAGATTTATCTGCTGAAATTGCAGCATTGGAATTACCAGATGAGTATGAGATATATACTTGGAGTGTGTCTGCAGAGTCTACTATGCTAGAGAATTTTGGGACAGTTGATTCAGCTGGAATATGGTCGATTTCACTACCTGGTACAGAAATATGGGCTCATATTGATATTGAGTTTCAGCAACCAGGAAATCCAGAAAATTGTTATGGAACTATTCACTTTAATTTAGAGGCTAGTAATGGTGATTTTGGAGGAGGCGGAGACGTAGATCTTGGTGGTAACGTACCTGGAGGTGGAGGCCCAGACACTAATAATGGTTCTGATTCTGGAAACTCTGGATCTGCTGGAGAAGCTCCATTTCCTGGTGATGAAGGATGGTGTAGTTCAGACACTGAAATTATATACTTACCAGATGTAATAACAACTATTTCTGAAAATACAATTACAACTCAAATTTCTCATCCTCTTCTTGATGAACCAGGAGTAAGCATAGCTGAAGTATTCACAAATAATAGTTCTATTGCATCCGTTAAAGACTTTTTCCCACAAAATAACACTGTAATACTTGATTTAACTGGCCAACCGGGTGGGGTTGCTATAGTTCTTGAAGTAAGAAAAGCTACAAATACAGCACCAGAAGATTGTGCTGCTGTTATGGTATTTATTCTTGGTGTACTTGATCCATCAGAGATGGAATGTCGAGTAACTAATTCATTTGAACCAATATTTGTAATACCAGGCACGGAATATGTTGATATTGATTTAAATCCATTTTTTGAAGGGTTTGGAGGATTTGAAGCGTATTCACAATCATTTAAATTAGATTTAGTTGATCCATTTTTAACAGTAGGTCAAGCTTCTTTAAATGGAGCTGCTTTAACCATCGATTTTAATGGGCAGGAGGGGTACGACATGTTAGTTTTCCAAAACAGTGATTTGGAAGGAAATTGTATTAATCTAATTGAAGTTCCTGTTATTGTTGATCCAGAAGCAGCTTCTTTAAATCCTGATCAAGGAGGGATTGGAAGTGGTGGAGGTCCTGGTCCTGGTGGTGAAGATGATGGCCCTGGTTATGAATGTACAGAGTTTATTGAAGTTGGAGTAAATGAAAACACATTTTATTTTGAGCCTGGTGTTAGTCCAGTTTCAGTAGATCTTTCATCAGCTCTTGAACAGTTAAATGTTTTCCCTTCAGAAGTTGAAATTGAGGCATTTATATGGAGTGAAATAGGAGATCCTAATGGAACTTGGGAAATTGATGCATCAAACTCGTTTAATATTGAAGTGCCACAAGGTGATTATTTATTAATCATTGACTTGTTCTTCAAAGATCCTTCTACTGGAGAATGTTTAGGAGGTCTAGGACTTGATATTGGTGCTTTTGATACTTCTACAAATTGTATCGTAACTGATATCGACCCACAAGACACTCAAGAACCAGCTTGGTTTATGCCAGGAGAAGTTTTTGAACAAGACTTTCAGGAGTTTTTCTTTAGCACTCAAGGAAACGAGCTACAAATTGAATTAGTTTTCTCAAATGACCTAATTACTACAAATGATCTTGGTGATGGAATTATTGAATTTACTGTTGGGGATCAATCAGGAGACGGAATGTTAACAATTCTTGTTACCGATATAGTGGGTGATTGTGAACTTTCAATTCAATTACCATTTATAGTTGACCCAAATCCCCCAGAAGGACAGGGTCCACCACCTGACTTTACTTGCCCTCAATATATTGAGGATATCATGCCTTTAATCGCCTCTAATTCTGATCCTAGAGAATACATGTTAGATTTGAATAATTTCTTCTATGTTCCTCCAACTGGAATAAGGTATAGACTACTTCTTCCACCTGAATGGGGCGTTGATTTAGATGGAGATGGTAGTTTTATTGAACCATTCATTGGTATTAATTTAGACGATTCATTCTTAAGAATTAATACGGATAATCGATCTGGATCAGTTATGTTCCAAGTACAATATGAGGTTCAAAATCCTTCCGCAGACAACACTTGTGAAATTCAATTGATTGATTTATTCATTACTGTTGAGGATGAATTGGCATTTATTGAGGAACAATTACAAGAAAATTGCGGTAATAATTTTGACTATTTCACTCTTGGTGGAGATTGGGCTGCACGCACACTTGAACTTGGAGTTCAGGACGATATTAAAATTGAACTTAGAGAATACTTAATTAATCCTAATGCAGATGTTGAAATTTATGTTAGATATGATCTAATGTTCCCTGAAACACCACCTGCAGGTGATGTGAGTGCTACTTTTGATCCAAATATGAATATACCATTGGTAGATGGATTCATTTCTGGAGGTTCAGAATTAATAGTCTTTGCGCCTAGATTTGAAGCAGGACTTGGTATTATCCCAATCGAAGTTTACGATTTAGAAACGGGATGTAATTACAACGCTGAAATTTTCATAGAAGTAGTTGACAACTTAGGAATTGCCGATTTAGATTGTCCACAACCAATTATGGATTTTGCTGAGTTTACAATTACTCAAGACCAAACACTAGAATTAGACTTGAATGATTTCTTTGCTGTTTCAGGTGATGCTAGCGCTACATCAGATTTCTTCTATGAATTTGGAACTGATCCTCCAGGAAAAGTTCAATTGGATTTAAATCAAGAAGATCATAAACTTGTTATAACACCAACTACTGGTCCAGAATCTTTAGGAGATGTATTTATCTTTATCAAAGCTGGAGATTCTCAGGAATATTGTGAAGCTTTTGCTGATATCATGTTGCGTATATTGCCATTAGGTCAAACTGAAAATGTATGCCCAACAGCAACAGAATCATTGACTCGTGAAATTCAATTCCCAGAGACTGGAGAGATTTTGGATATTAACTTAAATGAATTCTTTACAGATGACCAATCTCAATTAGATTTTGATATTTACATCGATAATAACCCTCAAGTTGATTGGAGTATAAACGCAGGAATTCTTTCGTTATATCTTAAAGAATACATTCCGGGCGATGTAGATATAATGATTGATGTTTACGATTCATTCGGATGTTTTACTCATGAAATGATTCACGTTCGTTTTGGAGAATCTTCTGCTGAATTTGTGTTTAATAGATGCCCTGAAATTTCAGAAGCTGGTACAGCTACTCTTAATACTCAGCTTGCTAGTCAAGGAGTAGTTGATGGAAGTATTGTTAGTGATCAGAGTTTTGTGAATATCTCGCTTACTGGAATATTTTCAGATGCAGATGGAGATGAAATTATGTATGATGCATTTAGTCATAATCCAAATGTAGCTAATGTAGAAGTAGTGAGTAATACTTTAGTTATTTACTTCCTACCTGAAAAATATGAAACAGTACAATTTGAATTCTTTGCTAGAGACGGAGACCCATTCTGTGATGCAGGTCAAATGTTTGCTATTTCAAGAACTCCTCCAGTTAATGTAGTTGCAGAGGTTATATGTCCTGAAATAATTTCTCAGGTACCACCAATTGAAGTTCAACAAGGAGCACCTCTTGATATAATTCCACTGAATCAATTATTTGTAGATGTTAGTGCCTCTAATTTTGATTTCTATTCAGTAAGTGAAAATTCTGGATTAGTTGAGGCTAAAATTGATGGAGATAAATTGATTTTAGAATATTCATCAAGTACAGACGGAACTACTAGTGTAAGTGTTGTTTCAACTAATGTTGATGGAACATGTGATGCTGAGTTATTTTTCAGTGTTACTGTTGTCCCACCTGCTGTTAATTTAGCACCTGTCTTTGAGCAACAAAGTATTACGGTAATGGAAAATGATGCTGAAGAAACCAATGCTGCAATTGCAAAATATTTAGATCATGTAAAGGTTTCTGATCCTGAGGGAGCAAACATTACTCTTTCAATTACAGATGGAAATAATCTAAATCTTTTTGAATTAAGAAATGATATTGATTTGTATCTAATAGGCAAGCTTGATTATGAAGACAAAACTTTCCATGAGCTAGAGCTTACTGCATCAGATGGTGAAAAATCATCGAAATATATGTATAGAATAAATGTTGATGATATTCAAAATGCGGCAATTAGTGCAGACTTTAATTTAACTGTTTATGATCAAGCTAATGAAAGTGATACTGCATCGGGTACTACAGGTACAACTGGAAGAAACCAGGCATATAAACGTTTTACTAATCCTAGATTTAGATCTCAGATGGAAGTTGGAAAATGGAAAGTTCGTAAGAAAATAACTGGTGGAGCTGATGCAAATCTATTTGAAATTAATCAAGAAGAAGAATCTTCAGCAGGCGGACCTGAAGCTAGATCAGTTGTTAATATGATAGATGTATTAGACTTTAAAACACCTCCTGACTTTGAAAATCCTCAGGATCATAATCAGGATAATGTTTATGAAGTAATCGTTGAATTTATTAATGAAGATGATGGTGAATCTGAAATCCCAGTACTTGTTAATCAGACAGAGATTGTTGTTCCAGAAAATGATGCCAAAACGATTGAAATCCAATCAATAGGAGCATCACCAGCTCAGGATACTGATGGTGATGGAGTTGCTGATGTTATTGACAACAGTCCATTATATGCAAATCCTAATCAAGCAGATGCTGATGGTGATGGTGTAGGAGATGTAACAGATGATGACGATCAAGATGGAGTTTGGAATCCAAACGACGCCTGTGCTAATACTACTCTAGGAGATAGAGTTGATATTTATGGATGTTCAATATTCTATTTACCAACAAATAATTTCTCAATAACTAAAACTGAGAAATGTGTTGGAACAAATACCATATCTATTGCTTCAGCTCGAGCTGATCTCACTTACACAGTAGCTGTCTCAGGATCTGTTTCACAGACAACGAGCTTTACAGGATCTAGTCATCAAATTGAAAATCTTTCAGCAGGAACGTATTCAGTTTGTTTAACTGTTGACGGGGTAGCGTCATCTATTTATCAACGTTGTTATAGTTTAACTATTACTGAGCCTCAACCATTAAGTGTATACAGTATGACCGATCCTGGAAACAACTCTGTTACATTTAACTTGGATGGAGGAACAGTTTATAACATCACTCATAATGGAATGACTACCCAGACAGATCAGTCTACTTATACGGTTTCTTTAAAATCAGGAATCAATACTATAGATATAAACACTGGAATTGGATGTCAGGGTGAATTTGGAACCACTTACTTTAATTCAAGTCCAGTTGATTTAGCACCTAATCCATTTAATAGTTCAGTGAAACTATATGTTGGAGGTGACGATGAAGCTGTTTCAGTGAGTGTGTTTAATATGACAGGTAATCAAGTTCTTAGAATAGATAAAGTATTAGAGTTTAATTCAAGAACTCTAGAGATAAATACTACATCACTAATGACAGGAACGTATTTAATTAAAATTAATGGAGCAACAACTCAACAAACATTTGTTGCTATAAAACAATAGAAAAATGAAGCGTTTATTTATAACATTATTTGGTTTTTTAATAATTATTAGCTGTTCAAAAGGAGGAGGAGATGCCCCTGCTCCTCCAGTAACTCCACCTGTTGTGGTTATATTGGAGCCTGGAACTCCTGCATTGATATCTCCTGCTAATAATGAACCTTGTGAAGATGGAACTTCAATAAATGATACCCAAAGTGAGGTTAATTTTCAATGGGGAACTACAGATAACACTCAGAATTATGTTATAACAATAACTAATTTGATTGATAATAGCGAATTAACATTTAATACATCAGATGCTAATAAAGTAGTTGCCTTATCTAAAACAGAACCTTATAGATGGAGCGTAACAGCTCAAGGTGAGACTGGATCAACACCAGCGCAAAGTTCTTTATGGAAATTTTATTTGGCTGGGGATGCTCAAGTAAATTATGCACCATTCCCTCCTGATTTACTTTCTCCAAAATCTGGCTCAAATGTTTTTGCAGTTAATAATGAGGTGACCTTAACATGGGGAGCTTCAGATGTGGATAATGACTTGAGCACTTATAAGGTTTATATAGATGATGTGGACGGATCAACGCTACTTGGCTCCTATAGCCATACTGCTGAGACAACTAGTATAGCTGTTAGCGTATCAGCAAATACACTTTATTATTGGAAAGTCATTGCAATAGATGCTAATGAAAATGAGAGTGATTCTGGAGTTTATACTTTTAGGGTTCAATAATATTATTAGAGTATTAATTTTTTTAACTGTATTGTAAAATAATAACACTTTTTAAAAAGGCTTGAGTTTACTTAATCAAGCCTTTTTAATTTTATCTTAAGTCTATGAAAACTAATAAGGAATATTGGAATAAAAATCTAACCTATCTTAAATATCTTCTTTTTATCTGGTTCATAGTTTCTTTTGGTGCAGGGATTCTATTTAAAGACATGCTAAACTCCATTAGTATTGGTGGCTTTCCTCTTGGATTTTGGTTTGCTCAACAGGGATCTGTATATGTTTTTGTAATCTTAATTTTTATCTATGTCTATCTAATGAATAAATTGGATAAATCCTATGGATATGAAGATTAATCAATCAAATAAATTTAAATAAATATGAGTGTTCAATTATGGACCTATATATTAGTAGGGACTACATTTGCATTATATATTGGAATAGCTATTTGGTCAAGAGCTTCATCTACTAAAGAGTTTTATGTTGCTGGAGGAGGAATTTCTCCGTTGGCTAATGGAATGGCTACGGCAGCAGACTGGATGTCTGCAGCTTCATTTATTTCAATGGCAGGTTTGATCTCATTCCTTGGTTATGATGGCGCAGTATACATAATGGGATGGACTGGAGGATATGTGCTTTTAGCCCTATTACTGGCCCCTTATCTTCGTAAGTTTGGAAAATTTACAGTGCCAGATTTTATAGGAGAAAGATACTATTCTAAAACTGCTCGAATAGTAGCTGTTATTTGTGCTTTATTAGTTTCCTTTACCTATGTTGCTGGTCAAATGCGAGGAGTTGGCGTTGTCTTTTCTCGATTCCTAGAGGTAGATATTAATACAGGTGTTGTGATTGGAATGATTATAGTTCTATTTTATGCTGTTATGGGAGGTATGAAAGGAATTACCTATACTCAAGTAGCCCAGTATTGCGTTTTGATTTTCGCTTTTATGGTTCCTGCAATATTTATCTCATTTCAAATGACAGGAAACTTTATACCACAGATTGGTATGGGTTCAACTATAAATGATGGGTCGGGAGTTTATGTTTTAGATAAACTAAATGATATTAACACTGAATTAGGTTTTAATGAATATACAAATGGAAGTAAATCTCTATTGGACGTTCTTGCAATTACTTGTGCTTTAATGGTTGGAACAGCAGGACTTCCACATGTTATTGTAAGATTTTTTACAGTTAAAAAAGTGAGTGATGCTAGAAAATCTGCTGGTTTGGCCTTACTTTTTATTGCTATCCTATATACGGCTGCACCTGCCGTTTCAGTTTTTTCAAGAATTAATTTAATTTCCACCGTAAAAGACAATCCGTATACTTCAATGCCAAAATGGTTTAGTAACTGGGAACAAACAGGTCTTTTAAAGTTTAATGATAAAAACAATGATGGAAACATCCAATATGTGGCAGATCCTAAATTAAATGAATTATACGTAGATCCGGATATCATGGTTTTAGCTAATCCTGAAATAGCTAATATGCCTCCATGGGTTATTGGACTTGTTGCTGCAGGGGGACTGGCTGCTGCTTTATCGACTGCAGCAGGTCTATTATTAGTAATTTCATCCTCAATTTCTCATGACTTAATCAAAAATATTATTAACCCTAAAATAACTGATAAAGGTGAATTATGGGCTGCAAGAATTTCAGCAACATTTGCTGTAGTTGTAGCAGGATATTTTGGAATTAATCCTCCAGACTTTGTTGCAGCAGTTGTGGCATTAGCTTTTGGCCTTGCTGCAGCATCTTTTTTTCCAGCAATAATTCTTGGAATTTTTTATAAAAAAATGAACAAGGAAGGAGCAGTTACTGGGATGTTGATTGGAGTTCTACTTATGCTTTATTATATTTTAAAATTCAAATTTGGTGTGTTTGATGGTGGAAAAATTGCAGTAGAAGGCTTAAAAGATCAATGGTGGTTTGGTGTTTCCCCTGAAGGTTTTGGGGCTGTAGCCATGCTATTCAATTTTCTTTTTGCATTATTGGTAAATAAATTTACTACACCTCCACCTATGGAAGTTCAAAATATTGTAGAAAATATTCGAATCCCCATTGGTGTAGCTCCTCCAAATAATCACTAGCTTTATTTTTTAATACGATTTACAAATGGCCAATTATAAAATTAATAGTCCTGAAGAGTATAAAAGAGTTTATAATGAATCTGTAAAACAACCAGAAACCTTCTGGAATGATTTGGCTAAAGATAATTTTAGATGGCAAAAACATTGGGATTCAGTTTTAAATTGGGATTTTCAAAAACCTGAAATTAAATGGTTTGAAGGGGGAAAGCTTAATATTACAGAAAATTGTTTAGACCGTCATTTAAAAGATAAGCCACAAAAAACAGCTATTATTTTTGAACCTAATAATCCTAAAGAGTCATCAGAACATATTTCTTATGAAGCACTTTATCATAGGGTAAATAGAATGGCAAATGTTTTAAAGGCCCAAGGTGTGAAAAAGGGTGATAGAGTTTGTATCTATTTGCCAATGATTCCTGAATTGGCAATAAGCGTACTGGCTTGTGCAAGAATTGGCGCGGTTCATTCTGTTGTTTTTGCAGGATTTTCATCTAATGCGCTTTCAACTCGAATAAATGATTGTGATTGTAAAATTGTTTTAACTTCTGATGGATCTTTTAGGGGTAATAAAGTTTTAGATTTAAAAAAAATTGTTGATGAAGCTTTAGAAGATTGCCCTCAAGTTTCATCTGTATTAGTTGTTGAAAGAACCAAAACAAAAATTTATTTAGAAAAAGGAAGAGATCATTTAATAAAACCATTACTTCAAAAAGCAAGTAGTGAATGCTTAATTGAAATCATGGATTCAGAGGATCCTCTTTTTATTCTTTATACATCGGGTTCTACTGGAAAACCAAAAGGAATGGTTCATTCATCTGCTGGTTATATGGTAGGAGCAGCATATACATTTAAAAATATTTTTCAATACAATGATGGTGATGTTTATTGGTGTACAGCTGATATTGGGTGGATTACAGGACACTCATACATAGTATATGGACCACTTTTGAATGGAGCAACAACACTTATGTTTGAAGGAGTGCCTTCTCATCCTGACTATGGTCGTTTCTGGGAAATAGTTGAAAAGCATAAAGTGAATCAATTTTATACTGCCCCTACAGCGATTAGAGCTTTAGCTAAAGAATCGCTAGACTTTGTTAAAAAACATGACTTATCCTCGTTAAAAGTTCTTGGATCTGTTGGAGAACCTATAAATGAAGAAGCTTGGAATTGGTACAGTAATAATATTGGTAAAAATAAATGTCCTATAGTTGACACTTGGTGGCAAACAGAAACAGGCTCAATAATGATATCATCAATACCAAATATAACTGAATCTAAACCTACCTACGCAACTTTGCCATTTATTGGAATTCAACCAGTGTTAATGGATGAAAACGGAAATGAAATTCTTGAAAATGAAATAGAAGGAAGACTTTGTCTTAAATATCCTTGGCCATCAATTGCAAGAACTATATGGGGAGATCACGATAGGTATAAGAATACATATTTTTCATCTTTTGATAACAAATATTTTACTGGTGATGGTTCATATAGAGATAATAATGGGTTATACAGAATCACAGGAAGAGTAGACGATGTAATAATTGTATCTGGTCATAATCTTGGAACTGCTCCAATAGAAGATGCTATAAACGAACATGATTTAGTTGCTGAATCAGCAATTATTGGAGTTCCTCATGATATAAAGGGAAATTCTTTATTTGGATACGTTACCTTAAAAGATTCATTAAATAGTTCACTTGATCAAAAGCTTAAAAAAGAAATAAATCATTTAATATCTAAACAAATTGGCCCAATAGCTAAATTAGATCGTATTGAATTTGTCTCGGGGCTTCCCAAAACCCGTTCAGGAAAAATCATGAGAAGAATTTTAAGAAAAATTGCCCATGATGATATTGATAATTTAGGAGATATTACAACTCTATTAAACCCTGAAATTGTAGATGAAATTATTGCTAAAGTTTTAAGTTAATATTTTGAATAAAACATCTGAATATTATCAAGATTTTAAAAAAAAATTAGAGGTTCTAAGAAAAGAAGTTCAACATGTTCGAAAGGGAAAGTTTATTGCGTATTTAGTTGCTTTGTTTTTACTTCCAGGAGGCTCGATATTATGTATAATAGCTTTGTATATTAGACTCTTAAAAAATAATTGATGAATAAACTGTTTTTTATTTTACTTATTTTTGTTTCTGGGGTAATGTCAGCCCAATTGTTCGTTGAAACAATCAAATTACCAAAAAAAATAGATGAAACCTCCGGGCTGGAATATTTTAGAGGTCATTTTATAACTCATAATGATTCTGGAGGAAAGTCAAAATTATATTCTTTTACAAGTGAAGGAGATTTCTTAAAATCATATAAAATTAAAGGAGTAATTAATAGAGACTGGGAGGAGTTAACAGCTGATAAAAATTATATATATATATGTGATATAGGTAATAATTATGGAACTAGAAAAGACTTGACAATATATAAATTGGATAAAGATCTTATTTTAAAAGATTCGATTCTTATTAGATATGCAAAACAAAAAAGCTTCAATAAAAAATATAAAAACAGATATGATGCTGAGGCTATTGCTTCAGTTGACAGTTTATTAGTATTGTTTTCAAAAGACAGAGAAAAACTTACAACACAAGTTTATTTTATTCCTAAGACTACTAGTAATTCTATTTTAGAACCTATTGCTGAATTTGAAGTTGAAGCCTTGGTAACCGCAGCTGATTATGACCCTATTTCAAAAACATTAGCACTTACTTCATATACATTTGATGGAGATCAATACCTGTATAGGTTTTCGAATTTTGATATTAACAACATCAAAGAATCAAAATTTGAAAAACATCTTATACCTGTTAAACCCGCCCAAATAGAAACAATCAAGGTTGAGGATTCTTTCACTTTTTGGCTCACTTCTGAAGATGAAGGAGGTGGCTCTCCTCGACTTTTTAAGGCATGTCTTAGCTATTAACTTCGAAGACTTTTAAGTATCTTGTATAAAAATCAAAGATGAAACGTTCTATTTTTTTAAAACAAATAAGTATACTAACAGCAGGGTCGGCTATAATTCCGTCTAGTATTATGGCAAAGCCCACTTACTTAAAAAAATTATTACCTGAAGTAGGAATTCAATTGTTCTCTATTCCTCTTTTATTAAATAAGGATTTTGAAAAATCAATTTCTATGATTTCTAAAATGGGATACACATATCTAGAATTTTTTGGCCCTTATTACTTTAGCGCTCAAAGCGCTAAAGATAACATTAAGAACTATCCTTTTCCACCTTCAGATAATCCAATTAGCGGATTCTATGGTAATCAAGCTAGAGATGTAAAGAATGTTTTATGTGATTATAATTTGAAAAGCCCATCATTACACACTGACTTAGATACTTTAGAAAATCATATGGGAGAATTAGCTAAAGGGGCATTAGAATGCGGTGCTGAATTTGTAGTACTTCCTGCAATCCCTCCTAATCAAAGAACAAGTATTGATGATTATAAAAGAATTGCAGACAGATTTAATTTGATTGGATTGTCAGCAAAAAAAGAAGGAATTTCATTTGCCTATCACAATCATGGATATGGATTTGTAGAAAAACAGGGAATTATTCCAACTGAATATGTTTTTGAGAACACTGATCCTGATTTGGTTTTCCTTCAGATGGATATTTTTTGGACATTAGCTGCAGGACAAGACCCAATTAATCTATTAAATAAATACTCAAACCGATATAAATTAATACATCTAAAGGATATGAAGGAAAATATTTTATTTGATGGAGATGGTGAATCTTTCAAAGAATGGATTGCACTTTTTCCTAATATGACAAGCTGTGGAAAAGGGGTAGCTGATATTAAAGGAATAATTAATAAAGCTAAAGAAGTAGGAGTTAAACATTTTTATGTAGAGCAAGATATGGCCCAAAACCCTCAAATAGTTCTTCAAGAGAGCTTTGATTTTTTAACAAGTTAATATGACTGAAATTAAATCAATTTACAATACCCAAAAAGAGTTTTTTAATTCTAAAAAAACACGTTCAATTAAATATAGAAAGCAATCATTAAGAAAACTATCTACTATAATTAATAAACATGAAAAGACTATTTATGAGGCTTTAATTGAAGATCTGGGAAAATCAAAGTATGAAAGTTTTTTAAGTGAAATATTGTTTGTCCAAAAAGAGATCAAGACTATGCTCAAGAATATAGATTATTGGGCACAACCCAAGAGAGTTTCTGGTTCGATATATAATTTTCCATCAAAAGATTATGTTATTCCTGATCCTTTTGGATGTGTTTTAAATATAAGTCCATGGAACTATCCTTTTAATTTAGCTTTAGTGCCTGTTGTTGGAGCAGTAGCTGCAGGAAATACTGTGGTTGTTAAACCTTCAGAGCATTCTCCTGAAACAAATCAAATTCTTAAAACTATTATCAAAGAGTCTTTTGATCCAGGGCATGTTACTACTGTTATTGGAGACTCAAAAGAAGCTCAACAACTTTTATCTTTGAGATGGGATTTTATTTCTTTTACTGGGAGTACTTCCGTTGGAAAAATTGTCGCAAAAGCAGCAGCAGAATTTCTAACACCTACTATTCTAGAGCTAGGGGGAAAGAATCCATGTATTGTTGAAGAATCAGCAAAAATTGAATTAACGGCAAAAAGAATTGTTTGGGGTAAATTTTTCAATTGTGGCCAAACATGTATTGCTCCAGATTATATAATGGTTGATAATAAAATAAAAGATAGATTAATTGAAGCTTTAAAAACTTCAATTAAAGATGCGTACGGAGAAAATCCATCAAAATCAAAAAGTTATGGAAGAATTGTTAATACAAATCATTTTGATAGGATTAATAAAATGATCAAGGGAGGTTCAGTTATTTATGGTGGCGAGTCGGATGTTTCAAAAAAGTTTTTTGCCCCCACACTTTTATTAGATCAAAACCTAGAAAGTGGAGCTATGCAGGGAGAAATTTTTGGACCAATCCTTCCCATAATAACGTATGATAATATTGATGAAGCCTATGCTATAATGAATCGTTTTGATAAGCCTTTAGGGGCATATATGTTCTCAAAAAACAAAAAAAATATTGAAAGATTTAAAAATGAAATTTCTGCTGGGGCAATAGTTGTTAATGATAGCATCATTCAATTCATAAATTCAAATTTACCATTTGGTGGAATTGGAAATAGTGGTGTTGGAGCATATCATGGGGAGCATAGCTTTAATTTATTTACACATTTTAAACCTTTTATAAAGCGAAGTTTTTTTCCTGACCCCTTTTTAAGATACGCACCTTATCCAAAAAACTGGGGATGGATTAAAAAAATATTAAAATATGTTTAGCTAGACCTATCTATTTTTTTGGAATTTTACAGCTATTTATCCCGAATAATCGATAGGCATAACAATTGCCTGATAAAGCATTAAATAAAAGAGCTATTCCCAGCCAACCAGCAATCATAGTCCAGCGCGTTTCCCCAAAAATTAATGGAGATGGAATTAATAATAGTGAAATTATTAATCGAATTAGCCTGTCTTTATTGTTTTGATTTTTAATTAAGAATTTCATTTGACAAAAATAATTAAAATAATTATTTGTTAATGAACTTAATCCCACTATCTGAAATCAAGGAATTTATAGAATCAATATATTTTTTTGAAACCATTTTTAAGTTGTTTAATTCAACATTTAATTCAATTTTGATTTCTTCAAAGAATTCTAATGATTGGTTTGTTGGGGGATAATCACCTCTCTGAGAATCAGCCATTAAAAAGGCTAATCGATTATTAATTCTAATTCCAAAATTCAGTGGGTCTTGCCTGCTTTGATTTTTTGTCATGTGAATCGTATTCTCAATTATATAAAGCCTGTCTAGGAACTCATTAATTAAAGAGTCAATTTGTTCATCTTTATAACTTTTACCCATTATATAATTCAAGTCTTTTCTTATATTTCTAATATCAATTATTGCTTGATTAGCCTTTGACACCTCGTTTCTAACATTTATTAGGAAGTTGAATTGAGTTGTGAAGTCTTTCTTAGAATTTACTAATCTCGGGTCTTTAATTATTTCAAACTCCTGATTAGTTATTTCTTGATTGTAAGTAAGTCGAACTTTATATTTTCCAGGAATAGCTTTTGGCCCAACATTTGGAGATGAATAAAAAACCATTCCTTCAAATGTCTTATAACCAGGATATCGCATATCCCAAACTAATCTATTTCCTCCATTAATTGGATTTAATGATTTTATATTACTTGCTGATAAAGCATAATCAATATCATTTGAATTACTTGAAATTGGTTTTACTGAAGATGAGAGTAGTTTTTCTTTATTATTGGTAAAAGACCTTACTAATCCTCCTTTTTGATCAAAGATCTCAATTTTAACAAAATCATCATTATTTATATTTTTTATAAAATAATTAATAATTACTCCGTTTGGATGATTCTCGCCATTTAATAAACTGCCTGACCCATTCCAACCAGATTGCATTCTATATGATACATCAGGTTTATAGAGATGAGAGTTTTTTGAGTTTAGATCATTTGAAAGTTGATGAAGTGGGGTTAAATCATCTATAATCCAAAATGATCTTCCATGAGTTGCTACTATTAAATCATTTTCTTTAATATGCAAATCCCTTATCGCTGTAATTGGTAAATTTAACTGAAATGGCTTCCAACTATTTCCATCATCAAAAGAGATAAACATCCCCCATTCTGTACCCGAATATAAGAGTCCAGGTCTTTTTTTATCAGCCCTTACAACTCTGGTATAATAATTTTTATTAATACCTTTGGTTATTAGGGTCCAAGTTTCTCCATAATCATCTGTTTTGTAGAGATACGGAGTGTAGTCTCCAAACTTATATGCTGTTGCTGCCACATAAGCCTTTCCTATATCAAAAGAACTTATGTCTATGCTATTTATCATATTAAGTTTAGGAGAAATTGATTCAGGAGGAGTTACATTTTTCCATGTTTCTCCTCCATTTTTAGAGACATGAACTAAACCATCATCACTTCCAGTCCAAATGACATTTTCTTCTATTTCAGATTCTGCAATTGCAAAAAGATTGGCATAAAATTCAGCCCCTGTATTATCCTGTGTTATCAATCCCCCTGAAGATTTAATTGTTTCAGGTAAGTTTCTTGTTAAATCTCCCGAAATGGTCTTCCATGTTTGACCTTCATTTGTGGTAACATGAAGATAATTAGATCCTGCATATAATTTTTTAGGATTATTAGGGCTAAACATGACAGGAAAATTCCAATTAAATCTGTATTTCATAACTTCGGCTCCTGACCCAGCAGGGTTGTCAGGCCACACATTTACAGATCGAATTTGATTAATCGAATGATCTTTTCTCATCATATAGCCTTTATATGTTCCTCCATAAACTATATCGTTGTTAAGCGGGTCAGGTGCAAGATGTGCACTCTCTCCTCCAGCTGTTGATTCCCAATCATCCTCAGTAATGAACCTTCCAGAAGACCGATGTTTTATTCGTACAGTGCTATTATCTTGTTGAGCACCATAAATTCTATAAGGAAATGAATTGTCAGTGGTAACTCTATAAAATTGAGCTGTAGGTTGATTGTGATAAGTGGTCCAGTTTTCTCCTCCATCATTGGAAACTTGAGCACCACCATCATCTGCTATAACCAATCTTAAATTATTATTTGGATCTATCCATAAGTCATGATGATCTCCATGTGGAGCGTTTTTTAATTCAAATGTTTCACCACCATCTTTGGAAACACCGTAACTTACATTCATAACATAAATTTTGTCTTCATTCTGAGTATCAGCATAGATTCTTGTATAATACCAAGCCCTTTGCCTTAGAGCTCTATTGGAGTTTACTTTTTTCCAATTATTTCCACCATCATTGGATCGATACAAGCCTCCATCATTTGATTCTATCATAGCCCATATTTTTTTGGAATTAACAGGAGAAATTGTCAAGCCAATCATACCCCATGGAAAACCTGGTAAGCCATTAAAGTTTGATATATCTTCCCAACTATCTCCCCCATTAAAGCTTCTAAAAATTTTACTATCGGGCCCACCGCTGTCCATTCGATATCCATTTCTTTTTATTTGCCACGATGAGGCATATAATACCCTAGAATTATTAGGATCAATTATAAGATCTCCTATACCAGCCTTATCTGAAACATATAAAATTTTATTCCAGTTTTTACCCCCATCAATTGACTTATACAATCCTCTTTCTTGGTTTGATTTCCATAAATTTCCTAATACTGCAACATAAACGACATCAGGATTTGAAGGATGAATTCTTATTCTGGATATATGTTCCGATTTTGGCAATCCTATATATTCCCATGTTTCGCCAGCATCAGCACTTTTCCAAACACCCTTTCCAGAAGACACATTACCTCTTAATGTTTGCTCTCCCTCTCCAACATATATTATGTTTGGATCAGAATCAGAAACTGCAATAGCTCCTATTGATCCTCCAAAATAACCATCACTAATGCTCTTCCAAGTATTTCCACCATCAATAGTTTTCCAAACTCCACCTCCTGCGGTACCCATATAATAAGTATTATTGTCTTTTAGAATACCAGTTGCAGTCCCAGCTCTACCTCCTCTAAAAGGACCTATTAATCTATAATTAATAGAATTATATAAACTTTCATTATATGAAATATCTTGTTTTTTTGATTTTCTTTTTTGAGAATAAAAATTGCTGTTTATTCCAAATAATAGAATTAAAAGATATATGAGAGTGTGTTTCGTCATTATGATTTTATTTAGGGTTTTCTATTTTAAACTTACTTCCATTTGATATTATTATAAAGTATATAAAAGATAAAACAAGAAAGATTGTATAGACTATTACAGCATACTTTAAACTAAATAAATAAAGAGCTCCACAATAAATTAATGAAGAATAAAGAGTTAGATTTAAAAAAAATTTTTTGAAAAAAATCAAATAATTGATAATATCAAATTTGTCTTTTTTCTCTTGAGACATTGTATTGTAACCAGCAAGCAAAAATTGAGCATTATCCTTATTCAAACCAAAAGAAATAGCTAAAAAAACTACATTAACAATAATTAAACCTAAAAAATTTTCAAATAAAAAAACTGGTAATTCCATATTATATATATTATAAGTAATCTTCTAATTTACAAAAGATTGAATAATAATTATGGCCAAATATGATTAGTTTAACTATTCATTTGATCAATAATTTGAAGCTTGTTTTATACAAGTATTATATTATAGATGAAAGAGTTCAATATGCTCAAATAAATTGGGACGCTAGTTATACCCCTCCAAACTGGGGGTCTCCTGATAAATTACTAATAAGAATATTTAAGGTAAATAATAAAACAAATAGCAGACAAAAACTTATTGAAGCTATAACTAAAATAAAAGAAGCTTTAGTTCAGATGAAGGTTCCTAATCCAAGAAGGGTTTACGTTAATGTATTTAGATCAGAAAACGGTGAAGACATCTCTCTAGTTTATCCTTTTAAATCATATAAAAGATTTGAAAACAGTAATGGGCTGCCTCCTAACTTTACTGCTGAATATGACAAAATAAATGGTACTGGTAGTTTTAGGACTGATGTTGGAGATGTTATTCAGATGTATTCCGAGGGATGGTATGATGAGGTTAGAGTTTTAATGAAATAATTTAAAACATTCTCATAAATAAAAAAACACTCTAATTAATTAGGGTGTTTTTTTATTTAAATATCTTTATAATTATTGAATTCTAATGAAACTACCAATATATCAAATAGACGCCTTTACAAACAAGGTTTTTGGAGGAAATCCGGCGTGTGTTGTTCCCTTAGAAAAATGGATTGAGGATGATATATTAATTAAAATAGCACAAGAAAATGCAGTCCCTGAAACAGCTTTTTTTGTTGAAACAGAAAACGGGTTTCATCTTAGATGGTTTACTCCAGAGATTGAAATGGATTTATGTGGACATGCAACTTTAGCGACAGCATTTGTAATAAAAAACTTTTTAAGCTATTTTATAAATGAAATAAACTTTAAAACATTAAGCGGAAATTTAAAAGTGACTTCAAGTGGTGATTTTTTCACACTTGACTTTCCAACCAGACATCCTGTGGAATCTGATTTGCCTAAGATCATTAAAAATGCTCTTAATATTTTTCCAATCCAGGTTTTTAAGTCAAGAGATTATCTTTTGATATATAATAATCAAAGTGATATTGAGAATATTACTGTTGATCCTCAAATCCTTAATCAATTAGATCTTAAAACAGGAGGAATAATAGTTACAGCTAAAGGTGATTCAGTAGATTTCGTATCAAGATTTTTCACCCCAAGAGCTAGTACATTTGAAGACCCTGTAACAGGATCTGCACATTGTTCTTTAATTCCTTATTGGAGTAAAAGATTAAACAAAAATCAAATGAAAGCGATTCAGCTATCTAAGAGAAAAGGAGAACTATTATGCGTTAATAATAATGATCGAGTTTTGATAACAGGTAAGGCAAAAATCTACTCTAAAGGAAACATATGGATATAACCAATAATTTATATCTTTAATAACTAAGTTTTTCAATTTTCTTATTAAAATCTAACTAAAATGAAATATTTATTACCCCTATGTCTTTTAATTTCTATGCAGTTATCTGCTCAAAAATATTTTACTGAAAAATATGAACCTTTTAATTCAGAGATAGAAACTCCTGAATTATTTTTAGGATATCCAATTGGCTCTGAACATTCAAGACATGATAATATTATAGGGTATTTTAAAAACCTAGCAACTAAATCTGATCGAGCAATTATAAAATTCTATGGAAAAACTCATGAGGGGAGGAGACTTCCCTTACTAGTTATTAGTTCTCCAGAAAATTTAAAAAACATAGATCAAATTCAAAAAAAACATTTATTCCTTGTTGATCCAAATAACAAAATTGAACCTACAGAAAAAGACCCTGTAATTATAAATTTAGCATACAATGTTCATGGAAATGAGCCTTCATCTTCAGAAGCAGCTATTCTTGTAGCATATACATTAACTGCATCTTCAAATAAAGAAATATTAAATGTTTTAGAAAATAGCATAATTTTTATTGATCCTGCAATAAATCCAGATGGAAGGGATCGTCATACTCAATGGGCTAATAGTTATAAAGCTACTCCATTAGTTAAGGATCCAAATGATGCTGAACATAATGAAAATTGGCCTAGAGGAAGGACTAATCATTATTGGTTTGATTTAAATAGAGATTGGCTATTGGCTATAAACCCTGAAAGTCAAGGAAAGCTCAATTGGTATCATCAATGGTATCCAAATGTAGTTACAGATTTTCACGAAATGGGTAGTCAAAGTTCTTATTTTTTTGAACCTATGAAAGTCAATGGATCTTTAAATCCAATTATGCCCAAAGAAAATTATATTGATTTAAATAATTTATTTGCTGAATACTTTTCAAAATCATTAGACAGTATTGGTTCTCTTTACTTTACCAAAGAAGCGTTTGATGGAACCTATCCTGGATATGGATCTTCATATGCAGACCTTCAAGGAGGGCTGGGAATTCTTTTTGAACAAGCAAGCTCAAGAGGTTTAGTTCAAAAAACAGATTATAATGAAATAACATTTGCCTTTACAATTAGAAATCAATATGTGTCAAGCATTGCAACTCTTAAAGCGTCCATCGAAAACAAATTAACTCTTAACAGATATCAAAAAACAACATTTAAAAGTGCAATATCAAATGCTGAAAGGAGTAGGATTAAAGGATATGATTTTCAATCAAGTGATCAAAATTTGGTTAAGGCTTTTATAGACAAACTTATAAGGCATAAGGTTAAAGTATATAAAAAGAAAACAGGAAGTTATTTTGTGCCCTCTAAACAAGCACAATACAGAATGGTTCAAACCTTTTTTGAAACTTATGAAAAGTATAGAGATAGTGTTTATTATGATGCTTCAGCATGGTCAGTGGCAAATTTTTATAATATAAAATATAAACCTAGCTCCAAACCCTATTTAAATAATGAAATAAAGAGTGTTAATGATGTAGTTAAATGGGAGACAGTTAAAAAATCTAAATATGCATATTTAGTAGATTCTAATGATTACAATGTTCCTGCGTTAATTAATGGTTTACAGAAAAAAAATATTGTTGTTGCGACATCATTTAAACCATTTACAATAATGACCAATAAAGGGGATCAAACTTTTTCTTATGGTTCATTGTTAATATCAGTTGCAAATCAAAAAGTAAATAGCGAATATATTTACAATTCTATAGTTGAGCTTCAGAAACAACATGAGATTAATATTTTTTCTGCAAACTCTGGATTAAGTACAAAAGGAATTGATTTGGGTTCTAGAAACATTCAATCACTTAAAACTCCCAAGGCTGCAATGATTATAGGTAATGGGGTAAGATCATATGAGGCTGGGGAAGTATGGCATCTATTAGACACTAGAGTCCATATGCCAATTACTAAAATATCCTTAAATTATTTCGACAGAATCTCCATAGATAAGTACAATGTTTTAGTAATGGTTTCAGGGAATTATAAGTTTAATGCCAAGACAATAGAAAAAATTAAAGCTTGGATTTCAAAAGGAAATACCTTAATTACTATTGGAACAGCTAATAATTGGATAATAAAAAACAAAATTGTTAAAGAAGAATTAGTGGTTAAAAAGAAAGACACTTTAAATAATAAATTAGATAGAAGACCGTATGTTGATGCTTCAGAAAATAATGGTAGAGAGAAGCTAGGAGGAGTATTTTTAAATGTAAAAATTGATAAAACTCATCCAATAGCTTTTGGATATAATGATTCTGATCAAGTAGTTTATAAAAACAATTTAGTATGGTTAAAGCCAAGTAATAACAGCTATTCTAATGTTGCTATCTATGATGATAAGCCCCATGTTGACGGCTATATTTCTAAAAACATTCGTAAAGATTATTTACCAAAGAGTGCTTCTTTAATTGTCAGTAAAGTAGGTAAAGGTAGAGTGGTAATGTTTGCTGATAATCCAAATTTTCGAGGAACTGCATATGGTACAAATAGATTGTTTCTGAACGCTATTTTTATGTCTGATAAAATTCAAGTTCCACCATCTAATCAAAGCGAAAAATAATTGTATATAATTTAAATCATGAAAAAGCTTTTATTTATAATTACAGTATTTTTGATTCAGAATAACATCTTTTCTCAAAGATTACATCAGGATATTGCTAAAGAAGAAGGGTTAAAAAGCTTAAAGCTATTCAAAGAATTTCTTTCAATACCTAATGATGCATTAAATAAAGAAGATATCTCAAAGAATATTGTTTGGAGTACAGATCAATTAAATAGTCTTGGTTTTAAAACTAAATTATTGAGCACTTCATCACTTCCATTAGTTGTTGCTTATAAAGAAATAAATAAAAAGCTTCCAACAATTGCTTTTTACATGCATTTGGATGGTCAGGCTGTTGATGGAACTAAATGGAATCAAGAAAGCCCATGGGCTCCAGTTATTAAGAAATATAGTGGAAATAAATGGGAAGAATTAGAATGGGAAGATATTTATAGTGATCAAAACGAAGACTTAAGGATTTTTGCTAGATCAAGTTCAGATGATAAAGGACCTTTTTCCATGTTTTTAACGGCTCTTAAAATTTTGAAGATATATAAAAAACAATTAGCATATAATATTAAACTTGTTCTTGATTTTGAAGAGGAGAAAAGCTCACCTGGACTTCCTGAAGCAGTTTCAAATTATCCGAATGAACTTATGGCTGACATGTTATTAATTCTAGATGGTCCAATGCATTTTTCTGGAAAACCTACACTAGTTTTTGGAAATAGAGGGATTTCAGTAATTACTTTAAAAACCTTTGGCCCAAAAACACCTCAACACAGTGGACATTATGGAAATTATATTCCTAATCCAGCTTTAAGACTCAGTCAAATTCTTTCATCAATGAAAAATGAAGAGGGAATAGTTGTTATTCCTGGCTTTTATGATGGAATTACTTTGAATGAGGACACCAAGAAAATATTAAATAATGTTCCTTCTGCAGAAAATGCAATTAAAAAACGAACAAAAATTAATTCAATTGATAATGTTGGAAGTAACTACCAGGAATCAATACAGTATCCATCCTTAAATATTAGAGGGTTACAAAGTGGATGGGTAGGAGATCAGGCAAGGACAATAATTCCATCTAGTGCAATTGCAGAAATTGATGTAAGACTTGTTTTAGAGAATGACCCTGAAAAATTAATGCTATCAATAAAAGATCACATTAAATCTTTAGGATATACAATTTTAGATTCAGATCCAACTGATGAGCAAAGAATGAAATACAAAAAATTAATTCAAATGAACTATAAAATTTCATATCCTGCATTTAGAACACCTATCAATTCTAGAGAAGGTAAATGGCTTAAAGGATTACTTAAAAAATATTATAAAACTAGTCCAGTCCTTATTAGAACAAGTGGAGGTTCTGTGCCTATATCGCCATTTGTAAATCAACTAGGAATTCCATCAATTGGACTTCCAACAGTTAATCTTGATAACAATCAACACAGTCCAAATGAAAATATTAGATTGGGTAATTATTTCCAAGGCATTGAATCTTTTGTTAGTATATTGTTAGAACCATATCAATAATTATAAACTAATCATTAAAACCTTTATTATGATTTTAAAAAAAATAAATTTACTATTTCAATTATTTCTTTTTTCAACATTATCAGCTCAAGACATATCTCTTTTTAATGGAGAGAATCTTGATGGATGGAATATTCATGGTACTGAAAAATGGTATGTAGAAGATGGAAATCTAATTTGTAAGAGTGGCCCTGATAAACAATACGGATACTTGTCAACTGAAGAATTTTATAAAGATTTTGAACTTAGTTTAGATTTTAAGCAAGAAGCTAATGGAAATAGTGGTGTCTTTATAAGATCTACAGTTGAAGGAACAATTGTTTCTGGATGGCAAGTTGAAGTTGCTCCTCCCGGGAATAATTCGGGAGGTATTTATGAGTCTTATGGAAGAGGGTGGTTAGTAAAGCCTAATAAAAACAAAGATCAAGCCTTGAAAATGGGGGAATGGAACAACATGAAAATTCGAGTCAAGGGAGATCAGGTTATAAGCTGGATTAATGGAGTTGAGATGGTTAGTTTTAGTGATGAAAAAATTGGAAATGGAGAAGGAGCAATTGCTCTTCAAATACATGATGGAGGGGGAATCGAAGTTAAATGGAAAAATATTGTATTAAAAAAACTCTAATAAAGTTTAAATGAAATTACTTTTTGGAATCATTTTAATGTTTTCTGTTAATATAAATAGTCAATCAATTAAATTTTTATCAAATGATAGGCTTATTTTGGGAAATAATAAAGAAAAAACAGCCTCATTAGATGTTGGGGATATTGATAATGATGGTGATCAAGATGTTATAGTAGCTAATGGCAGACATTGGCCTGGACAAAATCGTATTTTTTTTAATAATGGAGATGGAATCTTTACTGTGTCTAGACCTTTAGGGGTTGATAATGGAACTAGCTATTCGACTGAATTAGCTGATTTTGATAACGATGGAGACTTAGATGTAGCTGTTGGTAATGGAAGAGCTCCAAATAACATATTTGTAAATGATGGATATGGAAATTTTTCAAAAGGCTCTACTTTTGGAAATAATAATTCCTCAACAAGAAATATTGTTGTTTCAGACATTGATTTGGATGGGGATCAAGATATTTTAATTACTAATAGAGGAAAAGAAAATGAAATTTGTATAAATGATGGGAAAGGTGTTTTTAAAAAAACAATTGTTTTTGGATCAAAAAATGATTCAACAATTGATGTTGAAACTGCAGATATAGATAAAGATAATGATATAGACTTAATTCTTGCCAATAGAGATGGGCAACCGAATTATAATCATTTATCTGATGGAATAATTAATGAAGGGACACCTAGTTTTTTATATAGCTCATTAAATTTTCTCACATCTGAATTAATAATTTCATTCAGATTTTTTTCTAAATTATTCCAGGTTTGATTTAAATCTTTATGTCTTTGAATTGCACCAGAAGTTACCTCTGGATCAGCTCCGTCAACATAACTTTTTAGATGCATAAATTGGGCATTTAATTGGTTGTTAAAATTTATAACATCCTGAAATGTTTTTTGATCAGGCTGGATCAATTTTCGTTCCCATAAATTAAGTTTTGTTGAAATTTCATCACCTAATTTATTCAAGATTTCGTATTTTTTATCTGATTTTAGACTCTTAGAGTATTGATTTAATTGATCTTGAACCTCTCTCATTTTATTTACTGAATTATGAATTGAATTAATGGAGTTTTCAATAGAAACTAAAATTGTTTCTTGAGTATTATAATTTTCTTTAGGAGTATTAATTCTTGGATCTGCTAAAACTATTATCTGAGTTTCATCTACCATATTATTATAACTAATTCTTGCAGAGTAATTTCCTGGAGGAACGATTCCCCCTTGATAATCTCCATAAACAAAAATATTTTCAACTGCGGGAAGATTTGCTCTTCTAAGGTCCCAGTTAAACCTGTTAAAGCCTTTTTTGATTTTAAGAATTGCTTGATTTGGAGGACCACCAGGCCATGATTTACTGTTTTTATTCTTTTTACTTGTATAAGATCTAATTATTTTATTGTCTTTTAATATATCCAGTTTAAGATCAAGTGAATCTATGATTTGTGGAATATAATAATCAAGTATAACTCCTTTAAGTGGATTCTTTCCAATAGTTGAATTAGGTCTTCTGGAATTGCCTCCAAGAATTCTATAGCTTGGTTTTGGTTTTAGGAGTTTAATTTTATTTAATCCAATTTGCTGTTGAAAAGCTGCTAAATCATCCAATATCCAAAAAGATCTTCCGGCCGTAGCTGCAATTAAATCATTGTCTTGAATATATAGATCATTAATAGGAACTACGGGAAGGTTTAATTGAACTTGACCCCAAGTTTCCCCATCATTTTTTGAAATATATAATCCTGTCTCTGTTCCGGCATATAGTAAGTTTTTAATTTTTTTATCAGAGCGAACTACTCTAGTGAAATTGGGGTCAGATGGAATACCATCAGTAATTTTCTGCCATGAATTTCCGTGATCAGATGTTTTATATATATAAGATTTCAAATCCATAAATTTATATCTCATCATTACAACATATGCTTTACCAGGTTCATGAGAAGACAATTCAATACTATTAATTATTCCTTCAGGAATATTTTTTGGAGTGATATTTTCCCAAGTTTCCCCTTCATTTTTTGTTAAGTAAATTAAACCATCATCACTTCCAGACCATATTTCTTCATCATTGTGAGGTGAAATTGAAAGACTAGTGATAGTGTTATAATTTTCTCCACCCGCGGCTTCGTTTGTGAATGGAGCTCCACCTGCAACTTGTTTTGATTTATCATTTCTTGTAAGGTCAGGACTAATTACATTCCAGGTTTTACCTGAATCGGAGGTTTTGAAAACTACATTTCCTGCATGATAGATTATATTTTCTTTATTTGTTGAAGATATTATAGGTGCATTCCAGTTATATCTATATTTAAAGGTGTTTGGAGCATTTCCTAATGATAGTTCAGGATATTCTTTTATTGATTTTGACTCTGAAGAATTCCTGTCCCATCTCTCGATTATTCCTTGATAGCATCCTCCAAAAACTAACTGAGGATCATTTGATTCAAATGCTAAAAAAGCACTTTCACAACCTGCCACAGAATACCAATCTTTCCAATCAATACCTCCATCATTAGTCCTGCTTTTAATACCAATAGCAGAATTATCTTGTTGTCCCCCATAAACATGGTACGGAACTTGATTGTCGGCGATTACCCTATAAAACTGAGCAGTAGGTTGATTTTGTTGTGTGCTCCAGCTTTTACCTCCATTTAGTGAAACATTAGCCCCTCCGTCATTTGAATTAATCATTATTTGATTGTTCTTAGGGTTTATCCAAAGATGATGATTGTCTCCATGAGGTGTAATCATAGTTTTAAACGTTTTACCCTTATCTATTGATTTGAGTGCTGGAGCATTCATTACATAAACCATATTTTCATTAATTGGATCTGCAAAAATTTCCATATAGTACCATGATCTTGCAATTGTGATTCTATCTTTATTAACCTGAATCCATTTTTCTCCAGCATTATCAGATCTATAAACTCCTCCTTTTTCTCCTTTAGCTTCAATATTTGCATAAACTATGTTTGAGTTAGCTCTTGAGACTGAAATTCCTGATTTACCAATTTTTTCGGGAAGACCTTGAGACATATTGATCCAGCTTTCCCCTCCATTGCTGGACTTATATAGTCCAGAGTTAGGTCCTCCAGAAATCATTTGCCAAGATTTTCTTTGATGATCCCACATTGAGGCATATAAAACTCTAGGGTTATTCATATCCATACTTAAGGAAGATGCACCTGTTGAATCATTTATAAATAAAATATTTTTCCATGTATTACCTCCATCAAGTGTTTTATAGATTCCTCGATCTTTAGATTTTCCATATTGAGCACCTTGAACTGAAACGTAAATAATATTTGCGTTTTTTGGGTGTATTATAACATCAGAAATATGACGAGAATTTTTTAACCCCTTGTTTACCCATGTTTTACCTGCATCTAAAGAGATATAAATACCATCCCCCATAGAGGTCATTACTCCTCTAGCTGCATGCTCTCCCATTCCTACAACTATTATATTAGGATCGCTTTCTGAAACTGAAACACTTCCCACAGTTCCAGTTTTGAAAAAACCGTCAGATATATTAGTCCAATTAGATCCAAAATCTTCTGTTTTCCACAAACCACCCCCGGTAGTTCCCATATAAAAAATGTTTGGATGTCCTAAAACTCCAGAAGAAGTTACACTTCTACCTCCTCTAAACGGACCAATATTTCTCCATTTAATATTATTATAATTTAATTTTTCTATTTTTTCTTTTCCTTTTTTTGTTTTTCTTTTTTGAGAATGGACATTCGTAAAAACGAATAAAAATAAAATGGGTATGATTAGTAGTTTTTTCATTTCGGGATACTTATAATTTATAATTCTAATTTTTTTCTTGTGAGTTTTTCAAAGAATCTAAATATTCTCTATTCATTAAATTGCCATTTTTAATAACAGCTTCAATTTTTTTTGTATGTGTAATGTTATTTAGAGGGTTGTCAGATAAAACAATTAAATCTGCAATATGCCCTTCTTTGATCAATCCAAGCTTGTTTTCCATTTTAAAATAAAGGGCTGGATTGTAGGTTGCGGCTTCAATAGCTTCAAGAGCCGTGAAACCACTTTTAACTAGCATTTCTAATTCATTGTGAAGACTATACCCTGGCGTTTGAAAACCAATCGGCGTGTCCGTTCCAGCCATAAAATTAATATTCATTTTATTCATCAATTTTGTCATTGACTGTCCCCAATCAGCAAAATCTTTTCTTTCAGTATTGTCTGTTGATTCAATCATATCTATTTGATCATTCCATTTGTTTTTTATTTCTATGGGCAAAAATTCAAAAGTATTTCTCCATTCCAAATTTTGATACAGTTGATAAGCCCAGCCTCTGTATAATATAAGTGTAGGAATCTGCCAGGTATCATTTTTTGCTAATACATTTAAAACTTTTTTTAACTGAGTACTGTCTATATTTTTAATTGAACTCATTCGTTGAGAATTGTGAAGACTGGTTCTGAGGGAACTTCCCAATAAACCTTCTTTATTTTCTAAAGCAACTCTTCTTAAATTAAGAAGTTCTTCACTATTTGAAGTAGATGACATTTCAATATTTCTTAGGTGCTCTATACTATTTAACCCCATGTTTGATGCAGTTATTACATCCATGCTTAGAGGAATATGTCCAGTAACTTTTAATTGATTTTCTTTTGCAATTTTTGTAATTACTTGAAGTTGTTCTGGAGTTAGCATCTCATATGCTTTTAAAAAATCAACGCCATTTTGAATTAATTCTTTTACCTGGGCTTCTGTTTCTTCAATTGAAGCTGTTCTTACTGATAGAGGAGGAAAGTAAACACTATTTCCATTATATACATTAAACTTTCCATCTATTAGCGGACCAGCAATTTTTACTCTTGGAAGTAAATTAGGATTGCTTATAGACTTGTTTTTCCATTTTTTTAAAAAATTTATTTCACCCCCTGTATCTCTAACGCTTGTTATTCCATATGCCATAAATAAATTAAACATTGAGCTTGCCAATTCTCTTTCAAATGCAAAATGAACATGTGAGTCCCATAAACCTGGAATTATAAATTTATCAGTTCCATCGTAAATTTTATTTTTTTCAGAAAGCTTTAAATTAGATGTTTTTTCAATTTTAATTATTTCATTTTTTGAAATAACAATCGTCATATTTTCTTTTAAACCTTTTTTTGCATCAATTAAATTAATATTTTCGATACAGTATGAATTTTCAAAAAATTCTTCGGAATCGCTACAAGAAACTATCGTTATAAATAGGAGGAGTAATTTTTTCATAATGATTATTTACAACATCTTATGGCAAAGAATCAGTTAGTTTAACAATTTTAATTGACAGATTATTTATTGCTTTAGAATATCTAAGATCCCACTCTTTTAATTTGCTTGAACGTTTCAATGCTATTTCATATTCTATTCCGGGAAGGATCCATGAAGCATACCCGCTGAAAGGATCAGTAGCAGCATATAATGATTTATACCATGATCCGAAGTACATACCTTTTTTATCTATAAAACTTTTTTCAAGTCCAATTAATTGCTTATTAATATTTTTCAATTTTTCAATTTTTAATTGCTTTATAATGCTGATTCTTTTACTCCAAATTTTTGAAACGTTATCTAGTTTTGAAATGCTAGCATTGGATAATTTAAAACCTGAAAAGTCAGAATTGTAAGTTTTGATTTTTGCTTCAGCATCAGAGAAATGTTTTTTCAAATCTGATGCATATCGATTTAAATCATAAGGGATGACATCAGAATTACTTAATTTAAGAGCCATAAGACCTGACCATTGTTCAATCATTGCTCCCATTTTAAATTCTGGATCAACAAATCTTTTATAAAACTCAAAACTATCATAATTAGAATGATATAAATTAGCACCACCAGTTCCTCCACTTAAAGAAGGAATGCCAGCGTGCATATAAAAAGCTATATGGTCAGAACCGCCACCTAGATTTCCAATTGGAGGCTCCGAAGTATTTGTTTTATTCCAAACGTCATAAAGTGATTTGTTTTTATATGGATGATCAACTTTCTTTGAAGCATCAATAGCTAATTTTTTTAAAGATGGAGCTGATGAAGTACTAAAATTTTTACCTGAAACACCACCATCAAAATTCATATAAGCTATTGCATTTGATTTTAGAGTTTCTTGCATTTGTTCGACCCACTCAGCGGACCCAATAACCCCATGTTCTTCAGCATCCCAGTGTCCAATTAAAATAGAGCGTTTTGGCCGAAAACCTGCTTTCACCATTTCACCTAAAGTTTCACTAAGGCTTAAAAGCATTGCGGTACCACTATTTGGATCCGTAGCTCCAAACCCCCATGCATCATAATGACAACCTAAAATAATCCACTCGTCGGGAAAAGTTGAACCTTTGAGTTTTCCCACAACATTATAAACACGCACAATTTTTTTTGGTTGGTCTACTTTTAAGTTTACAATTAGTTGATCACCACCTTGAACTCTATATGTAAAAGGTAACCCTCCCTGCCATGATAAAGGAACAGGATCTCCTTTCATCTGCCCAATTATTTTTTCGGCTTCGCCATATCCAATTGGAGTAACGGGTATTTTATGCAATTTTGTGTCTTTAGGGTTTAGGCGTTTAATTTTTACTTTTCCATCTATAGGGAGGGCAGGTTCAAAAGGAGTTAGTGGGTCTCCAGTAAAATCTTCTGTAAGTAAAGAGCCCCTTTGTATAGTAGAAGAATTGTAATAGGGTCCTTCAGGATAAACTAATCCTTTTGTAAAACCACTATCCTTGGGGTCTGTATATATTATTAAACCTGATGCTCCGTGAGCTTCAGCAAACTTGGCTTTATACCCTCTAAAATTCCCTCCATAACGAGCTAAAACAATTTTTCCTTTGATAGAAACTCCTAACTCTTTCAACATTTCAAAATCCTCCTTTCGACCATAATTTACGTAGACAATCTCAGAGGTAGCATCTCCATTTCCTGAATAAGCATTCCACCCTTTCCATAAAAGGGGATCAGAGGAAAAAGGATCTTCATTAAGAATGTCTTCTTTTTGATTTAAGGGGATTCTTTGGGGTCTTACAATGGACAGTTCTGAGGAGCCAGGTTTATTTGAAAGATATATGTCATATGGATATTGAGTAACCTCAAAACCAGCCTTGTTCATAATCATTGTTATATAATCTCTCACCTGTTCGTTTTCTATACTTCCAGCTACATGTGGTCGTTCAGTTAATTTTTTTAAATGAACTTTAAATCGTTTATCATTAACGTTTGATAAAAAATATTTTTCTGAATCACTTTTTTTAATAGCAGATTTGGTTTGGGCTAACAAACCATGAGAGACAAGGCAATATATTAATAGATATAGATATGATGGTTTTTTCATTGTTTTTAATAAAGAAAGCTTAAATATATGTTTTTTTAGTTTTAAAAAATCACTTAAATAGTTGATTCATTATATCTTAATTAAGATACTAATATTCAAAATCACTTTTTGTATATTTATTTTATGAGTAGTAAAGAATATTATAACACAAGAAAACAAGAGTTTATTAAGGACTTAATTGAATTGATCAATAAGCATATTACTTTTGAATATAACGCCATAGAAAATTCTATGAAAGATTATAATGAGGCAAGTAAAGACTACGCTTCCAAAGAGTGGATTAAAGTTTATAAAGAAGCTATAAAAGACGCTTTAAATGAAGGGACAGATTTTGTAAATAAAACTATTTAGATAAGCCTTGAAAGATTTATTCTTTTGAATTAATTATTTTTAACCACTTATTTGCCATTAATTGATTACCAGCTATTGAAGGATGAACTCCATCTGGAGCCCAATATGAGGGAGGTGCAAATTCAACAGCATGGTTAAACGTTTCTTGGAAGGGAACCCAAAGAGAATTGAATTCATCAGCTAATTTTTTAGTAATTTTTTGATATTCTGCAAAAGGACCTATCCAGCTTTTGTCAACTTTAGAGCCCATAAGAATAAATGGTTCACATATTATAAATTTAACTAGAGGCAGCTGTTCTTTTGTTTTATTAAGTAAGCCTCTATAATCTTTTTCAAAAACATCTATTGTTCCGTCATATACTTTATCTCTTTTATGCCAATAATCATTTACCCCTATTAAAATACTCACAAAATCTGGTTTTAAGTTAACACAGTCTTTTTCCCAACGCTCGTCAAGCTGAAAGACTTTATTACCACTAATTCCTCTATTGTATATTTTTAACTTTTTATTTGGGTTACTAAACAATAATTGTGATGCTCCCATAAATGCATACCCACTTCCTAACGAAAAGGAATCATTGGGTAATTCTTTTGTTTTTTCTCTATTTGAATCAGTAATTGAGTCACCTTGAAAAAGAATGACATCTCCCTCTTTTAAAGGTGAATGTTTTTCTTTTTTCAAACTAAGATTAGAGTTCCAAGAAAAAGTAATAGGTAATAACGGCAATCCAAATGAAGATTTAGAGATGAAATTTCTTCGGGTTAGTTTCATATACGTTTTTTAAATAAATTTAGTAATTACTTTTCTTATTGATATCGAATTATTATAAACCTCAAAATCAATTGTCTTTACATAATTAATAAAATTACTAAACTCAAGTGCCCCAATCACTATAAAAAAGATTATTGATATAATCCATATTCCTATTAATATGTAGTTTGTTGTTTTACTGATTAATTGTGTTCTTTTTGTTATGAGTTTTATTCCTAAATTAAAAACGTAGATTAAAGGAATGGCTATTAGAAAAAAACCAAAAATAAAAAATAGGGGGTTGTTAATTCTTAATCCAAAATCAAGGAAATCTTCAGGCATAAAAATTCCAGATGCAATACCTGTAACTAAGCCTCCAAAAATCAATAATAAAAAAAAAATTAATGGGATTAACACTAAAATTAAGCCTACAAATAAAGCTATAAATTTTCCTATAAATTTCACGACAATAATAATTATACTTGCAATTTTCGTTGAAAATTTTCTAAATGATTTTGATGAAACAGAATTGTTAACTGTTTCATATTCTTCTTTGATTTTATTTTTAATGCTAGAAATATTAACAGACTCACCTTTCATTTTTATCTTATCCGCAGTTGTTTTTGCCATAGGTGCAAAAACCCAAATTAGAATATAAAAAAGAATCGTAAAGGGTATGCCAATGATAAAAAGAATAAAAAGAGTAAGCCTAATCCAAAGAGTGTCAACACCAAAATATTTACTAATACCACCAGCGACTCCTCCAAGCCAATAATCATCTGGATCTCTAAAAAACTGTTTACTAGTATTAGAGCTAGGGTTTTCTTTTGGGACTTCATTATCTGAAAAATCCTCAACGGTTCCCATTTTCTCAATAACTGTTTCAACTTCCTTTAGAGAAATCACATAATCATTATATTTCTTATACTGAGAAAATATTTCAGCTATACGACCCTCAATATCTTCCATTATCTCTTCTTTTCCTTCTGTTGTTTCAAACAATTGTTCTAAGTTGTTCAAATAGGATTTTAATATTGAATAACCCTTTTCGTCAAGAGAAAACTTAATTTGTGCAAGATTTATATTTATTGTTTTGTTCATTAATTATTTAGTATTAGCTTACTAACGGTTTTTGATAGATCATCCCAAGAATTGTTTAGTTCAATTAAAAACTCTCCCCCTTTTTTTGTAATAGTATAATATTTTCTTGGAGGCCCATTTTTAGATTCTTCCCAGTGGTATTCTAATAAACCACTATTTTTTAATCTAGTTAAAAGAGGATATAAGGTTCCCTCAACAACTAGCATTTTCGAATCTTTAAGAGCTTCAAGAATTTCAAATGAATATTTTGCTTTTGTATTTATAATTGACAAAATACAGAGTTCTAGAATACCTTTTCTCATTTGGGCTTGAGTGTTTTCTATTTTCATCAACAGACCTTTTTAAAGCAGTTATATTATTTTATAGTTCATTCTTTGTAACTCTTATAATAATAACTGATTTATCTTGATCGTCTTTTTCTTCATCCACAGTTATTATCCACTCGCCTTCTAGTCCATCAATATTTTCTCCATCAATAGTTAGATTTATATCATTTTCAATAGTAATCTTGGGGGATATATCAGTACAAGATGTTAGAGTAATGAATAATAGTAAAAAAAACAGTTTTCTCATTTTTAGTAAAATTTATAAGTCAAATATATACATAATATAGTACTGTGCAAAACATAGTACTATATTTTTTATTACATACAAAACACTGTTTATTTTTAAAAATCATATATGTGATTAATTCACATCATAATAGGAAATTTCTTTGAAGTGGATACCACAACTATTTTTAGCTGTGTTCAAAATAAAAAAATGTTCAAGATTATTCAATTGAACTTATCTGAGGTAACTTCCATCAGGAATCACTTTTGGAAATTTATATTTAGGATCTGTAAGTAATGAGTATATTAATTTGTCTTTATCTTTAACTAAATTTTTAGTGTGCAAGTCCCATTCTTGAGAAATCTCACTTGATCTATTTTTTTGTGCTCCTAAAATAGAAGTCATGCCCCAATAAATATACTCAGTCACCATGCACTCATACTCACAACTTTCATCACTATATGTATACCATGCATTTGGAGGATATTGATCAGGAACAGATTTAAATTTACCACCTCTAGCGACATCCATAGCTTTTGCTATTGAACTTTGTTCATTTTCCCCAAAAAAACCTGGATACGCTTTTGCATAACCAGAATGAGTAATAACATGCCATATTTCTTCTAATGAAGCATCAAATTTACCATTTTGATCATTTCTATGCCAAGATGGAACAGTTTCATCTGCACCTAAGTCTTGAGCATTTATATTAATTTGATACTCATACTTCCACATAAATAAACATGCTTTATTGGATTTTAAAGTTGAAATTAAAAAAGGATTGTCAATATTTCCATCTTCATCATTATCTAAATATTGAGCCATAATATTTGCAGCATGTAATAATTTTAGATCTTCTACTTCAGGATAAGCATATATGTTTATCCCAAAAACATCCACCTTTCTATTTGTAGATTCAAAACCTATATCATTATGACTTATAATTTTGAAATTAGGATCATTTCCAGGTAGAATATTATTTACTGACTCAGTTTTAGTTCCACATGAGAAGATCATAAAAACTATAAGTGGAAAAAAGACTTTTTTCATTAATTAATAATTTACAAAAGATATTCTCAAAACAACGAAATACCCCAGAAGGTTAGAAAAGCCCAAACCAAGTATCTAACTATTTTACCAATAAACATCCAAACACTAACAAGAAAGAAATTCGTTCGAAAGAAGCCTAAACCAATAGCAATTGGATCTCCAATAATCGGTAACCAACAAAAGAAAGCTAAAGAGCTTCCCCAATTATCTATATAGCCTTTCCATTTATGGATTTTTTCTTTTTTTAATCTAAAATATTTTTCAATTATATTCCATTTCCCTAATCTTCCTAAACCATAACTGCTTATACCTCCTATCCAGTTACCGAATGAAGCAACAAATAAACTAATTGTTAAATCATAATTATTAGCAATCAGAATACTTAAAACAATTTCAGAGCTAAGAGGAATAAATGTAGCCGCAAGGAAGCTAGCAAAAAAAAGCCCTATATACCCCCATTCTGCAAATGACTCCATTATTGAAAAATTATAATTAATTGTTTTTCTTTAAAGTAATACAATCAGAATCTATAATAATTTTTTTTTGCTTGTATAAAACCCCGATGGCTTTTTTAAAAGCTTTTTTACTCATATTAAGTTGGGCAATTACATCTTCAGGACTACTTTTATCATTTAAAAAAACAGTGTTTTTTTGTTTTAATTTATTTAAAATTATAAAACAGTTTCTTTCAATTACATTAAGAAATCCCTGTTTATTTAAAGAAACATCAAGCTTTCCATCTTCACGGATCTTCTTAATATATCCAATAGTTTCCATTCCAGTTTCTATAGGCACATAAATCTCACTATTATATAACAACCCTTCTTCAGAATTATTAATCTCAACAATAAATCCAAGATTAGTTTGCCTTCCAATAATTAGTTGAACCTGATCACCAACTTTAAAATTCATAAATAGAATTTAATTAATAAAAATCATTATAAAAGCTATTATTTAACGATTAAAATACCTCTCATTATGCCATAATGACCAGGAAAAGAACATATATATGTGTAGGATCCTTTTTCTGGGGCATCAAAAATTATGGTATCACTTTCACCTCCCCCAATGAGTTTTGTATAAGCAATTATGTCATCTCCTTTTGGAATATATTCATTCTTACGAGCTTTCATTGCTCTCATGGCAAAATCAGTTATATCTACTTCTTTTTTAAGTAAAACAAAATTGTGACCCATTATTTTTTTATCAAATTCACCTATGTGATTAAGAGTTAGTGTAATTTTTTGTCTAGAATTTACATAGATAATTTTTTTATCAAAAAGCATATTATCACTAGTGGATAGTTCGATAGATATTTCTTTAGAAATTTCAGGTTCATCTTCTGAATTAAGTTCAACTTTAGTATTAGTGTTGTTAACGCAGCCAATTAGTATGATTAAGATTAAATAATATATTTTTTTCATTCTGTTTAGTTAAAATATTATTACAAATATAGACTCTATTTTGTTGCAATGTTAGATAAATTTATAGCTTAATAATATGATCAAAAAATGTCATAAAATAGAAAAATTCATGAATAACATACAATAATTAATAATTATGACAACTATTCTGTAGTTACAAAATTTGACTTAGTAGAATTCAATAAGTTTTGTATTTTTAAATATGATAAAACCAATAAAACCATTTAGTTTATTCGTCCTTAGTTTATTTATTTTTAGTTGCGACTCAAATCCTAACTATGATATTATTATTTCTCAAGGAGAAGTATATGACGGTTCTGGATCTAAGGCTTTGATAACAGATATTGGTATAATTAATTCTAAAATTATTAAAATAGGAAATTTAAACAATTCTAATGCTAGACTAATAATTGACGCGAAAGGGTTAGCAGTATCACCTGGTTTTATTGATGTTCATGCACACCTTGATCCTATTTTAAAATTGTCAAATTGCGAAAGTCACCTTAGACAAGGAGTTACAACAAGTCTTGGAGGGCCTGATGGATCAAGCCCTTGGCCATTCGGAAAATTTTTAGACACATTAGATCAAATTGGAGTAGGAATGAATGTTGGTTATTTGATTGGACATAATACAGTTAGAAAAAATGTAATGTCATTAGATAACAGAGAGCCAACAATAGAGGAATTGGTTATGATGAAATCACAAATTTCAATGGCGATGGATGAAGGCGCATTTGGGATTTCAACGGGGTTAAAATATTTACCTGGAAATTTTTCAGAAATTCAAGAGGTTATTACTTTATCTAAAGAAGCGTCAATAAAAGGAGGAATATATACTTCTCATCTTAGGGATGAGGGTTTGGGAGTGATAACATCTGTAAAAGAAGCAATTGATATTTCTAGGTATGCAGAAATTCCAGTTGTTTTAACACATCATAAAGTTATTGGTAAACCTATGTGGGGGAAAAGCTCTCAAACTCTTGCTTTAGTCGATTCGGCTAGAGTTGCAGGTTTAGACATATTAATGGATCAATATCCTTACGAGGCAAGCTATACGGGAATATCCGTTTTAATACCTGGCTGGGCAAGAGCAGGGGGAAATAAACAATTTGCTAAACGAGTAGGAAACCCATCACTAAGAGATAGTATTAAAAAGGGAATAATTTTCAATATTTTAAATGATAGAGGTGGAAATGATTTGGATAGGGTACAATTTGCAAAAGTTAATTGGATGCCAGAACTTGAAGGAAAAACTTTAAAATATTGGGCTGAAATTAAAGGTTTAAACCCTACGGTTGAAAATGGAGCTGACCTAGTTATAGAAGCACAATTAAAAGGAGGTGCTTCATGTGTTTTTTTTGCTATGGATGAGAAAGATGTTGAAAACATAATGAAACATCCTCAAACAATGATTGCATCTGATGGAAGACTTGTTAAACCTGGAGATGGGCATCCTCACCCAAGATGGTATGGAACTTTCCCTAGAGTTCTTGGGCATTATGTTAGGAAAAAAAATACTCTATCTTTATCAGAAGCTATATATAAGATGACCCTCTTGCCTGCTAAAACTATTGGCTTAAATGATAGAGGATTAATAAAAGAGGGCATGACAGCAGATATCACAATTTTTAATCCAGAAACTATTATTGATAAAGCAACTTTTGATAAACCTCATCAATATTCAGTTGGAATTCATTATGTAATGGTTAATGGTAAATTAGCGATAGACGACAAGAAATTTATGAATATAAAAGCAGGAAAGGTTCTAAGATTTAATAATAAATAAGTTTAAGATGAAATTAAACGAAATAGATTCTAAAGAATTTATTCCTGGGCTATATGGAAAAATAGTTCATGGAGATACTATTAGTTTGGCATTTTGGGATGTAAAGAAAGGGACTATAGTTCCAGAACACAATCATTTTCATGAACAAATCATGCATATTGTTGAAGGAAAATTTGAATTTACGCTAAGTGGAAAAACTTCTATTTATGGGCCAGGATCAGTAGTTATTATTTCTTCTAATCTCTTTCACTCAGGATTAGCATTAACCGACTGTAAACTAATGGACGTGTTTAGTCCAGTAAGAGAAGAATATAGGTAAAAATGAATATATCATTAATAGGAAAACATGCTCTTGTAGGAGGTAGTTCCAAAGGAATTGGCCTTGCAGTGGCAAAACAATTAGCCCAGTCAGGTGCTTCTATTTGTCTTATGGCAAGAGATAAATATAAAATGAAAGAAATTATAGAAAAACTGCCCTCTGGCAACGGACAAAGTCACCGTTTTCTTGAAGTAGACTTCACAGACTTTAACAGTTTTAAAACTAAAATTGATAATTTTTTCATTGAAAATAAAATTGACATACTAGTTAATAATACTCAAGGTCCTCCAAGTGGAAATTCTCTATCTAAATCAATTGAAGATTATCAAAACGCATTTGACCTTTTATTTAAAAATGTAGTTTATACGACCTCTTTAGCGATGCTAAACATGAAAACACAAGGCTGGGGAAGAATAATAAATATTGCCTCTGTTTCTGTTCGTGAACCTCTAAACTATTTAGTATTGTCTAATAGTATTCGTGCGGCAGTTGTAGCATGGAGCAAAAGTCTTTCTGAAGACATTGCCGCTGATGGAATAACAATTAATAGTATTTTGACGGGATATTTTGATACAGAAAGAATAGAACAATTAAATGCTGCCAAAGCAAAAAGTTTAAATATTTCTGAATCTAAAGTTCTTTCAGAAATGAAAAAAATGGTGCCAGCAAATCGTCTAGGAAAACCAGAAGAGTATGGATATTTAGTAGCCTTTTTAGCTTCAAATAATGCGGCCTATATTAATGGAACTGCTATTCCAATTGATGGAGGCCTACTAAAATCTGTATGATTTTTAATTAGAATTAAAATATTTTGCAATTCTAAATTAGATTTAGAAATATTTCATTCAAAGAGACCCGGTCTTTTTTTAAATCACATGGATTCTATTTATAAAGGTTCAGTTAGAATAGATAAAATTGTTTTAATACCATCTCTGTAATTCCCCAGTCTTAAATTTTCATTTGGACTATGCTGATTATTATCTATATTGACTGTAGGAACACAAACAGCAGGAACCCCTAATGAATTTACAAAAGGAGAAATAGGTATAGACCCTCCACTCATTCTGATTCTTATTGGTTCTTGATTGAAGGCTCTAATAAGAGCTTTTTGAAGCCAATTACCAATTTTTGATTTCATATCAGTTCTGAAAGATTGATATGAAATTTCGGTTTTTATAGTTGCGATATTAGGGTGTTTGATTCGCTCTTCTTTAGTTGGTTCTCTATCTAAAATGAAAAAACCTAGATTTATAATATGGGATTTAATTAATTTAATTAAGTATTCAGGTGAAGATTCCTTAACTAGACGAATATCTATTTCTGCTCTCGCCCAAGCAGGAATTATAGTTCTTACTTTCTCATTAATCCATCCAGATTGCATACCTCTTATGTTTAATGAAGGATACTGTATTGATTCTTGATAACTATTTGCAACTTTATCTGTTGTTGAAAACTGAAGAATATCTTTTAATTCATTCTCATTATGGGGTGTAGCATCTAATATAGATTTGATTTCATCACTTAAAACTATACCATTATAAAAACCAGGAATTTTAACCTTTCCATCTTCACTTTTCAATGAAGCTAAAATTCTAGAAAGTTTAAATGCAGGATTTGGAATATAATTTCCAAAGTGACCGCTATGTTGAGGAACGATAGGACCGTAAGTAGTTATTTGCATGGTTGCAATTCCCCTTGCTCCAAATTCAAGTGTCGGTTTGTTTAAACGATGCATTGGACCATCAAAAATCACCAATTGATCTGCTTTTAAAATATATGTATTATCATTAACTGCTTCTGGTAGGTTTGGAGACCCCATTTCTTCTTCAAAATCTAAAATAACCTTAATATTATAATTAGGTATTTTTCCTATATCTTTCAGCGCATCCATTGCCGTTAAAAACATTGCAACTGGACCTTTAGAATCGCTTGCAGATCTAGCAAAAACTCTCCAATCATCCTTATATTCATATATTTTATTCCATGAAACTGCCTTCCATTTTCCATTAATATCTTGTTTTTTCAAAACCGGAATATATGGGTCTTTTTGATCCCATCTACTAGGATCTACTGGTTGACCATCCATTTGAAGATAAATCAAAACTGTTTGTTTACTTTTATTAAAGTTCTGACTAGCTAATAAAAGCGGAGCTCCCTTTGTTTCTATTCGAGTTGTTTTAAAACCTCTTTTCGAAAAAGCACTTTCAGACCATGAGATATTTTTTTCTATCCATTCAGGATAAAAAGCATCGTTGGGGATACTTAAAATATCTCTTAATAAGCTGAAGCTTTGATAAGTATATTTCTTTGTTATTTTATCTAAATCACTTTGTAATTGGCAGACGCAAAAAAATGGAATTAAGAATAGAATAAGGATTAGTTTTTTCATGGTTTTAATTTTGATTAGATTAAAATAAACAATTTATATTTTCAAATCTAAAATCAGTATTTAATTTTAAACTAAAACAAAACTCTAGCTATAAGAATTCAAGTAAAGTTTTGCATTAACTTGTTTTTATTTATAAGTTTGCGGGACTACTTTTGAGAGAGATATATATTAAATAAAAAAATGAATAAAACGGGTATTGATGCTATATCTTTTTATGTTCCAAAACTATTTGTGGACATGGAAAAATTAGCACATGAAAGAGATATTTCATACGATAAGCTCAATAAAGGTCTTGGATTAAAGAAAATGGCTATTCCTGATTGTGATGAAGATACCGCATCTTTTGCAGCTAATGCTCTATTAGATTTAATTATATCAAACAATCTTGACCCAAGAGAAATTGGACGTATCTATTTGGGAACTGAAAGTGCATTAGACGGCTCAAAATCAACTTCTACATATGTATTAGAAATTATAGAAGAAATATTAAGCGATAAATTTGGTTCAAGATGTTTTAAAAATTGTGATGTGGTTGACCTTGTTTTTGCATGTGTGGGTGCAGTTGACGCTTTACAAAATTGTAATGATTGGGTTATAAATGGTGATAATAGAAAAGCAGTGGTTATTGCCTCAGATATAGCAAAATATGAATTAGAATCTACAGGAGAATATACTCAAGGCGCAGGGGCTGTAGCATTATTAATTTCAGAGAATCCTAGTATTCTTTCTATCACAAATAATTGGGGTATTGCTACAAAAAGTGTTGGTGATTTTTTTAAACCAAGAAGAGTTCATAATAAAAAAGAGATTTTAAAAGAGACAGCAAGTTTGTTTGGTAAAGAAATTTCAGATAAGGAAGCATTAAATATTTTAAATGATAATAAATCTGAATTTTGGTCATACTCCAATACTAATTTTGAACTTCATAAGGAAGAACCAATATTTGAAGGTCAATTTTCAAACGAGTGTTATCAAGAAAGAATATTTGAAGCGTTAGATCACTTTATTAGTCAAAAAAAAGTAAATATTCTCAAAGATTGGAATCACTTAATTTTTCATCTTCCTTATGCTTTTCATGGAAGAAAAATGTTGATAAAAAAATGGATTTCATGGCTTGATGAAAATGGATCCTTAGTTCAGTTAATTAATGAAATTGGAGAGATTGATAATGGTGATGAAAAGGCTTGGACTAGATTAGCAGGTAAATCAAAACTGTATAACAATTTTATTAGTGAAAGAATAGCTCCAGGGGAGCTTGCATGCGCTGAAATAGGAAACATGTATACCGCATCTATTTTTATGTCACTGCTAAGTATGTTAAATACTGCCATAAAGGATAATCAAGAATTATCCAATAATAAAATTGGATTTATTAGTTACGGAAGTGGATCTAAAGCAAAAATTTTTGAAGGAATAATTCAAGATAATTGGAAAGAAAAGGTAAAATTTTCAAAGCTTTTTGAAGTGTTGAACAATAGGATCGATATCGATTTTGAAACCTATGAAAAATTACACAAAAATCAAATTGCAGACCCTATATTTAGTTTGAATAATTCTATAAAAGTATCATCCATTCAAACTGGAGAGTTTACAAAAGGGTTGAGAAACTACAAGTACAATTTATAATAAACTACTAGTCATTAAACTTAGATTTATTCAAAATCACCAACAATTCATCTTTAATTATGGAATTAGTATTCTCTTTAAATTTTATAGAGTAATTTAATTGAATGAAAACCTTAAATAATAATCAAAACGAAATTTCTTGGGGACGTTCTATGGAATGGCTTATTGTTTTAGGTGCTATATTTTTTTCTGGCTTAATAGTTCAGTTTCCTAGAATATTTAATCTTGATCCAGAAGTTTTTTTTCCTCGAAATATTAGTTTGATTGTTTTTCCTATGCTAACCATATATGTTTCTTGGCGTAATAATTTATCTTTTAATAATTGGATTCTACCTGTTATTGTATTCATCATTTCTACTATTTTTATAAATTTATTGCCCGGAAATGATACAATTGACGTCTTTGTGCTTTCTTGTATTCATCTACCATTATTTTTATGGTCTACGTATGGTTTTGCTTTTATGGGGAAAAACTCGAAAGGCAGTAATGCACGTATTGACTTTCTTCGCTATAATGGGGATTTAATTGTAATGACTGCATTAATAGTAATATCTGGATTTTTATTTACAGCAGTAACAATAGGACTATTCGAATTAATTGATTTAAATATTGAGGAGTTTTACATGAACAATATTGCTAGTTGGGGAATAGCAGGAGTTCCTATTTTAGCTTCTTTCTTGGTATTAAACAATCCTTCTTTAGCGGGTAAAATTTCTCCAGTAATTGCAAAAATATTTACTCCTTTTGTGTTTTTTACATTACTTATTTTTTCAATTGCAATAACTGTTTCAAATAAAAACATATATAGTGATAGAGACTTCCTTTTAATATTTAATATAATTTTAATTGCTGTCATGGCTATTATTCTTTTTTCACTGGGAGAGTCAACTAAGTCAAGCGAGAATAGATTTCAAATCATTTTATTATTTCTTCTATCTCTTATAAGTGTTCTAGACAACGTATTTGCTTTATCAGCAATTGGGTTTAGACTGTTTGAGTTTGGAATTACTCCAAACAGAATGGCAGTTTTGGGATCAAATCTTTTGATTTTGTCACACTTAATAATTGTTTCGAGACAAATATTATTAGTTTTAAAAGGATCATCAAGTATTAAAAGTATTGAAAAAAGAATTGGTGGATACCTTCCTTTATACACAATTTGGGCTATGATTGTAACATTTTTTTTCCCATTTTTATTTTAAGTTCTTTTTTTTATTGAAGGGATAAAATATTCTAAAAAAAATGCAGTGAGACAACAAATACCAATCACCAATAAATATCCTTCCTCATCACTAATTCCCATATAGTTGTCACCTAAATGTGATGTAGAGAAAATAATTCCACTAAATAAAAGAAAATAATAAAAAAGTTTTTTCAATAACAACAATACTTTCTTTAACATAAGATTAATTTGATATTCTTTTCAAAGTATTGTTTTTATAATTAATGGAGTTTAATTAAAAAGTATTTACCAATTCATAAAGCCGCCCTTTAAATCATAGATTTTATAGAATCCTAATGAATCCATTATTTTAGTTGCTTTCTCACTTCTATTACCTGATTTGCAATAAATTAAATAGGGTTTTTTTTTATCTAAATCAGAAATTTCTTGAATAAAATCAGAAGCTTTGTAGTTAATATTGACTGCATTTATAATATGACCTTCCTCATATTCTTTAGGGGTCCGGACATCAATAATTTGAATATTTTCAGTAATTAAATTTTTAAAAAATTTTTTTTCGACTAATTCAATTGTCGATGAATTAGTTACTTCTGAATTGTTTTCAAGTTTATGATTGGGCTTCATTTCATTTTGGCTAAAACAATCCAGTGGAATGAAAAGTAGTACAAAAAGAAATTTTTTCATAATTTGAAATAGTATATTTAATTAACACAATTTACAAAACATTATTTATCTATATCACTTGTATTGCCTATAATTGTCACTTCAAATAAGGGTTAAAAGAAGAAGATATATCTGTGGTTTAGCCCTCATTGCTAGTGGTTAAATCCTGCTTTTCGTTGTGTAAATATTTTAAAATCGATATTTTTTTGATAGTCTTACCCAAAAATTGCTCGGTAGACATCATTTCCATTAGCATACAATACAAGAATCAATAATAGAAAAAAACCAAACAATTGCGCATATTCCATGAATTTATCATTTGGCTTACGACCAGAGACTATTTCGTAAAGTATAAACATGACATGACCTCCATCTAGAGCAGGAATTGGCAACAGGTTCATAAATGCTAATATGATTGAAATTAATGCCGTGCTTTCCCAAAACCCTTGCCAGTTCCATGTTGGAGGGAATAGACCTCCAATTGCGCCAAAGCCTCCTAATTGTGAGGCTCCTTTTCTGGAAAAAATATAATTAAATTGTGAAATATAATCTAAAAGAGTCCAATAAGCTTTATCATAACCTCTAGAAATACTTTCTGAAATGGTAAAGCGTAATTTTGTTGGAGAAATAACAGGAATCATTAGGCTTACCCCAATTGTATTATCATCTCTTAAGTTAATTGTTTTTGAAATGATCCTTCCTTTTCTTTTAATATCTAGATCTATTGTTTTTGAAGCACTTTCTTTAACTAATTTTGTAAAATCTTGCCATTTTATAATAGATACATTATTTACAGATAAAATCAAATCTTCTGACATTAATTCTGCTTTTTGCGCAGGAGAATTAGGCTCGATGGAATCAATAATGGGCTGAACTAAAGCAGTAAAAGGTAACATGTTTCCTGTTTCAAACATTTGTATTCCAATGTCTTCAGGAATTGATAAAACTTCTTTTTGACCGTCATAATGTTCAACTTTGACAGTTGAAACATTTCTTAAAAATAAATGTTTAGAAATATCAATTATGTTTTCTAAACTTTTTCCATCTACTTCTAAAATTTTATCACCATCTTTAAAACCATATGGTTTAATGATGTCTGCTACTTCATAACCTCCTGGTAAATCTTCGTTAGTAATAATGGTTTTCCCCCATATGAAAGCAACCATCATATAAATTAAAAACCCAAGAATAAGATTAACAGTAACTCCTCCTAGCATTATAATTAATCTTTGCCAAGCAGGTTTTGACCTGAATTCCCAAGGTTCAGGAGCCTTGCTTAAATGTTCAGTATCCATGCTTTCATCAATCATTCCTGCTATTTTACAATACCCTCCTAAAGGTAGCCAACCTATACCATATACTGTTTCACCAATTTTTTTCTTAAATAATGAGAATTTTATATCAAAAAATAAATAGAGCTTCTCAACTCTGGTTTTAAATAACTTTGCTGGTATAAAATGACCTAACTCATGCAATACGATAAGTATTGATAAGCTTAATAATAATTGAGACCCTTTTATTAAGAATAAACTCATGGAGGATTAATTTGCGTCCAAAAATAGTGTTTTTTAATTGATCACAAAAATTTCAAAAATCTTTTATAATAGTTGATCGCTATCGCTTTTATGTATCTTTGTAACAGTTAAAATTAATTCATAATAATTGAAACGTTTTTTTTCTAAATACAAATTATTCTTATCTATATTTTTGTTTATATGTCTAATAATTTTGTTATTGTTTTATGATGCACTAAAACCAAAAAGAACTCTTCCTATTTATAATCCTGCAGTGGTAAATTTAGAGCTTGTCGATAGTAGTATTCAGCACATTAAAAAATTTCATCGAATAGCAGATTTTAATTTAAAAAATCAAAATGGTGAATTGGTTACGCAAAAAACATTTGAAAATAAAATTTATGTTGCGAATTTTTTTTTCACCACATGCCCTTCAATATGTCCAATTATGACAGATAACATGTCAATTCTTCAAAATATTTATAAAAAAGATTTTTCTGTTTTACTTTTGTCACACTCTGTTACTCCAAGAATTGATTCAGTAACTCAATTAAAAAAATATGCCTTAGATAAAGGCGTTATTGATGACAAATGGCATTTGGTAACAGGCGATAAAAAAGAAATTTATGATTTGGCTAGACAATCATATCTAGCTGTTAAAAAAAATGTAGATGGAGATGAGCATGACATGATTCATACGGAAAATTTTATCCTAATTGATCCTGATAAAAGAATTAGAGGTTATTATGATGGGACTTTACGAGATGATATGGATGAAATACAAAAAGACATTAAGGTTTTAAAAGCAGAATATTCAATACATTAAATTTTTATTCAACAAATAAAAATACCTACTTTTGTTTTTTAAACTCATTCTAAATAATGAAGTCTTTAGATAAGCTGATAATAGGAGAAAAAGGTATTATTATATATTTTGAAACTTCTGAATTACCAATAAAACTAATTGAAATGGGCTGTCTTCCAGGCAATGAAGTTAAGTTACTTCAATTTGCGCCATTTAATGACCCCATGTATCTTGAGTTAGATGGGACACATCTAGCTATTCGTAAAGCATTGGCATGTAAAATTTTAATAGACCCCATTGTTTAATAATGATTAAGACTATAAATGTTTCTCTAATCGGGAACCCTAACACTGGGAAAACATCTGTATTCAATCAGTTAACTGGACTTAATCAAAAAGTTGGAAATTATCCAGGAATAACTGTTGAAAAAAAAGAAGGAAAATGTCTTTTAGACAGAACAATAAAAGCTCATGTTTTTGATCTTCCAGGAACTTATAGTTTGAATGCTTCATCAATGGATGAGAGTTTAGTTGTTGAATTATTACTAAATAAAAAAGATCGAGATTTTCCTGATGTTGCAATTATTGTTACTGACGTTGAAAATTTAAAAAGAAACTTATTACTATTTACTCAAATAAAAGATCTTAATATTCCTACGATATTGGCTATAAACATGTCAGATCAGATGAAAAGAAAAGGGATAAGTATTGATTTAAGATTGCTAGAGGAACAGTTGGACACAAAAGTTATATTAGTAAGTGCAAGGGATGGCTTAGGAATCGAAGAATTAAAATCTTTATTAATTAATTACAGGACGTTATCAACTACCGAATCATTAAATTTAAAAACAATTGATAATGAATATTTTGATCACTTAAATAAAGTTTTTCCTAATGAATCGATATATAAATTATGGTTAGTCATTACTCAAGACGTGAATTTTGGTAAAATTGACAGGAAAAAAGTAGATGACTCAACTGAATTTAAAACTCAACCAAAAGAAATTTTAAAAAGACTTCAACAGAAGGAGACTATAAAGAGATATCAATTAATCAATAAAGTTTTAAAGACAAGTTATTTTGTAAATATAAATGAGGCAACAAACCTCAGAAGTCGTCTAGATAGAGTTCTGATTCATAAATTTTGGGGTTATGTAATTTTCTTTTTTATACTTCTTTTAATTTTTCAATCTATATATGACTGGAGTAGTATTCCTATGGATTTCATAGATTCTAGTTTTGTGTCTTTAAGCGAGAGTGTTAAGCGAAGTCTTCCACCGGGTTTATTTACTAATTTACTTTCTGAAGGTATAATTTCTGGAATTAGTGGTATTGTTATTTTTATTCCACAAATATCTTTTTTATTCTTTTTTATATCTATACTTGAGGAATCAGGTTATATGAGTAGAGTAGTATTCCTTATGGATAGAGGTCTTCGTAAGTTTGGTTTAAGTGGTAAAAGTGTGATTCCTTTAATTTCTGGAACAGCCTGTGCTATACCCGCAGTAATGGCTACAAGAAATATAGAAAACTGGAAAGAAAGACTTATTACAATTTTGGTGACACCCTTTACCACTTGTTCTGCAAGATTGCCCGTTTATCTTATTATAATTGCTCTTATAATTCCTGATCAGAGGTGGATGGGGATGAATCTTCAAGGGATTACTTTAATGGCACTATATCTTTTAGGTTTTATCGTAGCCCTTTTCTCTTCAGCCATTTTAACTAGAATTCTTAAAATGAATCATAAAACTTATTTTGTTGTAGAGTTACCAAATTATAAGCTTCCATTATTAAGAAATATATTTATCAATGTAATTGAAAAAGTTAAGGCTTTTATTTTTGAAGCAGGAAAAATTATTTTATCAATTTCAATTATTCTCTGGGGCTTAGCTTCTTTTGGTCCAGGAGAAAGCTTTAATGATGCAGAAAAAATCATAAAAGCTAAATATGAATTTTCAGATTTATCTAAAGAATCTTTAGACTATGAAATAGGATCCTTTAAGTTAGAACATTCTTATATAGGAATTCTTGGTAAATCTATTACTCCAATCATAAGCCCTCTTGGTTATGATTGGAAAATTGGAATAGCCTTAATAACCTCATTTGCTGCTCGTGAAGTTTTTGTTGGAACTCTTGCCACAATTTACAGTGTAGGTCAAAAAAATGATTCAACAATTAAAGAAAAAATGAAAGCTGAATTAAAACCGAATGGTCAACCTATGTTTGATTTCTCAACTGGAGTTTCATTACTTCTTTTCTATGCTTTTGCAATGCAGTGCATGAGCACATTAGCTATAGTCCGTAGAGAGACTAATTCTTGGAAGTGGCCAATATTGCAATTGGTATTTATGACCATTATTGCATATATTGCTGCATTAACTGCTTATCAAATTTTATCTTAATGGAAATTTTACAGACATTTTTGGTTTTGTTTTCTATCGTTTTAGCATTGCGCTATTTATATAAAAAATATTTTGCTGCTCAAACTGATAAGGGATGTGGTCCAGATTGTGGATGCCATTAATTTTTATTCATTAACTCTTCTATTTCTTCTATTTCTATCGGAATTTTCTCCATCAAATTCTTAGGTTCACCATTCTCTTGAATAACTACGGTATCCTCTAATCGAACACCAAAACCTTCGTCAGGAATATAAATTCCTGGCTCAACAGTAAAAACCATATTTGCTTCAATAGGATCATCTAAAACACCATAATCATGAGTATCAAGCCCTAAATGATGTGAAGTCCCATGCATGAAATATTTTTTATATGCAGGTAATTCAGATGTTTGATTTTGAATGTCAGCTTTATCAAGCAAACCAAGCTTTAGTAATTCAGAAGTCATTAGTTTTCCAACTTCGAGATGATATTCCTTCCAAAAAGCACCTGGAATTAATAATTTTGTTACTTCATTTTTTACATTTAAAACCGATTTATAAACTGCTTTTTGACGATCATTATACTTCCCTGATATTGGAAAAGTGCGGGTTAAATCACTAGAGTAATTCCCGTATTCTGCTGCAACGTCTAAAAGAATTAACTCTCCACTATTACATTGTTTGTTGTTTTCAATATAATGAAGAACGTTTGCATTGTTACCTGAAGCAATTATTGGACTATATGCAAATCCCTTAGAATTATTTTTGATAAATTCATGAGCCAGTTCAGCTTCAATCTCATATTCCCAAACTCCGGGTCTAATAAAGCTTAGTAATCTTCTTATACCTTTTTCGGTAATGTCACATGCTTTTTGTATTTGTTCAATTTCGGCTGACCATTTTACGGACCGTAGTTTTTGTAAAATAGGATTACTTTTTCCAACCTTATGTGCAGGATATTTTTTTTTAGCCCATTTTATAAATCGATCTTCTCTTGTTTGAGTTTGAATGGAAGCTCTATAATGTTCATTGGTGTTAAAATAAAAGATTTCGGATTGAGTAGCCAATTTGAAGAATATACTTTCAAAATCTGAAACCCAAAAAATCGTTTGAATACCTGATATTTTCTGGGCTTGCATTTTAGATAATTTTTCACCTTCCCACACTGCAATATGATCATTTGTTTCTTTTACAAATAGAACCTCTCTGTATTTTGGATTTTTTGCTTGTGGAAAAAGCAATAAAATTGTTTCTTCTTGATCAATTCCAGTTAAATAGAAAATATCTCTGTGTTGAGCAAAGGGAAGAGTACTGTCTGCACTTATTGGATAGATGTCGTTAGAGTTAAAGACAGCAAGCCCAAGTGAATCAATATTCTTTGAAAAATTAGCTCTATTTTTTTTATAAATTGAAGCTGAAATTGGCCTGTAACGCATTTATAATTCTTTGTTTGCTAAGATAATAGGTTTTAAATAAATATATAACAATCATTTTTTTATTAATTTAACAAACAATAGAAATTACAATTATGATAAAAAATTTTATTTTCATTTCGCTATTTAGCAATTTTTTGTTTTCTCAAATCAACACTGCTGAACAAGACACCTATAGTATAAGTCAATCTCATTTTTTAAATCAAAAAGATTCAAGATTTAAAAATGTTCATTTTACTGCTATTGGACCTGCAGTTATGAGTGGAAGAGTTGTTGCTTTAGCTGTTAACCCAGATGAGCCCACAGAGTTTTATGTAGCTTATGCATCTGGAGGTATATGGTATACAAAAGATAATGGAATTAGTTTTACTCCAATAATGAATAATGCTCTAACTCAAAATGTTGGGGAAATTTCAATGCACTGGCCTTCAAAAACTCTATGGGTGGGCACAGGAGAAAATAACTCATCAAGATCTTCATATTCAGGAATTGGAATTTTGAGAACAAAAGACAATGGTAATACATGGACTCATCATGGCTTATCTGAAACCCACCATATTGGAAAAATAATAATAAATCCTGATGACCCAGAACACATATTAGTTGGATCAACAGGCCCCCTCTATTCATTAAGTGATGCTCGAGGGGTATATGTCTCTAAAGATGGAGGAGTTAATTGGAAGAAAACGCTTTATATTAATAATCAAACAGGTATTATTGATATGGTTCAATCTCCAAATAACCCATCAATAATCTTTGCAACTTCTTGGGAAAAAGATCGCAAAGCTTGGAATTTTAGAGGTAATGGCTCTTCTTCAGGAATATATAAAAGTACAGACTATGGTCAGAGTTGGAATTTAGTAAGCACACCTAAAAGTGGTTTTCCGAATGGAAAGGGGGTTGGTAGAATAGGTTTAGCTATTTATAACAATGATATAATTTATGCGATTCATGATAGTCAATTTAGAAGAGAAAATAATCAAGATTCTAATAATTCATTATCAAAAGATGATTTTAAGATTATGTCAAAATCTGAATTTTTATTGATAGAGAATGGTGAATTAAATAAATTTTTAAAAAACAATGGATTTCAAAAAAAATATAAAGCTAAAAGTCTTAAAAAAATGATTCAAAATGGAAGTTTGAAACCACTTGACTTATCAATTTATTTGGAAGATGCCAACTCTCAACTTTTTGACACTCCAGTCGTAGGGCCTGAAGTATATAAAAGTGAAGATGGAGGTTTATCTTGGAAAAAAACTCATAGAGAATTTCTTGATGGAGTTTATTATAGTTATGGTTATTATTTTGGCCATATTCATGTTGCTCCAAAAAATCAAAATAAAATATATATTTATGGAGTTCCTCTGTTAACATCTGATGATGGTGGTGAAACGTTTTATTCTATTGGAAAAAACAATGTTCATTCAGATCATCATGCATTATGGATTAATTCAAAGAAAGCAGGACATTTAATTAATGGAAATGATGGAGGTGTTAATATAACTTATGATGATGGTGTTAATTGGGTTAAAAATAATTCATCAAATGTAGGACAGTTCTATTCTATTAATGTAGATTATGAAAAACCTTACAATGTATACGGGGGTCTTCAGGATAATGGTGTTTGGAAAGGCCAAAATAATTCGATTGAAGACTCAAGATGGCTAGCTACTGGAAAAAATCCATGGCAAATGATTTTAGGAGGAGATGGAATGCAAGTGCAGATTGATAAACGAGATTCAAATATTGTTTATACAGGATTTCAATTTGGAAATTATTATCGATTAAATCTAGCTGATGAAGGTAATTCTTATAGAAACTCAATTAAGCCTAAACACGAATTAGGAGAATCTCCGTACCGTTTTAATTGGCAAACACCAATACTTTTATCTAATCATAATCAAGATATATTATATTTTGGAAGTAATAAATTACATCAATCTTTTAATAAAGGAGATTCATGGAATCTAATTTCAGAGGACTTGACATTTGGAGGTGAAAAGGGAAATGTTGCCTATGGAACAATAACTACAATTTCAGAATCCCCTTTTAAATTTGGACTTTTGTATACCGGAAGTGATGACGGAAAGGTAGCTGTAACTAAAAATGGTGGAGTAACTTGGGATATAATTTCTGAAAACTTACCTAAATATTTATGGGTTAGTAGAGTGGTTGCATCTTCTCATTTTAAGAATCGTGTTTATTTATCACTTAATGGATATAGAATGGATAATTTTAGCTCCTATGCTTATGTAAGCAATGATTATGGAAAAACATGGAGCCCAATAACCACTGGACTACCTGATAGTCCAATAAATGTTATTTATGAAGATCCAAAAAAGTCTAATATTTTATATTTGGGAAATGATATTGGGACATATATTTCGTTAAATAATGGAAAAAAATGGGAAGCATTTCAAGATGGACTAACAACTGCGGCTGTTCATGACTTGGTAGTTCAATCTGATGCAAACGATTTAATAATAGGAACACATGGGAGATCAATTTTTAAAAGTAATATAGAATTTATACAATCTTTGACTTCAGATATACTAGAGAAGTCAATTCATTTGTTTGAAATTAAACCCCTAAAGTTTTCTGAAAGATGGGGGTCAAGAAGAAATGCTTGGTCAGAATTTTATAAACCTTCTATTAAGTTTACTCTTTGGTCAAAAACAGCTGGAAATACAATAATTAGCATAAGATCAAAAAAGAAAAAAATTATTTATGAAAAGGAAATAATATTAGACCCAGGGTTTAATGAAATTGAATATAATTTACAATACAATAAAGACCCTAAACCAAAAAATAATAACTTTTATCTTGGGGATGATGAAATTTATTATTTGTCATCTGGAGATTATAGTTTGAATATTAAAAAAAATGGAGAGAACTTTAGTGAAAAATTCAAAATAAATTAATCTCTTTTGTTAGAGAAGCCCTGTATAAACTGTTAAAAAACATATCCCCTTTTTTTGTCTTATGAAGATTCATTAAAAATTACAAAAGCAGGTTGGCCGTCTAGTGATTGTGACTTAATTTTGTAGTTAAGAGCTTAATGAACATTTTTTGTATGATTTTATCATCAATAGCAAGAAAGGTTGCTATGGCAATTTCTGGTTTGTTTCTAGTTTTTTTTCTTGCTCAACATTTCACCATAAACATTACATCTGTTATTAGTGAAGAGACTTTTAATTTTTTATCTCATTTTATGGGAACAAACCCTATTGTTCAATTTGTTTTACAGCCTGTTTTAATTTTTGGAGTAGTCTTTCATTTTATTATGGGTTTTATATTAGAAATTCAAAACAAAAAAGCAAGAACAAACAATTATGCATTATATAAAGGTTCAGAAAATGCAAATTGGACATCAAGAAATATGATTATTTCAGGTCTAGTTATTCTATCATTCTTGGTACTACATTTTTATGATTTTTGGGTTCCAGAAATAAATTATAAATATGTAGAAGTTCTTCCTGATAATCCAAATAGATATTATGAAGAGTTGGTTCATAAATTTCACAGTCCGATTAGAGTTGGACTATATTCTGTTTCTTTTATTTTTTTAGGTCTTCATTTATATCATGGATTTAATTCAGCTTTTCAATCGGTAGGGTTTAATAATAAATTTATGATAGGAGTAAAAAAGCTCACAATAGCTTTCTCTTTAATAATTCCATTAGGGTTTATTTTTATAGCAATATTTCATCATCTAAACGATTAAATTATGTCAAAAATGGATTCAAAAACACCCAAAGGCGCTCTTTCAGAAAAATGGACTAACCATAAAAGCAATATAAATTTAGTTAGCCCTGCAAATAAAAGATTAATTGATGTTATTGTTGTGGGAACTGGACTTGCAGGAGCATCAGCTTCAGCAACTTTAGCAGAATTGGGATATAATGTAAAAGCTTTTTGTTTTCAAGACTCTCCAAGAAGAGCTCATTCTATAGCGGCTCAGGGAGGTATCAATGCTGCAAAAAACTATCAGGGTGATGGTGACTCTACATATCGTCTTTTTTATGATACAATTAAGGGAGGAGATTATCGTTCTAGGGAAGGAAATGTATATCGTTTGGCTGAGGTCTCAGCAAATATTATAGATCAATGTGTTGCTCAGGGAGTTCCCTTTGCAAGAGATTATGGAGGATTGCTTGACAATAGATCATTTGGGGGAGTTTTAGTTTCAAGGACTTTTTATGCTAAAGGTCAAACAGGTCAGCAACTTTTACTAGGTGCTTATTCAGCAATGAATAGACAAATAGGTAGAGGAAAAATTAAAATGTACAACCGTCATGAAATGATGGATTTAGTTCTTGTCGATGGAAAGGCAAGAGGAATTATTACAAGAAATCTAATTAATGGAAAATTAGAAAGACATGGTGCACACGCTGTCGTTATTGCTTCAGGAGGATATGGAAATGCGTTTTTTTTATCTACCAATGCAATGGGATCAAACGTGACTGCAGCATGGAAAATACATAAGAAAGGCGCTCACTTTGCAAACCCATGCTTTACTCAAATTCATCCTACATGTATTCCCGTTTCTGGAGACCATCAATCTAAACTTACTTTAATGTCTGAATCTCTTAGAAATGATGGCAGAATTTGGGTTCCAAAAAACATAGAAGATGTTAAAGCTATAAGAGAAGGTGGATTAAGACCTACAGAAATTGATGAGGAAAATCGAGATTATTATTTGGAGAGGCGGTATCCTGCTTTTGGAAATCTTGTGCCTAGAGATGTTGCATCTAGAGCTGCTAAAGAAAGATGTGATGCTGGTTATGGAGTTAACAAAACAGGTCAAGCTGTTTATCTTGATTTTTCTTCTGCGATACAAAGATATGGTAGAGAAGAAGCACATGTGAAGGGATTAGATGAGGAGGATAAATTACTAGTTAATAATCTAGGTAAACAGATTGTTAAATCTAAATACGGAAACCTTTTTCAGATGTATGAAAAAATTGTTGATCAAAACCCTTATGAAACCCCAATGATGATATATCCTGCTGTTCATTACACTATGGGAGGAGTTTGGGTAGATTATAATTTGATGACTTCTATCCCTGGATGCTATGCTATTGGAGAAGCTAATTTTTCAGATCATGGGGCGAATAGACTTGGCGCATCTGCTTTGATGCAGGGCTTGGCGGATGGGTACTTTATTTTACCATACACAATTGGAGATTACCTTTCTGCAGATATTCGTACTGGAAAAATTTCTACTGAGACTCCAGAATTTGTATTAGCAGAAGAAGCCGTTAGAGTAAAATTAGCGAAGTTTATCCATAATAAAGGAGAACATTCTGTGGATTATTACCATAAGAAACTTGGCAAGATAATGTGGAATAAATGCGGAATGTCTAGAAACGAAAAAGGATTGAAAGAAGCAATTAGTGAAATTAAATCTTTGAGAAAAAATTTTTATAAAAGTATTAAAGTACCTGGAAAAGTTGATGAATTTAATGAAGAATTAGCAAAAGCGGTTAGAGTTGCTGATTTTCTAGAATTAGGAGAGCTTTTTGCAAAAGATGCTTTAGAAAGAACAGAATCTTGTGGAGGACATTTTAGAGAAGAGTTTCAAACACCTGAAGGTGAAGCTTTACGTGACGACAATTTTTTTAATTTTGTATCTGCTTGGGAAAATAATGGCAGCCCTTCTGAATCAACTCTAAGAAAAGAGATGCTTTATTATGAGGAAATAGAAGTTAAAACAAGATCATATAAATAAAGAATGAATTTAACATTAAAAATTTGGCGGCAATCAAATTCTGAGTCAAAAGGAAAAATGGTGAAGTATAATATTTCAGAGATTTCACCAGACATGTCATTTCTTGAAATGATGGATGCTCTAAATAATCAATTAATAAAAAAAGGGGATGATCCGGTTGCATTTGATCATGATTGTAGGGAAGGCATTTGTGGAATGTGTTCTATGTTTATTGATGGAGAGGCTCATGGCCCAGACAGATTAACAACAACTTGTCAACTTCATATGAGAAAGTTTAAAGATGGTCAAACCATAACAATTGAGCCTTTTAGAGCAAATGCTTTTCCAGTAATAAAAGATTTAGTTGTAGACAGGTCTGCATTTGACAGAGTGCAACAGGCAGGAGGTTTCATTAGTATAAACACCTCTGGAAACACTCAAGACGCAAATTCTATTCCAATTGAAAAAGATGATGCAGATCGTGCTTTTGATGCTGCTACATGCATAGGTTGTGGAGCATGTGTTGCTAGTTGTAAAAATGCATCTGCAATGCTTTTTGTTTCTGCAAAAGTTTCTCAATATTCATTATTGCCTCAGGGTAAAGTTGAAGCAACTGATCGTGTTAGAAATATGGTCAAGCAAATGGACCAAGAGGGTTTTGGGAATTGTACAAATACAGGTGCTTGTGAAGTAGAATGCCCCAAGGGGATTTCATTGGAAAATATAGCTAGAATGAATAGAGAGTACTTATCTACTTTATTAAAAAGCTAATTTTTCACCTCCTAAAGTGATTCAAATAAAAGGCTCATAAATTCTTTCCATTCAATATTTTTATCTGGATAATAAAACTTAAGAGCATTTAAAAATATAGAGGCAGAGAATAAAAAGAAAAAAGTAAATTTCTTCATAGATTTATACTTACATAATTCGTTAATGAATTATAAAGTTATGAAAGGAAAACTAACTGTTGGTTTAGTTCAAATAGATTTAGCTTGGGAAAATCCTGATTTAAATAGAAAATTAATTGAAAAAAATATTTTAGAGGAAGAAGCGAAAGTTAATTTATTTGTTCTGCCTGAGATGTTCACTTCTGGTTTTACAATGAAACCGAAAAGAGTGTCTGAATCAATGCAGGGAGCTACAATAAATTGGTTAAAACAACTTTCAAAGAAAAAAAATGCAGCAATATGTGGATCTTTAGTTATTAAAGAAAAAGAGTGTTTTTTTAATAGATTTGTTTTTGTTGAGCCTAATGGATATATCCAGTATTATGATAAGCGTCATACTTTTAATATGGTTGGAGAAGGAAAATCATACTGTACAGGTTTTAATAAGGGTTTAATTGAATTTAGAGGATGGAGAATCCTTTTAAGAATATGCTATGACCTTCGGTTTCCTGTTTGGTCAAGAAATATTGATGATTATGATTTATTAATTTTTGTTGCTAATTGGCCGTCTCCAAGAATTAATGCTTGGGATAATTTAATAACTACTAGAGCTATAGAAAATGTTTCGTATTGTATAGGAGTAAATCGTATTGGATCAGATGAAAATGAAAATTATTATCCCGGAAATTCCCTTGCGATAGACTCTATGGGTAAAAGATTGTTAGATTTACGAAACAAAAAAGGGGTTTCTTGTATTGAATTGGATAAAAACCATTTGATAAAAACAAGATTCTCTTTACCATTTTTAGATGATAAAGACAGTTTTATTTTAGAATAAAAACTTCATTAATCTCCCAGTTTGCTCTAAGTTCAATAGTATCAGAAAAATATATTACTCTTTCAGGCTGGATCTTTTTTAAGTAATTTCCAGTATCCCATTTTTTATTTTTATTATCATCTAAAATAATTCGAGCTTTATAATCCGTAGGATTTAGAAATTCAAAAGTGTATGTGTTTAATTTATTTTTTTCTGACACCCTACTCAAAATGTTGTTATTAATATCCAAAAGTTCTAAAATAAAATCTTGTTCTTTAATCTCCCAATTTAGTTTAAGATTGATGACACCATATGAGTCATATGCTTTTGTGATAAGGTTTAAGTTAATAGAATCATTGGTTCCTCCCCACGGATCTTTAAAAGCATTTGGAAGAACTGAAACAGAATATTTATCATTGGGCTCATGCTCAAAATGCATTTGAATAATATCTCTGTTTTTATCTAAAATCAATTGAAAAGGGAGTATAATAGAATCTTTATTTTTAAGCGTAATAAATTCTTTATTTAGCTCAGTAATTGGCAATGAACTATTAAATTCCAGAGTGTCGTTTAAATCAATTATTCTATTCTGTTTTGGAGAGATAACAAGTGAATCTAGTTCAGGCGAATAAAACTTTACACTTACATTGTATATACTGTCTTTAGTTTTAATAGCAAATTGAAGTGAATCTGCTTCAATTTCAGGAAACCAAAAGTTTAAGCTATCTTTTTCACGTACTTTGGTTATAAAAGTTTCAAAACCTTCAGGAACAGGAGTTATTAATTCAATAGGATTTTTCTCAGGGGTCCCATAATAACCAAAAACAATGTGATGATCATTAACATATTTTGGCCGATCCCAAAAAAACTTTGGCTGTTCTTTAAAAAGTTTAAAATTATAAAGTGTGTCACCAGGCAAGGAAACTTCTTTATTGATAAAGCCTATTTTGTCAACTCCTTGATCATACAAATAGTTTTTTCCATAGTCTTTTATTGCGATTATTTGATATGTGTCTTCCCTCAAGTTTTGAAAATTATACAAAACAGAATCTAAAGTACTAGTTGCATATAGAGGCTTTTTTAGATAAATTGTTGAATCGTTATGAGTGCTATCAATAGGGTATAAGTATATTGAAACGAATCTTTCACTGTCTTCTTCAAATGCGTCAGAAACTTTTCCTTTAATAAAAAGAGAATCAATAACGGGACCAGTTGAAAGAGTATATGAAAAAAAAGGTAATGTATTTGACTCATTATTGTCTTCAATACTACTTCCAAAATTAAAAGTATATGTCGTTTGATCATTCAGACTCAAGCTATCAGTAAATTCAATCTTGATTTTTTTGGATATAGTTGATTGAGGCTCAATATTAAATTTATCACTTTCTATTGGAGGAGAAATGATTAATTGTTGAGTAATATCCTTGAGACTGATATACTCATCAAAAGTAATTGTGATTTTTTCACTATTAAAAAAAGTTGTTCTGTTTTTTGGAGAAGCATTTACCATTACAGGAGGTATAGTGTCTTTATAGCCTCCAGTTGGAGTTCCTCTTTTAGCACAGCTAGAAATTAAAAAAATAAAAAGCAAAAAAAAGAAAATTAGATTTCGTAGCATAAAACTAATTGATTAACAAAAATAATATAATAATTTATTAAGTTTCGAATTAATTATAATAGGTCATGAATTAATTAATAAAATTCAATTTACTAAAGAGATTAAAAAGACTTATTTTTGTTTTATGACAAATCAATTAGATCATTTTAAAAAAACAATTTCTCATGCAAAAGAATATGGTTTTGTTTTTTCATCAAGTGAAATTTATGACGGTTTAAATGCAATATATGATTATGGGCAGAACGGTGCTATATTAAAAAATAATATTAGAGAATATTGGTGGAAATCTATGGTCCAATTGCACGAAAATATTGTAGGGTTGGATTCTGCAATTTTCATGCACCCAACAATTTGGAAAGCTTCAGGACATGTTGATGCTTTTAACGATCCTTTGATTGATAATAAAGATTCAAAAAGGCGTTATCGAGCAGATGTTTTAGTAGAAGAGTACGTTGCTAAAATTGAATTAAAAATTGAAAAAGAAATTAAAAAAGGGTCCAAACGTTTTGGAGAAGAATTTAATAAAGAAAAATTCATTGAAACTAATACAAGAATTAATGAATATAAACAAAAAGCTTCTTTAATACTTAATCGATTAAACAAATCATTAGAAAATGAAGATCTATCAGACGTTAAATGTTTAATAGAAGAGTTAGAAATTGCTTGTCCAGAATCTGGATCAAGGAATTGGACTGATGTTAAACAATTCAATCTAATGTTTGGAACAAAACTTGGAGCTTCCTCTGAATCATCTACGGATTTATATTTGAGACCCGAAACTGCTCAGGGTATTTTTGTAAATTTTTTAAATGTTCAAAAATCTGGCAGAATGAAACTTCCTTTTGGAATAGCTCAAACTGGAAAAGCATTCAGAAATGAAATAGTTGCTAGACAATTTATATTTCGAATGAGAGAATTTGAGCAAATGGAAATGCAGTTTTTTATTCCACCTGGAGACCAAAAAAAGTGGTATGAAATGTGGAAAAGAACACGTCTGAATTGGCATTTATCTCTTGGCATGGGTAAAGAGAATTATCGTTTTCATGATCATGAAAAACTTGCACATTATGCAGATGCTGCATCGGACATTGAGTTTAAATTTCCATTTGGATTCAAAGAATTAGAAGGAATTCATTCCAGAACTAATTTTGACCTTGCAAAACACGAAGAATTTTCAGGTAAAAAACTTAAATTTTTTGATACTGAAAGAAATGAAAGCTATATTCCATATGTAGTAGAGACTTCAATTGGATTAGATCGTATGTTTTTAGCTGTTTTTTCATGGGCTCTTCGTGAAGAACCTATTGAGGGGGGAGGGACAAGAACTCTGCTTAAACTTCCTGCTATTTTAGCACCCACAAAAGTAGCTGTATTACCTTTACTAAAAAAAGATGGATTGCCTGAGATTGCTAGGGAAATATTAAAGGATTTAAAATGGAAATATATCGTTTCTTATGATGAAAAAGATGCTGTAGGAAGAAGGTATCGACGTCAAGATGCTTTGGGAACACCATACTGCATAACAGTTGATCATCAATCCTTAGAAGATAAAACCGTAACAATAAGAGATCGAGACACAATGAGTCAAGAACGAATCTTATTAAAAAATATATCTGGATTTTTAGAACAAAAGCTAAATGTTAAAGACTGGTTAGAGAATATCTAAATTAGTTTTTGCAAAATAGATTCTTTGTCTTGTTAAAACATCAGTGGAAACTTTTATTAATTCAGGCAAATATAATTACCGTAATTATTATTTTAGTTATTAATGAAAATTATATCATATAATGTAAATGGTATTCGAGCTGCTTTGAAAAAAGGTTTTGCTCAGTGGTTAAAGATTTCAGAACCAGATATTGTTTGTATTCAAGAAATAAAGGCTCAAAAAGATCAAATTGAAACAAATATTTTTGAAGAATTAGGATATTATAATTATTGGTTTTCAGCTCAAAAAAAAGGCTATAGTGGAGTAGGAATTCTATCCAAAAAGGAACCAAATAATATTTCTTATGGAACTGGAATACCTTCAATGGATTTTGAAGGAAGAACAATTCGATTAGATTTTGATGAATTTTCTGTAATGAGCTTATACCTTCCCTCAGGGACAAATATTCAAAGACTTGATTTCAAATTTAATTTTATGGAGGAGTTTCAAAACCATATTAATAAATTGAAAAAAGAGTTTCCTCGTATTGTTATATCTGGAGACTATAATATATGTCATAAGGCAATTGATATTCATGACCCCATTAGAAATAAAAATGTCTCCGGTTTTTTACCTGAAGAAAGATTGTGGCTTGATAATTTTTTAAATAATGGATTTATTGATTCATTTAGACTATTAAATTCAGAACCAAATAATTATAGTTGGTGGAGTTATCGAGCAAACTCCAGATCTAATAATAAGGGTTGGAGGATTGACTATAACCTAGTTAGTGAAGAATTATCTTCTAATATTGAAAACTCTTTCATAATGCCTGATGCATTTCATTCTGATCATTGTCCAGTTGGACTGATTTTAAAATTTTAATTTTATAATATGAAAAATATTTTCCAAGTATTACTATTACTTTTTTTATTCAACGGTTGTGTCTCGTTTAAAACTTTTAGTGAGATTGAAGATCGTTACGCAAATGAAAAAATGAATTATAGAATTTCCCAACAAGAAAACAAATTACTTAATAATAATATCGATTCTATTTCTCAAAGTTTAGAATCAAAAATTCATCTTCTTAAGATTACTAATGACAGTTTATTAGCTGTAAAATCGAAGCTATACAAATTACAAAATGACTATGCTTTTTTAGCTTCTAAAAGTAATTCAAACCTTAAAGCTAGAATCAAAGAAAATAATGCCTTGTTAGATAGTCTTAATTATAAACAGTATGAACTAAATAAAGGTCTTGCTCGAGTTAGTGAATTGGAAAGACTTGTTTTAGAGAAAGAACAAAATTTAAATATTCTTAAAAAAAGATTGTCAGATGCATTACTAAATTTTGAAGGGAATGGACTAACAGTTGAGCAAAGAAACGGTAAAGTTTATGTTTCTATGGAGAATAAATTATTATTTAAATCAGGAAGTTGGAGAGTAGGTCCTGAGGGAATAAAAGCGATTAATCAGTTGTCAAATGTTTTAGCAGAAAACCCTGAAATTAATGTTTTAATTGAGGGTCATACGGATAATGTTCCCTACACAGGCAAAGGAACAATTGGAAATAATTGGGATCTTTCAACTAAACGTGCAACAGCAATCGTTCAATTACTTTTAAAGAACGATCAGATTATACCACAAAATTTAACAGCTGCAGGACGAGGAGAGTTTTTGCCAATTGGACCTAACAGTAACGAAAAAGGAAAATTAACTAATAGGAGGATAGAAGTTATTTTAACTCCACAATTCGATATTATAACTGAGATATTGGAAAATTTAAATTAAAATTTAATGGAATATAAAAGATTACCAAATACAGATTTGGATGTAAGTAAGTTATGTCTTGGAACCATGACTTGGGGTAAACAAAATACTGAGGCTGAAGGTTTTGAACAAATGAATTATGCTTTGGATCAGGGTGTAAATTTTTGGGATACAGCTGAATTATATCCTGTTCCAGCAGAATCAAAAACCCATGGTGCAACAGAAGAAATTATAGGCAATTGGTTTAAAAAAAACAGAAAACGTAACCAAGTTATTTTAGCATCAAAGATAGCTGGGCCTGAAGTATTTAGTTCTCATATTAGAAATAATATGAGTTTTAATAAACCAAATATTGATGAAGCTCTTCATAATAGTCTAAGGCGATTAAAAACAGATTATATTGATTTATATCAGCTTCATTGGCCTGAGAGAAAAACAAATAAATTTGGAAAAAGAGGCTTCATTTTTATGTCAGATGATCCATGGGTTGAAAATTTTGAAAATGTTTTAGACACATTGCAAGGTCATATTAAATCTGGAAAAATCAGACATATTGGAATTTCAAATGAAAACCCATGGGGTATGATGAAGTTTTTAAACGCTTCAAATGCTAATCGGCCAAGAATGGTTTCAATTCAAAATGCCTACTCTCTTTTGTGTAGAGAGTTTGAAACTGGTCATTCTGAGATTTGTCACCGAGAAGATATTGGACTTTTGGCTTATTCCCCTCTTGGGTTTGGAGTGTTAACTGGAAAATATATGGGCGGAATTATACCTCAGGGCTCTAGATTAGAATTTATGCCGAATTATAAAAGATATTCAAGCGATGAATGTTCAAGAGCAACTGAGCTTTATTATAACCTTGCTAAACAAAATGGTCTAAGTCTAACTCAATTATCGCTTTCTTTTGTTAGTGAAAGAAGTTTTGTCACTAGTAATATCATAGGAGCAACTTCTTTAAAGCAGTTAAAGGAAAATATTGAAACTCATACTGTAAAGCTTTCAGAAGAAATTTTATCTAAAATAGATGAGATTCATAATAAAATTCCAAACCCTGCAGTCTAAAAATTAATTAAGATTATTGAGCATTTTAATTGCCTCGTCTATATATATATAATGATCATCATCAGATCTTTCTCCCTTTAAATGACCTAATCTTACAACTATAATATTTTCTTTAGGTAAAACAAAAACATATTGGCCAAGATGACCTTGCATAAAGAAGATTTTATTTCCATTCCATTTTTCTAGCCAAAAACCATAACCATATCCAGGACTTTCCTTAAAACGAGGAGAAATAGACTTTACAACATATGTTGAATCAATCAAAACTTTTCCATTCCATCGGCCAAAGTCTTTATAGAGCTTACCAAACTTAGCAAAGTCTCTGGCGTTTGAGGCAATACAGCAAAATGCTTTTTCCAAACCATTGTCTTTACTATCTATTTGCCATAATGCATTTTTTTCCATACCCATCGGATTCCAAAAGCTTTCATATAAATAATCACTAAGTGATTTATCGGTTGCTTTAACTATTGCCATCCCGAGTAGCTGTGTTGCTCCACTTAAATATTTAAAACTTTTTCCAGGCTGATTTATAATTTCTTGATTTAAAATTAGAGAGGAAAGATTGTCAACAAAATAAGCAGATGCAGTTACTGCAAATGGGGAATAATATTCTTCTTCCCAATCAAGCCCTGAAGACATACTTGCTAAATCTCCTAATGTTACTTCTTTTGAATAAGAGCCTTTTAATTTGGGTAAGAATTCGTAAACAGGTTGGTTTAAACTTTTAATATACCCATCCATTATAGCCTTTTCAAGAAGGGCAGAAACAAAACTTTTAGCCATAGAAAAAGAATTGCTTTTAGAATTTGGACCATATCCATCATAATATTTTTCATAAAACAAACTGTCATTTTTTATGATTAAATATGCAACTGTATTTGTTTTTGAATTATAATCATCAAGAAGTTTTGAAGAGTTTATTGTGTTGTATTTTTCATGAATTGGCCATGGTTGAGGATCTGTTGATGCTGGAATTTCATTATTGTCAAAAACTTTATAATCCGATAAATAACTTGTAGTGTGTCCGGTAAAATAGATTTTAGTAATTCCTTTAATGAACCATGAATAGCCGGATACATAAAGACTGCTATAGATTACTAATATTATAAAAATTAAAGATTTTAAAAATTTATTCATAAGCTCTTGTTTAAAAGATTAACAGCATTTTTTGCATGATAAGTGACTATCATATTTGCTCCTGCACGCTTAAATGCAAAAAGCTCTTCCATCATTACCTTATCGTAGTCTAAAAATCCTTTTGCAGCAGCACTTTTTAACATTGAATATTCTCCACTTACTTGGTAAACAGCAATAGGAGTATTTACTTCTTGAGATAATAAACTAATTATATCAAGGTATGTTATTCCAGGTTTTATAATAATTATATCAGCACCCTCTTCAATATCTTTTAAAGCCTCATTAATCGATTCTTTTCGATTTCCATAGTCCATTTGATATGTTTTTTTATCACCAAAACCCGGAGTTGAATCTAAGGCATTTCTAAATGGACCGTAAAATGATGAAGAATATTTAATACTGTAGCTCATAATCCCTGTGTCTAAAAACCCTTGGGCTTCAAGGGCTTCCCTTATTTTTAGAACTCTTCCATCCATCATATCACTTGGGGCAACAAAATTTGCTCCTGCATTAGCATGAGAGATAGCCATTTCAGATAATACATTAATGGTTGAATCATTCAAAATTTTGTAGTTTTCTACAATTCCATCATGTCCAAATGAAGAATAAGGATCAAGAGCGACATCAGTCATAACTAACATTTCTGGAATGCTGTTTTTAATTGTTTTAATAGCTCTTTGCATAAGACCATCTTTATTCAAGGCCTCTGTACCCTTATTATCTTTTAAAGCATCATCAATCTTAGCAAAAACTAAAACTGCTTTTAAACCAATTTTCCAAAGCTCTTTTACTTCTTGTTCAAGCAAATCTAAACTCCATTGATAATAATCAGGCATTGAAAGAATTTCTTTCTTAATGTTTTTACCTTCAACTACAAAAAGAGGCACTATAAAATCATTATTAGAAAGTTCGGTTTCTCTAACAAGATCTCGAATAGCAGAACAGCTTCTTAATCTACGGTTACGATTTAAAGGATACATATTTAATTATTTATTTGTTCATTTGAATAATCAGGATCTATTTCCTCATCTATTGGAGTTTTAATTTCAAGAGAAATATTTTCTTTGACTTCAGGTTTTTTAAGAGTTCCAAGTAGCATAACAAGCATTGATATTAAAATAACTAATAGTAAAACTCTTTCATCTATAACATTAGTTTTAAGATTGGGGTCATCTAATGTCCCTAATTGAAGAAATAGTAAAATACTAATTAAACCTCTAGGAGACATATATACTAGAGGAGTAGTATTAAAGTTGAAGGTGCTAAATGAAAGATATAAATGCCTTGCCCCATACATAATTAATAAAACAGAAATAGCATAGAAATATGGTTCAGGAGAAATAAAACTATCTAATGTTATTGAAAATCCAAAAAATAAAAAGAAAAAAGTACGGACTAAAAAAGTAGATTCAGATGTTAAAACATGGAATTCATCGAGACTTTTTTTTGTTTTTTCTATATCTATAGATCTTGTCATAAAATTTGGTAATAACTCAAAATCACGATTTCTTCCTCCATTACTTAAGAATATTCCAAAAATAAAAATTGTTAAAAGTGATGGAAAATGGAAAGATTTTCCAACGGCATAAACTAAAATTAAAAGAGCAAGAATAAGAAAAAATTTTACATGGTGATCAATACTCTGAATCAGTCTGGCAAGAAAGTAAGTTATGATTAAAGAAAGAAAAACTATACCTAGAATTTGTATACCTAATTCCATTATAGGTGAGGCGCTTACCAATGGTTCGTTTAATTCTATTTGCTGAATACTGTAATTAAAAATTACGATTCCTAAAATATCTGAGAACGTAGATTCATAAATGACAAACTCTTTATCCCTTGCTAAAAGTCCACTTGCGGAAGGAATTACTACAGCGCTACTAATTATAGAAAGTGGAATAGCATATAGAATAGCAGGATCATTAGGAATTTTAAGAATTGTTGTAAAAAAAAATTTAAGTAAAATTATATTAAGAATTAAAATAATTAATGCTGCTAAAAACCCAGAAAAAATAAGACCTAACTTTTCTCTTCTTATATCTAATTCAAGCGCACCTTCCATCACAATAAGAATTAAACCAATAGTTCCTAAAACAGGAATTAACGAATTTAATAAAACAGTATTATCAAATCCATATTTATTAGCAACAGTTCGAGCAATAATTCCTGTAATCATGAGCAAAATGACAGAAGGAAATTTTGTTCTCTTTGCTATTAAATCAAATAAATATGAGAAAATTATTAATAGAGGTAATAGGATTAGAATAGATCCAGTATTCATATGAAAATTTTATGTTTTTTAAAGGTACAAAAATACATCATGTAGTCCAGTCTATTGGGTTTTGCAATACTTTGATTAATTTCTCTTCTTCTGAGTCTTTTTCAGGAATATGATCATATACCCATTGAACCTTAGGAGGCAAACTCATTAATATGCTTTCGATTCTTCCATTTGTTTTAAGACCAAACAAAGTTCCTTTGTCGTGTACTAAATTGAATTCAACATAGCGACCTCTTCTTATCTCTTGCCAATTTCTTTGGTTTGAATTGTAGTTGTAATTTTTTCTAAGATTAACGATTGGAATGTATGCTTTTAAAAAACTATTTCCTACATCCTTAACAAATGAAAACCAGTCTTCAATTTTATAATTATGGTCTGACCTTAAATAATCAAAAAACAAGCCACCTATTCCACGTGATTCATTTCTATGTTTATTCCAAAAATATGAGTCACACTTTTCTTTATAAATTTTATAAAAATTGGGAGAATGTTTGTCACAAACTGATTTACATATTTCATGAAAGTGCTTGGCATCTTCATCAATTAAATATATAGGGGTAAGATCTTGCCCCCCTCCAAACCATTGATCTTTTAAAACCCCATTGGAAGAGTATAGTTCAAAATATCTACAATTTGCATGAACAGTTGGAACCATTGGATTTTTCGGATGAATAACGAGACTTAGTCCGCAAGCAAAAAAATTAGTGTTGATTACATTAAAAGAATTTTCTAAGCTTTCAGGTAAGACTCCACTAACTGCGGATATGTTTACTCCGGCTTTTTCAAAAACCTTACCGTTCTCCATTATTCGTGAACGACCACCCCCTCCTTCGGATCTTTCCCAAACATCTTCTTTAAACTTGGATTTTCCATCAGTTTCTTCAATGGATGTTGTTATAATTTCTTGAAGTTGATATATGTAATCTAGAAAAGCTTTTTTCATTTAATGTTTTCGTATTGTTTTACAGAATCAATAAAAGCTTGAGCATGACTTAAAGGAATATTGGGTAAGATACCATGACCTAAATTAACGATATATCTGTCCTTTCCAAATTCATCTATCATTTCTGTTACTTGTTTTTTGATTTTTGGAATTGGTGAAAGTAACCTTGCGGGATCAAAATTTCCTTGAAGCGTAATATTTCCTCCACTTAAATAACGAGAATTTTGAGCAGAACATGTCCAGTCTATACCCAACGCAGATGCTCCAGAGTGGCTCATTTTATTAAGAGCAAACCAACAACCTTTTCCAAAAATAATTACTGGGGTAATTTTTTTTAACTCTGAAACAATTTGTTGCAAATAATACCAAGAAAACTCATCATAATCTTTAGGTGAAAGAAGCCCACCCCATGAATCAAATAATTGAACAGCATTTACTCCAGAAGCCACCTTTTCTTTTAAATATAAAATTGTTGTGTCAGTTATTTTTTGAAGAAATTCATGAGCTAGTATAGGATGTTCAAAACAAAATGCTTTTGCTTTATCAAAAGTTTTTGAGCCTTGACCTTGAATGGCATAACAAAGAAGTGTCCATGGAGACCCAGCAAACCCAATCAAGGGAATACTGTTCTTTAATTCTTTTTGAGTCATTTTCACAGCATCTAAAACATAGCCTAATTTTTCTTTAATATTTGGAACAATTATATTAAATAAATCTTTTTTATTTTTGATTGGATCTGGAATCCAAGGACCGATTCCATCTTTCATTTCTACATCAACATTCATTGCCTGTAAGACCACTAATATGTCACTAAATAAAATAGCGGCATCTGGTTTTAATTGATTTATTGGCATTAATGTAATCTCAGTAGCTAGTTCAGGGGTTTGACATCTTGTAAAAAAATCATATTTATTTTTTAATTTCATAAAGGCTGGAAGATATCGTCCAGCTTGTCTCATGATCCAAACAGGAGGTCTTGTTACAATTTCACCTTTTAGTGCACGTATAAAAAGATCATTTTTAAGCATCGGTTTTTTTTATATGTTTTTTAATTAATAAAATCAATGATTTTATTTCGGGTTTTTTTGAAATGAAATAATTATTGGTGTGTTTCGCAATTTCATTAGCAGTAGTATTGCCCCAGGAAAAATACTTTTTTGAATTAAAGGAGTTATTTAACGCAAAACTTTTTACAGCAGATGGACTAAAAAACAAAACTCCTTCAAAATTATCTTCAACTTTTTTTGATTTTTCTTTTGTTTCATAAACCTCAGAAAAACTTATACTTATATTATTTGTTATCATTAAATTTTCTATAATATCAAGTCTTTGTTTTCCGCAAAAATAGTTGAATGCTTTATCGGAATAATGTTCTACTAATTTATATGATAATTCCTTAGCAGAGTTTTCACATAAAACAACTTTTAATCCCAGTTTAATTAATTTGTTTTTGGTAATAGGACCTACACAAAAAAATGGGAGGTTGATTATGGTTCTAAATTGTTTATGTTTTAAAATAGATTTTAAAGCTGTTGAGCTTGTTATGATTATTCCATCTTCAATTTTGGGCCATTGGAAATCTATTAGTGCTGTCTTTATCATTGGAGCTTCAATAGCATGTATTCCATTTTCACCAAAAGCTAATCTAGTTTTTTTATTTAATTTTTTTGTAGATAATATTTGTATCACGTTGTATTTTTAATTATTTCAATAATGCTATTACCACCGTTTTTTAATAATTCTAATGCAGCTTTATTTCCCAAATAGACGGGATCTTCTTTAAAAGAAAATTTATGTTCACAAACAACTGAATCTTTCCCGTCCAAACTGAAAAGCCCTCCTTTGAAATGAACCACACCATCAATAATCGATGCATATCCGCCTATTGGAGCAGAACAACCACCTTCTAATGTTTTTAAAAATTCACGCTCAAGTGTTGTACAATAAAATGTTTTATCACAGTTTATTTCTCCTAAGGCTTCTCTAATTAACGCGTTATTTTCTAGACATGTAATTCCAATTGCTCCTTGAGATGGAGCAGGAATCATCCAGTTTAAAAGTTCAAAGTTTATTTTATTAATTCCTAAGCGATCTATTCCTGCCTTTGATAAAATGACTCCTTTCAAATTTGATTTTTTTAGCTTTTCCAATCGAGTTTGAATGTTTCCTCTTATTACTTCAGTTTGATCTTCAGGATATTTATTTAGCCATTGAGCTTTTCTTCTAAGACTTCCTGTACCAATTCCCCCCTTTTTAATTAATGCCTGTTTATCATCAAATAATATTAGATCATACGGACTACCTCTTTCTAAGACTGAATTTAAAATAATTCCTACTGGAATTTTTGTAGGAACGTCTTTAAGGCTATGTACAGCAAGATCTATGGTGTTATTTAAAAGTGCTTTATCAAGTGTTCTTGTAAAAACACCTTGAATCCCAATTGAATAAATAGGTTGAGTCAAATTGAGATCTCCTTCACTTGTAATAGGCATAATAGAAGGATTATAGCCCATTTTTTTTAATTTATTTGCTACAGCTTTTGCTTGCCATAGTGCTAATTTACTTTTTCTAGTTCCGATTCGAATTTCACGCTTTGACATTTTCTTCTAATTCAAGTTCAAAAAGGTCGATTAATAAATCCATTGTGTGAGATGCATTTTCTGGATTATCTTTAAGGTAGCTTGCAACTTGACCAGTAAATTTTGATGCGGCTTCTTCTAGGCCTGAAGCGGGTTTCTCTAGATGGGTTTTAATTGCATTTAGAAATGGCGCATATTTTCTATGATTTAACCATTTGTTAAAATCTGAAGTCACTTCATTGATTATTTCTTCAGCTTTATTTAAATGTTTTCTTCTTTTTACTAGTGTTTCATCAGTTATTTTTGATAACTCATCAACATGGATTAGTGAAACGTGATTAATTTCACTTATTTCAGGAACTACATTTCTAGGCAACGAAAGATCTATAACTAAAAGTGGACTTGTACACTTAATAAGATTTTTGTTAATTGTTGGATGTTCTGCTCCAGTTGCAACTATTAACACATCCGCTTTTCTAATTTCAGTACCTAGCTCATTATGAGGCTTTACCTTCACCTTAAATTTACCGGCTATTTTTTCAGCTCGCTCTTTTGTGCGATTAATTAAAACGATATGATCATTTTTAGTATGTTTAATAAGGTTTTTACAAGTATTTTTTCCAATTTTACCAGCTCCATAAAGAAGTATATTTTTCTTAGATATATTCTTAACGTTCTTAAGAATGTATTGGACAGCGGCAAATGAAACTGAAGTTGCTCCAGAAGAGATTCCAGTTTCAGTTTTAACACGTTTACTTGCTTGTATAACAGTATTAATCATTCTTTCTAAAAAGCCATTAGCCATATTTAATTTTTTTGAATAGTAAAAGGATTTCTTTAGTTGTCCTATTATTTCAAAATCTCCAAGAATTTGACTTTCAAGACCTGAACCTACTCTGAAAATATGATTAATTGCCTTCTTCCCTTCTAATGAATATCCAACTCTATTAAATGTATTTATTTCTCCTTTTGAAAACTCACAAAGTAGCCTAATTAGATCATTTGATTTTTCAGTAAGTCCGTAAAGCTCAGTTCTGTTACATGTACTATTAATCAGTAATTCAGAAATGCCAATTTTTTTTGCATGATTTAATAACGCTTTAGAAGATTCTAAGGAAAGACTGAAAGATTCCCTAACAGAAAGTGAAGCTTGTTTATAACTTAGACCTACAGCAAAAATTTTTTTTGAACCCAAACCTGATTATCTAAACTTTGTCGCAAAAGTAATTTTGAGATAAATGAAAAAATAACGATAAACGAATTATTAATACCGACTTTGGTTTTTTACATAAATTTATTTCAATATTAATTAAATGTATTAATTTTAGGGTATTTAAAACACCGCCTAATTTAGAGCTTATCTAAATAGGAAGGCAATTGTTCATATGGAAAATATCGATAAAAGTTCAAAGGAAAAGACTTTAATAGAGAGAGGGTTCTTAGTTGTTCGCTATGAAAATAATAAGGATAAAATATTACAAAAAAAAATGTCAGTAACCAGAGAGTATATCCAATTTCATTTTTGTTTAAAAGGATCGGGGAAACTTTTATTTAATGATGGAAATTATGAATTTACTGTGAATGAAGAACATGCAGTTTTGCTTTTTAATCCGACACAAGATTTACCTCTAAATTTAAAATTACAACCTAATAGTTGGCTTGTAAGTATCATAATATCAATTTCAAAATTTCATAACTTATTTTCAAATGATGCGAATCATATCATTTTTTTAAATCCAGAGAACAGTAAAAGAAAATTTTATGATGATCGAGTTTTTTCTCCAAACATAGCTGTTATTCTTAGTCAAATCCTTCAGGCAAAAGTTCATGACAGCATGAGAGCTCTTTATCTCAAAGGCAAGGTATACGAACTGCTTAGTCTATACTTCAATAAAAATGATGATACTGATTTAGAGCAATGTCCTTTTTTAGCTGATGAAGAAAATGTTAGAAAAATTAGACAGGCTAAAGAAATTATTTTAGAAAGAATGTCTGAACCTCCAACATTGCATTATTTATCCCAAGAGATTGGTTTAAGTTTAAAAAAATTAAAAGAGGGCTTTAAACAATTATATGGAGATACTGTATACGGATATTTATTGGATCACAAAATGACTGAAGCTCAAAGAATGTTAGAGACACAAAACTACAATGTTAATGAGGTTGGACTTAAGTTGGGGTATAGTACAGCTAGCCATTTTATAGTTGCTTTTAAAAAGAAGTATGGCACTACACCTAAAAAATATTTAATGTCAGTATCTTCGTAAAAAAAATTAATGAAGGGTGTACTTTTAGTCAATCTGGGCTCTCCTGAAAGCACTAACATTAAAGATGTAAGGAGTTATTTAGATGAGTTTTTGATGGATGGAAGGGTAATTGATTTACCTAAATGTGTTCGAACATTTTTAGTAAAAGGCATTATTTTAAATACCAGACCAAAAAAATCTGCGGAAGCATATAATAAAATATGGTGGGATAAAGGTTCACCATTAATAGTTCTTTCTGAAAGACTAATGGAAAAAGTTCAAACGAAAGTATCCATTCCAATAACTCTTGCAATGCGCTATGGAAAACCCTCAATTCATAGTGGATTGGATATTCTAAATAAGCAAGGTATTAGAGAGGTTTTAATAGTTCCATTATATCCTCAATTTGCAATGGCTACAACTGAAACTATTTTAGTTTTGGCTGAAAAGATAAGAGCTGAATTTTTTCCTCATATTAAATTTACACCATTGCCATCATTTTATAATCATCCAGATTATATTAGAGTTCTTGGAAATTCGATTCAAGAGGCTTTGCAAGGAAGAAATTGGGAACATCTTCTATTTTCTTATCATGGTATTCCAGAAAGACATATTCGAAAATCAGATATAACAAAATCACATTGTAAAATAGATGGAAAATGTTGTTTCTCAAAATCTCCTGCCCACCAATATTGCTATCGGCATCAATGTAAAATCACGTCATTAAAAGTTGCAGAATATCTGGAGCTAAAAGAAGGCACATATACAACCACTTTTCAATCAAGAGTTTCAATTTTAGGTTCTTGGCTGAAACCGTATACTGATAAGACTATTGTTTCTTTTGCAGAAAAAGGCATAAAAGAACTTGCAATTGTAACCCCTGCATTTGTTTCAGATTGTTTGGAAACTTTAGAGGAAATAGGTTTGGAAGCGGTAGAAGGTTTTGAACAAAATGGAGGAAAGAATCTACATGTTATTCCTTGTATAAATGATCGTGATGATTGGGTTAAAGTATTGAGTAGATGGATTGAAGAATGGACTTTATCAACTGTTGAAATATAATATGGAGAATAACATATCTGAACGTTTAGGTATTGACCCTATATTTAAATTACTAGTTCGTCAAGGAGTTCCTGCATCAGTAGGAATTTTAGTTATGTCTCTAAACATTCTAATTGACACTGTTTTTGTTGGTCAATGGATTGGTTCAAATGCCATCGCGGCAATAAATGTTGTATTGCCAGTATCTTTTTTTATTGCTGCTTTAGGTATGGCTATAGGTATAGGAGGAGGTTCAATTATTTCAAGAGCCTTAGGAAATAAAAACATTTCTAAAGCAAATAAAACTTTTGGAAATCAAATCACTTTAACATTTTTTGTAACACTAACTCTAGTTTTTTTAGGACTATTTTTTTTGGAATTTTTAATTCCTGCATTTGGTGGAAAAGGCAAACTATATGAATTAGCTAAGACATATTATGTAATCGTTCTTTATGGAGTTCCTGTTCTGGGTTTTTGTATGATGGGAAATAATACAATGAGAGCTGAAGGGAAACCTAAATATGCAATGTATGCAATGATGATTCCTTCAATTACTAATTTACTTTTAGATTACATTTTAATTTATCATTTTGATTATGGGATGACTGGAGCAGCATGGGCCACTACAATCTCATATGTAGTTACTGCTACTTATATCTTATATTTTTTTACCTCTAATAAATCGGAATTAAAGCTTAAACTAAATGATTTTTTGTTCTCGTTTCCTTTAGTTAAAGAAATATCTTCTTTAGGATCAGTTACTCTGGCAAGACAAGCCATGATTAGTATAGTTGTTTTATTAGTTAATAATATATTATTTACCTCAGGAGGAGAAATGACAGTTGCAGTTTATGCAATAATAAGTAGAATGTTAATGTTTGCTCTTTTTCCTGTAATTGGAATAACGCAAGGGTTTATCCCTATTGCAGCATTCAATTATGGGGCTAAAAACGTGGATAGAGTATTCGATGCTGTGAAAAAAGCGATCATTTTTTCAAGTATTTTAGCAAGCATTGTTTTTGCTTTAATTTTTTCTTTTGCTGAAGCTATTGTTAAAGTATTTACAGATGATTTAGAAGTTTTAAATCAAACGCCATTGGCTCTTCGATGGGTTTTTGCCGCCACACCAATTATTGGAATTCAATTTATTGGGGCTGCGTATTTTCAAGCAATTGGTAAAGCTCTTCCAGCGTTACTTTTAACGCTCACGCGTCAAGGGTTTTTCTTCATTCCTTTATTATTTATTTTATCAAATAAAATGGGTGTAATTGGAGTTTGGATTGCATTTCCGTTAGGAGAATTGATAGCAACAATAGTGACGGGATATTTTTTATTTAAAAGCTTAAAAAAAGAGATTATTTAAATCATTTAAATTTTTGATTTTGAGTGATCAAAATTTGTTTTGTAATTTGTTCTAATAAAACAGAAAAAATGAAAAATTTTAGTAAATCAATATTAAAAGGAGTTAGTCAGGTTTTGATAATCTTTTTGGTAACTAATGTTTTTGGTCAGAGAAAAAAACAATACGTTAAAACAGTTTCTTATGAGAACAGTATTCATGAGAGTCTTAAATTTCGTGAGATAGGACCTTTTAGAGGTGGTCGGTCAGCAGCTGTAACTGGAGTAAAAGATAACCCCAATTTATATTACTTTGGAGCAACAGGAGGTGGAGTTTGGAAAACTGAAGATGCAGGTAAAACATATGAAAATATTTCTGATGGATATTTTGGAGGAAGCATAGGTTCTATAGCAATTGCTCCAAATGATCCAAATGTTATATATGTGGGAGGTGGAGAAGTGACAGTGAGAGGAAATGTCTCTTCTGGTAGTGGTGTATGGAAATCAGTTGATGCTGGAAAGACCTGGAGTTTTTCTGGACTTCCAAATTCAAGACACATACCAAGAATTGTAATAGATTCAAAAAACTCAGATATTGTTTATGCTGCTGTCCTAGGCAATATTTATAAACCAACCAAAGAAAGAGGAGTTTACAAATCTACTAATGGCGGTATTACATGGAATAAAGTTTTATTTGTAAATGACCAAGCTGGAGCTGTTGAATTGCAAATGGATCCAAAAAACTCTAGAATTTTATATGTATCAACTTGGAATTTAAAACGAACTCCTTATAGTCTTAATAGTGGAGGTCCTGGCTCATTACTATGGAAAAGTACTGATAGTGGTAATACTTGGTCTAAAATATCAGATAATCAAGGCTTTGCGAAGGGAATACTTGGAATTATTGGAGTTACTGTATCTCCTGTTAATCCAGAAAGAGTATTCGCTATAGTTGAAAATAAAGATAAAGGAGGTGTTTACAGATCTGACAATGGAGGAGAAACATGGAAATATGTAAATTCAAGTAGAGCTTTAAGACAAAGAGCTTGGTACTATTCTAAAATTTATGCTGATACTAAAAATCAGGACATTGTGTATGTAATGAATGTTTCTTATCATAAATCGATTGATGGAGGAAAAACATTTAAAAGTAACAGAGCGCCCCATGGTGATCATCATGATTTATGGATAGCTCCAGAGGACAATAATAGAATGATAATTGCTGATGATGGAGGGGCTCAAATATCAAATAATGGAGGCTTAGATTGGAGCACATATTATAATCAGCCAACAGCTCAGTTTTATAGAGTTACTACAGATAATGCGTTTCCATTTCGTATTTATGTCGCTCAACAGGACAATTCAACAATTAGAGTACAGCATAGATCTGAAGGCAGATTTATTACTGAAGATAATTGGGAGGCAACAGCTGGAGGTGAATCAGCTCATATTGCTGTTGATCCAAACAACAATGATATTGTTTATGGAGGAAGTTATGGTGGCTTTTTAACTAGAGTTAATCATAAAACAGGAAGTGTTAGAGGTATAAATGTTTGGCCAGATAATCCTATGGGATATGGAGCAGAGGGGATGAAATATAGGTTTCAATGGAATTTTCCAATTTTCTTTAGTAATCACAACACAAAAAAACTATTTACATTATCTAATCATGTTCATGTTTCAGAAAATGAAGGACAAAGCTGGAAAATAATAAGTCATGATTTAACTAGAAATGATCCTGAAAAATTGAAATCTTCTGGAGGACCAATCACTCAGGATAATACTGGTGTTGAATATTATAGCACACTATTTGCGGCAAGTGAATCAAGATTAGCTGATGGGGAGATCTGGGTAGGTAGTGATGATGGATTAGTCCATTTAACAAGAAATGGAGGAGACAGTTGGGAAAATATAACACCACCTAAAGCACCAAAACTTCTTATGATAAATAGCATAGAGACAGCATATTTTAATTCTGGAAAAGCATATATTGCCGGAACATCATATAAAACAGGTGATTTTAAGCCATATTTATATAAAACACATGATTATGGAAAAACATGGAAAAAAATAGTTAATGGAATTAAGCCTGAACATTTTACTAGAGTATTAAGATCAGATCCTGCAAGACAGGGACTGCTCTATGCTGGGACTGAATCAGGTTTATATATATCTTTTGATGATGGAGAATCGTGGAGCTCATTTCAGAAAAACTTACCAATAGTTCCTGTTACAGATATTATAATTAAAAATAATAGTTTAATTGTTGCTACTCAAGGAAGAGGGATATGGATTATTGATGATTTAACAGTTATACATCAGATAAATGTTTCAACGCATAATAATCAAATTAACTTATTTGCACCAAAAGACTCATATAGAATGAGAGGATATGGAGGAATGTCAAGTAAAACAGCAGGTACTAATCTTGAAAATGGAGTCATAGTTTATTACAATATTAAAAAGTATGATTCATCAAAAGACTCGATATCATTGAGTTTTTCAGACATGAATGGTAAAACAATAAAAACTTATAGTAATTATGACAATCAAAATAATTTAAAAGTTAAAGAAGGCAGTAACAAATTTGTTTGGGACACAAAACATGATGGAGCAGAAGAGTTAGATGGAATGATTTTTTGGTCGGCTTCATTTTCTGGGGCAAAGTCTATTCCTGGAAAGTATTTAGTAACATTGAATAAAAATGGGAAAAAAAACAGTCAGCCATTTGAAATTTTAATTGATCCAAGATCTGAGGTTGAGATCTCAGATATTGAAAAACAATTAAATTTTGTTAATGCGGTTAATAAGACTGTAGACAAGGCTCATAAAGCAATAAAAAAAATTAGAAAGATTAATTCAAGACTAAAAGAATTTGAATCAAATTTTACTGAATTAAATTCAGTTGCTGAGCTTATTTCTGAGTCAAAACAATTGAGAAAAAAACTATCTGAAATAGAAAAAGTTTTATATCAGACTCAAAATCGAAGTAACCAAGACCCACTAAACTTTCCCATTAAGCTTACTAATAAATTAGGACATTTAAACAGACTGGTCACACTAAATGATTTTCCTCCAACTGATCAGGATGAATCTGTAAGGGTTGAAATTACTGGGAAAGTAGAAAATCAGTTAAAAATTTTAAAATTATTAACTGAAAAGGAGATTAAAGATTTTAATGAACAATTTGCGAGACTTGAATTAGATTATTTAAAACTAGATTAAATTTTTGATAGAATATTACGATTACATTAAAGCTTTACATTTGATTTTTATAATAACATGGTTTGCCGGGTTATTTTATATTCCAAGGCTTTTTATTTATATTATTGAAGCTCAAAAAAAGCCAGAAATAGAGAAAGAAATTTTAACCACACAACTAAATATAATGGCTAAAAAACTTTGGTACATTATTACCTGGCCTTCTTCTATTCTTGCTATTTTTTTTGCCTTAATTTTAATTTATTTTAATCCTGGAATATTAATGCAGCAATGGATGGTAATAAAACTTGTTTTTGTCGGATTTTTATTGATTTATCATTTAAAAACACACTCAATTTTTATTGATTTTCAAAGAGATATTTTTAATTACACAAGTACTTTTATGAGATTTTGGAATGAGGGAGCAACTTTAATTCTTTTTGCAATTGTTTTTTTAGTATCAATTAAAAACAGTTTTCATTGGATTTTTGGAGTTTTAGGTTTAATTGGACTGGGTGTGCTTTTAGCTATAGGAATACGGTTTTATAAAAGATTAAATAATAAAAATAAAAATTAATGCAAATAATTAAAGGTAAAATTTCATTAAGAACAAGGCTTTTTCTAGCGATGGTTCTTTTAGTTTTTACTGCTTGCATGATGATTCTTGGAGCAACTTATTTTCAATATGATGCTGAATCTGAATCCTATAATCAGTTCAGAATGCAGAGAAAAGAAAAGCAATTACTTTCTCAGATAAACTATTTAGTCACTAAAAATGAATTGAATAACTCCTCTCAAGAAACATGGATGAATTTTAAAGAAGATTTTCAAGCTGTAAGAACTATATTAAGTGTTGATTATTCTGTTTTTGATTTAGAAGGAAAACCTCTATATATTAATTTTTTACCACTAAAAATAATAGCTAATAATTATAATATTAATGAAGAAACTATATGGAATATTAAACAGAACGTCTCTAATCGTTATGTAGAAAACAACATTGATGAGATAGGAAAATTTCAATCTTCTTATAGATATCTTGTTGATTCATCTGGCAAAGAATATGCAATTTTATTTTTCCCTTATTTTGAAGATGTCTCTTTTTCCGAAAATGAATTAAACACTTTCTTACAAAGTCTTTATCAAGTATATCTGCTAATGCTAGTTGTATCTATTGGAATTGCTTATTTCATTTCTAAATATGTAACGCGATCACTTGAAACACTTAGACTACAAATCAATTCTACTGGATTGCTTAAACGAAATAAAAGAATTCATCTAAAAAATCCTTCTAGAGAAATTGATAGCTTGGTTAATTCTTATAATAAAATGATAGATGATTTGGAAAAAAGTGCTGAAAAACTCGCTAAAACTGAACGTGAACAAGCATGGCAAGAAATGGCTAGGCAGGTAGCACATGAGATTAAAAACCCTTTGACACCAATGAGATTATCAGTCCAAAATTTTCAAAGAAGGTATGATCCGACAGATAAAAGAAATAAGAATAAAATTGAAGAATTTTCTAAATCATTAATTGAACAAATTGACATAATGAGTAACGTGTCAAATGCTTTTTCAGATTTTGCAACTCTTCCAAAAGCTCAACTAATTTCATCTGATATTGTTGAAGTTACTAAAAGAGCAACAGAAATATTTGAATATGAAAATGTTATTTTTTCATCTAATAAAAAGAAAATTTTATATCCTTTAGATAGAACACAGTGGATTCGCGTGATGACAAACCTTATTCAAAACGGATTACAATCAGTAGATTCAAATAAACAACCGAAGATAGAAGTTGTTTTAAAATCGGAGCATGATAAAATAATTATATCAGTCAAAGATAATGGTCAAGGGATTAATCCAAATTTACAAGATAAAGTTTTTGAACCCAAATTCACAACCAAAACTAAAGGCATGGGCTTAGGCCTAGGTATAGTAAAAAATATTATTGATTCTCATAAAGGAAAGATAAGATATCAAACAGATGATAAGCTTGGAACTGTCTTTATAATTGAGTTACAATTAAAAAAACTAATGCTTAGCTAGCAATGTTCGTTAAATGCTGATATAAGATTATCAGCGATAACATTTGCCGGCCTTCCTTCTATATGATGCCTTTCTATCATATGTATTAATTCTCCATCTTTAAATAAACCAATACTTGGAGAAGAAGGAGGAAATGGAACCATGTGAGATCTTACCAATTCAGTAGCTTCACCATCCACTCCAGCAAAGACTGTAACTAAATTAGTTGGTTTTACTTTGTTAGATAACGATATCCGAACAGCAGGCCTAGCATTGGCAGCAGCACATCCACAAACTGAATTGACAACCACCAAAGTTGTACCACTTTTTTTTAGAGCTTCTTCAACTTCAGACGGGGTTACAAGATCTTCAAAGCCTAATTCAGTTAGCTCAAATTTCATTGGCTCATAAATTTCTTTTGGATACATATATTTTTTATGTAAATATAATAAAGAAACTCGTATTGACATAGTTATCTTTGACGTCAATTTCACTTTTATGATAAGATGGATTTCAGCGTTTATTGGATTTAGTTTTTTTCGTTTCCCAGGAGCAATTGTAGGATTTATTATTGGTCAACTTTTGGAGAATGTTTTTTACAAGTCAAATTTTAGTAGTCAAAATAGATTTAGACATTCTGATGAAAAACTAATGCAAGTCAAATTACTAACCCTAGCAGCAATAGTAATTAAAGCCGACGGAAAGGTTGATTCTAAAGAGCTTGAGTATGTCAGACGTTTTTTTATAAGTCATTACGGTAAAAACCAGTCTGATGAAATTTTTAAAATATTTAATTCTAAAGTTAAAAATCAAACTCAATCTCTTGATGAAATTACAGACTCGTTTGTAATTAATTTTCGTTACGAAACAAGACTTCAATTAATACATTTTTTATTTGGTATAGCGGAGGCCGATGGTAATATTTCAAAATTGGAATTGATTAAAATAAATCAAATAGCTTCAAGTTTAGAAATAAGTTCTATTGATTTCGAAAGCATACATGCTATGTTTGTTAAAGAAGAAAATAGCGCATATAAAATACTAGAGGTAGATTCAAAATCTTCTATTGAGGAAATTAAAAAAGCTTATCGTATAATGGTAAAAAAATATCATCCTGACAAGTTACAAACTAAAGATCCCTATCTTTTAAAAGGAGCTGAGGAAAAGTTTAGACAAGTACAAGTAGCTTATGAGAGATTAAAAAACAAACATAAATTTTAAAAATGTTAGAGACATTTCTTTTTTTTATAAAATTTGGATATTATCATGTCTTAGATTTTGATGGATTAGATCATTTTTATTTCTTGGTTGTAATGACCTTACCTTTTTCTTTGGATCAATGGAAACAACTAATTAAATGGGTAACGCTTTTCACTATAGGACATTGTTTTACGCTTTTCATTAATCATTATTTCAAATTTAAAATTGACTATTATTTGATTGAGATATTAATTCCTATAACTATAACGTTTAGCTGTATTACGGTTTTGTTAAAATTTAATGGTTTTTGGAAACAAGATGTTTTTAAACATGTTAACTTTTTAACCTTATTTTTCGGATTAATTCATGGATTAGGGTTTGGAAGATATTTTAATCAAATCATTCAAAAAGATTCATCATTCATATCGTTATTAGGTTTTGCTTTTGGGATTGAATTTGCTCAGCTGATAATAGTTTCTATTGTTGCAATTATTAATGTTTTAATAATAAAGGCTTTTAGTGAAAAATTTAATTTATGGTTAAGTGGAAGCTCATTGATTATTTTAGTGTTATCATTAAAAATGGTTTTTGAAAGACTTTAGGTCTTGAATTAAGATTTTTGTAGTTTCGTCACAGATGGTAGAAAAAAAACAAAAACAATATGATTTAGCCTATCTTGATATGGCAAAAAGATGGGGATCTTTATCTTATTGTAAAAGAAAACAGGTTGGGGCTTTGATAGTTAAAGATAGAATGATAATATCTGATGGATATAATGGAACGCCCTCTGGTTTTAATAATATTTGTGAAGATGAAGAATTTTATACAAAATGGTATGTATTACATGCAGAAGCAAATGCCATTCTCAAAGTAGCTTCGTCAACTCAATCTTGTAAAGGTTCAACTTTGTATATAACCCTTTCTCCCTGTAAAGAATGCAGCAAGCTTATTCATCAATCTGGAATTTCAAGAGTGGTTTATTCCATTCAATACAAAGATACTTCAGGTGTTAAATTTTTAAAAAAAGCAGGAGTTAAAATTGATCACCTATTTGAAGAAAAATAAAAAAATTATGCCATATAGGTTAAAGAATTATTAATTTTTTTCTGAAATTTTAATAGAAAGCCATAAAATAAGTATAAGTAGAAACGCACATCCTGAAGCCAGGACACCAATTACTGCAATTGAATTTTCATCAACCAATGATTTATTCCATTCAATTTTAGAGAGGTTAAAAAGCATGCTGGAAATAGCTAATAATAAAAAAACTAATAGTGATTTTTTCATAATGTCAGTTAATTATTTGTCCGATATTTGTAGCAAAAAGTTTAACGGCTATTGATAATAGGATAATTCCAAAAACCTTTTGAATAATAGCAATTCCTGACTTACCTATAATTTGTGACATTAAATTTGTTGACTTTAAAATTATATAGACAATCGAAATATTTAACAAGACTGCTACAATTATATTGATAAGCTCAAATTCTGCCCTAAGAGAAAGTAATGTTGTTAAACTTCCTGGTCCTGCAATAATAGGAAATGCGATAGGAACTATTGATGCTGTTTCTGGAATATCATTTTTGTATATGGAGACGCCCATTATCATTTCGAGCGCAATGAAAAATATGATTAATGATCCAGCTACTGCGAATGAATTTACATCAATACCAATTAGGCTTAGAATAGTTTTACCAAGAAATAAAAAACCTATCATTATGAAGCCAGCAACAATTGACGCTTTTTCTGATTGAATATGACCAACTTTTTCTTTAAGTGAAATAATTATTGGAATATTACCAATGGGATTAATTATTGCAAAAAGAACTAGGCCAGCGGTAAAAATTTCTTTAAAATCAAAATTCATTTTTTTTTTAAAAGTACTCAACTTAATAATATTTGAAAGAGATATTAATCGTTAATTTAGTTTTAAGATTGAAATTTGATAAATGTTTCAGATAAATAATACCATAGTTTCAGAATCTATTATTTCAGAGCACTTTGTTTGTAACATAAGTAAGTGTAAAGGGGAATGCTGTGTTGCTGGAGCAGCTGGAGCTCCATTGGAAAAACAAGAGACAAAAACGTTAGATAACTTGCACGATAAAATTGCTCCTTTTTTGTCAGATAGGGGTATAAAGTCATTAAAGGAACAAGGAAATTATGTTAAAGCAGATGACGGTGAATGGGAAACTCCTTTAATAGAAGGAAAAGAATGTGCTTATACTATTTTTGACAATAAAGGTCAAGCTCAGTGCGGAATTGAAAAAGCTCATAATGCTGGATCTATAAATTGGCAAAAGCCTATCTCTTGTCATTTATACCCGATTAGAATTCAAAATTATTCTGAATTTACAGCAGTTAACTATCATGAATGGTCTGTTTGTGATTCAGCCTGTAGTCTGGGATCAGAATTAAAAGTACCTATTTATAAGTTTGTTAAAAATGCCTTAATTAGAAAATTTGGAAAATCATGGTACAGAAAATTATCTTTAACGGCAAAAGAATGGTTAAAGACGCGTTCCTAGTAAAGACGGGGTTTTGCAAAGATTTTTTTTTTTAAAATACTGAAAATCAAATGTTTAGATCTTTATTGATTTTACTCAAAAATAAGATTTGTTAGTCTTTTTGTTAAAAACTAGGCCTCTTTGTGGAAAAGTACTCCTTTCAATTGTTATTACATTTTTAAATCTTTGTTAGTAGCAAAAAAGTTAAAAAAATGTATCAAATAAAAATATGACAAAATCAGTTGAACCTATACTCGAAGAAAATGCAAACAGATTTGTGATATTCCCAATTCAACATCATGACATATGGGAATGGTACAAAAAAATGGAGGCTAGTTTCTGGACTGCTGAAGAAATAGACTTGAGTGAGGATTTAGGAGATTGGAAAAATAAACTTTCTGAAGACGAGAGATATTTTATTAAGCATATCTTGGCTTTTTTTGCTGCCTCAGATGGAATTGTAAACGAAAATTTAGCAGAAAACTTCGTTAATGAAGTTCAATATTCTGAAGCTAAATTCTTTTATGGTTTTCAAATTATGATGGAAAATATTCATTCTGAAACATACTCATTACTGATAGATACATATGTTAAAGATGAAGTTGAAAAAGACAGATTGTTTAAGGCTATAGAAGTATTTCCTGCAATTAAAAAGAAAGCTGATTGGGCTTTGAAATGGATTGATTCTGACTCATTTGCTGAGCGATTAATAGCTTTTGCAGCAGTCGAAGGTATCTTTTTTTCTGGTGCATTTTGCTCAATTTTTTGGTTAAAGAAAAGAGGGTTAATGCCAGGATTAACATTTTCCAACGAACTCATATCTAGAGATGAAGGAGTGCATTGTGATTTTGCAGTTCATCTTCATAATAAGCATCTTGTGAATAAAGTTTCGAAAAAAAGAATTGAAGAAATAATTTTAGACGCACTTAATATTGAAAGAGAATTTGTTACGGAGTCTCTCCCTGTAAGCCTTATAGGTATGAACGCTAAATTAATGACTCAATATCTTGAGTTTGTAACTGATCGTTTGTTGGTCGAGTTAAACTGTAGTAAACAGTTTAATGTTACTAACCCTTTTGATTTTATGGATATGATTTCATTACAAGGAAAAACTAACTTTTTTGAAAAGAGAGTTTCCGAATATCAAAAAGCAGGTGTTTTAACAAAAGAGGATGATACGAAAATTAGCTTTGACGCTGATTTCTAGTTGTTATTTTATAGAATAACAAAATAATTATTTTAAGAATTCAGCGCAAGTGTATAGCTGTGTGCTCAAATAAATACAAAATAGATGGATGTAGTAAAAAGAAATGGTCGTAAACAACCTGTAATTTTTGATAAAATTACTTCAAGAATAAGTCAACTTTGTTATGGGTTAAACGGACTTGTGGATCCGGTAAGAGTTGCCGTGAGAGTAATTGAAGGTCTTTATGATGGGGTGACAACTTCTGAGTTAGACAACTTAGCGGCAGAAATTTCAGCAACTATGACTACTACACATCCTCATTATGCTAAATTGGCGGCAAGAATTTCTGTTTCTAATTTACATAAAAACACAAAAAAATCATTTACTAATACAATGAAAGACTTGTATGAATATATAAATCCTAGAACTAATAAAAAGGCTCCATTATTATCTGATGAAGTATATAAGATTATTAAGAAAAATGCTGATTTATTAGATTCAAGCCTTCTATATAATAGAGATTTTGATTATGACTATTTTGGTTTTAAAACTTTAGAACGCTCATACTTGTTAAAGCTTAACGGACAAATTGCTGAACGTCCTCAGCATATGCTAATGAGAGTTTCAATTGGCATCCATATGAAGGATATTGATTCTGCTATAAAAACATATGAGTTGATGTCGAAAAAATTCTTTACTCATGCCACACCAACTCTCTTTAATTCAGGAACTCCTAAGCCTCAAATGTCTTCTTGTTTTTTAATAAGCATGAAAGAAGATAGTATAGATGGAATTTATGATACTTTGAAAAATACTGCTAAAATTTCGCAATCAGCTGGAGGAATAGGACTTTCTATTCATAATGTTCGAGCAACTGGATCTTATATTGCAGGAACTAATGGAACTTCAAATGGAATTGTTCCAATGCTTAGAGTTTTTGATGGTACAGCTAGGTATGTTGATCAAGGGGGAGGAAAAAGAAAAGGTTCTTTTGCTATTTATGTTGAGCCTTGGCATGCTGATATTTTTGATTTTCTTGAATTAAAGAAAAATCATGGAAAAGAAGAAATGCGTGCGCGAGATTTATTCTATGCAATGTGGAATCCAGATCTGTTTTTAAAGCGAGTAGAGGATAATGTAGAATGGACTCTAATGTGCCCAAATGAATGTCCTGGACTTTATGATTGTCACGGTGAAGAGTTTGACAAATTATATTTGAAATATGAAAAACAAGGAAAAGGAAGAAAAACAATTAAAGCTCGTGAATTATGGGAAAAAATACTTGAATCTCAAATTGAGACAGGAACTCCTTATATGCTTTATAAAGATTCAGCTAATAGGAAGTCTAATCAAAAAAATCTAGGCACTATTCGATCTTCAAATTTATGCACAGAAATTATTGAATATACATCAAGTGATGAAATAGCAGTTTGTAACCTTGCTTCAATTGCGCTTCCAATGTTTGTAAAAAATAATTCTTTTGATCATGAAAACCTTTATGAGGTTACCAAACAGGTCACAAAAAATTTAAATAGGGTTATTGATAGAAACTATTATCCTGTTATAGAAGCTCAAAATTCTAATTTCAGACACAGACCAATTGGTATAGGTGTCCAAGGGCTAGCAGATACTTTTATTAAACTTCGTTTACCTTTTACCTCTGAAGAAGCTAAGCAATTAAATCAAGATATTTTTGAAACACTTTATTTTGCTGCGGTTACATCATCAATGGAAGAGTCAAAAAAAGATGGTCCATATGAAACTTATAAAGGGTCTCCAATTTCTAAAGGAGAATTTCAACATAACCTCTGGGGCATTAAAGATGAAGAGCTTAACGGAAGATGGGATTGGGGAAAATTACGTAAAAAAGTTTTAAAACATGGGGTGCGTAATTCTCTATTAGTTGCACCAATGCCAACAGCTTCTACTTCTCAAATCCTAGGAAATAATGAATGTTTTGAACCATATACTTCAAATATTTATACAAGAAGAGTGCTTTCGGGAGAATTTATTGTTGTGAATAAACATTTACTGGAAGATCTTGTAGATAGAGGATTATGGAATGAAGACATGAAACAAGAACTAATGAGAGCAAATGGATCAATTCAGCAAATAGAAGGTATTCCTGAAGATTTAAAAGAATTATATAGAACTGTTTGGGAAATGAGCATGAAAGATATTATTGATATGTCTCGCCACAGAGGATATTTTATAGATCAATCACAGTCACTGAACCTTTTTATGGAAGGAGCAACTATGGCTAAATTAACATCAATGCATTTTTATGCCTGGAAATCAGGTTTAAAAACAGGCATGTATTATTTAAGAACAAAATCAGCAGTAGACGCTATTAAATTCACCTTAGATAATGAAGAGAAAAAAGAAAAAATTATTGAAGTTGCCGCTACTGAAGCTTCATTGTCCGTTGATGGAAAGAACCCTATCCCTGTTGAACCCTTATCTCCTGAAGAATTAAAAGAAATGCTTGCTCAATCTAAATCTTCCGAAGAAGACGATTGCTTAATGTGTGGATCATAACTAAATAAGTATTCAAAAAAAAACCATTCTTAAGTTTGGAGTGATTATTTTGGTTGTACAGAATTCAGTTTAGTTAAAGACTGTTTATTTGTTTATATGAATTATAAAACTCTTCAATTAAACCAATCTTTTTTTTATGAATATCTTTTGATTTTAAAAGTATATTAAAATATAAAGTAGTATTCCTAGGACTTGTTTCAATATTTCTTGTAAGTTTAATTTGCGCATTGATTTTTTCTTGAATCTTACTTTTAATTTTATCTTTATTATTCAAAATTAATTCAATATCATAAATAGAGTTATTATCAAAAGTCTCCATTGAGTCTCTAAAAACAGATTTTGTAAAATTATGAATCTCATTTAAATCGCGTATTTGAGATAACTTAAGTTTTTGATGATCATTATCAATATGCTTATAACTTTTTGAAATTATATAATCAAGATCATTCGCTATATCTTCAATATAACTTAACAAAACAATATAAAAATTACTAGCAGACAGACTTGCCTCATTTAGGTTCTTTATAAAATAGAAAATATTCCCACGTAAATCTTCAACTTCATTTTCTAGTCTTTTTATATTCTTTTTCCCCTTTTTAAGAGTTTTCAAGTTATGTTTTGAAAGCCCATCTACCAATGCACCAAAAACTACATCTACTCGTTTAAAAAACTTTATAATATTACCAGAGCTCTCATCCATGACACCTTTCATTGATTTACTTTCAGCCTTAAGAATTTTATCCTTGTCAATTTCTATTTCCTCATTTCTATGTTTTATAAAATTTTTTCCAATGATTACAAGAATAATAAATAAAATAATTGCTATTGCTTGTACACCACCTATGTGAATCAATGAAACTATTATTCCAGAGACAAAGAATGCAGTTATAGCAGTTAGAAACCAACCAAAAATAACATTTATCACACCTGAAACTCTATATACAGCACTATCTATCCCCCAGGCCTTATCAGCAAGCGAAGTACCCATAGCTACCATAAATGTAACGTAGGTTGTAGAAAGAGGTAATTTATAAGAGGTAGCAATAGAAATTAATATTGCAGCTACAGTTAGATTTACTGAGGCTCTTAACATATCAAAAGATGGGGCATTGGGATCATTAACCATTTTTGTATGAGTAGCTGATCCTGAAAATTGCATTTCTATTTTGGAATTTATTTTTCCCGGTAAAAGTTTAGTTAGCATTTCAGATAGGTTCTGGAAAAATTTCACAATCAATTTCGAAAATAATGAAGGCTGAAACCTTTCTTTCACATAGCCTTGATTAGATAAATCTAAACTAGTTTTCAATACTTTTCTTGCTTTTGTTGAAAACCATAATGTAAGCACCATTATAAAACCAGAAAGAATTAAAAAAGCTGTTGGTGTAGGTACTTTTGAAGCCAATACACCCATACTAAAATCAGAAGCTGCTGAACCAGACAAAACCCAGGCTTCATAGGCTTGATAAGCAGCAATAGGAACTCCAATAAAATTTACAAGATCGTTTCCTGCAAATGCCAAAGCAAGGGCAAAGGTTCCGATAGCAATAATTAATTTATATAAATTAATATTAAAAAATTGAATTAAAGAAAATGATAATCCAAACCAAAAAATAAAATTAACTAAGGTTACTTTTAAAACTTCAAGTTCGATAAAATCTTTAATTTTTACTCCTCCAATTATATCAAACTTTAAATCTGCGTATGGAGTACCTTTAATGCCTTTCATTAAAATAAAATATGTAATTGCGGATAAAGCTATTCCTGAAAAAAGTGCACTAATCCAATTTGAATTTTTCTCAAATTCATAGGTTAAAAAGAATCTAGAGATCCACTGCACAATAGCCCCAGCTGTAAGCGCAACAACTACTGACAACACAATGCCAGATATTATCTGTATAGCTTTACTAGTATTGATATAGTTTATCAAGTCAGACAAGTCTCCAGTAGTAGAGCTAATTTTTATAAGTGACATAAAAACGGCCGCACCTAATAATTCAAATACAATTGATACGGTTGTTGAAGTAGGCATTCCAATTGTATTAAAGAAATCTAGTAATAAGATATCGGTTAGCATTACAGCAGCAAAAATTAACATGATTTCATCAAAATAAAATTCACCAGGATTAAAAATACCCTTTCTGGCAACTTCCATCAATCCACTTGAAAACAAGGCTCCAAATGCAACTCCTAATCCTGCATAAATCATTATAGTTTTAAATGAAATGGCTTTAGAGCCTACAGCTGAACTTAAAAAGTTTACAGCGTCATTACTTACCCCTACCACTAGGTCTCCACAAGCTAAAACAGCTAATACAATTACTAAAATTAAATATAAATTTTCCATAGTGTTTTTTTAAAAATGAATTTCGAATTGTAAACGGAAGAATATTTTATCATTTAAAAATATTGAGTTTTCATAAGTCATATCTGATTGAATTTTTAATTTGTGTTTCTCAAAATATTTAGAAAGACCTAAAGTATATTGAATAATATCATTATTGTTTGTTACAATTTTGTCAAAATTAATATTTGTATATCTTCCTGTTACTGCAATATTTGATTGAAGAACATAGCCAGTTTGTAAACTAATTGCTGAACCTATATGTACAACATCCCCTGTTAAACTTCCATCACTATTTTCAGCAAATTCATCATTTGTATTTCTATCAGCGTATTCACCCATAAATGAAAATCCTCTATATTTGAAGTGAGAATTTATGAAAAATGTAGTAATATCTGTTTCATAAAACCCATAATCTGTTATCATATATGATCCCATATTACTCATTGTTTTAACAGCATTATTGTTATAATCGTATGCAACACCAATAAGTAATTTAGGGGATTCTTCTCTTCGAAGATCATCACCTTCATAATCACCCTCGTTTTTAAAATTACCGAATGGAAGTAAATCCAGCCTTCCTGTGTATTGGTGGCCTCCTATATTTCCTTTTGAAATATTTCTCCCTTCTCCTTGAGATATAGCTAAAGTCTCTTTTACAACAAATCTTTCACTAAGGTTAAATTTATGTCTTAATTGTAAACCAAAATCCCTATCAATATTAAATTTACTATTGAGTAAGGACCTATCAACTAATGCTAATTTTGAAGAAGAAATAACTCTTTCAATATTTCCTGGTAGTTTTGCTTGACCAAATTGTAGACTCCAGTTTTTATAAAACCCCCATCTAATATTTGCATCCAAGATTATTCTGGGAGCGTATGAAGTAAAGATTGAACTACCAGAAATATCTCTATTTGATAGTGCTAATTCAATTTTATATGTAAGGTTGGGATGGTATGCAAATCCTTTAAATTTTAAACGTGATCTTCTTATTAATGAATTTGATTGAGAACTACCATAAGAATTATTTTCCTCATGCCAGGTATTAGAAGTCAAATATTGAACTCTTGCAGAAAAATTCATACTCCACGTACTGTCTTTCCCAGAAATATTTAATAATCCTTTTCCAAATTTTGGGGCTGATACTTGTTGTGCTTTAATCATTATAGGAATAAAAATAAGGATATAAGAAAGTGTCTTTTTTAATGATTTAAACATTTTATCTGATTTTCCTACAAAGTTTAGAATTAATTATTTTACGAATGTTTCCTTAATGTTAACTTTTTTGATGTTTATGGTATCAAAAAATTAAATTAAAACCCCTTAAAGGTTTTAGTATTATGTTAGCTTTGAAACATGAATTGGGAACAATTATTATCACTTAAACGATATGGAGATAATCATAAAAGATTAAGGATCGAACAAGATGAAACTCGTCTTGGTTTTGAGGTTGATTATGATAGAATAGTTTTTTCATCATCCTTTAGAAGCCTCCAAGATAAAACACAGGTGATTCCTTTTTCTAAAACAGATTTTGTACATACAAGATTAACGCATAGTTTGGAAGTTTCAGTTGTTGGAAGAAGTATTGGAAGATTAGCAGGAAAACATATTTTGGATAAATACCCCAAATTAAATACAGGTTTTGGTTATCAGCCAAATGATATTGGAGCGATTGTAGCTGCCGCATCCTTGGCTCATGATATTGGAAACCCTCCTTTTGGTCATAGTGGTGAAAAAGCCATAGGTTATTTTTTTGAGCATGGTTTTGGCAAAAAGTATATTGATAAACTTTCTAAGCAGGAAAAAAATGATCTTATTCATTTCGAAGGTAATGCAAATGGTTTTAGAATAGCTTCAAAATCAATGGAAGGAACACCAGGAGGCTTAAGACTTAGCTATGCAACGCTTGGAGCTTATACAAAATATCCAAAAGGGAGTTTTCCTGAAATTAATTCAGGACATGTCGCTCATAATAAGTTTGGTTATTTTAAATCGGAAGAATCATTTTTCGAATCAATAGCAGAGGAACTGGGCCTTAATAACAATAAATTGTATCATAGGCATCCGTTAGCTTTTTTAGTTGAGGCTGCAGATGATATTTGTTATACTATTATTGATTTTGAAGACGGGATAAATCTTGGTCTAATTTCTGAAGATTATGCTTTAGAGTACCTAATAAACCTAGTTAGAGAAACAATTGACACGAAAAAATACAATAGTCTTACAAATCGATCTCAACGATTAAGTTATTTAAGAGCCCTCTCTATTAATACACTTATTCAAGATGCTGTTAGAATTTTTAATGAGAATGAATCTAAAATATTAAATGGAACTTTTTTATATGCTCTAATGAACAAGAGTAAATATAAGGCTCAGATAGAAGATATTATTGGATTAAGCGTTGAAAAAATATACAAGTCCGAAGAGGTCACAAATAAAGAAGTGGTTGGGTACAAAGTTATCTCTTCTCTATTAAAAGCTTTTGTAATAGCAGCGGTAAATAGTTTGAATAATCAAATGAGTAGTTATGATAAGTTAATATTAAGATTAGTGCCTCATGGAGTTCCTATTGTAGGACAAACCTTATATGAAACTTTATTAAATTCAACATGTTTTATTGCTAGTTTGTCTGATGGCAAAGCTCATAAATTATCTCAACAAATCAGTTAATTAAATTTGCCTTTCAAATATGTTTTATAGATGGCTTTTTTTTATTCTAGTAATTGGTTTATCTCAGTGGTATTCATTTCAATGTATTAAAACAGCTTCTCAAAATAAATATTTGTGGTTTTTATATGGAATGATATCCTTCTTGATTATTGGAAATTTTATATTTCAAATAATCAATTATGATAGGTCTACAGGTTTTACACATGCCATTAGTTATTCCTTTGGATTTTTTATTTCATTATTCATTTTTCAATCTATTGCTATTATTGGATTATTTTTTGAAGATATTATAAGGTTTCCACAAGCACTATATTCTTTTTTTAGTCACGGTACCCAAGGACAAGAATTTTTTCCACAAAGAAGGAAATTTTTATCTCAAACAACATTACTAATTGCTTCTATACCATTTGGAGCATTAATCTATGGAATGTATAGAGGAAAATATAACTATAAAGTTTTGAGTTATGAATTAATTTTTGATGACCTTCCTAATTCATTTGATGATTTTAAAATCACTCATATTTCTGATATTCACTGTGGCAGCTTTGATAATCATGAAAGAGTCAAGTATGGAATAGATTTAATTAATAAACAAAATTCTGATGTTATAATGTTTACAGGGGACATAGTAAATAATATTTCTAAAGAATTAGATCACTGGAAGTATTTGTTTTCTACACTTAAAGCAGACCATGGAGTATACTCAATCCTAGGCAATCACGATTATGGAGACTATATGGATTGGCCAAATAAGACTGAGAAAAATAAAAATTTTGAAGACCTAAAAAAAATTCAAAAAGAAATGGGTTTCAAATTATTGCTTAATGAAAATGATCACATAATAAAAAATGGTGAAAGGCTAGCTGTAATTGGAGTTGAAAACTGGGGAGCAGGAGGTTTTAAAAAAGCTGGTGATTTGAATAAAGCTATTAATGGCGTGTCTGCTAATGAATTCAAAATTTTATTAAGTCATGACCCTTCCCATTGGAGCGCGGAAGTTGTTCCTCACAATAATTCTTTTCAATTAACCCTAAGCGGTCATACTCATGGAATGCAATTTGGAATAGATATTCCTGGATGGATAAAATGGAGTCCAATAAAATGGCGTTATCCAGAATTTGCAGGACTTTACGAAAAATCCAAACAATATTTATACGTCAATAGGGGATTTGGATATCTTGCATATCCGGGAAGAGTAGGAATGTGGCCTGAAATAACTGTTATTACTCTAAAAAAAAGGAATATTGATGTTTAAGGAAAAAAAACTACTTTTGCCCTAAAGTCTTAAATTATATCTAAGATGTCTAAATTTGGCCAATTAATAGATGATAACCATCCTTTACTATTGGTGTTTTACAATGAGTTTGACACATTGTCCTCTGCTATGCACCCAACTTTAAAAGATGTCGCTGCTGCAATGGGAGATAGAGCTAAAGTAATTAAAATTAATGCTGATAAAAATGAAAAACTAGCTCAAGCTCTAAGAGTTAAGGTCTTGCCTACTTTGATGATTTATAAAGAAGGAGAGATGCTTTGGAGACAAAGTGGAGAACAAGATGCGAATACTCTAATAGGATTAATTAAAGATCACGTAGAATAATTTTATTTTTTGAACTCATTAACAATTGAGTTGTATTCTATTTCTATATTTTCAGAAAATTCACTTTTATCATTTAATAATATCATTTCAATAAAATAGCGAAAATCTAATATTTCATTTTTAATTTGATCAGAATATTTAAATTTATTTTCATCTGAAAGATTAATGAAAACGTTTAATCGTTTTTTATATACACTCAATATTTTTAAGGCTATTTTTTGAGCTTTATAATTTGCTTTACTTATATAGTATCCGTCTACTATATCATATAAAGTAGTGTAATAATCGTATTCACCATAAAGAAAAATAAAGGCTTGAGTTGAAGAAATAAACTCGTCTAGTTTTTCTTCTAAAATCTCTGAATCTTCATTAGCTAATACGGCTTCAATTAGAGTTCTATACCTTTCAATTTCTGTGATTATTTCTTCACCTATTCCATATTGTAAATCAGCACTTAAGGAAGAAAAGTAATTTAATCTATCAGAATATTTTTCAGAAACTTTTTCAGTTAATTTTTGAGCAGATTTAATTTCTGAGATTTTATAATAATTATCAATGAAAGGAACTAAAAGACTATAATATCCAAACTTGTCTAATGGCATTTTTTCTATTGCAAGATCAATTATTTCTTTAGCTTTTTCTTTTTCTCCTTCATTGATTAATTGTTCAGCCAATCTAGTCATATTGCTTCTAAAACTAATACTGTTTTTTCTAGTTTCTGGATCATGATAAATTCCAGAATCATTTGAATTACCCCAACTCCATTGTTTAACTATATCATACATTAAATTACTATCAATTCGTCCCATTAAATAGGGGTTATTAGGACTTAAAGAGGTTTTAATAGGAACTAATTTATATACTAAACCATCTAATTGAAGATATTCTTTCATCCAGATATATTCAGACTCATCATAACTACCACCTGTAAAATATATAGGTCTTTTCCAATCATTATTAGCCAAAATATCTAACATTAATAATTGATTTTTGGTAATACCTGTCTTTGGAAGATCAATGTCAATATATGAAACAATTTTCTCTGAGTCTTTTATTGAAACAATTCCACTTTGTAAGGCATTTTTTTTATTTACTTTAACGCGTATTTTATTTGTTGGATAAAAAACCATCTCTTGGGTATTTTTTGGATAATCACTTGGATTTCCTCCAGATTGAGCAATTAAATTTTTAAATTTTGTTCTATCATCATCACTAGCGACCCAATTAATAAAATCTTTTATATCCCATCTTAATGAATCTGTTAGAGACTCATATTTTATGTAATCTCTAACTCCATACGCATAGAGTTTATGTTTTAGTTGAGATTTTATAGGATCACTTTTATAAGTTTTTCTTTTGGTTTGGTCTATGTACCAATCAGTAGCCAAAAGACTTGTATTAATAGTTCGAACATCAGTTCTGTAACCTTCAACTTCTTGAGCATACCAAAGAGCAAAAGTATCATTATCTCCTATAGTAAATATAATAGCCCCTACATCTTCTTTAATAGATGAAAGGTAAGATTTTGCTATTGATTGAGCTGTATACCTATTTGATCTATCATGATCATCCCAGTTCTGGTATGCCATTAGAAATGGAACACAAATGAAACATAAAAGTGTGATTAAAGGTTTCAGAAATCTTGATCCTTTATAAGCTTTAAGATTATTTATTAATGATAAAGCACCTATTCCGATCCAAATTGAAAATACATAAAATGATCCAACTAAAGCATAGTCTCTTTCTCTTGGCTCGAAAGGACGTTCATTTAAATATATTTTCAAAGCTAATCCTGTAAAAAGAAAAAATAATAATAGAACCCAAAATCTTTTTGGATCTGATCTGTATAAATAGAATAAGCCGATGCATCCTAAGATGAAAGGAAAAAAGAAATATGTATTTCTCGCTTTATTATTAAGAGCATCACTATTTAATTCATCTTGATTTCCAAGTCTTATAGAATCAATAAAAGGAATTCCGCTAATCCAATTTCCGTTAAGAGGGGTGTATGTCCCTGGCACATCATTTTGTCTCCCTGTGAAATTCCACATAAGATAACGCCAGTACATATAACCAATTTGATATTCAAAAAGAAATTGCAGGTTACTTAAAAAAGAAGGTTTTTCAATTATTAAATAGCGGCCAAATTTTTTAAAAAAATCATGATAATCTTCACCGGAAAGTTTACCTTCTTCAGCATCATATTTAAACTCATTTACTTTTCTAATTAGCGCTTCGTTTGAATTATATTGTCTGTCAATCTCAAAATCGAGAGGCTTTGTGAAATTCATATAATTACCAGCGTGTTCAGGACTCCATAGTCGAGGCAAAAGTCCGCTTTGTTTTGAATTGGAATTTATTCTTGCATTTTCCCAATTATTAACAATAATGTATTTTCCAGTCTTTTCATCACGTTCATATTTAGGTTTATCATCTTTGTATGGCTTTTCATCATCTTGACCTACATACATGTCAGAAAAAAAAGGACCATAGAATAACTTAGTCTCTGGATATTGTTCTAGGTTGTAATATGCTAGAAGTAATCTTGCATCTGATGGAGAATTTTCATTTATAACTGTATTGGCATTTGCTCGAATTGGAATCATTACCCATGATGAAAAGCCTAATAAAATAAACAGAATACAAAGTAAACTAGTGTTAGTATTGACCCATTTTTTTCTTTTAGTATATTTTAAAGAAAAATAGAAAAAACTTATAATTACAAGTCCAGCTATAATTGTCCCACTATTAAAAGGAAGACCAATTTCATTTACAATGTAAACTTCTGTATTTCCAAAGAAAGAGAGAGTTAAAGGTAGAAGAAGTTTGAATATAAAAAGAAGTATAGTTATTGAAATTACATTTGCAGTTATAAAACCCTTTAAAGTAACAGCTTTATAATTTTTAAAATAATAAAGCATGCTAATTGCTGGAATAGTTAGAAGTCCCATAAAATGAACACCGAAAGAAAGTCCTATTATAAAAGCAATTAGAAGTAGCCATCGATCTCCTCTTGGTGTATTCATTTCTTTTTCCCACTTCAATGCTAAATAAAATAAAATTGATAAAATTAGAGTAGCCATAGCATACACTTCAGCCTCTACAGCATTAAACCAAAAACTATCAGAAAAACAAAGCGCAAGAGATCCAATTGCAGCACTTCCAAAAAAAGTAAACTTATCAATTAAACTTTCATAGGAGTTAAACTTATATAGCTTATCAAACAACAGGGTAATTGTAAAAAACAAAAATAAAATTGTAAAAGCGCTAGAGAATACTGACATCAAATTTACCATCAAAGCAATTTTTTCAGTATTTGAAGCAAATAATGCAAAGAAAGCTCCGATCATTTGAAAAAGTGGTGCTCCAGGGGGGTGTCCTATTTGTAATTTCGTGGCAGTAGAAATATATTCACCTGCATCCCAGAAACTTGCAGTAGGTTCAACAGTAAGACTGTATGTTATAAGTGCAATTAAAAAAACGAGTAACCCAAAAATTTTATTCCAAAAAGCAAAAGAGTTATTTTCCATTAATTGATTTCTTGGTTCACGAAAATACGGATTAATAATAAATACTATAATAATAAAAAATATAAGTGTTGATGAAAGTTAAAAATCGAAAAAAATCATAAATCAGAAGATTTATTTGCAAGATGGAATGTTTGGGTTAAATTTGCAAATCAAAATGGCCTATGGTGTAACTGGTAACACGTCTGGTTTTGGTCCAGAAGAGTCTAGGTTCGAGCCCTAGTAGGCCAACTAAATAAATAATTATTAAATATGGGTGTAGGTGGTATTGTAATTGGAAGCCTAATTATATGTTTATTGATGGGACTTGTAATTGAAATTAAAGAGAGATTATAATCATAGGGAGAGAATACTATTTAACGGGATTGTGTTTTTATTAAAAAAACCTATATTTGCCATGCAAAACGGAATTTTCTGAAAGGCGACCTTAGGGTCCCCTTTTTTTTTAAATGAACTTTAGAAAACATGTTGAAAATTTATTAAAAAAATCTTTGGAAGAAAATCCAGAGTTGTTTTTAATTGATTTTGTGATTAGTAGTGATAATAAAATTAAAATAGTTTTGGATGGTGATAATTCAGTCTCGCTAAAAGACTGCATTAAAGTTAGTAGGGCGATAGAGCATAATTTAGACAGAGAAACATTAGATTTTGGAATTGAAGTAGCTTCTGTCGGTGCTGAAGAGCCTTTAATTAAGGCAAGACAGTATTTGAAAAATATTGGTAGAAAATTATTTGTAAAGGATATGACAGGAAAAAACCATGAAGGTATTTTAACTTCTGTAAATGAAAATGAAATTTTGATTGAATGGAAGGAGCGACAACTAAAAAAAATTGGAAAAGGAAAAGAAATAGTAATAAAAAATAAAAGTTTGAGTTTTTCAGAAATAGCTCAATCAAAAGTGATTTTAAAATTTTAAAATAAACATAATGGAAAATTTAGCATTAATAGACTCGTTTTCAGATTTTAAAGATGAGAAGTTAATCGACAGAGTAACTCTTATGGTTATTCTGGAAGAAGTCTTTCGAAACACATTGAAAAGAAAATACGGTTCAGATGAAAATTTTGATATAATTATTAATCCTGATAAAGGAGATTTAGAAATATGGAGAAATAGAATTGTTGTTAATAATGGAGAAGTTGAAGATCCAAATCAAGAAATAGAACTTTCGGAGGCTCAAAAAATTGAGACTGATTTTGAAATTGGAGAAGATGTTTCAGAAGAAGTTAAGCTTATTGATTTAGGCCGAAGAACAATTCAAACTTTACGTCAAAATTTAATTTCCAAAATTTTTGAGCATGACAGTACAAATGTTTTCAATCAATTTAAAGATAGAGTAGGAGATTTATATACTGCAGAAGTTCACCACATTAGAAGCCGTGAAGTTATTCTTTTAGATGATGATGGAAATGAAATTATTCTTCCAAAGGACCGCCAAATTCCAAATGATTTTTTCAGAAAAGGAGATAATATAAGAGGAGTAATTGATAGTGTTGAGCTTAGGGGAAATAAACCAAGAATAATTCTATCTAGGACATCTCCAATGTTTCTAGAAAAATTATTTGAACAAGAAATTCCTGAAGTTTTTGATGGATTAATTACTATTAAAAAAGCTGTGAGAATCCCTGGTGAAAAAGCTAAAGTAGCTGTAGATTCATATGATGACAGAATAGATCCAGTAGGTGCATGTGTTGGAATGAAGGGCTCTAGAATTCATGGGATTGTTAGAGAACTTGGTAATGAAAATATAGACGTTATTAATTACACTAATAATCTCCAGCTTTTTATTACACGTTCCTTAAGTCCAGCTAAGGTTAATTCATTAAAAATTGATGATGACTCTAAACGAGTCCAAGTGTTTTTAAACCCTGAAGAGGTGTCTAAGGCTATTGGGAAAGGCGGATATAATATTCGATTAGCTGGTAAATTGACAGGATATGAAATTGACGTGTTCAGGGAAGGTATGGAAGAAGACGTTGAATTAAAAGAATTTAGTGATGAAATAGAAGATTGGGTAATTGAAGAATTTAAAAAAGTAGGCCTTGATACAGCTAAAAGTATCCTTGAGTTATCTCAAGAAGATTTATTAAAAAGAACTGATTTAGAAGAGGAAACAATTAAAGAAGTAACTAAAATTTTAAAAGAAGAGTTTGAAGAATAGGACAAAATTAAACGCTATTATTTTCTTTAACTTAGACAAGCAAATATATATATGGCTGAACAAGCAAGTGTACGATTAAATAAAGTTCTGCGAGAGTTAAATATTTCTCTTGACAGAGTTGTGGAATATCTTTCTTCTAAAGGTATTCAGATTGAAGCGCGTCCAACAACTAAAATTTCTAAGGAGGTGTATAGAAGTCTTTTGGATGAATTTGAGACTGATAAATCTAAAAAAGATGCCTCTGCCGAAATTACTGAAGAAAAAAGAAAAGAGAAAGAACAACTGAGATTAATTCAAGAGAACAAGGAGAAAGAAAGATTAGAACTTGAATTAAAAAAGGAGGAAATAATTAAAGCAAATAAAGTTGAGCTTCAGAAACCCAAAACCATTGGCAAGATTGATTTAAAAGTTCAAAAATCTAATACACTTTTAAGAAAAAATTTGTCAACCAAAACAAAAGTTGAACCAATTGAGCCTAAAAGCTTAAAATCTAAAATACCAGACTCCAAAACAGATAAAGAAAGTGATTCTAAAATCAAAAACAAAGAAGAGGTCATAATAGATATTGATCCTGTTTCTGATGAGCTTAAAAATAAAGTATTTGATCTAGACAAGGACAAGAAAAAAGAAGAACCTAAAATTGACAAAAAAATAGAGACCAACTATAAAAAACTAACTGGCCCAAAAAAAACAGGTCAAACAATTAATCTAGATAAAGTAAACCAAAAAGAAAAAAATGTTGAGGATGCTAGAAAAAAGAAGCGTAAGAGAATAAGTAAAGAATTACCAGGCACTTCTGATAAAAATCAAACATCCAATAATGCTAAAAGACCTCAAAAAAACAATCGCCAACCTCAGGTTGCCAAAGTTGAGCCAACAGAGGAAGAAGTTCAAAAGCAGATAAGAGAAACTTTAGAAAAACTTCAAGGAAAATCAAATAAGTCTAAGGGAGCTAAACATAGAAGAGATAAACGTTCACAACATCGACAAAAATCAGAAGATGAGATAGCTCAACTCGAAGCTGAGAGTAAAACAATTAAGGTTACTGAATTTATAACGGTTGGGGAAGTTGCTACACTTATGAGTGTTAGTTCAACTGATATTATATCTGCATGTATGTCTTTAGGTATTATGGTTACTATGAACCAGAGATTAGACGCTGAAACCCTAAGTATTGTTGCAGATGAATTTGGATATCAAGTAGAATTTGTTAAAACAGATCTAGAAGAAAATATTGAAGAGGAGGAGGAAGAATTAGAAGAAAATCTATTACCTAGAGCTCCTATTGTCACCGTAATGGGTCACGTTGACCATGGTAAAACTTCTTTGCTAGACTACATTCGTGAAGAAAATGTCATAGCCGGAGAGTCTGGAGGAATAACCCAGCATATAGGCGCTTATTCTGTAGAGCTTAAAGATGGTCAGAAAATCACTTTCTTAGATACTCCCGGACATGAAGCTTTTACTGCTATGCGGGCAAGAGGCACACAAGTGACAGACATAGCAGTAATAGTTATTGCTGCAGATGATGATATTATGCCTCAAACTAAGGAAGCGATAAGTCACGCTCAAGCAGCGTCTGTTCCTATAGTTTTTGCTATAAATAAGGTTGATAAAGAAAATTCAAATCCAGATAAAATTAAAGAAGCGTTGGCTAATATGAATTTAATGGTTGAGGATTGGGGAGGAAAAGTTCAATCTCAAGATGTATCAGCTTTAAAAGGAACAGGAGTTTCTGAATTATTAGAAAAGGTTCTTCTTGAAGCTGAATTACTTGAGTTAAAAGCAAATGAAAATCGTCGAGCTAAAGGAACAGTTGTTGAGGCATTTTTAGATAAAGGAAGAGGTTATGTTTCTACTGTCCTTGTTCAAAATGGAACTCTTAGTATCGGAGATTTTATTTTAGCAGGTAAACAAAGTGGTAAGGTTAAAGCTATGTTTAATGAGAGAGGAAATGATTTAACTAGCGCTTCTCCATCAACTCCAGTTTCAATATTAGGGCTTGATGGTGCTCCACAAGCTGGTGATAGCTTTAGTGTTTTATTGGATGAGCGTGAAGCAAAACAAATTGCAGCAAAAAGAACTCAATTGTTGCGAGAACAAAATGTTCGTACACAAAAACATATAACTCTAGATGAAATTGGACGACGTATAGCGCTTGGGGACTTCAAAGAACTAAACATGATTCTTAAGGGAGATGTTGATGGTTCAGTTGAGGCATTGACTGATTCATTACAAAAGTTATCCTCTGAAGAAATACATGTTAATATTATTCATAAAGGAGTTGGTGCTATAACAGAATCGGATGTTCTGCTCGCATCTGCTTCTGATGCTATAGTTATAGGATTCAATGTAAGGCCTATGGGAAATGCAAGAATGATTGCAGATAAAGAAGAAATAGATATTCGTTCATATTCAATTATTTATGATGCGATAAATGATGTTAAGGATGCAATGGAAGGGTTATTATCTCCTGAAATGAGAGAAGAAATTACAGGTAATGCTGAAATTAGAGAAACTTTTAAAATATCAAAAATTGGAACAATTGCTGGTTGCATGGTTACTTCAGGAAAAATATTTAGAAATTCAGGAGTTCGGATAATAAGAGAAGGTGTTGTTGTTCATGTTGGAGAATTAACCTCCCTTAAAAGGTTTAAAGAGGATGTTAAAGAAGTTGCAAAAGGATATGATTGTGGACTTCAAATTAAAGATTATAATGACATCAAAATGGAAGATGTAATAGAATTTTATAAAGAAGTGGCTATTAAGAAGAAGTTATAGAATTGCTTTTGGTTCGATAAGAAAAGCTGCAGGATATATGGATTTAACCAATTTTAATAGATCAACAGCTTTTTCGTAATCCCTAAATGGTCCCATTTGAACTTTGTAATTGGGTGTCTCAAAAGTAAGATTTGTAATCTCACCTGGAAATTTTAAAATTACATTATTCTTAATTTTGATTGCTCTATTATAATCACCATTGAACAATTGAATATTATAAAACTGGGTTGCATAGATATCTTGATTTACCTTTGCTTTGAGTAATAATAATTTTGAAATCAAACTATCTTGTTCAATTATCAAAGTACTCTCTTGAGACATAGAAGATAAGTAAGTCATTGAAATTAAAAATGTTAACAATAAAGATTTCATTTTTTTTAAGAGTTATACAAATGAACGAAAAAATGATTTTCAGCGCAAGATAAGTTTACAAATAAAATATATAATTTAGAATTAATATAAATTATATATCTGATCTTATAAACCTCATAAAACTTTTTAGCTTAAGGTTTAACTGCCTTACTTTTGCACAAGATTTTTGAACTATATTTTGCAAAAAGCATTTCGTATATTCCTTATGTCAAAGTTAAGTCTATTTAAATTGGCTATACCCCTAAAAGCTTGTATGCTTATTTTTGCTTTCTTTTCTCAGTCCCTTTTGGCTCAGGAACCTGACCTAGATTTAGGTAAAAAACTTTTTAATGCTAACTGTGCTGCCTGTCATAAATTAAATAAAAAATCAATTGGCCCTGCATTAAAAGGAGTTTCTGCAAAATATGATAAAGAATGGCTTTATAGCTGGATTAAAAATAGTTCGGCAATGATAAAATCTGGAGATGATCAAGCAGTCGCAATTTGGGAAGAGTATAACAAAAGTGTAATGACTGGTTTTCCTCAATTTAGTTCAGTAGATATAGATAACATAATTGCTTACACAGATTATACTCCTCCGGCGCCAGTAGTATCTGTCTTAGATTCAGGTCAACTTGCTAATTCTAATTCTGGATCAACTATAAGTAATGAAATTATTTTGGGAGCTCTTGTTGTTGTTTTTTTATTATTGATTGTGATGTTGATTTTAGTTCGTCGAACTTTAATAAGGATAGCTTTTGCAAGCGGAGTAGACATTACACCTCCTATTAAAGAAAAACGACTTCCAATATGGAAAACTTTTGTTAATAATCAATTTATAGTTTTTGTAACTGTAGTCCTTCTTTTACTTAGTAGTGCATATTATGTTTACGGGTTTTTAATGCAAGTTGGAGTTGACCAAGGATATATGCCAGTCCAACCAATACATTATTCTCATAAAATTCATGCAGGAGCAAATCAGATTGAGTGTAAATATTGCCACTCTTCTGCAAGAGTGTCTAAACATTCTGGCATACCAGCCTTAAATGTTTGTATGAATTGTCATCAAAATATTTCTGATTACAATGGTGAAGAGGATATTGAAAATGGATATACAAAAGAATTTTACACAAATGAAATTAAGAAACTATACGCGGCGGTAGGTTGGGATGAAGAAAATCAAGTTTATACAGGAAATACTGAGCCAGTTAAATGGATAAGAATTCATAATTTACCTGATTTCGTATATTTTAATCATGCACAGCATGTTATGGTTGGTGAAGTAAAGTGTCAAACGTGTCATGGTCCAGTAGAGGAAATGGAAATAATGTATCAATATTCGCCACTAACAATGGGATGGTGTATTAATTGTCATAGAGAAACAAATGTTAAGGTGAAGGATAATGAATATTATACAAAAATTCATGAAGAGCTTTCAAAGAAATATGGAGTTGAAAAACTCACTGTGGCAGAAATGGGAGGTTTAGAATGCGGAAAATGTCATTATTAATTAAATAGAGAAATTTAGCTTATGGCTACAAATAAAACTTATTGGAAAAGCATTGATCAACTTGATCAAGATAATCCGATAGTGGCAAAACTTGAGCAAGATGAATTCCCTCAAAAGCTTCCTAAAGATTTTAATAATCAGGATTCAATAATTGAAGACAATTCCTCGTCTAGGCGTGATTTCTTAAAATATATTGGTTTTACTACAGCTGCAGCTACTATTGCCGCTTGTGAAGGTCCAGTAGTAAAATCTGTGCCATATGTTGTTCAACCTGAACAAATTCTCCCAGGAGTTGCAAATTTCTATGCTTCTGCAATAGCTGACGGATATGATTTCGCCTCAGTATTAGTAAAAACAAGAGAAGGAAGACCAATCAAAATTGAAAGTAATACCGAATCTCCAGTTTTAGGATATGCAAATGCAAGAGTTCATGCATCAGTTTTATCAATGTACGATTCTCTTCGATTACAAGGTCCAAAAGTAAATCAATCTGACATCAACTGGGGTGGCTTTATGATTCAGTTTAAAGAAAAACTACGATTGCTTAAAAGTAGCAATAAACCTGTAATTTTATTAACTCAAACTTTTGCAAGTCCTACGACACATGATCTAATAAATAAATTAATAACCAAATATTCTAATATTTCGCATGTAATCTATGACACAATATCAGAATCTTCAGCATTGGATGCTTTTGAAAATATTTATGGAAAAAGAGGCTTTGCTGAGTATGATTTTTCTAAAGCAGAAACAATTATTTCTATAGATGCTGATATTCTTGGAGATTGGCAAGGAGGCGGGTATGATGTTGGATATTCAGATGGTAGAATCCCAAAAAAGGAAACCGGTAAGATCTCCAGAATGTCATATCATATGCAATTTGAATCAAACATGAGTCTTTCTGGGGCAAATGCAGATAAGCGAATTCCAGCTAGTCCATCTATTTTAAAAAATATTTTAGCTTTTATTTATGGTGAATTAAGTAATCAGCGAGTTAAGTCAAAATTAGATCCAAAAATTCGAAAAGCTGCTTTATTAGCGATTAAAAAAATTAAAAATTCAGGATCCAAAGCAGTTTTAGTCTCTGGGATACAGGAAACTAAAGCTCAAGAATTGGTTATAGCGATTAACACATTAATTAAAAGCCAGGCATTTGATGCTAAGAATTTAAAACTTACTCGTCAAGGAAATTCAAAAAAAGTTGATGAATTTGTAAAGGATTTAATTGAAGGTAAAATTGCTGGCTTAATAAATGTTGGAGTAAATCCTGTAAACAACTTGTCGGAAGGAATTAAGATTGGTGAAGCAATAAAAAAGTTAGATTTTTCAGCTACTTTTTCTCTTAAAATGGATGAAACGGCCTCAGTGTCACAATATGTCGGAGCATTACCTCATTACCTTGAATCATGGGGTGATTATGAGTTTAAAACAGGACAATATGTTTTGGCTCAACCAACCATTCATCCCTTATTTGATACTCTTCAATTTCAGGATGTTTTAATTGACATTATAGATGAAAAACATGATTATTATTCATACATAAAAAAATATTGGACAGATAATATTTTATCAGGACATTCATTTAGCCAAACTTTACATGATGGTTTTTTTATAAAACCTCTTTTAAATAGAAATATAGAGATGATAAATATCCAAGATATGCTTATAAAAGCGAACTCTTTATGTGTAGAGAAGGAGAAAGGAATTTCATTAATCTTATATTCAAAAATAGGAATGGGTGATGGTCAACAGGCTAACAACCCATGGCTTAAAGAATTTCCAGATCCTATTACAAGAGTGTCTTGGGATAATTATTTAACAGTATCAAAATCAGATGCAGAGTCAATTGGGCTAAAAAATGTAAATGTTGCAAATGGAGCTCTTAATGGAAGTTATGCTACTATTAAAGTTGGAAAAACAAAACTTACTATTCCTGTTTTGATTCAACCAGGACAGAGCAAAGGAACGGTTGGGTTAGCTTTCGGTTATGGAAAAAAATTAGGACTTAAAGATGAAATGCAGACTGGGATTAATGCATATTCACTTTATCAAAATCAAAATAAAGTTCAACAAGTTTCAATTTATCCTGCGGAAGGATATCATGAATTTGCTTGTGTTCAGTTACACAACACTCTTATGGGAAGAGGAGATATCGTAAAAGAAACCACTCTTGAGATTTTTAACACCAAAGACAAAGAATATTGGAATTCAGTTCCAATGGTTTCTAAAAACCATATTGAAACTAAGGTTACGTCCCCTGAAGTAGATATGTGGCAAAGTTTTGATACGTCAATAGGACACCATTTTAATCTTTCAATTGACTTAAATTCATGTACCGGATGTGGAGCTTGTGTTATAGCATGTCATGCTGAAAATAATGTTCCTGTTGTTGGTAAAGATGAGGTCAGAAGATCAAGAGATATGCACTGGCTTAGAATAGATCGTTATTATTCATCAGAAGAATCTTTTGATTCTGACAATGAAACAAAAGATAACATTTCAGGATTAGGAGATTCCTTAACGACTTTTGGGGAAATGGAAAACCCTTCTGAAAACCCTCAAGTAGTTTTTCAACCAGTTATGTGCCAGCACTGTAACCATGCTCCTTGTGAAACTGTTTGTCCTGTAGCGGCTACATCGCATGGAAGACAAGGGCAAAATCATATGGCATACAATAGGTGTGTCGGCACACGTTACTGTGCAAATAATTGTCCTTATAAAGTTCGGAGATTTAATTGGTTCCTCTATAACAAAAATGATGAGTTTGATTATTACATGAATGATGACTTGGGTCGAATGGTTTTAAATCCAGATGTTGTTGTTAGATCAAGAGGAGTTATGGAAAAGTGTTCTTTTTGTATTCAAAAAACTCAAAAAACAATTTTAGATGCTAAATTAGAAGGACGAGAAATAAAAGATGGTGAATTTCAAACAGCATGTTCAAAAGCTTGTGGGAATAGATCTATAGTTTTTGGAGACGTCAACGATAAAGAAAGTAAAGTTTCTAAGTTAAAAGAAAATAGTAGAATGTATCACTTATTAGAAAGTGTTGGTACTAAACCAAATGTTATGTATCAAATGAAAGTGAGAAATACTGATAAAACATAATTGCAGAAAAATATAGAATATGTCATCTCATTATGAAGCACCATTAAGAAAACCTCTAGTAATAGGTGATAAATCGTATCATGATGTTACAGTGGATATTGCAGCTCCAATTGAAGGAAAAGCTAATATTCAATGGTGGATTGTGTTTGGAATTGCTTTGTCTGCTTTTCTCTGGGGAATAGGTTGTATAATTTATACCATTTCAACGGGGATTGGAGTTTGGGGACTTAATAAAACAGTTGGTTGGGCCTGGGATATTACAAACTTTGTTTGGTGGGTTGGAATTGGTCATGCTGGAACTTTAATTTCAGCAGTTTTGCTTTTGTTTAGACAAAAGTGGAGAATGGCTATTAATCGCTCAGCTGAGGCAATGACTATTTTTTCTGTTATTCAAGCAGGTTTATTCCCAATAATTCACATGGGTAGACCTTGGTTAGGGTATTGGATGCTTCCAATTCCTAATCAATTTGGATCACTTTGGGTAAACTTTAATTCTCCATTATTGTGGGATGTTTTTGCAATATCAACATATTTATCAGTTTCATTAGTTTTTTGGTGGACAGGACTTTTACCTGATTTGGCAATGATTCGTGACAGAGCTACGCGTCCATTTCAGAAAAAAATATATTCATTAATAAGCTTTGGTTGGTCAGGACGTGCAAAAGATTGGCAACGTTTTGAAGAGGTGTCGCTTGTATTGGCAGGATTAGCAACCCCACTTGTGCTATCTGTTCATACAATAGTATCTTTTGATTTTGCTACCTCAGTGGTCCCCGGTTGGCATACAACTATTTTTCCACCTTATTTTGTTGCAGGAGCTGTGTTTTCAGGATTTGCAATGGTGAATACGTTATTAATAATAATGCGAAAAGTTTCTAATCTAGAAGAGTATATTACTATCCAACATATTGAGTTAATGAATATTGTAATAATGATTACAGGTTCAATTGTTGGTGTAGCTTATATAACAGAGTTATTTATTGCATGGTATTCTGGAGTAGAATATGAGCAATACGCTTTTTTAAATCGTGCAACAGGTCGTTATTGGTGGGCCTATTGGTCTATGATGACATGTAATGTTTTTTCACCTCAGTTCATGTGGTTTAAAAAATTAAGAACAAGTATAGTGTTCTCTTTTATAATCTCAATTGTTGTAAATATTGGAATGTGGTTTGAGAGATTCGTAATTATTGCAACCTCTTTAACTAGAGATTATTTACCTTCTTCATGGACAATGTTTTCTCCAACTTTTATTGATATTGGAATATTCATAGGAACACTTGGTTTTTTCTTTGTTTTATTCCTTTTATATGCGAGAACCTTTCCTGTTATTGCTCAAGCTGAAGTTAAATCGATATTAAAATCATCAGGTGAAAAGTATAAAAAACTAAGAGAGAATCATGAATAATAAAGTAATTCACGCATTATATGATGATGATGATGTCTTAATGAAAGCCGTTAAAGATATTCGTGAGAAGAAGCATCACATAGAAGAGGTTTATACTCCCTTTCCTGTCCATGGTCTTGATAAAATTCTTGGATTAGAGGGAACTAAAATAGCAATCACATCTTTTATGTATGGTTGTCTGGGTTTCATTATTTCAATTCTTATGATGGATTATATTATGATTGGGGATTGGCCACAAAACATTGGAGGCAAGCCAAGCTTTTCTTATATTGAAAATATGCCAGCCTTTGTCCCGATTATGTTTGAGTTAACTGTCTACTTTGCTGCACATCTTATGGTGATTACTTTTTATATGAGGAGTAAACTATGGCCATTTAAAAAAGCGGAGAACCCTAATCCATTAACTACTGATGATAAGTTTTTAATGGAAATATTAATAGTAAACAATGAGAAAGATCTCATAAAGTTGGTTAAAACAACTGGTGCAATTGAAGTTAAAGTAATTGAAAAAAACATCTAAGATGAAAAAATTATTTTTTGTTTTGATTTTTGGAATTATGATCTCTTTAGAATCATGTTCAAATTCTTCTAGCCCAAATTACCAGTACTTCCCAAATATGCATGAATCAATTGGTTATGAAACTTATTCTGATAGTGATGCTTTTTCTAACGGTATTGAAGCTCAGGTTCCAGTGGAGAATACCGTTGCTAGAGGATGGACGCCATATGATTTTCTTAATACAAATGAAGATTATGAATTAGCAAAGGTGAGTTTAAAGTCTCCAATCGAAATAAACGAAGAAAATTTATTAAATGGAAAAGAGCTTTATGGAATATACTGCGCAGTATGTCATGGAGATAAAGGTGATGGTCAAGGAATTTTAATGACACGAGAAAAGTTTCTTGGGATACCAAGTTATATTGATCGTGAGATCACACCAGGAAGTATTTACCATGTATTAATGTATGGTAAAAATGCAATGGGCTCTCATGCAGGACAAGTCAATGCTAAAGAAAGATGGCAAATAGCACAACATGTTATGTTGTTAAGAACAAAGTTGATTAAATAATAATATAAAAAGTGAATTATATATTTACAAAAAAAATTAGAAACCTTTCAATAATTCTTATGGTCTTAGGATCGATGAGTCTTATCTATGGTTTTTTATCTGCCCCTTCAACTATTTCTGAAGCTCAAGAGATGGTTGCTGATATCCAACACGGTGAAGAACACGGGACTTCATTAAATCATTATAAGGAAGAAAGTTCAGAGACAGACATAGACAAACAGGAAGTAGATCATGGTGAGCATTTACTTCATCAACTTCAAAATAGACCATGGGCTGCTTTATATGTTGCAGCACTTTTCTTTTTTATGATCCCTCTAGGAGTCTTAGCCTTTTATGCGATTAATAGAGCTTCACAAGCAGGATGGTCAATAGTTTTATTTAGAGTTATGGAAGGAATTACAGGATATTTGCTTCCAGGTAGTATTACTATTTTTATAATATTAGTTCTTTCAGTAATGCACTTAAATCATTTATTTATTTGGATGGATCCTGAAGTTGTTGCGCATGATGAACTAATTCAAGGAAAATCAGGATACTTAGATACTACATGGTTTTTGGTTAGAGCTGTATTCTATTTATTAGGCTGGAATTTTTATCGTTATATCTCACGAAAAATTTCTATATCTCAAGATCAAGGAGATCATTTAAAAAATCACAAGAAAAATTTCCGACTTGCCGCTGGCTTTTTAGTTTTTTATATCTACACAGAATCTATGATGTCATGGGATTGGATTATGTCAATTGATCCACATTGGTTTAGCACTTTGTTTGGATGGTATGTTTTTGCAAGTATGTTTGTAACAGGCATTACAGTAATTGCACTAGTTACTATATATCTTAAATCAATAGGGTATCTAGAATATGTTAATGCAAGTCATATTCATAATTTAGGTTTATTTATGTTTGGCGTTTCAATATTTTGGGGCTATTTGTGGTTCTCTCAATTCATGTTGATATGGTATGCAAACATTCCAGAAGAGGTTACCTATTTTATTACAAGAATTGAAGATTATAATTTACCATTTTTTGGTATGATAGCAATGAATCTTGTTTTTCCATTAGTATTTTTAATGAATAGAGACTATAAAAGAAATAATTATTTAATTGTTATGGCAGGAATTGTAATTGTTTTAGGACATTATATAGACGTTTATAATATGATAATGCCATCAGCTGTAGGAGATCAATGGTTTATAGGGATACCAGAAATTGGCGGGTTCATGTTTTTTCTTGGACTATTCATTCTGTTTACTTTTAAATCATTAGAAAAAGCTCCTTTACTAACAACTGGGGATCCGTTTTTGAAAGAAAGTGAACATTTTCATTATTAAATAAGTAATAGATAAGATGACTATATTTTTAACATTAATACTACTTATACTTGTAACTGTTTCAATTTGGCAGGTCACAAAAATTTTAGAATTATCTCAGCCAAAAGAAGAATCTACTCAGATTGCAGATGATGATGATAATCAAATGCAAGGTAAATTAATGTTAGTATTTCTAATATTCATTTATGGATTGACTTTATTTTCTTTTTGGAGGTGGGGAGATGTTTTACTTCCAGACGCTTCGTCTGATCACGGTCCTGGATATGATACTTTAATGTGGGTTACTTTTTCTGTCATCTTTTTTGTTCAGACAGTTACTCAAGCTTTCTTGCATTACTTTAGTTATAAGTACAGGGGAGAGAAAAGTAGAAAAGCATTTTTCTATGCTGATAATGATCGACTTGAGGCAATATGGACTATAATACCAACTATCGTTTTAGCAGCATTAATATTGTATGGATTATACACTTGGAATGATATTATGTATGTTGAAAAAAATGAGGATGCACTTGTAGTTGAGCTTTATGCACAACAATTTAATTGGAAAGCAAGGTATGGTGGAGAAGACAATGTGCTTGGTGATGCTAATGTTCGTTTTCTTCAAGATTTTGACGGAAAGAATCTTGTTGGGATAGATGCTACTGATCCCAATGGACTTGATGATATAATTGTTCAAGAACTACACTTACCAGTAGGCAAAGAAATAATATTTAAAATGCGATCGCAAGATGTTCTTCATTCTGCATATATGCCACATTTTAGAGCTCAAATGAATTGTGTGCCTGGAATGATTACTGAATTTGCTTTTACACCAACAAAAACTACTGAGCAAATGAGAATGGATACTGATGTTATTTCTAAGGTTAGAAAAATAAATGAAATCAGAAAAATTAATAGTGAAGAATTAATTGCGAATGGTGAGGAAGCTTTGGATCCATATATTTTTGATTATGTTTTACTTTGTAATAAAATATGTGGAGCTTCTCATTACACTATGCAGATGAAAATTATAGTTGAAACGGAACAAGAATTTAATAAATGGATAAAAAGTCAGCAGACTTTTGCTCAATTTATACAATAATTTAAACAGATATGTCAATAGAATCAGCACACTCTCATGAAGATGACCACGGACATCATCATAAAGAAACTTTTATAACAAAGTACATTTTCAGTCAAGACCATAAAATGATTGCTAAACAATACTTAATAACTGGATTGTTTATGGGGTTTGTTGGAATAGCAATGTCTTTGCTATTTCGTCTTCAATTGGCTTGGCCTGAAAAACCTTTTGGAATTTTTGAAATTTTATTAGGAAAATGGGCTCCAGATGGAGTGATGGACCCAAATGTTTATTTGGCATTAGTAACTATTCATGGAACAATAATGGTCTTTTTTGTTTTGACAGCTGGATTAAGTGGAACATTTTCCAATCTTCTAATACCATTACAAATAGGTGCACGAGACATGGCTTCGGGTCTTTTGAATATGATATCTTATTGGTTGTTTTTTTTATCATGTACTTTAATGGTAGCTTCATTATTTGTTGAAGCTGGACCAGCAGCAGCAGGATGGACTGTATATCCCCCCTTATCAGCACTTCCTCAAGCACAGCCTGGATCTGGAACAGGAATGACTCTTTGGTTAGTTTCTATGGCAGTTTTCATCGCCTCTTCTTTATTGGCTGCATTAAATTATGTTGTTACTGTTATAAACTTAAGAACTAAAGGGATGACTATGTCGCGTTTGCCTTTGACTATTTGGGCTTTTTTTGTAACTGCAATAATCGGAATAGTCTCATTCCCAGTATTACTTTCAGCAGCACTTTTATTAATTATGGATAGAAGTTTCGGTACATCTTTTTTCCTTTCAGATATATTTATTCAAGGAGAAGTTCTTCATTATCAAGGAGGTTCACCAGTTTTATATGAGCATCTTTTTTGGTTTTTAGGACATCCCGAAGTTTATATTGTTATTCTTCCTGCACTTGGAATTACTTCAGAAGTAATTGCTACTAATGCTCGCAAACCAATTTTTGGATATCGCGCAATGATAGCATCTATTTTAGCAATAGCATTTTTATCTACAATAGTATGGGGTCATCACATGTTTATTTCTGGAATGAATCCTTTTTTAGGATCTGTATTTACATTTACCACACTTTTAATTGCTATACCTTCTGCAGTTAAGGCTTTTAATTACATTACTACTTTATGGAAAGGAAATTTGCAGTTAAATCCTGCTATGTTATTTTCAATAGCACTAGTTTCAACATTTATATCTGGAGGATTAACTGGAATCATCCTAGGAGACAGTACTCTTGATATAAATGTTCACGACACATATTTTGTTGTGGCTCATTTCCATTTAGTGATGGGTATTTCTGCTTTATATGGGCTCTTTGCTGGTGTTTATCATTGGTTTCCAAAAATGTTTAAGCGTATGATGAATAAAAACTTAGGATATATTCATTTCTGGGTTACTGCTATTTGTGCTTACGGTGTTTTTTTCCCAATGCATTTTATTGGAATGGCAGGACTTCCAAGAAGATACTATACCAACACCAATTTTCCTTATTTTGATGATTTAGCAAACATAAATGTAGTTATAACTGTGTTTGCTCTTATAGCTGGGGCTGCTCAGTTAGTGTTTCTTTATAATTTCATTCATAGTATATTTTACGGAAAAAAAACAAAGCAAAATCCATGGAAATCAAATACATTAGAGTGGACTGCTCCAATAGAACATTTTCACGGAAACTGGCATGGTGAAATTCCACATGTTCACAGATGGGCATATGATTATTCAAAGCCTGGCCATGATGAAGACTACATACCTCAAAATATACCATTAAAAAAGGGAGAAGAAGAACTTCAGCACTAACTAACTTTTAGAATTTATTTTTGTTAGGTATTTAATCAATTAACTGGGTTATGAAAATTGGTATCTTTGTATAATGAATGAGAATCTAGACCCGACTAATGAACAGTTCACTTCAGAAGAACAAGATTTTGATCGCGCATTAAGACCATTAAGTTTTGATGATTTTGCAGGTCAAGAAGCTATATTAGAAAACTTGAGAGTTTTTGTTGCTGCTTCAAATGAAAGAGGCGATGCTCTTGATCATACATTGTTTCATGGACCTCCTGGTTTAGGTAAAACCACTTTAGCGTATATTTTGTCTAATGAACTTAACACAAGTATAAAAATGACCTCTGGCCCTGTATTGGATAAGCCTGGAGATTTGGCAGGATTGCTTACAAACCTTCAACCTAGAGATATACTTTTTATTGATGAAATACATCGTTTAAGCCCCATTATTGAAGAGTATTTGTATTCTGCAATGGAAGATTATAAAATTGATATTATGATTGAAACTGGACCAAATGCGAGGGCTGTTCAGATAAATTTAAACCCATTTACACTTGTAGGAGCGACTACTCGTTCAGGTCTTTTAACTTCCCCCATGAGAGCGCGATTTGGTATTAGCAGTAGACTTGAATACTATTCAAAAGAACTTATCTCTACAATTATTGAAAGAAGTGCTGAAATTTTAAAAGTTGAAATTGATCAAAAAGCTGCTATTGAGATTGCTGGACGTAGTAGAGGGACTCCAAGAATTGCAAATGGCTTATTGAGAAGAGTTAGAGTTTTTGCTCAGAGTAAGGGTGAGGGAAATATTGATATAATAATCACTAAATATGCATTGAAATCTCTCAATGTTGATGACTATGGTTTGGATGAAATGGATAATAAAATTTTAACTACTCTAATTGATAAGTTTAAAGGTGGGCCGGTAGGGATTTCAACTCTTTCAACTGCGGTAGCTGAAAATGGAGAAACTATAGAAGAAGTTTATGAACCCTTTTTAATTCAACAGGGTTTTATTATTAGGACTCCAAGAGGAAGGGAAGTCACTGAAAAAGCATATCAGCATTTGGGAAGAATTAAAAATAATCAGGGAGGTCTATTTTAGACCTGATAGTTTAAGACTGAGGATTCTCTAATTATTAACTTGGGAGTGAATGTTTTTTTTTCATATTTAAATTTCACTTTTTTAGCTTTAGAAGTTATCTCATTTAAAAACAAATTAAAACAAGTTTTTCCCATCAAAACACCCGGATGATCTATTGTAGTTAAAGATGGAGTTAGTTTATCTGTTAAAATCCAATTACTAAAACCAATTACCTTAACATCATTGGGAACATGAAAATTGTTTTTCTTAAGGCATTCTATTGCACCTGTCGCTGCATAATCTGATATTGAAAACAGTCCATCAAAGTTTATTTTTTTTGAAATAAATTCATTCATTTTTCTATAACCCTCTTGGTCAGTCAAATGATCAAAGAGTATGACTTTATTTTTATCAAAAGTTAAATTGTATTCTTCTATAGCTTTTTTATATCCCAAAAATCTATCAATTGAAATCTGAGCAAGTAAAGGGCCTCTAAAATGCACAATATTTTTGCATCCATTTTTAATTAGATGTTCAGTAGCTATATATCCTGCTCTTCTGTCATCTATTACTACTTTTGATGAATTTAGTATTTTTGAAATTTTGTCAAATTGAATTAAAACAGCACCTGATTTTTTAACCTCTTCAAGGTGACTAAGATCATATGTGTCATGAGCTAATGAAATAAAAATTCCATCTACGTTATGTTTTAATAATCTTTCAACTAGTTTTTTTTCATGAACATAAGATTCATTTGATCTTAAGAGTATAACTAAGTACCCATTTTTGTCTGCAGAATTTAGAATTCCTTTTACAATATTGCTGAAAAAAGGATGGCTAATATGAGGTATGATAACACCAATCACTTTGGTTTTTTTTGTTCTTAGAAATGCTGCTTGTGCGTTTGGAGTAAAATTCAAAGACTTGGCAAGATTTAATACTTTTTTCTTTGTTTCTATATTAACATCTGCATATCCGTTTATAGCTTTAGATACCGTAGCTACAGAAATTTTTAATTTTTTTGCAAGATGGGTTAAAGTTATCTTTGACATTGTTGTCGGAGGCAATAAAATGTACTTTTAAAGCACATACATTCTACTATCTAGAGTTTAAATTAATTATTAATGTAACAAATAATGATTTATTTACTATATTTCGGCCGAATTTCGTGATAAATGTAACGATTATGTCCTTTAATGTTAAGGATATGTTAAAGAAATAATGTAATATTGTAGTCACGGATTTATTGAAATCAATCAATTAACTTAAACATTAAAGAATGAAAAACAATTTCAAGACCTCATTATTTACACTTTTAGCTTTATTGCTAAGTGTAGGTATGTATGCTCAAACAGTAAATGGTACTGTTGATAGCGAAGACGGTCCGCTGCCTGGTGCAACGGTCCAAGTAAAGGGCACTGACACTGGAACTAGCACCGATTTCGATGGGAATTATTCTATTGAAGCTTCATCAGGTGATGTATTAATAGTTTCATTTGTTGGATTTGCGACTCAAGAAATAACCGTTGGAGATCAAGATCAAATTAACGTTACTTTGGCTGCTGACTCCGAATTAGAAGAAATTATTGTAACGGGTTACCGTTCTCAAGCCAGAGGAAGTATAACCGGTTCGGTAGCAACTGTTGAAGTTGCTGATGCAATAAAAGTTCCTGTATCAAATGCTGCTGAAGCACTTCAAGGTAGAGTAGCTGGTGTTACTGTTATAAATAGCGGTCAACCTGGTGCTGCACCAATTGTGCGTATTAGGGGATATGGTACTCCAAACAATAATGATCCTTTATATGTTATTGACGGTGTACAAACTACGGATGCTTATGTATTAAATGCTATAAACCCAAATGATATTCAGGATATTAGTGTTCTTAAGGATGGAGCTGCTGCAATATATGGAGCTAGAGCATCAAATGGTGTAATTTTAGTAACAACTAAGTCTGGAAGAGGTACTGACGGAACTAAAGTTTCTGTTGATTTATCTTATGGTACACAAACTGCAAATAATCTTCCTACTTTATTAACTGCTCAACAACATGGAGATATGCTATGGCAAAGTTATGCTAATGACGGTACACCTCCTAGTCATATTCAGTATGGAAGTGGTGGTTCAGCTATTGTTCCTAACACTATTCAAGGTGAAACAAGAGGTAAAACTTTAAATGTTCTTTCTAATGGAACAGATTGGTTTGATGCAATTTTTGATCCAGCACCAGTCTCAAATATTAATGTTTCTGTTTTAAATGGTTCGGAAGATGGAAATGTTTATTTTTCAGTTAATCATTTAAAGAGAGATGGTATTATTATTGAGTCTGGATTTGAGAGATTTGGTATAAGACTTAACTCTGACTTCAATGTTACTGATAAAATAAAAATAGGTCAGACATTAAATGTTAGTACTGAAAAAGAAAGAAGTCATGGGTCATATACTCAAGAAGCAATGAGAATGTCTCCGTTAATTCCTTTGCTTGCAACTGATGGGAGTTATGGAGGGATTTATGTAACATCTAATAATTTAGGTAATGCAACAAGTCCATATGCTACTCATAATAGAGCATCTGATGACTATGGTAAATCAACTAGAATTATTGGGAGTGTTTATGCTCAAATAGATCTGACTGATAATCTAAATATTAGAACTTCGATGAATGGTACAACGAGAACATTCATGAATAGAGTTTTCGATGATTATACTCCGGAAGCTGAAACTAATTCAGGAGGAGCTCTACACGAGCAGGTGTTTAATCAATATGAATGGAACTGGTCTACTACGGTTAATTGGAATAAAACATTCGGAGACCATGCTGTTGATGCATTATTAGGGTATGAGGCTGTTAAAAACTATTTTAAAGGACATCAAATGACTAGAAATCAATTCTTATTTGACACTCCTTCTTTTGTTCTTTTGTCTACTGGAACGGGTACTCCTAATGTTGATTGGGCTTCTGAAAACTCAAATACTTTAGTAGGTGCTTTCGTTAACGCTAGTTATTCTTACAAACGTAAATTTTTATTTACGGGAAGTATACGATCTGATAAAACTTCTAGATTTTCAGAAGATCAACAAGATGACTTATTTCCTTCAGGAAGTATAGGATGGGTTATTGACAAAGAAAGTTTTTTTAATAGCAGTTTAATAAACGCTTTAAAATTAAGAGTATCTTATGGTGAAATAGGTAACCAAAGTTTACCTGCTTCTAACCCCGATGTTAATATTTCTGCTTTAAGTGAAGGTACAGCCTTCTATTCATTTACAGGTGAAAGAGGTAATGCTAGTACTGGTGCAGCTCTTACTAGCGTAGGAAACCCTAATTTAAGATGGGAAACAGCTGTTTCACAAAATATAGGGTTAGATTTTAGTATGATGGATTCTAAATTATCAGGAAGTGTAGATTACTTTATAAACACTACTAAGGATTTAATTGTTAGAGATAACTCTGTAATTAGTACTACTGCAATTGATGCAGGTGCTCCTTTTGTAAATAAAGGTGAAGTACAAAATAAAGGAGTTGATCTTCAATTAAGTTACGGTAGTGAAGCTAGTTCTGGATTAAAATATAATTTTGATTTTAATATTAGCACCTACAAAAACGAGGTGATATCTCTAGTTAATGACACACCTGCTTTTGGATCTAACTATAGAGAAGGCGCTATGACAAGAACAGCTGTTGGTCATCCAATTTCTCACTTTTATGGAAAACCTCATGATGGTTTAGATAGTAATGGACGACTTAACTTTATTGATTCAAATGGAGATGGTGTTGTTAATGACTCTGATAGAACTATAATTGGTAGTCCTCATCCAGATTTCACTTTTGGATTTAATACTAATTTAGCTTATGGTAATTGGGATATGTCAATATTCTTTAATGGTTCTCAAGGTAATGACGTGTACAATTGGGTTAAAATATTTAGTCACTTCCCAACATTTGTACATGGAGGAAGAACTGATGCAGTTCTTAATTCTTGGACCCCTCAAAACACAAATACTGGTCAACCTGCATTATCAATGGGTGTTCAAAACGGAGAAACTGCCCCTAACTCATTCATGGTTGAGGACGGTTCATTTATTAGGCTAAAATCCTTACAATTGGGATACAATTTCTCTTCGGCAGATTTAGCTGCTAGAGGACTTGGTATGGTTGATAATATGAGAGTTTATGTTTCTGCAACTAATTTACTTACCATGACAGATTATTCTGGGATGGATCCAGAGGTTGCAAGTTCAGATGCATTAACTTTTGGTGTTGATGGAGGAGCTTATCCCGCTCCAAGAATTGTTTCACTTGGACTTAATTTAAATTTTTAAAAAATGAAAAGAATATATTTAATTTTAATAGCCTTAATAGGCATAACTATTAGTTGCTCGGATGAGTTTACTAATGTTGATCCAATAGGATCTTTAAGTGATAGCCAGTTGGCAAATCCAACAGGTGTTGATTTATTATTGACCGGAGCATATTCAGTTTTAGACGCTGGTAGAAATGGTGGAATCGGAAATTATTGGGGCCGTAGTGCTGATAACTGGGTAGCAGATGTTGCTTCTGATGATGCTCATAAAGGAAGTACTGATGGTGACCAACCTGACCTATATGAGTTAGAGTTATTTAACTGGCAAACTGGTAATGGCTATTTTATGGCTCGCTGGGAAGTTTTATTTGCAGGAGTTAATCGTGCAAATGCAGTTATTAATTTAATCGCAAGCAGTGAAGACCCTGGGGCTTTCGTTGTTGAAAACGCTCAAGCTAGATTTTTAAGAGGTCATTATAATTTTGAATTGAAAAAACTTTTTGGAAATGTGCCTAACATAACTGAAGAAAATGCTAAAAACTTAGAATATAACGTGGCTAATGCAGGAGAGACACTCCTTACTTGGGCTGATATTGAGGCTGATTTTACTCATGCAATGAGTAATCTCCCATCTTCTCGCTCGGGCTCATATAGTCAAGTTGGAAGACCCCTTGCTTCAACTGCACAGGCTTTCCTAGGAAAAGCTCAGTTACATCAAGGTAATTGGTCAGCTGCTTCTTCTAATCTTGAAGCTGTAATAAGTTCAGGGCAATATGGTTTACATCCAAATATAGTTGATAACTTTAAATCAGCAACTGAAAATGGTTCGGAAGCTATGTTTGCTATTCAATATGCAGCTGATGATGGACAAGTTATGCAAGGTAATGCTTCAGGTGCATTGAATTATCCTGCTGCATTCGGATGGTGTTGTGGTTTTTATCAACCAACTCAAGATTTAGTTGACGCATATCAAACTGTAAATGGGTTACCTATGGTAGATGATTTCCAAGCAAGTTCTGCTATGGATCATGATTATAACATTGACTCAGATGGTGCTTTCACACCTCCAACTGCTACTGTAGACCCTCGCTTGGACTATACAGTCGGGAGAAGAGGTATTGATTATAATGGTTGGGCGGTGCATGCTGGTAAGTCATGGATTCGTGCTAATTTTTCTGATATTTCTGGGCCATATCTCCCTAAGAAAAATATTTTTACAGCCGGTGACGCAGGTAATTTTGCACAAGGAGGTTGGGGTCAAAACTTAACGGGGCTTAATTATCACATAATGCGTTATGCTGATGTTATTCTTATGGCGGCTGAAGCAGCTGTAGAAAGTGGTAATCTAGAAAGAGGTAGAACTCTTGTTAATATAGTTAGACAAAGAGCTAAAGATATGACTTATGTAGATGTAGCTAATACAAATGTTTCTATAGAATTGTATAATGCTGCATGGGCTTCTGCGGCTGATGCTCGTAAAGCAGTTCGTTTTGAAAGAAGATTAGAATTAGCAATGGAAGGTCATCGTTACTTTGATCTAGTGAGATGGGGCAATATGACTTCTCATATGGCTGCTTACATAGCTAACGAGTCTGCAACAATTTCAACTTTTGCTAAGGGTCAAGTTTTCCAAGATAAGCACCAATATTATCCAATTCCATTAAGTGCAATTGATCTTAGTGGTGGTGTATTAGTTCAAAATCCAGGACATTAATTTATAAGGATTAATTTGAACTTATGGTTTTGAAAAGCAAAAGCTCTAAAATTTAGAGCTTTTGCTTTTTTTTATAATGTATTTATTTTCAAATGTTAAAATATGTTAGTGTCTAGAACAAACATACTAGGAATAGTTGTTTATATGTTTTTTATTTTTTCCTGTCAAAAAAAAACAGGAATGATATTGATTCCTGAATCTCACTCGAATATTTTATTTAATAATGAAGTTGTTGAATCTGATAGTTTAAATATTCTAAACTATGAATACATGTATAATGGTGGAGGGGTTGCAATTGCAGATTTTAATAGAGATGGAAAGGAAGATATTTATTTTACAGGAAATGTAGTTAACAACCAACTTTATTTAAATCAGGGAGATTTTGTTTTTAAAGAAGTCTCATCTATTTCAAAAGCTGATTGTTCAGGTGTGTGGAGTATGGGAGTGTCTGTAATTGATATAAATAATGATCAATGGCCCGATATGTATATTTCGGTTTCTGGTAAAGGAAGTGCGAAAAATAGAAAAAACATACTTTTAGTTAATCAAGGAGTAAATAATGATAGTATTCCAGTTTTTATTAATAGGGCGAATGAATATGGGTTAGATTATGAAGGATATACTATTAACAGCTATTTTTTTGATTATGATAATGATGGAGATAATGACGTTTATTTAATTAACAATTTCTTCACCAATAGAGGTGATGTTTTGAGTAAAAGAAACACATCTAAGAGTATTACAGACAATGTAAATGTATTGTATGAAAATATTGATGGGACCTTCTTCAAAGACGTGACAATTTCTGCAGGAGTTTTAAATGATGGGTATTCTCTCTCAGCAAATATTTTTGACATAAATGATGATGGTTGGCAAGATATTTTTGTGTCGAATGACTTTGCAACAAGTAGTTCAGCTTTCATTAATCTAAAGGATGGCACCTTTAAAGAAGACATAGCCTCCTATTTTAAGCATCAAAGTTTTAGCTCAATGGGTGTTGATGTGGCAGACTTTGATAATAACGGAACTGATGATTTAATCACTCTTGATATGCTTCCGAGAACACTTAGTAGAACTAAGAAAATGTTTTCTAAAAGCAACTTTCTTTTTTATGATTTATTAGACTTATATAAAGAAAAACCTCAGTATATGAGAAATTGTTTATATGTAAATGATCTTAATGATTTTAATGAAATTAGTCAACTTAGTAAAGTACATAATACTGACTGGAGTTGGTCTCCCATTTTTGCAGATTTTGATAATGATGGAAGAAAAGATCTTTATGTGACAAATGGTTTTCCTAGAGATTTGACTGACATGGATTTTATAAATTATAGGGGTAGTTATGAAAGTATACTAGCAACAACTCAAGATTTTCTTGACCTTATCCCTAGAGTAAAGATTCCCAATGTTATGTTTTTAAATCAAGGCAAATACGACTTTAAAGAAACTACTGAATCATGGGGTATGGAAATACCATCATATTCATATGGACAAGCAACAGGAGACCTTGATAATGACGGAGATCTTGACATAGTTGTAAATAATTTAAATGATAATGCGTTTCTGTATAAGAATGAGTTGAACGAAACTCCATCTTACCTGTCAATATTTATAAAGGGGCCAAAGAATAATATCCAATCTTTACATAGTGAAGTAACTATTTATTATGATTCTCTTGCTCAAAAGGGAGAAATAAACCCTCATAGAGGTTATTTATCAAGTATAAGTCCTAAGATTCATTTTGGTCTCAATAGGGTTAAAAAAATAGATTCAATGATTATTAAATGGGATTCTAAGGAATATTCTATTATTAAAAATTTAAAAACAAATCAAGAATTAAACTTAGATTATACTTCATTAATAAAACTACCTGCATCTGATTTAGTTGATAAGCAAAACACTTTATTAGAGCTATCAAGAGATACACTATTTGAATTCACTCATAAGGAGAATAAAAGTTATGATTTCTTTAGTTACGAATTACAACAAAGGGTATATACTAATGAAGGACCAGCAAGTATTGTAGGAGATTTGAATGGAGATTCACTTCAAGATGTTATTATTGGTGGAGCTATGGGACAAAAAGGAGCGATGTTTTTTCAAACTAAAGATGGATTTATTAGAAAAGAATTATCAATTGATTCAGCAGATAAAGAGTTAACAGCTCTTGGCTTATTTGATATTGACCAAGATAAAGATTTAGATCTTTATTTAGGATATGGACATAATGGAACTAAAGACTCATTGTCTCTTAAGGATGTAGTTGCAATTAATGATGGATTTGGAAATTTTAAGATTAGTAATTTACTTCCATTATTTAATGAGGTTACATCTAAAGTTGTTCCATTTGATTTTGATAATGATCAAGATATTGATTTGTTAATTACTTCTAGAGTAAGACCTAATAATTATCCAGAATCACCAAAAACATATTTATTAGAGAACAAACAAGGTAAATTATATGATGTAACTGAAAGTTTTTTGCCAGAAAAAGGGTTTTTGGGAATGATTACTGATGCTGAAGCTGTTGACTTAAATAATGATCAAAAAAAGGATATAATTTTAAGCGGTGAATGGATGGGAATAGATGTTCTTATTTTTAATCAAAACAGTTATAATTATGACTATTCATATTTTCCAAAAAAAAATAATGGATTTTGGAATAGTATAGAAATGCATGATTTAGATAAGGATGGTGATTTAGATTTAATAGCTGGAAATCATGGAAAAAACACACCATATAATATTTCAAATGAAAAACCATTATTAATGAAATATGGAGATTTTAATGGTAATGGAAGACCTGAGCCTTTGGTTTTTCATTATTGTGAAGGAGATTATTTTCCAATTCACCTAAGAAATAATTTTTTAAATCAGATTCAAAAAAAGAAAAGTGAGTTCAAAAACTATGAATTGTATTCAAAAGCTCCAATGAGTCAAATTCTTAATGAGGAAGAACAATCAATTGCTAAAACCTTAAAAATTTTTAATTATAGTTCTACTATATATGAAAATAAAGAGGGTAATTTTATTCCTCATGAACTTCCAGTAGAAGTTCAGTTTTCTCCTGTTTTTGATTCTAAAGTTGCTGACATGAATGATGATGGAATTGAAGAAATTTATTTTGTTGGGAATGATAATGCTCATGAAGTATTCACTGGCCCTAGGAACTCTTTTCAAGGTGCAGTTTTAAGTTTTGATAAAGATTTTAAATTCAAAGTTATACCTAAAAAAACTAGTGGATTTGATATACCATTTTACGGACGTACAATTGAATTAGTAAAAGTCAATAATCAAAATTCAATTTTTGTTACTCAAAACAACAATAAAACATTACATTTTATAGCGAATAATTAATAAAAGTTATGACAGATTTCAGAATCTTATTGATTATAATAATTTTAACTTCTTGTTCTCCAAAAACAAAAACTAATTTAGATTTAGTCCCTTTAATTCCAATACCTAATAATACAACTTCTGGAGGCACCTCTTTTGTTGTAAAAGAAAAAACTAAACTAAGTTTTGATAAATCTAATAAAGATCTAAAGGTTATCTCACAAAATTTTAGAGAGGTATGGAATTCTGTGACGTCTTATGAATTATCATTAGATCAAGCTCGTTCAGAGATTTTAATTGAAATAGACAGCTCTAAAGTAACAGATGAGGAAGCTTATACTTTAGATATAAAAACAAAAAATATTAAAATTACTGGCGCTTCCTCAAAGGCTATTTTTAGAGGAATTAAAACTTTAGAGCAAATATTAAGATTACAGACATTAGATACGCCTCTTATAATTCCTACAGGAATAATATCAGATAAACCTAAATTTAATTATAGAGGAGCAATGCTAGATGTTGCAAGACATTTTTTTAGTGTTGATGAAGTTAAAAAATATATTGATTTGATGGCTTTATATAAATTTAATTTTTTACACCTTCATTTATCTGATGATCAAGGGTGGAGAATTGAAATTAAATCATGGCCTAATTTGACAGAATATGGAGGAAGTACTGAGGTAGGAGGTAAAGATGGTGGATTCTATACTCAATCTCAATATACAGAAATCATTCAATATGCTGCAGAAAATTATATTACAATTATTCCAGAGATTGATATTCCTGGACATACAAATGCTGCTTTAGCATCATATCCCGAGCTAAATTGCAATGGGAAGGCGACTGATCTTTATACAGGGATCAATGTTGGTTTTAGTAGTCTATGTTTAGAACGTGGAGAAACTTTTAAATTTTTAGATGATGTGATACGGGAAATAAGTTTATTAACTCCTGGACCGTATTTTCATATTGGAGGTGATGAAACTGATTCAACATCCGAGCAAGATTATCTGGTTTTTATAAAATCAACTTTGGAGATTGTAAAAAAATATGGAAAAACTGGTATGGGATGGGCTGACATATCTAAAGCTCAGATTCCAGAAAGTACGTTAATTCAATATTGGAGTAGAACTGACAAAGACTCAATAAGAAATGAAAATGGGATTCAAGAAGTTTTAATGGGTATAGATAAAAGAGCCAACTTAGTAATGTCTCCTGCTAATTTGTCTTATATGGATATGAAATATAATGACTCGACTAAACTTGGTTTAACATGGGCAGGCATTATAAACATAAAAAAGGCATATGACTGGCTGCCAGAAAATCTAATTCCTAGAAATAAAAATCAAATTTTAGGTATCGAGGCACCGCTTTGGACTGAGACTGCTGAAAATTTTGAAGAATTAACGTTTTTAGCCTTTCCTAGAATTATAGGGTATTCTGAAATTGGATGGTCTCAGAGCTCACAAAGAAAATGGATTGATTATAAGGAGCGTTTGGCTCATCATGGAAAACTTTTAAAAAATTTGTCAATAGTTTTTTATGAATCACCGATGATAGATTGGAAGTAATTTAAATTGTTTAATATAGTTACGAAAACGATTTCGATATAAAATTAATGTTTGTTTGTCAAATGTTAAAGATGTGATAAAGAAATAACGTATTATTGTAGTCACTGATTTATTGAAATCAATCAATTAACTTAAACATTAAAGAATGAAAAACAATTTCAAGACCTCATTATTTACACTTTTAGCTTTATTGCTAAGTGTGGGTATGTATGCTCAAACAGTAAATGGTACTGTTGAGAGTGATGACGGTCCGCTGCCTGGTGCAACGGTCCAAGTAAAGGGTACTGACACTGGAACTAGTACCGATTTCGATGGGAATTATTCTATTGAAGCTTCATCAGGTGATGTATTAATAGTTTCATTTGTTGGATTTGCGACTCAAGAAATAACCGTTGGAGATCAAGATCAAATTAATGTTACTCTGGCTATAGACAGTGAACTGGAGGAAGTAGTAGTTACAGGTTATGGTTCTCAACGATCAAAAGAAGTTACAGCTGCGGTTGTTAAAGTTGATGCTGAGGATTTTAACAAAGGAACTATCTCAGATGCATCACAACTTTTACAGGGTAAAGTTGCAGGTCTCCAGGTTTATAACCGTGGTGGAGATCCAAATGCAGCAGCAGTTATTCGACTACGAGGGATATCTACAGTTGGAGCCAATGTACAGCCTTTAGTTGTTATAGATGGTGTTGTAGGAGCTTCTCTAGCAAACGTTGATCCTGCAGATATTGAAACAATCAATGTTTTAAAAGACGGTTCTGCATCTGCAATCTATGGTTCTAGAGGATCATCAGGTGTGATTTTAGTAACAACTAAAACTGGAAAAGAAGGAAAAATGACACTTAATTACTCTGGTCAATTAGGCGTTTCAGAAGCCATGAAGACTGTTCAAACTATGAATGCGACAGAATTTGTTGCTGCTGGAGGAACTGATCTAGGTTCAGACACAAATTGGACTGGTGAAGTTACTCGACAAGCGATTTCTCGTATTCATAACATTTCTGCTGCTGGTGGATCTGGAGATACTAGCTATCGTATTGCAGCAAACTTTAGAGATGTTGAAGGTATTTTAATTAGTTCCGATTTTAATCAATTCAATACTCGATTAAACTTTACTACTAAAGCACTTAATGACAAGCTTCGTCTTACAGTAAATACTTCTTTTACCAAAAGAGAACAAAATAATGGAGACATGGAGTCTTTGAAATATGCAATTTTATATAACCCTAGTGCGCCTGTACTAGCTGCTGATTATGCAGGTGTATTTAATGGCGCTCAGTATGGAGGTTATTTTGAAACATTAGGTTTGTTTGATAGTTACAATCCCGTTTCTATCGCAAGACAACAAATTAATCAAGGAGATAAAACGGAATTAAACTACAGTGTTAATGCTGAATACAGTTTCAACGATAATTTATCTTTAAATATGAACGCTGCAAGTCAGGTTAGTAAATATTCTAATAAACTATACAATCCTACCACTTTACTTCGTGGAGGTAATGCAGCCTCTCCCATTAGAAGTGGTTCTGCTTCTTTTTATGATCAAACTTATAGTTTTAAATTATCGGAGATCTATACTCGTTACAATGCTCAGTTAGCAGATAATGACCTTGTTATAACAGCAGGATATTCTTATCAACAACAAAATTTCAATGATCATTCTATGACTCTTGGAGATTTTCCAAATGAGACAGCAGCTGGTATTAGCTTTATTAATGCTATAGAGTATTCACAAGATTTATTAAATGCTGGTTTTATAGGTGCTGATTCGAACGCATCTCCTGATGAAAAAATAATTGCATTTTTTGGTCGTGTAAATTATACGATTAATGATGCAATATTTCTTAATGCCTCACTTCGTCGTGAAGGATCAACTAAATTAGGAGCAGATAACCAATGGGGTCTTTTCCCTTCTGCAGGTTTAGGTGTTGATTTAAATAATTATTTAAATCTTGGGGTGGATAAGTTCAAGGTGCGTTTAGGTTATGGTGTTACAGGAGCGCTTCCTGGTCCTAACGGATTATCTAGACAAATTCGAGGATTTACATACGATGGAGGTCAAGGAGGTGGATCTTCCAGTCCAACTCGTGATGCTAATCCTGATTTACAATGGGAAGAAAAAGCAGAGACAAATCTTGGAATTGAATATCGTAAAGGAAAGCTCGATGCTACATTAGATATTTACACTAGAGATATCTCTAACTTTATATTAGAAAATAATGATGTAGATGTAGCCTTGTATCCAACTGGAAGTCGTTATGAGAATGCAGGTAAATTAAACACACAAGGTGTTGAGTTAGCCTTAAACTATCAGGTAACTGATAACTATAACACTGGCTTAGTATTTTCTTCATACGAAACTGTTTTAGAGGAGTATTTACAAGATGCTCAAATGCGTGGAAATCTTGGTGCTCCTGGACAAAACTCTACAGCAACTATTCGAGTTAAAGTAGGAGAAGAAATAGGTACAATTTGGGGCCCTATTCATGAAGGAGTTTCAGGAGGAAATAATGTTTTTGCTGACGTTAATGGAGATGGGACAGTAAATGTAGGACAAGACCAAGCGTTAAATGAGGATGTAGATTTTGCTGTTTTAGGTAATGGTACTCCTGATATAGAACTAGGATGGACAAATCAATTAACTTTTGGAGCATGGTCAGTAAATGCTTTCTTTAGAGGAGCATTTGGACACAGCTTAGTTAATACGTTTCGTGCTTTCTATGAGCCTAGAATTTCTACACAGAGTTCTTATAACTATGTGAATACTGAGCTGGCTCCGGCAGGATTAACTCAAGCACGTTTCAGCTCATTGTATGTTGAGAAAGCGGATTTCTTTAAGTTAGACAACTTAACTATAACTCGTGACATGAATGTAAGTTCATTAAAAGGTATTGATGCTATGCAAATTTCATTAAATGCTCAAAATCCTTTTGTTCTAACAAGTTATACTGGACTTGATCCAGAACCATCTTTGGTTGATATAGGTGAAGATAATGGTGGACTATATGATGTGTTATCTCCTGGGATTGACCGTCGACGTAGCTACTTTGCTTCTAAGTCTTGGACATTAGGCGTAAACATTAAATTTTAATTAAAAAACAAAGAAATTATGAAAAGTATTTTCAAAAATTTGCTTCTTGCAACATCTGTTTCTGCTATGATTTTTTCTTGTACTGATTTAGAAGAAGAATTAGTAGGAGATATTACCAACGCAGTATCAAGTAGTGCCCCTGCTGTAGGTGGTGGTGCTGGAGGAGCTGGAGATGCACTAGCAGGTGCATATTCACAATTACAATGGTCAGGTACTGCTAATCACTTTGGCTATTTTAGTATTCAGGGCTTACCTTCTGATGAAATGGCCATTGCAGCTAAAGGTGGTGACTGGTATGACGGTGGTGTATTGGTTCAAATGCATCGTCACACTTATGACGCAACAAATGGTATTATTGGTAACACATGGGGTGGCCAATATGGTGCCATTGGCGCTATCAATGATGCTATTGCTAATCTAGGATTATCAGCACCAGAAATTGCTCAAATGAGAGCATTGCGTGCTTATTTTTATTGGAGAATGTTAGATCTTTACGGAAGCGTTAAGATAGTTACTACTCCTGGCGTGGAGGCTTCGCAGTCAACACCTGCTCAATTATATGCATTTGTTGAGTCTGAGCTTTTAGATGCTTTAGGTACTACTGAAATTACAGCTAGCACTGCATTTTCTGATGCAGGTCTTCCCGCTTCATCTAGTGTTTATCGTGTAAATCGCTATGGAGCCCTTGGCTTTTTAACTAAATTGTATTTAAATCATGCGACTTATTTGGGGACTGCCAGTGCAGCTACTTATGAAAAAGCTGAGCTTGCTGCTAAGATAATAATGGACTCAAACGCATACCAACTTTGTAGTTCAGGTTGTAGTGTGCCTAATTTAGCTAAACGACCTGATGTAGCAGAAGATCCAACTAACCTTGAAGGGTATGCTGCGGTTTTTGCTCCTAACAACGATAATAATGTTGAGCATATTTTCTCAGTAAACTATGATGAAGCTACCGCAGGAGGAATGAATTTTGCTAAAATGACTCTCCACTATGCAAGTCAGTTGACTTGGAATTTTGAAGCACAGCCATGGAATGGCTATGCTGCTTTAGAGGAGTTCTACAATTCATATGATTCAAATGATGCTCGAAGAGCTAATAATTTTATAGCTGGACCTCAAAAAGACTATGGGGGAAGTGCTTTAAATGACTTTGCTGCAGATGATCCAGGAGGTATTGTATTAGACTACACTCCGTATATTAATGAATTAGAACCTAACGCATTTCGAGAAGGTGGAGCTCGTTTAGGAAAGTTTAGTTTTCAACAATTTGGACGTCCTGATCAGAGTAATGATTTTCCAATCCTAAGGTTAGGAGATATAATGCTAACGTATGCTGAGGCACGAATGCGTTCTCAAAACAACTGGAACGATCCTCAAGCACTTGCTGCTTTAAATGCTGTTAGATCACGAGCTGGAGTTAGTGCATATACTTCAATGGATGAGACTGAGTTTTTAGCAGAAAGAGGACGTGAGATGTTTCAAGAATCATCTCGTAGAACTGACTTGATTCGTTTTGGATTATATAGTTCTGGAACATGGTGGGAAAAAACTGCCTCTCCAGCTCACAAAGCTTTATTTCCAATTCCACTTGACGCAGTTCAAAACAATGGTTATAGTCAAAATCCAGGTTATTAAAACCTGATTTATATTAAATTTATTTTAAGGCTGCTCTTTTTAAGAGCAGCCTTTTTATATTTATACTATTTATGAGAACTTGTATCTTTATTTTAAGCATTTTTTTATTCTTTGGATGTAATAGCCCTGATACTTTGTTTGATTTAATGGATAAATCAACAGGGATTTCATTTGAAAACACCTTGTCTTATACTGAAGAATTTAACCCTTATACATATAGAAACTTTTATAATGGTGCTGGAGTTTCAATGGGAGATATTAATAATGATGGTCTGATAGATATTTATTTCACAGGAAACATAGTAAATAATAAGCTTTATATAAATAAGGGAAATTGGAAGTTTGAAGATATAACGGAAAAAGCAGGTGTTTCCTGTCCTGAAATTTGGTCAACAGGCTCTACTTTTGTGGACATAAACGGTGATGGATTGTTAGATATCTATGTTTGCAAATCGGGAAAGCCGGGAGGAAATAATAGACATAATGAACTTTTTATAAATCAAGGAGATCTTACTTTTAAAGAAAGCTCTAAATCTTATGGATTAGATATAACAGGATTATCAGTTCATGCTGCTTTTTTAGATTATGATAAAGACGGTGATCTAGATGCTTACATTTTAAACAACTCCATTCGTTCAGTTGGAGGATATGATCTAATTAAGGATCAAAGAAGTATTCCTGATCCGAATAACAACGGAAATAAATTTTTAGAAAATCAAAACGGGTTTTTCGTTGATGTAACTGAAAAAGTTGGGATGTATAATAGCGCGATTGGATTTGGACTAGGAATTACTGTAAGTGATTTCAATAATGATAATTGGCCAGATCTATTTATCTCTAATGATTTTTTTGAAAAGGATTATTTGTATATCAATGCACAAGATGGAAATTTTATTGAATCTTCAGATGTATATTTTGATGCATTATCAATGGGATCGATGGGAGCAGATGCTGCCGATTTAGACAATGATTTAAATTCTGATTTATTAGTAACTGAAATGCTTCCTTCATCATTAAAAAGAAAAAAAACTAAAGCTATGTATGATTCCTGGGATAAGTTTAAGCTTAGGGAATCTAAAGGATATGCTAAACAATTTCCAAGAAATGTTTTGCAAAGAAATATGGGTGAAAATGGATTTCTTGAAATTGGAAGAAAAAGTGGAGTTGCAGCTACAGAATGGAGTTGGGCATCTCTTCTATTTGACATGGATAACGATGGATTAAGAGATATATTTATAGCAAATGGAATTAATAAGGATCTACTAGACAGAGATTATTTAGCTTATATGGCCAATGAGGAGCAGGTTAGAATGTTAATGAGAAAAAAAGAAGAAGTAATAAAAAAACTTATTGATATCATGCCCTCTAAAGCAGTTCCTAATTTTGCTTATAGAAATATAGGGAATTTTAATTTTGAGAATGTTACTGAAAAATGGGGTCTAGACCAACCAAGCTTTAGTAATGGAAATTCATATGCGGACCTAGACAACGATGGAGACTTGGATTTAGTTGTAAATAATGTGAATATGGAATCATTTATATACCAAAATAAAACAGATACAATTACAAAAAGAAGCATACAAATTAAGTTAATTGGGAATAATAAAAACACGAATGCAATAGGTTCAAAACTTATCTTGTATAATGATCAAAAAAAATATATGGCTGAACTATTTCCATCAAGAGGCTTTCAGTCGTCAGTTAGTCATAGAATACATTTTGGGGTTGGAAGTGTTGAAAAAATTGACAGTTTGTATGTTACATGGCCCAACGGAGATCAAAAAGCATATTATAATTTAATAACAAATAAATTAATCAAATTAGATAAAAATTCGGGTAAAACAGTTTTCCAAAAACCTAAATTAAAGTTGACTAATAATAATCAACTTTTTAAATTTAAACACATTGAAAATGAATTTATTGAATTTAATAGAGAGAGGTTATTAACTCAAATGAGGCATAATGAAGGACCAGCCCTAGCAATAGGAGACATTAATTCAGATGGAAAAGAGGACATCTTTGTTGGAGGAGGAAAAAATCAAAAAGGATCACTTTTTGTTTCCAATTTGGGTGCCTTTTATGAGTTAAATAATGATTTTTTAAATGAAGATAAAGAGTCAGAAGATACAAATGCTCTTTTTATTGACGGTGATCAAGATGGAGATTTAGATTTAGTAGTAGCAAGTGGAGGAAAATCTTTCTCTATTTATAGTCCTTCAATTAATGACAGATATTATGTAAATGATGGTTTTGGAAATTTTACAAAAAAAATAAATGCCCTCCCTTTTGAAAACAAATTTTCAACTAAGGCATTAGCTTCAGCAGATATTAATAAAGATGGATTACCTGATCTTTTTTTTGGTCAGCGTTATGATCTCCAAACTTATGGAAAAAAAGTTGATGGAGTTTTAATGTTAAATGAAGGTGAAAATATTTTTAAAGAACAAAATCAAATTGCACTTAAAGATCTAGGCATGATTACTGATGCGAAATTTCATGATTTCAACAATGATGATTGGATTGATTTAGTTGTTGTTGGAGAATGGATGCCAATTACTATTTTAATTAATAAAAATGGAATATTTGAGAATCAAACAAATTTATATGGTTTACAAAAGACATCTGGTTTATGGAATACAATTGAATTAATTGATTATAATAAAGATGGTAAAATGGATTTTGTAGTTGGAAATCATGGAACAAATTCATTTTTAGAAAAAAACATGAGAATGTATATTAATGATTTTGATGATAATGGAAGTTTAGAACAAATTCTTTGTATGCAAACCGAAGATGGAAATTATTATCCTGTATTAGATAAAGATGAATTAATTACCCAGTTACCTGTTTTAAAAAAGAAAATTGTTTTTTACAAAGATTATGCTGAAAAAACTATAGAAGAAATTGTTGGTCAATCTCAAATTTCAGAATCTCAAATCTTACAGTTAAACAAATTAGAAACTACATTATTTATTTCTAAAAATAATAATTTTACACAAGTAAATTTGCCAGATGAAATTCAGTATAGTCCAATATATAGTATCCTTTCAAAAAAGAATATTAAAACGAAGCAAAACTTCTTATATTTGGGGGGAAATCAATATTTAGTTAAACCACAGTTCGGGAGTTATGATGCTTCAAAAGGATGGGTTTTATCCTTAAACTCCAAACAACAAGATAATTATTTTAATGAAGCTCCTATGAGCCTTGGAATTAATGGTCAAATTAGACGAATTGCTTCTATATGGCTTGAAAAAAAAGAATATTTAATTTTTGCTATTAACAATGAAACATTTCAATTTTATGAAATACCCTAAATTATTGAAAATAGTTTTTATTTCTAGTCTATTGGTTTTAATCACATCTTGTCAATCTGAATATGACAGAACTGTTAATCGAGAAATGTCTTCAGGAAAAAATTATACAGATCTGATCTTTGGATTAAAATTGGGTCAAACACAAAAAGACTTTTATACTCATTGTTGGGAGTTAAATAAAAAAAAGTTAATTAATCAAGGCCCTAGCAATCAATTTGTCAGACATGTTCTTGATTCTGTTTCACCAATATATAACCCTAATTACAACATGGAGCTTTTATTCTATGGAATTTTTGATGATAAAAAAATAATGACAGGTATGAAAATGCGTATATCGTATTTGGGATGGGATCCAGTTGCAAAAAACTTACAAAAAGATTCATTGTTAGATGAAGGTATGAAAATGATTGAATCTATTTTTTCAGGAAATTCATTTATAAATTTAAATAAAGATATAAACGGATTACCAATTATGGTAAAAGTTGATGGAAATCGTCAAGTGACGGCATATGTATATGATAATAGATTTGTAGAATTGATCATTGAAGATTTAAACAGAAAAATTAAATAATATGAGTTTATTAAATAAGTATTTTTCTTTTTCCATTCTTATGATTGTTTTATTAAGTTGTAATAATCAAAAATCTAAGCTTTTTGAGTTGCAGGATTCTAACTCCACTGGAATTAATTTTTCAAACGATCTTTCTTTCAGTAATGATTTTAATGTTTATAAATATCGAAATTATTATAATGGAGGTGGAGTTTCTTTGGGGGATATAAATAATGATGGATTACTGGACGTATATCTAACAGCTAATCAAAAGTCAAACAGATTATTTTTAAATCAAGGAGATTTTATTTTTAAAGATATTACTGAATTAGCAGGAGTCAAAGGGGAAAGAGCATGGGCAACGGGTGTTACGATGGTAGACATTAATGCTGATGGATTTTTGGATATTTATGTTTGTAATTCAGGAGATGTAAAAGGAGATAATAAACAAAATGAGCTATTTATAAATAATGGGGATCTTACGTTTACTGAAAGTGCAATGCAATATGGATTAGCAGATCGAGGGTTTTCTACACATGCTACATTTTTTGATTATGATAAAGATGGTGACTTAGATGCATATATTTTAAATAATTCTTACCAAGCAATTGGAAGTTTTGATCTTCGGAGAAATGAACGTCCAAAAAGAGATTCTCTTGGAGGGGACAAATTAATGGAAAATATTAATGGAAATTTTTTTGATGCAAGTGAAAAAGCTGGTATTTATGGAAGTGTAATTGGGTTTGGATTAGGAGTTAGTGTTGGTGATATAAATGGTGATAATTGGGAAGATATTTTTGTTTCAAATGACTTTTTTGAACGCGATTATTTATATATAAATCAAAAAAACGGAACATTTAAAGAAAAGTTGACAGAACAGATGAGATCTATAAGTGGAGCTTCAATGGGTGCGGATATGGCAGATTTGAATAACGATGGTTTAAATGATATTTTTGTAACTGAAATGCTTCCTTCAGATTATCAAAGACTAAAAACCGTAACTACGTTTGAAGATTGGAATAAATATCAGTATGTAGTTAAAAACGGTTATCATCATCAGTTTACTAGAAATATGCTTCATCTAAATAATGGAAACAACACTTTTAGTGAAATAGGAAGATGGTCTGGAGTTGAAGCCTCAGATTGGAGTTGGGGTGCATTATTTTTTGATATGGATAATGATGGTTTTAAAGACTTATTCATCGCTAACGGAATTTACCAAGACTTAACTGATCAAGATTATTTACAATACGTTGCAAGTGATGAGGTAATTAAATCAATTGTATCAAATAATCAAGTTGATTATAAAAGATTAATAGATATTATTCCTTCCAATAAAGTGCCAAATCATTCTTATAAAAATACAGGTGATTTGGCTTTTAAAAAATTTCATAACTCTGGACTTAACATTCCTAGTTTTTCAAATGGATCAGCATATGGTGACCTTGACAATGATGGAGACTTAGATTTGATTGTTAATAATGTAAACATGCCTCTTTTTGTATTTAAAAATAAAGCAGAAAATTTAAAAAATAGTTTTGTCAAAATAAAACTCAAAGGGTTAAATGATAATCGAAATGCTTTAGGGGCTAAAATTGAACTAAACACACACTTAACCAAACTGTATCATGAAGTGCAGCCTGTAAGAGGATTTCAGTCAAGTATGGATTTAATTCCTACAATTGGTCTAGGAAAATCTAAAATTGTAGATATAAAAATAATCTGGCCATCAGGTAAAATAACAATTTCTAAAAATTTAAATGTAAATACTATGCATGAATTTGATATCTCAGATGCATTTGAAGAGGAATTGGAAATATTAATAAAAAATGATTTAATTTTTAAAAGGGACATACAGAAGTATTTTCCTGTTCATAAAGAAAATTTGTTTGTAGATTTTCATAGTGAACGTCTTAATTACCATATGTTAAGTACACAAGGGCCTAAGATTAGTATTGCTGATCTTAATGGGGATGGAAAAAATGATATTATTTTTCCCGGAGCTAAAGGTAATTCTACACAAATTTTATTTGCTGACTCAAATAAATGGGTTAATAATGATGAAAACAGTGAACTATTGGAAAAAATTAAAGAATCTGAGCATATAGAGAGTGCAGTATTAGATGTAGATAATGATGGTGATTTAGATATATACATGACTTCTGGAGGAGTAGAAACATCAATTTATTCTCCATCTTTATTTGATATTTTACTTATAAATGATGGTTTAGGTAGATTTACAAAAAGCATTCAAAATTTACCAGATGATAAATCTAAGATTAGTTCTGAGTCAGTTGCTTATGCAGATATTGATTCTGATGGAGACTTAGACCTTTTTGTTGGAGAAAGGTCAAAAATTGGACAATATGGACTTCCTGGAAGTGGTTTTATTTTAATCAATGATGGATATGGAAATTTTGAAAACAAGACAGAGAAGCTAGCCCCAGAAATAAAAGATGTTGGAATGATAACTGATGCGGCTTTTTATGATTTTGATAATGACAAGGATAAAGATTTAATAATTGTTGGAGAGTTTATGGGAATTAATTTTTATGAAAACATAAATGGTAGTTTTTCGCTTAAAGAAAATTTATGGACAAATAAAACAGGCTGGTGGAATACAATAGATATAGTAGATATTGATGGAGATGGTTTAGAAGATATAGTTGTTGGAAATCATGGAACTAATAGTCGTTTTAAGGCATCTATTGATAATCCAATTTTATGTTATTATAATGATTTTGATGGAAATGGCCGTGGTGAAGGTATTTTAGCTTTTAGATCGGACAACGGAAAGGAATACCCATACGCGCTAAGACATAGCTTAATTGATCAAATGAAAAGTTTGAAAAAAAAGTTTCCAAATTATAAAACTTTTAAAAATGCAGACCTAAACTCTATGTTTTCTTCTAAATTATTAGAAGAAGCATATGTGTGCTCAATAAATACACTTTCTACAATAGCTCTAAAAAATAATGGTAATTTTAATTTTTCTGAAATTTCACTTCCAAAACAAGTTCAGTTTAGTCCAGTGTATTCAATTACTCATGCTGATGTTGATAAAGACGGGGATATGGATTTATTAATGGGCGGAAACCTTTATAATGTTAAGCCTGAGGCAGGTATTTATGATGCTAGCTATGGATTGTTTTTAGAAAACACACCTAAAGGATTAATATTTCAACCAAATGGAAAAGGATTTAATATAACTGGAGAAATTAGATCTTTGGTTGTAGACAAAAATCAGGTCTGGGTAGGTCGGAATAGAGACACACTAAGTCGTTTTATTTTCAAGAAATAGTAATGAAAAAATTTTTAATAATAAGTCTGAGCCTGTTTTTTATTAAATGCGAAAACTCAACTTATAAGAATACACATAAAATTTTATTTGAAAGTCTAGAGAATGAACATACAGGTATAGATTTTATTAATCAACTAACCTATAAGCCGTATTTAAATATTATAGAATACCTGTACTATTATAATGGCGGCGGAGTAGCAGTTGGAGACATTAATAATGATGGATTAGAAGATATTTTTTTCACAGCTAATCAAGAAATAGATCGTTTATATTTAAACTTGGGAAATTTTCAATTTAGAGATATAACTGAACAAGCCAATATAGATCTACATCCTTCATGGTCTAATGGAGTAACAATGGATGATGTAAATAATGACGGGTTCATTGATATTTATGTTAGTAAGCTTCCTATGGAAGGACTATTTAAAAATCAACGCACACATAATTTATTATATATGAACAATGGAGATCTAACCTTTACAGAGTCATCAATTGATTATGGGATTGACTTTTCTGGTTTTTCAACACAATCAACTTTTTTTGACTACGATAGAGATGGAGATTTAGACATGTATTTAATGAATCATGCTGTTCATTCTGTCAGAAGCTATGGAACTATTAAAAAGCGTAATGAAAAGGATTCAGTATCTGGAGACAGGTTTTATGAAAATCTTTTAAATGAAGGAAAAAAATCATTTGTAGAAGTTACCGAAAAATCAGGAATCTTAAATAGTCCTTTAGGATATGGACTTGCGCTTACTGTTACAGACATTAACAATGATGGATGGTTAGATCTATATGTTGGCAATGATTTTCATGAAAATGATTATATATACATTAATAATAAAGACAAAACTTTTAAAGAATCCTTCAAAAAATATTTTAAGCATAGCTCAAGATTTACCATGGGAATTGATGTTGCGGATTTAAATGAAGATGGAAAACTAGATATTTTTACAACTGACATGATGCCGTTTGATTCAAGTATAGCGTTAAAATCAGGTGGAGAAGACACAGATAAGGTAACGAAAATTAAGAGTGATTATGGGTTTGAGTCACAATACTCGCGCAATCATTTTCATTTAAAAAGATCTTATGGAGATTATTCTGAGGTTGGTTTTCTAACTAAAACTTATGCAACAGATTGGAGTTGGTCAGTTTTATTACAAGATTTCGATAATGATGGTAGTAATGATATTTTTGTGTCAAATGGTATTGCTAAAAGACCTAATGATTTAGACTACATAAATTATTTAAGTAATTCTAATTATTCCAGTTTTATTTTGACAAAACAAAACGAAATGAAAGAAGAGATAATAAAACAAATGCCAGAGTTAAAAATTCCTAATATGTTATTTAAAAACAAAGGAATGCTTGATTTTGGAAATATTGAAGAATCTTTTTTAGGAGATCCTTCATATTCAAATGGATCTGCATATAGCGATTTAGATAATGATGGAGATCTAGATTTAATTCTTAATAATATAAATGCTAATGCAACTATACTTGAAAACAAATCACCAAGAGAAAATAAAAGTTTAACAGTAGAATTAAAAAGCTCGAAACCAATAAAAGGTTCAAGAGTTAAGATTTTTAAAAGTAATGATAAAGTTGATGTTAAAGAAGCAATTACAACTAGAGGGTTTCAGTCTTCATCTTCACATAGAATACATTTTGGTATAGGTCAGAGTAATGTAGATTCAATTTCTGTTAGATGGCCTGATGGAAGAATCCAATTTTTAAGTGGGCCTTTTGAAGAAAAAATTCAGATTAGTAAAAATGCTAACCAATTTAAAAATCAATCAATTGATGTTAAAAACAATTTTTCTCTTTCTGTTTTACCTTATAAACATGAAGAGGATATCTATTTAGACTACGAAAGAGAAAAGCTTATACCTGAATTATTATCTGCTGAGGGACCAGCATTTCTTTTAGCTGATTTTAATGATGATGAAATGCTTGATATTTTTATTGGTGGTGCACGTTATCATCCATCACAAATTTTGCTAGCTAATGGAAGAGGATATGAACTTGCTGACATTAATGATTTTAGAATTGATCAAAAATATGAAGATGTATCAGCAACTACTTTTGATGCTGACAATGATGGTGACTTGGATATTTATGTTGTTAGTGGTGGAAATGATTATAAAGAAAATGAAGAGATCATGATGGATAGAATATATATAAATGATGGGAAGGCTAATTTTTCAAGACTTCCAGTAGCTCTTCCATCAACTAATGGTAGCATTGTTGCTGCTCATGACATAGATAATGACGGGTATGATGATCTTTTTGTTGGCAGCAGGTCAATACCTGGAGGTTATGGGCTAAGTCCTCATAGCTATATTATAAAGAATACACGTGATGGCAATTTTGAGCCTATAGTACAATCGCGTCTTGGAATGATAACTGATGCAAAATGGGCAAATATTGATTTAGATCCGGAATTTGAATTGGTAGTGATTGGAGATTGGACACCTATAATAGTTATAGATAAAAATGATGATGGAAATTTTGTTGCATTACCATTAAAAGGAGGAGAAAATTATTATGGATTATGGAACACAATAGAATTGGCTGATATAAATAATGATGGGAAAGTAGATATTTTAGCTGGAAATGCAGGCAAAAACTTCAAATGGCAACCTACAATTGAATCTCCCGTTTATCTATATATTGATGATTTTGATGAGAACGAACAATCAGATCCAATAATTTTTTATAATCTTTTTGGAACTTATCGCCCTTTTAACACAAAAGATAATTTAGGTGCTCAGATGCCAATGATAAAAAAGAGATTTAATAAGTATAAAGACTTTTCAAAAGTTAAAACTATTGAAAAGTTAACAGGAAAAGAAGAAAAGAATATACTTGAAATTAAAAAAATAACTGAACTAAGGTCTATGTCTTTTATAAACAAGGGTGATGATTTTGAGCCAATCCCTCTTCCTTTAGAATCACAATGGAGTAGTATACAAGATTTTTACTGGGATCAAAAGACTAAAGAAATATATTATGTGGGAAATTCTGAAGAGTTTGTAACTGAGTTAGGTTCTCAAAACGCAAATCCAGGAGGAATAATTGACTTTAATCATCAAATGATTCACAAAGAGTTTCTACCTTTGCCTATAAGACTTAATTTAAGAAAAGTAATAAAATTAAATCCTAATAGCGTGATTTTAATTGCAAATGATGATTACATGTATATATTAACAAAACACCAATGAATAAAAATATTAAATTTAAAATTATGATACTGTCAATTTTGGTTTTGACAATATCTTGCTCACAAAGCACTGAATATGTTCAAAAACTTGAAAACCCAGAACTTTTTCAAGATGTTATGCAAAACCTTACAGACATTATTGTATATGATATATTTTCTCCTCCAGTTGCATCGAGGGTTTATGCCTATCCGTCTATTGCCGCATATGAAACCATGCGCTTTTCAAAACCAGAAAAATATTTAACTTTAAGTGGTCAAGTTAAAGAATTGGAACAAGTTAAACCTACAACTGACAAAAATGTAAATTTTAATTTAGCTGCTCTTTATGCTTTTAATAAAGTTGGGAGAACATTTATTTTCTCTGAGGATAAAATGGATGATTTTGAAGAAAGTTTAGATAAAAAAATCAAATCATTTAAAACGCCTCGTAATGTAATGAAATCATCAAAAAATTATGGCGAATTTGTTGCAAATCATATTTTGGAATGGGCTAAAAATGATAATTATAATCAAACCAGAACATTTCCTAAATATACTATTAAAGAACCAGAAAAATTTTGGAAACCTACCCCTCCAGATTATATGGATGGAATTGAGCCTCATTGGAATAAGATAAGGACACTAATAATTGAATCTCCAGAAATGTTCCCGCCCAAACCACCAATTAAATTTGATTTAACTAAAGGAAGTCCTTTCCAAAATCAACTTCAGCAAGTATATGAAATTGGCGAAAATCTTAGTGATGAACAATTAGAAGTGGCTAAGTTTTGGGATTGTAATCCATATGTTACACATCACAGAGGACATGCTATGTTTGCTACAAAAAAAATTACTCCTGGAGGACACTGGATTGGCATCACATCTGTTGCAACTCGAAAAACCAAGAGCAATTTTTCAGAAACAATAAATGCTTATGTAAACGTTTCAATTTCTCTTTTTGATGCATTTATATCATGTTGGGATGAAAAATGGAAGACATTAGTTGTTCGTCCGGAAACACTAATTAATAAATATTATGATGAAGAATGGCTTCCAGTTCTTCAAACCCCTCCATTTCCTGAATACACGAGTGGACATTCTGTGATTTCAAGAGCAGCAGCAGTTACTCTAACAGATCTTTTTGGAGAGAATTTTTATTTTGTAGACACAACGGAACTAAAATATGGACTTAACGAGAGAAGTTTTAATTCTTTCATACATGCATCGGAAGAAGCTGCAATTTCAAGGTTATATGGTGGCATACATTATATGATGGCAATTGAAGAAGGTGTTACTCAAGGAAATAAATTAGGGATTTATATTGTTGATAATCTCCAGACTAAATTAAATTAAGCCATATAGATTTATTCAAAAACCTTTAAGGGAATAAAAAATATAATTCTTTTAATAAGTTGTCAATTTGTAAAAATATAATAAACATAAAATACAATACCGTATTTTATTATCCTACTATTTAACCGTTATAAGCTTTTGTGTTACATTTGTTACTAAAGCATAAATTATGACTCAAAAGGATCGTAAATCGGCTTTAAATTATCATGCAAAGCCAAAGCCTGGTAAAATTGAAACGATTCCAACAAAACCATATAATACTCAAAGAGACTTAGCTTTAGCATATTCTCCAGGAGTTGCGGAACCCTGTAATGAGATAGCCAAAGAAATAAATAACGTTTATAAATACACAAACAAAGGTAATCTAGTTGCAGTAATTTCAAATGGAACAGCTGTTTTAGGTCTTGGAAATATTGGTCCTGAGGCTTCAAAACCAGTTATGGAAGGAAAAGGACTATTGTTTAAAATTTTCGCAGATATTGATGTTTTTGATATTGAAATTAACGCTGAAGATCCTGAATCTTTTATTTCGACAGTTAAAGCAATTTCCCCGACTTTTGGAGGTATAAATCTTGAGGACATTAAAGCGCCTGAAGCTTTTGAAATTGAACGACGTTTAAAAGAAGAACTTGATATACCAGTAATGCATGATGATCAACATGGAACTGCTATTATTTCATGTGCAGCATTAATAAATGCTTTAGAATTAGCAAACAAAAATATAGAAAAGGTTAAAATTGTTATTTCAGGTGCTGGAGCTGCTGCAATATCATGTGGTAGATTGTATAAGTCATTTGGGGCTAAAAGAAAAAACATTGTCATGACAGATAGCAAAGGTGTTATTAGAAATGATAGAAAAAATTTAAGTAAAGAAAAATCTGAATTTTCAACTGAACTAAACTTAAATTCTCTTGAAGAAGCTTTATTAAATGCAGATGTTTTTATTGGACTTTCGCAGGCAAATATTGTAAATGAAAAGATGTTAAAATCTATGAGTTCAAACCCAATAGTTTTTGCAATGGCAAATCCAGATCCTGAGATTAAGTATAAAACTGCGTGCTTGGTTCGTGATGATATTATTATGGCAACAGGTCGTTCTGATAACCCAAATCAAGTAAATAATGTTTTAGGTTTTCCATTTATTTTTAGAGGAGCATTAGACGTTCGAGCCACAAAAATTAATGAAGCTATGAAAATGGCCGCTGTAAAGGCTATAGCTGATTTAGCTAAAGAGCCAGTTCCAGAACAGGTAAATATAGCTTATGATGAAATGCGCTTGTCATTTGGAAAAGAATATATTATTCCAAAACCTTTTGATCCAAGATTAATTATAGAAATTCCTCCAGCTGTTGCTAAAGCTGCAATTGAATCAGGGGTAGCTCAAGAACCAATTTTAGATTGGGAAAAATATAAAGAAAGACTAGCCCTAAGACTTGATAATGACCAAAAATTAGTTCGCTTAATTCATAACACCGCAAAACGAAAGCCCAAAAAATTAATTTTTGCTGAGGCAGATCATTTGGATGTGCTAAAAGCGGCTCAAATAGTTTATGATGAAGGAATTGCTATTCCAATTCTTTTAGGTCATGAACCCGTAATTAGAGACTTAATGACCACAATAGATTTTGAAGCTGATATAAAAATTATTGATCCAAAGTCAAGTATTCAAGAAGAATCAAGAAAAAAATATGCTGAAATTTTTTGGAAAGACCAGAAAAGAAATGGTAAAACATTATATGATTCTCAACGATTATTAAGAGAAAGAAATTATTTTGGAGCCATGATGGTTAAAAATGAGGATGCAGATGCAATGTTATCTGGCTATTCTAGAAACTATCCAGCAGTCATTAAACCAATTTTAGAAGCTATTGGCCCTGCTAAGGGAGTCAGCAGGGTTGCAGCCACAAATTTAATGCTTACTCAAAGAGGACCTATCTTTTTGTCTGATACATCAATAAATATAAATCCATCTGCAAAAGAATTAGCTAAAATAGCTCAAATGACAGCTCAAACGGCAAAAATGTTTGGGTTACAACCAGTGCTGGCTATGCTTTCATATTCAAATTATGGATCTTCTGAATTTCCAGAAGCAACAAAAATCACTGATGCTGTTAAGTATTTACACCGATATTATCCTAATATTGTTGTGGATGGTCCAGTTCAATCAGATTTTGCTTTAAATAAAGATATGTCAAAAAACAGATTTCCTTTTTCACAATTATCAAAAAGAAATGTAAATACATTGATTTTCCCCAATCTTGATTCCGCTAACATTACCTATAAACTTATGAAAGAACTAAATAGGACATTGTCCATAGGGCCAATTTTAATGGGTCTAAATGCACCTGTTCATATACTACAGTTAGGTGCTTCAGTTCAAGAAATTGTTAATATGGCTGCATTAGCAGTTGTAGATTCACAACAAAGAGAATAATAATGATAACTCAACTTAAAGGGCTTTTAGTAGAAAAACATCCTACACATTTAGTGATTGATTGTCAAGGAGTGGGGTATGAAGTAAACATATCGTTACATACTTTTGGACAACTCAAAAATCAAGATAAGATTACAATATACACTCATTTACAAATTCGTGAAGACGCACATATATTATATGGTTTTGTTACTGAGTTAGAGCGTGCAGTTTTTAGATTATTAATTAGTGTTTCAGGAATAGGAACAAGTATTGCAAGAACTATGCTTTCATCATTAACTCCTGAAGAGGTTCAAAATTCAATTGTATGTGAGGATCTAAACAGGATAAAAAGCGTAAAGGGAATTGGTCTTAAAACAGCTCAACGTCTTATAATCGAACTTAAAGATAAGGTTAAAAACCTTTATGGGATTGAGCAAATTCATACAAAATCAAACAATACAACTAAAGAAGAAACGTTATCAGCATTAGAGGTACTAGGATATAATCGAAGAGCCTCAGAAAAAGTAATTGATAACCTAATTCAAAGCGATCCTGAAAGATCATTAGAAACACTAATAAAGTTGGCTTTGAATAAACTTTAAAGTGCCTTTGATTAATCGTCAAGTTTTTGTTAAATTATATTTTCTCATAGCTCTTCTGTTTTTTGGGCTTAATTCTTATTCCCAAAATATTGTTGATCAGGATTCAATCAATAAAATTAAAATTTCATTTCCGGAATCTTCTATTATTGATAAAACATATAGGTATGATCCAATTACTGAAAAGTATTATTTATCAAAATCAATAGGAGACTATCCAATTAATACTCCTTTAGTTCTTAGCCCTAAGGAATATGAAAAGTGGATTTTAAAACAAAATTTAAAAACCTATTTTAAGCAAAAAACTCAAACTTTAAATGGTATTTCTTCTGGATTAGAAGATGCCCAAAAAAATTTATTACCTGAACTTTATGTAAATAATAAATATTTTCAAAGCATATTTGGTAGTAATGTAATTGATATAAACCCTCAGGGTTCAATTGGTGTAGATCTTGGAGTTAGATACCAGAAAAATGATAACCCTGCGGCATCTCCTCGAAACAGAAGTAGTTTTAGCTTTGATTTTGATCAAAGAATCACTTTAAGTCTATTAGGAAAAATTGGAGATAGACTTCAATTAACGGCAAATTATGATACCGAATCAACCTTTGATTTTCAAAATTTAATTAAAGTTCAGTTTAATCCTCCAAAAGCTAGGGAAGCATTTAGTTTTTATAAAGATTTAAACACACAATCATCAAATTCTTTCATTGAAAAGTTTTCTGATTTAGAAAATAAAATAAGAGACACAGAAGAAGAGTTGAGAGATGCAAAAAATAAAATACAAGATCTCAAAAATAGAGGATCTGCATATAAAGATAATCCATCAGCATTAGGTAACGATGTTGCTGATTATCTAGACGGTAAAGTGACAGAAGATGGTATATTACAAAATATAGATATTGGAAACATCAGTATGCCACTTAATAGTAATCTTATTCAGGGCGCTCAAAGTTTGTTTGGAGTTAGAACTGATTTGAAATTTGGAAAAACCATTATAACTGCAGTTTTTTCTGAACAACGGTCTCAATCTCAACAGATAGTTTCTCAGGGAGGTGGTACAGTTCAACAATTTGAAATTTTTGCTTTGGATTATGAGGAAGATAGGCATTATTTTTTGAGTCAATTTTTCAGAGATCAATATGATTTAGCCTTGCAAACATATCCTTATATTAATTCTAATATTCAAATCAATAGAATAGAGATTTGGGTAACAAACAGAGGCTCTCAAACTCAAAATATTAGGAATGTTATAGCGCTTCAGGATCTTGGTGAGAAAAAAATTGAAAACACTAGTCTAGGATCAGAAATATCCAATTTTTTTATTGGATCCTCTGATGGGTTTTTTCCAGAGAACGCAGCAAATAATTTAAGTCCAATGTTAATTAATGATGGCGGGATTTTAACAGAAGATATTAGAGATATTTCAACAGTTCAATCTGGTTTTGGAATAGAAAATCAAAAGTTTAAAGAAGGTATTGATTATGCTATTCTTGAGAGCGCAAGAAAACTAAATGAAAACGAATTTACTTTAAATCCTATACTAGGATATATATCACTAAATCAACGTTTGAGTAATGATGAAGTTTTATCAGTTGCTTTTCAGTATACATATAATGGAAAGGTTTATCAAGTTGGAGAATTTGCTAATGGAAGTATTCCAGGAACTACTGTTTCTAGCTCTGACAATCAACAATTAAATAATAATAGTCTAGTAACAAAACTTTTAAAGAGTAATTTAACTGATGTGACAGAGCCTATTTGGAATTTAATGATGAAAAATATATATAGCACAGGGGCATTTGATCTGTCAGAAGAAGATTTTAAGTTAAATATTTTATATATAGACCCTTCACCTATTAATTATATTAGTCCTGTAGATCAAGACAGTTGGCCAATAAATCTTGAAAATCAGGTTCTATTGAGGACTTTTGGACTCGATAAGCTTAATTTATATCAAGATCCTGTTGATGAAGGAGATGGTTTTTTTGATTATGTTCCAGGTATCACAATTGACCCTCAATTGGGAAGAATAATTTTCCCTCAAGTTGAGCCTTTCGGATCATTTTTATTTAATGTTTTAAAGAGCGGAAATGGAATTGAAAATTACAATCAAGAAAACACATTTAATAATAATCAAAAACAATATGTTTTTAAAGAAATGTATTCTTTAACCAAGGCTGCAGCATTCGAAATTTCCGAAAAAAATAAATTTCAATTAAAAGGAAGATATTCATCAACTGGAGATGATGGAATTTCTGTCGGAGCTTTTAATATACCAAGAGGATCTGTTAAAGTTACTGCAGGTGGAAGATTGTTACAAGAAGGAATTGATTATACAGTTAATTATGACATAGGTAGAGTTAAAATTCTTGATCCTGGATTAAAAGCATCAAATATTCCAATTTCTATTTCCTTGGAAAATAATTCTTTTTTCAATCAGCAAAACAAAAGGTTTGCTGGAATAAACATAGAGCATCAAATTAATGAAAAAGTAGTAGTTGGAGGAACATTTTTAAACTTGAATGAAACTCCTTTGACACAAAAAGCAAATTATGGAACTGAGCCAGTAAATAATACAATGATTGGTTTTAATACTAACTTTTCAACTGAATTACCATTTTTAACAAGATTAATCAATAGAGTTCCATCACTTCAAACAGAGATACCATCAACATTATCTTTTCGAGGGGAAGTGGCATCATTAATTTCAGGAAATCCTAGAAACACAAACCTTGATGGCGAAGCAAATGTTTATATAGATGATTTTGAAGGAGCCCAGACAAATATTGATATTAAAGGTTTTACTTCATGGAAATTAGGAAGCGTACCTCATAAAAATTTTAAAGGATCAGGATTGTCAAATAATGATATTGCCTCTGGTTATGGAAGAGCTAAATTGGCATGGTATTCAATAGATCCAATCTTTTACACAAATAGTCGACCAGATGGAATTAATAATAATGATATTTCATTAAATACAACCAGAAGAATTTTTATTAATGAAATTTTTCCTGAACAAGATTTAGTCCAAGGTTCTTCAACAGTTCAGCAAACTTTTGATTTAGCATATTACCCAAATGAAAAAGGACCATATAATAATTCTAATAACGGAATTTTTCAATCTAATTTATCTGAAAACTGGTCAAGTATAATAAGACCAATTAGCTCTACTAATTTTGAGCAATCTAATGTGGAGTTTATAGAGTTTTGGTTATTAGACACTTTTTCAGAGACACCAGAAAATCAAGATGAATTAGGAGAACTTGTTTTTCATCTCGGAAATATTTCTGAAGATATTTTGAAAGACGGAAGAAAGCAATATGAAAATGGACTTCCTGGTTCTGGAGAAGAAAATTTGATTCAAACTACATCATGGGGAAAAGTACCAGCTACTCAGTCACTTTTATATGCATTTAACACGGTTGAGGAGGATAGAGTTTTACAAGATTTAGGTCTTGACGGTTTGTCTGATTTAGAAGAAAAAAACGTATATACTAATGGCCCTGAAGATGATCCTGCTGGAGACAATTATAAATATTTTGTCTCTGCTGAAGGAGGTGTTTTAAATAGATATAAAAATTATAACGGAACTCAAGGAAATTCACCAATAGCATTTTCCAATGTAGATAGAGGAAGTACTACCCAGCCTGATAGTGAGGATATTAATCAGGATCAAAGCATGAATACAATTGATAGTTATTTTGAGTATAGAATCCCTATTTTTAAATCAATGACAGTAGGAAACCATCCTTTCATTACAGATGTTCGAGAAAATGTGAATGTTGATCTGCCAAATGGAGATAAAATAACAACAAGATGGATACAGTTTAAAGTTCCTGTAAAAAAGGAATATTATGAGTCTTCTAATTACTCAAACTATTTTGAATCAATTAATAATATTCAAGACTTAAGATCAATTAGATTTATGCGAATGGCTTTAAGAGGCTTTGATCAACCAACGGTTTTTCGTTTTGGAACTTTGGATTTGGTCAGGGGAGATTGGAGGAGATATAATAGAGGGCTTAATGAAAACATAGTTGATCATAAAAACACAACAGTTGATATAACTACAGTAAATATTCTAGAAAATGAAAACAGAACCCCAATAAACTATATCCTACCCCCTACAATTCAACGTGAACAAATAAATAATAATAATACGATTGTTAGGCAAAATGAACAGTCATTATCTTTTAGAATTTGTGATCTTCAGCCGATGGATTCAAGAGGAATCTTTAAAAATGTTGAAATTGACTTGAGGCAGTACAAAAAAATCAGAATGTTTCTTCATGCAGAATCAATTCCTGGAAAAAATCCATTACCTGGGGAAGGATCAAGTGAAGCATTTGACGATCGATTAGTCGCATTTGTTCGAATTGGAAGTGATTATAAAGATAATTTTTACCAAATTGAAATACCACTCAAACCAACAGAATATGAATCAAATATTTCAAATAAATTAAGCGCTGAAGCAGTTTGGATTCCTGATCAAAACTCTATAGAAGTTTCACTTGATTTACTAGCTAAACTAAAAGCTAGAGCTCTTCAAAGACTTACTCTCGGAGGAGTATCTTATTTTGATGAGGAATTAAATTTAATTGAAGAGTTTAGCTCAATAAGTGATTTGCCTGGATCAAAGAAATATAAATTTGCTATAAAGGGAAATCCGTCTTTAGGTAATATAAGAAGTTTAATGATTGGTGTAAAAAACCCATCAACTAATTTAGGTCAATCTCTTTGCGGAGAGGTTTGGTTTAATGAACTTCGAATAGCTGGTATTGATTCTCAAGGAGGATGGGCTGCAATTGGATCCATGGATGCTAATATTGCCGACCTTGCTTCTATTTCAGCCACTGGTCGTTTTTCAACTGTAGGCTTTGGAACTATTGACCAGTCTCCAAATCAAAGGAATAGAGAAGCTGTTTCTCAATACGATCTGCTTTCTGAATTAAACATGGGTAAGTTGTTGCCAAAAAAATGGGGTATACAATTACCAATTAATTTTGGCCTAGGTGAAACAATAATTACGCCTGAATATGATCCCTTTTATCAAGACATTTTATTAAAAGACAGGTTAGATACGTCAACTAGAAATTCTCAAAAAGATTCTATTAGAAATCAGGCAATTGATTACACTAAAAGAAAAAGTGTAAGTCTAATTGGGGTAAGAAAACTAGGCTCTGGTGAAAATAAAACAAGAATGTATAGTCTAGAAAACTTTGACTTTTCGTATGCATACAATGAAACACAACACCATGACTATGAAATTGAAAATCAAAAAAATTCAGATTTGCTTCTTTCAGCAAATTATGGATATGCATTCAATAAACTTGAAATACAACCTTTTTCTAAAATCAAAATATTTAGTCAAAAAAAATACTGGCAGTGGCTGAAGGAGATAAATCTTAATCCTTTACCAAATAATATTGCAATTTCATCAAGAATTAATAGAAGTTATAGAACACAAAGATTTAGAGAAGTATATAATGAAAATATAGACGCAACCAAGCAATTGTCTCTCCCTGATTTAGAGCAAAGCAATTTTTTATTTGACTGGAATTATAAAATCAACCATAATCTGACTAAATCGTTAAGATTAAGTTTTTCCGCAACTAATAATAGAATTATTAGAGATTCAGATCCTTCTTTTAATAAAAAATATAGAAATCCAATATATAATAATATATGGAGTTTAGGAGAAACAAATAATCATTCACAGTCATTATCTGTAAACTATAAATTACCTTTTAGATACATACCATTTTTAAGCTTTATAGATGGAAATTATAATTACACAGGAGATTTTAATTGGCAAAGAGGTTCTCAAGCCCTAGCAAATGTAGTTTCTGAAAACGGGGATGTGTTAGGAGGTGTAAATACTATTCAGAATGCTAATACTAAAACTCTATCGGGAGCGATTTCATTTCAAAAATTATATTCACTATTAAAATTGACAGATCAAAATAAATTCACACCTGTAATTAATAAAAAAGAAAAATTAAAAAAGAAAAACCCCAAAGTTTTAAGCAAAAAATCCAAAAAAAATATAAAGTTAGTAGTTGATGTTTTAAATACTTTAAAACGTATACAGTTTAATTATTCGGAAAACAATGGAATGGTTCTTCCTGGATATATTCCTTCCACCGGATTTATTGGATCAATCAAGCCCTCTATTGGGTTTACATTTGGAGATCAAGCTGATATTAGATATGAAGTTGCTAGAAATGGCTGGTTAACAAATTTTCCAAACTTTAATCAATCATTTACACAGGTTCATAATAATAGTCTAAATATTGCTGCCCAATGGTCGCCATTTAAAGATTTAGTTGTTGATTTTAATTTGGAAAACAATTACTCAGAAAATAGTTCTGAAAACTATAGGGTTGAAGATCTTGAGTATGTGCCTCTAAACCCTAATTTTCACGGTAATTTTGGCACATCAACAATCCTTTTAAAGACTGCTTTTAAATCATCTGACGGGACATTTAACCCTGTTTTTGAAACTTTTAGAAATAACAGAATTAAAATTGCAACTCGATTAGCTGCTACTTCAGAAATAACGAATCAAGAAATCGATGATGATGGATTTCCAATTGGATATGGAAAAAATAATCAGTTAGTTTTAATCGGAGCTTTTATTTCAGCATATACTGGCATACCTCCTGAAGAAGTTAAAACAGATCCTTTGAATAAAAGCTCTTTACCTAATTGGAATATGAAATTTACTGGATTTAATAATTTAAAATCATTCAAAAAAATTTTTCAAAGATTTACTCTTTCTCACGGATATAGAGCAAGCTATACAATAAATAATTTTCAGGCAAATTTAGATTTTGATTCAAATAATTTAGATAAAATAGATGGTGCAGGAAATTATATTAATAAAAGAATATTTTCAAACATAAACCTGGTAGAACAGTTTAATCCTTTAATAAGATTAGACATTGAGTTAAAGAATTCATTTAAATTACTTGCTGAGTTAAAAAAAGACAGGGCTTTATCTTTAAGCCTAGATAATAGTCTTCTTACTGAATCATTTGGAAATGAATATATCATAGGATTTGGATATAGGTTTAAAAACCTCACAATGAATACAAGAATAGGTGGTAGGCGTTCAACTTTAAAAGGAGATTTGAATATAAAAGCTGATATTTCATATAGAAAAAATCAAACTATTCTCAGAAATTTGGAATATGACAATAATCAGGTTACCGCTGGACAGACTCAACTTTCAATAAAATTCAGTTCAGACTATTCTATCTCTCAAAATTTCACAGCTCTTCTGTTTTATGATCATAATTTTTCTGAATTTGCAATTTCGACAGCTTTTCCTCAAACGACAATAAGGTCTGGTATAACTATTAGATACAATTTTGGCAATTAAAATATAAATAATAATGCTAAAATATTACATTTGTTTTTTTAAAAACTAATCAATGAATGCCCCAAAAAATTTAAAATACACAAAAGATCACGAATGGGTTTTATTAGATGGAGAAGAAGTAACAGTTGGTATTACTGATTTTGCTCAAAGTGAACTTGGAGACATAGTTTATGTTGAGGTAGATACAGAGAATAAAAATTTAGAGATTGAAGCTGTTTTTGGAACAGTTGAGGCCGTTAAAACTGTTTCTGATCTTTTTATGCCAATTTCAGGAGTTATAAATTCTTTTAATAAGGAACTTGAAGCAACCCCTGAACTTGTTAACAATGATCCATATGGAGATGGGTGGATGATAAAAATCAAAGCAACAAATATAGAAGAAATGGATTCTTTACTTGATTCTGAAGGATATGAGAAGTTGCTAAAAGGTAATTAATGGATGTTTTAATAGTATTTTGTTTGAACATTGATAAATTTAATGAGGTTGTTTTTACATTTTTTTTTTAGATTAGCATCTTCAAACGTCCAAGAATGAAACTAAAAAAGAATCCAAATGCTGATCACTCAAAAAATAGTTCACTCTATTTTGTTATGGGTTTAGCATTTATTTTACTATTTACTTGGCGTGCCATTGAATGGAAAACATATGCTACAGTTTATGATTATGAGGCTTTAAGTATTGACAATGAAGATGATGAAGATGTTCCAATCACTGAACAAATTAAAACTCCACCACCTCCAGCACCTCCGCCACCAGCACCTGAAGTTATTGAAGTTGTAGAGGATGAGGAGGAAGTTGAAGAAACTGTAATTGAATCAACTGAAACTGATCAAGATGAAATTGTAGAAATTGAAGAAGTAGAAATTGAAGAAGAATATGATGACATAGAAGTACCTTTTGCTGTTATTGAAGATGTCCCGATTTATCCTGGCTGTGAAGGTGTTAAAAAGTCTGAGCGTAGAAACTGTTTTCAGCAACAAATTAATAAGCATATAAGAAAAGTCTTTAGATATCCAGACATTGCCCAGGAAATGGGAATTCAAGGTAGAGTTTATGTCAGTTTTATTATTAATAGAGATGGAACGATAGGAAGCGTTAGAATGAGAGGACCTGACAAAAATCTTGAAAAAGAAGCAGAACGTATAATAAACAAATTACCAAGAATGACTCCAGGTAGACAAAGAGGAAGAGCGGTTAAAGTTCCATTCTCTATTCCGATAACGTTTAAATTAAACTAATAATTATATCCCAGTTTTAAGACTGGGATTTTTATTTAAAAGAAACATTATTATAGGTGCTTTATATCACATGAATTATCTTTGTGTTAATTAATCCTAAGTAATAATTATATATTTTTCAGGCTTGAAACTTACCATTAATGATTTTTTTCAATTAACTAAAACCAGACTTGCTTTAAGTGTTGTTTTTTCATCTTTAGCAGGATATTTTTTAGCTGCAGATAAAATTAGCATAAAATCTATTTTATTACTTTTTATTGGTGGGTACGCTATGGTAGGAGCATCTAATGCTTTTAATCAGTTAATTGAAAGGAATAGAGATGGTTTAATGAAAAGAACCTCTAATAGACCTCTTCCGGGAAATAGAATTACTCCATCTCAAGTGTTATTTATTGGATTGCTTTTATCTATTTTAGGAATAGGGACATTATATATAATTAATATTAAAACAGCTATAATTGGAGTTATATCAATATGTCTGTATTTATTTACTTATACCCCATTAAAAATAGTAACTCCTTTATCTGTTTTTGTTGGAGCAATTCCTGGAGCAATTCCCTATATGTTAGGGTGGGTTGCATACACTAATAGTTTTGGTATAGAGCCGGGAATTTTATTTTTATTTCAATTTTTTTGGCAATTTCCACACTTTTGGGCACTTGCTTGGATGTTTGACAAAGACTACAAAAAAGCTGGTTTTAAAATGTTACCAACAGGAAAAACTAATAGTGCAAGTGCATTTCAAATTGTTTTCTATTCTATTTGGACAGTAGTTATATCTTTGTTGCCAATGACTAAATATACAGGGACATTGAATCTTTCTCTTTATGGAGGGCTTTTAGTTTTTCTTTGTGGTTTAGTAATGTTGTTTTTTGCACTTAGACTTATGAAGCAAAGAACTAATAAAGCTGCAAAAGATTTAATGTACACAAGTATTTTTTATTTAACGTCAGTTCAAATTATATATATTTTAGATAAATTTTAATTTTAAAAGACAATGATGACATCAGCAAAAACAAATATTAAAGCAAAAAAAATGATGCTTTTGATTGGCATGGTAAGTATGACTATGACTTTTGCTGGATTAACAAGTGCTTATGTAGTTAGTTCATCTAGATCTGACTGGCTTGTTTCTTTTGAGATGCCTTTCGTATTTACAATAAGCACATTTATTTTAATATTAAGTAGCGTCACATTGAGTTTGGCAAAACACTTTAATTCTAAAGATTCTTCAAATAAGTCATTAATTTTTGTTTTTTTAACAATATTACTAGCATTCACTTTTATCTTTTATCAATTTAAAGGTTTTAGCCAAATTATAGATTCAGGATATTATTTTACTGGAGCGCAAAGCTCAATAACTACTTCTTTCATATATGTTTTAGTTCTGTTACATATGTTACATCTAATTGCAGGCATATTGGTTTTATTTATCATCTCATTTAATCTATTGAAAGGTAAATATTCTAGCGAAAATGCATTAGGAATAGAACTTGGTGTCATATTTTGGCATTTTCTAGATTTTCTTTGGTGTTATTTGTATTTATTTGTGGTTTTGTATAAATAGAATTAATAAATTTGCTTGAAAATTAATTTTAAATTTTTGTATGGAAGTAACAGCTACTGAGAATTCTGAAAATGAATCACTTTGGGGAGGTGCAAAAAAGCCATTTGAAGCCACCTATGGTAAAATGATGATGTGGTTTTTTATAGTATCAGACGCACTGACATTTTCAGGTTTTCTTGTTTCTTATGCTTTTTCTCGTTTTAAAAATATTGATTCTTGGCCAATTGCTGATGAAGTGTTTAATCACTTTCCATTTCTTCATGGAGTTGAAGCACCTATGTATTATGTAGCCTTAATGACATTTATATTAATTTTTTCTTCTGTGACCATGGTTTTGGCTGTAGATGCTGGACATCATATGAAACAATCTAAAGTTGCTTTTTATATGTTTTTAACAATAATTGGAGGTGCAATTTTTGTTGGCTCACAAGCTTGGGAGTGGAAAAACTTTATAAAAGGTGAGTATGGTGCTTTAGAAACAAGAGGTGGGCAAATCTTACAGTTTCAAAATTTAGAGACGGGAAAAAGAGTTTCTCTTGAAGAATTTGCTTTTGAACTGCCTACGGACCGATCAACCCATGAAAAAAGCAAAGGATTGTGGTATAGTAATGAATCTACTGTTTCTGAAATCACTGTTTCTGAAGTAAAAGCCGGTTTTGAAAATAATGAAGATCTAGTAATTAGAACAGAAAAACTTAATTCTTTTGGTCGTAAAACTGTTTTGTCTCGTGAAAATTCTTTAGCTAAAATTGAGAGCGCATCGCAAGTTGTTCAAGGTGCTAATCTTGTACATAATGAATATGGAAATCGTCTTTTTGCTGATTTTTTCTTTTTTATTACGGGATTTCATGGATTTCATGTTTTTTCAGGAGTTGTTATTAATATAATTATATTCTTCAATGTGCTTATTGGGACTTATGAAAGAAGAGGGCATTATGAAATGGTTGAAAAAGTTGGTCTTTATTGGCATTTTGTAGACTTAGTTTGGGTTTTTGTATTTACATTTTTCTATCTAGTTTAAAATAAAAACATGGGACACGATTCACATAAATTATCAATCTTTAGAGGTTATCTGAAGTTTAAATCAAATCAACAAAAAATTTGGGGAGTGCTTGTTTTTTTATCAATTGTAACAACAATTGAAGTTTTTCTTGGAATTGTTAAGCCTGAAATTTTAATGACTCCATTTCTAAAAACTAAAATACTTAACTGGATTTTCATTATTTTAACTTTAGTTAAAGCGTACTATATAGCATGGGACTTTATGCATATTCGAGATGAACTCTCAGGATTAAAAGATGCAATTGTACTTCCTTTGATTATATTAATTCCATATTTAGTTTTTATAATATTACTTGAAGGGGATTATATTTTCAATATAATGCAGGAGGGGTTTGTTAGTTGGAACTTTTAACTAAATTATTCTTTTAATTTTTTATTGTCCTAATGAAAAAAGAAACACAAAAAATTATTGTTCTCGTAATTATGTTTGTTTTTCCTATAGTCATTTATCTATTTTTTGCTTCTGGTAAAAATAATTTTGCAAAATTACCAGTTCTAACTCCTAGCGTATTGAATTTAAAATCCTTTACTCACATAGAAGGTCAGGAGGTTAAACTGGATGGTCATATTACTATTTTATGTTACTGGGGCTCAGATTTGAATTTTAAAAAAGGTGATGCTTTTAATTTGAATCAAAAAATATATAAACGTTTTTATCAGTTTAAGGATTTTCAACTTGTCGCTTTAATTACTGATGATCAAGAAGATCAATTAAAATTTTTAAAAGAAGAACTGTCTAATGGTGTTGGAACTGATCTTGTTAATTGGAAATTCATGAAGGGTTCACCTTTGTCAATAAAAAATCACTTTACTAGTTTAAAGACATCACTTAGTCTAGATTCTAAACATAGCACGCCTTACGTTTTTATAATTGATCGAAAGAGTAATTTAAGAGGACGGGACGATGATGAAGATATTGGAATTTTGTTTGGGTATAATGCTCAATCTGTTGCTGAACTTAATAATAAAATGGAAGATGATGTTAAAGTTATTTTAGCAGAATATCGATTAGCACTAAAAAAATATTCTGTTAGATAGAAATATGTTATGAAAAAATATTACTTTTTAATTTTATCTTTTATTTTGATCATAATTGCTCTCATATTATTACCAGTAATTATTGATAGAATCACAAATTCCAAAATTGTTGAAAATAATAGATCTTCAGAGTCTGAGCCATTATCTTATATTACGTTAGATGGTGAGGCAAGAAAAGTACCATCATTCCTAATGACTAACCAAGATCAATTAATGATTGGAAATGAGGATTATAATGATAAAGTATATGTAGTTGAATTTTTCTTTACTACCTGTCCAAGTATTTGTCCTATCATGAATAGAAACATGAAACGTTTAGAAAGCTCATTTGGTGAAAGAGAAGATTTTGGAATAGCCTCTTTCACTATTGATCCGGAACACGATTCTCCAAAAGTTTTAAAAGAGTATGCCGAATTGCATGATGTTTTTACTAAAAATTGGCATTTTTTAACCTCAGATAAAAAATCTGTTTTTGAATTGTCTAATAAAGGGTTTAACATTTTTTCATCAGTCAATCCAGAAGTTGCTGGAGGTTTTGAGCATCAGGGATATTTTGCCTTAATTGATAAAAAAGGATACATAAGATCTAGATTAGATTCATATGGAAACCCAATTGTTTATTATCTTGGAATTGATCAAGAAAACTCAGAATTCCCAGAAGGAACAGATATGCTTTTAGAAGATATTCCAAAGTTATTGAAAGAATAGTATTATGAGAAAAAATCAAGACATTACAGCGCCCACTTTAAAATATAAAAAGTGGATTATTCTTATATCTGTATGCATACCTTTAGTAGTAGCAATTTTATTTGGAATTAGAATACCTAACGTAGCCCCTCTTAATTTTTTACCTCCTATCTATGCATCAATTAATGGTATAACTGCAATTTTATTAGTTTTTGCATTTATTTCAATAAAACAAAAAAGTATCATTTTACATGAAAGATTGATGAAGTCTGCAATAGCTTTATCTGTTGTTTTTTTGGGAATGTATGTTGCATACCATATGACATCTGATCCAACTCCATATGGAGGAAAAGGGTTTATTAAAGGAGTTTATTTTTTCATATTAGTATCTCATATTACACTTTCTATTGGAATCATTCCTATGGTTTTAGTAACTTATGTAAGGGCTATTTCAAAACTTTTTGAAGACCACAAAAAAATTGCTAGAATTACATTTCCAATTTGGCTTTATATAGCTGTAACTGGTGTAATTGTATATTTAATGATATCTCCTTATTATGTCAGTTAATACAATTAGAAAATTATTTTTCTTGGGATTAATTTTAATATTATTTATTGATCCTGTTAGTGCGCAATGTTCAATGTGTAGAGCTGTTTTAGAGTCAGAAGAGGGTCAGCAAATGGCCAAGGGAATTAATAACGGGATTGTGTATCTGATGGCAATACCCTATATTTTAGTTGCTTTGGTGGGATGGAGAATTTTTAAAATATATAAAAGTTAACTTTTATTTCATATATTTGGTTTATAATATAAACTAGTTTATATTTGTCCAAATTTAATAAAAATATATGAAATCAAAAGAACAAATTAATATAATAAATGAAGCTATTAATAAAGCAAAAGTAGACCTTAAACCACTTGGGTTTAATTTTATTTTTTGGGGAATATTTATAACTATAATGTGTATAATTCACCTTTCTTTTCCAGCTTTCATTCAGCAAACTAAATTTTCAGCAGTTATTTTCTGGGTTGTTCTTCCTTTAGTTGGAATGGTATACACTACAAACTATAATATTAAAATTGGAATTAAAAAGGGTTATGAAACTCATATAGGTAGGGTGATAAAAATCGTGTGGATGGTTTTTGGTCTTTCATGGATTTTAGTTATAATTCCTGTGTCTATTATTAATAATCAAAATCCAGTTCAAAATATTGTTTTATTATTAGCCTTGACTGTGTTCACGACCGGATTGATTTTAAAGTCAAAATCAGTTATTGTTGGTGGAGTAATATTATTTTTGCTGTTCTATAGTATTGAATTTTATCCATTAGTTAATACGCTAGTTTACACTATAATCGCTCAAATATTTGGTCTCTTGCTACCTGGTTTAGTTCTTTATAATCAGAAGGATGAATAAAGATCTAGAAAAACTGCTTTTCAACCCTATTAGATTAAAAATAATTTCATTTTTGATATCTGTTGATAAGTCTAGTTTTAAATCATTATCCAAAATATCAGGGGCTACAAAAGGAAACCTGAGTATACAGATAAAAAAATTAAATGAGGCCGGATATATTAAAATTAAGAAATCCTTCAATAACAATTATCCAAATACAACATGCTCGATTACTATTAAGGGTAAAAATTCATTTAAACTTTTTTTTAAAGAACTTCAATTATATAAAAATAACCAAAGGTGAAAGCAATAATATTTAGAATACTGTTATCATTAATTATTATTAATATTCAAATAGTATTTAGCCAAAAAAAATCAAAAGAAAGTATGAAAACAGTATTACGTAATAATGTTTATTTCTTTACTGAAGAGACAGGCCCATATTCATTAAATATCGAAGTAACTAAACTGAAAAATGATGAAGGGAATTTAATGCTTGGATTGTTTGATGAAAATAAAAATAAAATAGCAGCAATAAATAAAATTCCTATTATTGATAGTGAATGCATATTAAAAATAGATTCTCTTAACTCAGGAAAATATGTAGTTCAGTTTTGGCATGATATAAATAATAATGGAATATTAGATATGGGAATTTTTGGGCAGCCTAAAGAAAGTTATGGTAATTCAAATAATATTAAAGGTTTTATGGGACCACCTAAATATGAAAGTATGATTTTTGAAATTAAAGGTGATTTAAGTATAAAAATGAGACCAATAAATTAATTAAACAAATAATGTACTATGTTTTGCATAGTACATTGTTATATATATATTTGCAAAATATTTAAACCTTTTAGACATAAAAACATCTAAAGTTAATAAATAAGATTTCACAAATAAATTGGAATCAAAGTAATTTAAAATATATATTTGTGGCGAAAAAAATCAAAAATGATAAAGATTGAAAACCTTCATAAGTCTTATAAAATGGGTAATAACACCTTACACGTTTTAAAAGGCATTGATTTTAAAGTTGACCAAGGAGAATTAGTTGCAATCATGGGTTCGTCTGGATCAGGAAAGTCAACACTACTAAACATAGTTGGCATGCTTGACCTCTTGGATGAAGGTCAGTACACCCTTGATGATGTTATCATTAAAGATTTAGATGAAACTAAAGCAGCAAGATACCGTAACAAGTTTTTAGGCTTTGTGTTTCAATCGTTTAATTTGATAAATTATAAAACTGCTCTTGAAAATGTTTCTTTACCTCTTTACTACCAAGGGATAAAAAGAAAAGAACGTCAAGAAATTGCTTTGAGTTACCTTGAAAAAGTGGGCCTTAAAGAATGGGCTACTCACCTCCCAAGTGAATTGTCAGGAGGTCAAAAACAGAGAGTTGCTATAGCAAGAGCTATGGCTGCTAGACCTAAAGTTTTATTAGCAGATGAGCCGACTGGAGCACTTGATACAACTACTTCATTTGAGGTCATGGATTTAATTCAAAAAATTAATGAAGAAGGAAAAACAATTTTAGTAGTTACTCATGAAGAAGATATTGCTAAAATGTGTAAAAGAATTGTAAGATTAAAAGATGGTGTTATCGTAGAAGATAAAAATGTAGAACAAGTATTAGCTTCAAAGTATGTTTAGTTTAGATCGTTGGCAAGAAATTTTTCAAACTATAGCAAAAAACAAACTTCGAACTTTTTTGTCTGGTTTTACTATTGCTCTTGGAATTTTCATTTTCATTATTTTATTTGGTTTTGGAAATGGTCTAAAAAACACTTTCAAAGAAGAATTTCTTGATGATGCTACAAACAGTATAAGAATATTTGCAGGTAAAACTTCAAAACCTTACAAAGGATTTAAATCAAATAGACGGATTGAATTTAAAAATTCAGATATAGAAGACATTAAATTAAATTTCCCTTTTTATTTAGAATATATTACTCCCAGAATTAACCGATTTTCGATTTCAAGTTATAAAAATGAATCTAATAATTATTCTACTCAAGGAGTAGCACCTTCTCATCAATATTTTGAAAAGACAATAATGATGAAAGGGCGTTACTTAAATGAAAATGATGTAAAAAATAAAACTAAAAATGCCGTTATAGGAAGATTAGTAGCTTTAGATCTTTTTAAACAAGAAGATCCCATAGGGAAATATATTTCTTTGGCTGGAGTTGCTTTTAAAGTAATTGGAGTATTTCAAGATGAAGGAGGAGACAATGAAGAAAGAATTATATTTTTACCTTATACGACTCGACAACTTCTTGAAAAAAGTAATGATAAAATTGATCAAATACTAGTTAGTTTTAAACCAGAATTAGGTCTAAAAATTGCACTCATATTTGAAAAAAAATTAAGGTTGTTTTTGAAAAATAAAAAGTCTATTGACCCTACTGACTCAAAAGGTATTTACATTAGAAATATAGCTCAAGCTGCAAATCAAAACGAACAATTTGCAAGTGTGCTACAGTATATAGTTGCTTTTGTTGGCTTGGGTACTCTAATAGCTGGTATTATAGGAATTTCGAATATCATGGTTTTTGTTGTTAAAGAGAGAACTAAAGAATTAGGAGTTAGAAAAGCATTGGGTGCTACTCCAAGATCAGTCATAGCAATGATTTTACAGGAGTCAATTTTCATTACAGCATTATCCGGTTCTATAGGTATGCTTATAGCTATAGTGATATTACAAAATTTAGGAGATACATTAGATAAGTTTTTTATTCGAAATCCATATGTAGACATTTCAACTGCGATTTTTTCGACTTTTATTCTTATTATTTTTGGAGCAATAGCAGGTTATATTCCTGCTAAAAGAGCTGCTTCAATAAAACCAATAGTTGCTTTAAGAGATGAATAGTTTAAAAAAAATTTTTGATAGAGACACTTGGCAAGAAATTTTTGGATCAATTCAAAAAAATAAAGTGCGAACTGCAATTACCATTGTTGGAGTTCTTTGGGGAATTTTTATTTATATAGCACTTTCTGGCTCAGCTAAAGGGTTAGATAATGGTTTTGAAAGACAGTTTCAAAAAGTAGCAATGAACTCCATGTTTGTATGGGCTCAATCTACAAGTATTCCATATGATGGATTCAAAATTGGAAGAGAGCCTGATTTAAAACTTCAAGACGTTGAAATATTAAGAAATAGAATTCCTCAAATCAAATATATAGTTCCTAGAAATTCACGTGGAAGTTTTGGAGGAGGAGAGCCTGCCAATATTGTACGGAATAATAATTCAGGGAATTATGCTATTTATGGAGATTTTCCTGAATTTAGAAAAATAGCTACACAAGATATTTATGATGGAGGAAGATTTATCAATGAGGAAGATATTAAAAATAATAGGAAGGTTTGTGTTATTGGAGAAAGAACAGCCTCTGATTTGTTTGAACCTGATGAAAATCCTGTAGGAAAATATGTTAGAATCGATAATATTTTTTTTAAAGTAGTAGGAGTATTATTTTTTAGACAAGGATCACCTTTTGACTCAGATTCTGATGTTTTTATTCCTTTTACGACCTTTCAAAATTTATATAATACTGGGAACTATGTTGGTTGGCTAAATATAGCTGCTTATGATGATGCTGATGTTGTTCAAGTTGAACAAGATGTTAAACAGATGCTTAAAAGAATTCACAGAGTTTCACCTAAGGATGATAGGGCTTTTGGATCATTTAATTTAGGAGAAATTTTTAACGCTATAATGGGTTTTGCAGAGGGGATGACTTTCCTTTCATTAGTTGTTGGAATTGCTACAATTATAGCTGGAATTATTGGAATAGGAAATATTTTATTGATTTCAGTAAAAGAAAGGACTAAGGAACTAGGAGTTAGAAGAGCTTTAGGGGCAACTCCTGGAGAAGTGCGTGTGCAAATAATATTGGAATCAGTTTTTTTAACTATAGTCGCTGGAATTCTAGGAATAATTCTTGGAGCATTTGTTTTAGCTGGCATAAATGCATACACAATTGACATGACAGATTTTCCATATACTAACCCAACGGTTCCTATATATTTTGTTCTTGGCGCATTATTTATTATGGTCAGCCTAGGAACTTTGATTGGATTAATTCCAGCACAAAGAGCAATTAGTATTAAACCTATTGAGGCATTAAGAGAAGAATAAATTTATAATATAAATCTACTACACTATGAAAATTTTAAAATATATAAGTATTACACTGGTAATTTGTGGAGCATTATTTGCTGCGGCTTATTTCATAAAAACTAACAGTAAATCAATAACTATATATAAAACTGAAACACCTTTTATTTCTTCTGTTGAAGAGAAAACAGTTGTTACAGGTAAAGTAATTCCAGAGGATGAAGTTGAAATCAAGCCACAAATTTCAGGAATTATTCAAGAATTATTTGTTGAAGAAGGAGATAAAGTTAAAGAAGGAGACCTACTAGCAAAAGTAAAAGTTGTTCCAAATGAAGGATCATTAAACAGCGCTAAGGGAAGAGTTGCATCACTAAGAATTATTCTTGAAAATGCAAAAATAGAATATGATAGAAATAAATCCTTGTATGAAAAAGACATTATTTCTAAACAAGATTTTCAAAACGCGTCACTTAGCTATAACCGATCTAGCCAAGATTTAGCTAATGCTAAAAGTGATCTTCAAGTTATTCTTCTAGGTTCAGCTGGAGGATCTTCAACGGCTAATACTAATATTCGAGCAACTGTTGCGGGAACAGTTCTAGAAATTCCAGTGAAAGCTGGAGATCAAGTTGTGGAAAGTAATACGTTTAATGCTGGAACTACAATAGCTACAATAGCTGATTTAAATAAAATGATTTTTGAAGGTAAAATAGATGAATCTGAAGTTGAGAAATTAAAAATTAACATGCCTCTAACCATAAACTTGGGAGCAATTCAAGATAAAGATTTTGATGCCAAATTAAAATTTATTGCACCAAAGGGAAATGAAGAACAGGGGGCAGTTAAGTTTAAAATTGAAGGAGATGTTTATTTGGATAACTCGGTAAGTGTAAGAGCTGGATATAGTGCTAATGCTTCAATAGTTTTAGTAAAGAAAGATAGTATAATGGTAATATCTGAAGCGTTACTTCAATTTGACAAAACAACCGAGAAAACATTTGTTGAAGTTGAAAAAGCAGATCAAACTTTTGAGCGAGTTGATTTAAAGGTTGGTATTTCAGACGGAATCAATGTTGAGGTTATTTCTGGGGTGTCAATGGAAGATAAAATTAAAGTATGGAATGAGACCAAACCTCAAAAAATAGGAGCTGATGCTGAGGTTAGTGTTGAGGTTACCAACGAAGATTAATTTAAACAATATTTAATAATTGAATATGAAATATATTTTTACTTTTTACTTATTAGTGTTTGGTTTTTTTAATTATGCTTTATCTCAAACATTGACCCTAGAACAATGTATTAAAATGGCAATTGAAAAAAACATTTCAATAAAGCAGTCAATTTTAGATATAGAAAATGCAGCCGTTGATAAGTCAAGTGCGATTGGCAATTTTTTACCAAATTTTAATGCACAATCTCAACATTCATGGAATGTAGGACTTAATCAGAATATTACAACAGGTTTATTGGAAAATTTAACTACCCAATTTAGTTCACTTGGAGGAAGTATTAGTGTTGATGTTTATAATGGACTCCAAAATGTTAATCGACTGCATAGAGCAAATTTAAATTTACTTGCTAAACAGTATCAATTAGATGATATGATTGATGATATAAAACTCCTTGTTGCAAATAGTTATCTTCAGGTAATGTTTAATCTTGAATTTTTAAAAGTTCAAAAAAGTCAATTGGTTGTAACGCAAGCTCAATTGATAAGAACAGTATCTCTTATTGAAGCTGGAGTTTTAAGTAGTGGAGATGTTTTTGAGTTAGAAGCTAATATTGCTAGTCAAGAACAAGCTATTATTCAAGCAGAGAACAACTTTATTCTATCAAAGATTAGTTTAGCTCAACTATTACAAATTTCAGATTATGACAATTTCAATGTTGTAATTGAAGATCTTGACATACCTTTTTCTCAAATTTTAGAACAAAACCCAAAATCAATTTTTGAAAAAGCACTAACATTAAGAAATGATATCAAATTAGGAGTAGTTAATATTGATATTGCAGAGAAAGACATTGAAATAGCTAAGGGAGCGCTCCAACCATCTTTAAGAGCATTTTATAGTTATAGCAATCGAATAGGTTATTCAGATCGATTAGTTGGGACGGGAGATTATTATTATGCCCCAATTGGAACCGTTTTATCTTCAGGAGAGACAGTGGTTAGAGAAGTTGAAAATAGGATGGCTGCATCCCCCTTATCTGTTTCAGATCAATTTAAGATAAACGAAGGCCAAAATTATGGCTTAAGCTTAAGTGTTCCAATTTTTAATGGTTTTAACACTAAGAACTCTATTAGAAGAGCTAAAATAAATTTAGAAAGAACAAAAAATAATTTTGATAGACAAAAACTTGATTTAGAAAGTCAAATTAATCAATCATATAATGATGCGCGTGGGGCTTTTAAATTTTATGTAGCGGTACAAAAAACAGTAATATCTCGTAAAGATGCATTTGATGATGCTGAAAGTCGTTATACTGCTGGAATTATGAATTCATTTGATTATATTCAAGCTAAGCAAAGATATGAGCAATCATTATCAGATCAGATCAGAGCCAAGTTTGATTACATATTTAAATTAAAAATTGTTGAGTTTTATTTTGGTATTCCTTTATCTATTGAATAATAAAGTTTATAAATGATTAATAGGATATTACATATTGAGACTTCGACCAAAAACTGTTCTGTAGCATTAAGCTGTGATGGAAAACTAGTAAATTCTATAGAAAAGAGTAGTGAAAATTATAGTCATGGTGAGCAATTACATCTATTTATTAAAAAACTTATAGATGATTCTCAAATTAACCTAACAAAATTATCTGCAATCTCTGTAAGTAAAGGACCAGGATCTTATACAGGACTTCGTATAGGAGTGTCAGCAGCTAAAGGACTATGCTACTCTTTAAACATTCCATTAATATCTTTAAATAGCTTATCTATACTTGCTCAGAATGTTAGTGTTTCAAAAGACACTCTTTTAGTTCCAATGATAGATGCTAGAAGAATGGAGGTTTATACCCAGGTTCTAGATTATCAATATAAAGTTTTGAAAAACTCATGGGCTGAAGTTTTAAATGAAGACAGTTTTAAAAAATATTTATCTACCCATAATATAATAGCATTTGGAGTAGGATCAGAAAAGGCAAAGAACATAATTGCTAGCCCAAACTTTAAAGTTCTTCAAAAATTGCATGAGCCATCAGCAAAGAATATGGTTAAGTTGACAAACGAAAAGTGGAAAAAGCAACAATTTGAAGACATTGCCTATTTTGAACCATATTATTTAAAAGAATTTTACACAAATCATCCTTCTAAATCCTTCACAATATAATTTCATTCAATGTTTTTATTCACATTTCTATGTGAACGAGCTTTATTTTAGAACTACTATCCATTGATTGCATTTACATTTTCAACCTGCCCAGGAAGCATATCTTTTAACATATTTTCAATACCATTTTTAAGTGTTATTGTAGATGAGGGACACCCGCTGCAGGCTCCCTGAAGAATAACATTAACAGTTTGACTTTTTTCAACATATGAATCAAAACTTATATTACCTCCATCAGACGCTACAGCAGGTTGAATATATTCATCCAAGATTGAAATGATTTTCTTTTCAACATCTGTTAGAGTAACATTTTCAACTTTCAACTCACTATCCTCTATCAAATTAAAAAGAACTTTTTTTTGTTTAAGTCCTTCAATCAATAATTCTCTAACTTCTAAAATAACAGGGTCCCAATCGGTTATATCAAATTTGGTAATGGAAACATAATTTTCTGAAACAAAAACTTCTTTAACAAATGGCAAATTAAATAATTCTATTGCTAAAGAAGCTCCTTTAGCATCTTCAATGTTTTTATATTCAAAATTATTTTCAACTAACTTTTTATTAGCCACAAATTTCATTACAGATGGGTTTGGCGTGCTTTCCGCATAAACACTTATTAGGACTTTTTTTTCCGTGTAATCAGATTTAACTATAACATCACCTAAATTTAAATAATTTTCGATTTGATCAGTTACTTCAGTTATTACTTCTTTCCATTCTAAAATATTAAAACGTTCAATTTGAATTGATTGATTATTAAGAGTGACAGATTTTACAAAAGGCAAATAGAATAATTTTTGTACTATAGGAGCATCTTGGGCATCATCTATATTATTATATTTTCTTGAATATCTTATACCTAAGGGTTTGTCTATTTCAAAATGAGCTATTGGATTTCCTAACTCACTTTTTCCAGTTACATTGAAAGATTCCATTATTTTTTTTACAAAAATACTACATCAGTTTGATATTTTTTAATTTAGTAGTGATCAAATTTGTTGTTATGCCTATTAAAAGTGTTCGAGGATTTACTCCTAAATTTGGAGAAGGATGCTATTTTGCTGAAAATGCTACTATTATCGGAGATTTAATGATAGGTAATAATTGTTCTGTTTGGTTTCAGGCTGTGATTCGTGCCGATGTTAATTCAATAAGAATTGGTGACAGAGTAAATATTCAAGACGGAGCTATAATCCATGCAACTTTTGAGAAATCGTCAACAGTTATTGGGAATGATGTTTCTATTGGACATAATGCTATAGTACATGGGTGTAAACTTGAAAACAGTGTGTTAGTTGGAATGGGAAGTATCATTATGGATGATTGTGTAATAGGAACAAATAGCATAATTGCTGCAGGTTGTGTATTGCCAAAAGGAACAGTTGTCCCTCCTAATTCAGTTTATGCTGGGGTTCCCGAAAAAAAATAAAATTAGTAGACCCATCCCTAAAAAAAAATGAAATTGATAGAATAGCAGAAAGTTATATTACCTATTCTTCCTGGTTTAAATAAAAAACACCCATCATTAAATGATGGGTGTTTTTTATTAGTAAGAAAGGATTTAGAATCCTAATTCGTTTTTAACATTAAGTAAAAGATCTTTGCCTTTAGCCATAATCACAAACCCTCCAGGTGTAGAATCTAAAACATAATCAAACCCTTGGGCAGCAGCTACTTTTTCAATTGCTGCACGAGCTTTTTCAATTAATGGACTCATCATATCCTGTTGTTTTTTTTGTAAATCTTGAGCTGCAGTTTGTTCAAATTTTTGAATATTCTGTTGCATTGCTTGCAATTCTTCAGCTCGAGCTTGATTAGTTATTTCAGTTTGATTTGCAGCATCTGCAGAGTAGGTTTGTTGTTTAACTTGTAACTCTTTAATGGTGTTTTGAATATCATTAGTATATGTTTTCTGGAGTTTTTCTAATTCTTTTTGAGCTGCAATCACTTCAGGCATATCAGTTATTAATTTTTGAACATCTATATGAGCAACCTTTGATTGAGCATTGGAAACTTGTAGAGGAATTATCATTAGAAATGCAAGGGCGAAAAGTTGAATTAATTGTTTCATTTTATTATTTTTCAGATTATTAATTTTTATTTTTTAAAGCGTTTATTTTTTCGTTTCGCGCTTTTATTTTTTCTTTGATTTGTATTCTTTTAAGAACTAGGTCGCTAATATCGTAATTTTTTGCTGAATATAGCATAACAATATCCGAAGATCTATCAAAGATAAAGTCATATTTTTTTTCTACAGCGATTTGCTGAACAATTACTAGCACTTGATCCTGAATTGGAGTTATTAGCTTTTTTCTTTGTTTGATTCTATCACCATTTGGCCCAAATCTTTTTTCTTGTAAGGCAATAATCTCATTTGCATAATCATTAATCTCTATTTCCCTATCAGCTATTAATTCAGGTGTTAATAAAACTCGTTCAGAATTCAGTTGATTTTGAAATTGTGACAATTGCATTTTTTTCAATTCTATTTCTTTTTTCCACTGAACTATTCTTTCGTCTAGAATTTTAGTTGATTTTTTATATTCACTGATGTTATCAAGAATAACATTCATATCAATATATCCAATTCTTACTCCTCTTTGCGCATTGAGAAAATTATTTGAAACAATAATTGTAAAAACTATCAGTCTTTTTAAAAAAAGAACAACATCAAATTTAGAAATCATATCATTTATTATTACATTTCTATAACGAAAAAATATCTATTTTATTTTTTATTAATGGAAATATTGATTTTAGAAATTTTGTCCAATTATAAAATGGGTTTCCCATCCATTAGGTGAAGTGTCTCCAGGAGTTGTGCTATCAAATCCATGACCAAAATCAATACCAAGCAACCCAAATGCAGGCATAAAAATTCTAACACCTAACCCAGCTGAACGTTTTGATTCAAAAGGATTAAATTGTCTAAAACTATCATAACCATTACCTGATTCAAGAAATGTAAGTGCAAAAATAGAGGCTTGAGGTTTAAGAGTTATTGGATAGCGAAGTTCTATGGTAAATTTATTATACAACAGAGAGCCATCTCTAGAAGATAAAGATTGATTAGGATATCCTCTTAAAGCAATTGTTTCTCTTCCGTCCATTGAATAATTATTAGCCATACCATCTCCTCCAAGATAAAAACGTTCAAAAGGAATATTACCACGATCATTATTGTAGGCCCCCAAAAACCCAAAGTCTGTTTGTGTTTTCAATATAAGTTTATCTACAATTCTAGTGTACCATGTGCCGCTGAATTTTATTTTATAATATTCTAGCCAAATAAACTTAGCTTGATCAATTTTTTTAGTGTCTGGATCTCCATTTTGAAGTTGAAAATCAGGGTTTTCTTCCATATTAGAAAAGTCTTCTCCAGTAATTAAAGAATATGGAAGAGTGAATTTACCACTTAAAGAAAAAGAAGAACCGCCAACTGGAAATATAGGGTTAGTATAAGTATTGTTTCTAGACAGAGCTACTGTGTAATTTAAATTATTAGCTTTTCCGTCACCAAACGTGAATAATCCAGTATAATAATTTTTAAGATTATAGTATTGATACTGAACTGCTTGAGATAAAGTAAAATAATCATCAGGAACTCTTAATCTCTTAGCTATACCCATACTTGCACCACTAATTTGCATATATTGAGTTTTATCTGCTCTTCCAGTAAAATAATCATATCGATATTGAATTGTGTGAGATAATGAGGTAGAAAGTTGAAAAGGTTGTCTCCCTCCTAACCAAGGTTCAACAAAGTTAAAGCTGTAAGTGCTGTAAAATTGACTCGCTTGCAGTCTTAAACTTAGTGTTTGTCCATCTCCCATTGGAAGAGGTTTATATGCTTTTTTGTTTTTGATATTTTGCATTGAAAAGTTGTTAAATGAAAACCCTAGAGTTCCTATAAAACCTCCTCCTCCATAACCACCCTGAAGTTCTATTTGACTTGCTCCAGACTCTACTAGTCCATACTCAATATCTACAGTTCCTTGGTTTGGATCAACATTTTTAAAATTTGGACTTATTTGTTCAGCATCAAAAAATCCAAGTTGACCAAGCTCTCTTACTGTTCTAACAACTTTATCTTTGCTATATAATTCACCTGGTTTAGTTCTAAGTTCACGGTAAATGACCCTGTCATTAGTTTTTGTGTTTCCTACAACAGAAATTTTATTAAATTTAGCCAATTTCCCTTCAGTTATTCTTATTTCATAATTAATTGTATCATTAATAGCACTTACTTCTACAGCATTGATAGAAGAAAATAGGTATCCATTGTTCTGATAAAGGTTTGTCAAGTCATTTCCATCAGGTTTTTCTTCGTCAGCGATTTGTTTTTTTAGAAGAATACCATTATAGGGATCTCCTTTTTTTATACCAAGAACCTGTTGAAGTTGAAAATCATTATAGGCACTATTTCCAAGAAACTTAATATCACCAAAATAATATCTATTACCTTCTTCAATTTTTATATTTATAGTTAAAGAATGATCTGTATTTTTAATTATGCTATCTGATATGATTCTAGCATCTCTATACCCTTTCTCTTTAAAATAATTAACTAAATTTTCTTTATCCTCAACAAAATTATCACGTGTAAATTTTGACTTTTTCCAAAAACGACCAGTAAATTTTGTTTTGGTGTTTTTCAATTTTTTTTTCAATTTAAAATCTTTAAAAACTTCGTTTCCGCTAAAGTTGATAGACTTAATTTTAATTCTTTCTCCTTTATCAATATTTACAACCATTTTCAAACTGTTGTTCCCAATAGTATCAGGAATTGTATTTAAGGTAACTTTAGTGTTTAAGAAACCTTCTTTCTTATATTTATTGATAAGATAGTTACGGGTATTTGTTATAAAACTTTCAGAGAGCTTTTTACCTTCGGTTAGCTCTGTATCTTTTATAAGTGTTTCTGATTTAGATTTACGAACTCCAATTATTTTTACTTCAGTTAGTGTTGGGAGCTCTTTTATCTCTATCTCAACTGTAGCTCGGTTTCCTGAAATATTTGATACATAAAAATTAATATCACTAAAGAGCTCTAATTTCCATAATTTATTTATAGTACTACTTATTTCTTCTCCAGGAATTTGCACTAATTGTCCTTTTCTTAAACCACTATAGGATATTACAGTTTTCGCATTAAATGTTTTAAGCCCACTAACTATTATAGAATCAATTATATATTTTTCTCCTTTATTGAAATTATCAACTTGGGACTGTCCTTTAAATGCAATACTTAAAGTTATTAGGAGAGATACAAATATTTTATGGCTAAAATGTATTTTACACATTGATTTGTTCACTTGTTTTTCCAAATCTTCTTTCGCGGTTTTGGTAATTTAACAATGCTTCATGTAGATCTTTTTTCCCAAAATCAGGCCAATAAATCTTAGTAAAATACAATTCTGCATATGCTATCTGCCAAAGTAAAAAATTACTAAGTCTTTGTTCACCACTTGTTCGAATTAGCAAGTCCACATCTGGCAAATTTCGGGTGTAAAGATGCCTATTTATAATGGATTGGTCAACATTTTCTATTGAAATTGTATTATTTTTAACTTCTAAGGCAATCTTTTTTACAACATCTTCTATTTCTTCTCTTGCACCATAGCTTAAAGCTATAGTTAAAACCATTTTTTCATTATTTTTGGTTTTTTCTGAAACCCGTTTAACTTCATCCTGCACCAATTTAGGAAGAGCACTTATATTTCCAATTGTGTTTAAACGAATATTATTTTTAATAAGTTTATTGAATTCGCTTTTAAGATATTTTACTAATAAATTCATTAAAACTCCTATTTCGTGTTGAGGACGATTCCAATTATCTGTTGAAAAGGCGTAAAGTGTTAAATAGGGAATATTAAGATCTAGAGCCTCTTCAACTATTTCTTGAACTGACTTAACTCCTGAATCATGACCTGATATTCTTTGTAAACCATTTTTGGCAGCCCATCTTCCATTTCCATCCATTATGATAGCAACATGCTTTGGAAGCTTATTTCTGTCTAAATTTTTATTCATCATTCCTTACAATAACAAGGTAGGTCGCCAAAGGTAATAGAAATTGTTATTCCACTAAAAATATACCAATCATTATTATTGTTATTTCCAAACGAAAAATAATCCATACCTATATCTTCTTTAGGTGAACTCCCATCTAAATTATCAGTTAAAGCATATCTTGCTCCAATTTCTAATCCAAGAATTAAATAGGGGCTTGGATTAGTTTTTATGCCAAAGATAACAGGAATTGAAAAACTTTCTCCTTTTTCGTATTCTATTGGTTTTGCAACTGGAATCAAAGAAGAGTTATAATAAAATTCATTAAATTTAATATAACTAACACCAAGATATAAATAGGGACTAAAGTTTGTTTGTTCTTCGTGAAGATTAAAATCCAAAAAATTAAATTCGATACCCAGACTTCCTTCACTTAGATTATTTTCAAAGCTATAAGCTCTTCCGAATCGATTTAAATCACTGGTTCTATAGTCACTTGCCTTTAAAGAAGTGTTAATAGCACTAAAGCGAATCGAATATCTAGTCGTTAGATTCCATTTGTAAAGTAAACCTATTGCAGATTTCGTGGGCATTACGTAATAATCAGAGCCTATATCACCTATGTAATTGCTTGCACCTATAAACAAGCCCATTTCATGATATTGAGCTTTTAAATTTATAGAGCTAATTATTAATAAAAAAAGAAAAATTATTTTTCGCATTATACTAAAGCACTATGTGCTTTTTCTAACTAAAAAAAATGAGTTTTATTGTCTATTTCGCTTATCTAATCCCCAAAAAAGTTTATCTCTAAGAGTCATGAAAAAATCATCCCCGTCCAATTGGATTGTTTTAATGCAAAAGGATGCCTTAGATATTGAAATTGAACTACCGTTTTTTATTGGAACCCTTCTATTGTCTAATGAAATCAAATGTTTTATTGACCTTCCTGTAACATGAATTTCAATTTCAGACACATCGGGAACAATCAATGGACGGATACTTATATTATGAGGAGCGATTGGATTTAATACAAATACATTAGCATCAGGGCTTATAATAGGACCCCCGCTACTAAGAGAATATCCTGTTGAGCCCGTTGGGGTAGATATTATTAAACCATCTGACCAGTATGTAGTTAGAAGTTTTTGGTTAATGATTGTTTTAATTGACAACATTGAGGTGCTATTTTTACTGTTAATAGCAATCTCATTGAGAGCATATGGAAAGGATGTAATTTCAAAAATTTCAGGTAATGTTTTAAGTTCAATAATCGTTCTTTTAATTAATATATATTTTTTATTAAAAAACATATCCAATCCTTTAATTAAGCTTTCTTTATTAACACTAGTTAGAAATCCGAGTTGTCCAGTATTTATGCCTAAAACAGGAACATTACTATCTTTTACTAATGGAATTGCTCTTAGCAATGTGCCATCTCCACCTATTGTAAATAATACATCTATTTTAGTAATATCTAAAAGCTGCGTATGTTTTTTAAAAGAGAGATTTTTAAATAATTTTATATCAATAAAAATTTCATGATTATACTTATCTAGATATTCAATAACTGCATTTTCATATTCAGTTAAAGAATCTGATTTTGACGAAATTTTGAAAATTCCAACTTTCATTTATAAAATATAATTAATACAATATTACAAAACTTTAATTGGTACTTAAATGGATTCTAATAGTTTAATTAAATAAAATCAAATTGATTATTTGATTCAATTTTGAATGATTAATTTTGAAAAAAACTTATGACGAAGCTAAGTGTTAATATTAATAAAATTGCAACTTTGCGTAATGCAAGAGGTGGAGATTTTCCAAATCTTTTACAGTTTGCCAGAGACATAGAATTATTCGGAGCTAATGGAATTACTGTTCACCCAAGACCTGATGAGCGTCATATAAAATATTCCGATGTATATGAATTGTCTCAAACTGTAAAAACAGAATTTAATATTGAAGGAAACCCAAACAAGAAGTTTATTGATCTAGTTTTAAATGTTAAGCCAACTCAAGTAACATTAGTTCCTGATGCTGAAGATGCAATAACTTCAAACAAGGGGTGGGATACCAAAAATAATCTTGATTTTTTGAAGGATATTATTTCTGAATTTAAAATTAAGGGAATTAGGACATCAGTTTTTATCGATCCATTGACTGAAATGGTTGAATATGCTAAACTAACTGGCGCAAATAGAGTTGAGTTGTATACCGAAAATTATGCATCAGTGTTTTTAAAAGACAAAACTAATGCAATATCTTCATATATATTAGCTGCAAAAAAAGCAAATGAATTAAGCATAGGTGTAAATGCTGGACATGATTTAAATCTAGAAAATTTAAAATTTTTTAATCAAAATATACCAGAATTGTTAGAAGTATCTATTGGACATGCATTAATTACAGAGTCATTATATCATGGGCTAAAAGAAACAATAAAAATGTATGTTGATCGACTGAATTAATGACAAATTTATATTCTAATATCCTGGGTGAAGGTGATAAACACATAATTATTTTGCATGGATTTTTAGGCATGGGAGATAATTGGAAGAGTCAGGCTAATATTATTGCTAGTTATGGATTTAAAGTTCATTTATTAGATCAAAGAAATCATGGTAGAAGTTTTTGGAAACAGGAATTTAATTATAATGTTCTAGTTGATGATCTCTTAGTTTATATGAATGAACAAAATATATATAGATCAATTTTAATTGGTCATTCCATGGGCGGTAAAACAGCTATGGTTTTTAGTTTTAAGTATCCCGAAAGACTGAATAAATTAATTGTGATTGATATTTCTCCAAAAAAACATGTGTCCAATCATGATAAAATATTAAATGGCTTGGCATCATTTAATTTTGACCTGATTAAATCAAGAAAAGAAGCAGATATTCATTTATCCCGTTATGTTCCTGAAATAAAAGTAAGGCAATTTTTATTAAAAAATTTATTTTGGATATCACCAGGAAAATTGGATTTAAGATTAAATATTTCAGTACTTAAGAATTCTGAAAAAGAGGTGGGCAGGGAAATAACACCTATGAATATATATAAAAAGCCCGTTCTTTTTTTAAAAGGTGAAAACTCTGATTATATTTTAAATAAAGATTTGATTTTAATAGATAAGTATTTCCCGAAATCAAAGGTTGAGATTATTAAAAATGCAGGACATTGGCTGCATTCAGAAAATCAAAAAGACTTTATTAATAAGGTGTCTACTTTTATTAATTAATATTAAAATTTAACAAATTGTTATAATATCATATCTAGTCTTTTCAGATTTGTTATTTTTGTCAAAATTTATAAAATGCAAAATTTTAAAATACGTAAAGCCAGAATCAATGATTCAAAGTCTATATTAAAATTAATAAAGGAATTGGCAGAATTTGAAAATGAACCAAACGCTGTTAAACTTAAGGTTGAAGATGTTGAAATAGATGGCTTTGGCCCTGAACCTAAATTTAATTGTTTTGTTGTAGAAGCATCTGGCTCTATAGTTGGAATGGCTTTATATTACCCTCGTTATTCTACATGGCATGGTCAAACACTTCATCTTGAGGATTTAATAGTGACCAAAAATCATAGAGGTGAAGGAGTTGGAAAAATGTTATACACGGCATTTATTAATGAGGCATTAGCAAATGGATTAAATAGAGTTGATTGGGCTGTTCTTAATTGGAACAAACCTGCAATAAAGTTCTATGAAAGTACAGGAGCAAATATTTTGAAGGATTGGAGAACAGTTCAGATGACAAGAAAAGGGATGATCAAATTTATAAATTCAAATAATTAAAAATTGAAAATATTTAAGTTCGGAGGAGCCTCTGTTAAAAATGCAGAAGGTGTGCGCAATTTATACAAAGTATTAAGAAAAACTGATCATAAGAATACAATAATTGTTGTTTCTGCTATGGGAAAAACTACTAATTCACTTGAGAAATTGGTAGACCTATATTTTAAAAAAAATGAAAAGTTATATGAACATTTAGCTGAAATCGAAAATTTTCATCAAATAATAGTGAAAAATCTTTTTGGTTCTAAATTATCTTCGGTCCATACTTTAATTAAAAATATTATCAAGGAGTTAAAGGAGGTGTTAAAAACTAATAGATCTCTAGATTATAGTTTTGTTTATGATCAGGTAGTTCCCTTCGGTGAAATTTTATCTACTACTATTATTCATAAGTTTCTTATTTCTAATCAAATTGAAAGTGTATGGTTAGATGCAAGAACATGTATAAAAACAGATAGCTATTATCGAAATTCTAATTTGAACTGGAATCTAACTATTGAAAAAATTAATTCACAAATTAAATCCGGAAACACATATATTACTCAGGGTTTTATAGGGAGTGATTTAAATAATTTTACAACTACCCTTGGCAGGGAAGGCTCGGATTATTCTGCATCGATTTTTGCGTATGCAATAAATGCTTGTGATGTTACAATTTGGAAGGATGTTCCAGGAGTTTTAAATGCTGATCCAAGATATTTTTCTGAAACAACTTTATTACACCATGTTTCATATAGAGAGGCTATTGAATTAGCTTTTTATGGCGCATCTGTTATCCATCCTAAAACTTTACAACCATTACAACGTAAAGAAATTCCACTTTATGTAAAGTCATTTTTGAATCCTATGAAAAATGGGACTTCAATAGCAAAAGGAAAATCACTAGTTCCTTCGATACCATGCTTTATTTTAAAGCCAAATCAAACCCTATTAAGATTATTTTCATTAGATTTTTCATTTATTATTGAAGAAAATATTAGTGATATTTTTAAGCTATTACATTTATATCAAATGCGAGTAGAATTAATTCAAAATTCTGCTATTAGCTTTTCTGTATGTATTAGTGATAAGTATGATCGATTAAATGAATTAGTTGCTAAGTTCCAATCTAAATATAATGTAGAAATTACCAATAATTTAAATTTGTACACTATAAGACATTTTGATCAAAATGCAATCGATAAGATTAAAAACAATGGAAAAAAAATATTGTTAGAGCAAAGAACTCAGAATACAGTTCAATTTATTGCTGATTGATTTAATAAAAATTCACTTAAGATTTTGTCTAAAATAATTTTAGAAAGCTTCTCATAGCTTTCATATGTCCATCCAGCTACATGAGGACTAAGAATAACATTTTCAGTATTAATTAAATATTTAATTGATTCAGGGATTTGTTTTTCTGAGAAAATAGAATTGAATGAACTGGACTCATGTTCTAGGACATCTAATCCTGCTCCAAGTATTTTTCCGTTTTGTAAACCCTTAATCAAATCTTTGGTAACAACATTACTCCCCCTTGAAGTGTTTATTAGCCAAAATGGATTTTTCATTTCTGAAATAAATTTTAAATCAATCATTCCTTTAGTTAATTTAGTTTGAGGAATGTGCAGGCTAAGAATTTGTGTTTCATTTTTTAATTTTAAAACAGTTACTTGCTCAGCATATTGATCTCCAATATTTTTTTTAATATCATGGAAGATCACCTTAGCGTTAAAACCTCTTAACTTTTTTGCTAAACTTCTACCCATGTTTCCATATCCAATTATTCCAATAACTTTGTTTTCAATTTCATACCCTCTTGATATCTCTCTATCCCAAATGCCATTTTGTATTTTTTGATGAGAAAATATAAGTTTATTCATTAAACATAATATCATTCCAATTACATGTTCCCCAACTGCCGATCTATTACCCTCGGGAGCAGATAAAACTTTGATACCCTTTTGTTTCGCAAAATCAAAATCAATATTTTCAATTCCTGCCCCTAACCTTCCTATTATTTTTAACTTTTTAGCAGCTGCTAAAAACTTTTTATCTAATGGAAATCTACTTCTTATAATTATCACATCAAATTCATGTATAATTTTTAAAATTTCCGATTTTGATTCAAAATACAACTCAATATTTTCATGACCTGCAGATTCTAAACCTTGAATTAAAAGAGGATGGTTTTTATCTACATGTAATATTTTCATATTAAAAACCTAAAATGATTTTTGCTATATAAAAAAATAAGAATATTCCAAAAATATCATTAGATGTGGTTATGAATGGGCCTGTTGCTATAGCTGGATCAATTCCCCTATTATTAAGAATAATCGGTGTAAATGTCCCTACTAAAGCAGCGACAATTATAACACTCATCATCGATAGTGCTATTGTGAGACTTAATTTTAAATCCTGGTTAATAATTTGACCAAATATTATTAAAAGAATAGAAAGGGCAAAACCGCTAATAAGACTTAATCCTATTTCTTTAACTAGTCTGGAAAGCATAGAACCTTTCAAGTTGTCATTTGCCAGACCCTGAACAATTATTGCTGATGATTGAACACCAACATTTCCAGCCATTGCTGCTATTAGTGGTGTGTAAAAAAATAAAGTTCTTAAATCTGGTCTGGTCATAATTGTTTCAAACTCTTGAAGTATAAATACACTCCCAAGTCCACCAACAAATCCAAAAAAAAGCCATGGAAGACGAGCTCTTGTTAGTTCAAAAATTGTATCATCTGCCTCTACATCCGATGCTATACCTGCTGCTAATTGATAATCTTTTTCAGCCTCTTCTTTTATTAAATCTAATATATCATCAATTGTAATCCTTCCAACTAATTCTTTATTTTCATTTACAACAGGAATAGCTTCTAAATCATATTTAGACATAATTTTAGCAACTTCTTCCCCATCTTGTTCAACAGAAACAAAGTCAACCTTTGGAATATAAATATCTTTTACTTTGTCACGAGAATTTGCAGTTAGAAGGTCTTTCAGAGATAATCTTCCTTTAAGTCTATTTTTACTATCTATGACATAAACTGAATGAATTCTGGTTATTTCTTCAGCTTGACTTTTAATTGTGTTTAAGCATTTTAACACACTTAGATTCTCCTGAACTTTAACTAGCTCTTTAGCCATAAGACCTCCCGCAGAATTTTCTTTATAAGTTAAAAGCTCTCTAATGTCATCAATATGGGACGAATCAGTAATTTCTGATATTACTTTTTCTTGCCTTTCTTCTGGAAGTTCAGCAATTATATCTGCAGCATCATCAGTGTCTAATATTTCAACTTCTTCAGCGATTTCTTTTTCCGAAAGATTTTCTAAAACTGCTTCTCTTTGATATTCATCAAGTTCTGGAAGAATATCAGCCGTTTTCTCACTATCTAATAGCTTAATTAAATAAGTTCCTTGATCAGAATTAAGTTCATTAACTAATTCAGCAATATCAGCATAATGAAGGTTTTTTAATCTCCTTCTAAGTTTTACATTACTTTCCTCAGCTATTAAAATTTTGATAGCTGTAATAAAATCTTTATTAATTTGAAAGTTTGACATTTTCAATCATTTTAGTGAGTTTGACAAATGCCTCGCAAGTGAGGGATTCAGGCCTTACATCAAATATACTATCTTCTGTAATATTTTTTGGCAGACTTAGTGTTTTTAAACTGTTTCTGAGTGTTTTTCTTCTTTGTTGGAAGCTGGTTTTAACAACATGAAATAATAATTTTTCATTACAATCGAGAGTTTTATTTTCTTTTCTATGCATTTGAATTACCCCAGACTCAACTTTAGGCCTGGGATTAAAGACATTTGGTGAGACTGAAAATAAATATTCAGTCACAAAAAAAAGTTGACATAAAACAGAAAGGATTCCGTATTTTTTTGAACCGGGAGGTTCACATATTCGTTGAGCAACTTCCTTCTGAAACATTCCTGAAAAAAAAGGAATTAAGCTACGATTATCAATTACTTTAAAGACAATTTGAGAAGAAATATTGTATGGAAAATTTCCAATTATTGCAATGGGTTTAGTAAAAATATTTTTTAGATCTAATTTTAAAAAATTCTCTTTAATAATTTTTTCTTTTAACTCAGGATAATTAGTATTTAAGTATTCTACTGATTCTATGTCTAACTCAACTACAAAAGGTGTTTTTTTTTGCATTATAAATTTAGTTAATATACCCATGCCTGGACCTATTTCAAGAACTTGATTGTAGTTTTTATAATCTAGAGTTTCTGAAATTTTTTTGGCAATATTTAAATCAGTCAAAAAATGTTGACCAAGTTTTTTTTTAGGAGTTACATTTTTCATCTGTGCTCACTAATTAATTCCAGTTTGGTTCTAAAATAATCAGCCCTTTCTACATATTTTTCAATTGTTTTGTCTCTTAAAATACTTATATGATTTTTTAAGTAATTATTGAATAAAAATTTTGAACTTGAAAAATATTCAGTAGCATAAGCAGTTAGAGCTTCAGGATCATCTAGTATTAGGTTTAATAACTTAACTTCAATAAATTTTCCAGTAATTACCATTTTTGGAGCTTGAATTTTTTTAATCCAATTTATCCATTCAACTTCAATAATTCTATCTAACAGGATGGTTAAATTATAATAGATCATTAGCTTATAATATCAAAACCTGTATACGGTATAAGAACTTTAGGAATTCTAATTCCTTGATCAGTTTGGAAATTCTCTAATAAACCAGCAACAACTCTAGGTAGAGCTAAAGCACTTCCATTAAGTGTATGTACAGGCTGTTTATTACCTTTCTTTGTCTTATATCTGAGTTTAAGACGTTCAGATTGAAAATTATTAAATATTGATACCGAGCTAATTTCTAACCATCTTTTTTGAGCACCAGAATAAATTTCAAAATCATAAGTTAGAGCTGAAGTAAACCCAAGATCTCCACCACAGAGTCTTAATATTCTATATGGTAATTCTAAGGCTGAAAGTATTGTTTTTATGTGCTCAACCATACCGTTAAGAGCCGTCATAGATTTTTCTGGAGTTTCTAATCTAACAATCTCTACTTTATCAAATTGATGTAAACGATTTAAACCCCTTACTTGGGCTCCATAACTACCCGCCTCTCTTCTAAAACACGGAGTATAACCTGTTATACAGATAGGTAAATCATTTTCATTTAGTAAAACATCTCTGTAAAGGTTAGTTAGAGGAACTTCTGCGGTTGGAATTAAATAAAGATCATCTTCTTGTGCATGATACATTTGACCTTCCTTATCAGGAAGATTACCTGTTCCAAAACCTGATTCTGCATTTACAAGATGTGGAACCTGAAATTCAGTATAACCTGCAGAAATATTTTTGTCAAGAAAAAAATTTATTAATGCGCGTTGAAGCCTAGCTCCTTTATTTTTATATACAGGAAATCCAGAACCAGAAATTTTACTTCCTAGATCAAAATCAATGATATTATATTTTTCAGCTAATTCCCAGTGGGGAAGTGCATTCTTAGGTAGTTTAACAAGGTTATCACTTTTGAAAATCTCTTCATTGTCTTTTTCAGAAACCCCGTGGGGAACAGTTTCATGTGGAATATTTGGAATTTGTGTTCTAAGATCGAGAAGTTTCTTTTCAATTTCGTTTAAACTGTCTTGAAGACTATTTGAACTAGTTTTAAGATTAGACGACTCTTTTTTTAAAGTATTTGCTTTTTCATTTTCACTAGCTTTATAGTATTCCCCAATTTCTTTAGCTATACTGTTAGCTTTAGCTAAGTTATTTTCTAGCTCAGTTTGCTTATTTCTCCTTATAGAGTCAAGTTTAATTATTTCATCTAAAATCTTTTCAGCATCATAATTTCTTTTCTTTTGAGCTTCAATAATTAAATCCCTATTTTCTCGGATGTATAAAAGTGCTAACATTTTTTAATATTTAAAAGACAAAAATAGTCTATTTGTTAATTAGTTTTTTCCAATTCATAACAGAATTTTTTATCAATTTCAAGTTGTTTTCTTAGGGATTCTAATGAATCAAATTTTTTCTCATCTCTAATTTTGACATGAAAACTTATATTAATGGTTTCATCATATATGTTTTCATCAAAATTAAAAAAATGGATTTCAATAGTATGTTTTTTACTTGACACAGAAGGTCTAACACCAAAATTTAACATTCCAAAATATATTTGATTCTTCCACACCATAGAGACCCAGTAGACTCCGGTTTTTGGCAACGCTTTATTTTTTGAAGTAATTTCAATATTAGCAGTTGGAAAACCTATTTTAGACCCTAAACCTTGATCATGTACAACAATTCCTTCAAGCTGATATTTTCTTCCTAAATACTTACTTACAAGCTTGACATCTCCATTAAAGAGTGCTTTTCTTATTTTTGTTGAACTTACAGAAATGGCATTAATATCTTGAGCTGGAATAACATCAACATCAAAATCATAAGTTTGACCGTATGAAATTAAATCAGAAACTGAAGCTGTCCTGTTTTTACCAAATCGATGGTCATATCCAATAAACAATTTAGAAACATTTAATTTATTAACTAATATATCCCGTGTAAATTTTTGAGCACTAAGATTTGAAAATGCCATTGTAAATGGGTGAATAATTAAAATATCAATTCCTAGCTTTCGCAATAGATTTTCTTTTTCTTTCATACTATCAATAAGTGATAGATTTGTTTCAACTTGAATAACATTTCTAGGATGGGGAAAAAAAGTTAAAACAACCGCGTCAGCATTATTGGCGTGAGCATCATGAACCAGTTTGTTTATTATAGCTTGATGTCCAATATGCACACCATCAAAAGTTCCTATAGTTAGAAAAGATCGTTTTAAATTAGTATAATCTTCAATGCGTTTATAAACCTTCATTAAAATTCAGTATATTAGAAATTAATAACCAAAAATACTATTTTCATTTTATCATTTTGAGTTGAATTTTTGAATTATATGAAAAAGTTATCTTTAAACATATCATTGTTTATAGCTATAGTATTCTTTTCTAATAATCTTAGATCACAAGATTATTGGGTTTTTGATATAAATCAGACTGAAGAGATTGATAACACTCCAGTAAAAACTTTTAGTTTAAATGATTTGAAATTTCAAAATGAGTTTAAAGTTCAAAAGCAAAAATTTATTTTACTTCCAAATGAAAATGACGACTACGAATCATTTAATATTGAAGAGATATTAATACTGTCACCTGAGCTTTCTTTGAGACACCCCTCAATTAAAACTTATAAAGGGTTTAGCGAAAAACGACCTAATGTTTCTTTAAGAATGACATTGTCTCCTAAAGGTGTTAGTGCTTGGATTAATATTCCTGGTAAAGAAAATGTATTTATTCAACCCTATAGAAAATTAAAAGGGAAACATTACACCTATAAAAGGAGTGAGAAAATTAAAAAAGAATGGGAATGCAAAACAATAACAGATTTATATTATAAATCAGACATTAAGATAAATAATGATAAAGATTTGTTTACTAGAATAAATAATGATAAAACATTAAGAACTTTTAGATTAGCTATTGCTACTGATGCAGAGTATACAATTTATTGGGATGATAATGATGACGAAAATGGAACAGCACAAGAGGATGCACTTGCAGCGATTGTCTCTACAATGAATCGTGTAAACAGTATTTATGAGACTGATTTAAGTATAACAATGCAATTAATTTCTGGAACAGAGATTATTTACACTGATCCAGAGACAGATCCATTTTCAGATGATTTTAATTCAGAGGTTCAGGAGGATCTTACAACAAACATTGGTGAAGAAAATTATGATATTGGACATTTATTTTCTTTTGGTTCTAATAATGGGAATGCTGGATGCATAGGATGTGTATGTGTAAATGGATTAAAAGGAAGTGCATTTACATCTCATGGCTTTTCAAACACTAATACAGAATTTTTAACTGATTTTTTTGATATAGATTATGTAGCTCACGAAATGGGACATCAATTTGGCGCGTATCATACTTTTGCCTTCAACGATGAAGGATCAGGAGCAAATGTTGAGCCTGGTAGTGGAAGTACAATTATGGGATATGCAGGAATAACTGGTCCAGATGATCTTCAAGCACACAGCGACCCTTATTTTAATTTTAAAAGCATAGAAAACATTCTGAATTATCTAGACACACAATCTTGTTATAGTTCAACAGAATTAAACAACAATCCACCAATTGCTAATGCAGGCACTGATTTTATCCTACCAAAAGGAACAGCATATGAGCTTAAGGCTACAGCTACCGATATAGATAATGATCAGTTAACATATTGTTGGGAGCAAATTGATAGTGGATTAATGACAGTATCTCAATTTGGACCTGATAATTATTCTGGGGCAACTGCAAGATCACTTCCTCCATCTTCGAGTCCATTGAGAAGTATACCAAATTTGGTGTCTGTTTTAAATGGGGAGTTAACACAGAATAATCCGACATTGGGTTCTGCTTGGGAAACTGTCTCTAACTCTCCCAGAGAATTAAATTGGGGATTAACAGTCAGAGATAGATCACCTATATTAATTGGGCAGGGAGGTCAATCCTCTACTGATTCGATGACTTTAACGGTAATAGAAAATGCAGGACCTTTTAGCGTAACCTCTCAATCTGAAGATGAAAATATATGGAAAACAGGAGATAGAGTTATTATTCAATGGGATGTAGCGAATACTAATATAGATCCAATAGGCACTTTGGATGTGGCTATAGTTTTATCTTTGGACGCAGGTCAAAATTTTAACATTTCAATTATTGATTCTACTCCTAATGATGGTGAATATGTTTATAGAGTTCCAAGTGGAATTTCATCTGAAAATGCAAGAATAAAAATTATTCCGAAAAATTCAATTTATTATTCGGTAAACAAAAAACCAATTCAAATTCAGCAAAGACCTTTTGCAGTTTTGTTTGATCAATTTTCATATAATTTTTGTAACCCACAAACTGAAACAATTCTATTTGATGTAGGAGTTTATGATAATTTGGATGACCCAATTTCACTTAACACAATAAATTTATCTAATGGTTTAAATTCTTCCTTTGATCAAAATTCATTTTCATCAAATGCCACAAATATAGGGCTTACTCTATCTGGATTCTCAAATATTCCTATAGGGGCAAATAGAATTGAGGTGATTGCTTCTTCAGGAAATGTGTCTGCAGTTTTCCCTATTGATATTAATAATTACACAGACTTCATGTCTGCTCCTAATCTATTACTACCTACTCAGGGAAATGAAGAAGTTTTAGATTTTCAATTTGAATGGAATACGAATCCAAACACCTCAAATTATATATTTGAAATTTCTACAAGTTTAAGTTTTGAAACTTTAAATTATCAGATAAATACAGAAAATAATTTTTTAAATATAACAGAATTAGATCCTGCAACTACATATTTTTGGAGAGTAGCTTCAATAAACGAATGTGGAACTAGTGATTGGTCTGAAGTGTTTTCATTTATTACTGCAAAAATTACTAATAATAATTACGTTGCAAGCAACTTACCTTTACTGCTCAATGACGCTCCAAGCTTTGAAAGTGTTGGGTATACAACTTCTTCAATTTTCATTAGTGATGTGAACACAATAAGTGATATTGAAGTCCTTTTGAATATTGATCACTCATATGTGTCAGACCTCTCGTTGTTTTTAGTTTCTCCTGATGGATCAATTTTTAGTCTTGCTGAAAATATTGGTTTAGGAACTCCATTAGAGTCTGGAGATAATTTCACTAATACTGTTTTTTCTCAAAATTCTAGTGTATCAATAAATAATGCAAGTCCTCCATTTACAGGAAGCTTTCGACCTAACCAACCTATAGGTGGATTGATTGGAAAATCTGCATTTGGATATTGGACATTAAACATTGAAGATAATTATCCAGCAGATTCAGGAGAATTATTAAGTTTTGAACTCAACATTACTATTAAAGGAGAGTTATTAATAAATAGTGATTTTGACAGTTTTGCAGATTCAATAGATAATTGTCCTAAAATTACCAATCAAGACCAAGTTGATAGCGATTTAGATGGAGAAGGAGACATTTGTGATTTTGATGCACAAAATAATTTTCAAATTATAAAATTTGATGAAAGTTGTATAACAAGAAATAATGGTTCAATATCAATTTCAGCTTTTGCAGACTTCAACTATAGCTATAACTTATTGGGTCCAAATGGTTATAATGAGCAAGGAGATTTTACTAGACAGACTGGTAAAACTATTAGTAATCTTCAAAGTGGGGATTATATGTTATGTATTTATTCTAATGATGATCAACAAATAGAAAGATGTTTTACTGCGGCAATAAATGAGCCAGAGCAGCTAACAGTTAACGCTATTGTGAATTATGCTGATCACGAATTAAATTTAAATTTAGATGGAGGGGATAATTATTTAGTTGAATTAAATGGGAAATCCTATAGTTATGATAAATCTGATAATGTAAGATTACCGCTAAAGAAAGGAATAAATCAATATAAGGTTTCAACGGATTTAGGCTGTCAGGGATCTTATCAAAGAACAATTAATATTAGTCAAAATGCTTATGTTTCTCCTAACCCAGTTAGTTCAGTTGCAGAAATTTTTATTGGGAACCAGAGCAATAATTTAAATATAGAATTTTATAGCATAGAAGGAGAATTTATAAAATCAGATAAAATAAACCTTTATGATGGTAAAAATTCTTTTGAATGGTCTATGAATGAATATCCTCCAGGAGTTTATATTATGAATATTATTACAAATAGGGGAACTCAAACAGTTAAAATTATTAAAAGATGAAAATTAAAATATTTATATTTTTCTTTATAATTATTGGGTGTGGTAAAGATTCGATACCTGATCCAAATCCGGCAATTTTATTATCCCCGGATAATGGTAATAATTGTAACACTGCAACAAGTATAAGTTTAGATCAAAGTAGAGTTGATTTTTCCTGGTCAAAATCAGAGCATACTGACTATTATGAACTTATTGCTATAAACAAGTCTACAAATTTTAAATATAAAGACACAACAAGCGGAGTTCAATCTAATGGAGAAATTCCTCAAACTATTTCCAAAAAATTAACACTACCAAAAGGAGCCGCGTATTCTTGGTCAGTACTTTCAATATCAAATTCAACAATAATAACAAGTGAAAGTGAAAAATGGGAATTTTATTTGGAAGGAAATGTAACTGGTGACTTTTTACCTCAGCCAGCTAATTTGGTTTACCCGTCAAATGAAGAAATAATATCACTCACTAACTCTGATATAGTACAATTTTTATGGACAAGTAGTGATGAGGACAATAATATTTTTGGATATGATTTTTATTTAGGAACTGCTAATGATAATCTGACAAAACTTGGAAATAAAATATCACAAACTTTATTTACTCATCAATTAATTGTCAATACAACTTATTTCTGGCAGGTTATTACTTTTGATCAACAGGGTAATAATTCAGATTCAGGAATTAATCAATTTCAAACTGAGCCTTAGACTTTATTGTTAAAATTATTCATAGTATTTTGAAGACCATCAGTCCCAAAACTTAATACTATTCTGCAGCTAAGAGATATTTTATCTCTTAAAGAAATTTTTTCAATTTCCAGCCATTTTCCTAAGACAAAATCAACTTGAGATTTCATTTTTTTGTCTCCTATTCCAAATCTCAATCTAGAATAATTTGAAGTGTTTAAATTATCTTCGATATTTTTAAGACCATTATGCCCTCCAGAACTTCCCCTTGCTCTAAGTCTAAGTTGACAAAAAGGAATATTTAAATCATCAGTTACAATAAGAATATTTTCAATATCAATTTTTTCTTTTTGAATCCAATATTTAACAGCTTTACCGCTAAGATTCATTAAAGTGGTAGGTTTTATGCATATAAAAATCTTACCCTTATATTTAAATGAACTTTTTAAAGCATGTCTAGAAACCTCAAATTTTTTATCATGCTTATCAATTAATTTATCTAGTACTTCAAAACCTATATTATGTCTAGTACCAACATAATCTTGACCAAAATTTCCTAACCCAACAATAAGAAATTTTTTCATTTTATTAGATTTAGATTGATTTTTAAATAAATTAATTAACCACATTAAATGCTAAAATAAAAAAAGCACCTCTAATTAGAGGTGCTTTTGACACTGATAAATATTTAAAATCAATTTTTTGAAGAAGATTCTTCTTTTGCAGGGCCTTTTTTATCTTTATTTTCTTCTTCACCTTCTACTTTTTCTACTTTTTCTGTTCCTTCAGAATCTTCTGCACTTTCTTCTTCAACCTCTTCCTCATCAGGATCGAGAGATGCTCGAGATATTTTAACTTGGCAAATAACTGTATTGTCAGAGTGTTGAAAAGCGTACTTTTCTGTTTTAAAATCTGCAGTATAAATTTTATCACCCAGCTCTAATCCAGAAATATCAACAGTTATAAAGTCTGGAAGATTAGTTGGAATAGATTTAATTTTTAATTTACGTTTATTTAAAATTAAAGTACCTCCACTATTTAAAACTCCAGGAGCAGCACCTTCTACTTTTACTGGAATATTCATAGAAATTTCCCGATTATCAAATAATTGATAAAAATCTACATGAAGAATTGAATCGGTGACAGGATGAAATTGAATATCTTGAAGAACTGCATCTATTTTTGTTCCATCCTCCAGAGCTATTACAACAGTATGCGCATTTGAAGTATATACTAATTTACTGAAATCAAGTTCTAATGCAGAAAAGTGAAGTGAATTCTCTCCACCATACAATACGCACGGAACTCTTCCAGCATTACGTAAGGCTTTTGTAGCTATTTTGCCTACGCTTTCTCTTTTAGATCCTTTAATTGTTATTGATTTCATTGTATATAATTTATATTTTTATTTAATTAATAAAGTTTGAACAGATTGATAAATTATTGTGAACACTCTTCATGACTTTAGCAAATAATGGGGCACAACTTAAAACACGAACTTTATCGTGATCTTTTTTTGAAGGAATAGAGTCAGTTACTATTAATTCTTCTAAGTTTGATTTTTCGATTTTATCATAAGCATTTCCTGAAAGAATTGCATGAGTGCATATAGCTCTTACTGACAAGGCACCTCTTTCAATCATTAGATCAGCAGCCTTTGCAAGAGTTCCAGCTGTATCAACCATATCATCAACTAAAACAACATTTTTTCCTTTTACATCCCCTATCAATTCCATATGAGAAATTATATTGGCTTTCGTTCTTTGTTTGTAACAAATTACAACATCACTTCGAAGAAATTTAGAGTAAGCATATGCTCTTTTAGATCCACCCATATCTGGAGATGCTATAGTTAAATTATCAAGTTTTAATGATTTTATGTAAGGAAGAAAAATACTAGATGCAAATAAATGGTCCACAGGTTTTTCAAAAAAACCTTGGATTTGATCTGCATGCAAATCCATTGTTATAATTCTAGTAGCTCCAGCAGCCTCAATTAATTTTGCAATTAATTTTGCACCTATTGGCACCCTAGGCTTGTCTTTCCTGTCCTGTCTTGCCCATCCAAAATAGGGAAGGACAGCTGTTATATGCCTTGCTGATGCACGTTTAGCTGCATCAAGCATTAAGAGCATTTCCATTAAATTTTCTGAACTTGGATGTGTTGAACCAATTATGAATATTCTTGCACCTCGAACAGATTCTTCAAAAGAAGGTTGAAACTCACCATCACTGTATCTTGAAAATAATACTTTACCAACAGGCTGGCTATGGCAATCAGCAATTAGCTTTGACAATGCTTCACTTTGTGTGCATGAAAATATTTTAGCTGGAGTTTTCAACTATTTAATAGTTTAGAGTTTGCAAATTTAAAAATTAATTTGGGTCATTAACCTATTTCTTTAAAGAAATAATGAGTAAATAGAATTATTTTATAAGTTTGCACACTCTAATGCCTTGGTGGCGGAATTGGTAGACGCGCTGGATTCAAAATCCAGTTCTTTCGAGAGTGTGGGTTCGATTCCCACCCAAGGTACTTTCTAGACTAGTTTAATTTAAGGTTGTATTTAAAATATATTAAATTTTGTAAATTTAAACATGAGGATGTTTTTCTTTATATTATTGATTTTAAAATCTATTTTTTTAATCAGTCAAGATTATGATGATGATTATGAAATTTTCGAGCCTATAAATGATTCTTCATTGGATGGACAAAGGTTATTTGTAGAAGAATTGTTGGATCTTGCAGGGTATGTACCTGAAAAAATATCGGTATATCAAACGTTACCAAACAAAGCTCATGTTTTTAGAGTTAAGTTAGATTCTATTTTTGGTGGATTTATTTTTGTAAGGTGGGATAAAACTAAAAATGAAAATTATATTGCCAATAAATTAATAGATCCTGGATTATATTTCAATCTAAAATCCGCGAAGCAAATAATGAGAAGACAAACAAATAAAGCATCATTCTCAACAAAGGATGTGTCTATTCAGGCTTCTGATCAGGAAACTATTTCTGAAGATGACCTTATAGGCCTTCGCAATGAATTTGATTTAAAAGAGAGAGAAAAAGCATTAGAAAAGGCAAAGCAAAGATTAAAAGAAAGATCAAAAAAAAGTCACAAGAAAAAGTCAAAACAAAAGAGTTATAATTAAAATTTTAAATTAATTAATTTTAATATTGCACCAGTTTTTAAATATTAATTTAATGAGACTGTGCTACTTTATTTTTATTTTATTGTATTCTACTATTTTATTTTCTCAAAATATTGGAAACATTAAAGGAAGGGTTCTTGATGCTAAACTTTTATCACCTTTACAGGGGTCAACAGTAATAATTGAAGGAACTTCAAAGGGAGTTATTACTGACAAAAATGGATATTTCAAATTTGAAAATGTGGAAACTAAAACATACAATGTAGTTGTTGGGTTTTTAGGATATAAAAGTCAAATTAAATACAATGTTCTAGTGAAGTCTGTTGGGACTTCTGATTTGCTTTTTAAATTAGAAGAAACTGCCCAATCTCTTGATGAAGTAGTAGTTTTAAACAGTTCATTTAGCACCTCCAAAGAGACCCCTTTATCTAATCAAACGTTTTCAGCAATAGAAATTGAAACTTATCCAGGTGGAAATAATGATATTACCAAAGTCGCTCAGAGTCTTCCAGGGATTTCTCCTTCAATTGGAGGGTTTAGAAATGATTTTATTATTCGTGGTGGAGCTCCAAATGAAACGGTATATTATTTAGATGGAATTGAAATACCAAACATTAATCATTTTAGCACTCAAGGAAGTGCAGGAGGTCCAGTTGGAATGGTAAATATTGATTTTGTTAGACAAGTTAGCCTAGCTACTTCTGCTTTTGGAGCAGAGTTTGACAATCCACTCTCAGGTGTTTTGGTTTTTGAACAAAGGGAGGGTAATGATCAAAAAATGAATGGAAAAGTTAGATTGGGTGCTAGTGAAGCAGGAATCACTATTAATACACCATTGTTCATAGTTGATAAAAAAAGATCAAATACAAGTTTAATGCTTTCTTTAAGAAGAAGTTACCTTCAGTATGTTTTTGAGTTTGTAGGACTACCAATTAGGCCGGATTATTGGGATTACCAATTCAAACTAAATCATAAAATTGATAATTACAACACTATAACTTTTTTAGGTTTGGGTTCAATAGATGACTTTTCGGTTACAGAACCTGAAGAGTTTGATTCTGAAATACAAGCTACGATTGAACAAGTTCCAATAATTAAACAACAAACATTAACTCTTGGACTGTCTTGGACAAGAAAATATAAATCTGGAAAAGGTCGTGTGAGAACAACATTTAGCACTAATAAATTTCAAAATATTTTTAGTCGATTTACAAATAATATTGATAAAAAAGGAGTTGTTTTTGAAAACAATTCTAAAGAAAAGGAATCTAAAATAAGAATACATTTTACTGAATTTAGTGACGAGTTAAAGTTTTCTTATGGATTTAATTTTCAACATTCATTATATACAAATAGCACATCAGGTGTTCTAAATGAAATTAATTATAATACATCTATTGATTTTCTAAAATATGGTTTTTTTGGTCAAATAAGCCGTTCCTTTTACAATAATAAATTGAGTATTTCTTTTGGACTTAGAACTGATGCTGATAGTTTCAGTAATGGATCTGGATTATTAAATAATCTATCTCCAAGACTTTCTGTAAGCTATATTTTTTCAGAAGATCAAAAATGGAAATTAAATACTTCATTAGGAAGATATTTTAAAATTCCAACTTATACAATGCTAGGGTTTAAAGATTCTGAAGATAAATTTATAAATAGAAAAAACCGATATACACAATCAAATCATTGTGTTATTGGTTTAGAATATAATTTGGAAACTACTTCTAGAATTACATTAGAAGGCTTTTTAAAAGATTATAGTCAATACCCAGTTTCAGTTTTGGACCAGGTTTCTATTGCAAATAAAGGTGGGGGATTTGAAGTTCTAGGGAATGAGCCAATTGTTGATTCAGGAAGAGGAAATACTTATGGTTTAGAACTATTATTTCAACAAAAGTTAAGTCGAAGGGTTTATGGAATATTGGCTTACACGCACTTTTTTAGTCAATTTAGTCGGAAAAATGGCCCACTTCTTCCAACAGTATGGGATAGTAGAAACCTTCTTTCATTTACTGGGGGATATAAATTAAAAAGAAATTGGGAATTTTCTCTTAGATATCGTTATGCTGGAAAGACTCCTTATGCTAAAACTAATTTAGCACTTACATCTAAATCATATCCTATTATAATATTAGATTATAATAGTTTAAATTATGAAAAAATAGGAGCTTTTAGTCAAGGAGATATTAGAATCGATAAAAAGTGGAATTTTAAAAATTTATCATTCAATTTTTATATTGACATTCAAAATTTTTTATCACAATCAACACCAGAACCCCAAGAATATGGGTTGCAACGAGATATTGATGGATCAATTATAATCCCTAGAAATATAGTTCCTATAGATACTGATAGCCCTAACAGTCTTATCCCAAGTTTTGGATTTGTATTTGATTTTTAGATTTTATTTAAAAGCATTTAAGCCTGTAACATCTAAACCTGTAATTAATAAATGTATATCATGGGTTCCTTCATAAGTTAGAACAGATTCTAAATTCATCATATGTCTCATTATAGAATATTCACCAGTAATCCCCATACCTCCTAACATTTGCCTTGCTTGCCTTGTAATATTAGCAGCAATAGCAACATTATTTCTTTTAGCCATAGAGATTTGTGCGGAGGTTGCTTTTCCTTGGTTTTTGAGCACACCGAGCCTCCATGCCAAAAGCTGAGCTTTTGTAATTTCAGTTATCATTTCAGCTAATTTTTTTTGCTGTAATTGTGTCCCCGCAATTGGCTTATCAAATTGTATTCTTTCTTTTGCATAACGAAGCGCTGTATCATAACAATCCATCGCTACTCCAATTGCCCCCCAAGCAATTCCATATCTAGCTGAATCAAGGCAAGAAAGAGGGGCTCCTAATCCAGATCTTCCATTAAGCAAGTTTTTTTTTGGAACTTTAACGTTATTAAAGATTAATTCACCAGTTGCAGAAGCTCGTAAAGACCATTTATTATGTGTTTCAGGTGTGCTAAAACCCTTCATATCTCTTTCTACAATTAAACCATGAATTCGATTTTCATCATTTTTAGCCCAAACAACTGCTATATCAGCAAAAGGAGAGTTGGAGATCCATAGTTTAGATCCATTTAGTAAGTAATGATCTCCTTTATCTGTAAATCGAGTAGTCATCCCACTAGGATTAGAACCATGATCAGCCTCTGTTAATCCAAAACACCCCATGTAAGAGCCATCAGCTAATTTAGGCAAATATCTTTTTTTTTGTTCTTCACTACCGTATTTCCATATCGGAAACATCACAAGTGAAGATTGAACAGATGCGGTTGATCTAATGCCTGAGTCACCTCTTTCAATCTCTTGCATTATTAAACCATAACTTATATAATCCAATCCCGCCCCACCGTATTTCTCAGGAATATAAGGTCCAAAAGCTCCAATATTAGCTAACCCAGGAATTAATTCTTTTGGAAAAGTAGCCTCTTGTGAGTGTTTTTCAATTATTGGGGATACATTTTTTTTCACCCAACTTCTTGAGGCATCTCTAACCAACCGGTGTTCTTCAGTGAGTAAATCATCAATATTATAATAATCTGGAGCATTAAATAAATCTGGCTTCATATTCTATTTATGATAGATTACAAAGGTACATATTTTAATAAAATCATTAATGAAAAAGATCTATAAGTCCTTCGGGAAGATTAACTAAAATACTTTGATTTTTTCTATCGACATTAATCAGTAAATCATCATGTAAGGGAATCAATACAATATTATTCCCCTCATTAACTTCAAAAAGAGGTTGTGTAGTTTTATCATTTATTTTAATAATAGTACCAATCTCCCCTTCTTTTTGATCTATAATTTTGAACCCAATAACTTCGTGATAATAAAACTTTTTTCCTTCAAGAGGAGGAAGAAGTTCAAGCGGGAGGTAAGTTTTCTTTTTTATTAATGAATTTGCAATCTCTTCGTTAGACACATCTTCTAATTTGAGTCGCAATAGTGAGGATTTATGAATTAGACATTTTTCTATAAAATAAGGAACTAACTTATTTTCAATCTCAATAAAAAAACTTGACAAATTGAGATAACTTTCTATGTTATCCGTGTCAGTTTTAATTAATAATTCTCCTTTAAAACTGTATTTTCCAATTATAGTGCCTAGGTAAAAACAGGCCTCTTTTTTCATGGAAAAATCTAAAATGCTATTTTTCTGGAGCCTCTTCAGCAGTAGCCTCTTCAGCAGGAGCCTCTTCAGCTAGCAAACTAGCAGCATCAGTTATGCGTTTATCACTAATAGCTTTTTCAACTTCTAATCCTTTCTTTTTAATCTCAGCCTCTTTTTTACTTATACCTTCAACCTTAGCTTCTAATTTTTGTTGTTTTTCAGCCATCCATTTATCAAACTTCTCATCAGCTTGTTCTTGTGTAAGCGCTCCTTTTTTTATACCTCCATTTAAGTGATGTTTAAGCATTATTCCAAGATAAGAAAGTAGGTTTCTGGCAGTTTCTGATGGAACTGCACCTTTTTCTAACCACTTAAGAGCACTATCCATGTTAATATCAACAAATGCTGGATTAATATTAGGATTATAGGTTCCTATTTTTTCTAAATAACGACCGTCTCTTTTAGATCGAGAATCAGCAGCTACTACCCAATAAAATGGTTTTCCTTTTTTTCCGTGTCTTTGTAATCGAATTCGTACAGGCATAAAAAATTAATTTGTGAAGGTACCCGACCTTCTGTTTATTAATGAATTGGTCGGCAAAAATATGATTTTATTTTGTTAGGACAACGCTTAAAGTTTAATTTTTTGAAACTTTAAAACTGTTTTGAAAAAAACTTTTAAGGTGTAAATATAATTTTCCAGATAAAAACGAATAATTCTTAATTAAAAACTCGTTGGATAGGGGCCTATTTTATTGTATTTTTGCCCACTAAATTATTTTAAATGCAAATTTCACGTAAAGATACGGATTCTCTAAATTCAATTATAACTATAACTGTAGATCGTAATGATTTTGTATCTAAGGTTGATGATGTATTAAAAAATTATCGCAAAACTGCTAATGTTCCTGGTTTTAGAAAGGGGTATGTTCCAATGAGTATGATAAAGAAACAGTATGAAAATGCTGTAATAGCTGAAGAGGTTAATAAAATTTTAAAAGAAAATTTAGATAAATACCTTAAAGATGAAAAAATAGACATCTTAGGAAATCCGATTCCTATAATGAATAATAATTTAGATTGGAAATCAGATAGTATTGATTTTAGTTTTGAATTAGGATTATCTCCAAAATTTGAAATTGATCTCAAAACCAGAAAAAAAGTAACCTATTATCACATACTTGCTGATGACAAAATGATTAATGAGCAGTTAAACAATTTTCAAAAACAGTATGGTAAGATAATTGCTAAAAAAGAAGTAAAAAAAGAATATGAAATAACGGCTTCATTTGATTCAAAAGAAAACAAAATAGAAACAACATCTTCTTTTACCATTGATGACATTAAGGGGAAAAAAAATAAAGATTTAATATTGAGATCAAAACCTGGAGCTTCAATTACTCTTGAGTGTAATAACTTATTTGATGAAACAAATAAAGCTCACCAGTTTTTAGGAATAAGTAAAGAAGCTGTTTCAAATTTAAAGGGAGAAATTATAATTGAAATTAAAGAGGTTAATGAAAGAATTCTTGCCGATTTAAACCAAGAATTATTTGACAAAATATATAAGCCAGGAACTGTTAAGTCTGAAAAAGAATTAAAATTAAAAATAGCTGATGGTATTGAAAAACAATTAGAACAACAATCTGAACAAAAATTACTGAATGATGTTACTGATTTTTTAATTAAGAATACAAAATTTGAATTGCCTGAAAAATTTCTAGTAAAATGGATGCAAAACTCAGGGAAAGAACCTTTAACTATTGATAGAGCAGAAGAAGAGTATATTAAATCGGAAAAAGGAATAAGATATCAATTAATTGAGGGTAAAATTGTTGCTGAAAATGATTTGCAAGTCAAAATTGAGGAATTAAAGGAGTTTGCAAAAGATATGATTACTAGGCAAATGGCACAATATGGCCAACCTGCTCCTGGAGAAAAGGAGATGGAAGGGATAATTAGTCGAATTTTATCTAATCAAGAAGAGGGAAGACGTCTTCAAGAACAATTGATGAGCAAAAAACTTTTAAAATTTTATAAAGAGAATGCCCCATTGAAAGTAAAAAAAATCAATTTTGAAAGCTTTGTAAAAGAAGCCTATGCAAAAGCCTAAATTTTTTGACTATTTTTAATAAAGATTACAATAAAAAACACATGGATTACGAAAAAGAATTTAAAAAATATGCTACTAAACATCATGGGATAAATTCTATGTATTATGACAAGATAGTAAGCAGTATGACACCTTATATAATTGAAGAACGACAACTAAATGTTGCTCAAATGGATGTTTTTTCTAGGCTTATGATGGATCGAATTATGTTTTTAGGAACTGCTATCAATGATAATGTTGCAAATGTAATTCAAGCTCAACTTTTATTTTTACAAAGCACAGATTCTAAGCGGGATATTCAAATGTACATAAACTCTCCAGGAGGTGGAGTTTATGCAGGACTTGGAATATATGACACTATGCAATTTATTTCACCAGATGTAGCAACTATTTGTACTGGTATAGCTGCCTCAATGGGAGCAGTTTTATTGAGTGCTGGAAAGTCTGGTAAAAGATCTGCATTACCCCATTCAAGAGTAATGATTCATCAGCCTCTAGGAGGAGCTCAAGGTCAGGCTTCTGATATAGAAATTACAGCTAGAGAAATACTTAAATTGAAAGATGAATTATATCAAATTATTGCAAAACACTCAGGACAATCTATAGATAAAGTTACTAATGATAGTGATCGCGATTACTGGATGAAAGCTGAAGAAGCAAAAAAATATGGTATGGTTGATGAAGTTTTAAAAACAGCAAAATAATATTTTGAAAAATGAGTACTGAAAACGAATTAACTTGCTCCTTTTGTGGGCGTGTAAAACCTGAAACTCAAATATTAGTAGCTGGACTTGATGCTCATATATGTGAAAAATGTATTTCTCAAGCTAATAACATTGTTCAAGAGGAGACGACAAAGGTTGATTTATCAAAATTTAATATTGAATTAAAACCACCAAAATTAATTAAAGCTTTTTTAGATGATTATGTTATTGGACAAGAAACTGCAAAAAAAATTTTAAGTGTTGCAGTATATAATCATTACAAAAGAATAGCTAATCAAAAATCAGATGAAGATTTAGAAATTCAGAAAAGTAATCTATTACTTGTAGGACAAACAGGAACTGGAAAAACCCTTTTAGCACAAACTATTTCAAAATTACTAGAGGTTCCTTTGGCAATTGTAGATGCAACGGTTCTTACTGAGGCTGGGTATGTTGGCGAAGATGTGGAAAGCATTTTGACAAGATTACTGCAATCTGCAGATTATGATTTGGATAAAGCACAACAAGGAATTGTTTTTATCGATGAAATAGATAAAATTGCTCGTAAAGGAGATAATCCATCAATTACTAGAGATGTTTCAGGAGAAGGAGTTCAGCAAGCATTATTAAAATTATTAGAAGGTACAATTGTTAATGTTCCTCCAAAGGGGGGTAGAAAACATCCTGATCAAAAGTTTATTGAAGTAGACACGTCGAATATTCTATTTATTGCAGGAGGGGCATTTGATGGTATCGATAGAGTAATTAATAACAGGTTAAATTTTCAATCAATTGGTTATAAAAGTAAAGTAAAGACTCAAAGAATTGATTCTGAAAATTTAATTCAGTATATAACCCCAAAAGATATAAGAACATTTGGATTAATTCCAGAAATTATTGGAAGACTACCTGTCTTGTCTCATATGAGTCCTCTGGACAAGATAACATTACGCTCTATTTTAACTGATCCAAAAAATGCTCTTATTAAACAATATCAAAAATTATTTTCAATGGACAATATCACGTTAACTTTTACTTCCGGTGCATTAGATTTTATTGTTCAAAAAGCTATGGATTATAATTTAGGAGCTAGAGGATTGCGTTCTTTGTGTGAAGGAGTCCTTAATCAAGCAATGTTTGATTTACCTGGATCTGAAGTCTTTGAGCTAAAGGTTACCAAAATATATGCTGAAGAACAGTTAAAGAGAGTAGAATTACCAGCTTTGAAGGCAGTTTCATAATTAAATGTTCATTTTTAGCAGTGAATCGATATAATTCCTGGAGTTTGATAACCTTGGAATTTTATGTTGACCGCCAAGCTTATTTTTAGATGAAAGCCATTTATAAAAAACATCTCTTTTGCCAATAGTTATTTTTGGTTTTTCTAGAGTCATATTTCTATATCTTTTAGCCTCATAATCAGAATTTAATTCTTTAAGTTTTTTATCAAGAAAAACAGAAAAATTTTCAAGATTCTCTGGAGGTTTGTCAAATTCTATAAGCCATTCATGCCTCCCTTTTAAAGCCAGTCTCATAAAAACGGGACCAACGGTGTAATTTATTATTGACACATTAAACTCTTTTGCTGTTTTACTTATTGCTTCTTCTGTGTTTTCTATAATTAGTTCTTCTCCAAAAACATTAATAAAATGTCTTGTACGACCAGTAATTTTAATTCTGTAAGGTTTTAAGTTTGTAAACTTTACTGTATCTCCAATTAAATATCTCCAAAGCCCAGCATTAGTTGTTATCACTAATGCATAATTAACACCAATCTCGGCTTCCCATAGAGGAATTGCATGCTGAATTGATTTATCAAATAAATTCATTGGTATAAGCTCATAAAAAATACCATAATCAAGCATTAAAAGTAGTTCAGAGCTATTGTTTTGATCTTGAATTGCAAAAAAACCTTCGGAAGCATTATAAATCTCATAAAATTTAAGCTGCTTGTCATTAAAAAGATTTTCAAATTGTTTTTTATAGGGCTTAAAATTAACTCCTCCGTGAAAATACAATTCAATATTCGGCCATATATCACTTATTTTTATAACTTTTTCTCTATTTAATACATTTTGAAGAAGGACTAACATCCACGATGGTATACCAGCTAAACTGGTTACTCTCTCATTTAATGTCTCTGATATAATAGCCTCCATTTTACTTTCCCATTCAGACATTAAGGATACTTTATGACTAGGGGTACTTCCTAATTCTGCCCAGAAGGGTAAATTATCTATAAAAATTGCTGAGAGGTCACCAAAATAGCTATCATTGTTTTCATATAACTCACTACTTCCTCCTAACCTTAGACATTTACCAGTCAATAGTTGAGAATTTTCATTGTTGTTTAAGTAAAGCGAAAGCATGTCTTTTCCAGCCTTATAATGACAGTCTTCAAGAGCTTCATTGCTAATCGGTATAAATTTGCTTTTTGAATTAGTAGTTCCACTAGATTTCGCAAACCATTTTATCGTGGTTGGCCAAAAAATATTTTGTTCGCCCTTTCTATTTCTTTCAATAGACGTACTTATTTCTTCATACGTAACAATAGGTAATCTATCTTTGAAATCCTGATAATTTTTAATAGATGTAAATCTATATTTTTTACCAATCTCTGTGTTTTTTGCAGTATTTATTAGTTTTAGAAGAACTTCTTGTTGAGTTTCATTTGGATATTTTACAAATAATTCAATCTGAGTAATTCTTTTTTTTAAAACCCATGAAGCTATAGAATGAAATAAAGGAATTGGCATAGGTTGCTTATATTTATCAAGTAAATTTAAAAACTTTGATTAATGTTTGAGGGGGTATTGAAAAAAATGTATACAATTAATAGTTCTCCGATAAGGTATTTTTTATCATTTAAAAATGATTTTATAGAAATCAATCAATGTATTGGGCGAAAATTAAAGATTAATAAGACTGGGGAGCAGTGTTTAAATTGTAAAAAAAATAAATCTATTTTTAGACAAGGCTTTTGTAAAAGTTGCTTTTTTGAGTCACCATCTATTGGAGACTGGATTATTCGACCTGAACTAAGCACTGCTCACCTAGGTATTGAAGATCGTAATCTTGAATTCGAAAAAAAAATGCAATTACAGCCTCACATTGTCTATTTGTCTTTGAGTAGTCATCTCAAAGTTGGTGTAACTAAAAAAAAACAATTAATAACACGCTGGATTGATCAAGGAGCTAAAAGTGCAATGTCAATATTAGAAGTTCCTAATAGATATCTTGCTGGAAAAGCTGAGGTTGAGCTTAAAAAAGTTTTTTCAGATAAAACAAACTGGCGTAAAATGCTACAAAATGAATTTAAACCAATTAATTGGAAATCATCCAGAGAAAAAGCAATTGATAATTTGTCAAATGATTTAAAGCCTTTTATTTTGACAAACCCAAGTATTACTGAACTTGATTTTCCTATTGAAAATTACCCTAAAAAAGTTACAAGTTTAAATTTAATGAAATCAATATCATATGAGGGTTTGTTAACGGGAATAAAAGGTCAGTATTTAATTTTTGAAGATCAAACTGTTTTTAATATTAGAGGTAATGAGGGAGTAGAAGTTTCAATTAAAATTAATTAATCAAAAGTTTTATTTGAGCTTTTGACTAATTCTTTTATTGATTTTATTTCGTTAGAGTTTAGCTCTCTATATTTTCCGACCTCTACATCTAATTTAACATTCATTATTCTTATTCTTTTAAGCTTAACTACTCTATAATCTAGATACTCACACATTCGTCTTATTTGACGATTCAGTCCTTGAGTTAAAATAATTCGAAATTTTTTTTTATGAGTTTTTTTAACAAAACATTTACGAGTAACAGTATTCAAAATAGGTATTCCCATCTCCATTTTGGATATAAAATCATCAGTTATCGGCTTATTTAAGGAGACTAAGTATTCTTTTTCGTGATTATTTCTTGCTCTCAAAATTTTATTTACAATATCTCCATCATTAGTTAAAAAAATAAGACCTTCACTGGGCTTATCTAATCTACCAATTGGATAAATTCGAGAAGGGTAATTAATAAAATCAATGATATTATCTTTTTCTACTCTAGTGTCTGTAGTGCAAACAATTCCAACTGGCTTATTAAATGCTAGATAAATTTGTCTTTCTTTTTCTGTGTTTAGCAACTTTCCATCAACTTTAATGAGAACATTACGATTAATTTTTTGACCAACTATAGCAGGTTGATCATTTATTAAAACTCTTCCTTGTTCAATTAATTTATCTGCAGCACGGCGTGAGCAAAATCCAATTTCACTTAAGTATTTATTTAAACGTGTAGCTTCATTCGTCATTTGTATTCCAATCTATTTCTTGTCCAATTTTTAATGAAAACCTTTTTCTGAAAAGATGTACAAAAATGTATAAAAAAGGAGTATCAACTATTGCTATCATTATTTTAAATATAAAGGAAGCCATTGAAAGTCCCCAGAAATTATCCCAGTTTAGAACCTTGAAGGAGCATAAAAGTCCAACAACAGTAACACTATCCAAGAATTGGGATGTAAAAGTTGAAAGATTATTTCTAAGCCAAAGCATTTTTCCTTTGGTCAATTTCTTCCAAAAATGATAAATTCTAATATCAACAAATTGAGCTATTAAGTATGCAATCATTGAAGCTAAAGCTGCAATAGGTGATAATGCAAAAACTTTCTCATACAATGAGTCATTAATAGGAGAATAATCAACAGCAGGCAGGGCGTTACCTAAAAGTAATATTCCAGCAGAGAAAAAAGACGCAAATATTCCAATAACAACAATAATATTAGCTCTTCTTTTACCATATATTTCTGAAATTAAATCTGTAATTAAAAACGTCAGTGGATATGGCAGCAATCCAACAGATATTTCAAATAAAGGTTGTCCTAATAATGAAAAGTCGAGAGGATACCAATAAAAAAATTTTTGAAAAATAATATTAGATACTACAAGTGAGGTGATAAACAGTGTGCTTAAAAAAAGATAAATTTTTTCAGCAAAAACTTTATCAGAAGCTTTCATTTATTTTTTTTTCGGTTTTTAAGTATTCTGATTGAATAATTTTATTCATTCAAAGATAGCGTTTTGTAATTTTGTGCTATGAGTCAAACTAATTTTCATACAGCCTACATTTCTTTTGGAAGCAATAAAGGAGACCGATTGAATCATATAATTAAATCTCTTAAAGAAATGGAAATTCAAATAGGTAGAATTGAAGGGGTTTCTAGATTGTATAAAACAAAATCTTGGGGATTTGATAGTTGGGACTTCTACAATGGATGTGTGGTTTTAAAAACAAAGTATTTATCAGATATAGTCTTAAAAAAACTATTGTTTATTGAAAATTCTTTAGGTAGAGCTAAAGATGAAAGTGAAAAGTATAGTGCTAGAGAAATAGATCTTGACCTCCTGTTTTTTAATGAGTTAATTATAAGTACAAAAGAGCTAATAATTCCACACCCACAAATTCATAAAAGAAATTTTGTTTTATTTCCAATGTGTGATATATCACCTGACTTCATTCATCCAAAAATTAATGTATCAATTAAAAAATTATTAGCTAAATGTGAAGATAATAGTGAAGTTAAAATAATAAAAAACAACAAGTATTACACCCCCTTTTGGGAGCGATACTCGTTTATTTCTATTGAGGGTAATATTGGTGTTGGTAAGACAACTCTTAGCAAAATATTTAATTCTCATTTTGATATAGAATTATTAAATGAGAATTACAGTAAAAACCCATTTTTAAAAGAATTCTATTGTAATCCTAAGAATTTAGCATTAAAAGTTGAAAATTTTTTTTTAAATCAAAGAATAAATCAAATAAACGAACACTTTTTAATTTCAAATAAAAGAAAAACAATAAGTGATTATTGGATAGGAAAATCATTAGTTTTTGCAAAAAATAATCTTTCTGAAAATTTGTTTAAAAAGTATAATGAGAGTTTTATAAAACTTACTAAAGGTATAAGAATACCAGAAATTATAATTTTTTTAAAACAAAATCCTTCACAATTACAAAAACAAATTATTAAAAGGGGAAGGTCTTTTGAAAAGGAAATTTCGAAAGAGTATTTAGACTCTATATCTAATGGCTATGAAATTATTTTTAGTCATCAATATAGCTTTATTCTAATTGTTTTAGATCCAAAAGAAATATTGGGGCTGAAAAAAAAGACAGGTCAAGAGAATTTATTTAGAAAAATTATTAATCTCTAATTTTACTATAAAAATCCCAGATTAATATTCCAGCTGATACAGAAATATTTAAAGAATGTTTGGTTCCGTATTGAGGAATTTCAATTGTAATATTAATTTTATCAATAACTTCTTGTGAAACGCCCTTAACCTCATTTCCAAAAATAAATGCGTATAGTTGATTTTTTTCAGGTTTAAACTTTTCTAAAGAAATTGAATCTTCAGTTTGTTCTATAGCAATAACTTTTATTCCTTCGCTCTGTAATGATTTTACTAAATCATTAGTTGATTCATGATATTCCCAATCTACTGATTCAGTTGATCCCAGTGCTGTTTTTTGAATTTCTTTATGGGGAGGTTTTGCCGTAATTCCGCACACACATATTTTTTTAATTAAAAAAGCATCTGCAGATCGAAATACTGATCCAATATTATTCATGCTTCGAACATTATCTAAAATTATAATTAATGGAGTTTTATTCGCAGATTTAAATTCTGATATGGTTTTTCTGTTAAGCTCACTGTTTTTTAATTTTCGCATTTTCAAAAATAATCAAAACATCATCATAGTCTGCTTGATTTTCTTTTTTTGATTTTCATAAAAGTGTACATTCGTAAAAAGCAAAAAGCGTGCAGAAGAAAATTAAGGAAACTCCTTTAATGAAACAGTACAATCAAATAAAGGAAAAATATCCTGATGCATTGTTATTGTTTCGTGTAGGAGATTTTTATGAAACTTTTGGGGAAGATGCTGTTAAAGCTTCTTCAATTTTGGGTATTATTTTAACAAAGAGGGGAGCAGGAAGTAGTAGTGAAACTCCGCTTGCTGGATTTCCTCATCATTCTATAGACACATATTTACCTAAGTTAGTAAAAGCTGGATGCCGAGTAGCTATTTGTGATCAACTAGAAAATCCTAAGTTAACAAAGACAATTGTTAAAAGAGGTGTGACTGAATTAGTTACTCCTGGAGTTGTAATAAATGATGTTATTTTGGATGACAAAAAAAACAATTACTTAGGTGCAGTTTTTTTTGGAAAAAAAAATATTGGAATTTCATTTATAGATATTTCTACTGGAGATTTTTGGGTTGGTCAAGGTAACAAAGATGTAATCGCACAATTTTTGCAAAACTTTGTTCCGAGCGAAATTTTAGTTGGGAAACCTCAAAAAAAACTTTTTGAAACAAACTTCGGAATACAATTTCCTACATTTTTTGTTGAGGATTGGGTTTTTGAAAATGATTTTGCTAATGAGAAATTAACAACACATTTCGAAACTAATTCTTTAAGCGGCTTTGGAATTAGTGATTTATTTGAGGGTAGAAACTCTGCTGGAGCAATTCTACATTACTTGTATGAAACTCAACAAAATAGATTACAACATATAACTAAAATTCAAAGACTAGTTAGTTCAGATTACGTTTGGATGGATGATTTTACAATTAGAAACCTTGAATTGTTTTATCCATCTAATACTGAAGGAGTATCATTAATTTCAATTCTTGATCATACACAAACATCAATGGGAGCAAGAAGAATGAAACATTGGCTTGCCTTTCCTTCAAAAGATGTTGATGAAATAAACCTTCGTCAACTAACAATCAAAGCTATAATAGATAACGAAACAGTTTATTATTCTCTTGAAGATTTGTTGCCAAAAATTATAGATTTAGAAAGGGTAATGTCAAAAATTTCAACACATAAAGTTTCTCCAAGAACTTTAGTTCATTTGAAAGAATCCTTAAATATTATACCAAATATTTTGGATGTTTTAAATAAAAGTGGAGATAAAAACTTAAAGAGTAAGGCTTCTAAATTTCCCTCTGTTAATGAGCTTGTTAAGTTGCTTTCTAAAACATTAGATTCTGATGCGCCAACTCTACTAAATAAAGGAAATGTAATAGCTAAGGGAATTTCTGGTGAGTTAGATGAATTAAGAGATCTACTTTCAACTACTAAATCACACCTAGATAATCTTTTAAATAAAGAAATAGAACGAACTAAAATAAACTCATTAAAAATAGCATATAATAATGTTTATGGGTATTATATTGAGGTTAGAAACACCCATAAAGACAAAGTGCCTGAAGAATGGGTTAGAAAGCAAACATTAGTTAATGCTGAAAGATATATTACAGAGGAGTTAAAGGAGTTTGAGTCAAAAATATTTGGTGCTGAAGATAAAATAAAAATTCTTGAAGAAAGTCTTTACGAAAAACTTCTAAATGAACTTCAAAACTATTTAACTATTCTTAAGTTAACTTCAAATGAACTTTCATTTCTAGATTGTTTATGGAGCTTTTCATTTTCAGCAATAAAATACAACTACATATGTCCAAAATTTGTGAATGAAAATTTTCTCTCTATTAAGGAAGGAAGACACCCTGTAATTGAGCAAGAAATAGCACGTGACTCTTCTTATGTTCCAAATTCGGTTGTATTAAACGATAAGGACCAGCAATTAATTATGATAACAGGTCCAAACATGTCAGGTAAATCAGCTCTTCTTAGACAAACAGCACTAATAACAATAATGGGTCAAATGGGTAGCTATGTTCCTGCGAAGTCTGTTGAAATGGGAATAGTTGATAAAATTTTTACAAGAGTTGGAGCAAGTGATAATATTTCAAAAGGAGCTTCAACATTTATGGTTGAAATGAATGAGTCAGCAACAATTTTAAATAATATCACAAAACAAAGTCTGGTCTTGCTTGATGAAATTGGACGAGGAACAAGTACTTATGACGGAATTTCTATAGCATGGGCCATAGCTCAATTTCTTCATGAACACCCTTATAAACCTAAAGTGCTTTTTGCAACTCATTATCATGAATTAAATGCAATGTCTCAGCATTTTTCTAGAATTAAAAATTACAACGTTTCTGTTAAAGAGCTTAAAGACAAGGTTTTATTTTTAAGAAAATTAGAACCTGGAGGTAGTGCGCATAGCTTTGGTATTCATGTAGCAAAAATGGCGGGAATGCCAAAAAATATTGTACAAACGGCAAGCAAAAAACTAAAAGCTCTAGAAGCTAGCCATGCTTTGGAGGAAAGAACTGAAGTTATGAATGAAAACGAATCATCACCACAAATGACAATGTTTAAACTTGATGACCCACTATTAGAGGAGTTAAGGGATGAAATAAAAGAACTAGATATTAATTCTCTTACCCCTATAGAGGCATTGATGAAGTTAAATGAAATCAAAAGAAGATTGGGTGTTAATTAAGTTTATAAATAACCAAAAATTTTTTTATCCAGGTTTAACACTATTTACATGTTTATTATATATTTGTAAACCTTTTGCGAAAGTAGCTCAGGGGTAGAGCATCACCTTGCCAAGGTGAGGGTCGCGGGTTCAAATCCCGTCTTTCGCTCTAAGCAGATTTTGCTCGAGTGGTGGAATTGGTAGACACGTTGGACTTAAAATCCAATGACCATTGCGGTCGTGCGGGTTCAAGTCCCGCCTCGAGTACAAGAACCCTTGTTAATCATTTGATTTTCAAGGGTTTTTTATTTAATAGCCCCACACTGTGCAATACCACAGCCATACTTTGTCCCTACAAGATTTAAATGATCACGAAGCACCCATAGTATAGGTGTATTTGGATCTACATTAACCTCTATATTTTTCCCATTAACATTTAGTAGAAATTGTTCCATT
>JAQWSK010000009.1 GCA_029243245.1 Flavobacteriaceae bacterium | reverse complement strand
TAGTATATTTAAAGGTATCAGGGTTTAGAAAGATATGGTGTTTTAAGGGCTTTATAGTACTGCCAGTCAAGTGCTCTAGCCAGCTGAGCTACATCCCCGGTTTTTAATTTTCTTCACTTATTATAGGCTAGAATCCAATTTATGGATGATTAATTAAATTATTCGCAATATTCATCCGCAATTCTTAGAGCTTCAGAAATAATCAGCAACCCTTCATCAATTTGTTTCTTGTTTATACAAAGTGGAGGTGCTGTAAAAATATAGTTCCATTTACTAAAAGTATACATTCCTAGTTCAGAAATTTTAGCCTTTACTTTATCCATTACTTTTAATTCTTCTGGTTTTGCATTAAAATGGGCCATAGACTCTTTAGATTTTTTATTCTTAACCAGTTCTATGCAGCCCAAAAGACCTGTATTTCTAAAATCTCCAATGGAAGGATGTTTTCTTTTCAGTAATTCTATTTGCTCTTCCATATATTTCCCCATTTCCTTAGCATTATTTATAAGATTATCCTCTTCGTAAATGTTTATGACAGCAAGTGCTGCTGCACAAGCGGTGGGGTGGGCAGAATAAGTTAATCCTAGCATCATCGGATCATTATCAAAATGAGCTGCAATTGTATCACTTACTTGTAATGCTCCAAAAGGCAAATATCCTGCAGTAATTCCTTTAGCTAAAACCATCATATCAGGAATAACATCATAATTGTTAATTCCAAACCATTTGCCAGTCCGTCCAAATCCACTCATCACCTCATCTGAAATCAATAAAATTCCATGTTTATCACACACTTGTCTTAATTTTTTAAAGTATCCTTTAGGCAGCTTAAGACATCCTGAGCTCCCTGATTCTCCTTCCATAACAATGGCTGCAAAATTTTCTGGACCTTCATATGCTAAGATTCGATCAAGTTGATCGAAAGAATCTTTTTCCCAATTAGCCCCTCTAGAACGATACTCATAAGGTATTTCAATATGAACAAAGTTAGGTGCTTGATGAGCATCGACTTTAAGTCTTCTTGGATCTCCGCCTGCAGACATAGCTCCAATTGTAGATCCGTGATAAGAACGATATCTTGTTAATATTTTATGTCTACCAGTATAAAGTCTTGCAAGCTTAATCGCATTTTCAATACCTGTAGCTCCACAAACTGTAAAAAAGGATTTATTTAAATCTCCTGGACAAATTTCTGATAGTTTTTTTCCTAATTCACCTCGAATTTTAGTAATTGCAGATGGAGTAACATAACTCACCTTTTCCATCTGCTGAACAACAGCATTAGTTACTCTTTGATCACCATGACCTATATTAACATTCATTAATCCAGAAGAAAAATCTATAATTTTATTTCCATCATGATCATATAAATAAACCCCTTTTGCTTTATCAACATTTAAAGGATTAATTCCTTTTTGCTTTGACCATGAAAAAAGTGTATGATTAAGATTATTTTTAAGTATCGTGTCTTTTTTTTCTCCCATATAATCTATTATTCCGTTAGAATGAATTACTTTAACTATTTATGATTCGTACTTCCATTTTCCTCCTACCATAGTTCTCTCAATTGGAATATCAATAATTTCCATTGGATTTACTTTTGTGGGATCTTTATCTAAAACAACAAGATCAGCTAATTTTCCTTTTTCTAGACTTCCTTTTATACCTTCTTCATACGAAGCATAGGCTCCGTGAATAGTTCCAACTTTAATTGCTTCTTCAGCTGTAATTTTTTGGGTTGCGCCCCATATGTTTCCATTAATATCTGTCCTTGTTACACTAGACTGAAGAGCCATCATAGGCTCATAAGGTCCCGGAGGATAATCTGAAGTTTGCGTAACTTTAATCCCTGCATCTAGAAAACTACGAACGGCAAACATGTTCTCTAGTCTTTCCTTTCCATATTGCTTCATCTTCTCTCCGTGAAAATAAACATATGTTGAAAAAGGATTTGGTATAGCATTTAATTCTTTGATTCTTCTAACTAGATCATCATTAATTACAGTGCAATGTTCTAATCTAAATCTAGGATCAATTCGAGGATTTTCTTTTTGAAGTCGTTCATAAATATTTAATGTCTTATCAATTCCCACATCACCATTTGCGTGAACTCCTATTTGCCATCCATTTGTATGAGCTTTGTGAGCATACTCATAAACTTCTTCTTCCTCCATAACCATAATTCCATAATCATTTGGTCGTCCAATATATGGTTTTGACAATCTTGCTGTTCTTTCTGAAATTGAACCATCTATTGTAATTTTCATTCCTCCAATCCTTAGCCATTGATCCCCAAAACCAGTCTTAATACCCGCATCAATAAACTTGTCTATTTCTCTATAAGAAATCATGCTGTAAACTCTCATGGATAATTCATCAGCATTGTACGCGTCTTGATAAGCTCTAAGATAGGTTGAAGTCCCATAAGCCTCAGTTACAGATGTAACTCCACTTTTTGTCATCATTTTAGTTATCAATTTAACCCCTTCTTGATAATCTTTTTGGGTAAAAGTATTTGGAATTAATTCTGATAAAGGATGAGAAGCTGTTTCTAATAATTGTCCGGTCAATTCGCCATTTATTCCATTTCTCCCAATTTTACCTCCTTCTGGATCAGAAGTGCTTCGATTATACCCCATTAAATTCAAGGCGATTGAGTTAACATATGTTGAATGTCCTCCTCGATGCCTTATTCTAACTGGATGATTTGGGGCAGCTTCATCAAGATCATGTTTGTTAATTAGTCTCCCTTCTTTAACCTTAGTGTCATCATATTTAAATCCTAAAATCCATTCTCCTGGAGGGGTTATCTTTGCTCTTTCATAAATGGCTTTTTTTATCTCTTCTATTGATCGTAAATCAATATCTACATTTCGTAGATGTGAAAGACCCGATGATGCCGGATGAGAATGAGCATCAATAAATCCTGGAACAATTGTTTTTCCAGCAATATCAATTTTTTTTGTATTTGCATTAGCTAATTTTAATATTCTATCATTCTCTCCTATCGCCACAACTCTTTCTCCCAATATTGCAATAGCTTGAGCTTTTGGTTTATTCGAGCTTACTGTTATTGCATTTGCATTGTAAAGAATTGTATCGGGGCTTGTTATAAAAAAACCCTTAGTATTAACCCATGGAATAACTACAAGAGGACTTGCTCTTTTAATAAACTGCCTTCTACTTTGTTTTGACATATAATTTATTTAAGGTAATATTAAATTTATAGATTTTCGAAGAACTCACTTTTTTAAAAAAGTTTTACTTTAAAAGTAAAAAAATTTAGCTTTAAATTAAGATTAAAATCTTAACAACAATTAGTTTGAAATGGTTAGTGTATATTAGAAAAATGTTCCGGGTTTACGTATTTTTAATTTTAATCTTTACAGGGTTTTTCTCTTTTTCTCAAGGAAATAAAAATCTTTATAAACAATACCGAACTGGGCCCGATCCTGATAGTTTCTATCATCTATGGAATTACTCTTTCTATGGAAGGGTAAATTGGATAAATTCTGATCAAGATTATACTAAACCTAGTATCGGAAAAGGAATTGGGTTTGCAATTCAAAAATTAAATTCTAAAACATTTGGATGGTCAACTGGAATCGAATTTAATCAGATTCGCTATCAATACGATGGGTTATTAAACAACTCTTCAGACAATACAAACTGGTTAAGCTTTCCATTAACAATTAGACTCTATCCTTCAAGGAAATTGTTTTTTGAAATAGGATTCAAATATCATTATTTTTTAACAGCTAAAAATTCGATTACTAATAATCCCATAACTGGAACTCTAAAATATCCTAATGAATCTTTTGGAAATACTTTTGGCACATTGATTACTATTCAATATCAAGTTTGGAAAAGATTAAATATAGGACTTCAATATCAGTACATGAAAAGCAATAAAATCAATACAGTATCAATACAACCAAGTGTTTTTGATGGTCTATCTCTAAAGCTTGGAACTTTTATTAAAAACCCTTTGAAACGACCTGAATCAAATTAATGATTATTCTTAATGATTGTATCATTTACAATAATCATTTTAACCAAAGAGTCTTGAGCTAGACTATCTATTATAACAATGTGTCCTTTTGGCTCAATATTATCCATAAAAAATATTTCAGATTTACCGTTTTTTAAATCAACAAACTCCCCGGAACCGTAAAATCTTTTTGTTTCATTAAAATTTTTATCAAGTTCTTTAATAGAGTTTTTAACAGAAGACTTCTCGTGAAAATGATTTACAGTATGCTCAACTACTATACATGATTGAAATAAAATTAATGTAGGCGTTAAAAAAAATGATTTTCTAAATGTTTCCATAAAGTCAAAAATACAAAATTTTAAAACTGTTTTCGTATAGTAATATTTAGGACTTTATGTCGCTCATATCTTTGACCTGGAGTGTCTTTACTCATAGACTGATATAAAGTTAAGATCATCCATTTTTTTCTCTTATAAAAAAGACCAAATTCAAAACTATTACGATACTTTAAATTAGGCACTGTGTGTTCGGAACTATTATTAAATAAACTTCCGCTTAAAGCAAAGTCATGGGGTCTGTATTCTTGTCTCGTTCCAATATAAACTCCTCTTGAAAGCTCCGTATTGTTGAATGAAGGTTTTTGAAATGGAAGCTTTTGAGTTAAGCCTATTAAAACCCCTATTCTTCCTACAGATTGTATTCTATAACTAGACACTTTTGAATAAAGCTGAGAAGTAAGATGAATGTTTTCTGAAATGCTAATTCCCTTATTAATTTGACCAAAAACTCCAAAATGAAATCTTTGAGGTTGAGCTCCTGCCCATGATAGTTCTGGTAAGCTTAAAAATGTGCGATGATAAAAATTTTGAAATTTTCTTGCTAAAGAAGCTTCTCCTGTTATGCCTATTTCTATTCCCCAGCTATAACTAGTTTTGTCACTCAAAAAATATTCTTTTTCATTTTGAACATATAGCCATCCATTATAAGGATAATCTATTTTAGATAGATCGTTGGTGTAACGTAGGGAAGGATGATATATTTCTTGTCCTATTCGCCAGTGATTAGCTTTTTTTTCTTTCTTATTTCCATATGAAATAGTTATTCCACTCGAATAGTATTGATCAGTTAAAAAGTACAAATCGTTATCAACAGATAATTCAATATACGACTGAGAATAAATTTCTAAAGTAAAAAAAATAAAACACGCGATTAAATAAATTGATTTATTTTTCAACAGGTTTTGATAATAGGTTTTTAAATTCTTGAAGATATGTTTAAAATAACACTTAGTATATATTTCTAATAGAATTATAGATTTAATATGGTAAAAAAAATTATTTTGGTAAAAAATATATAATGATTCGTCTTGCATACTTTTCTGATTTAAATAATGTAAAAAAAATAACTGAAGCATGTGCAGAAGAAATGATTTCTAAAAAAATATTTCAATGGAATGAACACTATCCTTCTAGAAAAGTTTTTGAAAAGGATATAATGAATAAAGAATTATATGTTACTGAAATGAATAATTCTATAGTAGGCTGTATAATGTTTTCAAAACACAAAGATGAACTTTATAATAAAATTGATTGGCTTACTCCAGACCCAAATAATCTATATATACATAGGTTAGCTGTTCATCCAAAAAGTCAAAAAAAGGGACTAGCTAGATCAATGATGGATTTTGCAGAAGAAGAAGCGATTAAAATGAAGTGTCTTTCAGTTAGACTTGATACCTTTAGTCAAAATTCCAGAAACTCAAAATTTTATAGAGCCAGAGGTTATATCCAGCTTGGCGATGTGCATATTCCAAAACAAAGTGAATACCCATTTTACTGTTTTGAGAAAATTTTGAAATATTAAATAGTTACTGTTAAAAAATGAATTATGAATCAAAAAATAAGAATCACAAAAGAATTTAGTTTTGAAACTGGTCATGCGCTATACGGATATGACGGGCTATGTAAAAACGTGCATGGACACAGTTACAAACTATACGTAACAGTTATAGGCAAACCAATAGACAAATCCCAAAATGTAAAATTTGGTATGGTCATTGACTTTGCTGATCTAAAAAAAATTGTCAAAGAAGAAATTATTGTTCCTTTTGATCATGCAACAGTTTTAAACTGTAATTCTCCTCATAATGAACTAGCTAAACAGATGGAAGAAAAAGGAAACAAAATTGTTAGAGTAAATTATCAACCTACATGTGAAATGCTAGTGTCTGATTTTGCAAAGAAAATTCAAGCCCGGCTTCCAAAATCTTTAAAACTCCACTCTTTAAAGCTTCGAGAAACAGCTACCGCTTATGCTGAGTGGTACGCAGAAGATAATTTTTAAATATTAAAATCCAAAACCATCTAAATCGTCTAAATCATCTTCTAGTTTTTCTTGAATATATTGATCACACTCTAATTGTATTGAGAGTATTTCAGGCTCAACAAAATCCTCCGTAGATATCCCCAATTCAGGCTTAAGATATACTTCTTTCATAAACTGCCCCCAAATAGGTAAAGCCATGGTCGCTCCCTGACCATATGCAATTTCTTCAAAGTGTATTGAGCGATCTTCTCCACCAACCCATACTCCTGTAACAAGATTTGGAACAATTCCCATAAACCATCCGTCACTTTGGTTTTGAGTTGTTCCTGTTTTACCCGCAATTGGATTTTCAAAAACATAGGGGTACCCAGTAACTACATTCTTATATATATAATTTTCTTTTTCCAACCCTGCGTGTCTTAATCTAGCTCCTGAGCCATGTTCGGTAACTCCTTTCATTAAGTTTATTGTTACATAGGCTACCTCTTCTGAAATAACGTCTTGCGTTTCTGGAACTGATTCATAAATAACAGTTCCGTTTTTGTCCTCTATTGTAGAGATCATTACTGGTTTAACATATATCCCTTTATTAGCAAAAGTTCCATATGCTCCTACCATTTCAAAAAGACTTATGTCTGGTGTTCCAAGTGCAATTGAAGGAACAGCAGGAATCCTAGATGTAATTCCCATTTTTCGAGCTAAATCAATTACTGGTCTTGGGCCTACCTTATCCATCAATCTTGCACTTACAGTGTTTACTGAATTTGCTAATGCGTTTTTTAAGGTTCTATTCTTTCCATATTTGTCTCCTGAGTTCTTTGGACACCAAGCGTCAATATTTCCATGCTTATTAGGTTCAATACAAAATAGTGCATCAGGAAGAATATCACATGGTGATAATTTTAATTGATCAATAGCCGTTGCATATAAAAAAGGTTTAAATGTTGATCCTATTTGTCGTCTTCCCTGCTTTACTTGGTCATATTGAAAATGTTTATAATCATATCCTCCTACCCAAACTTTTACGTGTCCTGTTTGAGGTTCCATTGACATCATGGAGGATCGCAAAAAATACTTGTAATATCTTAGTGAATCTAAAGGGGTCATAACAGTGTCTCTTTCTCCTTCCCAAGTAAAAACCGTCATTGGTACTGGTTTTTGGAAATTCTTTAATATCTCATCTTTTTCCCATCCAGCGTTTGTTTTATTTCTCCAACGCTCTGATCTGTATGCTGTTCTCTCCAAAAGAGTGTCTATTTGCCCTGTTCTTAAATCTAAAAACGGTGCGGTTTCATTTAATTCTTTTGTGTTTTGTCTGAAAAACTCTTTTTGTAAATTTTTCATGTGACTACGAACTGATTCTTCCCCGATACTCTGAAGTTGTGAGTCAATAGTTGTGTATATTTTTAATCCATCACGATACAGATTATATCTTTTGCCATTTTCTTTGGGGTTCTCTTTAATCCACTTTCTCATAAAATCTTGCAAATATGCCCTAAAATATGTCGCTAATCCTTCCCTGTGTGATTCAGGAGTATAATCAATTTCCAATGTGGTTTGTGATAGTGAATCTGCAGCTTTTGGTGTTAAATAGCCGTTTCTTTCCATTTGCTTAAAAACAATATTTCTCCTTTTCTTAACCAATTCAGGTCTTCTCAATGGATTATAATATGATGAATTCTTTAGCATTCCTATTAAGGTTGCTGATTGCTCAATCTTTAAGTTTTTAGGAGTTGTATTAAAAAATATTTTTGATGCAGAACGAATCCCATCGGCATTATATCCAAAATCATAGATGTTTAGATACATCGCGATAATTTCTTTTTTTGTATATCTCCTCTCTAGCTGAACAGATAAAACCCATTCTTTAACTTTCTGAATTACAGCTTCAGAGATGTTTCTAGATCGAACTCCTACAAAAAGTTGTCTAGCTAATTGCTGAGTTATTGTACTTGCCCCCCCTCTTTTTCCTAAAAATAAAAAAGCACTGATTGTTCTTCGCCAATCTATTCCTGAATGTGAATAAAATCTTTCATCTTCTGTAGCTACAAGTCCATTAATAATGTTTTCAGGAAGTTCGTCAAACTGTATAGGTGTTCTATTGTCTTCATAGTAATACTTTCCTAATACAGCTCCGTCTGATGAAAATATTTGTGTTGCTAAATTAGTCTTAGGATTCTCAAGCTGCTGAAGATCTGGCATTGGGCCATAATATCCCATTGCTGCTCTAAAAAATATAGCTATAACAATTATTATTCCTGAAAAAATAACCGCCCATAAAATTTTTATAACTAATCTAAAGGGATTTGTCTCTGGATTATTCATTTTTTATCTATTTGGCATTATGCTAATTCCTATACTTATAATTCCAGGCAAAATTTTCATCCCAGATTCATTTTGACTTTTTCTCATTGCATGCCTCAAAATAACTGAATATTCAGAATCACTTGAAAAACTAATATCTTCTTTCCAATAAAATAAACTTTCTTTTACGTTTCCAAAACCCTTTCCTAAAAATCTACCTGATTTATCTGCCATCGAATACTCTAAAGTATCACTACTCATCTCTATGCCATCTTTTAATAAAATGGTAATTAAAAATATATTAGAAAATGGATAATTATTATCGTTTCTTAAATTAATAAAAATACTTCCTTTTGAATTAGGGATTTCATTAAAATTAAAAGTAGCTGTATCTGATGCTTTCCAGCCATTTGAAAAATCTTTAAAATCACTATGCCAAATCTCCGTTGAACAACAACAAAAAATTATTGAAATAAATAAAAGAAAAAATTTCTTGGTTTTATTAATTGTCATAATGCTTAGGGTATATATGTAAAGATACAATATCTATAAACTGTATATTTATATACAATTATTACTTTATTTTTTAAACTTTAAAAATTCTGATCTGCCTTTTTTAAAAATTTTATTACTGTTATGAGTTCCCCTTCTTAATTTTTTTTGAATCTCTAAAGGGAGGTTTATAATTTCTTGACATTCATTACAGCAACAACTTTTATATTTTTCTGAACATTCTGTGCATTGAATAAATAATAAATGACAGGCTGGGTTTGTGCAATTCACATGTATATCACAAAGTGATCCACATTGGTGACATTTTGAAATAATTTCTTCAGATATTCTTTCTCCTCGTCTTTCATCAAAAACAAAATTTTTACCTCTAAATTTGTTTTCAATTTTGGCATCTATAACCTGTCTTGCATACTCAATAATTCCTCCTTCTAATTGAAATACATTCTTGTACCCTTTATGTTTAAAATAAGCACTTGCTTTTTCACATCTAATGCCTCCAGTGCAATACATTAGAATATTATTGTTTTTTTTGTTTTGAATAATGGTGTTTTCAATAATCGGCAATGAATCTCGAAAAGTATCAACATCTGGAGTTATAGCTCCTTTGAAATGACCTATTTCACTTTCATAATGATTCCTAATATCAACACAAATAGTTTTTGGATCCTCTAAAAGTTGATTAAATTCTTTAGCATCAACATGTTTACCCTTATTAGTCACATCGAAAGACTCATTGCTTAAACCATCTGCTACAATCTTATCTCTAACTTTAATTGTAAGTTTTAAAAATGATTTATTGTTTTGCTCAACAGCAATATTAAGTCTAACATTTTTTAAAAAGAAAATACTATCTATGTGATTTTTAAAATGTTGAAAATTTTCAGCAGCAACAGAAAGTTGGGCATTAATTCCTTCATTTGCAACATAAATTCTACCCAAAATATCTAATGAATTCCAGGACAAAAAAAGATAATTTCTAAAAAGGATAGGGTTTCCAATTTGTGCGTATTGATAAAAAGAAAGGGTAAGCCGTTCTTTTCCTGCAGATTCAATTATTTCTGCACGTTCATTAGCACTTAATTTATTGTACAGTTGCATGCTATACGTTTTTAAGTTAAAAGTTGAACAAAGATAATATTATTCTATAGCATTATCATTTAGTCCTACTAAAATGAGTTTTGTTTGTCTGCCGTTAACATATTTAAAACCCTCAGAACCAAAATATCCAGCTTCTTCTAGCATAACACGAATCTCTTTTTTCCATTCTTTTATATAAACTTTTGTGTTTAATTCAATTGCATAAACAGTTTCTAATTGCAAAGCATGTTCCCCGGATCCAGGTATGCCATTTTGAGCATCCCACATTCCAATAGTTGTTCCTGCAGAATGACCAAAAACGCCTAAGGGATGTGTATATATTTGAGGCTTATAGCCCGCACTTTTTGCTTCATTTAATGCTTTTTTAAGAATATTGTTTCCTGTCTGACCCTTTATAAAATTATTTGTCAAATAATCTTGGACCGTATTACCATCTTTTAAAGCTTGCTCTAATTCTTTAGGAGCTCTTTTTTCTCCTCTTCTTAATACATAGGCTAATTCCTGACAATCTGTATTTAAAGTTAAATAACTGATTCCAAAATCACAATGTAATAAATCTCCCGGAAGTATCGTGTCATATTTTGACTTCATGTCAAATGAGTATAAATCACTTGATTCTTTTCTTTGCACATCTACTGTTGGGTGAAACCACGTAGATAAGCCCAAACTCCTGACTTTTTCCCTAAGCCACCAAACTACATCCTCTGTGGTTGTAATTCCTGGGGTAATAACTTGATTTGAAAAGGCGTCTTTAATAATTGAATGAGTGATCGAAACTAACTGATTATATATAATCATTTCTCTAGGTGTTCTTGTTTCAATCCATGACACAGCCAAAGGTTCAGATGATACAATTTTAGAAGTTAAACGGCTGGGTAAAACCTTTAATAATTTGTCAAAATCAGTTCTAACTAAACCATCAGCTAAAGCATAATTTTCGGAAATGTTAACGGCTATCGTTGAAGGATTTTGAGATATTATATATTCAGATAATGCTTTCCATTGGTTAGGCTCTCTCTCTTTGTTCCATACAGATGGAATTAAATTACCAAATGGATATCTAGTAATTGCAGCTGATTTAAAAACACCCTCTTTCATAGAAAAAACTACAATTGTCCTCCTTCTAGCATTAAGCCAAGTTGGAGGTAAAAGAGTTTTAACGATTGGATCTTCATTATACTCCCTTGTAATTAAAACCCACATATCAATATTATGCTTTTTCATTAATTGAGGTAATAAATTTTCTAATCTATGCTTTTGTATTTCTTCTATAGCAGTAGCTTGATCCTTAAGTTTTAATATATTCTGGGATTTTAAAGAGATTACAAAAAATAAAAAGGCTACAAATAAGTGTGTTTTTTTCATAGTGTTAAGCTAATTAAAATTTTGTTAATAATCACTTTTATAGCTACTTGACCTAGACTAAAAGAAATATTACTTTAGTAAAAAACAAAAAAAATGTCCGAAGATAAATCAGCAAAAATTAAAGCTTTACAATTAACCTTAGACAAACTAGATAAAACCTATGGAAAAGGTGCTGTAATGAAGTTAGGTGATGAGGCAGTTGTAGAAATAGAGGCAATTTCTTCTGGCTCAATAGGTCTTGATATTGCGCTAGGTGTGGGTGGATACCCTCGTGGAAGAGTTGTAGAAATTTATGGTCCAGAATCTTCTGGTAAAACCACATTAGCTCTTCATGCTATTGCTGAATGTCAAAAAAAGGGAGGTGTTGCCGCTTTTATTGATGCTGAGCATGCTTTTGATCGATTCTATGCAGAAAAATTAGGTGTTGATATAAATGAATTAATAATTTCACAACCAGATCATGGTGAACAAGCTTTAGAAATTACTGATAATTTAATTAGATCTGGTGCCGTTGATGCAGTTGTTATTGACTCCGTAGCAGCTCTAACTCCCAAAAGTGAAATAGAGGGAGAAATGGGAGACTCTAAAATGGGACTTCATGCTCGATTAATGTCACAAGCCTTAAGAAAATTAACTGCATCTATAAGTAAAACTAATTGTACTGTATTTTTTATAAATCAATTGAGAGAGAAAATAGGAGTAATGTTTGGTAATCCTGAAACGACTACCGGTGGAAATGCTCTCAAATTCTATGCATCAGTCAGACTAGATATTAGAAGATCAACACAAATAAAAAGTCCCGAGGCAGAGGTTCTGGGTAATAAAACGCGTGTAAAAGTTGTTAAAAACAAAGTAGCTCCACCATTCAAAACAACTGAGTTTGATATTCTCTATGGTGAAGGAATTTCAAAAATTGGTGAAATAATAGATCTTGGGGTAAATTATGAAATAATCAGTAAAAGTGGCTCCTGGTTTAGTTATGGAGAAACCAGACTTGGTCAAGGAAGAGATTCAGTTAAAGTGCTTTTAGCTGATAATCCAGATCTAATGGAAGAGCTTGAAACAAAAATATTAGATTCAATTAATGCTTTAAACAATTAGATTTTTTCTAATTTAATTGTTTAAGCGCTAGTGATTATTAGTTGTTGTTTTCCAAATTTCTACTGCTTTTAGTGCGGATTGCTTTGGATCTTTAATTAATTCATTTTTAATAAAATGTCTCGTTTCTTTCATAACTTTTTTATAGTCACTTTCCTTTAAGTTATTGGTAGAAACAGGATTAAAAATAGTAGCCCTTAGAGAACCTGGATACCCATGGGTTGTGTGCCATGGAAATTTTCTTTTACAATCATAAAAAACAATTGGAACTATAGGAAGTTTGTGCTCAATTGCAAGCTTAAAGGCTCCATGTTTAAATTCATTTAATATGTTTGTTTCAACTGTATATTCTTTTTCGGGAAAAATACAAACACTATATCCTTTATTTAGCTTTTCACTTGCCTGACCATAAACTGCAAAGCGACTACCACTATCACCTCTGTCAACCATAATTGCAGCTCGTCTGTATAGATATCCAAAAACAGGTATACTATTCAACTCTTTTTTTCCAACAAAAACAAATGGTTTTTTAAATAGTTTAAGCATGACCATGGGGTCTATGTAGCTTGTATGATTTGCGACTAATAAATATGATCTGTTTTTTTCAAGGTCAGCAATATTATTTTTTTTAACATAAAAACCCATTCCAGTTAAAACAAAAGAGGCCCATACATTTCTTGCATACCAATAAACTATATCATAGCTTCTTGGAAAAAGAAAAATAATAGGTGATATTGGAAAAATTAAGATAACCGGTATCGTGCAAAGGATATAAAACCACAACCTCCAAAAAATTAATAAAATGCGTTTTAACAATTTCACAAAAAATTTATACGCTCCCGAATATACAAAGCCTTGATTGAAAAATAAGCTAAAGCTCTTAATAAAAACTTTATCTTTGTGTTAATCTTTTATCTTATGTCAAGAATATTAACAGGTGTTCAATCAACAGGAACTCCTCATTTAGGAAATCTTTTAGGCGCAGTAATTCCAGCAATTCAACTTGCAAAAAAAGATGAAAATGAATCTTTTTTATTCATTGCAGATTTACATTCTTTGACTCAAGTTAAAAATGGAGAAGAGCTTAGGAATAATACTTTTGCTACAGCTGCTTCTTGGTTAGCATGTGGGCTAAATCCTAATAAAACTGTTTTCTATAGACAAAGTGATGTAAGTCAAGTAACAGAACTCTCATGGTACTTGTCTTGCTTTTTTCCATACCAAAGACTTAAATTGGCTCATTCTTTTAAAGATAAATCTGATAGTTTGCATGATATAAATGCAGGATTATTCGCTTACCCTCTTTTAATGGCTGCTGATATATTGATTTATGATGCTGAGTTTGTTCCTGTAGGAAAAGACCAATTACAACATCTAGAAATGACTAGAGACGTAGCTTCTAGGTTTAATAGTTTGATGAATAACACCTTTGTGTTGCCAAACCCTATATTACAGGAAGACAGTCAATATGTCCCTGGAATTGACGGTAATAAAATGAGCAAATCTAAAAACAATACCATTAATGTTTTTTTGCCAGAAAAAAAATTGAGAAAACAAATTATGAGTATTGCAACAGACAGCAAATCTATAGCGGACCCTAAAAGCCCTAACAATTGTACAGTTTTCAAACTTTATTCTTTATTAGCTTCTCCTGAAAAAATAAATATTTTAAAAACCTATTACTTAGAAGGGGGAATGGGATATGGAGCTGCAAAGGAATTGCTTTACGATTTAATACTTGAGAAATTTAAAGTTGAAAGAAACAGGTTTGAATATTATAATTCAAATCCTGAAGAGGTTAATATTGCTCTGGTAAAAGGAGCTGAAAAAGCAAGAAAAATAGCCAATGAAGTTTTATTAAGGGTTCGGCACAAAATAGGTTATTAAATCAGTCTTTAAATTATAGGTCGACAAAATAAATTTATTATTTTTGATAAATGGCTCTAGAACAATATATAAAAGAATTATTATTTGAATACGAATGTGTCACCGTTCCAGGTTTTGGAGCTTTTCTAACTCGTTCACATACATTTCAAGTTAATAGAATAACAGGGGAGTTTATTCCTGCTCGAAAGGAACTGACTTTTAATAGTTTGTTGGTTAGTAATGATGGTGTTTTAGCTAATTATTTTGCCCTAAAACAAAAAATAAGCTACGAGAATGCACTTCGCTTAATTGAAAAAAAGGTTGGGGTTTGGAAAAAAAAATTAAACACCCAATCATTATATATAGGAAGTCTTGGAAAAATCAAGCTTAATCAAAATAAGAAAATTGAATTTGAGCCATATGGTAAATTGAATTTTGATAGTTCTGTTTTTGGTTTAAGTTCCTTCACAAAAAAACCAATCTTATCATTTAAAAATTCTAAAACCACAACTATAACAGGGAAGAAAGAAAAACTAATATTTACGCCTGAAAATAAATACAGGAAATCATCTCTTATCAAAACTTATTATCGCTTTGCAGCTATTGGTCTTATTGGCATAGCCTTATCAGTATCAACATTTTATTTTGGGGACCAATATATTAATAATCAAAGACATCTTAATCAAGAGATTGCTCAAAATAAAATTCAAAATAATGTTCAATCTGCTACTTTTAATTTAGGAAACTTAAATAGTCTTTCACTATCTATTAATGTGATTACAAAAGATAAAACTAATAAATTAAAACATCCTTATTACAGTATAATAGCTGGAACATTTAGGAATAAATCTTATGCCAAAAGAAAACTTGAAACTTTAAAAAAAGAAGGATATGACTCTGCCCTTGCTGAGATTAATCCTAAAGGTATGTTTAGGGTAGCGTATGGCCGTTTTAAATCTAAAAATGAAGCTATTAAACTTTTATATTTTTTAAAATATACCTTAAAAAAAGACGCCTGGTATCTTATTGAGCAATGAATGAATTTTTTACATATTATTTAACCAAAACGCTGGGTTTTCAGAAGCCATTCCATTAAAAACACTAAACTGTAATATTGTTTTTCCTGTTTCTTTGTTTGTAAATATTTCACCTAAAACTTGTTTAGAAATAACTTTCTGACCCTTCTTTACAAAAACTTTTGATAAGTTTTTGTAAGCGGTTATATAATTTCCATGTTTAATTAATACTGTTGGATTGCTGTTCTTAAATGATAAAATAGACATTACTTCGCCTCCAAAAACAACTCTTGCCTTACCATTTGATTCTGTTGCTATACTTATTCCGCTACTCTTAATCTTTGTTGTTTTAACAATTGGGTGAGTTTGAGTTCCATAGTGTTGAACAACTATTCCCTTATTAACTGGCCATGGAAGTTTACCTTTATTTAATTTGAAGTTTTTAGCTAAAATTTTTGCTTCTGAGTTTAATGTGAAAAAATTTGAAGGTTTATTTCCGGCATTTTTATTTGAAATAGCTATTGCCTCCCTAATTAGTTTTTCAATTTGAGCGTCTATTAAAGAGGCTTGAGTTTGTTTTTGATTAATTTCTTTTTCAAAACTTTTAGACTTTGTCTTTAGAGCTTTTAGCAGCTTTTCTTGTGTGGCCTGTTCACTTATTAGCCTGTTTTTTACATTTCTGTTTTCAGTAACTAATATCTTCTTTTGTTTTTTTTTGAAGATTAAATTTTTATTAAGCTCTTGAAGGTTTAGGGTTTGATTTTTTATTTTATTTCCTTGTTTTTTTCGATAAGCATTATATTGTTTTAAATAATTGACCCTCTTATAAGCTTGAAGCAAATTTTCAGATGAAAAAATAAACATTAACCTATTTTGCATTGATTTGCTTTTATACGAATTTTTAATCATTAAGGCGTATTCTTCCTTAAGTTCTGTTAATTCAGAACGATATTTGTCTATGTCTCTTTGATTTATATTTATAATATTCTCTAAAAAATTTGCCTGTTCATTATTTACTCTAATTAACTGCTTCCTAACAGATATTCTTAATTGGATGTCTTCTACTTCTGAAAGTGTAGATTTCTTTTTTATTTTGTTCTCAAACAATAAACCATTTATTTGCTTTATTTCTTCTCTCAATCTAATACGCTGTTGTTCAAGTCTGGTTTGTTTAACGGTTAAAGAATTTTGGGCAAATAAAGTTTTGCCAAAAGTGATAAAAAATAAAATCAAAATAATATGTTTCTTCATTCGAATTTGATTGGAGAATAGCCTGATGGAATTGCAAATGGAAATGTTAAATTACTCGGAATCTCGACTCTTGTATATTCCAATACAATACCAAGATTATTTTGATTACTGATTAAGTTTAAAGATATTTTACTAGGTATTACTTCTCCGTCTACCTTTTGAAAATTGTCATAATAAATTATTAAAGATTTATTAGCATCTTTAAAAATAAATCTTTGTTCTTTTAACATAAAAGTTGAAGGGTCAAAGAAAAAAACAGGTCGAAATTTATTATTAAAACCCTTTGGGGTAATAATATAAAATTTTGGGTTTTTAATTTGCTCCCATTTTCCCTGTCTTATATCGATTACTGGCTTTCCTATAAGTAAGTTTTGTAAATTTTCATATCCAAAATCAATTCCAAAATAATCATTTATAAAAGAAGGGTCTCCCTCAAACGATTTCTTTTGGAACTTTTCATAAAAAGAAATCGTTTGAGGTGTTATTAGTAATTTTGCAATAGGAATAAGCATCGTTGCGCTTAACCATATTGCTTTATTCTTTTCCATTCGAAGGTTTACAACTAATTGCTGGATTCTTTTTCCGTCATCAAATTTCACCTTTAATCTTGATCTTAATAAAGATAACTTCGGGGCTGATGAATAAAGTATTTTATTTAATTCCTTTGTTTTTATATTTTTTATTGGCGCTTTGTTTGGTAAAACTTTGAGGGATTTACAGCTATAAAACATTAACCCTATAAAGGCAAATATTATTATGAAATGTTTAGTTAATATTCGATTCATTTTATTTTAATTGAGAATAATCCGAAGATTTCACAGCTTTCAAAATTATGTTTATTAATTGATGGTTTGGGAGCTTTAAGGCTATTAGGTCTAGGCCTTGATCCTCTTCCTGCATTAGGTAGTATAATTTTCAACTTATTTAGTTTTTAATAAATAATTTTTTATTTGCCAGTGCTTCCAAACCCCCCCTCGCCTCTAGTTGTGTTTTCTAAATCATCTTGTAAATTCCATTTAACTTGTTCGACTCTTACAAAAACTAATTGTGCAATTCTTTCTCCTGGATTAAGAATATAATTTTCTGAAGAAAGATTAACCAGAATAACTCCAATTTCTCCGCGATAATCTGCATCTATAGTTCCTGGAGAGTTAAGAACTGTTATTCCATGTTTAGCAGATAAGCCACTGCGAGGTCGAACTTGAGCTTCATATCCTTGGGGTAAAGCAATTTTAATTCCAGTCCCAACAACTTTTCTCTCAAGAGGTGCTAATGTTATCTCTGATGTCAAAACTGCACGAAGATCAACCCCTGCTGATGAAGTGGTTGCATATTTAGGTAAGTCAAACGGACTCTTATTAATTATAGGAATTTTTAGCATATTTGAAATTTTTATAAAATTACAAAAAGCCTAATGTATGAAACCCTTATTAAAAATTAATTTTAATTAAGATTATCATATAACAAGTTTTTGAATAATACCCTGGATTATTTGTTTAGAGCTTCGGCTCCGCCTACAATTTCTAATATTTCACCAGTAATTGATGCCTGACGGGCCTGATTGTATGATAGTTTAAGCTGGTCTCGAAGCTCTTGAGCGTTATCAGTTGCCTTATGCATAGCCGTCATTCTTGCTCCGTGTTCGCTTGCAAAAGAATCTTTTAATGATTTTAAAAGCTGCGTTTTTAATGCTTTTGGGAGTAGCTCATCAATGATTTTTTCTTGAGAGGGTTCATAAATATAATCAACTGAATGCTTTTTGTCTTCTATATTAGACTGTGGAACAATTGGTAAATATGGTTCGGTTGTAACTATTTGAGTCGCTGCATTTTTGAAACGGTTATAGATAAGCTGAACGGAATCATATTCTTCTTCTGAAAAGGCTTTCATTATTAAGTGTGCAATTGAAGAAGAATTTTCATGATTTAAATTATCAAACACTTCATTATGAGAGCTAATAACATTATGCTTTTTTGAAAGCAAATCTGTTCCTTTTTTTCCAATCGATAAGATATAGATCTTTTTTTCTTGGTTTTTTTTAGATATTTCATTTACAGCTCTTATTATATTGGAATTAAACCCCCCACACAAACCTCTATTAGATGTTATAGCAACTAATAAAACTTTCTTTAATGGTCTGATTTTTGTATATAAATTCTCATTACTGTTTTCAAAAGAAGAGCTTAAATTTTGTATAAGTTCAGTTAATTTATCTGAGTAAGGTCTCATCTGTGAAATAGCATCAGTCGCTTTTTTTAATTTAGCTGCAGAAACCATTTTCATAGCACTTGTAATCTGCATCGTTGAAGATACTGAAGCAATTCTGTTTCTTATTTCCTTTAAATTAGCCATTACCTTCTATTAATATTGACCTGAAATAGTTTGGGCTGTAGCATTTAAAACATCTATTACATCATCTGTAAGTTTTCCTGATTTTAATTCAGATAATACTTCCGGATGATTTTTATTCAAATGCTCCAAATAGCTTATTTCGAATTCTTTTACTTTTTCAACTGGCACAGATCTTAACAAGTTTTTAGAGCCTGCATAAATTATTGCAACCTGTTCTTCTGCTTTGAAGGGATCATTTTGAGCTTGTTTTAATATTTCAACATTTCTTTTTCCTTTTTCAATAACGTTTAATGTTGCGACATCTAAATCTGATCCAAATTTTGCAAAAGCTTCCAATTCTCTAAATTGAGCTTGATCAAGCTTAAGTGTTCCGGCTACTTTTTTCATTGATTTAATTTGCGCTGAACCACCTACTCGAGACACAGAAATACCTACATTTATAGCAGGTCTAACCCCTGAGTTAAAAAGGTCTGATTCTAAGAAAATTTGTCCATCAGTAATCGAAATAACATTTGTAGGAATATACGCAGAAACATCTCCTGCTTGAGTTTCAATTATGGGGAGTGCTGTCAACGAACCTCCCCCTTTAACTTTATCATTTAAGGCTTTTGGAAGATCATTCATTTCAGATGCAATGTTATCATCAGAGATTACTTTTGCTGCTCTTTCAAGTAGCCGTGAATGAAGGTAGAATACATCTCCTGGATAGGCTTCTCGGCCTGGTGGTCTTCTAAGCAATAATGAAACCTCTCTGTAAGCAACTGCTTGTTTAGATAAATCGTCATATATTATTAATGCGGGGCGACCAGTATCTCTAAAATACTCTCCAATAGCTGCACCCGCAAAAGGGGCATAAACTTGCATTGGGGCAGGGTCAGATGCATTAGCCGCTACTATTGTGGTATATGCCAAAGCCCCTCTCTCTTCTAGTATCCTCGCAATTCCTGCAACAGTTGAAGCCTTTTGTCCAATGGCTACATATATACAAAAAACAGGTTCTCCGGCATCAAAAAATTCTTTTTGGTTAAGTATCGTGTCAATACAAACAGTTGTTTTACCAGTTTGTCTATCTCCTATAACCAGTTCTCGTTGTCCTCTACCTACTGGAATCATAGCATCAATAGATTTAATCCCTGTTTGTAACGGTTCATTTACTGGCTGTCGAAAAATAACTCCCGGAGCTTTTCTCTCCAGCGGCATTTCATATAGTTTTCCTTCGATAGATCCTTTTCCGTCTATTGGAGCTCCTAAAGTACTTACAACTCTTCCAACTATTCCTTCACCTACATTTATTGAAGCAATTCTTTGAGTTCTTTTAACAGTATCACCCTCTTTTAATTCTTTTGAAGGGCCTAATAAAACAATTCCTACATTATCTTCTTCAAGATTTAAAACCATTCCTTCAAGACCACTGTCAAATGAAACTAACTCACCATATTGAGCATTAGTTAATCCAAAAACACGAGCAATTCCATCTCCTACTTCAAGAACAGTTCCTATTTCATTTAGATCTAAAGCTGAATTATATCCTGCTAATTGATTTTTTAAAATTGCTGATACTTCAGCTGGTTTCACTTCTGCCATAATCTTTTTTATTTAAGTAATTTGTTTGTTTTTGTTTAAAGTATTACTTAGTACGTCTAGCTTATTGGTAACGCTTGCATTGATTTGTAAATCACCAACATTTAAAATAAACCCTCCTATAATTGAAGGATCAACTTTGTTTTTTAATTCAACTTGAAAGTCAGTCATTTTTTTTGCTTTATTTAAAACTTCTTTTATTGTTAGTTCATCTAATGGTATCGCCGAAGTGACCAAGGCGGTAATTTTTCCTTTTGCTTTTTGATAACTGGCTATATAATTTTCTGCAACAAGAGCTAGCAAATTAAGTCTTCTGTTTTTAGAGAGAAGAGAGATAATTGATTTGGTCTCATCATTAAGTGATGAAAAAACCTTCATTATTGTTTTAAATTTTAACTGAGAAGGTAAAACAGGGTTAGATAAAAATTCTCTTAAATCATTTGAATGAGAAACAGTAGATAAAATAACTTTAAAATCTTCCTCTACTTGATCAGCCAAGTTTTTCTCCATGGCATATTCCAGAGATGCTTTTGAATAACGTATTGCTGCTCTATTTACTTTCATTACTCAATTAAAGTTTAGTCTCTTTAAGTAGTCGCTCAATTAATTCATTTTGCTTGTCTTTGTTCTCTAATTCAGAATGTAAAACTTTTTCAGCCATTTGAATGGCTATATCGGCAACTTGCCCTTTTAGCTCTTGTACTGCAGCCCTTTTTTCACTTTCAATAGATTTTTTAGCTGATTTAATTAGGTTGTCTCCTGTAATTTTCGCTTCTTGTTTTGCTTCCTCAATTATTATTGAGCTGGTTTTTCTAGCTTCTTTAAGTAGTCGTTCCTTTTGAGCTCTAGCTTCTTTAATAATTCTTTGATTATCTTCGTTTAAAGACTCCATTTCTTTTCGAGCTTTATCCGCAGAAAAAAGAGCTTCCTTTATAGAACTCTCTCTTTCATCAACAGCATTAAGAATAGGTTTCCACGCGTATTTTTTTAACAAAAAAATTAATCCAATAAAAATTAATAACTGCCAAAAAAATAAACCAAAAGAAAACTCATTAATTAATTTTTCCATTTTTTAATCTATTAAGTCAAAATTAAATTACTATTAATCTTTGTTTATAAGCTTAAAGTACAAACATTGCTGCAAAACCAATACCTTCAACAAAAGCTATACCAATTAGCATAGCCGTTTGTATTTTTCCATAAGCCTCTGGCTGTCTGCCTATTGCCTCCATCGCTCCTCTTCCAATGCCTCCTACGCCAATACCTACACCTATTACTATTAAACCTCCTCCTACTATCGCTGGAATTTCCATATTTATTATTAATTTAAATTAAACATTCATTTTAAAATTTGATCTTATTGATCATGTTCTTCTACAGCAAAACCAAAATATAGTGCTGACAAAATTGTAAAAATATACGCCTGTAAAAGTGCAACTAAAATTTCAATTATAGAAATAAAAAAAGCTAACATAAAGGACATACTTGAGCCAGCCCAATTTCTGAAAATAAAAATCATAGAAATCAAAGTCATCATTACAATATGTCCCGCTGATATATTGGCATATAATCTTATCATCAATGAAAACGGCTTGATGAGGACTCCCAATAATTCTATTGGAGCTAATAAAAACTTCATTGGTAGTGGAACACCTGGTGCCCAAAAAATATGTTTCCAATACTCTTTTTTTCCTGATACATTTGTTATAATAAATGTTAGCAAAGCCAAACAAAACGTTACAGCTATGTTGCCTGTAACATTTAATCCCAATGGAGTTAATCCAATCATATTACAAAACCATATAAAGAAAAATAAAGTTAAAAGATAACTCATATATCTTTTATAATATTTTATTCCAATATTTGGAATAGCTATTTCGTCTCTCACATACAAGACTATAGGTTCAAAGAATCTGCCAAGTCCTTTCGCTATCATTCCATTTTTTTTATACGAATTAGCTAAATTTGTAAATAAAACAAACATAATAATTGATACAAAAATTATACTAGCCACTCCTTTAGTTATTGAAAAATCTAGTGGAGCTTTGTTTAATATATGCTGTTTTGTATCATAACTAATTTTTCCGGAAGAATCTGTTTTATATATTTTACCATGATATAATTTATAATACTTTTCTCCAAATTGAGCTAAACTTTCGCCATGATTAAAGTTAGATGAAAGAAAAACAACTAAACCCTCATCCCATAAAATTATGGGAAGCGGAATTCCAACATAAACTTTAGATTTATCAGCTTTAGTATAGCTTAATAAATCAAAATCATATGAATCAAGCACATGGTGATTTATATATTCTTTTATTTCTAATTTGGTGTCTCCTGTTTTAATAGAGTTTTCTTTTTTGTCTTGTGCTCTTGTTGAGAAAACTCCAAACAAGATAAAAACAAGGCTTAAAAAATATCTATTTCTTGGCATGCTTAACATCAACCTTTATTTGATTTTTTTTGCATTGCAAATGTAAGTTATTCACAAAATATATTAAAGTACTTTTTTACATATTTTTTAATTAAACACTTAAAACTAAACTCTTTTGTTTAAGAATTTTGAAAGCTCATTAATTTCAACAATTAAACAAGTAAAATATGGGACGAAAAATATAAAGACTTCTATTGGTTGGACAGCTCCATCCGAAATAAATTGAGGATACAAAAAAATGAAAAATATAAACATTTTAACTATACTCCCAAAAGTCAAAAATAAAATAGAGTCTAATGATTTAACCATTGAAAAATAATATGTGCCCGTATAAATAATTACAGCAGCTGTAAAGTTAAAAACATATGAGCTAATAATATATTCGGTGAGTTTAAAATTTGCTAAATACACAATTAACCATTGTATAAAAAAAACAGGAATCAAAAAACTAAGTAATTTTAGAAAAAACTTTAATATAGCTTTTAACATAGCACAGCTAAAGATTTTTACTTTGTTTTTTTACTAAATATATAATTGTAATTAAGCCAAAAATCAGGCATAGAAGTGTTGGTAATTTCTCTTCGTTAGATGTTTTAAGTTCAATCCAATTGCCTAATTGAGCCATTAAATACATTATTATGGCAATTTGAAATGCAAGACCAGAAAAAACTAGCCACTTATTAGGCTGTCTTTTCATGAGGTTTTGAAAATTTAGAAAGCGGCTTAATCTGATTCTCCTCTTGAGATTTCATTGAGCAACTAGCATTAAAAATTGCTCCTGACTCAACAATAAGTTTTCCAACAACTACATCTCCTTCTATGTTGCTGGTTGATTTTAGAAACAATATGGTATTAACTTTTAAAGATCCATTAATCATCCCTTCAATATCTGCTGTTTCACATTCAAGACTTCCGTTTAACTTTCCTCCTTTTCCAATAATAACCTTGCCAGAAGTTTTAATTGTCCCTTCTAAAGCTCCATCTATTCTAAAATCTGCCTCAGAAACTATGTCTCCTTTGAACTTAGTGCTTTTTTCAATTCGGCTATATTGACCATTTATTTCTGTGTTTTTCATAATGTCTTTAATTTGTCCTTTTCCAAGATTTTTCAATAAAAATCTTACGGAATTGGGCTGATAAAGCTACAAAATTATTTGAATCTAATAATTTTAATGTACTCTCGGGTAGTTTTTGCTTAATACTGTCAATCTGTAATTTAGATTTTATACCATGAATTACAATGAACTGATAGTCATTATTATAAGTGTCATTTGTTAATTTCCAGTTTTTTGTTTGAAGTTGATTTATATTAATTTCTAGGCTGTCTATTAATTTTTTTACCTCAAAATCAGAGTCTCTTTTATAAGGAAACACCCATTTAAACTCTGCCAATGTTTTTGTTTTTTCCTTAAAGTTTTTATTAATATTCTCTAGGTCTCTTTTAGCTTTGATTGCACTTTTAGAGCTCGGATATTCTTTTGCGATTAAAGATAACTGTTCTTCCAAAACAGTCTTTCCATATATTCTTCCAAGAATTTGAGCTTTTATAAGCATTGCTTTAGACTCCCATTTTGTGGCCACCAATAAAACTTTTATTCCTTCCATCATTGATAGCGCTTCAATATAATTTCCTTCTAGATATTTGTTTAACATTTTTAAATACATTGATTTAGGCGTTCTTAATTCTCCTAACACATAATTATTCGGGTCTAATAAAACTTTGGAATAAATAGATTCTGGAAATTGATTAATTAATTGGTTTTTATAATTATTTGCCAAGTCTTTTGAACCATCTAGATGAATTTTATATAAATGATATAATGCGGGGGTTAGAAAAACAGGAGGTGCTAGGCTATCTATTACATATTTTAAGTTTTTAATAGAAAGTTTTTTGTCTTTATATTTTTCTTTATAAATCAACCCTAGTTTTAAAGCTGCTTGATGATTTTTTTGTTTTAAACTATCAATAATTCCTGGTGATTTTGGTATTTGATTAATATAAAAATCAACAGATTCAATTTCTATCTTTGAAACGTTGGGATTCGTGTCCTTTTTATTTTTTTGAAATAAAGTGTTCTTAAATTGTACTTGCACTTTATTTCTCCAATTATCAATATTTGGTCTTTTTCCCCAGGTTGAGGCATAATGCTGTTTGCCTTTCAATACTAGGGTTGGATTGTAAAAATAAAATAATGGTGGTGAGTTTGTTTTAAAAAAAGTATTAGATTTTTTCTCTTTTGTTAAAATTTTAAGTTTGTCAAGTTCTAATTCTCTTTTCTTTAATAAAAATTCCTGAAAATATTTTCTTTGTTCTGCTTCATTGAGCCCTAACAGGCTTAACAAGCTATCTGTTTCTTTAAACTGATTTTCAAAAAATATAACATCCGAAAGGTTGTCCCTTTCTCTTTGAGTTTTATTTTTAATTATGCTTTCTTTGGGTAATAACAGGAGTAAACTATCTAAATAACTTCCAGTGAAAAGATATTTTTTATTTTTAAAATTAAGGTCTGCTAAATCTCTGTAGTTTACTTTACGAGTAGGGTTATCAATTCCTTTGCTTTTCAAAGACTTTTTTAAGTATATATTAACAAGGCTATCTTTTTCTTTAGATAAATAATAAACTCCTAGGGCTCTATTTAAGCTATGTGAAAAGATTTTATTTTCATAAACTTTTAACAAATTATTTATAGGCTGAACAAATGGTGTTTTAAACTTTTCATGTGAAAGTCTTAATGAGTTTATTTTTGCATTAATCCAAAATTTTCTTGATGCTTGCCAGTTTAATTCTACTATGGAATTATAATAATACCTTGCTAAATCTTTAGATCCTTTGAGTTCATAAAGTTGCGCAGATATATAGGCATACCTAACTTTACTTGATAAAATCTTTTCATGATTTGCCGCTCGAATCATATAATAACTTGCCGAATCTATTTCTTTAAGATTGATAAAGGCTTGTGCAAGTGTTGCGTTTGCTAATCCATAAAATTGATTTTTATTGATTAATTTTCTGGCTAGTGGCCTGAGGTTATTAATTGCTATTTGATTGTTTTGTAGTCGAATGTTAGTTTTTTCTCTCCATATTCGCCCTTCAATATAAACAGGCTGATCAATATTATTCTCTAATAAAAAATTAAACGCCTCTATTGCAGGGAAAAATCTTCTGTCGTAATAACGAGCCTTTCCCAAAAGCAAATAGGCTTCATCTATAAAGTTGTTTCGTTGAAAGCCTTCAATGTTCATGGAATGTTTCTGAATAGCTTTAACTGCTTTTTCTTCTGCTTTATCAAAACCTGGAACAATCGTGTTTCTGTCAAACCTTTCTCCCTTTAAAAGAATAGGATCAGTTTTAAGAATTTCAAAAAAATCATCTTCAATCGTAGCATTTAAAATCTCTTCTCCTATGGTAAGAGCTTCTTTTCCATTGAATAACACATTGTATTTTGTGTTTATACTATGATATTGTCGGTTTAAAAATCTATTTTTTTGAGTAGAGCACGAGGCTATAATCAAAGAAAAAAGAAATAAATAACAAAAAGACTCGAAATAATATTTCAAAATTGCTTTTTTATTATAACTAAAAAAGCAACTTTTTAGTATAAATTAAAAAAGGTTAAATAGTAAAATACCCTTCAAGTTCTTTTAATGTAGCTTTATTGGTCTCGATGTCTTTAATAACAACTCCCTTTTCAAGTAAAACTATTCGATTGCAAACTTCAGTAACATGACTAAGGTCATGACTGGAAATTAAAAACGTAGTATTTTGATTTTTATAAAAATTTTCAATTAATTTTTTTAAAATAATTTGTGAGCTAGGATCTAAATTTGAGAAAGGTTCGTCAAGAACAACCAATTCTGGTGATCCAATAAAAGAGGCTGTAATTCCAACTTTTTTTTGGTTTCCTTTAGATAAATCTCGAATATATTTTTTTTGATTTAAAACTTCATCCTTAAAAAAACTTGAAAAATTTTCAAGCCAGTCATTTAACTCTTCCTTTGCAACACCTCTTAACTCAGCTATAAACTCAAAATATTCTTCAGGAGTTAAGTATCCAATAATAAATGTGCTGTCAATAAAGGCACTTGTTTTTGCTTTCCAAGATTCATCCTTATAAACCTTTATTCCTTGGTTTAATATTTCTCCCGAAGTAGGCTCAACCAAGTCTAAGAGCAGGCTAAAAAGAGTTGTTTTTCCCGCCCCATTATTCCCTACCAGTCCAAAACATGAACCCTGTTCAATTTCAAGGTTTGGAATATTAAGCACGGTTTTTCCAGAATAAATTTTTGTTAAATGTTCAATTTTAATCATTTTAATTATTTGTATTATACGCTTCTACTGTTTTGTATTTATGTTTCTTATATACCTTTTCAATTTGACTAATTATAGTGCTGTGTAAAATAATTCCTAATACTCCTGATAGTCCCAATAACAAGATCCCTGTTTGTTCGCTAAACACCAATTGACACAACCAATATATTAAAATTGGTAATCCTAGTTTTGGGAGTATAAAAAGAAACTGAGTCAAACTAAATGCCTGAGTGTTTTCAAAAGCTTTTGCTTTTACATTGAGTTTCAATGGGCTTTTATTTAACACGCCTGAAAAAAGTGTAATATAACCTCCAAGTCCCATATTAAAAAACGCTCCTGCTATAACCAAAGAGTAAATTTTTAGTCCATAATATAAATAGGGGGTGGCTAAAACAAGCGCTATAAAAGTTGCAATTATCATTAAGATTAATTTAGATTCTAGGTATTTTCTATATGAAAGGTTTTGCACCATCAAAAGTGAATAATATTCACTATCCCAAGAAGGAACATACGAGCCAAAAGTCATCATAAAACCTCCCGTTATAAATAAAGCAGCAAAAACCAACAATGTTTCCATTTCTTTATAGATGTCAGGAGTAAAAAATATAATTCCATAAAATAAAAATAAAAAAGACATTAGTACAACTTGTCTAGGTCTCACATTTCTTATAATCAATCTAATGTCATTTTTAATTAATACCCCTAATGTGCCAAAACGATTTAAAAATGAAAGATTTTGACCTATTATTTTTTCTTTACCTTTTGAAAGCGCTTTATCCAAATAACATTGTTTAATTAAAAACTTAAATAATAGAAAATAAGTGGTTGTAAAAATCAAAATAATAGCAATAAGCCAAATTGGGTTGTAATAGATCTTGTCAAGAGCTGATCCGAAAAAAGAGAAAAAATTATAATATTCAAGTTTTTGAAGGCTAAATAATAAAATTGCAATTATAATAATCATCTTAAAAATTGAATTGTTTTTATTGATTAAAAAGATCATATTATTTAAGATCAAAGTAATCATTTGAATACCAAGCCACCATGATAAAACTCCCAGAATGTTTCCTTCTCCCCTTACAATAAAAACAATTGCAAATGTTAAAAAATAAAAAATTGGTGATGCGTTATAAATAGAAAAAGTAGACTTTAATAATGTATTAATAACTATTCTTTTTTTAGATATAGGGGTTATTAATAATTGCTGTATTTCAGTCGAAGGTAATGTTTGGAAAAAGTACCTGAAGATAAAACCGAAAATAAAATAATACAATAAATAATCATTTATGATTGATAAGGGTGATTGATCCGGAAACTCTTTTTGAAGTATAATAAAAGAAACCCCACTTAAAAAAACTGCGGCAAGTGAAAAATAAACTATCAAAAACCCTATTAAAATCTTAATGGCAAGTTTTGCTCCAAACTGAGGGGCTCTTGAAAATTTCTTCCATTTAAGTTCAATAAATTTGCTTGTCATTTTTTAAATTAAAAGAGAGCAAATATAACGAATTAGCTTTGCTTAAAATTATTCTGTGTTAATTTATTATTAAGCTTTTTATTTGTCAAAATGGTGTAATTTTGAATTTCTAAATTCTTTTGGTTATAAGCTATATGTCTAATTTTAATCTTTTAAAAGTCATTGAGGTTGAGAAGCTAACATCAAATGCTGTTGCTTTATCTTTCCAGATTCCTTATAATCTTAAAAATGAATACACTTTTATTTCTGGGCAGTACTTGCCTTTAGAGCTATTAATTAATAAAGTAAAAGTTCGAAGGTCATATTCTATATGCTCTGGTCCTGATGAAGTTCTTAAAATTGGAATTAAAAAAGTTACTAAAGGCGTTTTTTCAAATTATGTAATAAAACATATTAAGGCTGGGGATATGATAAATGTTGGAGTCCCAGAAGGAAGATTTTTTTATCATTCAACTGGTGGTAAAGAAGTAATAACTGGAATTGCTGCTGGAAGTGGTATTACTCCTATTTTATCAATAGCTAAATCTGTTTTAAACGCAAATAAAAAAAATGAATTTAGATTAATCTATGGAAATAAATCTTTGAGTGACGAAATGTTTTCTTCTGAAATAAAAGGTTTAAAAGATCACTTTGGTAATCGTTTTAAGGTTATGAATCTTTATAGTCAGTCAAACGAAAAAGAAAGTAAATTTGGAAGAATTAATGATTCCATTATTAATTATTATATAAACCTACACGGAAAAGCTGATAAATATTTCATTTGTGGTCCAGAGCCAATGATTTTTTCTGTTTTAAATGTTTTATTAACAAAAAAAGTTTCCAAAGAGCAAATACTTTATGAATTATTTACAACTAATAAAAAAAATACTTTAAAAAATTCTATTACTAAAGTTTCAAGTTTAGATATTATATATGAAGGTGTTAAGTATCATATTGATAATATCTCTGGAAAGACTGTATTAGAAGCAGCAATTGAATCAGGTATTGATGTTCCTTATTCTTGTCAAGGAGGAGTCTGTAGTAGTTGTGTTGCAAAAGTTATGGATGGAAATGCTAAAATGAAAACCAATCAAGTCCTGACCGAAGAAGAAATAAAAGATGGTTTAATATTAACTTGTCAGGCTGAATCTAAACAAGAGTACCTCAAAGTTAATTTTGATGATGTTTAATTATTAGTGTTTCCCAAAGCTTCTAATACTTTTTCAATCACAACTTTTGGAAAAATCGTTCTAAAAGCATTTTCATAACCCTTAGGGATGTCTTTTCCATAAATTGAAGTAGGGATTCCAGGGTATTGATTGCGATCTACACATATTGAGTAATCTTCTGGCTGACCAAATGGAGCAAAACCTGCATATGGATGAGTTTGACCCCAAAGGGTTATAACTGGAATTCCAGCATTTGAAGCCAAATGTCCATTTAAACTGTCCATACTAATCATGAGGTCTAAAAAAGGAAGGGCCATAAGCTGTTCTTTAAAATCTAATTCCTTAGATGCGTTCCAGCAATTTGAATATGCTTTAGTCCAAACCTCTAATAAGTTCTCTTCTTTTTCTCCAGCGCCTAATAAAAATATTTTATACTCTCTTTGTAAAAAGACTATAACCCGCTGCATTAAATCTAATGGGTATGTTTTTCCCTCATAAGATGCAAAGGGAGCTATGCCAATCCATTTTTTTTTATCAGAATAAAAAATATTTTTCAATTTTTCTGGTAAAAAATTATTGTGAGATGTTTCATTTTTAGTAATATCAACCGAAAATCCAAGCTTTGAAAAAACTTTTAAATATCTAAAAACAGTAGGAGTTAGGGGTTCAAAGTGTTTGTTGTTAATTCTTGTTAATGCTTTTTTTTGACTTCTTCCTTTATCAATACTTTTAACCTTATACCCTAATAACTTAAAAAGCAAACAAATTACCCTTGTCCTAATAACAAAATGAAGGTCGGCTATGTGTGATGGCTTCTGCTGTTTAAGTTTTTTGAAAAGATTAAATACCCCTTTAAAACCTCTATAGTGGCTATCTATGTCTAAATGAAGAAAATTTATATTTATAAATTCGTCAAAAAGAGGAGCCATTTTAGGACGACTCGCTACTATAAACTCATCTTTTGGATATTTTTTTGATAATGCCCTAAGTATTGGTATCATAATCGCTACGTCTCCAAAAGAAGAAAAGCGAAGTATTAATACTTTTTTGTCTCGTTTCATTCGATTATTTAGAGCCCTTGTAAAGAACTGGATTCAATTCCGAATCATTATACATTTTCATCTGCTTATAAACCTTCATGTATTTTTGACCCTTGGAAATCTGATCTAATAATGAGTCTATTGCGTTTGACAAGTCTGTTTTTTGCTCCAATAAAACATCTAGCTTAAATTTACAGTCTGTTTTATGTCTTTTAGAGGCGTCATTTCGACTTGTCTCTTCTTCCATATGATATATTTTTAATGCTAAAATTGAGAGTCTGTCTATTGCCCAAGCTGGACTTTCTGAATTAACTTCTGCGTTTTCTAAAACTTTAACATCTTTATACTTATTAAGAAAATAACTATCAATAAATTCAACCATATCAGTTCTATCTTGATTGGATGCATCAATTTTTCTTTTGAGCTCCATTCCTTTTTTCGGTTCAATATTCGGGTCTCTGATCAAATCTTCATAATGCCATTGAACAGTATCAATCCAGTTTTTTCTATATAACAAGTGATCGAATGTTTTAGCAGAAAAAGGGTTTTTAAATGTTTGATCAACGGTGTTTAAAATATGATACTGATCAATTACATTTTTAAAAATATAAAAAGCTTTTTTACTTATTTTATTTGAATTCACAGGCTTAACTTTTATTAAACAGCTTATTTAAACAAAGATACTATTTGCTAGACGGAATCAAAAGGAAAGGTATATGTTCAAAAGAGAAAAAACCAACATTATCCATAAAAAGGATTCTTTCAAAACTCTAAGTCTTATAATTCTAATAAGATTTCTAGTTCCATAAACAATTGTAGGGATTAGAATTATTAAAGACTCAGGGGTTCTAACAAAGTTGATAAAACATAAATGAATGCTTAAAAGTATTAATTTATAAAAAGGTATTATCTTATTTTCTAGGCTGTAAACATGGTCAGTTTTTTTACTTCTTAAAACAAAACCTGTTAAGGTTAAAATTATGATAGCTATAAAAGCAAGCCCTTCTAGCCCATGTATTATTTGAAAATAAAAATCTGCTTTTTGGTTAACCCATTGATAAAAAGGTAAATTTATTTTTAAAACCATATTGGTCGTTAAAATCAAAAACCATGTGATCACAGTTGGGAATAACAAAATAATTCCTCTAACGGTTGAGAAATTACCCGTTGTGAAAATTCTTAATAGCAATACTAAAAGATAAATAAATGATTCTGGAATAAACATGATTGAAAAGCTCATATATATCCCACATTCAAAAAGTTGATTTTCTTTTAAAGTTTTTATAAATAAATTACCTTTTATTAATGCATGAAACATTAAAAACCCACTGAATATCCAATAAAAATTGAAAATTTCCTTAGGCAAAAAAGCAACTGCAACAGGAAATAAAAATATGTGAAAACCAGATCTCTCTATGATTTTCGTGTTCTCATTTTCCTGCCTGCTGAATTGCAAAAAGATAAAAGTAAATAAACAAATAAATCCTAAATGTTCGTATAATGAAAGATCTATACCTTTAGAGGAATAATTTTGCTTTATTTTAGAAATCATCACAATTATTAAAAATACAAATGCTAAAAAATTAGCTAGATAAGATGATTTACTAAATAGCTTTGTGAGCATATTCTCTTTTATTACCTTTGTAAGGTAAAAAATCTAATCATGATGAAAAACTTTTTTGAAGCGATTGCTTGGCTATTTGAAGAAATACTATTTATTCCTTTTAACTTTCTTAGGCAACTAGAATTAGAGAATTGGTGGTTAGCTAATAGCATAACCTGGTCTTTCCTGGTGTTAGGAGTTTGTGCTAGTGTCTACTGGATAAATCAATTAAGGATTTTTGACAAAAAAGGTGAAGAGGATAAGGATCCTTCCGCTCATTCATTTTTATAAATCAAAGCCTATATCTTTCCTGTAATACATCCCTTTATAATTAATTTTTTCCAGGCCTTCATAAGATTTTTTTAATGCTGAGGACATATCTTTTCCAAGTCCCGTAACTGTAATCACCCTTCCTCCGGCAGTTAATATTTTATTGTCTTCAAGGGAGGTTCCTGAATGAAAAACCAATGCGTTTTTTACATTATTTATTCCTTCAATAAAATGTCCTTTTTCATATGCTTTAGGATAGCCTCCTGAGACAGCCATTACTGTTGATGCACTTCTTGAATCTATTTCTAATTTAATTTTATTCAATGTTTTATTTGCCGTTGCTTCAAATAGAGAAATTAAATCATTTTTAATTCTTGGGATAACAACTTCTGTTTCAGGATCTCCCATTCGAACATTATATTCTATTACCTTTGGCTCACCGCCAACGTTTATTAGGCCAATAAAAATAAATCCTTGAAATGGCAATTGGTCTTTTTTAAGTCCCAATAGTGTTGGTTCAATAATTCTATCATTTATTTTTTTTATAAACTCTTCGTTTGCAAATGGAACTGGAGAAATTGCTCCCATTCCTCCTGTATTCAGCCCTTTGTCTCCTTCTCCAATTTTTTTATAATCTTTTGCAAATGGAAGAGTTATCCCAGTTTCACCATCAGTTAATATAAAACATGACAATTCTATACCATCTAGAAACTCTTCTATAACAACTTTCTCGGAGGCTTGTCCAAACTTCTTGTTTATTAACATCGATTTAAGTTCTAATTTTGCTTCATAAATATTGTTGATAATCAAAACTCCTTTTCCTGCTGCTAACCCATCTGCTTTTAAAACATATGGAGGGCTCATGGTTTCTAAAAAGTTGAAAGCTTTATCAATAGTTGCCAATGTAAATTCTGAATGTTTCGCTGTCGGGATATTATGTCGGTTCATAAATGCCTTAGCAAAAGACTTACTCCCTTCTAATTTTGCAGCTTTACTGTCTGGTCCAATCAAACTTACTTTTTCTAATTGATCATCTGATTCAAAAAATTCTTTTATCCCTTCAACTAACGGAGCTTCTGGTCCCACAACAACCATTTCAATTTTATACTTTATTACTGCCTCTTTAATAGATTCAAAGTCAATGACTGAAATTCCTAAATTAGTAGCTATTTTAGATGTTCCTGCGTTTCCTGGAGAAACATAAAGATTTTTACATTTTGGGCTCTGAACTAATTTCCAGCAAAGTGTGTGCTCACGCCCACCTGACCCAATAACTAAAATATTCATTATTTATCTTTTTTCAAATATAAGTCTTTACTCCTCCTTGCTAAAAAATTGATTAACTTTTTCAATAAGATTTTTTGATATTTCTCTGCTTTTTTGTTTTGGAATTATTTCATTTAAATTTAATTTATTTAAGTCTGTTGTTTTACAACAATAGAAATAATCTGATAGCCCTTCTAGTCTGCTTTTTTGATTAATGTGATCCAAACCGTCAGTTAAAAAAACAACCTTCGTCCCTAAAGAAACGGCAGGAAGAGCAGAATGAATTCTAGATGTAATTATAAGTTCTGATTTAGAGATTATATCTAACTGTTCTTGTGCCAAGACAAACCTTTGTTGTTCAGAATATTTTTTAACATCAACAATCTGTGATTTATATTTAACTGTTGAAGATCTTTGCTTTGAAATGAAACCCTCAAGTCTTCTTTTTGAGTTTTTATATTGCCAATATTTTTTAGGAAATTTGAAAAGTTGAATAAAAAAATTGTTGATAGTAAATTTTGGCTTCATTCTGTCTAGGGCGCTTAGTACAAGTATGCCTTCTCGTTTATGATTCTTGTTTTTATTGTTTAAAGTAAGTGTCAAACAGCCAGAGAAGTACGTTTTAATTCCTCTTTTAGATAAAATATTTTGAGTGTAAAAATCCCTACAGCCAATAGGCTCGTGCTTTTTAAAATATTCAATTCCTGATAAACTTAGCATATGTTTTTCAGCTATTGGGTTTAAATGAAATGAAATGAATAGAGGGGTTATTTTATCACTGGGGGGCCAATTCTTTGAGTTTTCCATAAACCATCCATTCATTATCAAATTCAAAGATGATCCTGAATAAATATTTAATTTTTCTCTATCTGCGCCAATAGCTTTTTTTCCAATTAATTCTCTAACTGCTATGCTTTGAATATAATCTCCCAGATTATTAGATTCTGGATAGGACAAAAACCCTCTCTGTTTTGTGTTCATGTCATATTTTTTTTAACTCTTCAATTCGTTTTTCTTTGTCGAAAAAATTTATTATTTGCTGACGGGCATGTGTTCCTGATTTTTGATTTTTTCCTCTAAGAAATTTTTTTATTCTTTTAAAATCTTTTTCTCCATTAAATAATAATCCTGTGTTTCCAATTACTTTAGGTATGCCAAAAACTGCGTTACCAATTGGAATACACTCACAAAGCATCGCTTCACAAAGCGCATTAGGTAGGCCTTCTAATCTTGATGCTTGAATGTAAAATTGATTTTCAGAAAAATACTCTCTTAATTCCATTTTGTTTTTTGATTTAATGGTCTCAACATTCGGAGGTTTTATATCGGCAGAAATGATGCTTTGTGTCTTTAATCCTAAAATTATAAAATTAAACTCTGGAAGTTCTTTGGCCAGTTTTAATATTATCGGAATACCCTTTAGCTTAAGAACTCTAGAATCGTTAAAGTTAGCAACAGTTAAAACTGTGTTAGGCAATTTTAATTTAGTTTTTTTCCAAAATGTTGATGAGTATCCTGTAGGTACAACTTTAATCTTTTTTTCAAGATTAGGCATCCAATTAATAAGTCCAGAATTTATATTGTTTTGTATAAAAGCCTTCTTGCAGCCCTTAGATAGGGTTTCATCAACAACCCAAATATTTGTTGCTAAATTAAAGTTCATTCTAGCAATTTTTTGTCTTAAATTGTTTTTAGAAAAAATTCCGTGATCAATCTCTTTATCTGAAATTGCATCATAGCCTCCAACAATAACAATACTTTTAATAGAAAATATTTTTGCTATGACTAACGGTATCAACCCATGATAATCGCTAAACCAAATTATAACACAGTTAGATTTAGGAATTAAAAAAAATCCTTTAAAAAACTCTCTAATCCTGTTGTTAAAAAAAAGAAAAAAGTTTTTAAATGGGGGAGATGTTATTTCGAAAACTTGATGCCCTATTGATTTTAAGTTTTCTATGTCTTTAGTTACAAAAGAAGTAGGTAATGTATAAACAAAGCTTATTTTTTTTGTTTTATTCATAGTCGTTTTTTACTCCTAATATTTTTTTAGAGAAAGTCTGTTAGCTATTTTTCTGTCATTGCTTAGTCTTGGAACTTTGTTTTGCCCTCCAAGTTTTCCTGTTTCTTTCATATAATATTCAAAACCATGATTCTCAACTATTGAAATATTAAGTGGCTTTAATACTTTACCTTTTATCAAGTCATCATAATAAATGTTTTGCTTACGCATTTCACTGTCTAAGTATTTTGAAAAATCTTCAATATTTTCTGGAGGATTTTTAAAGTCAATGAACCAATCATGGTGTGGTAATCCTGATGATGGGTTTATTTGAGGGGCTACAGTAAATTCACGAACCTCAATTGGTGTTGAGTCAATTACATTTTTTAATGCCGTTTCGACTTCTTTAACTATGACGTGCTCCCCAAATGCTGAAATATACTGTTTGATTCTTCCAGTCACTATTACCCTGTATGGTTTGTCAGAAACAAAAGAAACTGTATCACCAATATTATAAGACCATAGCCCTGCATTTGACGATAGTATAAGGACATAATTAACTCCCAACTTTACATCTTTAAGAGAGATTCTTTCAGGGTCAGGATCAAAGAATTTTTCTGCTTCAACAAACTCATAAAAAATTCCATTATCTACTAATAAAAGCAGTCCTTCACTATCAATTTTATCCTGATATGCAAAAAATCCTTCGGAAGCAGGAAAAAGCTCTATAGAATCAATTTTTCTGCCTATTAAATTATCAAATAGCCTTTGATAGGGTTCAAAATTAACGCCTCCGTGTATAAATAAAGAAAACTCTGGAAATTGTTTTCCCACAGTATTACCTGTTTTTTTTATTATTTTTTCAAAATACATTTGAACCCACGAAGGAATTCCTCCTATAACGGTCATGTTTTGATCAAAGGTTTCATTTACAATTGCATCAACCTTGTCTTCCCAGTCTTCCATACAATTTGTTTTCCAGCTTGGCATTCTATTTTTTTTTAAATAAGACGGAACGAAATGAGCCACAATACCAGAAAGTCGTCCCAAAGAAATTCCGTTTAGATTTTCTAAAACAGGACTTCCTTGAATGAATATTTGCTTTCCTGCTAAAAATTCAACATTCCCTGTTTGTATTATATAGTTTAAAATAGCGTCTCTAGCTGAATTAATATGTGTAGGCATTGACTCCTTTGTTATTGGAATATGTTTTGCGCCAGAAGTTGTTCCACTTGTTTTTGCTAGATACAATGGCTTTCCAGGCCACAAAACATCTTTATCTCCAGCTATAATTGAGTCAATGTAAGGTCTTATTCCTTCATAGTCGTTTATTGAAACTCTTGATTTAAATTCCATGTAATTACTTATTGACGCAAAATCATGATCTCTTCCAAATTTAGTTTTTGAAGCTTTTTTTATTAAGACTTTTAAAGTTTTTTCTTGGGCGGCTATAGGATTTTCAATCCATCTTTTATTCTTCCAATTAATAAGTTTTGCGAAAAGTTTTGCAGCTATTTTTTTCATTTACTATTTAGAAAAGTCAATAAGTTTTTCTGGATCTATAGGATATCCTTCGGCCCATAATTCAAAATGAAGGTGGAATCCGGTAGAAAACTCTCCTGTATTACCTGCTGAAGCTATAACCTCCCCTGCCTGAACATTTTCCCCTTGTTGTTTTGTTAAAGATGCATTATGCTTGTAAACTGATATAAGCTCATAAGGGTGTTTTAAAATTATTACATATCCTGTTTCTGCTGTCCATTCAGAAAAAATAACAGTTCCCTCTGCAATAGATTTAATTGGAGTGTTTTCTTCTAGAGCTACGTCTACAGCAAAATGCTTTTCCTGAATATTAAATTTTTCTGAAACTATTCCCTTTGCCGGTGTGAAAAGAATAAACAAGGGCGAATCGCTATTATCGTTTATTACATTATACTTATCCTCTTCTGCTACTATAGCTCTTAAAATAGAATCTTCTTTTGATGTTTTTGGGGGGAAAGAAATAATTTGTTCTTTTTTTTCTGATACCTGAATTGATATTTCTTCCACTTTTATTTCCCCTGATAAAGCTCTTTTAATCGCCTCAAAGTATACCTGTTGTTTTTCAATCTTTGATGTGATTGAATCAATTTTAATAGCATTTGAAATTGCTTCTATCCTCATTTTTGTTGAGGGATATCCTGGGATAAATTCTCTAACTGGAGAATACGCTATAATAAAATATGTCATTGTAGCTATAAATGAAATAGCTAAAAAAGAGGCTAGGATAATATTAATTATTGAAAGTCTAAAATAGAGCTTCTCTTCAAAAGTGTCTTCGCCTATAACAACAATTCTGTATTGATTAAATAGCTTTTTTAATCCCGTTGCTTTTCTATCCTTTTCATTTTTCATAACAAACAAATATACAACTTCAACTATGAAATTGCTGTCTTAGTTTTTGCGTTAATTATTTCTTTACCTTTGTTTTAAATATATTTGTTATGTTAAGTAATAGTCTAGCGGGTTTGTTTGGAGGGCAAGAAGTTATATTAATTGTAGCTGCACTTTTATTAATTTTTGGCGGTCGTAAAATTCCTGAATTAATGAAGGGTTTAGGTACTGGTATAAAAGAGTTCAAAAAGGGTGTTAAAGAAGACGATCCTGAAAAAAAGGATGAAGAAAAAAAATAGATCTCAAATCTTCTTAATTGAACGAAACGCTTTTTATTATTGTTTCAAGTTCAAACATATAGTTTCTCTTGCTTACTGAAGGGGCAAAAGCAAATCCTTCTATAGCTAACCACCTTTTTTTAATTGTGTCAGAAATTATGTAATTGATAAATGGTCCCGCCATATAATCATTAGCGACCTCCCATGTTCCTTTTGTTAAATAGGATCTCCTTCCTAATAACTGTGTTTTATAAAAATACGGCCTATATGCTTTTTCAGTAATCATATATGAGCCCTTGATTCTTCCTGGTATGTAAATTCTCCCTATTGAGTCTCTAATGCCTGTAATTGCTTTAGTAATGTTTTTGTTAATTAATCTATTTGGAATTGAATAAACAATAAGATTAAGATGTCCTTTTAATATTGGTTTTTGAATCCATATAAAATTAGTGGTGTCTTTCACCACTTTATATGCTGAAGGATATTTAATTTGAACTTCAAACCTAGTTTGAATATTTTTTTCTATACTCAAAGATTTGGAAATTCTTCTAGACTTTTCTTTGATTTCATTTTCAACAAACACCCCTCGTATTAGTTTTGCGTTTTGTTCTAAAAAAAACTCCATTTCTTCAGGATCATTTCCTTGAATTTTTGCAACAACCTGAGGTCTTGCATACAAATCTGAAGAAAGAGTGAATTTAGCTACCGTATCTTTTACAAATTCAATTATGTTTCTTGAATGTCTAGCAAAACCATTGAATAGTTTTGGGTGTAAGTATTTTACTGAAAATTGAGGCTCGTCAATAGGAAGTCCTTCATATATCTGTCCTAAAAAATCTCTGGTTTTTTTTCCTAAATTACCTTCCCAATTAGTTTTAGGCATAACAACATTTACAGTGTTTATGTTTCCGCTAGATTCTGGAACATATCTAGTTGAAAGTTTTTGGTCACAAGAAACAAACGAAATAAAACAAAATAATATTAGAGTTCTAATTATTAATAAATTTAAGTTGAAAGGTCACATTAAAGCCTCTATGCCTGGGAGTTTTTTTCCCTCCAGGCTTTCTAGCATAGCGCCTCCTCCTGTGGAAACATAACTCATTTTATTATTAAATCCAAATTTTTTAACTGCTGCGACAGAGTCACCTCCTCCAACTAAAGAAAAAGCCCCTTTGGAGGTGGCATCTGAAATTAATTCTCCTAACTTTATTGTTCCTTTTGAAAAATTATCAAATTCAAATACTCCCAAAGGTCCATTCCATAAAATTGTTTTCGATTTTTTAATTAAAGGTTTAATATCTTCAATGCTTTTGGGGCCAAAATCTAGCCCTTGCCAGCCTTTAGGAATCTGATTTATAAAAGCTACTTTTTTATTAGCTAAATTATTAAAACTATCCGCTATTATTACATCCTTTGGTAAGTGAATTTGTACTCCTTTTGCTTTTGCTTTTGCAATTAGTTCTATTGCATAATTACAAAAATCATTTTCACATATTGAGCTTCCTATTGCCCCCCCCTGAGCTTTGATAAAAGTATATGCCATACCTCCTCCAATAAGGATATCGTTTACCAAATCAAGCAAGCTTTCAATTATGGTTATTTTAGAAGATATTTTAGCTCCTCCCAAAATAGCAAGTATAGGTTTCTTTCCATTATTAATTACTTTGTCAATAGATCTGATCTCTTTTTCTAACAGTTTGCCAAAATATTTTTTTTCGAAAAATTGAGCAATTATAGTTGTCGATGAATGAGCTCGATGGGCCGATCCAAAAGCATCATTTACATATACTGATCCAAGCTTTGAGAGCTCTTTAGCGAAAGCCTTTTCACCTTTTGTTTCTTGAGGATAAAACCTAACATTTTCCATTAGCATTATTTCTCCAGGAAGCAATGTTTTACTCAGCTTCTCAGCTTCTTCTCCAATAGTTGATGGACAAAAAATAACCTTCTCGCCTAATATTTTTGATGTAACATCAACAATTAAAGAGCATGATAAATTTAAATCAATCCCTTTAGGCCTGCCTAAGTGCGTTAATAATATAACACTCCCCCCTTTTTTTAGAACCATAGAAATTGTTTCTTTGGAAGACTCTATTCGTGTTGTGTCGGTAATTCGGTTTTGATCATCAAACGGAACGTTATAGTCGACTCTTATGACAACTCTTTCTCCATGAAAACTTATATTGTCAATTGTGTTCATAATGTCTAATTGTTTTTGCAAAAATATAAGAATTTTAATGCTCTTAACTATTTTTTTAAATCTATAAATGGGAATGCTGTCTGAGAAAAAAAATAATATGTACTTTTAAATGGATTTTTCTTATCACACTAAAATGATAACTTTCTGGGGGCACGAAGACTTAGCAAAAAAAATTAATAGAGAGTTAGAAGATAAAAAAGTTCCTCATTTTCAATTAATTACTGATATTTCTGGAGGAGGAGGGCTCTTTTTAGCTACTGCTATTGCAACTGAATTACTTGGCCGAGACCCTTATAAACATCCGGACTTCTATATTTCTTTTCCAGTAATTAAAGTTGATAAAAAAACAGAAGTTTCACAAGGCTTTATGGATCAATTCAAATCATTTTATGACAAAAATAATTACTGCAGTGTCAACGATTGGCTTCAAGGTTTAGAATCCTTAAATAAACAAGCCTCAATAAGTGTTGAGGAAATTAACACCCTGTATCAAAAACTAAGCCTAAAAGCATATGAGGGTAAAAATAAAGTTTGTGTTCTTTGGGCTCCAGAGCTTCTGAATATTTCTGCAGCAAACAAAATGCTCAAAATTCTTGAAGAGCCTCCTTCAAATACTTTCTTTATAATGGTAAGTGAAAGGCCTGACCTAATCTTACCAACAATTTTATCTCGTTCAATTATTTTAAACATAGATAAGCTTTCAACCGGTTTAATAAAAGAAAAACTCATTAATTCTGGGGTTAATAATGCATCAGAGATAGCTCTTGCTTCAGAGGGAAGTTGGAAAACTGCTCTTGAATTATCTAGTCAATCCAATTTTTTAAAAACACTTGAGTCGATGTGGATCAAAGGTCTTAGAAGCGCCTTTAAATCAATCGGAAATAAATCAATTGTTATAGAGCTGATGGAATGGGCAGAAGAAGTTTCTAAATTCTCTCGAGATGAACAAAAATCTTTTTTACAATATGGGTCTACTCTAATTAGGTCTGCCTTAGTTACAAATTATAGCGCTAATAAAGCTTCTCATTATATGAGCCTGAATGACTTTAAAATTGAAAAACTCGCTCCATTTGTTGATAGCCATAATATAATAGATCTAACTAAATTATTAGACCAGGCATCCTACAACTTGAAAAGGAATGCTAATTCTAAAATATTATTTTCAAACTTTATACTCAAAATTTCTCGATATTTAAATAAAAAAAATGTCTAGTTTCTTTTTTTAAAAACAAATACACTGCTAGAGCAGTTTCCTGTAAAAAGACCAAAAATATTTGAAACTGTTCCAACAAAAATAGCTATAATCCAAGGAAAAATAATCTTTTTTCGCCGAGCTGACAATAATGAAATATAATAAGCGTCTAGAAACAATGATCTCTTATTATATAAAATAAAATTTTGCTTTTGTAAAAGATCAATAAGCCCTTTAGGCGTGAAATGCCAGAGATGCCTCGGAACATCCAGAGCAGCCCATTCAGACTTAAACACCTGAGAATCAATACTTTGTATGTTAGGTATTGCGATCACAAGAGACCCCCCTATAGATAAAAGTTTAGAAAGGGCGCTTATGCATTTTGAGGGATTAGAAACATGTTCCAGAACATGCCACATAGTAATTATATTATACTTTGATTGATTTATGTCTTTGATTGATGAAAAAACATTTACTCCTTTAGCGCGACAAACTTTTTGAGATACTAAACTTTTCTCAACTCCGGTTGTATTAATTTTTCTATCATTGAGATATTTCAAAAAACTTCCATTACCACACCCATAATCAAGAAGTTTTAAGTTAGCTGTTTTAGACTTGATAAGTCTATATTTAAAATACAACATAATTCTGCGACTTATAAAATATATTTTATCCGTGAATGTTTTGGTTGTTTCCTGATGAGAATGATACTGATTAGATTTATAAAAACGGTACATATCTTCACTTCTATCAACTTTTGTTTTGGCAATAGTTCTATTATTATTAAAATAAACAGAAAATAATTCACCAGAGACGAGACGATCTTTTGCGGTACAATAATATTTGTTATACTTTTTCATGGGTTTCACGTGGAACATTACCTTCCTAATGCGACCAATAATACACTTATGTCGCTTGGATTAATACCGCTAATTCTACTTGCCTGAGATAGTGTTTGTGGTAATATTTTATTAAGTTTTTCTTTGGCCTCACTTGAAAGCGAGGCAAGTTGGTTGTAATTAAAATTAATAGGAATAGAAATATTTTCTAATCTTTGTATTTTATCTGCCATTAGCTTTTCTTTCTCGATGTATCCAGAATATTTGATTTGAATTTCTGCTTGTTCTAAAGCACTTTTAGATATTTTTTGTTTTTCAATAAACTCCTTAACAGAACTTAGCTTTGTTAGGTCAGTAGTATCTATGTTTGGCCTTGCAAGAATTTTAGAGAGCCTTGCTGATTGTTTTACCGGTGATGACTTTTTTAATTTTAATATTGAGTTTAAGTTTTTTGGGTCAAAGCCAGTTTTATTATAAAAACCGATCATCTTATTGGTAGAGCTTATTCTATCATCAAGGGTCTTCATTCTTTGTGAATTAGCTAGTCCTAGCTTGAAGGATTTAGGCGTGAGGCGTTCATCGGCGTTATCCTGACGCAGCAAGGTCCTGTATTCCGCTCTTGAGGTAAACATTCTGTATGGTTCTTCTGTTCCTTTAACAACTAAATCATCAATTAAAACGCCTATATAGGCTTCATTTCTCTTCAATACAAATGGATCTGATTCATTACATTTCAAATTTGCATTTATTCCAGCCATTATTCCTTGAGCAGCAGCCTCTTCATAACCTGTGGTTCCATTAATTTGGCCTGCAAAAAACAAACGTTCAATATTCTTAGTCTCTAAACTAGTTTTTAACTGGGTAGGGTGAAAATAGTCATACTCTATTGCGTATCCAGGCCTAAAAAATTTGACAGACTCAAACCCCTTAACTTTTTTTAAAGCATCATATTGAACTTCCTGCGGTAAAGATGTAGAAAAACCATTAACATAAACCTCAACGGTATTCCACCCTTCTGGCTCAACAAAAATTTGGTGTCTTGACTTGTCAGCAAATCTGTGAATTTTATCCTCTATAGACGGGCAATACCTTGGCCCAACAGCATCAATGAGGCCGTTAAACATTGGTGATCTCTCAAATCCTAACCTAAGTTGATCGTGAACTTCTTCGTTGGTGTATGTGATATGGCAACTTTTTTGTGATTTAAGTACGGTAGTGTTTTTTAAAAAACTAAATGTTCCGGGGTCTAAATCTCCTGGCTGTTCCTCCATTATTGTATACTTTAAAGACCTTCCGTCAACTCTTGGAGGTGTTCCTGTTTTCATTCTACCGGAAACAAAACCATGGGATTCTAGGCAAGCGGTTAAACCTAAAGATGATTTTTCTCCAGCTCGCCCTCCTCCAAAGTTTTTTTCACCAATGTGAATAAGGCCATTTAAAAAAGTTCCGTTTGTAAGAATAACTGATTTAGAATATATAGAAACATCCAGTGAAGTTTTAACTCCAAGGACAATTCCGTTTTCGACAACTAGGCTAGTAACCATTTCTTGATAAAAATCCAGGTTTTCAGTTCTTTCTAAAAGATCTCGCCAGTGTTGAGAAAACATTGCTCGATCGGACTGCACCCTAGGAGACCACATCGCTGGGCCTTTTGACTTGTTTAGCATTTTGTACTGAATAGCGCTATAATCGGAAACAATTCCGCTATAGCCTCCAAGAGCGTCTATCTCTCTTACAATTTGTCCTTTAGCAATACCGCCCATTGCGGGGTTACAAGACATCTGGCCAAGGGTTTGTAAGTTCATTGTAACCAATAATGTTTTTGAGCCTAAGTTAGCTGCTGCTGCTGCTGCCTCACAGCCTGCGTGCCCTCCTCCAACCACTATAACATCATATTTTTTATCAAACATTATTCTTTGAATTATTGTTTCACGTGGAACATGTTAATCATCATATCTTCTTGTGAAGACATCTTTCTTTTATCATCTTCTGTCTTATCTTGAAAGCCTATAGAGTGTAAAAAACCGTGAGAAACAAGTCTAACAATCTCATTTTCAGCACTTTGGTTGTTTTGAGTTGCATTTTCTATTGCTTGGTTAGGGGATATAAACACCTCTGAAATTATTATTTTATCTGTACCATATGGGAATGTAATAATGTCTGTGTCTGTGTTATGATTTAAAAATTTTTTGTTTAAGTCTAACATTTTTTCTTTTGAAACAAATGAATATACTAGCCTTTGGATTAAAACTTGAAAAAAAGACGCAGAGGAGTTAAGCATTAATTTAACACGAGCCTCATTAATTTGGTCGGGGTTGTTTATAAACTCTATCATTTCAACTACAAATATACATCAAAGTAAATGCAGTTAAAAGCTAGCTATTTTTTATATTTACGCAATAATGAAAGAAAGAGTTAGATTCGCGCCAAGTCCTACAGGACCGCTTCATATAGGGGGGTTAAGAACTGCTCTTTTTAATTACTTGTTTGCAAAAAACAAAAAAGGATCCTTCATTCTACGTCTTGAAGACACTGATAGAAATCGACTTGTTGAAAACAGCGACTCCTATATAGAAGAAGCGCTTAAATGGATAGGGGTCGTCCCTGAAGAAGGGCCTTCTGTGGGCGGGGAGTATGGGCCATATAAGCAAAGTGAAAGAATTAACTTATACAATGAAAAAATCCAAATATTAATTGATTCAAATAATGCATATTATGCTTTTGACACTAACGAAGATCTAAGCGTACTTAGAAAAGAAGAGGAAGAAAAAGGCTTAGTGTTTAAATATGGTTATTCCGTTAGAGGCTCGCTTGATAATTCCTTATCAATGAGTGACAAAAACATAAAAGAGCGGATCGCCAAAGAATCATATGTGGTTCGTTTAAAGGTAAATCCAGGAATAACAAAGTCAAACGATCTTTTAAGGGGAGAAATAGAGGTTGATAATAATATTCTTGATGATAAAATATTAATTAAGGCTGATGGGCTCCCTACTTATCATTTTGCAAGCGTTGTTGATGATTATTTGATGAAAATCACAACGGTGATACGAGGAGAAGAGTGGTTGCCTTCACTAGCGATACACGATCTTATATATAAAGCTTTTGGGTGGAACAAGCCAAGTTTTATTCACCTTCCATTAATCTTGAAGCCTTCTGGAAAAGGAAAGCTTTCAAAGCGTGATGGATTAAGTGGTGGCTTCCCAATTTTTCCTTTAGAATGGAATAAAGAGCCTGGTTATAAAGAAATGGGATTTTTAAGTGGTGGTCTAATAAATTACCTTGCCTTGCTTGGTTGGAACCCGGGCGGATCTAAAGAAATCTTTAATCTTAAGGAGTTAATCAAATTGTTTGGTATTAGCGGCCTGCAAAAAGGAGGGGCTAAATTTGATTTTGAAAAAGCTAAATGGACCAATCAACAGCACTTATCTAAAATGAATTTTAATGAGTTCGATCAGGTATTTGGAAAAAACACCGCTTCTATTAAAAGCAAACACCCCTCAAAAGCTGAAGAAATATTTAGTTTAATTCGAGAACGGCTCAAAACGGGTCAAGACTTTGAAAAAGAAACTGTTTTTTTATTAGAGGGTCCCTCGGGTTATAATCAAAAGGTTTTAGAAAAGCTTTCCCGTAACAACCTGTCTAGAATGATAGACGAAATTGAATCAATCATTAAAAAAACAGGCGTCAATAGCCTTAAGGAAAATTTGATGTCTTTTGCAGAAGATAAAAAAATTAATTTTGGTTCTATAATGCAATTACTTAGACTCTCTATTGTTGGTGAGCTGTCTGGTCCAGACATTATAATAGCTGCGGAGATATTAGGAAAATCCGTAACTTTAGAAAGGGTTAAAAAAATAAACACACACATTAAAAACAATTTATCATGAGTATATTTTCTACAATTCTTACTGTCTTTTTAGTTCTAATAATTTTATCTGGGCTTTTCATTGTTAAACAGCAAAGTTCTGCCATTGTTGAAAGGTTTGGAAGATTTTTAGTTGTAAGGCATCCTGGACTTCACATAAAAATTCCTTTCATTGACAGGATTGCCGGAAGACTCAGCTTAAGAATTCTTCAACTTGATGTAATTGTTGAAACTAAAACCAAAGACGATGTGTTTGTTAAACTAAAAGTTTCTGTTCAATACAAGGTTATAGAAGAGAAGGTGTATGACGCCTTTTATAAATTAGACTTTCCTCAAGATCAGATTACCTCTTATGTTTTTGATGTAGTTAGAGCAGAAGTTCCAAAAATGATTTTAGATGATGTCTTTGAAAAAAAAGATGAAATAGCAAATGCTGTCAAAAGTGAATTAAATGACGCTATGAGCAGCTATGGTTATGATATAATTAAAGCATTAGTTACCGATATTGACCCAGATGCTGAAGTAAAAACTGCTATGAATAAAATTAACGCGGCAGAGAGACAAAAGGTTGCCGCTCAATATGAGGGGGATGCTGCTAGAATATTAATAGTTGAAAAAGCAAAAGCAGAGGCGGAAAGTAAAAGGCTTCAAGGGCAAGGTATTGCTGATCAAAGAAGGGAAATTGCTCGGGGACTCGAAGAATCCGTTGACGTTTTAAATAATGTTGGCATAAATTCTCAAGAGGCTTCCGCTTTAATAGTCGTTACCCAACACTACGACACCCTTCAATCAATTGGAGAAGAAACTAATAGTAACCTTATTTTGCTTCCAAACTCTCCTCAGGCCGGAAGTGATATGTTAAATAATATGGTAGCCTCATTCACTGCTAGTAATCAAATAGGTGAGGCTATGAAAAAGCACAATGACAGTAAGTTAAAAGGAGGTGACAACAATAAAAATTAGTACTGGAGTCATTATTCCTTACGAGCCCAATTATCTCTTAGGTCAACTGTTTTGTTAAAAATTAAATTTAAGGAAGAGCTGTTTTTGTCTACGTTAAAATAACCTACTCTCTGAAACTGATAACTTTCTCCTGGCTTTGCGTTTAAAATACTTGGCTCTATATAGGCGTTTTGGATTTGTAAGGACTTTGGATTTACAAAATCTAAAAAACTTTTGTCTTTGTGTTGGTCTGGTGAAGGATCCAAGAAGAGTCTATCATATATCTTTACTTTGGTCTTTATAGCGTGTTTTTGACTAACCCAATGTAGGGTTCCTTTTACTTTTCTTTTACTGGCCTCAGACCCGGATCCACTCCTGGTGTCTTTATCATATGTGCAGAGAACCTCAACAATGTTGTTGTTCTTGTCTTTAATAACAGATTCCCCTTTAATTATATATGCGTTTTTTAACCTTACCTCTTTGCCTATGGTTAGTCTAAAAAACTTTCTGTTTGCTTCTTCCTTAAAGTCTTCTCTCTCTATATATAGATTTTTAGAAAACGGGATTCTTCTACTTCCCATGCTTAATTGCTCTGGATTAATTTCACCCTCCAAATACTCTTCATTATTCTTGTAATTAATAATTGTAAGCTTTATTGGGTCCATTACCGCATTAACTCTTGGCGCTATTTTATTTAAATGGTCTCGTATGCAAAATTCCAGCAAAGAAGCCCCAATTAGATTTTCTCTTTTACCAATTCCTGCTTTTTCAACGAATTGTCTCAAAGATTCTGGAGTGTAGCCTCTTCTTCTTAATCCACAAATAGTTGGCATTCTAGGGTCATCCCAACCACTTACAATTTTTTCATCAACCATTTGTTTTAATTTCCTTTTAGATGTTACTGTATATGATAAGTTAAGCCTTGCAAATTCTGTTTGTTGAGGAGTTCTGTTTTTTGTTGGCAATACTTTTAAAAACCAATCATATAAATCTCTATGAGGCTTAAACTCAAGGGTGCATAAAGAGTGTGAAACCTGTTCAATATAATCAGATTGACCATGGGTCCAGTCGTACATTGGGTATACTTTCCATTTATCATCTGTTCTGTGGTGAGGCTTGTCAAGAACCCTATAAATAATAGGGTCTCTCATTAACATGTTTGATGATTTCATGTCAATTTTAGCTCTTAAAACATGTGCCCCTTCAGGATGCTTGCCTTTTGACATATCAATAAAAATTTGCTTACTTATTTCAGAAGGCCTATTCCTGTATGGACTGTCTAAGCCTGGGGCTGTTGGGGTTCCTTTTTGTTCAGCAATAAGCTCTGAGCTCTGAGAGTCAACATAAGCAAAATTATTGTCTATTAAAAACAGTGCCCATTGGAATAATTGTTCAAAATAGTCAGAAGCATAACATTCTTTGGTCCATGAATATCCAAGCCATTTTATATCTTGTTTTATTGCTTCTACATATTTACTCTCTTCGTTTTGAGGGTTGGTGTCATCAAATCTTAAATTAACCGGAGCCTTATACTTAAGCCCTAGATTAAAATTTAAGCAGATTGCTTTAACATGGCCAATATGAAGGTAACCATTGGGTTCAGGGGGGAAACGAAAACAGAGTGGTTTGTGACACGAATCATTTGATAAATCATTTTCTATTATTTGTTCTATAAAATTTAAAGAAAGGGGGCTGTTGTCCATAAATATTTTTTAGTAAATATATGAAAAGAGCGGGTGAACTATTTATTTGAAAACTAGTTTATATCTTTGAAACTATAATGGGGAAAATTAAATTAAAAAACGTTAAAATTTACTCAAACCATGGGTGTCTCGATGAAGAGGGTTTAATTGGCAGTGAGTATGTTTTACAGCTAGAGGTTAGTACTGACCTAAATAAATCTTCCGTATCAGACAACCTTGAAGATACTGTGGATTATGTTGCTCTTAATTTAATAATAAAAGAAGAAATGCTAAAACGCTCGAAACTTTTAGAAACCGTTGCAAAACGAATCCTTGACAGGGTCTTTTGCGAGCACTTGTCTGTAAATAAAGCAAAGGTTGAAATATCTAAAATAAACCCGCCAATAGGTGCGGGGGGCGTTGGGGCTGTCTCTATAATTGTTAAAAGAAAAGAAATTTAAAAGAATTTGTGTTATTTTTGCGCGCACGGCATCGTGGCCGAGTGGCTAGGCAGAGCTCTGCAAAAGCTTGTACAGCGGTTCGAATCCGCTCGATGCCTCTAAGAACCCGTTAAACCAATGGCGGGTTTTTTTATTTCATTTGTTTTATTGATCCGCCAAGAAAGGATTTATAGACGCTTTTTTTTGATTCACCATGTGCTCTTATTATTGCCCCTAGAGAAGCTTTTGCATCCATAAGAACAGAGGCTTTTGCATAAACAACAGCCCCTATATTGGCCTGTATTTTAGTTTGATTTGATGAAAGCTCTTCGGCCAAACAGAGCCCCCCCGTGGTTGCTATGATGTCTAGAACAGAGGTCTTGCCTAAAACAGTTATAGCCCCCCCTGAGGCAACATGTATATTTGTTTTTTCAGTCACAACCTTACCCTCAAAAGATGAGCCCTCTTGTGCTTTGATGTTAAAATTTGTTTGAGTTATTGGGGTTTTTAAAAACAATTTAGACCCTTGATATAAATTTATTGCATCTATCTCGTTTGTGTAATAAACATCTACAAATACATTTCCTAAAGAAAGTCTTTTGTCTATCCCAACTTTTAATTTCAAGATATTGTTTTTTATTTTATATATAAATACAGATTTATCTTCATTGTTGTCACTTAATATTATTTTATTTTCGTCTCCTTTTATGACATTTACTTGGATCCCGGCATAAACATTTATAGTGTCAAAGCCTCCAGTCATGATGGTTTTCTCTGCTTTTTGTTGTGCTTCTAATAAAGATGCGGTTGATGCTATAAATAAAAAAATTACAATGCGTTTCATGGTTTATTTGTTTTGTGTTTTTAAATTATTTTAATTGCAAAATCTAGGTTTCTGCTTACTAAATCAGCTTTTTTAACTATAACTTCAATTGGATCTCCCAATTTATACCTTTTTCCTGAAACATATCCTTCTAATAAGTGTTTTGTGGGATCATAAAAAAATTGATCTCCTTCAATACTTTTAACCGAAACCATTCCTTCACATTTGTTTTCATTTATCTCAACATAAAGTCCGCGCTCTGTAACACCGGTAATAACACCCCAGTGAATTGATCCAATTTTATTTTGCATATATTTAATTTGCATATATTTGATTGAATCACGCTCAGCTTTTGTTGCTAATTGTTCTCTATAAGAAGAATGTATACATTCTTCTTCCAGCAACTCTTTATTAACGGCTTTTTGACCATCAAGATAATGCTGAAGCAGTCGATGAGTTATAATGTCCGGATATCTCCTTATAGGAGAGGTAAAATGAGAATAGTTATCAAAAGCTAATCCGTAATGGCCTATGTTGTTTGTTGTATAAACCGCTTTAGACATACATCTCAACGACAGTGTATCTATCATGTTTTGCTCTGGTTTTCCTTTAATATCATTTAATAGTTTGTTTAATGAAGATGTTAGTTCTTTGTCAGATGTTTCTAGTTTATATCCAAGGGTACTTACTAGCTCTTTTAGTTCCTTAATTTTATCACTATCTGGTTTATCATGAACTCTATAAACAAAAGGTTTTGTTTGTTTATTAATAAAGGTTGCGACTTTTTTATTTGCTAATAACATAAATTCTTCAATTAATTTATTTGCTTCTTTTGATTTTTTTAATTTTATGCTTTCTGGCTCTTTTTTCTCATTAAAATTAAATCCAACTTCTACTCTGTCAAAGGTTAGCGCTCCAAAATCCATTCTTATATTTCTTAATACCTTAGCTATTTTATTTAATTCAATGATGGCATTAAATGTTTTCTTTGATAATGAATATGCTTCACTATTTAATGATGTCTGTTTACTAATCTTTGGCTTGTTGGTTTCTATCACTTGTTGTATTTCTTCATAAGAAAACCTGTGATCAGATTTTATAACAGTTCTCCCAAACCACTCTGAATATATTTTTCCTTTTTTATCTATTTCAAAAACGGCAGAAAAAGTATATTTTTCTTCGTTTGGCCTTAATGAGCACAGATTATTTGATAAAACCTCTGGAAGCATAGGAACAACTCTATCAACCAAGTATACTGATGTTGCTCTTTTATAAGCCTCTTCATCTATAATAGTGTCCTCTTTAACATAGTATGAAACATCTGCAATATGAATTCCTACCTCAAACTTTTCTTCATTAAGTTCCTTAAAGGATATTGCGTCGTCAAAATCTTTAGCGGTAATAGGATCTATAGTAAATGTCATCTCTTTTCTAAAATCTCTTCTTTTAAAAATTTCTTCTTCTCTTATACTTTTATCAATTTTTTTAGCGCTTTCAATTATTTTTTTTGAAAAACTATATGGAAGACCATAATCATATAAAATAGCGTGCATCTCTACATCTATGTCTCCTGGATCACCTAACACTTCAATTATCTCTCCGAAAGGTGATTGTGCTCTTTCTGGCCATTCTGAAATTCTTACAACAACTTTTTCTCCTTCTTTTGCTTTTAGCATTTCTTTTGCTGATATAAAAACGTCAGTATACATTTTAGGTCCTCTTGTTAGCACAAAACCAAAATCTTTTTGTTTCTGTATTATACCAACGTACTCGTTTTTAGCTCTTTCAATAATTTCTACCACTTCTCCTGCTATATTGTCTTTTCTATCTCTTCTTTTAAAAACATATACTCTAACTGTGTCATTATTTAAAGCTTTATTAATGTTTTTTTTTGCTATAAATATATCTTTACCGCTCATTAATAAATACCCGTTTCCTGAACTAGTTATTTCTATAATACCTTCTTCATAAAATCTTTCATTCTCTATAAACCTATATTTTCCTTCCTTTTCTTGAAAAATTCTTTTTGCTATCGACAACTGCTTAAGGGTTTTTATAATGTGATTTTTTTCTTGAGTGTCTTTAACGCCTAAAGCAGAAGAAACTTGCTTGAAATTATAATGCTTTTTATTGTTTTTTTGGAAAAGACGCATTATTTTTCCTTCGTAAACTTTAAGTCCCTTCTTTTTTTCAGACATTTTTTTATTATTATTTTCAAAATTAGGAATTACAAAAATTAAAACAAGAAATTTTTGTCAACAACTATAAACACTATTATTATATTTTAAAAATTAAATAAAAAAGAAAGTGATTATAATAGTATGTTAATATATAAAACAACTTTTAGAGTTATTATTTTGTATATAAATTAATAACATTAATAAGACAGATATTAACTTAGCTTAATATACATAATACACTAATAATTAACAGATTACATGTTTCTTTAACATCTGTTAATATATTAAAGAGGTTAATAAGTATTTTGATAAAACATCAAAAATATGTTTAAAAATGACAGAAAAAACTTAATAATTAAATAATATAAAAGAATAAACTAATTTGCATAAAACTAATTTTTTTATAATTGTTTAAATTATAGAGACAAACAAAACAACTTATTTTAAATATTAACAGTTTATAAGAAACTTATAACAAAAATTATTAACCAGGTAAATAAAAAAACCATGAAAATAGCAATAGGAAATGATCATGCTGGAGTTAATTACAAAAAGGAAATCATAAGGTTTTTAAAATCACAAAAAAATGAGGTTATAAACTTTGGAACAGATAAAGAAGAAAGTGTCGATTACCCTGACTATATTCACCCCGTCTCTAACCATGTTTCAACCACCCCAGAAAGTTTAGGAATTATTATTTGTGGAAGCGGAAATGGAGCTGCTATGACAGCAAATAAAAATCAAAACATACGAGCGGCTCTTTGTTGGAATAATGAATTATCCAAGCTGTCCAGAAAACACAATGACGCTAACATTATAAGTATACCAGCAAGGTTTGTTTCTTTGGATGAAGCTATTCAAATGGTTAAAACATTTATTTCAACCAAGTTTGAAGGAGGAAGACACAAAGATAGAGTCAATAAAATTCCTTGTAATTAATGATTAAACCCAGACATTTAGAAGATAGAGCGCCTTACAGCGCTATGTCTCTTCAATAAATTTTTTAATAACCCCTTTTATTCCATTAGATAAATTAGAAGAAAGAGGAATTTGGTTTCCTAAATAATAAAAAAGATAAACCCCGGGAGGGCAAGCACTCATAAAACAACCCCTAACCCTATGCAACTCTGATTTTAATCGCCTTTTAATCAAGTTTCGATCTACAGCCTTAGAAAATTGTTTTTTAGAAACAGTATACCCCACGTAAAAAGCAAGATTTTTTCCTTTCCAACACCGAAACCCCACGTTGTTTTCTTTATAAAAACTCCCCTTTTCAAAGAGAGACTTAAAATTCTCTTTAGACTTTAAAGAAAGCAAACTATTTTTTTTGATCAGCCTTTTCATCCTTCAAACTTTTAAAAAACTCATTGTTTTTCCTATTAATATCAGCCATATACCCGGTTGGATCTATTATTATAGACACAACATCTTTTTTTAGCCTATTAACCTCAAGCATATATTCTGGCATGGACCAGGCCCAGTCTTTATTAACAGTCCAGGGAATATTGTAGGGGTTATTTTTTTCTCCTCGCATTAAAGAAATTGGAACATATTGAATTTCATAACTTCCATCACTGTAGCTAATCAAAACATCCAAGGGCATTGGCATAGACCCAATTCTTTCAAAAGTAATATGAGTTTTTTCATTAACCGCATCAATTTTTTTAATTCCGTAATCTATCTGATTTGTGGTTTGAGTCCAATCAGTTAAATACCACTTAAGCTGTATTCCAGAAACCCGCTCAGCAACCCTTCTAAAATCGTTAGGTGTTGGATGGGTAAATTTGTGGGAGCGGTAGTATTCTTTAATTGTTTTTGAAAGATTTTTTTGGCCAATTATATAGCCAAGCTGAGCCAAGAAGACAGCGCCTTTACTATAGCTTGTGCTTTCGTAAGCCATGTTGTAATCGTATCTATTGGAGTTGGTTGATTGAGGCTGTTCGAACCCAGAAAGGGCTAGACGAAAATAACCATTATATGAACCACTTAATGGAAAAACTTTGTTTTCTGCTAAAATTTTATCTACAGCAAGCCTTGAAATGTATGACGTAAACCCTTCATCCATCCACCCGTGCTTCATTTCATTTGTTGCTAAAACATGCTGAAACCAAGAATGCGCAAGCTCATGAGCGGTAACGCCAACCAAACTACCAAACTTTCTGTTTCCCGTTATAAGCGTTAACATTGCATATTCCATGCCCCCGTCTCCCCCCTGAACAACATTATACTCTTTATAAGGATAGTCCCCAATAGTATTATTAAAAAACCTCATTAATTCTGCAGTTTTAGGCTGTAGTTTTTTCCAGTTATCTATAATTTTAGGATTGTTTTTATAGAAAAAACGCATAGTAACACCGTTAGGCCCAGGATATGTGTCATGAATAAAATCAGGATCAGCAGCCCACGTAAAATCATGAACCATTGGAGCTATAAACCTCCACGAAAGCTTTCCTTTTTTTGCTCTAGGTTTTGAGTCACCATATCCGTGACCATAATTTTTGGGATTTTGAAGATACCCGCTAGCCGCAACGACATAGTTTTTATCAATATTAATGGTTACATCAAAATCTCCCCAAACACCGTGAAACTCTCTACCAATATAGGGCTCAGCGTTCCATCCATCATAGTCATATTCAGCCAGTTTAGGATACCACTGACCCATAGAAAGAGCCACACCCTCCTTAGAGTCACGACCAGCACGACGAATCATTTTTGGTACCTGTCCTTCAAAGTCAAGAGAAATGGTTGTGCTTTTCCCCGGTAATAATGTTTTTTTTAGAGGAACCTCAAGAATTGTTTCAGAATTTACCGGAGAGAGAAGCTCTCCTTCTTGTCTAATATTAGAAACAACAAGACTTCCTTCTTCTTCTTTTGGTATTGTGTTTATGTCAACATCAAAGCGTTTGTTTTTATCTTTACCGCTAACAATTCTTGTTGCCATTTCGCTCCCTGGCCTAAAAGCATTAAAGTAAAGATGATAAAAAACTTTATTAATAGTGTCAGGAGAATTGTTTGTATAAACTAGAGATTGCTTTCCGTAATATTGAAAAGAATTGACATCTATATCAACAGTCATATTATAATTAACGGATTGCTGCCAATAATTTTGAGAATAACTAGAAAAGCTATATAAAAAAAACAAAAAAGAACAGAGGTAAATTCTAAACATAACAAATAGTATTAAAGTCGCACTAAAATAAACAAATCGAGATTAAAAAAATTCTTTTAACGTTGAGGCTTTATCAAAACGAACCCCTTTATCAGTCATTTTTAAAGAAACAAGCTCATTGAACGGGTCGTGCTCCATAAAAAGCAACCATTTTTTTTTATTAGCAGACTGTAAAAAAGAATTTTTTTCTTCTAAAGTAATAAGAGGCCTAGTATCATAACTCATTATATAAGGTATAGGAATATGACCAATTGTAGGAATTAAATCAGCAGCAAAAACAATCGTTTTATCTTTATACTTAATAACAGGAAGCATTTGTTTTTCAGTATGCCCATTAACAATAATAAGATCAAACCCTAACGCAGAATTTTTAACGTAAGAGCCTTGTTCTTTAATAAAGTTGAGCCGACCGCTTAACTTTATAGGGTTAATATTTTCTGGAATGAATGAGGCCCGCTCCCTAATATTTGGGTTTTTGGACCAATTCCAATGATCCTCATGCACCCAGAATACAGCATTTTTAAAAGCAGGAACGTATCTTCCATTAGCGGACATCTTTATTGCTCCACCACAATGATCAAAATGAAGGTGGGTTAGAAAAACATCAGTAATATCATTACGATGAAAACCATTAGCGGCAAGAGAACTATCTAAATTAAAACTTCCCCATAGTCCATAATGACTAAAAAAAGCTTTGTCTTGTTTATTTCCAAACCCAGTATCAATTAAAATTAAACGATTATTATCTTCTATTAACAATGATCGAGCAGCCATAGAAATTCTATTCTTATCATCACTCGGATTTGTTTTCTCCCACAGAGGCTTAGGAACCACTCCAAACATAGCCCCGCCATCTAATTTAAAATTTCCAGTTTCTATAGAATAAAGGTTCATGAGTTGAAAGTTAAAGGTCTATGTTTTGAAATATGGGTAAAATTAAAAAAAAGAATTTCTTAAATTAGACATCAGGCAGAGAATATGTTTTGAGGTGTAATACAAAAACAAGCAAGTTAGGCCTCTATTTTATATATTGCCTTTAAATTCAACTAAGCATGGAAGTTAATTTTATAGTTCTTTTAGCGGGATTTGTTTTAGTTGCAATTGCAGGACAACAAATAGCCAAAGTTTTTCAAAAAATAAAATTTCCTTTGATAACAGGCTTAATTATTACAGGAATTTTAGCAGGATCCTCTTTTTTAAACTTTATTCCCTCAGAATCACTACCTAAATTAAATTTTCTTAACAACCTTGCTCTTGCCATAATAGCCTTTTCTGCAGGAGCAGAATTTTATTTAAAAGAGCTTCGAAGTAGAATTAATAGCATAAAGTGGATGACAGCCAGTCAACTGTTTATAACAGTAATACTGAGCACATGGGTAATTTTCGAGTACTCTTTATATATTCCTTTTATGCAAGACCAGCCTAAAGACATAAGGCTGATAATAGCCTTGCTTTTTGGAGTTATTTTTGTTGCCAGATCTCCTTCTTCTGCCATAGCTGTTATAAACGAAATGAGAGCAAACGGACCATTTACAAAAACCTCAATGGGGGTGACGGTAGTTAAGGACGTTTTAGTAATTATATTGTTTGCTGTATGTTTTTCTACAGCTAAAACAGTTATTAATAATGAAGATCTTGATTTAACCTTTTTAATTTTCTTAACACTTGATTTAACCTTATCATTCTTTTTAGGCATTGTAATTGGATTAGCTTTAAAACTACCACTATCTTTAAAAATTAACAAAACAATTAAAGCTATAGGGGTTTTGTTAATTGGATACGGGGTTTATGTTTTTGCTGAACTTGTTAGAAGCAAAACCGCTATAATTTTTGGGCATGAAATTGTTTTAGAACCACTTCTTGTTTGTATAATAGGAAGTTTTTATATAACGAATTATACTAACAACAGAATTGAATTTGTAGAACTTCTAGAAGAAATAAGCCCAACCATATATGTAATCTTTTTTACTTTAACTGGAGCCTCCCTTTCTTTTCAAACCTTAATTCAAGTTTTATGGATAGCAATTGCATTTTTTTGCCTAAGACTTTTTTCTATGTTTTTAGCAGGCATGTTTGGAGTTTTGTCAGCAAAAGATGAAAAAAAATTTTTATTTATTTCATGGATGCCATATGTTACACAAGCTGGAGTAGCATTGGGGTTAACGACTATAATAGCGAATGAGTTTACGGAATGGGGCTATGAGTTTCAAACTATTATAATAGCAATTATAGTTATTAATCAACTAATAGGCCCCGTACTTTTTAAAATCTCTATAGACATAGCAAAAGAAAGCCATCTAAAACACAAAAGCTCAGAGTTTGACGGAATAAAAGATGCAATAATTTTTGGTCTGGAAAGTCAATCTATAGCCTTAGCTATGACATTAAAGCAAAGTGGTTGGGTTCCAAAAATTATAACATTTTCTGATATTGAGAAAAAAACGAATGATGATTTTGAAATTATTCAATCAAGAGACATTTCATTAAATTCCTTAGGCCAACTTAGCCTAGAAGGAGCTGATGCAATAGTCTGTCTATTGTCAGACAAAGAAAATTATAAAATAGCCAATCTTGTCTATGAACATTATGGAACCAAAGATGTTATAGTCAGATATAACGGGGCTAGAGAATATTATGAAAGACTTATAAATATTGGCGTTAGAATAATTGACCCCTCCCTAGCTATGATTAATCTTCTTGATCACTTTGTTAGATCTCCTAACGCAACTTCTTTGTTATTAGGCCTTGACAACAAGAAAGACTCAGTGGATGTTCAAATAAGAAATAAAGATATTCATGGAATGACACTAAGAGACCTTAGATTCCCAACTGACGTAATTGTTTTGTCAGTAGTTAGAAAAGGACAAGTGCTTATTTCGCATGGCTATACAAGGCTTAGATTAGGAGACTTTGTTACTTTGGTTGGGACAAAAGAAAGCGTTGAAAATGTTAGGTTTAAATTAGAGTCTTAGTAGTTTAACCCAAAAGGTGGTTTGAAACAAAGTCATGAAGTTCTAAAGGTATAGACGATGCTAGTAGCAGTATTACTCCCATCACTTGTAATAACTTTCCAATAATAAACTGTGTCTGAATTAACGTCAACTTCCAAAGATGAATCTATTAAATTAAGATTTTCTTGAGCCGGTTCTTGATTTCCATCAATAGAATCAAAATAAAGTGTATAATTAACAGTATCTCCATCAGGATCAGCACTTTCCCAGCTTATTACAACCTTACCGTTAAGTGGATCTATTGTCGCTCCAGGCATTGGAGAAATAGGAGCAGCAGGAAAAGGGGCATAATTAGAAACCCCATCACCTGCTAAATAAAATTTCCATACATCACTGGCAGTATTATTAAGCCCTTGATTTTTTGAAGTTATCTGCCAAGAATATGGAATCGCTTTAGACAAAGTAACTGATTTATTGGTTTCAGTTATCCCTGTTAGATTTACCACAGCTAGGTTATCTAAATTTGTAATTTTAAGATCATACGACTCAGTGTCATCAGACTTTGACCATCCAAAACTAACTGAACTTTCAGTTTCAGAAACACTTGTACCCTCTTCACAAACCTTGTTGTTATCAGGAGAATTTAGAATTACTTTACCAGGACTAGCAATTGTTACTTGAACTTCTGTATTTGAAGTTATTACTTCAGGCTCACCTCCTTTACTACAAGAAACAATCAAAACAAATAAAATTATTGATGGAATGATTTGAATTTTCATAGTCTAATTATTTTTTTACCACTTTTATAGCTTCATTAACCGTATTTCCAACCACTTTAATAATATAAATTCCGGTATCTAAAGAACTCAGATCTATTTCGACAACCCTGTTTGATGAAACATTTTTTCTTTCTTCTCTAATAAAATTGCCAGAAATGTCCAATAGCTCTAAGGCAACCTGATGATCTTGCCCTGAAACATATATTTGAAGATAATCATCAGTTGGGTTGGGATAAAAGATTATTTTTTCACTAACAAAAATTTCTTCAGTATAACTGCCTTGGCAATCCAAATCTGTTGAGATTTTTATAATATTTTGACCCGGTTTTAAATCCAATGAAATCTCATTATTGCTATAAGTGGTTAGCTCACCATTGTGATTAATAAGATATTTAAATGAGCCACTTAAATCAAATGTGGCTTTTTTACCGCTTTCACTTATTCTAGACCTAGCAAATAATGGAGCAGGTTCAATTATTTTTACAGTAAAGCAATGAGAATATTCTTCTTGTTCTTGAATAAAAATGCAAATTTGATACTCCTCTGGACCAAGGCCTGTAAGTAAACTGGTGAAATTATTTGCCTGATTCAATGAAAAAGGAACATCACTATTGTTAATTGAAACATAATAATTGTAGGAACTGTTTAGCGCTGTAATTTGTATCATACCATTTTCTTTTCCTATGCAAGAGGCTGAAATCACTTCAACAGAAAAATTATTCGCGGGCAGTAGAATTACCTGACAACCATTGACATCCATTATTGTATTGGGCTGAACAAATGTGTTAGGACAAGTATCATTTTCATCTAGCACCCCATCATTGTCATCATCGAGATCACAATCATTTCCAACACCGTCTTGATCGGTATCAAGTTGATTGGTGTTAAAGACAGTTGGACAATTGTCATTTTCATCTAAAAGAGAATCATTATCATCATCAGGATCACAAACATTTCCTATACCATCTTGATCGGCATCTGTCTGATCTTCATTAGAGATTGTTGGACAATTGTCATTTTCATCTAATATTCCATCATTGTCATCATCGGGATCACAATCATTTCCAACACCGTCTTGATCGGCATCAAGTTGATTGGTGTTAAATATAGTTGGACAGTTATCATTTTCATCTAAAAGAGAATCATTATCATCATCAGGATCACAAACATTTCCTATACCATCTTGATCGGTATCTGTCTGATCTTCATTAGAGATTGTTGGACAATTGTCATTTTCATCTAATATCCCATCCCCATCACTATCTGAATTCGAATCACAACTATCACCTATTCCATCTCCATCACTATCCGATTGATCATTAGCGATAGTTGGGCAATTATCGGCTTCGTCTAATATTCCATCATTGTCATCATCAGAGTCACACGCATCACCCTGGCCATCCCCATCAGTATCAATTTGACTAGTATTGAAAGTGGTTGGACAATTGTCATTTTCATCTAATATTCCATCATTGTCATCATCGGGATCACACGCATCTCCAACCCCATCTCCATCTACATCACTTTGATCGGTATTTGATGTAGTTGGACAATTATCCGAATCATTAGAAATCCCATCTCCGTCACTGTCTTGACCATCCATATTACCATCTCTATCCAGGTCAAGACAAGAGGTTTGATCTGAAGCTATATTTTCATATAAAGTATAAGGATAAAATGTGTATTGACCATCAATTGACCATCCATCTTTAGTATATTTTATGCCGGTTTCACTTATTAAATCATCAAGAGGATATTGATCCGGATCTCCTCCGGTTCCATCAGCCCAATAATTACTCCAAACCCACCCCATTCCAAGGGCAATGGTTTTTTTATTAGAATCAGAGATAAATGCTTTTATCTTATTTTTCTCTGTTTGTGAAAGACTATTTCTAACATCTAGAATCATAACATCATATTCTGAAAGACTTTCAGGTAGCCATGAGGGATCATTTTTAGTAGAAGTTGTAAACTTTTCAATTTGCATTCCGCTATTTTCAAGTTGAGTAAAAAGAAATGAATCACCATAGAACATATTCACAGTTGCAACTATAATTTTAGCACTGTTATTATTAATAAATTTCTTTATTATATCAATATTGCTAGATCCAGTTGTATTACCATCGTAAAAAAAACTTTCATGAGTTAAAGCAATAGTTTGTGTCCTAAAATCTTGAGCAATTAATATATTTCTTTCAGCATCAGTAAGTAATGGTATTGGCTCGCACCCAGTTAAAGTCAAAGTTGAGAGATAAACCCCACCACCATCAACTCCGAAGTTAATGTTGGTCGAATTTTCAAAAAGATTTATAATTATTTTCTTTTCAACTGAAATAGCATCTTCTTTTAATGCACTTGTTTGAATTGTTCCATTGGTAAGATGAATTTTAAGCTGAAGATCAATTAATTTAGTGTTTTGACCAGATTCAAAATTAATATTAAGTGTGCTTGTACTAGTGCTATTAATCGTAGTTATATAATTAGTTGATGTAAAAGAATTTCCATCAACTATCCACTCGTAGTAATCGATATCGTCTTTTTCAATATTTGTATAAGTAGAAAGTTTAATTTCTTGATCAGACACATAAGAATATTTTTGAACTAGTGGAAATAAAAAGGTTTGATCAGGAGTAATTTTTGAAGCAGACCCCCACACACCCGCGTTTCCGGAAACATATATTTTATTTGTTGCATAAAAAACTTCAAAATCTCTTATCTGAACATATCCTGGCAGGGAATTACCTGTAATATCAGCCATAGAATTCTCTTCCATAAGAAAGATTTTATTATATGGATACATAGTTTGGTAACCTTCATCAAGAACTAATACTTTATTTGTACCGTCAACAGCAGTTATTTCCATTGGCCAATAGTTCTGAGCATTCATGTCATATAATTTAGTAAAAGAACCCCCAAGATTATCAGAGTAATAAACATTGTCATTATAACTCGAAACAAACAATCTGTCATTTATATTCAAATCGATATTTAAGGGCCTTGTATCATCTGGAACTGCAATGGAGTTCCAGGTTTGCCCTCCATCAATTGACTTATGCAACAAGGCCTTGTTTCCAGAAGAAAAAAGACCTTGAACGGCAAAAATTATATCTGGATTAATACTTGATATTTTTACATCTGTAATCAGATTTTCAGGGTCATTTCCAAAAGAGTATAAAATTAATGAGTTAATCCCAAAATCATTTGAAAAATAAATGCTGTTATCTTTACCAAAAAGAACTCTGTCATAATATATTGGATGGGTCTCCAGATCAGATCTTCTTGATCTACTTGATGACTCATTAGGATTATGGCCATTAGAGGTTAATATTTCTGGAGCAGATCCATAGTCATCAGAAATCCTTAAAACAGAGAGGGCTTCTTGGCTAGAATAACTTTTTCCCGCAGCCACAACATTGTTATCTCCTTTATTTACCCATCCAGTACCTTCCTCAACACCTCCAACCATTTGTGCCGCTCCACTAGGAAAGTCTGAACTTAAAACCTTATTTCCACTATGATAAGTACCCCCAACCATAACTAATTTGTTTGTTCCTACTCCGTAACCCCAAAAATCTACATCATGTATTCCAATCACTATAGATTGTTTATTAATAATATCATCTGCAGTAATATCATACTTAGTAATTCCTCCATCAGAGGCTATGTATAAATTATTTCCTACTTGTACAATATCCTGAATATCATGATGAGAAATTATTGCTTCTTGAGTCATATTATCACTAAACCAAGTCGCCCCGCCATCATTAGACATGTTTTTTTTAATTCCGCCAATCCACAATTGATTTGGGTTAGAATCAGAAACCACAAGATCAAAATCATACCAACCTTGGAAATAAGTTGGATTGATAAGGTCATTACAAACAATACAAGGATTAGTTTCACTATAGGGGCCGCCTGTTTCTCCAGAAGGACTCATATTAACCCAGGTCTCTCCTGAATTAGTAGATTTAAACAGGCCTATCCAGCCTATATCATCAACCTCATCATTTTCATTTCCCAAAATACCAGCATAAATAATATTAGGAGAGCTTTTTGCTACAGCAATTTGAACTTGTCCCCTTCCACTATCTAAACCATTAACTGGCGCCCACCAACCTTGAGATTTCTTATTAAATGTTTGACCTTGATTATCACTTCTATAAAACTCGGAAATTTTAGTAGAAGTATTATATTTTGTTAGATAGATTTTTCCTGTTGAAACGACAACTTCAAAGTCAAATATTTGTCCAGCATATATTTCATTTGTAATAGAGCTTATAGATGGGGACCCACCATCCCACGCATTGTTCTTAAGCGAAAATAAGCCTGCAGCTCCAGCAAAATATAACTTGTCATCAACATATTCAATTTTATAAATTTGTGCTTCAAGATCTACTACCGCCCAATTGTTTCCAAAATCCTCGCTTTTAAACAGATACTTTCCAGATGAATAATAAATAATATTATCATTTTCATTTGCTGTTGTAGTGATGTAACTGCTTCCTCCATGACCACTAGGTTTACCAAAGGGCGTTACATTAGACCATGCGTCTCCACCATTTGAACTTACATAAATTCCGCCCGATTCAGTGACACAAAACATTTTAGTTTTATTACTAAACACATATAATGAATAAATATTTACTTGATAATTTGTTACTTCTGAACCATTACCATCCCATCCCATCCCATTACCATGTGCAGTGACTTTATTGGGGCCAATTGAAGTAAAATTAAAATCATTTTTTAAATTTTTTTTTATACTGCTAAAAGGCTTTTTGGATTGATAATTTTTATTTATATCGGTTTTTTCTACTTTACCCTTGGAGTTAATATGGTAAAGATTTTTATTAATTGCACGAAAAAGAAACTTGTAATTTTGAGTGTTTTGATTCTTAATATATTTGTTTTTAGAATAAAATTTCTTAAACAAAAATTCAAGTTTGTCGATATTTGGATCATCACCATACAGTATCTGTACCCATTCAGGATCACCTTGTTTTTTTAAAGGAATAGATGAAAACATTTCTGGAAATTTTGGCTTATATTTTTCTTGAGAGAAAAGAGCTATTGAAAAAAAAAGCAAAACAGCAAAAAATGTTTTTTTCATAAAGAAATTTTCTTTAGTAATTTAATAAAAAAATGTTTGATCTTAAATAAGAAGACTTTAAATAACACAAAAGGTTTAATTATTTAGAAAACAACCAAGAAAAAAGTTCTGCTTCTTTAAAAGCTAAACTCCAACTGTTATGTTTTGTATTTGGGTATAAGGTGAGCTTTGTATCAGAATTTAATCGAATCAATTTACGGGCTAATTTTTTCGAAAACTTAACATTTACCACATCATCATCTGTTCCGTGTAACAACCATAAAGGAGTGTTTTTTATTTTAGAAGCCCATGAAGGATGACCACCACCACATATTGCAAAAGCTGCAGCGAAGAAATTAGGCTTTTGAGCAATAAGCTCAATGGTTCCCATTCCTCCCATTGAAAGCCCACCGATATATCTTCTTGAAGAATCAATAGAATATCTCGACTCTAAACTTTCTATTAAATCAAGAACCGCATTGAGCATATTATTTTTTGAGAGTTCTTTGCTAAAAACAAAACGTTTTTTGTTTGTCTTTTTCCAAAAAGGAATGTTAGCCCAATAATCGTTAGATCCACATTGAGGAAAAACAACAAAGGAATTATATGTCGATTGAAAGTTACTTGAACCCATTATTTTTGAACCATGAATAAGCTGAGCTTCATTATCATTTCCCCTCTCTCCCGAACCATGAAGAAAAATTAGTATTGGATATGATTTTGCGGGAGAGTAGTCTTTTGGAATAATAATTCTATATGGTAGAGTGTCGTTTTTATTTTCAAAAGCCCCATAATTAAATTGAGCGCAGATAGATAGTGAAAAAAAACAAAAAATAAAAAACAGTATAGGCATAACTGACTAAAACAGTAATTTAATCATTTAATTTTAAAACAGCCATAAAGGCTTGCTGAGGTATTTCAACATTTCCAATTTGACGCATTTTTTTCTTACCCTTTTTTTGTTTCTCAAGTAATTTTCTTTTTCGAGTAATATCTCCACCATAGCATTTGGCGGTTACATCTTTTCTAAGAGCCTTAATAGTTTCACGTGAAATTATTTTTGCTCCTATTGCAGCCTGTACCGGAATATCAAACTGTTGACGAGGGATTAATTGTCTTAGTTTTTCACACATTTTTTTTCCAATATTATATGCGTTGTCTGCATGAATTAATGCTGACAGAGCATCAACCTGATTACCGTTGAGAAGTATATCAACTTTAACTAGTTTCGAGGTCCTAAGCCCAATAGGAGAATAGTCAAAAGAAGCATATCCTTTTGAAACAGTTTTAAGACGGTCATAAAAGTCAAAAACTATTTCGGAAAGAGGCATATCAAATGAAAGCTCCACTCTTTCTGGGGTTAAATAAGTTTGATTAGTAATTACACCTCTTTTTTCTATACAAAGAGACATCACATTTCCAACAAAAGCAGATTTTGTAATTATTGATGCTTTTATGTAAGGCTCTTCAACACGATCTAAAAATGAAGGATCTGGTAAATCAGAAGGATTATTAACAGGAATTATTTCTTGAGGGTTTTTTTTAACATAAGCTTGGTATGAAACATTTGGAACAGTTGTTATTACAGTCATACCAAACTCTCTTTCCAGGCGCTCTTGAATAATTTCCAAATGGAGCATTCCTAGAAACCCACAGCGAAAACCAAAACCCAGAGCAGCTGAACTTTCAGGAATAAAAACTAGCGAAGCATCATTAAGCTGAAGCCTCTCCATGCTAGACCTTAATTCTTCATAATCTTCTGTATCAACAGGATATATTCCAGCAAAGACCATTGGCTTAACCTCTTCGAAACCATCAATAGGAGGGATATTTGGGCTTTTTGAATTTACAATAGTGTCACCAACCTTAACCTCGCTAGCCTCCTTTATACCAGTAATTAGATATCCAACATCTCCAGCAGAAACACAATCCTTAGACTCTTGTTTTAGCTTTAACAAACCAACATCATCTGCATTATAATCTTTACCAGTTGCTAAAAATCTAATTTTGTCTCCTTTTTTAATTTCTCCGTTTATAACACGAAAGTATGTTTCTACACCTCTATATGAATTATATATTGAGTCAAAAATTAAAGCTTGAAGAGGCAATTTAGAATCTCCTTTAGGAGAGGGGACTTTTGATATAATTGCTTCTAGAATTGATTTTATTCCCTTACCAGTTTTGGCCGAAGCAGGAATTACATCTTCAGGCTTGCAGCCAAGCAGGCCAACAATATCATCTGTTACTTCTTCAGGATTTGCAGAAGGAAGATCTACTTTATTTAAAACAGGGATTATTTCTAGATCATTTTCTAGTGCCAAATATAAATTGGAGATAGTTTGAGCTTGAATACTTTGACCTGCATCAACAACCAAAAGAGCTCCTTCACATGCCGCTATGGAACGAGAGACTTCATATGAAAAATCAACATGGCCAGGCGTGTCAATTAGATTAAAAACATACTTCTCACCATTATGTAAATACTCCATTTGAATTGCGTGAGATTTGATCGTAATACCTCTTTCTCTTTCCAAATCCATATTATCAAGAAGTTGATCTTGTTTTTCTCTTTCAGGTACCGCACCAGTAAAATCTAGAAGCCTATCTGCAAGAGTGCTTTTACCATGATCAATATGGGCAATTATGCAAAAATTTCTAATGTTTTTCATACAATTTTGGAGTCTAGGCACGCAAAGATATTAAAATGTATACCTATTATTCTTTTCTTAACAAAGAACTTCTTTAATGAAACAAAAAAATCATTTAACTTAAAACAGAGTTTTTTGTTAGTTTTGCACAAAAAGACTTTGTTAAGCATAGGCAACATATCACTCCCAGACTTCCCCCTTCTTTTGGCTCCAATGGAAGATGTTAGCGATCCGCCCTTTCGAGCGTTATGTAAAAAACATGGAGCAGACCTAATGTATACTGAGTTTGTTTCAAGCGAAGGACTTATTAGAGACGCAGCTAAAAGCATACAAAAACTTGACATTTATGAAAAAGAACGACCAGTTGGAATTCAGATTTTTGGCGCAAATTTAGAATCAATGTTAAGGGCTGTAGAAATTGTTGAAGCAACAAATCCAGATATAATAGATATAAATTTTGGCTGTCCAGTAAAGAAGGTTGTTTGTAAAGGAGCGGGAGCAGGTATTTTAAAAGACATTCCTTTGATGGTAAAGCTTACAAAAGAAATGGTGAGACATACTAAATTGCCTGTTACAATAAAAACAAGACTTGGATGGGACAATGACTCTATAAAAATAGTTGAAGTCGCCGAGAGACTCCAAGATGTAGGTGCTGCAGCAATATCTATTCACGGAAGAACAAGAGCACAAATGTACAAGGGAGAGGCAGATTGGACCAAAATATCAGATGTAAAAAACAATTCAAGGATGAAAATTCCTGTTTTTGCTAATGGAGACATTAATACTCCTGAAAAAGCAAGAATGATTAGAGATCAATACGGTTTAGATGGAGCAATGATTGGTAGGGCAACCATAGGAAATCCTTGGTTTTTTAATGAGGTAAAATTATATTTAAAAGATAAAACTATAGCTACTACCCCATCGATTAAAGACAGAGTAGAAGCAGCAAGAAGCCATTTAAAAATGGCTATAGACTGGAAAGGAGAAACGTTAGGTGTTTTAGAGACAAGAAGACATTATACAAATTATTTTAAAGGCATACCGTACTTTAAAAAATATAGAACAAAAATGGTTACTTCTGATTTTTCTCACGATGTTTTTGCTGTTTTTGATGAGGTACATGATAAATTCAAAGATCTCGTTTGTCTTTAATTTATAGAATTAGGGACATCTCTGGTTGCCCAGATAGAAGTAAGGCCTCCTAAAACAAAAACAGTAACTAAAACAAGAACAACATTTTTTGTGATTAGCGAAACAGGGTAAGCTAAAGTTGTTCCAGGAACAAAAACAAAAGGATAAAGGTCCTGAATCACTACTAATACAGATCCAATAAAGACCCCTCCAAGAGATCCTATAGTAGAAATGAGTAGGCCTAAGAAAAGAAAAATCCTTTGAATACTTTTAGGAGACCCGCCCAAAGCATATAGTAAATTTAACTGAGAAGACTTATCAACAGTCATCATTATCAATGAACCTATTAAATTAAATAAAGCAATTAAAATTACCAACGTAAAAATTAGATAAACAGCCAAATTTTCGGTATTTATCATTTTGTATAGAGCAGGGTTTTGTTCCTCCCTGGACTGTATCAAAAAGCTATTATTTATGTTTTGTTTTAAGCTTGAATAAATTTCGCTTTGAGAATAATCAGAATCAACTTTGATTGAAATAAATGAAAATTCATCATTTTCATAATTCAATAACTCTTTTGCAAAATCAATAGAACAAAACGCATATTTTTTATCAATATCTTCACTTATTTGAAATATGCCATTAACAAACGCAGGTATTGTTCTAAAAGGAACTTCTCTAAACTTTAAGGGTCCTTCTTTTGGAGCGGATAATTCTAAAAATGATGAATAGTCATATACACCGACGCCTAGGTTTGAAGACAGACCATATCCTAAAACAACAGAATTTGAATTAAAATCAATCCAGTCGCCAATTACGACAAGACTATCAATTGAATTGGTTTTGGTGTATGATGGAGACACACCTCTAATGTAGGCTGCTTGATTTTTTTCTTCAAAACTAAAAAAAACTTTTTCTTCAATAACTCGAGAAGAAGAAACAACACCTTTAACATTAATTATTTTTTCCCATAATTTATCATCTATTTTTAGAGTCTTTCCATTTTTAGGAATGATTTTATAATCAGGTTCAAACTTATCATAAAAGGCCATTCCAAAATCTTTTAAACCTTCAAAACCACTTAACACAATTAATAACGCAGAAGAACTAACAATTAAAACAATTACTGCAAAAACATTGATTCTATTAACAACGGTTAGAGAGCTTTTTGAAAATAAATATCTTAAAGCTATGCGAAAGGAAAATCTCACAATTATTTTTTTGGTTGGGATGTAAACAAGCCTGACTCAGATATAGGGTTTTCAGGATTTTTAAGAGCAGACTCGATCTTTTGAATATAATCTAAAGAATCATCAAGATAAAAGTTCAACTGAGGAATTTTTCGTAACTGATTTTTCATTATCTGTGATAAATCATGCTTTATTTTAAAGCTGTTTTCTTGAAGCGACTTTATATGTTTAGAAGAAAATTCAGAAGGAAAAACACTTAAAAACACTTTAGCAAAAGCAAGGTCAATTGTTACAGTAACTTTAGTTATTGAAACAATAAGGTTTGAAAGGCCCTCCTCCCTCAGAGATGCCTGAATAAGACCAGCTAATTCTTTTTGAATTACTGCTGCAATTTTTTTCTGTCTGGGAGTTTCTGCGTTCATTAAACAAAGCTACGGATTATTTGTATTTTTCAATTGAGTTTGAATAGAATTAAAAAATGAATTAATGCCCATAACCCTATGTTTTAGCTATTTCAGCTTAGCTATTTCTTCAATATGTTTAGGGCTTGTTTCACAGCACCCGCCCAATATAGTAGCTCCAGCATCATGGAATTTTTTAGCAAACTCAGCAAACCTTTCAGGAGTTAAATCATTTCTTTTTCCTAGAAATTCATTTGGATTTCGGGTTTTACTTTTCGAATAATTATCAGCGTATCCTGATTTCGGGTTTGTAAGCTTAAATCCATTAAGCTTAAACCCAAAAGGGATCCCTAAATTTTTTATCTCGTTTAGATTTAGCGCATAATTTTCTGGAGAGATACAAGAGAGTATAATTCCAATTAAATTAACATGTACAATCTCATTTACTATATCTGAAATTTTTTCACCACTAGGCAATCTTACTCCTTCAGAAATATGGGCACCGACTAAGTAAGGTTTATTAAATGATTTTATAGCTTCAATAGCTAATCTAAACTCGTTAACACTACTTAAAACATCCAGGTAAAAAAAATCAATATATGGATTAAGTAGTTTGGCTTGATCAAAAAAATCATCTTGAATTTTTTTATCAGGCCTTGTGTCAGCTTCATAAACTAAATTTTGAGGGGGAAGGCCACCGGCAATTAAGACATGGGGATTTAATTTCTTCGCATTCTTCGCAATTTCTCCAGCTTTTATATTTAAGTATTCAAACTTATCTTCTACATTGTTTTCTCTAAGCCTTATTCTTTTTGAGCTAAACGTAGTTGTTACAATTACCTCTGCGCCAGCTTTTATAAAATCTAGATGCGTGTCTAAAACAAGTTGATGATATTTTTCATTTAATAGAGCATTAGCGCTCCATAAAGTGCCATTTACATCAAGACCTCTTGCAAGTAACTCTTGACCCATTCCACCATCTAAAATCCTAGTTTGTTTAAAGTAATTTTTATTCATCATGAGTTTAAATTCATCTAAATGCAATATAATTCAAAAAGCTTTATTTATGAATCATCTATTTAATACTTTATTTTAAACAAGATTTTTAACTTTGAGAACTTGTCAAAAGAAGAAACATTAATTTAAATTATGATTGAACTAGTAAAAAAAGCATTTAATTATTCTAAAAGGACCGCTATTATTTCGAATCAATCAGAGCACACTTTTGATCAACTATTAAGTAAATCTGAATCAATAGCTTCTTGTATTTTAGATGGACAAGAAGACCTGCTTGGGGGTAGAGTAGTTTTTTTAATTCCTCCAAGCTTTAAATATGTTGCAATTCAATGGGCGATATGGAGAGCAGGAGGAATAGCTGTTCCTTTGTGCACACTCCACCCACTTCCATCTTTAAAATATGTCATTGAAGATTCTGAAGCTTCAATACTTATTGTCACTAAAGCTTATAAGGAATCTCTAGAACCATTATCCAAACAATTAAATATTAGATTGATTTTAGTTGAAGATTTAACTGACTCTTATTTGGCTGAACTACCCAATATCTCAATGGAAAGAAGAGCTATGATTTTATACACTAGTGGAACAACAAGCAAGCCAAAAGGAGTTGTAACAACTCACAAGAATATTCAATTTCAAATAGAATCTTTAGTAAAAGCATGGAAGTGGGAATCAAATGATCGAATACTAAATATTTTACCTCTTCATCATATTCATGGAATTATTAATGTTTTATGTTGTGCTTTATGGGCAGGAGCTAGTTGTGAGTTTTTACCAAAGTTTGATTCAAAAAAAGTATGGGATAAAATATCATCTGGTCAATTAACTTTGTTTATGGCAGTTCCAACAATTTATTTTAAACTTATTGATTTTTGGGAATCTTCGTCAAAAAAACAAAAAACCACACTTTCTGAAGGAGTAAAAAAATTAAGATTAATGGTTTCTGGGTCAGCAGCACTCCCCATTTCAGTTCTAGAGAAGTGGAAAGACATCACATCTCATATTCTTCTAGAGCGATATGGAATGACAGAAATAGGAATGGCTCTTTCCAATTCATATAAAGGTGAAAGACGGCCTGGACATGTTGGCCTTCCTTTGCCTGGCGTTCAAATTAGACTAGTTGATACGTTTGGAAATGACATTAGAAACACTGGAAACCCTGGAGAAATTCAGATTAAAGGTCCTAATGTTTTTAAAGAATATTGGAAAAAGCCAAAAGCAACTATAGACTCCTATCAAGACGGATGGTTTAAAAGCGGAGACATTGCTGTTTTTAACAAAGGGATGTACAAAATTTTAGGGAGAGATTCTGTTGACATAATTAAATCTGGAGGGTATAAAATTTCTGCATTGGAAATTGAAGATGTTTTGTGTAGGCATTCGAAAATTAAAGAATGTGCAGTAATAGGTATTCCAGACAAAGAGTGGGGAGAAGTAGTAGCAGCAAGCTTAATATTAAGTGAAAAAAATATTGATTTTATAGATTTAAAGCTATGGCTAAAGGAGTTTTTGCCATCATATAAAATTCCAAGAAAATTTATTATTCAAGAAGAGCTACCCAGAAATACGCTGGGCAAAGTGACGAAAAATGTTTTAAAGAATTCTTTTGAATTGTAATCATAGTTTATGTCTAAAATTCTTTGTTTTACAGCAATACTAAATGGATTATAATTAATATCTTTTGAATATAATAGAAGCTTTAAATAAAGTCAATGAATCGAAGAATTGCAATAAAACAGATAGGACTACTAACAGGGGGGCTTGTTATACTTCCATACGCGTGTAATGTTGAGCCTAATATTATATATTATAATTTGCCAACAATAAAGGGGGCTCAACAAAAGACCATAGGTCATATTTGTAATATAATTTTGCCTGAAGACATAATTAATTTTCCAACTTTAGAATCTCGTCAAGAGTTTGTTTTGACAATGGTAAATGATTGTTATGCTGAATCAAAAGTTGAAAAATTTATAAAGGGGTTTGATATAATATCAATTCTAATCAATGAAATTAAATTTGAGAACCTGTCAATAGAGGAACAGATTTCTTTTATTGACAAACAGACCAAATCAAATGACTCTTCATCTTTTTTTTTAAAGACTTTAAAAAAATATTCTTTGCTTCATTTTGAGTCTTCGGAAAATTATATGGTTGATTATCTAAATTTTGAATTTGTTCCAGGAAGATATTTAGGAAGCGTTTCAGCTTAATCATTATGGATAAAAACAAATACGATGTTATAATAGTGGGGGCCGGCATGTCTGGAGGATGGGCCGCAAAGGAATTTTGCGAACAAGGAGTTAAAACACTACTACTTGAAAGGGGGCCAAATGTCGAACATTTAAAAGATTACCCGACAACAAACATGCAGCCTTGGGAATTTAAACACCGAGGAAGATTAACCTCTAAGGATGTTGAAGAAAACCCTATAGCAAGTCGTTGTTATGCCTTTAGGGAAGACGCTAAACATTTCTTTGTTAAAGATAAACATCATAAATATGGACAAGTAAAACCTTTTGATTGGATTAAGGGTTATCAAGTAGGGGGTAAATCTATTATGTGGGCAAGACAAGTTCAGCGTTGGAGCAAATATGATTTTGAAGGCCCTGCAAGAGACGGATATGCTGTAGAATGGCCAATTAATTATAATGATTTGCATAATTGGTATTCTTACGTAGAAAAATTTGTTGGCGTAAGTGGAAATAAAGATGGATTAGATGTTTTACCTGATGGAGATTTCTTGAAACCTTGGGAAACTAATATAGTTGAAGAGTATTTTAGTAAATCTATGAAAAAGCATTATAAGGACCGATATGTAATTTATGGCCGTTGTGCTCATTTAACCGAGAGTAAGCCTATTTTTTTAAAACAAGGTAGAGGGCTTTGTATGAGTAGAAACATATGTCAAAGAGGCTGTCCTTATGGTGGATATTTCAACGTGAATTCCACATTAATACCTTGGGCTATGAAAACTGGTAATCTTGATCTCAAACCAAACTCTGTTGTACACTCTGTTTTATATGACGAGTCTAAACAAAAAGGAACAGGAGTTAGAGTTATTGATTCTAAAACTAAAGAAAGTAAGGATTATTTTGCAAAAGTAATTTTTGTTACTGCATCAACTTTAAATACAAATCTTATATTATTAAATTCAAAGTCAAAACGTTTTCCTAAGGGCTTAGGAAATGATAATGGTTTATTAGGAAAATATATTGCTTTTCACAATTATAGAGCTACTATTAGCGCACAATATGAAGGCTTTCCCAATTTTACAACAGAGGGAATAAAACCAACGTCTCATTATATTCCTCGTTTCAGGAATGTCTATAAACAGGAAACTGATTTTTTGAGGGGGTATGCAGCAGGATTTGGAGCAAGACCTTTAAGAGAAACTATTAGAAGCGGTTATGGACAGGATTTAAAAAACCAACTTTTAAACACTCGTGAAACGGGAGTTTGGAATGTAGGATCTCACATGATGGGCGAGACAATACCAAAAAGAAGTAATGTAGTTACTTTAGATCCTGAGAAAGTTGATCAATGGGGAATTCCCCAATTAAATATTGATATTGATTATGATGAAAATGACGAGAAAATGCTAAAAGATTTTTTTGACGAATTTACCGAAATGTACTCTAAAGCGGGCTTCACAAACATTAAAACGCTGGATAATAAAAGAAATCCTGGCAATGACATTCATGAAATGGGTGGCGTTAGAATGGGTAAAGATCCTAAAACTTCATTACTTAATCGATGGAATCAATTACATAATTGCAACAATGTTTTTGTTACAGATGGAGCATGTATGACCTCTACATCTACACAGAACCCATCTTTAACATTCATGGCTATCTCAGCGAGGGCAGCAAACTATGCAATTCAAGAATTGAAAAAAAGTAATTTATAATTAAACAACATATTTTTACTCTATAACCTTTGATAAATTATTGAAGTAGGGCAACTCTGTTTACCTAAGCAGACAGACAGAATTTATATTGTTCAGAATTAATTTTTATCATACTTTTACGGCTCGTTAATTGATAATTCGAAATAGGTATTTTTAAATAACACGTAGAGTTATACGGGAAACGATAGAGATAACCACTATCTAATTTTTTTAAATTCTTTCGAAGGTGCTGTTATCATTGACAACGGTCCTATAGCTCAGTTGGTTAGAGTAGCTGACTCATAATCAGTTGGTCCCTGGTTCGAGCCCAGGTGGGACCACATCCAAGAAGCCCTAATTACTTATTAAACAAGTAGTTAGGGTTTTCTTTTTCATCAAAACCACCTATAGGGTACTATATGGGGTACTAAAAATCAGATTTTTTTCGTATATTAGAGTATGTTAATTGACTGATTAATGGGACTTTATTACAGATTAGACTTTAAAAATAACAAGAATCATTTGAATCAAAAGGATTCTGCACCTGTTATTATAGACTATTATTATAAGGGTAAAAGAACAAAGGTAAGCACCAGTGTTGTTTGTCAAATAAAAGACTGGGATGATAATTGGAGGAAGAAAACATCTAAAGACCCAATAAAATCTTCAGATAAAGATTATCGAGATAAAAATTTACTGATTAAGAATAAACTTGACGAAATCAATGGAATAGTACTTACCATCAAAAAACAAGATAAAGAGCCCCTTGTAGAGTTAGTTAGAAGTTATTTAAGAAAGGATAAACGAACGAAAGAAGTGATAAGTAGAAAAGAGATTCACTTTCTTCCGATGATTACTGAATATGAAAAATGGATAAATTCAACTTCATACAATAACAGAACCTCAACTAAAAGAAGTACTAATACGAGTATTAAACAGGTTAGAGAATATGCTTCTGAATATCAAACGAAAAACAATGTCTTATTATTTCCAGAGGATTTGGATAGTGATTGGGTATATGGATTTTGTAGATGGAGCTATGATAGAAAAGGATTAAGACCCTCAACTATTAGAAAAAGAATGAAAGCTCTTACAAGGTTTTCAAATTGGAGTAATGAGAAATATGGAACCAACTTTAGTATAAGGAAACCAGACGGTATTGTACTTAGTGATGGTGGAGGGGAAGTAATCTTTTTTAAAAGAGATGAGGTCCTCAAATTACACAACTATGATAAATTCTCAATTCAAAACCCTAACCATACAGAGGTTTTACAAAAGGAGAGGAGATTAACTTATATTGATGATTCTTGGATTGATTCTGATAATAAAAGATGGTCCTCAACTTATACATCCTTTGAGGTATATAAAGACATGTTAATTTTTCTCTGTAATGTAGGGTGTAGGTTTGGAGATATGGTCAAAATGAAGATTGGTGATTTTGATTATGATACAGAAGAAATCAACGGAAAGAGATTAGGGTATTTTTCATTCTTCATGGAAAAGATTAAAATCCAAAAGGAACCTGTTCGGGTTAGGATAAATAGAATGACTTTTGAGATTTGGAAGAAGTATTCAAAGAATAAAAACGCACATAACTATCTTTTTCCAAGGACAAAGTTTGGAAATGCGATATCCAATCAGAAATATAACAGTTATATAAAAGAAATCTGTAAACATATTGGTCTCGATAGAGGGGTAAGAGTTAGGGATTGGGATTTAAATGGAAAAGAAGAAAACACAAGTTTTATCCCACTTTATTCAATTGTATCCTCTCATATCGGAAGAAGAACATTCATTAGAGAACACATTGAGTTAGGAACACCCATTAGAAGTATTATGAAAATGACAGGTCATACTACTCAAAAGGTTTTTGATGGGTATTATAATGTTTTGGACAAGGATATCATGAAGGTAAATGATGGATTATTTAATCAAGAACTTGACCAAAAAAAGGAGAAAAAATCCAAATCAATTACTTTAGAAACCGAGGAACAATTAAAAACTTTGTTGAGGTTAAAGGAAATGGGAACTCTCCCAGAAGATGTTTGGAAAGAGAAAGTAAAACAGTTGATTTCCTGATTACTTGCATACCATAAAATTCTTCGCTACCTTTACCCCATGAAGGTTAAAGTATCCTCATTAAAACACCATCCCAAAAACAAGGAAATCTATACCCTATCTTCTATTGAGGAATTAATGGATAGTATCTCAGAGGTTGGATTATTACAACCCCTTATCATTGATTCTCGTAATCAAGTAATCAGTGGAAATAGAAGATTTGAATC
>JAQWSK010000013.1 GCA_029243245.1 Flavobacteriaceae bacterium | reverse complement strand
CTGATTTCTCAGCTCCTAATCCGCAAGGAAAAGTTGTTTCTTTAAAAGAGAGCATGGGAAAAGTAACTATTGTTGATTTTTGGGCTTCTTGGTGTGGTCCATGTAGACAAGAAAATCCTAATGTTGTCGCTATGTACAATGAGTTGCATAGTAAAGGACTAAACATTATAGGAGTTTCACTAGACAAGGACGCTGCTAAGTGGAAAGAAGCTATAGCAAAAGACAAGCTTACTTGGACTCATGTTTCAAACCTTAAATTTTGGGACGAACCTATAGCAGCACAATACAAAGTAGAAGCTATTCCAGCAACTTTTATATTAGATGCATCTGGAAAAGTCGTTGCTAGAGATCTTAGAGGCGCAGAATTAAAAGCAAAAGTATTAGAGCTGTTGAGCAAATAAGATTGACCTAAAAGGTAATTATCGAATAACAAATTTAAAACCTCCCTAGTGGAGGTTTTTTTATTTTCTTTTACTTTTAAAAAAACTTTGCAATAAGTCTATTGACTCTTTTTCAAGCTCCCCTCTAAATACTTTAGTTTTGGGATGTAATAAATCTCCATGAAGAGAATATCCTCTTTTCAAATCTGAGGCTCCATAAATTATTCTATCCAGCTGACTCCAAAATATTGCACCTGCACACATAACACATGGTTCAAGAGTAACATAAAGAGAACATCCTATTAAATATTTACCATTTAAATAATTTGAAGCAGATGTAATTGCTTGCATTTCAGCATGAGCTGTAACATCATTTAACGTTTGAGTTAAATTATGAGCTCTTGCAATTATATTATTTTTTATTGCTACTACAGCTCCAACAGGAACTTCTCCAATTTCATAGGCTTTTTTTGCTTCCTTCAAAGCTTCTCTCATGAAATACTTATCATCTAATATGTTTTTCATTATTGAAAATTACAAAAAGTATGGGTTACTAAAACGAAATATTATATTTGTTAAATGCAACTTAAATCTATTAAATATCCCTCAGACCTTAAGCAATGTTCATTGAAACAGTTAAACTCTATTTCAAAAGAACTTAGGAAATATATAATTGATGTTATTTCTTCTAATGAGGGGCATTTAGGAGCTAGCCTTGGTGTAGTTGAACTTACAATTTTACTTCATTATGTTTTTGACACGCCCATAGACAAAATTTTATGGGATGTGGGTCATCAAGCATACGGACATAAAATTTTAACAGGAAGGTATGAAGAGTTTAAATCTAATAGAAAATGGAAAGGAATAAGTGGATTTCCAAAAATAAAAGAGAGTATATACGATTCATTTGGGACTGGTCATGCAGGCACAACAATTTCAGCAGCTCTAGGAATGGCTCTAGCTTCAGAAATTAATGGTGAAAAAAATGTTAATCATATTTCTGTAATTGGAGATGCTTCTATTGCCTCAGGTATGGCTTTTGAAGCTTTAAATCACTTGGGCAATACTTCAGCAAATGTTTTAGTGATTCTAAATGATAACACAATGGGTATCGACCCAAGTGTTGGAGCGTTGAAAAACTATTTAGAAAAATCAAATTTACAATCAAATAAAAACAATAATATTTTTAATTCTTTAAACATAGATTATTATGGCCCTGTAGATGGACATGATATGGAGTCCTTACAAAAGGAACTTATTCTCCAAAAAACAAAAAAAGGACCAAGATTATTACATGTTAGGACAATTAAAGGAAAAGGCTTAACTCTTGCTGAAGATGATCAAATTCTTTATCATGCTCCTGGAAAATTTGATAAAATAACAGGAAAACTTTACAAAAAAAATAAAACCAAAAGACTTAAATATCAACAAGTTTTCGGAAAAACAATTTTAGATCTAGCAAAAATTAATTCTAAAATAGTCTGTATAACTCCAGCCATGCCAACAGGAAGTGGTATTAATGAAATGATGAAAAAAATTCCTGAGAGATGTTATGATGTTGGAATTGCTGAACAACATGCAGTAACACTTTCTGCAGGAATGTCTTGTGAAGGATTAATTCCATTTTGTGTTATCTATTCTACATTTCTTCAAAGAGCTTATGATCAAATTATCCATGATGTAGCAATTCAAAATTTAAATATTATTTTTTGTATCGACAGAGCTGGAATAGTTGGTCATGATGGACCTACTCACCATGGAGTTTATGATATATCTTTTTTGCGTTGTATTCCTAATTTAACAATTGTAGCTCCAAGAAATGCGCAAAGACTTAGAGATTTTTTATATACATTTCAATTAAGACCTCATGGGCCTATTGCTATCAGATACCCTAGAGGGTATTCACAAATAGAAAAAGTAAACGAATCGTTTGAGGATTTAAATTTATACAGAGCATACAAAATAAAGAGTGGTAAAACAATTGCTGTTTTAAGTTTAGGAACTCTATTTGAAAATGTAGAAGAGGCAATTAATAACAGTGATTTTTCTGAAGAATTTTCTCATTATTCTTTTGAATTTGTTTATCCTCTGGACAAAAAAACTCTTAATGATGTTTTTAATAATTATTCAAGTGTAATAACTATAGAAGAAGGAGCTATAAAAGGAGGGTTTGGATCTGCTTTAATGGAATTTGCACAAACAAACAATTATATGAAAAAAATAAAATCTCTTGGGGTTCCTCATGAATTTATCACTCATGGAGATCCAGATATTCTATATGAATCTATTAACCTGAGTAGTAATAAAATTCAAAAACAAATTGAAGAAGTATTAAGTTCAAAGAAATAAAAAAACTCTATAAATTGTGATTTTAAGACAACTAATCTCTATCTATGACAACTAACAAACGTCTGTTTTTACTCGATGCTTATGCTTTAATTTTTAGGGGGTATTATGCTTTTATTAAAAATCCCCGAATAAACTCAAAAGGTTTTGATACTTCAGCAATAATGGGATTCACTAATTCATTAATTGATGTAATCAAAAGAGAGCGTCCAGATTATTTAGCAGTATGTTTTGACAAAGGAGGTTCAAAGTCAAGAACAGAACTTTATAATGATTATAAAGCAAATCGAGATGAAACACCTGAAGCTATCAAATTAGCTTTGCCGTTTATTCAAAATATTCTAAACGCAATGCATATTCCTATAATTATTAAAGAAGGATATGAGGCTGATGATATAATTGGGACACTTGCAAAAAAAGCAGAAAAAGAGGGCTTTCAAACTTTTATGGTAACACCTGATAAAGATTTTGCGCAATTAGTTTCAGAGAATATTTTTATGTATCGTCCTGCAAGAATGGGTAATGGTATTGAAATATGGGGCATTCCTGAAGTTCAAAAAAAGTTTGAAGTTGAAAGGCCAGAACAGGTTATAGATTATTTAGGTATGATGGGTGATTCAGTTGATAATATACCTGGATTACCTGGAGTAGGTGATAAAACTGCCAAAAAGTTTCTAGCTGAATTTGGGTCTATGGAAAACCTTTTGGCTAACACAGATAAGCTCAAAGGTAAGCTCAAAGAAAAAATCGAAGCAAATAAAAATACGGGGGTCCTTTCAAAGGAACTGGCAAAAATTCTACTAGATGTTCCAGTAAAATTTAATGCAAAAGACTTTGAATTAGAAAAGCCAGACATGCAATTAGTTGGTGAAATATTTGAAGAATTAGAGTTTAGAAGAATGCGCGAAAGTTTTGAAAAAGTTTTTAATTCAAAGCCTGTCGAGAAAACTGTTAAAGAACCCATAATTAAAAAAGAAAGTTTTGAAGGACATCAATACGACTTATTTAATATTCCCGGTGGAGGTTCATCAGAATTAACATCCAACAAGAACAACTTATCTTGTGTTACTCATTTTTATCAAGTGGTAAATAATTCTATTGGAATTTCACTATTAATAGAAAAGCTTTTGAATCAAAAATCTGTCTCTTTTAATACTGAAACTACAAATCATGATCCCTTAAATGCAGAACTAGTTGGCATATCTTTTTCTTGGGAAATTGGGAAGGGATATTTTTTATATATTCCTGAAAACAGAAATGATGCAAATAAAGTTTTAGCTAAATTCAAAATATTTTTTGAGCATTTACAAATTCAAAAAATAGGTCACAATCTCAAATACGATATTAAAGTGCTTAACAACTATGGCGTATCTTTAAACGGGCCTCTTTTTGACACACTAATTGCCCACTATTTAATTAATCCTGATATGCGTCATGGGATGGATATTTTAGCTGAAACTTATCTAAGCTATCAACTGCAGCCAATAAATGAGTTAATCGGTAAAAAAGTAAAGAATCAACAAGGTGGTAAGCGAGATGTTGATTTATCTCTTCTAAAAGAATATTCAGTTGAGGATTCAGATATTGCCCTTCAATTAAAACAATATTTTGAAAAAGAGCTTATTAAGTCAAATACTTTGAGTCTATATCAAGAAGTTGAAATCCCTTTAATTTCTGTTTTAAGCTCAATGGAGTGTGAAGGAATTAATTTAAATATTGATTTTTTAGCAGAACTATCTATAAAATTAAAAAATGATATTACTCTTTTAGAGAAGGAGATATTTAGTCAATCTGGAGAAGATTTTAATATTGCCTCTCCAAAACAACTTGGTTTGATTTTATTTGAAAAACTAAAGCTAGTTGAAAAACCTAAAAAAACAAAAACTGGACAATATTCAACCTCTGAAGATGTTCTTTCCTATTTATCTAAAAAACATAAAATTATTAGCGATATTTTACAGTGGCGTTCACTTCAAAAATTATTGAATACATACGTTGAAGCATTACCCAAGGAGATAAATCTTAAAACAAAGAGAGTTCATACTATATACAATCAAGCTGTAGCTTCAACAGGACGTTTAAGCAGCAATAAACCTAACCTTCAAAATATACCTATTAGAACATTACGCGGTCAACAAATAAGAAAAGCTTTTATTTCTAGAGATAATGATCATGTGCTTGTTGCAGCAGATTATTCTCAAATTGAATTAAGAATTATTGCCGCTCTAAGTGGAGACCCTAATCTGATTTCAGCTTTTAAAAATGGTGAGGATATTCATAAATCAACTGCCGCTAAAGTTTTTAATATTTCATTAAATGACGTAAGTCGTGAACAAAGAAACAATGCAAAAACAATAAACTTTGGAATAATATATGGAGTTTCTGCCTTTGGATTAAGTCAGCAAACAAATTTAAGCAGATCAGAATCGAAGGAATTAATTGAAGCGTATTACTTAACATATCCTAAACTGAGAAGTTATATGCAAGATCAAATTGATTATGCTAGAGAGAATGGCTATGTAAGTACAGTGCTTGGTAGAAGGAGATATCTTAAGGATATAAATTCAGCTAATGCAGTAGTTCGAAGTGCAGCAGAAAGAAATGCTGTTAATGCTCCTATACAAGGAAGTGCGGCTGATATAATTAAATTAGCTATGATTAATATTCATAAAAAACTAATTTCTGAAAATTGGAGATCAAAAATGTTACTTCAGGTTCATGATGAATTAGTTTTTGATGTTCTAAAATCAGAATTAAAAGAATTAAAAATTATGATAAAAAGAGAAATGGAAAATGCATTTAAACTCAAGGTGCCATTAATAGTTGATTTAGGTGAGGGGAAACACTGGTTAGATGCTCACTAATTCTTTTTTATACTTTAAACAAAAATATTTTTTCAAAACATTTTTAAATAGTACATTTGCAGCCCAATAGCATATAAATGCTTTGTTTAAAACAATAAAATAGTGAATACATTAAGCTACAAAACTGTTTCTGCTAATTCTAATACTGTCGACAAGAATTGGCTATTAGTAGATGCCAAAGGATTTCCACTTGGAAGAACCGCCTCTGCAGTTGCCTCTCTATTAAGGGGGAAGCATAAACCAAATTTTACTCCACATGTAGATTGCGGTGACAATGTTATTGTAATAAATGCTGAGAAACTTATTCTTACGGGACAAAAATGGAAGCAAAAACAATACATACGTCATACTGGTTACCCTGGAGGACAGCGAATTCTAACTGCAGAGCAAGTTCATAAAAAAAACAGCACTCGATTAGTTGAGAAAGCTATTAAAGGTATGCTTCCTAAAAATAAATTAGGATCTGAATTATTTCGAAATCTAAGAGTGTATTCAGGTGATCAGCACCAACAAGAAGCTCAAAATCCTACTATTATTAACTTAAACGATTTACTATAATGGAAGTAATCCACACTATCGGTCGTCGTAAGACTTCAGTTGCTCGTATTTTTCTGTCTAAAGGAAAAGGAGGTATAACAGTTAATAAAAAAAACTATACTGATTATTTTACTACTGCCCCACTGCAATACAAAATTATTCAACCATTTTCTCTAACTGAAACTGAAGGATCATATGATTTAAAAGTTACGGTTAAAGGAGGGGGTGTAACAGGTCAAGCTGAAGCAGTTCGATTAGCAATTTCTAGAGCTTTGTGTAAAGTTGATGAAGAACATCGTATTGCTCTAAAACCAGAAGGATTGTTAACTCGTGATCCTCGTATGGTTGAACGTAAAAAATTCGGGCAAAAGAAAGCAAGAAAAAAATTCCAATTCTCAAAACGTTAATTTGATTTGTCAATTGAGGAAAATTCATTTATATATTAATCAAAGTTGTCTTATCGTAAATACGAAAATAAGTTTAGCATCTAAATAGATTATATCTATTGCTACTATACCAGAGAACGTAAACTAAAAATTATGGCACAAACAAAAGTAAAAACTCTACTGAACGCAGGTGTTCATTTTGGTCATCTTACACGTAAGTGGGATCCAAATATGGCTCCATATATTTATATGGAACGTAATGGAATCCATATAATCAATTTATATAAAACTGCTGCGAAAATTGAAGAAGCTCAATCAGCACTCAAAAAAATTGCTATATCAGGGCGAAAAATCCTTTTTGTAGCAACAAAAAAACAAGCAAAAGATATCGTTGCTGAAAAAGTAAAAAAAATTAACATGCCTTATATAACTGAACGTTGGCCTGGGGGTATGTTAACAAACTTTGTAACCATACGTAAAGCTGTTAAAAAAATGACTGCAGTAGATAGAATGAAAAAAGATGGAACTTTTGAAACTCTTTCAAAAAAAGAAAAATTACAGGTTGAGCGAATGAGGGCTAAACTAGAAAAGAATTTAGGCTCTATTACTGACATGACTCGTCTTCCTGGGGCTCTTTTTGTTGTTGATATAAAGAGAGAGAATATTGCTATTAAAGAAGCTCAAAAATTAAATATTCCCATTTTTGCAATGGTCGATACAAACTCTGATCCGAGAGAAGTTGACTTTGTAATTCCATCTAACGATGATGCTTCAAAATCTATAGAAAAAATACTTAGTCTTGTTACAGATTCTATTTCAGAAGGATTGTTAGAAAGAAAAAATGAGAAAGAGGCTCAAGAAAAAGGTGAAAGTCAAACAGATGTGTCAAAAGCTACTCCTGAAGTAGAAGTTGCTCCTGAAGTAGAAGCTGCACCTGAAGTAGAAGTTGCACCTGAAGTAGAAACTGCACCTGAAGTAGAAGCTGCACCTGAAGCAGAAGTTGCGCCTGAAGTAGAAGCTGCGCCTGAAGTAGAAGCTGCACCTGAAGCAGAAGTTGCGCCTGAAGTAGAAATTGCACCTGAAGTAAAAGCTACTACCAAAAAAAATGCATCTAGCCCTAGAAAGCGGAATTCAAAAGAAAAAAAATAAACATTTAATAAAAATAAAAAATTGTGAAAATTACTGCTGCAGAAGTAAATAAACTCCGTCAATCCACTGGAGCTGGTATGATGGATTGTAAAAAAGCTTTGGTGGAGGCTGAAGGAAATTTTGAAAAAGCCATTGAAAATCTTCGTAAAAAGGGTCAAAAAGTAGCTGCAAATAGAGCTGATAGAGTTTCTTCGGAAGGGGCTGTCCTGGCTATGGTTAATCTGGAAAACACAAAAGGTGTTATAGTTTCAATTAATTGTGAAACTGATTTTGTTGCTAAAAACAATTCCTATTTAGATCTTGCAAATACACTAACTGAGAATGCTTTAAATCATGACAATCTTGATTCATTTTTAAACTCTGACTTTCAAGGAATGACAGTTTCAGAAAAATTAATTGAGCAAACTGGAGTTATAGGAGAAAAAATTGAAATTGGTGGTTTTAAAACCTTAAAGGCTCCATTTGTAGGATCTTACATACACGCTGGAAATAAAATTGCAACATTAACTGGTCTTTCTGAGGTTGTTGATAGTGCAGCAGAAATAGCAAAAAATGTTGCCATGCAAGCGGCCGCTATGAACCCTATCGCTCTTAATGAAGAAGGTGTCGATTCAAATGTAATCGAAAAGGAAATTGAAATTGCTAAAGATCAATTACGTCAAGAGGGCAAGCCGGAAGTGATGCTAGATAAGATAGCTAAAGGAAAAATAAAAAGATTCTTTAAGGATAATACGCTTGTTAATCAAGATTATATTAAAGATGGGAAGCAAAGTGTTTCACAATATGTTTCATCGTTTAATAAAAACCTTAAAGTAGTTGAATTTGCTAGATTATCTCTCGTTTAATTACAAATTAATAGCTCAAATAACTAAAGTTTTTAAATTGAAGTTTTTTATTTGAATTAATCTTAAATTAATTTGAGAATTCATTATGAAAGATAAAGTTAGATGTTCGTGGTGTTCAAATAATATTTTGTATAAAAACTATCATGACAATGAATGGGGTGTTCGAATTTCTGATGATCGAAAATTGTTTGAGTTTTTAATCTTAGAAACTTTTCAAGCTGGTCTTAGCTGGTATACAATTCTTAAAAAACGTAAAAACTTTATTAATGCTTTTGACAAGTTTGATTTTTATAAAATATCGGTTTATGACATAAGAAAAATTGAAAAGCTTATGAATAATAAAGGTATCATCAGAAATCGATCAAAAATTATATCAACTATTTCAAATGCTAAAGCATTCATTTCAGTACAAAAAACTTATGGAAGTTTTTATAAATATCTATCTGATTTTAAAAATAAGTATTCCAATCCTAAAGATCACCTTGACCCTTTAAATAATTTTTCGCCATTGGCAAAAAATATTAGTGATGATCTAAAGAAAAAAGGATTTAAATTTTTAGGTCCAAAAATAACATATGCATATCTAATGGCGTCAGGAATAATTAATGGCCATCAAACTGACTGCTTTAGATATTTAGAACTTAAATCTTAAAATGGCAGGTCATCTTCAACTTCATTATCGTCCTCGTCAGCACTCTCAAAAGTTGTAGGTGGAGGTATAGGAGGTATCTCTTGATTGATTTCTTCATTTATTTCTTCTATACGCCATCCCTGAATTGAATTAAAATACTTTACTTGACCTTCAGGATTAGTCCATTCTCTTCCTCTTAAGTTAATACTAACTTTTACTTGTTTACCTATTTGAAAGGAATTTAACAAATCACATTTGTCTTGAACAAATTCAACTAAAATATTCTGAGGGTACTGCTCTTCAGTGGTTATAACCACTTCTCTTTTTCTAAATCCATTTGAGCCATATTCCTTTGTTTCATCAAGCCATTTTATTTTACCAATAATTTCCATAGGTTTTATTTTATTTTTCAAAAATAACAAAACTTTTTTGCCTTATGAACTGAATAGCATTAGATTATTTAAATTGAATTATCTTGCAGTAAATTATTTTCGTGACTAGAAAAATATCTCTATCTATAAAGCGAATCTGGCCTTTAGTTGCCTTTATAATTGTAATTCTTATTGTGTGGAACACAAATGTTCTTTTTCAAAAATTAAAAAATGAAGAAAGGCTCAAAATGGAATTGTGGGCCATGGCTCAAAAAGATTTTATTGAAAATAAAAAACCTAACAATTTAACATTTAAGGTTCTACAGCAAACTGGTATAAACCCTATGTTTCAGGTGAATGCTAATGACAAAATAATTGATTTTAAAAATTTTGAAGGGGTATTAGAATCAGACTCTATTAATCTCTATGATAATTTAGAGAAAATTAAAAAAGAAAACAACCCAATTATAATTCAATATAAAGATTCGATTTCCGGAAAGCTTTTAGTTAATCAAAAATTGTATTATGGTGATTCTATTTTACTCAAAAAACTTCAATATTATCCATTAGCTCTTTTTCTAATTATTATGCTTTTTGGTTTGTTACTCTATTTTATTTTTAAAACAAACAAAATTTCCGAACAAAATAAACTTTGGGCTGCAATGGCTAAAGAAACTGCTCACCAGATTGGAACTCCCTTATCATCTTTAATAGGTTGGACTACTTTAATGAAAGAGGGAAGAAAACCAGAGTTAAGCATTGCAGAAATGGAAAAAGACATTAATCGACTTAAAATAATAACCGAAAGATTTTCTAAAATTGGTTCAAAACCAATTTTAGAATTTCAAAACGTAACTTTAATAATTAAAGAAACTGTTCTTTACATTCAAAAAAGAAGTTCAAATCTAATTATTTTTAAAACGCTTATACCAAAGGAATCAATTGTAGCTCCAGTAAACATACAGCTATTAAGTTGGGCCCTAGAAAATATTATTAAAAATGGAGTTGATGCAATGAAAGGTGAAGGTCAAATTATTATTTCTTTAGATTTAAAAGATAAAAGTCTAATGATTTTAGTAACAGACAGTGGGGAAGGTATTAAACCTGAAAACTTTAATAAAATATTTAATCCAGGTTTTACAACAAAAAAAAGAGGTTGGGGCCTTGGACTCTCTTTAGCAAAAAGGATAATCAATGATTATCATGGAGGCAATATATATATAAAAAATTCTTTTCCTGAAAAAGGAACTACTTTTGCAATTGAATTACCAATTGCTATTTAAAATTCGAAGCTATAGCGTTAGCTAATAGGGCCATTGTTTTTGTATCAACTTTCACTTTTTTTTGAAAAGTCATATCCTCAATACTATTTATTGGAATTAAATGGACATGAACATGAGGGACTTCAAGTCCAATAACACTAACTCCAATTCTTCCACATTTAACTGTTTTTCTTAAGGCCAAAGCTACTTTTCTACTAAACCTCATTAAGCTAATGTATTCTTGTTCTGACAGATTAAAGATTTTATCTTCAGCTATTTTAGGAATGCAAAGAGTATGGCCTTCAGTATTAGGGTTAATATCTAAAAATGCTAAAAAATCATCAGACTCAGCTACTTTATGACATGGCAACTCTCCACTGATTAATTTAGAAAAAACACTTTCCATCAACCTCTATTAATATTAATTATTTCTAATTCTATTTTTCCGTTTGGAATCAAAATTTCTGCAATTTCACCAACACCTTTACCTAACAATCCTCTTCCTATAGGTGATTCAACAGAAATTTTACCGTTTTTCAAATCTGCTTCAGTTTGGGCTACTAAAGTATATTTCATTAATTGTCCTGTACTTAAATTTTTTACCTCAACTGTTGATAAAACTAAAACTTTAGACATGTCTAATTGAGATTCATCAATTATTCTAGCATTAGAAAGAACTTCTTCCATTTTGGAAATTTGGAGTTCTAACATCCCCTGAGCCTCTTTTGCAGCATCATACTCAGCATTTTCACTTAAATCACCTTTATCTCTAGCCTCAGCAATAGCTTGAGAAGCCTTAGGCCTTTCAATATCTTTTAGCTTATTTAACTCGTCTCGAAGTTTTTTTAAACCTTCTTCAGAATAATATGAAACCTTACTCATAACTTTGTACTTTGGTAAAACCAGATAAAACCTATGTCAATATCTAGGCAATAAACAAATATATGAAAATTGAAGCCTTTTTAAGTTTACATACTTTGAAAAAAATGGGAATATTATTTGTTTTAATTCTCATGTTTTCTTGTAGCGGGGACGCTATAAAAAGGAACCCTTACCTAAATGAAGTTTCATTTAGCCACAGTATTAATTTGAATTTACCTGAATATGATAATTTAAATTTTGCTGGAGGTAGTAAATTTATCCCATATGGAGGAATTAATGGAATTTTAATTTTTAACATTAATGGAAATGACATCTTTGCTTGGGAAGCTAGTTGCTCAAATCATAATTTAGAAATTTGTTCCAAACTTTCAATTGAAGGATTACTGGCTACTTGTAGCTGTGATAATTTTAAATATAGCCTTGCAACTGGTCAATTAATAGAAGGAGGGATTCTAAATTCTTCACAATACCCCCTTTTAAATTATAAAGCTGAAAGATTCAGAAATACAATTATTATTTCTAATTAAAAAATAATTGTCATCCCTATAAGAAAGTTTATTCCAGCCTGAGGGTAATATCCTACTCCCTCAACAGTTGTTATCTGATTTATCGAAGACCAATTGTCATCATAAGTATAAAAAAATCCGTTTGAAATATACTTTTTATCAAATAAATTATTAATTAATAAATTCAGAGTCATTTGACTTATAATAGATTTAGGATTCAATTGATAACTAATATTAATATCGTTTACTGAATAGGACACTAATTTTGACCCTTCGGCTTCAATATTACTCATATACTGTTCTCCAACATATTTTGTTAGTAACGATATATTTAAATTTGTTTTATGTTTATATGTTAAAATATTTCCGAAAACTAATTCAGGCGAATATGACAAACGAGTGTTCCCTAGATAATTTATAATACCATCTCTTTTAAAATAAAAATCTTTATTGGTGTTTTTACTAATAGCAATATTAGGCTGGAGTAACCATTTATCAGATAACTTAACCTTAGCCTCAATTTCTAACCCTAACCTGGTGCTTTCTCCTATATTTTCTCTTATGGGAGTTCCAACATGATCTAACGCTCCTGTTAAGACCAGCTGATCTTTATATGCCATTAAATATATGTTGGAATATATCTGAAAAGTATTTCTATGAACTCTCCAGCCTAATTCAAAATCATTTAATCTTTCGGGCTTTGGATTTCCATTTTCAAAATCAGATCTGCTTGGTTCTTTTTGTGCTTTTGAATAAGAAAAATAAAGCTGATCATCATCAGGGGTTTCATATGTTAAACCTGCTTTTGGATTAAAAAAACTATACTTACTATCAACATTAAAAAATTGAGGACCCGCCAAAACACCATTAATATCATAATTTACGTTTCGGTATTGAAGGTCAATAAATCCAGTAATTTGATCTGTTAAAGGTTGTTCTAATTTTGCATAAATATTTATTTCTTTTTTATCCCCTTGATTTTCATAAAATTTCTTTCTTGGTAATACATCACCTGAATTTTGAGCCCATAATAATTTTCCAAAATGATCTCCTATATATCTACTTAATAATATTCCCATGTCTAAGCGAGTATTGTTCTTAATATAATTTGAGTTTGCTGTTATAACGTAATAATCATTATCTAACCATTTTCTTGTAACATTTTCAGTTTCTGAAATAGTTTCACTTCCAATATTAAATGATGTTAATCCTAAGTAAGAAAAATTTGTTTCTGGGGCAGATTCATTATACTCCTCATAGTATCCCCTTCCATATGTGTAATTTATACCTAAAGAAGTAGTCCATAAAGAACTGATTTGCTCATTCCAGTGAAACTGGTAATGATCTTGGCGATAATTATCTTCTTGAGAATCATAAAACCCAGTTAATAAACCATCCTGGTCATAAATTGAACCAGCAGGATTATATGTTCGATTAGATAAATCTTCTATACCATACCAAGATTGATAAGTTGTTTCATGGCCACCAAAAACAATAGCTTTTATTAATGTGTTTCCATCTTTAAATGCTCCTTGTAAAAAATACGATTTCAAATTAGATCTAGCTCTATCAATATAACCATCAGATGTGATTTTAGATAAACGACCAGATAATTCGAAACGATCATTTAAAATTCCCGTTGAAAATTTTAATGTATTTTTTAATGTCTTAAAACTTCCAACACTTGTACTTATTGATGATGAAGCTTCATTTTGCATACTATTAGTCAGTATATTTAAACTAGCCCCAAAAGCACCAGCTCCATTAGTTGATGTACCCACACCTCTTTGTAGTTGAACACTTTCTATTGAGCTTGCAAAATCTGGAAGGTTGACCCAATATGTTCCTTGTGATTCAGAGTCATTAAAAGGTATTCCGTTTAGCGTTACATTTACCCTAGAGGCATCACTTCCTCTTATACGTATTCCTGTATATCCAATACCCGCTCCTGCATCACTCGTTGTTACAACTCCAGGTAAATAATTTAATAAAATTGGTAAATCCTGACCTAAATTACGAGACTTTATATCTTCTTTATTAATATTTGTATGCGTTACTGGATCTGTTATTCTTGCTCTAATAGATGAAACACTTACTTCCTCTAACATATAGCCTTTAAGTGAGTCAATCGGTTTCTCAAATTCTAATTCTTGTGAAAAACCATTCAAAAAAATAAAAAATATAAAGCCTTTAATTATTTTTTTCATTTAAATAAATTTATTTAAATAAAAGGGGCAATTATTTTATGTATAAAAATATAACTCCCTTAGCAGCATTACCTGCTCAGGTTCTATGGGTTTAATCTCAGCCAGTTTGGCACCCCTTTGAGACATTATAAATATATGAAAATTTAATAATAAAAGCATTCTATAAGTTTAAAATACGTCTGTCTATAATTTCAATAGAAGATTTTAATCGGCTATTTATATCACCTGAAATCAATTTGTATGGAAAATTATATGTTTCAAGAGTTTTTTGAAAAATTTTTAACATTTTTTTTCTGTCATTTGGGCGATCTCTTAGATCATCTTTTTGCCATGGCACATCGATGTTTGTCAATAAATAAAAATCATAATTGGACTTCTTCGCTGCTTTTAATATCTCTGGAGAACAGTACCCATTAAAATGTGTTTGGGACCATATTTGTGTTACGACAACATTTGTATCGCAAAAAATAACATTGGTAGCACTTTTTATAAGTTTCTTTTCAAGATTTTTCTGTCCATTGACAATAATTGGTAGATCATCAAGACCACAAACTTCATTGTTATCATTCCATTTTCTCTGAAGATAGCCTCTAGCAAATTCAGGAACATATTTAGTTTTATAGTGCTCAGCCAAATGATTTGCAAGGGAAGTTTTCCCTGTAGACTCTGGTCCAATTAAAACGATTCTTATGCATTTATTTTTCGACATTCAAAATTTCATTTTTCCATGCAAAATATCCAGCTATAGCTATAAAAGTAAAAACTAAATATTGAAAACTTGTCAAGGCTAATCCTTTATATAAATAAAGCGGAATAGATATTAGGTCTCCAACTATCCAAAATAACCAATTTTCTATTTTTCTTCTTGCCATTAACCACATTCCAACAAAAAAAATAGCTGTAGTTATCGTATCAATGTATGCAATCATATTATTCCACATATCAAAAATATTATACACTAAATAAACAAATACAATGGCAAAGGCAAATAATATTTGAGAGGTTTTATATTCACTATTATTGATTTTAGAAATTGGGTTTAAATCCATTCCATCTTTAGAACGAGTCCAATAGTACCATCCATAAATACTCATAGAAAAATAGTATGCATTAATAAGCATGTCTCCTAGTAATCCCAAATAAAAAAGAAGATAAACATATATAGCAGTTGAGACCATTCCAGTTGGGTAAACCCATATATTGTTTTTTTTTGAAAACCAAACACTCATAAACCCTAAAATAACAGCTGTTAATTCTAGTAAAACATCTAGAGTAGAATATTCATTATATGGGGAAAATAAAAAATCTAAAATAGAAGACATTTGAAGAAAAAATATAAGTTAAATAATATATAATTCCATAGACTAGTTTTTTTCATAAGCAATAGTTACAAAGTGAGAGTCGAATTTGATAGATGATAATTCAAATAATTTGTGTTGATCATTATAAACAACTTTACCCTCTCGTACTTTTCCCTCATCAAAAGGTTTATCGATATATATTTGTTTTGAAAAGTTGATGCCTGAAGTACGAAATGCTTTATAAATTGCCTCTTTCGCAGTCCAGACATATGTTAACTCTTCTATTTTTCCTAAAGCAAAGTGCTCTTTATTATGAAGAAACCTAGGAGCTATTCTAATAATTTTTTCTCGACAAAATTCTATATCAACACCTATCTGAAATTCACTTAAAACTATTGCTGAAAAATATTTTGAATGTGAAATAGATATATATTTGTTAAATTTTAAGTTAGGACATCCATCAGAATCGTAATAAAGATCACTTTCTAAAACATCTGCGACTTTCATTAATTGATGTACTGAAAGAATTCCTTTTCTATGTTCTTCACTTCGCGCACTTTTCAATCTTTCTCTTAAGGCTGAGGAAATAGCAATCCCATTTTCTAATGTTACTTCACTCTCTTCTATTTTCCACAAATAGAGGTTAAAGTTGTTAAAATTAGTTTTTGATATAAATGGCATTGTTAATGGCAGATTTTGTGTGTATTTTTGAATAAAATATATATACAAATATACTATGGAATTAAAAGCAAAAGTTAACTATTCCCCTTATAAAGTTAAAGATATTAATCTAGCAGAATGGGGTAGAAAAGAAATAACATTAGCTGAAGCTGAAATGCCTGGATTAATGTCCCTTAGGGAACAATATGGGAAACATAAACCTCTCAAAGGAGCAAGAATTGCTGGTTGTCTTCATATGACAATTCAAACTGCGGTTTTAATTGAAACGCTTATTGCTCTAGGAGCTGATGTAACTTGGAGTTCTTGTAATATATTTTCTACTCAAGATCATGCAGCAGCTGCTATTGCTGCTGCAGGAATTCCGGTATATGCTTGGAAAGGAATGAATGAAAAAGAATTTGACTGGTGTATTAAACAAACCTTGTTTTTTGGAGAAGATCAAAAACCTCTTAATTTAATTCTTGATGATGGTGGAGATTTAACAAATATGGTTTTAGATAAGTATCCTGAGTTAATAGATAATATAAAAGGTCTTTCTGAGGAAACTACAACTGGAGTTCATCGTTTATATGAAAGAATGAAAAATGGAGCTCTGCCACTTCCTGCAATAAATGTTAATGACTCTGTAACTAAATCAAAATTTGATAATAAATACGGTTGTAAAGAAAGTGCTGTTGATGCTGTTAGGAGAGCAACTGATATAATGTTGGCCGGTAAAAGAGTTCTTGTAGCAGGTTATGGAGATGTAGGTAAAGGCACTGCCGCATCTTTTGCTGGAGCTGGAGCTTTAGTTACTATTAGTGAAATTGATCCAATATGTGCTTTACAAGCAGCAATGGATGGATTTGAAGTTAAGAAAATAATGTCCGTTATTGATAATACTGATATAGTTATTACTGCTACAGGGAACAAAGATATTATTGGTAAAGATGCTTTTTTAAAAATGAAAGACAAATCTATTATTTGTAATATAGGTCACTTTGATAATGAAATTGATATGAACTGGTTAAACAAACAGTATGGTCATACAAAAACTGAGATCAAACCCCAAGTTGACCTATATACTCTTAAAAACGGAAATGAATTGATTATCCTTGCTGAAGGACGTCTAGTTAACCTTGGATGTGCTACTGGTCATCCAAGTTTTGTAATGAGTAATTCATTTACAAATCAAACATTGGCTCAAATAGAATTGTGGCAACATCCTGAAAAATATGAAAATAAGGTATATATGCTACCAAAACATTTAGATGAAAAGGTTGCAAAGCTTCATCTAGAACATTTAAGCGTAGAATTAGAATCATTGTCTGAAGAGCAAGCAAAATACATAGGTGTTACTTTAGAAGGCCCTTATAAGCCTGATTATTATAGATATTAAATTCTTTAAATAATAAAGAAACCCCTCAATCAATTGAGGGGTTTGTTATCTTAATAAGCTACTTCTATTTACTATGCCTCAAAAGGAAGTATAGAAACATATGATTTATTATTTTTCTTTTTAGAAAACTCAACTAAGCCATCAATTTGAGCATGAAGCGTATGATCTTTTCCTAAATAAACATTTTCTCCTGGATTATGAGCAGTTCCTCGTTGACGAACTATAATATTTCCTGCACGAGCAGCTTGACCTCCAAAAATTTTAACCCCCAGACGTTTTGATTCTGATTCTCTTCCGTTTTTTGAACTACCAACTCCTTTTTTATGTGCCATGATTAATTTCTTTTATTTTAACTTAAAGCTTTTATTAAGTCTGCTTTTTTCATTTTAGAAATACCTGTTAATCCTTTGTCTTTTGCTAAAACCTTAAGTTCCGTAACACTCATAGAAGATAAATCTTGCTTTTGAAGCTTTGGTTCAGAAACTTTTTTTGGTTTAGCTTTTGAAGCTGATTTAGCTTTTGTTTCAGGTTTGGCTTTTAGCTCTGATTTAGATTCTTCTGCTTTTTTTACAGATTTACTTCCCGAAGAAGAAATATTAGAAATTTGGATTTCGGATAAGTACTGACGATGTCCATTTTTAACGCGATATCCTTTTCTTCTTTTTTTCTTGAAAATAATTACTTTATCTCCTTTTAAATGATTAATAACTTTAGCGTCAACAGATGCGCCATCTACAGTCGGAGCGCCAATTTTAACATCTTTACCATCATCTAAAAGTAAAATCTTTCCAAAAGAAACTTTTGATCCTTCTTTTTCGTTTAGACGATGTACAAAGATTTTTTGATCTTTTTCAACTTTAAATTGCTGCCCTGCTATATCTACTATTGCGTACATTTTTATGTTATTTCGGACGGCAAAGATATGTTTTTTAGGAATTAATCAAAACAAAAACAACTACTTTTATAACTATCTTTTGTCAATAGAATATTTTCCAGGACCAATTAGAGCAATTGCTACAAAGCCTGTAAGATATAACAATGGTAATTCTTGTCTTTTAAATGGGTCACTTGCATGTACTATTAGAACTGCTACAGTCATAGTCGCAATAGGTAATAATGAAATCCACCTTGTTTTAAATCCAACTATAATAAGTATTGGAGCAATAAATTCAGCAAAAACAGCCAAAATAAGTGTAGGAACAGAACCTATTCCTAGTGGATCTCCAAACTCTACTTCATCAGCAAACAATCTGTTTAGTTTTCCCCATCCATGAGTTAACATTAATAACGAAAAGAAGACTCTTAAAACAAGCTTACCTATATCAGATGTGTTCATAATCTTATTTTTTTGATAAATATAAAAATTAATTTCTTTTTAGACTTTTAAGGTACCATTCTACTGTTAATTGCAGTCCTTTTTCAAATGATATTCTGGGAATCCATCCTAATTCATTTTTTAATTTAGAAGAGTCGATGGAATATCTAAAATCATGGCCTTTTCGGTCGGCTACAAAGGAAATTAATTTTTTTGAGGAGCCAAATGGCCTTTCAAGAGCTGCATCTACCTCAAATATTATTTTATTTACAAGGTCAATATTATTTAATTCATTGTTTCCTCCAATATTATAAGTCTCACCTTTTTTTCCCTTATGAAAAATTAAATCAATCGCATAAATATGATCTTTCACGAAAAGCCAATCTCTTATATTCTTTCCGTCACCATAAATTGGTAAGCTTTCATTTTTGAAAATTTTACTTACCATAAGTGGTATGAGTTTTTCTGAATGCTGATTAGGGCCATAATTATTTGAGCAGTTTGAAATAATTATTGGTATTTTATATGTGTGAAAATAAGCTTTAACAAAATGATCTGAGGAGGCTTTAGATGCAGAATATGGTGATCTTGGATCATAGGCTGTTGTTTCAGAGAACGATCCCTGCTGGCCTAAACTTCCATATACCTCATCTGTAGATACATGATAAAAACATTTATTCGAAAAATCATTTTTCCATAATTCTCTTGCTGATTCTAAAAGATTTAAAGTCCCTATTACATTTGTTTTTGCAAACTCTAAAGGCTCTTTGATTGAATTGTCAACGTGAGATTCTGCAGCTAAATGTATTATATTATCAATATCATATTTAACTATAACTTCATAAATTGATTTTTTATCTCTAATGTCAATCTTTTCAAAAACATAATTTGATGATTTTTCGATATCAACTAAATTCTTAATATTAGAAGCATATGTTAATGAATCAATGTTAATTATTCTATAATCGGAATACTCTTTTACTAATTGAATTACTAGATGGGATCCAATAAAGCCTGCGCCTCCTGTAATTAATATGTTTTTCTTATAATTACTCATTTAATCATTTTTAAGCACTCATTTAGAGAGTCTTTCCAATTAGGAATTTGCAAGTTAAGAGTAGTTTCAATAAGCTCAGTGTTCAAATCTAAATTTTTTGGTCTTAATCCTTTTAAGGGGTAGTTTTCAGTTTTAATGGGAGCCAAATCACATTTCGATCCACTTAATTTAATTATAGATTTTGCGAAATCATACCAAGTAGTAACTCCTTTGTTTGAAAAATGATAAATTTTATTTTTAAATGACTTTGACGAATGGATTAATTTAATAATTGTTTCGGCTAAATCTATACCATATGTTGGCTTTCCCCGTTGATCATTTATTACTGAGATCTTTTGTTTTAAATGAGATCGTTTTAAAATTGTCTTAACAAAATTATTTCCAAATGGACTAAATAACCATGACGTTCTAATAATTATTGCTTCTGAATTTGAATCTAAAACTAGATTTTCTCCTTCAAGTTTAGTTTTTCCATAAACTCCAAGAGGGTTTGTTTTATCTTCTTCTTTTAAATTGTTTACACTATAACCATCAAAAACATAATCAGTGGAAATATGAATTAATTTAATATGAAATGTTTCTGAAATTTTTATTAAGTTTTTTACTCCTAAAACATTAATTATTTTTGCATTAGCAGGCTCCTCTTCTGCTTTATCTACTTTTGTATAAGCAGCACAATTAATTATAACATCTACTTCATGCTCTTGTATAAAGTTTAAAAGTGATTTATAAATTGTAATGTCTAATTTATCTTTACTTAAAAAAAGAAATTTAATAGAAGAATGTTTAGACTTTATATGATCTAGGCATCTTCCCATTTGACCATTACCACCTGTTACTAAAACATTAATCATATAGATTAGAATTATAATCAAACAACTCAGCTTTATCTAAAACAGGGTGGTTTTGATCTTTTTCTGAAATAATCCATTCAGATTTTGGTAATCTCCAGTTAATTTTAAGTTTTAAATCGTCAAAAGCTATACTTCCCTCACTAATCTTATTATAATAATTGTCAACTTTATAATGAAAAATAGATTCATCACTAAGAGTGATATATCCATGAGCGAAACCTCTCGGAATAAATAAATGTTGTTGATTATGTTCGTTAAGCTTAAACGAAATGTGCTTTCCAAAATTTGAAGAACCCTTTCTAATGTCAACAATAACATCCAACACTTCTCCTTTAATGACAGATACCAATTTTGATTGGCTATATGGATGTGTTTGATAATGGAGACCTCTAATTACTCCTTTTTTAGAATGTGATAAATTATCTTGACAAAAGAATATTTTTCTTTCAATAAAATTTTCAAGCTTATCCAAACGAAAGTTCTCACGAACAGATCCCCTATCATCTTTAAAAGATTTAGTTGTTATTTTTAGAACATCTTTGAATTCGGTGGTCTCAATTATCATTACCAGAATATTTGTTTATTAGATATTCTCCGTACCCAGTGTTTTTAAATGAATTAGCTGTTTTAATCAACAATTGTTTTGAAATCCATCCGTTTTGAAATGCTACTTCTTCTAAACAACCAACCTTTAAGCCTTGTCTTTTTTCAATTGTCTGAATAAACTGACTAGCTTCTAATAAGGACTCGTGAGTCCCAGTATCCAACCAAGTAAAACCTCTGTCTAACTTTTCAACACAAAGTTTTTTTTTATTTAAATAAATTTGATTAACTGAAGTTATTTCAAGCTCACCTCTATCCGAAGGTTTAATTGTTTTTGCAATTTCAATTACTGAGTTTGGATAAAAATATAATCCAGCCACAGCATAATCACTTGAAGGAATTTTAGGCTTTTCTATAATTTCATTTGGATTTCCTTTCTCATCAAAGCTTATTACACCATATCTTTGAGGGTCTTTTACTTTAACACCGAAAACTGTTGCTTTTTGACTTTCATTTATTTGATTAATTGCAAATTTTAGATGGCTAATTAAATCGGATCCATAGAAAATATTATCTCCAAGAACCAAACATACTGAATCATTTTTAATAAAATTTTCTCCAATAATAAAAGCTTCAGCTAATCCATTTGGTTTATCCTGTTTTAGATAACTCAAGTTAATACCCCATCGACTTCCGTCTCCAAGAAGTCTTTGATATTGGCCCAAGTCCTGAGGGGTACTTATTAAAAGAATTTCTTTTATCTCAGCTTGCATAAGAACAGATAGAGGATAATAAACCATAGGCTTATCATACACAGGTAATAACTGCTTAGAAACACCTTTGGTCACAGGAAATAATCTAGATCCCATTCCACCCGCTAAAATTATACCTTTCATTATGATTTATAATTTTATTAAAGATAATACAATCATAAAAACTCCTTTATTTTAAAGCCTTTATTGATAATATAAAAGAATTTGTTTAAGCTTATTTTGTTAATTTTAAAAGCCTTAAACTCTTCTTCTAAAATTTTTATTTTACTTATTAAACCCGAATTACTTATTCCTCCAGCCTTCATTTTAATTAAGTTTTTATTAATAAACTTAGTTTTAATATTATTTAATTCAATGAACCTTAACATTAATTCAAAGTCTCCTGCAATTTTAAATGAGTCATTGTAAAAGCCAAGCTCATTATAAATACTCTTTCTACAATAAAATGTTGGGTGCGGAGGCATCCAAGCCCTTTCAAACGCACCTTTTTTATACGGTTTTGAAATCCATTTCCTAATAACTTTATTTTTTTTATTGTAAAACTTTAAGTTTCCAAAAACAGCATCAGTATTTGTATCAAATTCATCTACTATAGTTTTTAGAGAGTCTATATTATAAAATATGTCATCTGAATTTAAAAACCCTACTATGTCACCACTGGCTATTTTTAAACCTTTATTAAAAGCATCATAAACTCCTTTATCTTTCTCTGAAATTATTTTAAATAAATGAGAATAGTTTTTGCAAATACTTACAGTATTGTCATTTGAATTACCATCAATCACAATGTGCTCTATGTTTTTATAAGTTTGATTTAAGACAGATTCTAATGTTCCCTGAATTGTGTTTACAGAATTATATGATATGGTAATTATTGATACTTTCATTTATTTCTTGGATATGAAATTCCAATTCCAGCTCCTGGGTACCAATGATTTAATGGTTCTTCTTTAAAAATTATATAGTTTCTTTTATTCTCTATACTAAATTTTAGAAGTCTATCTGTTACATGCGAGTTATCGCCTAGAATAATAGCATTTTTGGAAAGTTTATTTCTAATTGTTTGATACTCAGAGTATTCATAGTCTGCAGAATGATCAGAGTCATTTATAAATAAATCAATCTCTTTTTCTATTTTTTTTAACGATTTAATTGAATCTCCGTATAAAATCTTTCCAAATTTTTTATAATTGCCAGAAAATAAATACCCCGCATCTGGATTGATGTCTGTCCCATAATAATACCCAGAACAGCCATCCTCTTTATTTTTCATCAATGCTTTTGTAATAACTAAAGACCCCAGTCCTTTGTCAACGCCAGTTTCAACTACTGTCTTAGGTTTAAGTATTCTTACACATATATACCAACCTAATCTTCTGGAAAAATTTACTTCTAAATCGGTAAAGTTTTTATATTTAGAATTCAAAATTCGAGTTTTAATATCTTTTATAATGTCATGGTCATTTTCAATTTCATCCAAATAATATTTAATTTCTTCATAATTTATATTTTTAAAAATGATCTCGAATAACTTTAATAATTCAAGCTTGTTTTTATTTGATAAGTTATATGTATAGTTAGTATCTTCATTAGAATTAAAAGCCCATTTTATAATTTGAAAATATTTATGATTAAAATATCTAGATGCAATATAGATATCATATAGTCGTCTAATAAGTTTGATTTTTTTTATAAATTTTTTCATTTTTTTTCAATAATATTTTTTACACAAACTAAAACTTAATAATTATTTTATGTTGTACTTTATAAAAATAATTAACCTGGATACCTATATATTTGTACAATTAGTCCTTATTTGAAATTCAACAAAGTTATGAAGATAATCCTTTTATTTTTTCTCAATATTTTTTCAATCTTGTTTTCAAAACTGACGTTCTTTTTCTATAAAATCTTGTATTATGTTCAGTGGTATATTAAACCCGTCCCAAAGTTTTTTAATCACCAAATAGACTTGAATTATCTTTCTATTAGAGATAAAAATTATTTTTTTATGCTACGTGGCTTTCATAACATAAAATCAATTAATCCAGGAGATGTTGTTCTTGAAATAGGTTCGGGAGATGGTTTTTTTTCAAAATTCTTTTATTCAAACACAGTTAAATCTATTGACTGTGTAGATAGTTCAAAACATGCATTATCTTATTATAAAACTTCCAAAAAAATAAAATTTATTTGTGATGATTTCATGCTATATGATTTCAAAAAAAAATATGACGTTATTATAGCTGATGCTGTAATTCAATATTTTAAAAAGGAAAATATGCCCTCTTTTTTATTAAAAGTAACTAAATCTTTAAAGACTAGTGGATCTTTTACAGGTATGACTGTCAAACGAAGAAAGGACAATAAGAAAATATCTCATCACAAATATGAGTTTGAATCAAAAGAAGAATTGACAAATTTTTTAAAAAAATATTTTCAAGAAGTTGAAATTTATGAGCCTAAGTATCTGGAAAGATCAGAATTATATTTTAGATGTAGTCATTTTTTAAACGAAGAGTTAATCAAATAACCTAAATCTTGTACGCTTTTAATCTTATCAAGATCTTCACTTTTAAATCCTTTGAAATATCCAGTCGTGTTTAAGGAGTTGAAATCTTTATGATGTCTAAATCCATGGTCACCTACAATTATTATTCTTGTATTTTCAAACTTCTTATTTTTTAATATTTTCTCAAACTTTGACAAAAACCATCTTCTGTATTTAATATATTCATTAAGATATTTTTCTTCTGATATTATAGGGTAATTTAAATCTACATATGGGTATTCTTCATAATATGAATATGGATCATGTGGAAAATACAAATGAAAATAATAAAACGAACGATTTTGAAAACTAACTTTTTCTAAACTATTCAATGCATCTTTTCTAAATAAATCTATATAAGTGTTTTTTCTAAAAAATTCGTTTTGAATAAAATAAAATATTGAATGTCTAAAAAAGGCACTTATGAAATTTAAATCGGGATTTTGATCATTCCACCAGAAATAAAAATTTGAATCTGGAAGTTCTCCATTTTTAAATGCCATTAAACCATATGAAAAAGACTTAACATCTTTTGAATTTAATGAATCAACTAAAAGGTTGTCTTCTAATAAATTATCAAAACCTTTAACCTTTTTAAATTCTTTATCTAAATTTTGGATACTATCAATTTTACTGTTGTGAAAATTAAAATTAAAAATAGAAGGTAAAGAAAAAGTTGTTCTTTCTGTTTTAGATTCAAATTCAGGCTTTATTAAAAAATCCATTTCTAAAAGAGATGAATCAAATTCTTTGTCAATATCATTATTAGTATAGTTGAATATTTCATTTGACCCTGCATATTCGTCTAAAACAATTAATAAAATAGGATGATTTGAATCAGTATCACTCAAATTTATTTTTGTAAAATTAAATTTGATTTTTTGCAGAAATTCTGTTTTAGAAAAATTTAATTGATTATAATATTCGATTGAAAAACGAAACAAATAGGTTATTGAAAGAATTATAAAAAATACATTATGAATTTTAATTAAATCTCTATTCAGGTATATAATTAAATAAAAAAGAGAAGTTGTAAAAGAATATAATAAAAGAAAATACCTTAGTCTAAGCTCATGAATTATATAAAATGAATCATAATAAACGTTAAGACAATAAAAACAAATGTTAATTATAAATAGAATTAACATTTTATAATTTGACTTGAGTTTTTGATATAAAAATTTATCAATTAAAAAAATGGAAATAATAATTAAAAAATTTTCTATGTAGAATTTATAATTAAAATAAAACATAAAATATGGTAAGAAAACTATAAAAATAGATGGCGATAAAAAATAATTATTATTTTTTTTCAATTAAAAAAAGTTTTCTTTCCGTTGGTTCAATTATCCCCTTTAAAATAACTTTAAAAGATTCTGAAATCAAATTAATAAATTCTTTTTCTGTTGGATATATAATTTCTTCTTTTCTAGTTTTATAAATTTCTTGACATTTTGGATCATTAAATGGAATGTATTCAATGATAACATATTTATTAGTTTTTTTTAAAAAATTGATAAATTGATCAAAAGGAATATTAGCATTAATTACGTGATGCATTAAAGCTAAGCACATTATTAAATCTGGCTCGTCAAGCCTTTCAAAAAGGTTTTTTCTTTCTATATTTAACCATCCCAAGGCAGGAGTAGGATTTGAAAAATCAAATATTATTGGATGAATGTTTTTGGTTTTATTTTTTTTATTTCTTAAATAATTATACTCTACACTTCTCCAATCAATATCTAAGGAATAAACATATGAATTAGATGAATTGGCTATTACACTACTAAAAAAACCATCGTTTGATCCTATATCCCAAGTAGTTGAAATAATCATACCTTCTGTAAATGACTTTAATAATTTTTCTTTATTTATAACATAATCTTTTTTTTCATTAACTGTTTCATTATAATAATCACCCCATTCACTTAGACTGTCGTGTAATTTAAGAGAACTAATAAAATCAATTAATTGATTAATAATACTTAAATGTTGGCTTTTAGATATTTTTTTTGATTTTAAATCAGAATTAGATTTTTTTTTGGATGTAAAAAGGCTGGGCAAAACAAAATGAATAAAGATAGAAGGAATAAATTTCTTAATTAAGGGAATCAACTTAAGTGACAAATCTATTGGTATTCCATTTATATCATTCATCAAAATTTTATTTAGTCTTGGATCAGTATAACTCATTAAAACTAATGGTGAAAGAAAATTCTCACAAAATTGCTTATATGGCTTCCAAGAATAATTTTCATCTTTAATTTCTTCAAAACTTAAAGTATCGATAAAAATTGGTTTATTTTCTTTGAATTGAATGTTAAATGGGGTAGCATCTTTTAAAGTCATACCCTTGCTTACAGAGATTAATTGAATTTCAAGAGTGCTTAAAGCTGCATCCTTAAGTTGAGAGAATGACCACTCATATGCATATGTGATTGTTTTAATTTTCTCAACATCTAAAACTAAATATTGATTTTGATCATAACTTTTGGAATATTTAACAATTTCATGCCTTACAAGAAGTTCCTTCTGGAAAAGGTCTTTCAATAGGCCAGAATCTTGAAGTTTTTCAAAATTATCTTTATAACATTTATTAACTAACCGATAAATTTTATCATCTTCAACAAAAACATACCCTGAAGGGTCTCTAAAAGAACCTTTATCTCTCATTTTCTTTTAAAAAAATCTTTGATTTTTTGTTTTATAGATTTAAAAAAAATTAAGACACTTGCAAACCCAGCAACAATTAACTGAATAATAATCATTCCTGTACCAGGATCAATATAAAATAAAATCATTTTTATTAGTTTTAAGGAATAAAATTAAATTTTTTAATTATATACTTTTAAAAGATTCATAGCATTTAAATATTTAGAATATTTGTCAAGTTTTAAATAAATTATTTTATTTAAAAAATCTAATTCAAAACTTTCATGATTATCAAACTTGACTTCCATTATGTTTTTAGGTTCATAAATATTAAAGTTTGACTCTCCATATCTAAAGTACTTAATATTAGAATCTAGAGTAATTCTAATCCCATTATTTATAAAATATTCTCTAAAGTATCGATTTTGAATATTTGGTTTAAATTTATTTACATTAATTATAGGTTTAACCTTTTTTTTTAATTCATTGGCATCTTGAATATTTTTTATTTTAAGATTTATTCTAGTTTTTGTTCCAGAATTACCAATTTTGCTTTTATTTTCAAATATACACTTTCCATTAAAATCATTATACCATCTAATTCGAAATTTTGTTCTTAATGATTCACCTTCAATATTATCTATCAAAGAATTTTGATTATAATCAAAATAAATATTGTTAACAATATTATAATCATGTGCCTTTTCAAACCCATAACTAATTATTTGATTTTTAATCAATGAGTATTCACTTGATTTAAAAACATATTTTAATTCAGACCTATATTTAGTTACTTGATTTTCCATATTCATTTCCATAAAGTCTTTGTTCAACTTTTTTTGTGTAAATAATACTATCTGTAGATTTACTAATTATTTTTGATTTGTTTTGAATTAAATATTTGAGACTTTTTAAATTTTCATTCATTTTTAAAATGGGCTGATCATAATAATTTTTCTTTCTAAAAACTGCAATATCTAATTTATTAAAGTTATAAATATTATTTTCTGATATCACCTCGGAACCATCTTTAACCACAATTCCGAGCTCAGAATTTTTAAAAGTATTAGATTTTACTTTCAATATTGAGTTTTCTCCTGCACTTACAGATTTATCTCCTATTTTATTGAATAAATTTTGCTTTACAATTACTTTAGACCCACTTAAGTCAATAGCATCATTTCCTATATTAATAAATTTAGAGTTCAGTATAGTGCCATTAGAAAAATCAGAATCTATTGCATCGGAAATAACGTTTTGAAAAGTAGTGTTTGAAATGTTGAAATCTGAATTATACAAATTTAAAAAATCATCCCCTCTTTTATTATTTGAAAATAAAGAATGATTTATTTCAACATTAGAATTATAAAATGTTATTCCTGAAGGCAAAGCAATTGAATCATTCTTGAGGTTGCTAAATCCTTGAAACTTCGTATAAAGAATTTTAGCATCAGAAATGTTATCAAAATAAAGGGAATTGGTTCCCTTAGCAAAAAAAACAACATTATTTTTATAATCTCCCTCAAAAATAATATTTGAATTTTTTATAAAAATAGAGGCGTTATTTTCAAGAATAATTTTAACTCCCTTTGAAACTGTTAAGTCTATGCTTGACTCCTTCCAATCATTCTTAATAATTGTATCATTTTTTAAATGCAATTTTTTTTTCAAAACGATTTTATTTATTTTTTTTGAGTATTCAGGAAATAATAATTTGTTGTTAAGGTTTTTAAAATTTTTAATATCAGGAAATAAAGAATAATAATTTGTTATGGGGTTGTGAATTATAAAAACATCTGAGTATGATTTAGGAAATAAATTAAATGCGCCAAGTGATTTCAAGTTTTTTAATGTTTTATTATAAAACTTTATGCTCTTAAGCTCATCTAAAGATTGATAATTTAAATCATCAATGAAAAAAGGTTCGAGTTTTTCATTGGAAATTGTATAAATTTTTGAGTTTCTGTTTTTAGCCTTTTCCAAAAACTCTAAGCTAAAAACAGGAAAATATGAAAAAGTTTTTTTTAAATAATTGTTAAATTCAATTACTAATTTTTCAGTTTTAAGTGTATCCAAGTCATGTATGTATAATTCAAAGTCCACATCCTCATCAAATAAAATAATTTTGTTGTTATTATTAAACTCATTTAATTCAGACTCCAAAATAAAAAAATTGTTTGGTTTACTTAATCTGTATTTTACCCCTTTATAAGTTGATGAAAAGCCATTTACTTTATAATAAATATTACCATAAAATAATTTATGTAGATTTTTGTTTTTGAAATCAAATTTCAAAAATTTATCTTTCGAATTATTACTATTCTCACATCCTAAACACAGGCAAATTATCAAACAAAAAAATATTACCTTTTTCATTATTTTGAAACTTCCAGAAGTTTAAAATCTTCTGATAATTTTAAAGTGTCATTAGTAACTCTGTTAACAATTTCAAGTTTTTTTATTTCTTTATTTATGTGAATCTTAAACTCTTTTCTTTTTGAAATTATTTTATTGTTTTTCAATTCAAGTTTTATTGGATTATAATCATATATTTCATCATTTACATTTACATGCATTTTCATATATGACTCCATTGATATTTTAAGTGTATCTTCAATTAACAAAGAAATTACTTTTCCTGTTTTAAGGTGTTTACTTATATTATTTGTGTTTTTAGAAATAATATTTTTATAATTAAAATGATTGTTTTTTATTTTAAAATAATTAGTATTATACCTTTTATGTTTATCAATATTTGCATTATAGATAGAATCAAAAATATCAATTATTTTATCTTCATTTTTATATAATTCAAATAGTTTTTTATTTCTTTCATGTCTGATTTCATCGTCAAGCACATATTGTTTATACACATTATGGGTATTACTTGAAAAATAATTTTCAAAAACTTGATTATCAAAATTTGAATCTAATCCATAATTATATTCTTGAATAACCCCTTCATTTCTATAAACAGGTAATATATAATTTTTTGTTATTATCCACTTATCATTATTTCCTGTTATTTGATGGGGATTTCCAAAAAAATATATGAAAGCTAAAAAATTACCATAAATCAATTTTTCTTTATCGGAATAGTTATAATAGCTAAGTGATTTTAATTTATCCCATCTCAAAAAATAATCATATGACATTTCGGTTAAGTCTAAATCATATGAATATTTATCAATTTCAGAAAAATGAGAATTAACTTCATTATAAAAAGTTAGATTTCGAACAACTAATGGGTTTATAAATCCATATTTTTTTTTAATGTATGATCTATCAAAATCCTCATACATAAAATAATCATTAATCTTATTTCCTAAATTTACTGAAACAATTCTTCCCGAATCTTCAGAAATTAGACCAAGCTCATTGGATAAATAATTTAAAAAAATATTTTTATAATCCATTTCATATGAAATTATAAGCTTAAAATCTTTTGTTTCAAATATTTTATTTTGAGACTTAATTGAGTAGCTTAACCTTCTATGATCCAAATAAGGCGTGATTGAGGTTCCATGAAACTTGTACTTTATATTGAATTTTTGATTATTAAAAATTGCATTGGCTTGTCTGTAAATTTTTTGATCATCAGAAAGTTCAATGTTATTAATTGCTACCTTTATTAATGAATCATTTATTCTTTGATCATTTTCACTAAATAAAACTATGAAATCAGCGTTTTTTTTATTTGTATATTCTGGATTAAAATAAAAAATTTTTGTTGGAATTTTTTGAAAAACTTTATCAAAATAACTAAACCCAGGAAGTCTCCACAAAAAATCACTTTTAACATTAGAATAGTAGTTTGAAAAAAAAGTAAAGGCTAAAAAATATAAAACAATAATAGATGTAATTGATATTATATATTTTTTTTTCATGATTTAAAAAATTTCAAAATCAATATCTATTTTCAAATTATTATTAAAGTAATTTAAAATGTCTTCGAATAACGCTTTATCTGTAACAGTGTATTCTATAATAATTTTTTCTTTAGTCTTGTAAACTCTATTTATTTTATCAGAAAAATCATTGATCATAATTTTAGAAATTATTGATTTATCATCCTTTAAAAACGATACTTGTAGAATTTGATTAGTTGAATTAGCTGAAATTGCATCTACTTTCTTTCTTGGATAGAATATGATGTAAATAAATAAAAACATAATTCCTAAAAGTTCCTTCTCTGCTGCTAATGAAACTGATATAGCCATTATTATTAACAATGTAGTGAGTTGTTCAGGCTCTTTAACTGCTGTTCTGAATCTAATTATTGAAAGGGCTCCTACTAAACCTAGAGATAATGCTAGGGAAGACTTAATAGTGATTACTATTAATAACATCGCCAGAGAAAATGGATATAAGTTTCTGGTGAAGTATATCTTATTTTCTCTGGAATTAGAATATTTTAAATAATTTTTTTCAATAATATAAGTTGAAATAAGAGATATAACGACAGCAATTAAAACTCTTAAATAATTCACTTCTGTAACAAAATCTTCTTGTAATAAAATTTCATCCATAATTAATTAATGCTTTTTGTACAATTTCAAAACTACGTTTTTATAAAGTTATAAATAAGTTTTTTCCAGTCATTTTTAATTTTTTCATTATTGTAATTTTTTAAAGCGAATTCTCTTGAAGCTTTTGAAAAACTATTTGTTTTATTATTAAATAAAACATGTATAACTCCTTTTGATAGCTCAATACTGTTTTTATTTTCTGCAATAAACCCATTACTTTTATTTATAAGATCGCCAGAGATTCCTACATCAAAAGAAACAACTGGTGTTCCACACATTAAAGATTCGTTAATCATCATTGGTCCATTATCTTCAATAGATGAGCAAAGAAAAACATCTGCAAAATTATAAGCATCAATAAGCTCATTAGTATTAAGATGTCCACAAAAGTAATATGAAAATTTACATTTAAATTTTTTCGGTTTAGTTCCAGCTATCAAAACAATTACTTCTGATCTTCTGTTTTCACTTAGAGATTCATATGTATAATCCAAAGATTTAACTAAATATTCTCCCCCTTTACGTTCATCATTCAAGTCTTGGGAACCAACTAATATGATTTTTTTATTAAAACTACTAATCCCTATTAAAGAATCTATTTTTTTTGACTTATAAATTTTTTCATCTATCGGATAAAAAATTAAACTAGCTTTTTTTATATCAAAAAGACTACTCATTTTTACTTGATCTAAAGCCCATGAAGAAGATACATTTATTGCATAATCAATTTTTTTAAGATATTTTAATTTTTCTCGAAAGTTAACTAAAGAATAATTAGTTTCTGATTTACGAGTCAATGCAGGGCATTTTTTACAGCTTTTGGTATACCCAATACAATCCCACGAGTAATGACAACCTCCGGTCAAAAAAGCAGTATCTAACATGTTAAAAAGTATAAAAGCTCCAGTCAGCTTTTGCAGCTCATAAATAGTTTTAAAATTTATAAAATGTGATGTATAATGAACTATTATTATGTCTGGACTAAATGAAAAATACTTTATTAATTTATTTGAAATGATATAATTATTAAACTCATTGTAATTGTAATAATTATATTTTTTAATATACTTTCTTGAAAAAAACCTATGATAAAAGTGAGTTAAATATCTTTTTAATTTAATTATAATAAAATAGAAATCAAAGTTTGGAATAATTACTGTTTTGGCTTTCTTTTTTCCAGCTAATAAAATTACCCATGAATCTGAAAATTGATTTAATATATTATTAATTCTATCAACAGCGTTTCCTGCACCTCCTCTATTTGTTGTAGATATATTTATAATTTTGATCATAAATCTAGGATTAATTCATCCATAATTTTTTTCTGAAAATACTGATTATACTTTTCATCAATAATTTTACGAACAACCCTCTTTTTAGGCTCTTTTTTTAAAATCCAACATAAAAGTTTATGAGCTAGGTCCTTTTGGTCATTCTCTTTGAATAAAAAACCATTGTCTCCATCTATAATTGATTCAACCTCTGGCATTTGATTCTTTAAATTATCATGAGATGCTACTGGTGTCCCATAACTTAATGAATGAATTGCGGTTAAACCAATATTTCCGGGAGAAACAGTTAATGATGAAGCATAAAAATACTTTGATAACTTTTTTTCATCATAAATAGATCCAATAAATTTAAAAGTTTTAGATGATAAATGTCTTTTAGCATATTTTTCTAAATCTAATTTTTCTGGACCATCACCCACGATAAGCAAGTTTACTCTGGGACTCTCGGTATTAATTAAATTAACGGTATTAATTAGTAATTTAATATTTTTCATTTTTGTTAATCGACCAACAAAAATTATAGTTTTAAGATTGTTTTTAAATTGAGACATTCCCTTTTCAGAACTAAGTTCTAATTCATTAAATAATTTCAGCTGCAGGTCATAGTTTAATGAATTAAAAATCACTTTCATTTGACTTTTATCAAATCCCGCTTTAATCATTAAATTCATAGATCTATTTTCATATAAAATATTAATATCTGCTAATTTTAAAAATAGTATTCGAATATATTTTTTTCCGAAATTTTCATTTCCATAAAGGCCATGTCCCCAAAAAAAAACCTTTTTATTCAAAATTCTACATATTACAGCTCCAATCCAATTAGAAAGAACGTTCATTTCACCCATAAATATTGCAATATCAAAATCATTCTTTATAATTGTTCTTATAACTCTAGTCTGCCAAATTAATCTTCCAAAGAAAAAATAATTATTTATTAAATGTAAATTTTTTAAACTCTTAGATTTATTGTCAATTGACTCAATACCATTTAATTTTTTTTTTGAATAGAAAATGTTAAAATCGTACTTATTCTCATTAACTAAAAGTTCCCATATTGGTTTTCTATAATGGGGAAAAACATTAGTAAAGTAATATACTGTTTTCAATTTAAGACATTGTTAATATACCAGTTATATGTTTTTTCAATTCCTTCTATAATATTGGTATTAGATCTCCATCCGTATTTTTTTATTCTATCAGAATTTAAAAATTTTCTTGGTGTTCCATTAGGCATTTCTTTTTTCCAAACCACATTACCTTTAAAAGAAATAATATTTTTTATTAAATCAGCTAATTGACTTATACTAATTTCAATGCCACTTCCAATATTGTAAATATAACTATCCATTTTATTTTCGCATACAGATAAAATTGCATCAACTAAATCATCTACATACATGAATTCTCGAATAGGAGAGCCATCTCCCCATAATTCAACATTCTGCTTATTATAAATTTTAGCTTCATGAAACTTTCTAATCATTGCGGGTAAGACATGAGATGTTTTTAAATCAAAATTATCATTTGGTCCGTAAAGATTTGTTGGCATTAGACTTATAAACTGCTTGCTCTGTTTAGTGAAAATAGATTCACACAACTTAACACCTGTTATTTTAGCCAATGCATAAGATTCATTAGTTTTTTCCAAAGAGCTTGTTAAAATATAATCTTCATTTATTGGCTGAGGTGCATTCTTGGGATATATACATGATGATCCTAAAAAAACAAATTTGCTTACTTCATTAATAAGTGAGGCATTAATCAAATTATTCTGAATTAACATGTTTTCCATTAAAAACTCATACGCGTATTCATTATTTGCCCATATACCACCAACTCTAGCTGCAGCATCAATTACTATATCAGGTTTTTTATCTCTAAAAAAACTATAAACATCAAATTGATTTGTTAAGTTTAATTCTTTTCTAGAAACTCCAATAAGGTTTTTAAATCCAAGATCATTAAATTTTCTCCAACAAGAAGAACCCACCATTCCTTTATGACCAGCTATAAAAATTTTTAAGTTTTTATTAAGCATTTTATTTTTGTGTTTTTAATAAACCCTAATCCTTTTGAAGTTTTTCTTTTTCCATTATTTTTAAATCTGACACCATCATGTCTTTAATTAATGATTTTAAATCATTTTCTGGTTTCCATCCTAATTTTTTATGTGCCTTACTAGCATCTCCCACTAAAGAATCAACCTCTGTAGGTCTGTAATATTTTGGATTAACCGACACAACTTTTTTGCCTAGCTTTAATTTATAATTTGGATTATTTGAAGAAACAATAAACCCGACTTCATTATAACCTTTTCCTTTAAACTCTAGTTCAACACCAATATAATCAAAAGTCATGATTATAAAGTCTCTTACTGATGTGGTTTTTCCAGTTGCTATTACCCAGTCTTCGGGCTCCGGAGCTTGTAAAATTAACCACATCATTTTTACATAATCTTTAGCATGTCCCCAATCTCTTTTAGCATCAAGGTTACCTACAAAAAATTCATTTTGAAGTCCATAAGCAATTTTAGAGACCGCTCTAGTAATCTTTCTGGTGACAAAAGTTTCTCCACGAATTGGTGATTCATGATTAAATAAAATACCATTGCATGCAAAAATATTATACGCCTCTCTATAATTTACAGTTATCCAATATGCATATAATTTTGAAACTCCATAAGGACTTCTTGGGTAAAATGGAGTTGTTTCGGTTTGAGGAGTTTCTTGAACTTTACCATACAATTCAGATGTTGAAGCTTGGTATATTTTTGTCTTTTTTTCTAGATCTAAAATTCTAATTGCCTCTAAAAGTCTCAAAGTTCCAATACCATCAACATTTGCTGTATATTCTGGAGTTTCAAAAGAAACTCCAACATGACTCATTGCGCCTAAATTATAAATTTCATCAGGCATTATCTTCTTAACAAGCCTAATTAAATTACTAGTATCGGTCATATCACTATAATGCAAAATAAAATTAATATTCTCTTGATGGGGGTCTTGATATAGATAATCAATCCGTTGTGTGTTAAATAAAGATGAGCGTCTTTTAAATCCATGTACCTCATATCCTTTAGATAAAAGTAACTCTGATAAGTAGGCCCCGTCTTGACCTGTGACTCCTGTAATAATTGCTTTCTTTTTCACTTTATAAATTTATCTTTAAACTGTAAATACTTTAAAAAGTATGAAATTTTATTTTTTTTAAAAAAATAATTTGTTAGGGTATATCTTGATTCCTTCTCGATATTCTTTGCTTTGTGCGTATATGAACCATCAAATATTATTACTGTTCCCTGCTTCCCAATAATTTCAATTGGTTGTATTTTATATTTTTCTTTGAATCTGCTTATGTCATTTTCATCTATTCGAAGATCTACTAATTGCTTTCTTAAAATCACACTTTTAAATCGTTGAAAAAAATTTAATTTAATTTTACGAAAATTTTTAAAATCAAAATTTTTAGAGTTTGGCAAAAATAAAAAAGGTCCATTTCTAGTATTAACGTCTGACAAATAAACCATTACTTTATATTGAGAGAAAAAGGAATCTCTGTGCCATCCTCCTCCACTATTTGTTTCATTTTCATTGTCAAAGTCCACTCTTCCTGCCAAAACAAAAAGGCTCTTTACGTCTGATAATTTCAATAAAATATTTTTAAAAAAAATATTATTTTTAAATTTTATTGCATTTAAACTTATTTTTTCAAACTTAAAAATTCTAATATCTCCTGATGAGTTTTCTTTTCTAGAGGTTTTAAATTTATTTGGGGTTTTGTTTGACAAATAATTAATTTCATTAATTGTTTCCTCACAAAATGCTTTATCAAAAAATCGATCAAGAACATAATATCCCTCTCTATTTATTTTGAAAATAACATCAGTTAATTTATGTGAATTTTTCATTTATAATATTTGTAAAGTATTTCTATGTATAAGTTATCGAATTATTTAAAAAACTCTTTTACTTTTTGACATACATAACTAACTTCTTCTTTTTTTAAAGCATAGTGAAGAGGAAGTCTTAATAATCTTACACTTAATTTTGATGTATAATTATCATTTCCATGAAAATCTCCATATTTTTTTCCTGCATATGAAGAATGAAGGGGCACATAATGAGTAGAAGCTTCTATTTTATGTTTTTTTAAAAAGATTTTTAATCTATTAAGTATTTGAGGTGTTTTTAAAATAATATAAAATAGATGTGCGCTATGTTCAGTGTTTTTGATTTTTTTTTGAATACTAATAATATCTTTTTCTACCAGAGCCTTTAACTCTTCATTATATTGATTATATAGATCATGTCGTTTATTTTGAATTAATTCAAATTTGGTAAGTTGGCCATACAGGTATGCAGCACTTAAATCATTCATCAAATAACTACTTCCAAGATTTACCCATGAATATTTATCAATTTCACCTCTTATAAATTGAGATCTATTTGTTCCCTTTTCTCTAATAATTTCAGCTAATTTTATATGTTTTTTGTTATTTAAACATAATAAACCTCCTTCACCTCCACTAGTTAGATTTTTAGTGCTATGAAAACTAAATGTGCTTATTTCTCCAAATGTTCCTAAAAATTTATTTTTATACTTACTTCCAATTGAATGGGCACAGTCTTCAATAATAGGTATTTCATACTTTCTGGCAATTTCACAAATCAAATCCATTTCACAAGATAATCCAGCATAATGCATTACTACTATAGCTTTAGTTTTTTTAGAAATTGCTTTTTCAAGTAATTCTTCATTTAGGTTCATTGTGTCAGGATTTACATCAATAAAAATAATTTTTGCACCCCTGGCAGCAAAAGAATTTGCTGCACTCACAAAGTTGAAACTACTCATAATAACCTCATCACCTTTTTTAATATCCAGAATAAGGGCTGACATGTCTAATGCATGTGAACATGAGCTTGTGGTAAGCGCTATAGATGCTCCTAGATAATCCTTAAACCAATTCTGACACATGTTATTAAAAGTCCCACTTCCAGAAAAATCATTGCTCTCTAGAGCTTTATTAATATATTTAATCTCACATCCTTCTTTACATGGGGTGGTAAGCTCAATCATAATAAATTTATTTAATTGACATTTAAAAAATATTTTTTATTTTGTTTTTAATTAAAACTTCGTTATATATATTTTTTCTTTCATCATCATTTTCATTAAATTTTATAGGAACATTTATAATTTCAACTTTATCGTTTTCTGATAAAATAATTTTAGAAGTTATTAGTGCTGTAGAATAAAATCCTATAATACATTTCGGAAGACTCTCTATTAAAGATAGATAAACTTCAAAACAAACTTCGGGCTTCAATATTTCTATTCCATACCTACTAAAGTTTGAAGCATCTTCTCTTCTATGGGGTAAATAAAAAATATTTTTAGAAGAATATCTGTTTTTTATTTTTTTAATATAATATTGATATTGATCAAAAGTTAACATATCAGATTCAATAAAGTTACTTCCTAATAAAAAAATAGAATTATTAATAGTTTTAAATTTTATTCGTTTTTTTATAAATAAAAAATTATTCTGACTAAAATAATTGATATCAAGATCTTTAAAAGCACTAAAATGCATTCTAGATGAAGGATATTTCCATTTAAATATTTTGTTTGTCAAAAACTCATTTGTAACATTTAACCTTCCAATAAAAGCTGTTTCCAATCCATCGTCAACAAATAATAATTTTTTATAATTAATTATTTTACTCAAAAAATAAAATACAGAATTATAATAGGCACCAAGGATTAAAATATTTTCTTTTCTTAATGCATATTTAAAAAAAAGTTTGAAATAACTTAATCTTTTATTATGGATAAATATATTTGATATATGAATTTGCAAATTTTCAGCAACTTTTTTTATCTGATTAACATTATCATCGTAATCATTTTTATTTACAATTACTACTTTTAAATTATTAATACTTTTATAAAATAATAATTCTTTTAAGCATATCATTTGTAAAGGAGATGAAATAAATGCAATTGAGTTTAAATTATTTATTTGCCTTTTTGAAATTAATTTCTTTATAGTTTTATCTTTAAATTTTATCATGAATTATTAAAATAATTGAATTTTATATCAATTAATCTTTAAAAAAAGACTTGTCTGAGATTGCTTTATCATTAATTAAAATAATCAATTTTTGAAACAGATTCCCTTGCAGTATAAATAGTAATTATATTTTCTACATTATATAATTTAGTAATAACATATAATTTTAGTCACTAATCTTAAAATAAGGTTCTCCTATGACTCTCATCCAAAAGATTTTTATAAATTTTCTAAATAATACACCAAAATTATTTTTTACTCTACTACTGGATAATAAGTATGAGTTTATGTCCGAATTTTTAATATAATTTTCATTTAAGTATAACGACATGTCCTTATAACCAAAAAGATCAAGCAATAAAACATATTTTATTTTTGAATTAAAATCTTCAATATCTTCAAGGTTTTTCTTCCCAAATGTAATTTCATATCCACTAATTGTTTGTTTGGAAATTGTTTTAAACCTAGTTTTATGTTTTTCTGAAGCACACAATTCCATATCCAGAATTTCATAACCATACTCATACATTAATGAAATTATTTGATCCATTCTTGGAGAGTTTTTATAAACATCTCTTGTCCAAGTTTCAAGGGAAACCAAAGGACAGTTAGAAATAAGTAGTTTTTTGGATCCCTTAATTATTTCATATTCAGAGCCCTGAGTGTCAATTTTTATAAAGTCAGGGATGATTTCTAATAAATCATCCATTTTTTTACATTTTACATTTACTGCTTTATTCAAATTTCGACCATCATGATATTTAATCTTATACTTTTGATTTTCAACTAAATTAGGCTTATATATTGATGAAGATGCAGCATTTTTTGTTATATATAGTTTTAAATTTTCTTCTTTGCTCCATAAACCAAATTCATAATAAGTTCTTGATGGAAATTGTTTCTTTAATACTTTTATTTCATCTGGATCAGTCTCAAAACCAAAAACTCTGGTATTATCTTCTAATTTTTTCCATAAATTAGAAATATCCCATCTAGCACCTACATCAACATAATTGAATTTAAGATTATTATTTTTTAAAAATAAATTTAGTTTGCTAATAATTTTCATGTCTTTAAATTTTTCAATTTTTTATTATTAAAGTTATAAGCTGTATAATAAAGACTTTGGTATAAATTTTTATTAAATATTGATAAAAAAAGAGATTTTAAAATGTGTAATCCAATTGTAATTTTAATTATTAAATTAATTTTTTTATTAAAAATATATTTAATAATTAAAATTACGTGAAAGGAAATAGAACTCTTTATAAAAGAGTTTTTCATCAGATTTTTTAAAAAAAATAAACTATAATTTTTATTTACTGAATACATTTCTTTTGAAGTATTAATTGCCCAATTAAACAATGTGACTGATAAAGAATTTATAAATTTTAATCGTTGATTATTATTTAAATTATTTGACACCTGCAAAAGAATTTCTAATCTTTCAAATATTCCTAAATCTAGAGGTCTATTACTAATTATAAAATTAATAGTGTCCTCTTTACCAATTATAATTTTATTTTTAGGAATGTTTATATATAAGTCATTCTTTAATGATAAATTTGAAGCCAAGCTTATCTGTGGATATATACTGTTGTCTAGAGTCCAGTATTCTTGTTTAATAAGTTTCTTGTTAATAGTTAATCCAGTTAAAACTCCCGAAAGCTTAAATGAAAGTTTTAAAGCATCTATTCCTGATTTAATTCTTCTGGATTGAGTTAGATTAAGATCACCACTATTATCATTTGAGTTTATGATTAAACCACAATCTTGATTTTTATCTATTATTTGAATAAGTTCAGACAAAAACCCATGTTGAATAAAATCGTCGTCCGACATAAAACAAATCCAATTTGATTTCGCCTCTAAATATCCTCTATAATAATTTCTATTAGCTCCAATGTTTGAATGATTTTTAAAGTATCTTATCCTATTGTCATTTTTAGAAAAAGAGGAAACTAATTGCTGAGTTTTATCAGAAGAATTATTGTCAATAATTATAAATTCAAATTGATCTGAATCTTCAGACAACAACAATGGAAGACTCTTTTTAAGTCTTTTTTCCCTATTAAAAGTAGCAATTATGATTGATAGTTTAATTTGAGAAAGTCGATTCATTTTAAATTAATTAGTTTTTGATCATATAAATTAATCTTTCACATACAAAATCAATATCATTATTTGTTATGTTTGCTGCTGAAGGAAGTGAAATTCCTCTTTTTTCAGCCATTTCTGCAACTGGGTTTTCATAGGTTTTTTTAAGGGAAGGGAATTCACTCATTCTAGGAAAACCGGGTCTTGCATGAATATTGTTCTCTTTAAAATGTTTTAATATGTCATCTCTATTTGTTTTAATTGAGGGTTGAAGAAGAAGAGAAGGATAGCAATAATTAGCTCTAGTATTTTCTTTTTCTTTTATCATCTTAATACCTTCAATTCCTGAAAGGTTTTTTTCATATCTGTCAAATATTGATCTCTTCATGGACACAAGTTCTTCTATCCGTTGAACTTGAGCTAAAGCTAGAGCCGCTGTTAAGTTTCCCATTGTATATTGATAACCAATACTATCAGACCAGAATACTGCTTTGCGATCTGTTCTTCCCATTGCAACAAACAATCTGGCTTTCTCATATAGTTTTTTATTATTTGTCAAAAGCATTCCCCCTTCACCTGTAACAGCAATTTTAGCACCATGAAAGCTAAAACAACCAAAATCCCCAAATGACCCTACTTTTTTTCCATTAAACTCTGCGCCTAGTGAGGGAGCTGCATCTTCAATAACCTTAAGGTTATATTCTTTTGCAATAGCCATGATTTCATCCATTTTAGCAGGCACTCCAAAAGAATGAACTAACATAATTGCTTTTGTTTTATTTGTAATAGCACTTTTAATTTTTTTTGGATCAATACACCATGTGTCAGGGTCAATATCAACCAATATTGGTGTTGCTCCTGTGTACGAAATTGCATAGGCAGTTGCAACCCATGAAAAATCAGTACAAATAACCTCATCGTCTTCTTTTAGGTCTAAACATAGACAAGCTAAATGCATTGCTAGCGTACAAGTATGAGTAGCAATTGCATATTCAGTGCCACAGTAATCTGAAATTTCTGTTTCTAATTTTTCAACATGCATATTAAAAGTTTCATAAAAACCATTTTTGACTCCATCTATTACATAATCAATTTCCTTTTGTGTTATTGAAGGACCTGCGAAAGGGATTTTTTTTCTCATATTTTTAATTTTAATAAATTTTCACATGCTTTTTCTAATTCATAATCTTCTTTAGCAAAACAAAACCTAACTATATTATTCCCTTTTTTAGAGGAATAAAAAGCTGAGCCTGGAACACAAGCAATTTTAGTTTGATCTAAAATCCTCATTGCCTTCTCTTTTATTGAATCTCCCTTTACAGGAGATACATCTGCTAGAATATAATAAGCTCCTTCCGGAATAAGAGGCGTTAATCTGATATCAGTTAATGTATCAGACAATAAGTTTCTTTTTTTAGTAAAGTTATTTATGATGTTCATGTAAAAAGAATCCCCAATTTTATTAATTCCTTGGGCAACTGCATATTGAAATGGTGAAGGACTACATACATATATTAAATCACTTATATGTCCTATTATTTCATGATATTCTTCAGGAACAATGCAGTATCCAACTCTCCAACCAGTTATGCTGAATGTTTTAGAAAACCCTGATATGGTAATTGTATTATCTTTGAAGATCTCTAGTGAAGCTGGACTAATATGCTTTTTCCCGTCATACAAGAAATATTCATAAATTTCATCTGTGAATACTAACAAATTATGGGTCTTGCAGATTTCCCCCAGTTTTAATAATTCTTGTTCAGAAAATATTTTTCCAGATGGATTAGCGGGTGTACATATTAAAATTGCTTTAGTTTTTTTCGTGATTCTTTTAATAATCTCATCATAATTAATTTGAAGAGTTGGTAGTTCTAAACTCACAAAAATTGGTCTTACTCCAACGGCTCGTAACGTATTAACATGATAACCATAAAAAGGTTCGAATACTATTACTTCATCTTCGGGCTTTAACAAAGCGAAACATGAAGAATAAAAAGCCCCTGTTGCTCCAGAAGAAACAACAATATTTTTAGAACTATCACAAGTTATATTATTATAATTTTGAGCCTTAGCACATATCGCTTTTTTTAATTCGTCTACTCCATCAAATTGAGTGTAATAATTATATCCATTAAGGATTGATTCATTAGCTTGATTTGAAAGGGTTACATCTAATTTCAGGTTACTAATGCCTTGTGATAAATTAATTCCTCCAATTTTATCACACTCGAGGGTCATATTCCTTATTTCAGATTGAGTTAATGCATTCAGATCCATTTATATTTTCTTTTGAAGTTCTTTTTGAAATCTCATTTTAAAATAATACTTTTCTATTTTTTGATTACTTACGTCTTTTACAATTTCATATTTAGTTTCATTGTCCTTAATTACTTTTAAAAGTGGAATTTTATCAATTATTTTAAAATTTAATTTTTTATAAAAATCTACTGCGTGATTATTATCTGAGAAAACACTTAAGTCAATTTCCGAAAATCTCAATTCTTTAAGTCCAAATTTTACAACTCTTTTCACGCATTGACTCATTAGTCCTTTTAAAATATTTTTTTTTCCCCTCAGCACACTGTCTAATTCAACGCTGTTATTACTAAAATTAATATTTGACAAGCCTATATGACCTATTGGATCATCATTCAATCCATGAATCATAAATATTAATCTATCCTCTCTATTTATTACTAAATCTATTAACCATTTTTTAGTTCTTTCTTCTGTTACTTGAAAAGTTCCTGTCGAAATTGTTGGATTTTCTATCCTCCATTTAGACAATAAGAAACATAAATTATAATTGAGGTCAGTGAAATTTTCTTGAATAGGTTTTAAATAGCAAAGTAAATCTTCTCCTTTATAAACGTTTATAATTTCAGTATTTGATTTACTGCTTTTCAAAGATTTCAATTTTGAAATTATTCCCAATTTACTAACCATTATTCCTTACTGATTTAAAATTTTCAGCAATTTCAAGAATAAGATCTTCCTGACCTGCAACTAGTTTTCGGTTTCCCAACTCAAAAATAAGAGACGAATATTCCAAATTATTCATCTTAGAGGCTTGTATTATTGGTTTTTCAAACCCAGAAAATAAACGATTAAGTCCTGTAAGAACATTTACTGGGCTTATATGCGGTGTGCTTGGAATTAGATATTCCATTACATTGTCTGCCTCTTTAATCAAACAGTTAAAATCAATGTCTAATTGATAGTTGTATTTTTCCATTACAGGGACTAATACTTCCAGCGGCGTATTTCCAGCACCAGCACCGAATCCTCTTATGCATGCATCAATATAGGTTGCCCCATTTTGAATGGCTACTATTGAATTATAAACAGACATACCCAAATTATTATGTGCATGAAAACCTATTTTAATTGATAATTTATCTGATAAAGCTCTGATTCTTTCTTCAACATCATATGGGAGGTAAGTTCCTGTTGAATCCATAATTATTAATGCTTCTGCTCCATAATCTTCCATTATTTTAGCATTAACAACCAATTCTTTAACACCAGTCAATGCAGTCATCATTAAAACTCCAAAGACTGTTTTGTTATTCTTTTTTAAATATTCAATGTGTGACCTTGTAATTGTAGCTTCAGTACAATGAGAGGCAACTCTAAAAACATCTACTCCTAAATCAATTGCTTGATCTATATCTTTTCTTATTGTAGCAAGGCCAGGAATAATATGTACACCTAATTTTGAATTTATCAAATGTTTTCGAGCTGTAGATAATATTTCTTTATCCGAATAAGGAGATTCCCCAATAAGTATTGAAGAAGCCCCTAACCCGTTACCATGTCCTACCTCTACAATTGGTATTTTAGCACTGTCTGCAAATTGACAATACTTTTTGATGCTTTTTAAACTAATTTGGTGCTTTACGCTATGGTTTCCGTCTCTTAGACTAGAATCCGTTATAATGATTTCATTCATACATTTTCTTTGTCGCTTCAATAGCAGCACAATTAATAATATCTAGATTCCCCGCATATTTGGGAAGGTAATCACCAGCTCCTTTAACTCTTACACTTAAAACCAAAATATTGTTGTTTATAGTGGGAGGCATAACTAATTCATAATGAGAAATATATTTTCTGAGATCCATTATTTTTTCATAAATATTTCCTACCAATGGTTCAAAATCAAAACTATTGGCTTTAACAAACATTGTTGTTTGCATATCTACTTGTGGTATAGCAGGGTTCAAATTCAATATTACTTTACATTTTTCAGTGCCGGTAAATTGAAAAATTGCATTCTCTGTAGTTTCTATATAATTATCAATATTAAGTCTAGTTGCCATACCTGCACTATCTGATGCAATTTGTGAAACAACCTCAATATAAGATAACTTATCACAATGTTTTGAGATTGAATGTAATAAAGGAATTGATGCTTGACCACCACATGTTATCATATTTATATTCATTTCATTAATAGGTATATTTAAACTTGGTACGCTAAAAGCTCCAACCTTAGCTGGGGTTAAATCAATTACTTTAATTTGCTGTTTATCAAATATTCTAGCGTGTTTTTTAGCATCGAACGCATTTGTACAATCATATATCACATCGCAAAAATTAGGATTATCAATGAAAAATTGAATTCCAGTATCTGTTATTTCGATGTTATTTTTTTTGGCAACTTTCATGCCATTTGAATTTAATCTTCTGCCTGAAAATATTACTAGATTTATAAAATCAGTTTTTATTAATTTCAATAACAAATCAGTCCCTATATTTCCAGTACCAATAATTCCTGCCCTAATCATCTTTTTATTTTATATGATTTATCATCTAATTCAATTAACATCTTCTCTTTGAGAAGATCTAAGGGTATAATTGGTGACATTTCTTCTAAAGGAGGAGATAAAATAGTGTTATCGTTATTTAAAACTCCTTTAACTTTAGGTAAGAATCCCTGTTCTGGATGCATAAACACCTCTAAAACAGACTGATTGGGATCTTCCAAAAATGCTGTAATTGAATTCTCTCTAGCATTTTCGTCAAAACAATAGTAGTTATATCCGAAAGCGGGTAATAATTTTTCAAAATTTGGAAGCCCTATCCCTGTGTTTTTATTAACACTATTATAATTTCCTTTGAACAACATTTTTTGTGTATGTTTGATCATTAAATATCCATCATTATTAAATATGACAATTTTGATTTTAAGTTTATTTTCAACAATTGTATGTAGTTCTTGAAGGTTCATCATAATTCCACCATCACAATTCAAACAAATCACTTGACGGCTTGGACACGCAAAACTAGCTCCAATAGCTCCCGCTAATCCATAACCCATTTCGCCAAGGCCAAGCGAAGTAAACATTATTTGATTTGACTTCAGCTTTATTGCTTGGTGACCACTGAGCAAAGCAGTTCCCATATCAGTAACAATGATGTCATCATTTCCTAAAAGATCAGAAAAAGTGTCTATAAACTTGTAGGAGTTTTCATAACCTTTTGTTTCATGTTCTTTTCCAATCAATGGAAATTCTATTTTTAACTTTGAACAATATTCTGTCCATTTTGAAAAGTCAAATAGCATTCCCGTTATCAAGGTATTTAAATCATTTAAAAATGTTTTACAATCAGCTTCTATAAATTTATGAACATCATACTTATTACCTTCTGTCTCATCAATATCAATTATAATTATTTTAGCGCTTCTTGCAAACTGGCCAATATCATAACCAATTTGAGGGAGAGCTAAACGACTTCCAAAGACCAAAACTAGATCAGAGTTCTGTATAATAAAATTTGCACATCGCTGACCATAAATGCCAAACCTTCCAAAAAATTCTGGATTGTCATCATTTAACAAATCTATTCCAGACCAAGTCAATAGAGTAGGAGCTTTAATAGCACTAGTAAATTTTTGAAATTCTGATTTTCCGTTAGATAGTTTAATCCCATTCCCTCCCAATATTACTGGTCTTTTGCTTTTTTTTAAAGATTCAATTACAGATTTAGCCTCATCCATAAATGACTCAGTATTAATTTCTTCAAAAACAGGAAAATCAATATCTTCAACAAATCTTCCTTGAATATCAAAAGGAATATCTACCCAACATGGTCCTGGTCTTCCTTCGGTTGTATGCCTGTAAATTTTACTTAATTCTGTATAGATCTCTTTTGGATCCGCAATTGAAACACCGTATTTAACAACATCTTTAATCATCTTTATAATGTTAAATCCTTGTGTCCCATACATTCTTAAAGATTCATTTTTTTTAACATATCGTATAGGTTCTTGACCTGAAATTATTAAACATGGAGTTGAATCTGCCCAATTACTAATTACCCCTGTTATCGCATTACTTGCTCCTGCCCCAGCAGTCACAATTGCTGCCGAAAGTTTTCCAGATGATCTAAAATATGCTCCGGCTGCCATTACAGCAACCTGCTCATGGTGTGTGTTAACAATCTGAGTAAAACCCAAGTTATTTATTGAATCAAATATGTGAGAATTTGCAGACCCAATAATTCCAAAAACTACTTCAATTTTTTTTTCTTTTAGAAACCTAGCAATAACATCGCTTACTTTTGTTTTCATATGTTTGAAATATATTTATCTAATTTGTTTTTTATATACTCTAGATGAATCTTTTCTATTCCAGGCCAAACTCCAATCCAGAATGAATCATTCATTGCCTTATCTGAATTAATTAATTCTCCAATTAGTCTTTTTGAAATATTTTTATAAGCAGGTTGCTTGAGGATATTTCCTCCAAAAAATAAACGTGTGCCAATTTTTTGGTTCTCCAAGTAACGTACCAATTTATTCCGATCAATATATTTTGGATCTCTTACAGTTAACATAAATCCAAACCAACTAGGGTTACTGTTGGGAGTAGGTTCAGGAAGAATAAAATGCTCTTCTAACGACTTGAAAAGTTCTTTAAGAATTTTGTGATTTTCTCTTCGTTTTTGAACGAAATGATCCACTTTAGACAATTGATTCAAGCCAATAGCAGCTTGTGTATCGGTGACTTTTAAATTAAATCCTATATGAGAATAGATATATTTATGATCATAGCCTTGAGGTAGGTCTCCCAGCTGCCAATCAAATCGTTTGTTACACGTATTATCACAACCGGTATCACAATAACAAGCTCTTCCCCAGTCTCTTAAACTTAATGCAGGCATTTGTAATTTTCTGTTGTTAATTAAAACTGCTCCTCCTTCTCCCATTGTAATATGATGTGCGGGATAAAAAGATACGGTTGCAGCATCACCAAAAGATCCTGTTTTATTTCCATCATAGGTTGCGCCTAAAGAATCACAATCGTCCTCAATAAGCCATAACTTATATTTATCTGTAATTTCTTTAACCACTCTGAGATTAAAAGGGTTTCCCAATGAATGGGCAATCATAATAGCTTTTGTCTTCGGTGATATAGCAGCTTCTATTTGATTCACGTCAATATTATAAGTAGGAATTTCTATATCAACAAAAACAGGCACACATCCATATTGAATTAGCGGATTTATAGTGGTTGGAAAACCAGCTGCAACAGTAATCACCTCATCGCCTTTTTGTATAGCTCTTTTTCCTAACGAAGGAGATGTTAAAGTATAAAAAGCAACCAGATTTGCAGAGGAGCCTGAGTTTACCAAAATGGATTTTTTAGCCCCAATATAGGTAGCTAATTTTGTTTCAAATTGCTTGGCATATCTTCCCGTTGTTAACCAACCATCAAGAGTTGCATCTACGCCATATAGAATATCATTTGAATCGATCATTTTTCCAGTAACTGATATATAGTCTTCTCCCGGTTTGATCTTTTTAGACACATTATTTTTAATGACTTCTTCTAAGGAATTTCTAAGTGTTTCGTTTATATTTTTAAATTCTTTCATTAAATATTATTATACATTTTTAAATTTTCTTCAATAAGTTTATTTGCGGTTTCACCTTGATAAAATTTTTGATACCAATTTAGAGTCTTCTGAATGGCTAATTCAGAATTCCACTTAGGATTCCAATTTAATTTTTGTTTTACTTTATCAATGTTTAAGGATAAGTATTTTGCTTCTTGTTTTTTAACATTTTTAACACTTTGCATTTTTATTTGAAAATCAAAAGTTTTTGCAATCTGAATAATTTCTTTTACAGTCTTAACATCCTCAATTTCTGGTCCAAAATTCCATGCTGTTGAATAGATTGATGGGTTTTTTGATAAAGCTGTTGCTAACATCAAATAACCGTATAAAGGCTCTAAAACATGCTGCCAAGGTCTTGTCGCCTTTAGGTTTCTGATTTCTAAGGGCTTTTTATTAAAAACAGAATGAATAATATCAGGTATCAATCTGTTTTCAGACCAATCTCCTCCACCTATTACATTACCAGCACGAACACTAGCAATATTTATTTTTGAATCTTTAAAAAATGATCTTTGATAAGAGTGAATTAATATCTCACAAGCAGCTTTACTAGCGCTATAAGGATCATTTCCTCCCAATTTATCTTCTTCAGAAAAAGCAATATTTAATTCTTTGTTTTCATAAACTTTATCCGTTGTTATAAAAATTGCTGTACAAGAAAGTGCTCCGTTCCTTAAAACCTCTAAAAGGTTTAAGGTCCCGTTAAAATTAGTGTTAAACGTTGTTCTTGGATCTTCATAGGATTGCAATACAATAGGCTGTGCTGCTAGATGAAAAATAAAATCTGGTTTAAAAGATATAACTTCTTTTTGTAATCTATTAAAATCATTGATGTCTGCATAAATAGATGAATGTTTCTTGCTGAAAGTAAGTTTTAAATAAAGAGAAGGGTTTGTTTTAGGTTTAAGGGCATATCCTCTGGTAATAGCTCCATAATGATCTAAAAGAAAGGTCAACCAAGAGCCTTTAAAACCAGTATGACCGGTAATAAAAATTTTTTTATTCTTAAATTGATTTAAAGCATTTATCAATCCCATAGTTTCCATTGAGGATTATTCGATTTCCAAAGATCGTTCAGCTTATATTTATCTTGTAAGGTGTCCATTGGTCTCCAAAAACCTGAATGCTTATAAGACGAAAGTTTTCCTTCTTCAGCTAATTTTGGTAAAGAATATTGTTCCCAATTTGTAGCGTCATTTTCAATATAATCAAACACTTCTGGTTCACAAACCATAAAACCACCATTGATCCATACGCCATCCCCTTTAGGCTTTTCATGGAATGAATTGATCTTATTTTGTGAGTCAATCAGGAGGGCTCCAAATCGGGCTGGAGGTTGAACCGAAGTGATCGTACAGGCTGAATCATTATTGTTATGTTGGGCAATTAATTCATTGATGTTTACATTACTAACACCATCACCATAGGTTAACATGAAAGTAGCTTTTCCAATATGTTTTTGGATTCTTTTTATTCTTCCTCCTGTCATAGAATCTTTTCCTGTGTCAACCAAGGTTATTTTCCAAGGTTCTGTATCAGTGCTATGTTCTAAAATTTGATTTGCTTTAAGGTCTATGGTGACATCTGTTCTATGTAGAAAATAATTTGCAAAAAATTCTTTTATAACATAACCCTTATATCCCAAACAAATCAAAAAATCATTATATCCATAATATGAGTATATTTTCATAATATGCCAAATAATTGGCATACCACCTATTTCGACCATTGGCTTTGGTTTTACATCTGTTTCTTCTGATAAACGTGTGCCTAGTCCCCCTGCAAGAATTACAACTTTCATTTTATATTGTTTTTAAGAATAATGTTAGATTTTTTAAGTTCATAAACGTAATCACATTTACTTAAGGAAGTAAGTCTATGTGCTATCATAATAATTGTCATTTTACCTTTTAATTTACCTATTGATTCAATAAGTTTTCTTTCTGTATTACTATCCAAAGCACTAGTTGCTTCGTCAAAAATTAAAATTTGAGGCTTTCTATATAATGCTCTAGCAATTGAAATTCGTTGTATTTGTCCACCAGAAAAATTTACACCATTCTCTCCAATTTTTGTATATATTCCATTAGGTAATGTGTTTATAAACTCCATGAGTTGAGAATCTATTAAAGAGTTTTTAACTTCTTCTATATTGGGATCTATATCACCAAAAGCTATGTTTTCAATAATTGTACTATCTAATAAATTTGTTCTCTGACTTACATAGCCGATAATTCTTGAAAGACTATAGTTGTCAAAATCTAGTTTTTTATTATCAATTCTTATCTCTCCACCCTGAAGTTTTAAGAGTCCTGATAAAATATCTATTAATGTGCTTTTACCAGAGCCTGAATCACCAATTACTCCTACTAACGACCCTTTTTTAATTTCCATGTTAATGTTCTCTAGAACATTTTTTTCAGTTCCTAGATATTTAAATGAAATATTAGAAAAATGAATTTTTTCATTAAATCTAATGGGAGGTAATTCTTCTTTTAAATTATCATTTGCTCCATGTAGTTCATTATATATAACATCTAAAATGTTGTCATAATATTTTAAATATTGTCTTGAAGTAATAATTCTATTTAAAGATGGTAATATTCTAAAAGATCCTGCAACGAATACTCCGAGTGTAGAAATAAGTTTATTTAAATCTGATTCTTGAAAAATTAAAGATAATATGAATAAGATTAATCCAATAACTGAAACTAATTCTAAAAAAAATCTTGGAGATTGAATTAGTGTTGTCTGTAAATAAGTAATTTTAGCTTTAAGAAAATTATTGTTTTTTAATTTGTTTAAAAAATAAGTACTTGTATCAAAAATTTTTATTTCTCTTATGTTACTAAACCCTTCGTGAATAATTTGAGAAATATTTCTGTCTAACTTTTCTCTTGAAGTTCCCCAAATTTTTAATTTGCCTCTTGTTAATTGATAAAAAGAATATGATACTATTAAGAAAAAAGTGACTAAAGTAAATGCACCAATAGGCTCAATATAAATTAACACTAACAAAACAGCTAATGAAAGTGCTGACTCAGTAATTAGATTAATAATTGCACCTAAATATGTAGTAAAATAGCCTGTTTCAGTTTGAAGGACTTTTATATAATCAGAAGAATTTTTTTTATGAAAAGTTTCATATGGTTGGTTTATGTATGATTTAAAAAGAGAATTATGTAAATCTCTGATTGTAACATAAATAAATTTGTTTTGAAAAAAACTTAATACAATAAGAAAAAAGGTTTTTATAAAATAAACAACTCCTAAGGTTATCAATAAAAATATTTGGATACTTATACTGCTATTTAGATTAAGGTTATTCAAAAAGTTAATTAATTTTGGATAATTTTCAAATACTTTTTCATCAGATATAAAACCAATAATTGGAAGAATCATTGTAATTCCAAAAATTTCTAAAATTATTCCTACTAGTAAAAGAAAAATCAATACAAGAAGTTGTAATCTTCTTTTACTAGTAATAATGAAATTTAATTTAAAAAAAATATTTTTCATTTATTTTCCAATTGAATAGAATGCGTTTTCAATAATATTTCTTCCATCAAAAACTAAAAGTTGTGATGGCCATTTTATATATTTGAATTCCTCCCAATCTGTTAAAACCCCTATAGCTTTAGAATTATTAATAGTCTCTTCAATATTCTCGAAAACAGTGACTTTTTCTAAGATAAATTCTATATTTGAGTTTGCTTTCTTTTGATCTTTATATAGTCTTTTTAAATCATCCTTAATTCTTTTTTCTGAAACCATTGGGTCATAGATCTGCAGAATAGCGCCTAACTCTAGTAATCTTAAAACCACATAGATGGCAGGGCTCTCCCTACTATCATTCGTGTTTGCTTTAAACGCCCATCCTAGAATAGCAATCCTTTTATCTTTTACGCCTCCTCCTAAACCATCAATAATCTTTTGAGCAAAACGATTTTTTTGATAGTCATTAATTTTGACTACCTGATACCAATATTGTGCAACTTCATCTAATCCGTAATGACGACATAGATATACCAAATTTAAAATATCCTTTTGAAAACAACTTCCTCCAAATCCAACAGAAGCCTTTAAAAAATGAGAACCAATTCTGTGGTCCATCCCAACGGCTTTTGATAGCTCATCAATATCTGCTCCTGTTTTTTCGCAAAGTGCTGAAAGACTATTAATGGAAGATATTCTTTGTGCTAGCATGGCATTGGAAGCTAATTTTGCAAGTTCAGACGACCAAACATTTGTTGTTAATATTTTTTCTCTAGGAATCCAGTTTGAATAAATATCAACTAGGGCGTTTACAGCCTCTTTTCCTTTTAAAGTGTCATCCCCGCCAATTAATACTCGATCTGATTTAAAAAGGTCATTAATGGCTGTTCCTTCAGCTAAGAATTCAGGGTTTGATAAAATTTCGAAATGAATTCCGTTCCCCTCGATATTTAATATTTCTTTTATTTTTTCTGCTGTTCGAACTGGTAAGGTCGATTTTTCAACAACAATCTTACCTGTTTTGGCGACCTTAGCAATCATTTTAGCACAGGCCTCAACATGTCGAAGATCTGCAGCCATACCTGCACCCTCACCCTCAGTTTTAGTTGGCGTATTTACGGCCATAAAAATCATTTCCGCCTCATTAATGAATTTATTTACTTCTGTTGAGAAAAATAGATTTCGTCCTCTAGCTTCTTTAACCACCTCCTGTAAACCGGGTTCAAATACAGGAAGGTTTTCCAAAGGACCGTTCCATTCTGCAATTCGTTCTTTATTTAAATCAACAACTGTCACTTTAATGTCAGGGCACTTTAAAGCGATTACTGCCATAGTTGGCCCCCCTACATATCCAGCTCCAATACAACAAATATTTTTTATATGCATATTATTTTTTTAAAAGCCAAGAAGAAGATTGGATTTTATCTCCAAGTCCATCAATTAATCCAATACCCAAAATTTTACAAACAGGAACTTCAGGTGAGGAATTATTATTTTGATCCCCACCATTTGCAAAAAACAATTGATATTTTTTAGATAATTTAGAGTAAATTTTTTCAATGGTTCTGCAAACACTTTTATCTTTATCAATAGATAAAAAAACTTTGTCAACAACTTTAATCTCATTAATAATTAAACATCTTTCATCCTCAAACATAAATTCTTTTGATTTTTTTAACTCCCTTTGAAAATCATTATTTACGATAACAAACAAAACATCTGCTTGAGCTTTTGCAAGTTTAAAGTATTCTATATGTCCTTTATGTAAAGGATTAAAATATCCTGAAACAATAACTGCTTTTTTCATAAGCTATTTTCTGTCATAATCATCTTCAATCCTAACAATATCATCTTCACCAAAATAAGAACCTGTTTGTACCTCAATAAAAACTACTTTTAAATTGGTATTATTTTGTATGCGATGTTTTACACCCTGAGGAATTAGTACTGTGTCTCCAGTTCTATAATCTTTTATATCATCATTTAATGTAATAGTACCAACCCCATCTACTATAATCCAAGTCTCTGATCGCTTGTAATGATATTGATATGATAACCTACCTCCAGGATCGACCTCTATCCTTTTTAATTTATAGTTTGGCTCATCATGTAATACAAAAAAACGTCCCCATGGGCATTCTTGTTTCTCAATTGAAATCATTATCTGTCATTTATGTTAAATAAAACAATGTGCTGTTGATCACTTAAAAACTTGTTAGCTAAATAAAAACTAACTTTTCTTTTGATTAATTTTTCAATTTTATCTTCTAATTGAACTATATACTCCATATCTAAATTATCTCCAATTAAAAAAACTTCAATTTTACCAGAGTCAATTCCTTTAGCATAATCACCAACAAGAATAATTTGTTTTGCATTACCCATTCTTCCCAAAACGGTTTCAACCATATCTTCTAGGCCAAGGTGTTTTAAAACTACCTTTCTAAGAACATTAAACAATGGGTGTTTGGTATTTGCTCTATATTCAATTTTATTATCTGATTTTACTTTATCAAGATATCCAGCACCATGTAAATGATTTAATTCCTTTCTTATGGAGTTTGTAGATTCTCCCATTTCAGAAGCTAAACCATTTAAATAGCCCCTATTAGCCTGTGATATAAAAAACTTTATCAAAAGACGTAAGCGTGTTTTAGAAGTAATCAGTTCACCTAACATTGGATAGTAATATGTTTACGTGTTTGACTTAATTTTTTCATAGCTTCGCTTAGTCTGTCCCAGAAAACAAACTAATAAATTTTACATTTAATTTAAATTAAGCTGCTCCTCTTGTAAGCGTAACCAAGATTCCTAAACTAGAGAGCTCTAACCTTAATTTATTCTTTAGTATATCTAAAACCTTTCCTGTTTGCCCTTTTAAGGGTCCTGAAGAAATGGTATATTCTTTTCCTTTTGATAGTTTAGAAATTAATATGTCATCATAACATCCGTTTAAATTGCTTTTTAACAATTCTATATCTTCCTCCCTTACTTCTGCTGGTTTTCCTAACCAAAAAAGATAACGTACCACTCCGTAGATTGTAAAAACTTTTGGTCGATCTTTCTCAGATAGTTCTACTAGCACATAAGAGGGCAGCAAGGGTTTTTCAATTTTTTTTTTACGATCAGAATATTGTTTTATTTGGGTGTAAACGGGGCAGTATGCATTAATCCCAAGAGCTTTAATCCCTTGCGCTACTTTGATTTCAAAGTTTGGCTTTGTATAAAGTACAAACCATTTCATGACAACTTAGGTTGTTTAAAAATAAGTATGCTAAAATTTATTAGGTAAACTCGGTTAATCTGAGAAAATTTTAATTGTGACTCAAAGAATAACCGAGTAATAGTCTTTACAAAATTATTTACCATTTAATATTAATACTTATCAAGTACCAAAAGTACTTAAAATATATAAATAAAACAAATATTATTTATTACAAAATTGTTTTTGAACTGCTTCGGCGATTTGAAAGCCACTAGAGACTGAAGTTTCAAATAACTCACACGCATCATTAATTAGACCAAACTTTATGAAAATTAATCCCTTTACATATTCGCATTTTCCATTTAAAGGATTCATTTTATCAACAACAGTATTTATTCTATCAAGTGCATTATCTATATCATTAATTGCATAATAGCATAAAGCAGCATTTTCATAATAGGAATATTCAAAAGGGTCAATCTCAATCGATCTGTCATATAATTCAGCAGCTTCACTATAAGATTGTTCTGTATATTTAATTTGAGCTTGTTGACTTATAGTAAAAGCATTATTAACTCTAACATTTCCTATTTTTGCAGTTTTAAGTATTTGTCTAAATTGATCATCATAGGAAAATAATTTTTGGGCTTTTTCCGCCCTTTTTATAAAAATTGGATCTCCAGGCTGGGTTAAACCAGCTTTAGTAACTAAATAAGATTTCCATCCAGTTATTTTATTTGTACCTGTTAGTAATGGATATGCTTTTTCTAATGACTCATCGTCTTTTTGATTTAATATATTATTTAGATATTCCCCTATATGGAGATTATTGTTTGGCATTCCAAAAAAAGCTTTTTTAGCAAATTTTAGAGCCTTTTCTTCATCACCTCTTATATTATAAACTCTGGAAGCAATAATATCACCATAATGTAAGTAGGGGTTTGCTGATTCACCTTTTAAGGCATACTCCAAAGCTTTGTCATACTTCTTATAGTGGAAGTAATACCTAGCTTTTATTGCATCCATAGGAATTGTTGTAACTGTAACATTTGGAAAAGATGGTATATCTGATTCAATTTTATTAAGAGGTATGTTGTATTGATCAGCATTAAAATCACTTAAAATTACCATTTGAAATACCTGAGAGCTATAAGTTTGATGAGTTATTGAAAGGCTTGGAATTAAAAAAAGAAGAGATCCAATTGGAAAAGCCATTTTAATTATTGAAACAGACTTTTTATTTAATAATTCTTGATTCTCATTAGACTTAATAAAATAAAAGTTTATACATGCCATTACTAATGCCCAAGGAGCTAATTCTTGTGGACGAGCAATTGGAAAATTTAAATTAGCGTCTATTAGATAGACTCCTAAAGAAATAATTAAAAAAAATGAAAACAGTTTGTCTTGAGTCTCAATTTTAGACTTAAATAAAATATGAAACACAAAATAAATTGCACTTAAAAAAATAAATAGGTACAAAAAAAATCCTATAAAGCCAAGTTCTGCTCCAAGCTGAATGAAATCACTATGAGCATGATAGGGTACAATATATCCGTCAACTTGTAACCGATCATATTTAATTGATTCAAATTTCCAATTTCCTATACCTGTTCCAAAAATTGGATTATCTAACATGTGAGTTAAAACGTCTTCATAATATCTTAATCGTTTGGAAATAGAATCATCCGTTGTATTCAGTTCAATTGTACCTGCTCTTTCTAAAGCATCTGTTTCAATCTTTCCAGAAAAATATGTTTGATTGACAATAATTGCTACCAAAAGAGGTGCTAAAAAATAAAACAGAGTAAAAAAAACTTTTTTACTATTTTGAAGTTTATAAAATTTATAAACTAAAATTGAAAAATAACCAATAAGACTAATCCCAACTGCAATGAATGATGCTCTACTTTGAATTAAAGTAAGGCTTAAAAGAGAGATAAATACTATAAATATAAAAACAGAAAAAAGATATTTATTTTTTATTCTATCTAAAATATATAAAAGAAATGGAATTTTTATTGCTATAGAAAATGCCGTAATATTCCTATTGGCTGTAATACCTTTTAGCAATACAGGCTCAATCATTCCAGATGAGTCAATCATTTCTAATGCTTGGGATAAAACAGCATAAGACTCTATTGCAAGGAAAATAGCAATTAGCCACGAAATCAATATGTTTTTTTCTTTTATGTTATACAAAAAAATTCCAATATGTAAATACATTAACACTGTGTTTAAGTGTCTTGGTATATTTACAAGTGCTTCAATATTATTTAGTGAATAGAAATAAGAAAGACCTACCCAAACTAAAAAACCTATATAGAAAAGAGATATTCCAGTATTAATGACATTATAAATAATTTTCTCGTATTCATTTCTGTTAAAAAATAAATAAATTGATGATATGATATTTATTACAGTTAAATAAACCCATTGAGGAGCCACTTTATCAACAGCTTCAATGTTTGGAACAAATCCTACTAATAAAAAAGCAATAATTAAAAGTGACGGAACAAAATTTTTAGTCTCTATTCTTTGATTAGTCTGGACACTTCGCATGAAGAGGTTTTAAGGCGATAAATTTAAGACAATTTACTACAAAAAGATAATTTATAACTTTACGACCATGGATTTATATATTTTATTTAGTGTAATTGCTCTTTCAGCTATTTGCACTCCAATTGTTCAAAGGATATTTATTAATATAAATAAAGTTGATTTAATCAACCCGAGATCCTCTCATTCTGTAAAAGCAACTCGAACAGGAGGTGCTTCGAGTTTTTTAGTAATATTTATTATCAGTTTGTTTTGGTATTTGATCGGAATTGAACCGTATGACTTTTCTTTACTTGTCCCAATTAGTATGATGTTTATAATTGGTGTTTATGATGATTTTTATAATGCTGACTTTAAACTGAAATTTTTTATCCAAATTATAGTTGCAAAAATGATTATTGATCAAGGCCTGGTAATTGATAATTTCTATGGAGTTTTAGGACTTAATGAAATTCCTAGAATTGCTGCTCAATTATTTACCATTTTTGTTTTTTTAGTTATTGTTAATAGCATAAACTTCATTGATGGAATTGATGGACTAGCCTTAACTGAAGTATTTAAAATCATACTTCTTTTTGAATTTTTTCATTCTGGGAATTCAAATTTATTTGCTTTAGGAAGCTTAACCCTTGCTAGTTTACTCCCTCTATATTTCTATAACTTTAAAAGCACCAATAAAGTATTTCTAGGTGATGCAGGATCATTGTTTCTAGGTGCCCTAATTGCTATTTATACTTTTTACTTTCTGGGTCCTGACTATAATCTAGATTTTGCTTTTAACAAACCTTTACTTAGTATACTTATTCTTTTATTTCCCCTTATAGATCTACTTCGTGTATTTATTATACGTATTAAAAATAAAAAATCTCCTTTTAGACCTGATAATAATCACCTACATCATATTTTACTAAATAAGAGAATCTCTCACTTTAAAATATCACTTATTCTTCCTTTTGGGTTTTTAATTATAGGCGCCTTAATTATCTTTTTATTTAAAGTCTTATGACGTAAAAAAGTTAAGCAATAAAAAACCCCCTCAAATGAGGGGGTTTTTTAGTATTATAAATCTCTTTAAACTTTTAGAGAAAATACTTTTCCTAAATATTAGTTAGGTAATAATGCTACTTCAGTAGCAGTATCAATTGCACCTGTAGCGTTAAGGGCAGTACTGTTATTGTTAGCAAACAATGCAGCATCAGCAGCATCAATTTCAATTGAATAAGTAACAGATGAAACCGCAACAACAACATTAGCAAGTAATGGGGTTAACCATGTCTTGGCGCCAGTAATACCTGGAGCAGTAGAGAATGAACCTTCTGTATATAAATTAGAAGCAGTAGCAGAAACAGATGCAGTCCATGCACCAGTTAAGGCATTATTAGATATGGAAACATCAATATTACCTCCTGCAGCAACATTAACATTATCTGCAGCAGCAATAGCTGTAGGCATAGTAATAGATGTCATTGAAGTATTTCCTGTAACAGTAATTAATCCTATCCATTTTAAAGAAGATAAGTCTAAAGAAGTCGCTTTTGTATCAACAATACTTATTCCACTTCTAGCTCCTCCATTATATCCTTGGTGCCCAAGAGATACAGTAGCTAAAGCAGTACCTGATGTAGTTAAAGTTCTAGCAGTACTACCAGCAGCCGTAGATAAACTAGTTAGTAAAGGAGCTTTAATTAAAACATCACCCATTCCACCAGCAAGACTTACAGATGTTAAAGACGATACTGAAGTATATATTGCATACGTTAAATCAGTATCTTCACTAGCAGCAGCAGTAACAGCAGCTCCAGTATATGTAAGAGTAACAAGCTTAACAGCAGTTGTTAAATCTAAATCTACATCTTGTTCAGTAACAGTTAAATTTGCAACTGTAGCTATATCAACTAAGTCTGCTTGAGCACCTAAAGCTTTAACAGCTATAGTAGATAAAGCAGCAATATCAACATTTCCATCAGTCGTTAATAACGGCGCAGAAAGCGAAGTAACAGCAGCACCAGTAATCGCTCCTGCAGAACTTTGTAAAGCAGGAAGGTCAAGTGATGTAGCAGTATTAACAGTTAAACCACCAGTATTTGATGATAAGCCTGTTAATGTTACACCTGTTGCAGCAAGAGTTGCAAGTCCAGCACCAATATCAGCTAGACTTCCAGCATTAACAGTGCTTCCAGAAGCAGTTGCAGTAAACGCAGCTCCAGAACTAGTAGCTCCTAAAGTAATCGATCCACCAGAACCTCCATCAGTAGTTATAGTTAATGCACTTGCACCAGCAGCACCTAAAGTAAGAGCGCTAATAGAAATGTTTCCACCAGAAGTAATTGTAGATGAACCTAAAGAAGAAGCAGTACCATTACTTAAAGTAACATCACCACCAGCATCTATAACAGTATTTGTAACAACTTTAGAACCTAGAGTAACTCCATTAGTAATTGTTAAAGTAGCTCCAGTTAATGCATCTGTTGCGTTTCCACCAATTAAACTTTTAGCTGTAGTAGTTGCAGCAGGATGACCCGCTCCAAGGTTAACATCAGCATTAGCTAAAGCAAGAGTATTAGCTGAAGTAGTTACAGCACCATTAGTTAAGTTAGCAATAGCTACATTAGTAATAGTTGTAGTACCAGCAGAAATAGTAACACCACCAGCGGCAGAAGTTAAACTAGCTAAAGTAATATCAGCCTCTTCAACATCTAAAGCTAAACTTGCAGCAGTAGAAACAGCGAAACCACTTGGCATCTTACCTGTAAGTGCTAAATTACCACTAACATAAGTTAACCTAGCAATATCAACAGCAGTAGCATCAGCCGATGCAGTCGTAATAGTTACCGTTCCAATTACAGAAGAAAGTCTTGCTGTAATTGCAGAAATTGCAGCAGTATATCCTGCATCATATCCAGTAGCAGATGAAGCAACTATGTTCACATCACCATTAACTATATAACTTTCAGGAGTACCATCAGTCTCAATTAGAGTCTCAACGTAATCAAGTGTTGCTTGATTACTAATAGAAATTCCGTTAACTGAAGCACTTGCAGTAAGCAACTCGTCAAGAGCTGATTGAACAGCTACCATTTCAGCATTCAAGTTTGTAACTTCGTCAAGAGCAGCAATATCAGCAGCAGTTAAAGCAGCAGTTTGAACCGCAGTAAGCTGAGTTGATAAATCACCTACAGTAGTATTTACACCAGCAATATCAGATGCAACTTGAGTGTCTAAAGCAGTTAAAGCTGCACTAACAGTTGCAATATTCTCCAACACACCTACAAGAGATGCTGTTAAATCCGCAGCCGTAAGCGCTGAATTAGCAAGAGCTGTTACATCTGTTGATAAAGAAGAAACATTATTGCCAACCTGAGTAATTTGAGCAGCAAGAGCAGTATCTATTCCATTAACCTTTGTGGTTAAAGAAGCAATACTTGCATTTAAACTGTCAAATTGATCATCATAATTTTGACATCCAACAGCTACAAGAGCAAGGGTCAAAATACTTAATAAACTTTTTTTCATTTGATAAAATTTAATTAATATTAATTATTGTACGATTCTTTAATATCGACTATCAATAATAATCGTACCCTTGCGTAAATGCAAATACTATGCCACGATTGATTATTTGTTGAAAAAATGTTGTTATTTTAGATTTCAGGTTTCATAATGATACCTAGTATCAAAATAACAATTACGTATAATTCTATAACAACACATTCTTAAATTATGAGAAAATCAAAAGCTATTATCCTATGCCTTTTATTTATTAATTGTCAAGCTCCTGTTAAAAAACTTACTGCTAAAGAGATTCATAGTAACGTTATAACAATTGATACCCACGACGATATCGATGTAAATAATTTTACAGACAGCTTAAATTACACCTTAGACACAGACACCCAAGTTAATTTACCTAAAATGATCAAAGGAGGCCTTGATGTGTCTTGGTTTATAGTTTATACCGGACAGGGTGCTTTAACAACAGAAGGGTACGCCAAAGCAGCTGAAAATGCTGAAGCAAAATTTAATGCAATTGATCGTCTTGTGAATGATTATGCTCCTGATCAAATAGAGTTAGCTCTATCTGCTAAAGATGTTAGACGCATTTGGAAATCAGGAAAAAAAGCGGCAATGATTGGTGTTGAAAATGCCTATCCAATGGGTCTAGACACAGCAAATATGAAAAAATATTACGATCGAGGAGCAAGATATGTTTCCTTAGCCCATAATGGCCACAGTCAATTTGCGGATTCTAATACCGGTGAGCGAGATAGTATTTGGTTGCATGATGGTTTGAGTAATTTAGGAAGACAAATGGTAGAAAAAATGAATTATTATGGAATCATGATTGATTTGTCTCATCCATCCAAAAAAGCAAATCTAGAAATGCTTGCTCTTTCAAAAGCCCCTGTTATTGCTTCTCACTCATCTGCAAGGGCTTTATGTGAACACCCTAGAAACCTTGATGACGAGCAATTATTAGCTATTAAAAAAAATGGAGGAGTTGTTCAAACAGTAGCCCTTGGATCTTATTTAAATGCAGAAAAAGTCAAATCCTTTAATCTTCTTAGAGATAGCATTTATAAAAACTCAGCTTCTAAAATAGGAGTCGAAATGATTTCCATGAGAGAGTTAAGAAGACTTCCTGTATCAGAAATTTCAAAATACAGGGCTAACTATAAAAAAATAGTAGCCGCTTCTAAAAGTGAAATTGAAGAAATTAAAAAAATAGCCCCTCCAGTAAGCGTAATTGATTTTGTAAATCATATTGACTATCTAGTAAAAACCATGGGCATAAACCATGTAGGAATCAGTTCGGATTTTGATGGCGGTGGAGGAATAGAAGGTTGGAGCGATGCTTCCGAGACTTTGAATGTTACAAAAGAATTACTTAATAGAGGGTATAATCAGCAGGAAATACGAAAAATTTGGGGAGATAACTTACTTAGAGTAATGGAAGAAGTAGAAAATGTTTCAAAAAAGCTTCAGGAAAAATAATTTTAACCTTTTTTATAAATATAATCTAGTAAATCTCCGATTGCTATACGAATTTCATTTGTTGGGCTTTCAAAATGATTCACCATGATTGAAAATACATACCAATTTCCTTTTTCAGAAATTAAATATCCTGAAAGATTATGGTTATTTCTTAATGTTCCTGTTTTAGCGTAAACAAAAGGAGCTTCTCCTATTTGATAAAAATTCTTGATGGTCCCCGATTCACCTCCAGCAGCAAAGTACTTTTGTATCCCACTTAAACCAATTAGCTTATGTATTTTTTGAAGAACAGCAACTAAAGTTCTTGGTGTAATCATTGAATACCTTGACATTCCAGAACCATCATACCATAAAAGAGGGTCCGGGATCCAAGAGCTCCAGTCTTTTTTAAATTTGTCTATCACGTCTGAAGTTAAAAAACTATCATTCAACTTCTTACCTATCATTATTAGTAATGACTCAGCAATTAAGTTGTCTGAGTCTTTTAAAATAGATTGATATATTTTATTAAAATCTTTTGAATATAAAGTTTTATAAGCTTCATTATCATTTGAATCATAGCGAACATCTGAGTTCAATCTATAATTTAATAGATCAACTGTTAATTTCTCAGATGTTTTAAATGGAATATAAATCGTGTCTTTTTGGAAAGGTTTTATTGGGTTTATTATAAACGTATTATTTGTCTCATTTCTAATTATACTATTATTTAATAATTTGTCTTCAACTGTATTAAATAGATTAGGGTATATAAAGAATTCATTATCATCAGATTTTGTAAATCGAACAACATTTCCAAATAGTGGAAAAATAGAAGTTTGAGCAGAAAAATAATAAGGATAATCATCCCAAGCCCATCCAGGCCCATATCTTGTGACTTTTGAACTACTGCTGTGATAAATAATTCTCTCATAAGAATTTAAAAACTCTTCTAGCTTTTTATCAGGATAAAGAGGGTGAAAAAGAAGTGGATATCCGATAGCTTTAATATGTAATTCTTTATTTATTATTGAATAATTAATTAATGGAAGAGAATCAAAAGTCTGAATAGCGCCAAGAAAAGTTAGAAGTTTTGTGTTTGAAGCAGGTGTCATGTATTTTGAAAACTCAGTACCCTTAATTTTTTTATCAGATCCTAAAGGCTGAATAGCAATAGCAACATGAGATCTGGAAAATATTGGATTCTTATTTATTAATCTCGATATTTTGCTTGAACTTATGCGTTGACCAAAAAGGTTAGAGGTGATAAAAAAAATAAAAATAAGTTTTCTCATTTACTAAAAATACAAAAACAGAATGACTGGAATTAATGTGTTAAGTTTTAAAATGCATGCTTTTTTAATAAAATAGCTTATAAATTAGTGCTAATTTAAGTTTATGTATTTATCAGAAACAGAAGAATGGTTTGCAATTTTAATTTGTTTTCTTATTGTCATTGGCTTTATAGCTACTACAATTCAAAACATTCGTGAAACTGTATTAGAGGAAAAAGAAAAATACAATCAACAAAAACAAGAAGAAAAAAAGGTAAAAGATCTTATAAAATATATAGATACCAAATCAGAACTAATTAATAGCGTTGTGGATGCCCAAAAAAAATTAGATGATAAAAAAAAGGGCTTGAATAATACAAAATCTAAATGAAAAAAGAAATAACTTTAAAAGAAGCTGTTTTAATATTTGAAAATCGAATCTCAAATGGATTATACACAGATTCGGTACATAAAATTAAATTAATGACAGCAAGAGATATGATTATCAAACTCTTAAAAGAGAAGGATTAACTTTTTACTCAGTTTGTTATATTTGAAAAAACCTAATTAATGGAATTAATACCAAGCAGCGGAGTAACAATTGAATCTATTTTAAGAGGAGTTCTTGGAATGACTGTTTTAATAGCTTTATCCTACACCATTAGCACTAATAAAAAAGCTATTAAATGGAAAACTGTTTTTTTAGGCCTTTTAGCTCAATTAATAATTGCAATAGGTGTTATAAAAATTAACTGGGTAGCAGCTTCTTTTGAGTTTTTTGGCAAATTTTTTATTAAAATTTTAGAGTTTACAGAAGCTGGAACTAGTATGTTATTAGGAGATTTTAGTGATATTGAAAAAACGGGTTATATTTTTGCTTTTCAAGTTCTCCCTGTTATTATTTTCTTTTCAGCGCTAACCTCAATTGGATATTATTTTGGTATAATTCAAAAAATAGTTAGAACACTTGCGTGGGGATTAACAAAAGTTTTAGGAATCAATGGTCCTGAAAGCCTTTCTGTTGCAGGAAATATTTTCCTAGGTCAAACTGAGACCCCTCTTTTAATTAAAGCCTACTTGGAAAAAATGAATCGATCAGAATTATTTTTAGTTATGGTTGGAGGAATGGCTACTTTAGCTGGAAGTGTATTAGGTGCCTATATTGCATTTTTGGGAGGTGATGATCCCATAGCTAGATTAGCTTTTGCAAAAAGTTTATTAGCTGCATCAGTAATGGCTGCTCCAGGAGCTGTTGTTATTTCTAAAATTATATATCCACAAGTTGATGAGGTTAATACAGACATTTCAATTAGCAAATCTCAGATTGGAGAAAATTTTCTTTCGGCTGTTTCAAAAGGAACAAGCGAAGGAGTTAAAATGGCTGTTAATGTCGCTGCAATGCTTTTAGTTTTTATTGCATTAATAGCGCTTATAAATGGCTTTCTTTCTTTTTTTGGAGGGTTTGGATTAAATTCTTGGGTCTCTGAAAATACTCCATACTCTGAACTATCGGTTGAATTTATTTTAGGAATTCTTTTTTCACCTTTAATGTGGGTTATCGGTGTTTCTGGTAATGACACTTTATTAATGGGACAACTACTTGGTATAAAAATAGCTGCAAACGAATTTGTTGCATACGCTCAATTGACGGATCTTAAAAATATCGAAAGTATCATTCATTTTAATTATGAAAAATCAGTTATTATGGCGACTTATATGTTGTGTGGTTTTGCAAATTTTGCTTCTATAGGAATACAAATTGGAGGTATTGGAATTATTGCGCCAAAAATAAAACCACTTTTAATTGAATTAGGCTTTAAAGCCATGATTGCTGGAACTTTAGTTTCACTTCTTTCAGCAGCTATTGCAGGTATGCTCATTGGTTAATTCATTTTCAATCTCTTCCATGCTTTTTGTAGAAAAAATAGAGAAATTACAGATACAGTAAGTAAAAAACATGCAAACATATAATTTGCATAAATAAAATGACCTATTGAAAAAAGTATGCTATAGACAAACATACAGCCTAAAATCATACAAATAATTCCTGTAGGCACATCCCAAGCTTCCTTTTTACCTTTGATGTTAATTCCCTCTTCATTTGCCTGGTCTACAACTTTTTTCCAACCAAAACCTCCTGGTTGAATTTTTTTATAAAACTCTCTTAATGTTTCTTTATCCTCTGATGGAGTTATATAAGTAATTAAAACCCATGAGAAGGTGGTGATTGTAACTCCAATGATTAACTGACTTTCTGGAGATATAATTTCAAAACCTATAATTGGATGAATTATCTGCAAATAAAGAGCGACTAGAAACGAAATTATCATTGCTGAAATCTCACTGTAAATATTAATCCTATGCCAAAACCACCTTAAAATAAAAAGTAGTCCCGTACCGGCTCCAATTTGTAATAAAATAGAAAATGCTTGAAGTGCATTGCTTAATAAAAGTGCAAGCAGACAAGATAATAGCATTAAAAAAACGGTAGTAATACGACCCAAAAAAACTAATTTTTTATCAGAAGCTTCAGGATTAAAAAATCTTTTGTAAAAATCGTTAACAACATACGATGACCCCCAATTCAAATGAGATGCAATAGTAGACATAAATGCTGCAGCTAAAGAAGCTAAGAGTAATCCTAGAAGGCCCGGAGGTAATAATGTCATCATAGCTGGGTACGCTAGATCATGCCCAATTATACCTTTATCAATTTCAGGAAATGCAGTCTGTAAATCATTAAGGTTTGGAAAAACAATCAAAGATGCCAATGCAATTAAAATCCACGGCCAAGGTCGAACTGCATAATGCATAAAATTAAAAAGTAGCGTTGCCCATACAGCATGATTTTCATCTTTTGCAGAAAGCATTCTTTGTGCAACATATCCCCCTCCACCAGGTTCAGCTCCAGGATACCATACGCTCCACCATTGAACAGCTATGGGTAGTAGAAAAACAACTAAAAATAATTCTCTGTTAGAAATATCAGGTATTAAGTCAAGTTTTGGAATTATATTAGGATGAGAAATAAGAGTTTTCAAGCCACCAATTTCAGGCAAATTAACAATTACTATTGCGGCCCAAAAAGTCGCTATCATTGCCAAGGTAAATTGAAAAAAATCTGTCATAATCACCCCCTTAAGACCTCCAAGAGAACTATAAATAACAGTAACACTTGATGCTATCAAAAGAGTTTGAATAGGAGTCAAGCCAAGCATTACACTTCCAATTTTAATACCTGCTAAACAAACTGTTGCCATGATCATAATATTAAAAAACACACCTAAATAAATCGCCCTAAAACCCCTTAAAAAAGCAGCCCCTTTTCCTCCATATCTCAATTCATAAAATTCTAGATCAGTAAGCACCTCAGATCTTCTCCATAATTTAGCATAAACAAATACCGTTAACATTCCTGTAAGTAAAAATGCCCACCAAACCCAATTACCAGAAACACCATTAGTCCGAACAATATCTGTAACAAGGTTTGGAGTGTCGGCTGAAAAAGTAGTTGCTACCATTGAAATTCCAAGTAGCCACCAAGGCATATTTCTTCCAGAAAGGAAAAACTCATTTACACTTTTACCTGCCTTTTTTGATGCAAAAAACCCAATCGATAAAAGTATTATAAAAAAAATCGCAAGAATTGACCAGTCAATGATTTCAAGTTTCATGTTTTAAATTTTAAAAGGCATAAGTTATATTAATAATCGATTATATATACGATGATGTTAATTAAATTTTCATAAAATGGCATAGGTTTTGTTAAACAATATGTTAAGATTGATGAATTTTTATTTATTATAGAGCTAATAAAATATATTTACAAATGACAACTAATTCGATTTTAAAGATGGTTTATAAGTATATTATTAATCTAATTTCTTTAATAATTATTTTATTTTCTATAAATACATTTTCTCAAACTGAGAAGAGAGAGAAAATTGTCATAATTCCTAATGAAAAATCTCCTCTGTTGTTGAATCCAAAAAAAAACAAGTCTCTTAATTTTAAATTAAATGACTTAAGTCCTAAAAAAGAAAATGGTCCAAACATAAATATGATAGATCAAGAAAAGTTTATAAACCCAAATGATTATTACACATCAAGGATGAATAAAAAAAGAGGAGAGAAAAATAAAACTCCTGATCACTACAAAAATGACATGTATCTTGGAGATTTTAAAACCGGCGAACAAAATATTAATGTCGTGTTTAGAGATCATGAGTATCCTGATGGAGACAGAATTCAAATTAAAGTAAATGATAAAGTTGTTATGGGAAACATATTACTTGAAGAGCAATTTAAAGGAGTAAATATAGAGTTGGAAAAAGGTTTCAATCGAATTGATTTTATAGCTTTAAATCAAGGCGAAAGCGGTCCTAATACTGCTGAACTTAAAGTATATACTCATTCAGGAAAACTTGTGGGTTCAAATCGTTGGAATCTAGCAACTGGCGTAAAAGCTACATACATAGTTGTGAAAGAATAAGGGGTTTTTGTAAATTCCCCAAATGAACGAAATAATTGCATCGATAGAAACAATCCTTTCTCAACTTATTACACCCTTAGAATGGATAATGTTATTTTTTGTAATTGGAGGTGGTATGTTTCTTTTATTTTATTCTAAGGCTTACCCTCTTACTCAGATAAAAAAGGCTTTTAATTTATTGCTTAAAAATGAAGCCGATCAAGGAATATCAAGATTTCAAGCTCTATCAGCTGTTCTTGCTGCAACGGTAGGTTTAGGAAATATCTCAGGCGTTGCTATTGCTATTCATATGGGTGGGCCAGGAGTCTTAGTATGGATGTGGCTAACGGCTATTATTGGTTCTATCATAAAGTTTTTTTCATGCTCTTTATCCGTTCAGCTTAGAGAAAAAGAACCTAATGGAGATCCTTTAGGAGGTCCAATGTATTACATGACTTTAGGAATTAAAAAATGGGGTAAACCCTTAGCTATAGCATTTGCCATTGCTGGTTTTTTTGGAGTTCTCCCAGCATTTACAGCAAATCAATTAACTCAAACATTTATGAATGTCATTGACCCAAATCAATATATTTTATTAGGTGATTTGGGTTGGAAAATTCTTATTGGTATCCTATTATCTATTATAAGTGCTTCAGTTATATTCGGAGGCCTCAAATCCATAATCAAAGTGACTTCAAATCTAGTTCCATTTATGGTTTGTCTATATTTTTTAATGGGTATTTTTATTTTGTTAAATAACTCCTCCGATATCATGCCCACGTTTAAGCTTATATTTGTTGAGGCATTTAATACAAATACTGCTGTTACTGGTGGGTTTTGGGGCTTAGTTCTTTTAGGTGTTCGTCGTGCGGTTTTTTCTAATGAAAGTGGGGTCGGAAATGCACCTATGTATCATGGGCAATCTCAAAGTTCTAAAGGAACAGATGAAGGATTAGTTGCAATGTTAGGTCCTTTACTTGACACTGTATTGGTTTGTAGTATAACAGGACTAATTGTTATAATAAGTGGTGCTTATAAAATTCCTGAGCTTAATGGAATTGTACTAACTCTAGAGGCGTTTAGAATATTATTTTATGGATTTGGAGATGTTTTACTTTTATTAATGGTTTTTGTCTTTGGAATATCTACTTTATTAACATATTCTTACTATGGGGTTAAATGCTTTGGATTTCTAACACATCCTAAATGGGGAAGCCTTTATAATTATTTTTATATAGGAAGTATAGTTCTTTCAGCAATAGTAACCGTTGAAGTTGTAATAGGAATAATTGATTTAGCATTTGCACTGATGTGTATACCAAATATGATAGCTATTCTTTGGCTTGCTCCCCATGTAAAAAAAGAAATGCAGTCACGTAATTGGATTTAACTTATTGTTGTCCTATTGGTGGTGGCCCTTCTGGAACCATTCCTTTATAAACATAATTTCCTTTTCTATCTTTAAATTCTTTCTTAACCTCATCAACAAGTTTTGGATTAGTAAACATGTCTATCATAGTCATACTCAAAGCTTTTGCGGCTTGTATCATCCCCTTATGCCCTATTGACATTCCTCCACAAGCTACAACAGCCCATGAATGCCAGGGTGTTCCTTTTGGTGCCGTAGTAGCTCCCATTCGGACAACAGGAACTATATAACTAACATCTCCTACATCTGTTGAGCCTCCTCCTGGATGCTCAAGCGTTTCTCTTAGGGGTTTAATCTTTCCATCAATTCCAATTATAGGCTTCATAGTTGCCTTTTGAATTTGAATAGCAAAATCTAATTCTTCTTGAGTATATTCTATATCTCCCAAAATTTCAAGATTTTTTTGAACAGCCATAGCTCCTGCTCTATTTGGTAGTATTTCATGAATTCCCGAAACTAAACGAACACCATGTTCAACATTTGCTAAAATTGCTGCTCCACTTGCCATTTTTTTTACTTGTTCATAAACTGGCGTCATTCCTTCACGCTTTGTGTCACGTACGCGAACCCAAATTCTAGAATAGTCAGGAACTACATTTACTACTTTTCCTGCATCTTGAATGTCATAATGTATTCTAACTGTTGGTTTTACGTGTTCACGATAAGAATTAATACCATGTGTATACAACTCTAATGCATCGGAAGCACTTCGACCATTCCATGGGTCAGCTGATGCATGAGCTGATTGCCCATAAAATTCAACAATAAAGTCAACTAAGGCTAGTGAGCTTTGAACATCAGCTTCTGTATTATCTGCAGGATGCCAATCTAAACACACGTCTAAATCATCAAATAATCCAGCCCTAGCCATCCATAGCTTTCCAAAAAACTTCTCTTCAGCAGGAGTTCCAAAAAACTTAACCGTTCCTTTTATTTTGCCTTGCTCTATTAATTTCTTGATCGATACAGCTGCTCCCAAACTGGCTGTTCCAAATAAATTATGCCCACATCCATGACCTGGAGCACCTTCTTCTAAAGGATCTTTATGAGAAGATCTGTTTTGAGAGAGTCCAGGCAAAGCATCAAATTCTCCTAAAATTCCTATTACAGGATTTCCTAATCCATAAGTAGCAATAAATGCCGTTGGAGTTTCAGCTACACCTTCTTCAACATCAAACCCATTTTTTTTGGCGTATTTAATTAATGTTTGAGAAGAAATAGATTCTTGAAATGCAATTTCAGCAGCACCCCATATTGTGTCACTAATATTAATTAATTCTGCTGATTGATCATTTAACGATTTTATTACTTCATTTTTTAATTTGGTTGTTTTTTGAGCAGTAATAAAACCCGTAAATAATATTAAAAAAATTATAAGTTTTAATTTCATGGCCTTTTTTATTAAATTATATATTGATTAATAAAGTTATGAATTTGGTTTTTTTTGTATCAATAATATTATAATTAAAATTCCAATAATTCCAAAAAAGAATCCTAATAAAAACCCTAGTTGTCTACTTCTGTTCTTTTGTTCAGATAAATATGCTCCCCAAGCCCCCAAACCAACTCCTATTGCCATTGAAAAATAAAAAAAAGAATCACTCATTTACATAGCTTATTAAATACCCTTTTGAAAAAATTACATAAAGAAGCACTCCAAACGGTCCAAGCATAAAAGTAGAAACTAAAGGAAGGATTATTATCAAGTGAGGAATACTTCTTTTCTGAGAGTTTTGAAGTATCCATGCTCCCATCCAAAAATCAAATGCTAAATAGTGTATCCAGGCCGCAGCTGCAGATTCTGGTGTAGAGTTTTTAAAAAGTTCCAAAATTCCATTTAATGATGAGAAATCTGCTTTAAAAATTTCAGGAACTTGACTCAAGAAAAAAACATAAACGAAACTCAGAATTAATGGCACATATGGGTAATTGATTATTTTTTGAGTAATCTCGCTTCTAGGAATAAATATCAACAAGGCCCAAAACAATATTATTGATGTATTAATTAATGTAAATATTAATGAGCTCATAAATATTAGAAATCTAAAAAATTTATTACTTTAATCAATCTGATATTAGAAATTAATGTTGGTCTTCAAAGATATAAAAGGAAATAGAATTGATCCACTTAAGCATACATTAAGCTTACTTAAAAAATACCCCTATTTGCAAATTCATATAGGTTCTGATTCGCAAAATTTAAGCAAAAAGACTATTTACTGTACTGTTATTGCATACAAATTAGGAAACAGAGGTGTTCATTATATCTTAAATAAGAGAAAACAAATAATAATTAAAGATATATGGAACAGGTTGTGGCATGAAGCTGAATTAAGTATTGATACAGCTGAGTGGTTAAAACAACAAATAAAAGTTAGTATTGAGATTGATATGGATTATAATGATAATAAAGTTTATAAATCATATTCTTTAATTTCTGCTGCGAAAGGCTGGGCTAATTCATTGGGATATAAGGTCAATGTTAAGCCTCAAGAGCAAATTGCAACTCGAGCTGCAGATTACAACTGTAAATAGAATAGTTATCTTTCTAAAATGAATAGTTAAATTTAAACATTAATGAAACTCATAAGATTACTCTTTTTAATATCATTTATTTTTTATTTTATTGGTCAATTATTATGGACCATAGTAATTATTATTGACAAGCCTGTATTTGAAGAATGGTTAATTAATATTCCTTTTGGGTTATTTTCAATTATAGCTCTAATCGCAAGTGTAAAACTATATCAGCATAAATAAAAATGAAAAATGTAATTCTCATAACTCCAGTCTCTGAACGAAAAAAATGGATTACCATTTTTAAAAAGATTATGCCAGTTTGGGAAATACAATCGCTAGAAGGTGTTCAAAACAAAGATTTAATTGATACTGCATTAGTTTGGGATCACCCACGGGGAGTTCTAAAAAAATTCAAAAATATAAATTTAATTTGTTCTCTTGGTGCAGGAGTTGATCATCTTATTTCTGACACAGAGATTCCTAATGGAGTCAGAATAACAAGAATAGTAGATCCTTTACTTTCATTTTCTATGTCTAATTATATAATTATGGCAGTTCTTCAATATCATCGAAAGTTTGACAAATATCTCGAAGATCAGAAAAACAAAAATTGGGATCATGATTTGAAACCTGAAATTAGCATTGTAATTGGTGTACTTGGTATAGGAACTCTTGGAGGAGATGCTGCTGTTAAACTAAAAAACCTTGGGTTTAAAGTTTATGGATACAGTCCGAGCGCAAAAAAAATAGATGGTATTAGATGTTTTAGTGGTGATGAAATGAATGAATTTTTAAAGAATATAAACGTTTTAATTTGTACGGTGCCTTATACACAAAAAACTCATAACCTTCTCTCTAGTAAATTTTTTAATCAATTGAAAAATCCTACTTACCTTATAAATGTTGCAAGAGGTAAGGTTCAAAATGAAGAAGATATAATTAATGCCATTGATAAAGGAATTCTAACTGGAGCATTTTTAGATGTTTTTGAAAAAGAACCGCTTCCAACTTCAAGTCCATTATGGGGGAATAAAAAAATCAAAATTACACCTCACATAGCGAGTATTACAAATGCTGAAGCTGGTGCAAATCAAATAATAGAAAACTACAATAGAAATAAAAAAGGAGAATCGTTATGTAACGAAGTAGATATTAAAAAAGGCTACTAACTATTTTTTAATGCTACACCTATTTTTTCTGGCCCATAACGAACAACATCAGTAACTGGAAGATTAGTTTCTGATTCCCAAAAATCTATTGCTTTTTGAGCAGAAATAGAATCTAAATTAAATGTATTTAATGATATTCCAACTACTTTGGTTTCTGAAAAAGTTCCACAGGCTTTTGCTAAAGTTTCGTTTAATTCTATTACCTCATTTAAATTTGGAATTTTTACGTGCTCTACTGGAGGTCTCAAGTTATTCAAATCAGCTCGGTGACAAAGGATTAAATGAGTAGCACAACTTCCTCTCATTAATGGTAAAGTAGCAGAGCTTCCAGGATGTAATAATGACCCCTGACCTTCAATAAAAATCCAATCACTATTAGATTCTTCTAAAACCATTTGCTCTACTGCTCCACAAGCATAATCTACTTTATATGCGTCAAGAGGGATCCCCTTTCCCGTAAGAGTAATCCCTATTTGTCCTGTTGCTATAAAACTACTTTTAATTTTATTTTTTTTAGCCCACTGAAATAACTCAAGACTTGTAGTCATTTTACCAGAAGCCATATCTGTGCCCACACATAAAATTCTCTTATTATTTATTTGTTGCGCCTTGCCTGTTGCAATTTTTGGTATAAACTGTGGAATTCTTACATCCCATATCCATTGATTATCAGCTAGTGAATCTTTATATTTTATTGCAAGTTCATCGTGAAGACCATTAATAATTGATAGGCCTTTAAGTACTGCATCATCTATTATAGAAAACCATGACTCTGGTATTTTTCCCCCAGAATTTGCAATTCCCAATAAAAGAACTTCGGCTCCATGAGAAATGGCAGAATCAAGGCTGTCAACAACCGGAACACTTCTATTTATAGAAAGACAATCTTTGGTATTCTTTCCAGTATTTTCAGAATCAATTACTGCAACAATCTCATTTGGCAGATACCTTAAAGCTCCGTAGCCCATTTTACCATTTTCTGTGAATAAATGACCCTGCATATATATAGCGACTTTTGATGAATTATCTAACATTGAGGTTCCTTTGTTAAAAATGCACCATGACCAGGAGCTATTCTTGGCATTGTAACACCATTGATCATTTTAGCCCCTGAAGCCGGATCAGGTTTCAAGTTATAATGAGAATCAAGATCAATATGGTCAATTTGTCCTGATATAGATGCTCCAGCAGATATAGAAATAGAAGATTCACTCATACATCCTATCATTGTTTCTAATCCAAATGCTTTTGCAGTTGACAGAATTCTTAAAGCCTCTGTTATTCCTCCAGATTTCATAAGTTTTAAATTTACGCCATCAACCCAGTCTGAATAATCAATAATGTTTTGAGAAAACCGACATGACTCATCAACAAATATTGGCAATAACCTATTTTCATATAATGTTTTAAGATTTTTTTCCATACCCTCAGCAAGAGGTTGCTCAACATAATCACATTCTCTTTTAGATAACCATTCTATCATGTGTTTTGCATTTTCTATGTTCCAACCACCGTTTGCATCAACTCTAAGACTTATATTATAGGGTTTTATGCTTTCCAAAACTTGACTGTACATTCTTTTATCAGCTTCAATCCCTTTAGGAGAACCTAATTTGACTTTAAGATGTTTTGCTGAACTTCCATCAAATAATAGGGGTATTCTTTCTTTAGCAGATTCAGGACTCATTATTCCAAGTGTGACAGATGTCTTTGTTTTAGGAAGTGGTAATCCAAGTAAATTATAAAGTGGAATGTTTGCTTTTTTAGATTTCCAGTCCCATAAAGCTATATCTAAACCAGCATATGAGCAAGGAGAAATTAAAATTTCTCGAGCGATATTTTCTATTTCGTAAATTGACTTATCTTCAATATTAGTTTCAATCAGTTTTTGAAGTTCTGAAATTACTAAATCTGGTGTTTTAGCTCCCTCATTTTTTCCAGGTGCTGATTCTCCCCAGCCAACAACACCATCTTTTTCAACTCTAACAAAAACATTATAAGTATCGCCATGAACTCCCCTACTTATTGCAAGAGGAAATCTTTTTTTCAACAAAACTTTATGAAAAGTAACCTTCATTTTAAAAATTTTGAATACAAGTATAAAACTTTATTAAGAATATACACACTATCTTTATACCGAATTTAGATATAAAATTTTAAACCTTTTATACCTAAATAAGTCAAAAAGTAAATCATAATTTACAAACAAAATACTAATGAAAAAATCATTTCTTTTAATACTATTTATTCCAGCTATATTAATTTCTCAAAAAAATATAACTGGAACTGTAGTTGACATAAATAATAATTTATTGATAGGGGTTAAAGTAAATGTTGAAGGAAGTAATGAACAAGTTTTTTCTGAAGCTAATGGAGCATTTACAATTATTACCAAAGGAGATGGTGATTTACTTTTTTCAAAAGATGGTTTTTCATCACAATCAGTTCATTTCGAAGAATCAACATACACAGTTAATGTCACTTTAAATGAAGTTAAAAAAATTATTGATGACGAAAAAAGAACTAATTCATTAAGAAATATAAATGTAATTTCAGGATTAGACTTTGTTGAAATTATAGCTAACAGAATAGCAGGTGCAAAAATCAAAAAAGATTTTAATGGTAATAAAAATATAACTTTAAGAGGTCGACAATCTTTTAAAACAAACTCCGATGCAGTAATATGGGAAATAAATGGGATGATCTATAATTCACCTCCTCCAATGGATATATCTCAAATTCGTTATTTAGAAGTTTTAAAAGATATGGCTAGCACTAATAGATATGGATCTCAAGGAGGGGCTGGAGTTATAATTTTAAAAACTATAGTTACAGAAAACGAATATAAAAGTTCACGGAATCTTTGGAACGCTCCTCCTCCTCTTACAGATGAAGAAAGAAAAGCACTTAAAGCGGAAAGAAAAGCAAAACGTCTTGCAAAAAAAGAAAAAAATAAGAAGAATTAGAAATTAAACAAAGGCGGGGTTTTGGCTAATAAACCAAAGTAAAACGACTCAATTAGGTTAAAGCTCCATTCATAAAATCGTTATCTTACAAAATAAATTAAAATTAATTCTTTGAAAAAATTGATTTTCACAAGTTGTATGATTTTGTTTCTTGGATGTAATTCAGGCATCTCTCAAAAAGAAAAATTATCTGATATAGAATCCCTACAGATTAAAACTTCTTTTGTGGATTTAAAAAATAAAAAAGTGGATTTGACATCCTATAAAGGAAAGAAAATTATCATTAATTATTGGGCCACATGGTGTAGTCCGTGTATAAAGGAAATGCCCGGAATAAAAAGAGCTCAAGAGATTTTAAAAAACTACAATTATACTTTTTTGTTAGTTTCTGATGAAAAAGTTTCAAAAATATCTAAGTTTAAAAATGACACGAAATATAATTTTAATTTTTTGAAGTCTCTTAGATCAAATGAAACACTTGGAATCTATTCTTTACCAACATCATATATTTTTAATGAGAAAGGAATAAAAATTGAAACTCTTGTCGGAACAATTATTTGGGATTCTGAACAAATGATAAAAAAATTAAAAGCATTGTAGAATGAAGAAATTTATTATCACTTTCTCTTTACTAACTATAATTTCTTGCACAACAAAAGAAGTGCTTATAGAGGATATTCCATTCTTATATGAGAATAATAATGCACAACCTAACTTAGTTTCTTCCAATGGTACTTTATCATTATCATGGATTTCTTCTAGAGAAGAAAATAAAACCTCCTTACATTTTAGTCAGTTTAAAAAAGGGAAATGGATTAAACCCCAAACAATTGCTTATGGCTCTGACTGGTTTGTTAATTGGGCTGATTTCCCAGCTCATGCAATTAATCAAGATTTAATAATTACAAGCTATTTAAAGAAATCAGCCTCAGGAACATATACTTATGATGTTATTTTAAATTTACAGAAATTATCTGGAGAAAAAATAAAAGAAGATTTTTTATTAAATACTGATGGTGTTAAAGCAGAACATGGTTTTGTAAGTATAATCCCTAATAATAAAAAAGGGTTTTTTGTTACTTGGTTAGACGGAAGAAATACAGTAGAAAAAGAACTAGATGGACATCACAGACCAATGACAATTCGATTTGCAGAGATTACTAATGAAGGAGATGTTATAAAAGAAAGTGAACTCGATGCAGCAACTTGTGATTGCTGTCAGACATCAATAGCGATTACTAATAACGGACCTATAGTTGTTTATAGGGACAGAAATGAGAAAGAGGTAAGAGATATCTATAGTGTCAGAAATATAAATGGCGTCTGGAAAGATCCCAATCCGGTTCATAATGATGGATGGACGATAAATGGATGTCCTGTAAATGGTCCTAAAGTTGTTGCAAACTCAAAAAATCTTGCTATTGCTTGGTTTACAGTATCTAATAATAATCCTATAGTGAACGTTTCCTTTTCTAAAACCAATGGTGATTCTTTTGGCACTCCATTAAAAGTCAATGATTATGATGCTATAGGCAGAGTAGATGTTGCATTTTTAAATGATGAGGAAGTAATAGTTAGTTACATGGAAGTTGATGACATTGGAACATATTTGAGAATAAAAAAGATTTCCTTTAATGGAAAAGTTTCTGATCCAATTACAATATCTAAAATTGACGGAGGAAGAAACACAGGAGTCCCTCAATTAGAAATAATAAATAATGAGATCTTTATTGTTTGGACTATTTTTGTAGATGGAATGAATCAGTTAAAATCTATAAAATTAAATTCAAGAAATATCTAGAATTCCTCATTAGAACAATTATTCTTTTTTATACAAAATTCATATTAGTGTTCTCGCTTGTCTCTATTTCTAATTAAAACCTTCAATATAATTAGGCTTATCAATACTCCTGTTAAATTGGCCAGGATATCTAAAAAGTCAAAAACACGATTGTTGGTTAAAACTGGTTGTAGATACTCAATAACTAAGCCAATAATAAAACAAATTGTGAGAACAATAGTATTTGGGTTTTTAAAAAAATATTTTCTAAAATACATGGATAAACTCACAGCCTGAAAACCATAAAGAACAAAGTGGCCTATTTTATCTGCATGAGGAATAAATCCAGGAATGTCAGGACTTCCTGGAATTATAAAAAAACTTAAATAAATAATTAATGTTAGGTTGATGACTGAAATGAATTGCCAATTTAAACTTTCAATACTCATAATTAAGTTTTAAATGGACTAATTTAATTAATCTCCGTTTATATTTGAAGAAAAAAATTATGTTTGGTTCCTCTAAAGGTTTTGACAATATTGATCTTCATGGAATTCGTCATAAAGAAGCAATGGAAATGGTTCGTGAAGCACTAGATAATAAGAAATCGCAAGGCTCATTTTCTTTAACAATAATAACAGGAAATTCAACTGTACTTCAGGATCGAATATTCAAAGAAATTCTTGAATTAACTAAATTTAACTACTACATCCCTTCTTGGAATTTAGGTCAAATCATTGTTGAATATGTAGTCCTGTAATCTTTTTGCTTCCTTTCCCTTCTATAACACACTAAATATAGACTTTTACATTGACATTGATTTCCTTTGATTGATATTAATTATGTATATTTATTGTACGAATACTGTACGAATAATTTATCCGTACAAAATCGTACACAATATGGCGTCTATTTCATATACAAAAATCAAGTCAGAAAGCAAAAAGCTTAAAGGCCAATGGTATCCAAAATTTTATATCAATTCGGCTTGGAATCCCAAATGAGAAAGTACATCATATAAATCACAGTCCTGTGCTTTTACAATTGCTCTTAGCTCATTTAGATGTTTATCAGTATAGCCCATCTGTTCTAATTCGAGTAGAAGTTTATCTCTTGTTGATGGATTTGCCCACTGCTTTTTAAGTGCTGCCTGGTCTTTAAATAGTTTGGGTAACTCACCATAAAGCTTAGTTAAAAACTCTTCAGAACTAATAACCTTACCATCCTCAGAAACAAAAGTTGTTTCTATTGTAGAATCAATTTCTAGGATATGTTTTTCTGAGAGTTTAATTCGAGCTATTCTTTTAGTTGACTCGCAAACACATGGATCATTATTACATTTTTTACAATTCTTTTGTGGATTGTCATCCTCTTTTGGTTTTCTTTTCTTCTTTGGAGGTTCTAGTTGAGGGGGTCCGTCCCACTGAGGGTCCTTAAATTAATGTAACGTAGTAGTAATGACGTAGTTATAAATTCACTATATTGAATTCTGTTTTATAAATTAGAGTAATAAAAATAGATTTTAATGTTAGGTGAATACTTATTTTATAATGACTTTCCTCAGGGTGTAAAATCAATTTACTGTAATGGTAAAGTTTATACGCGAGAGGAATTTTTGATTGAAAAAGAAAAATTTTTCAAGAAAAAGTTAAAAAGAAAAAATCAGGCATCTTCGGTTTATCTTTTAATAAAATTAAGGTGCCTAGTAAATAATTAGGTTTGATTTATAAAACAATTATTTTTTTAAGTGTCTTCTTTGGCTCTGCACAGATTGATAAACCTTATCACAAATCCTTAAATGATTCAATCGTAAAGTATCTTGAATTGGATTCAAACAAAGCATTAGATTTTGGATTTGAGGTTCTTAAAACAGCGAATGTTGTTAATCCAAATAGAGAATTAGTTTCAACTTATAATCTAATTGGTCAATTACTAACAAACAAAAATTTATATGCTGAAGCTTTATCATATTTTTCCGAAGCTTTAAAGTCATATCAACTCATTCCAAAATCTGAATTAAAAGAAAAGAAAATAGAATCCCCTCCATGGGTGCTAATAAACATTAGTAATTTATACTTTGCTATTGATGACATAAAGAATGCTAAACAAAAAACTTTAGAAGCAGAAAAAAATTTTCTTTTATTAGATGATGAAAGGAATAAGCAAATTGGACTAAATACAGTCTATGGAAATCTTGGTCTCTTTGCTACTGTTGAGAAAGATTATGATTTAACTGAGAAACTTTATCTTAAAATTCTTGATAATAGAAAATTAATAGAAGATATAGATGGGGAAATGTATTCATATGTACAGCTTGTCAATTTGTATTTGACTACCAGTAATAAATTTAAAGCTAATGAATATCTCAATAAAGGGGCGATCCTTTATGAAAAAATTAATTCCTCTAAAAATCATGAATCTATATATTTTCATAGAAATTACTCATATTTAATACATCAATTCGGTGAAAGACATTTCATTGAGAATGAATTTCAAATTGCACTAGATTACTTTAATAAGGCAAAGACATTATTGAAAGACTTTCCTGATGAATTACCCGCATTAAATTCCTTTATCTCAAAATGTCATCTTGGACTCAAGGATTTTGATAGTGCTGAAAGAAGTGCAATTGAAAATTTATCTAAATCTTCATTGGGATTTAATCTAAAAAAAGAAAATTATAGAATTTTAGAAAGTGTTTATTTGAATAGAAATGATTATAAAAATCTGATTAAAGTAAAAGATTCCTTAATTAAAATGAGTGGTTTGTCCGGATATTTAAACATTAGAAGTAAATTTTCAAATCTAGAAACACAAATATTACTATCAGAAAAGCAAAGTGAATTAACCCAGAATAAAATAAGATACAATACTTACCTATATATACTTATAATTGGATTAGTAATCTTGTTTTTTTCATTAGTAACAATTAGAATAAACTATAATTATCAAAAGGAAAGAAACACTAGACTTGAGTTTGATCAAAAATTTACAAAAAATCAATTAAATAAAAAGAAATTAGAATTAGTCAGTAAAACAAACTTTATAGCTCAAAGAAATTCTTCTCTTGATAGTTTGAAGAAGAAAATCATTAAGGGTAAAGAAGATAATGACAATGAAAGTACATCTTTAAAAATTGAGAAAGAAATAAATAAAATAATTGGATCAGAAAAAATTTTTAAAAATTTTGAGAGTCAATTCACAGAGGTTTACCCAAATTTCTTTAAAACAATGGTCTTAAAGTACGGAAAATTATCGCAAAACGATCTTCGACTTTGTGCTTATATAAAAATGAATCAAAGTACTAATCAAATTTCCCAAATAACTGGAGTATCAATTCGAACAGTTGAAACTCAAAGGTATCGATTGGGAAAAAAGTTAAAACTATTAAAATCAGAAGATTTAAATTCTGTTATAATGTCAATATAATTTATAAAATGAGCTTTAAACAACTTTTACAAATTTTAGTAATCATACTAATTGTAATTACTCTGTTTTTAGTTTTAAAAAAATAGAATAAATAATTGAAAAAAAGAAATGAAAAACATTATTAAATACTCACTATTTATTTTCTCGCTTGCGCTTTTTTCGCAGCAAGAATCGTATTATACACTTTATCAATATAATATGAATGTTATCAATCCTGCTTTTGCAGGAACACAAGAGGGAGATCTAATTACAATTTTAGATAGAAATCAATGGGTTGGATTAGAGGGAGCCCCACGAACACTTGCTCTTTCTTATTCAAGACCAATGAAAAATAATGTTGGATTAGGTATTTCAATAGTGTCAGATAAAATATTTATTGAAAAGCAAACCTTTGCATACATTGATTTTTCATATAGATTACAGGTTGAGGAAAAAACAACAATGTATCTTGGGTTAAAAGCTGGAGGTAATTTTTATAGCTCAGATCCAAGTAATTTAACTACATATTCAAATATACCTGATCCAAGTCAAACTTCAATTTCAAGCTTTAATCCAAATATTGGAGTTGGATTATACGCTAAAAGAGATAATCATTGGTTTAGTTTTTCATTACCTAGACTCTTTAATACTAAAAGAAAAGATGATTTAGCTGTTACTGCAAAGGATAGAGTACATACCTATATAGGAGGAGGATCAGAGTTTTCCATTAATGAGGATTTTAGTGTTAAGCCTAGTTTAATGTTTCGAAAAGTTAAAGGTCTTCCACTTAGTACTGACATAACAAATTTCGTTAGTTATCAAAACAAATACGACTTGGGGCTTTCAATAAGAACTAAAGCTGCATTTTCAGTAATGCTCTTTTTAACTGAAATCTATCAGGGTTTTGATTTGGGTTATGCATACGAAAGTCCTACTGCAGATAGGTTTTCAGAGTTAGGAAGAAAAACACATGAAATTCTTTTAAGAATAAATTTAGGTTCTAGACCTGGTTCTAAATCAGGACCCAAATCTGCAAAATAAAAATGAATAATAATTTAATACTTATCAAAAAAATAATTCAAATTCAATGAGTGTATATAGAGTTATATTTTTCTTATTATATCCAATACTTGTTATGGGCCAGGCTCCAACAGTCTCTCTTGAAGATAATGACTCAGATAATATTTTATTTCCTACTGATACGGTAAAAATTACTGCAACTTTTTCAGAAGCAATGACCGCATCCCCTACTATTTCAATTACTGGGGTGGTAACTAATATCTTATTAACCCAAGTTGGAGATGGAGGTTTCAACTTATACGGAGGAGAGGTAGCTGGGGAATTCAACGGACAAACCACACTAACTCTTAATTTTGGATCCAATGGTGGATCTGGTGATGTTGAATTTAGTAGTGATGGATCAGTCTTTGTTGTTGGAAGTGATATGAACAATTCTTTTGCAGATGAAATAGGATTTGCACAACGTTATAAACTAAACGGAAATACATGGCAAAAAGAAGGTAATCCCGTTGTGGGTGGCACTCATGGAGCAACGCCTAATATAGTTCTTCCTTCACTTGATGGTAATGTTCAATATTCAAACACTAATCAAGAGTATGCTACTTCACTTGCTATGACCCCTGATGCATCAGTACTTGTTATTGGTGCTCCAAATACATCCGTAAGGAAAAATCAAACTAGAGAAGACGCGGGGTATATTCAGGTATGGCAATGGAATAGCGGCACTACCTCTTGGACAAGAAAAGGAGTTGATATTACTGGATATGATATGGCAACACTATATAATAATAATGACAAGGTTAATTTTGGAAGAAAAATTGCTATTTCTGATAATGGTAATCGAATAGCTGTAAGTGCTCCAGAGGCAGATATTGTTGCAGGAGGAATTAGTGATAACTATGGAGCCATAGGTATTTATGACTGGGATGGCAGTGCATGGGTAGAAACAGTTGTAATTCACGAGGATAATGACCTTTCTGGTTCTCTAGCAATGGAAGCTGGTGATAGAATGACCACTGGTTCTATGGAATTTAGCTCTAATGGAAATAGATTAGTAGTGGGAAGTTCCCAAAGTCAACACGCAGGAAGAGCAGCTAATTCTGGATATGTCAGAATATATGATTATAATGGATCTAATTGGGCTTGGACTGCACAGCTATATGGTGATAATCAAAATTCAGCATATTTTGGTAATGACACCAATATATCCTCAGATGGTAATACTATAATTGTAGGAGCTCATCAGACTCATGGTCCCGCTCCATCTAGTAATATGACTGCAGGGGTGGCTTTTGTTTTTGAATGGGATGGATCAAATTGGAATCAAAAAGGAAGACTTGATGGAAACAAAGCAATGGCATATTATGGAATACAAGTAACAATAAGTGGTGATGGAAATAGAGCTGTTGTTAGTTCTTTAAACAAGGTTCTTGATTCTTGGGCAGGTGGAGGAGCTAGAGTTTATGATTGGAATAGTTCAACTGCTACTTGGAATAGTGTAGTAGATTTTTCAAGATCTGGTTCTGGTTTTATTGGGAAAATGGAGCTTTCTGGTGATGGTGAGAGAGTTTTAACAGGAGCTAATTCAGAGGAAATAAATGGTGGTTTTAACACAGGTACAATTAGAACATATACTCTTGGTGGTTGGGAATATGAATATACCTGGGATGTAGACGCATTGGGTTTTATTGCTGATGGTATCTACACTGCCACTGTATCAGGAACTGATGAAGAGGGTAACTTATATACAGGTACAGATAGTATAACCTTCACAGTTCGAAGCACCGATAATGATGGAGATGGATTCACTAATGGAGATGAAGCTGTTTGTGGCACAGATCCCAATGATGCTAGTTCATTCCCTGCTGACAATGATGGAGACTCTTCTCCGGATTGTATAGATACTGATGATGATAATGATGGAACCCTAGACACCGAAGATGCCTTTCCACTAGATCCTACCGAAGACACTGACACTGATTCTGATGGTATAGGAAACAATGTAGACACTGATGACGACGGAGATGGATTTTTGGATGTAGAAGATGTTTTTCCATTAGATGGAACAGAGTGGATAGATACCGACTCTGATGGTACAGGTAATAATGCAGACTCTGATGATGATGGAGATGGATTTTTAGATGAGGATGAGTTTAAATGTTTTACTGATCCACTAGATAATTTAAGTATTCCTTTAGATGCCGATGGTGACTTTTCCCCTGACTGTGTTGACTTAGATGATGATAATGATGGAGTAGAAGATTTAGAAGACGCCTTTCCACTGGACCCCACAGAAACACTAGATACTGACTCTGATGGAATAGGAAACAACACCGATACTGATGATGATGGAGATGGTTTTGAAGATGGTGTAGATCTTTTTCCACTAGATGCCACTGACTGGTTTGATTCAGACTTAGATGGGATAGGTAACAATGCGGATGAGGATGATGACAATGATGGATATAATGACAGTGTCGATGATTTTCCTTTAGATGTTACTGAGTGGTTGGATACCGATGGGGATGGAGTAGGTAATAATGCTGATGAGGATGATGATAATGATGGATACTGGGATTATGAAGATCTTTTCCAGTTAGATGCCAATGAGTGGTTTG
>JAQWSK010000007.1 GCA_029243245.1 Flavobacteriaceae bacterium | reverse complement strand
AATTCAATCGCTCCAACACTTACTACTACCTTGACTAGTGGTCCTCAAAGTCAAACAGTAACTCAAACTAATGCAATAACTCAGGCTCAATACTCGTTTTCAACTAATTACACGGGTCCTTTAACTGCTGTTGCAAATAACTTACCTCCTGGAGTCAGTATGACTTTTTCTAATAATGTAGTAACTTTATCAGGAACAGCAACAACATCTGGAACTTATAATTATTCTATAACTGGGTCTGCTGGGTCAACAAATAGTTCTGTGAATGGAACTATTATAGTTAATACTCATGTAGGTATTACTTTGAGTAACGGGACTTGTAAATGTCCAAATGCATCGGCTGGAGATACAGCTGTAATTAGTGGAAATACATATACTGTAGTAAATAACTCAACTATAGCAGTTCAAATTGCATCAGGCAATTATAATCTATGTACAACATTAGTAACTGATATGACTGAACTTTTTCAGGGTAAAACTAATTTCAATTCTGACATTAGTTTTTGGGATACTTCTAATGTGACCATTATGTATAGAATTTTTAAAAACGCAACACAATTTAATGTTAATATAAGCTCTTGGGATGTCTCAAGTGTTACTAATTTTAGAGCAGCTTTTTATTCAACGGCTTTTAATCAAGATATTAGTGGGTGGGATGTTTCAAGCGCCACAACTTTTAGGACTATGTTTCGTGACACTCCATTCAATCAAAACATAGATAGTTGGGATACTTCTAATGTAACCAATATGCAATCTATGTTTTATGACACTCCATTTAATCAAAACATAAATAGTTGGAGTACTTCTAATGTGACCACTATGTTTAATATGTTTGCTAGTAGTTCATTTAATCAAAACATAGATAGCTGGAATACTTCTAATGTAACCAACATGATTGATATGTTTAAACAAGCAACTTCATTTAATCAAGACTTGACTGGTTGGTGTGTGTCTAATATTTCATCAGAACCTTCAAATTTTGCGACTAGTTCAGCACTAACAAATGCCAATAAACCTGTCTGGGGAACTTGTCCAGATTAGGTATGTCTTCTACTTTTAAATTAGTTATTTTTTAAAAAAATGAATTAGTGTTAAGTTCATTTTTTATTTCCTCAAAGAATTTTATACTGTTTTCAATTCCATAAAGTCTTCCAACTTGAAGTCTTCTTCTTTCGTGTATTAGTTTATAAATTTCAAAATTTTTATGTTTGTTAAATACCAAGTTAAGATCGATAGACTCTTCTAATCTTTGCTTTTTATCAAACCAATTTATAATCATTGTTGAGTTAGAGTTTCCATAATTAACGCCAGAATTAATTATACCATAAATAGACTCTATTTTCTCTCTTATAATTTTATTCTTAACTTCAAGAATAAGTCCAGAATTAATTAATGAATTAAAATACATTTTTTTAACCCTATGCGGAGGTGAATTTGATAAAATAGTTTTTAAATCATCTCTAAGGGCATATTGATTTGCGATATAGTAATCCTTTATTTTTTTTGAATTTATTGAATTCCAATTTAAAAGAATTGAATCAGTTACTTCTAATACAGACTTTAAAGCAGATCTAACCTCTAAAAGCGAATAATAATTTTGATCTATTTCGTAGAGAATATTCGAAGCTAAAATCTCTTTTGAATTTTGATCATTTATATCTGATATATATCTATCAACAGCAAATGAACCTAGTATTGAAATAAATATAGCAAATGCATTAAAAATTGATTTCCTCATTTTGTTAGATATTTATAAAACTATGTTGTGTCAATATTATAAATGATCAGATATTTTTAATTTATTAACTCTGAAAGTAATTTATGAAAATGATGAACTCCTTTTTCTCTGGTAGGAGAGAAGCGCCCTGATTTATAAAATGAGGAGTTTATGCCTTTTTGTACTCCTTCAACTACAAACTCATCTTCTCTTTCTACTTTATCTAAAATTGCTCCAGCGCCATTGCTTAATTTAGATTCATCATAGACATAAGATTTAAATGACACTCTTGTTTGATTTATAGATATTGGTTTTACAATATTTACTGAAAGTCCCCAAGGATAGAAGTTAAACATCAAATTTGGAAAAATCCAATAGTAATATGCAGCTACATTTCTGCCATAATCTGGGTGACCCTTAGGAAAGTCAAAAACTTCTTCACTAGAATCGGTATAGCCAATTTGAAGATTCATTTTATCATATACTAATGTTTCATATTCACCATAATCTAGTACATCATTAAGATCATCATGTACAAATGGAATATGAAATCCTTCCAAATAGTTGTCACAATAAAGTGCCCAATTAGAATTTACTAGATAATCTTTGCTTTTGTTTTTGTCAAATTTGAATTGATTGATTGGCAAGAAGCCAATTCTTTCATTCATAATTTTAAAAGTATTATTAATCTCAAATTTTGGATTAATTCCCACAAATAAAAAAGGACCTAACTTTTCAATTTTGAATTCATGTAAGTGATCACAAGCAGAAGGGAAGTCTTTAACATCTTGAAATTCGGGCATCGACATGAACTTTCCATTTAGGTCAAATTTTCTACCGTGATACCCGCACATTAAGTTTCGGTATTTTCCTGGATCATTGATAACAATATTACCTCGATGCGTACAAACATTAGAGAAGCATTTAATTTCATCTTTTTTGTTTCTAATTAAAACCAATGGTTCACTTAAGAAGTTGTCTAATAAAATAAATGGGTATGCGCTTTTGGTTAGAGGAATTAAACTATTTTCATCACCTACAAAATGCCAGCATTTTAAAAAAATATTATCCTTAACGTTTGAGAATGTCTCTGAAGATTTATAAAACGATGAGGGTAATGTTTTAGCTTCATCAATATTAGGATTTACATAGTATTTTTCCATTTATTTATTTTCTTTTAAGCCAATAGTAGAAGGGAATTCCTGCTAATAGCATAATAAAACCTAGGGTGACAGTTTCTAAACCGCAACCAATTATTATCCAAATTGAAAAAATAAATGCTAAAAAAGAAATAATTAGTCGAAAATTATTTGTTTTAGATAAAAGAGCTAAGCAAGCTGTTGAAAACAAATAAGGTGTTATAACTGACAACGTAGATAGTTTAATCATAAAAGTAAAAGCTTCGACTAGTGTTTTAGAATAATTAGCTAGTAAAAGAAGAGAGATTAAAACACTTGATATAATTATTCCTGATATAGGGGAGTTGTTACTATTTTTTTTTCCAAAAATTTTAGGAAATAGACCATCAATTGAAGCAGACATAGGTATTTGACCTTGAATTAGAATCCATCCATTTAAAGCACCCATAGTAGCAATTACAGCACCAATAGCTACAATTTTTCTAGAAAAAGGACCTGAAATTATCTCAGCAGAATCAGCAAATGGAGCACTTGAATTAGTTAAATCCTCTAAGGGAATTAATCCCATAATTGAGATAGTACTAGTGAAGTATATAACGATGGCAAATAAAGTACCATAAACTGTTGCTTTTTTAATTGTTGTGCTTGCATTATTTACCTTATCACTAGGTATTGTAGCACTTTCCATGCCTAAAAAGGCAAAAAAAGTAAGGGTTGTAGTTGCTGTAATTGCCTCAAAATTTGATAAGCCTGAAGCATTAAAAGGATAAAAATTATTAAAATCAATATAGAATAAGCCAATAATTCCTACAAATACTATCGGTATTATTTTTAATGCTGTTGTGAGAGTCTGAACAAAACCAATTGTAGATATTTTCTTTGAATTTATCCATGTAAAAAACCAAATAAAGAATAAGCCTGTGCAAATTGATAATAACGGGTTAGAATTAAGCGAAGGAAATAATACACCTAAATAGCCAAGTAATGCAACAGTGATTGCAGCATTTGTACACCAAATTGATATCCAATAACCCCAAGCAACTAAGAATGCTGGTAAATCTCCAAAAGATTTTCGTGTATAATAATAGGGACCGCCAGGTTTTTTATTTGATATTTTAGATAATTCTCCAAATACTAAAGCTAATAAGATTGCCCCAAGCGAAGAAAATAACCACCCAAACAAACTAATTGCACCATATATAGCTAAAGAAGCAGGAAGTAGAAATACGCCAGAACCAACCATGTTTCCTACAACTAGGGAAGTACTAGACCATATACCAATACTATCCTTTGAATCATTCATACAGGCAATATATAACATATAATTAGATATATTATTTTACATTAATGTGGTCTATAATTTATATTATGTAAAATAGAAATAGTTGATTATAAATAATATACCATCCCCTCTCAAATTATATGTAAATTGCAGATATTAAATTATTCATATGAAACTTTCTAAGATTTTAAAGATTCTTGCAATAGTAGCTGCCATTTTTATTTGTGGAATGATATACACTATCTTCGTTAACCCAGCTAGCCCAAGAGGATCTGCTGAAATTATAAAAGATGAATTAGTTATGGCAGTTGACTACAGCCGTCCTTATAAAAAGGATAGATTAATTTTTGGTGAATTAGCTGATGGAGCTTTAGTACCATATAGTTTATATTGGAGGCTTGGAGCTAATTTTGCTACTACATTTGAAACCAATAAAACTATTTCTTTTTCTGGACGTCCACTTGAACCTGGTAAATACAGAATGTACACAGTACCATTTGATGATCATTGGAAAATAACTTTAAATACTAAAGCTGGTGCTTTTGGTTATACTGAACCAGATTATAATTATGATATCATTTCAGTTAATGTTTCTTCAAAGCAAATGACAGAAATTATTGAACAGTTAACCATTGATTTTGTTGATGATAGCATTGGAACATCATTAAGAATTCGATGGGATTCAACTATGGTTCTTGTACCATTAAATTAGTTGTGTCATTGTGTTTTTGGTAACCTTAAAAAACTTGATTAAAACTGTTTTATTTATATTAATAATAACTGTTTTAATTCACTTTTCTATTTCATATTTACAGACAAAAAATAATGTTATGGATATAGAAAAGTATTCTCCTATATCCACCTTAAATGTAAAAGAAACCTTATTAAGAAAGTCCAAATATCCATTTATAGACGTTCATAATCATCAATTCGACATGCCTATTAAAAACCTTGATAATCTTGTTTTTGAAATGGACAGTCTTAATATGGCTTTTATGGTTAATCTTAGTGGTTTTCGAGGTCTATATTTAAAAAAATCTCTTGATAATATTAATGAAACAGCCCCTACCCGATTTGGTTTATTTGTAAATATTGATTTTGAAAAAATTGATGAGCCTGATTTTAAATCTAATACTTTAAAAATAATTCGTGACGCTGTTAATGATGGTGTTATTGGGTTAAAAGTATATAAATCTTTAGGATTAACAGACAAAGATTCAAATGGAAATAGAATTAGTGTAAATGATCCAAGATTAGATCCTATTTGGGACTTATGCGGTAAATTAAATATCCCAGTATTAATACACACTGGGGAGCCTGAACCTTTTTGGCTTGATAAAAATAAATATAATGAGAGATGGCTTGAATTAAGACAAAAGCCTGGACGTTATCGAGGTGATTCCACTAAGTTTCCTACGTTTAAAACTTTAATGCATGAACAGCATGATATTTTTAGAAAAAATCCAGAAACAATATTTATTAATGCTCATATGGGGTGGATGGCTAATGATTTAAATGCTTTATCTGATCATTTGGATGAACACAAAAATGTTATGACAGAAATAGGAGCAGTTCTTGCTGAACTAGGAAGGCAACCAAATAGAGCACGAGAGTTTTTGATTAAATATAAAAATCGAATTCTTTTTGGAAAGGATTCATACAATATATCAGAATATTTTACTTATTTTAGGGTATTGGAAACTGACGATGAGTATTTTGACTACTACAGAAAACGACATGCACATTGGAAAATGTATGGTCTTTCACTTCCAGATTCAGTTCTAAAATCATTATACTATGAGAATGCTTTAAAGCTTTTTCCAAGTATTAATAAAAACCTTTTTTTAAAATGATAATCGTAAATACACCCGACATACCAAATTTAAAAATTTCTAAGGTACATGGAATTGCACGTGGAAGTACCGTTAGAGCTAGAAACGTAGGGTCTGATATATTTGCTGGTTTAAAAAACCTTGTGGGTGGTGAAATCTCTGAATACACAAAACTTCAAGCTGATTCTCGAGAGCAAGCCTTAAAACGTATGCAAGAAGATGCACTTAAAATGGGTGCTAACGCTATTGTAAACGTGAGAATAACTACTTCAATGGTTATGCAAGGCGCATCTGAGATTTTAGTATATGGAACTGCAGTAACGACTAACTAATTTAGCATTAATTATGTCTGAAATTTCAATGATTTTAATTTCATTTTTTTATACTTCATTAGCAATAATACTGATTGTTTTAATTTTTAAGCGAGTAAAAGATAAAAAAAAGGAAGAATTTGAAAAACGTGATAATTAATAATTCAAAACTTCAATAATTTTATCTTTTAATCTTTCTTTTGGTAGATATTGTGATTCAAGCTTTGATGCAAATGGAATAGGTGTGTCTAATGAGCCAACTTTAACTATTGGTGCATCTAGATATTCGAAACATTTTTCTGCTATTTGAGCAGAAATTTCACCCATGTAACCACCGAAAGAACTGTCTTCTTGAAGAAGAATTACTTTGTTACATTTTTTTACCATTTCAAAGACCATATTTTGATCCCAAGGGACAAGTGTATTTAAATCAACAACACAGATTTTGCCTTCATGATATTTACTAGCTTCTTCAAGTGCCCAGTGAACTCCTAAGCCATATGAAATAATAACTAATTCACTACCTTCTTTTCTTACTTTAGCCTTTCCAAATTCTATACAATATTTCTCTTTTGGTATTGCCTCTTCAATTGATCGATAAAGCTTTTTGTGCTCAAAAAATAGTATAGGATTTGGATCATCAATTGCCATATGCAATAATCCCTTAGCCTCATATGGAAATGCTGGATATGCAACTTTAAGACCTGGTACAGTTGTAAACCATGATTCATTACTTTGGGAATGAAAAGGTCCTGCTCCTACTCCACCGCCACATGGCATTCTAATAACAATATCTGCGGTTTGACCCCATCTGTAATATGATTTTGCTAAAAGATTAACTACAGGTGTAAATCCGCTTGAAACAAAATCTGCAAATTGCATTTCTACTATTGACTTATGACCTTTAATAGCTAATCCATAGGCAGTTGATACGATTATTGATTCGCAAATAGGAGTATTTCTAACCCTATCTTTGCCAAATTCCTTTAACAGACCTTCAGTTATTTTAAAAACTCCTCCATATTCACCAATATCTTGTCCCATAATTACCAAATCATCATTAAGTGACATTGCTTCTCTGTGAGCCTCTGAAATTGCATCTACGAACCTTTTGTTTACTTTATCTTCGCTAGGTTTGGTTTTTTTGTTTTGAAAAACTGAGTAAACATCATTGAGTTCATTTTTCTCATCAGAATAAACTTCTGATGAATTTTTAGCACTATCCCATGCTGATTGAATGTCAGATTGAATTTTTAAATCAATTTCTTTAATTTTAATTTGATTTAAGACACCTTCCTTTATCAGAAATTCCTTATAATTTAAAATAGGATCCTTCAGTTTCCATTTGTTCATCAACTCTTGAGGAACATATGAAGTTCCACTTGCTTCTTCATGACCTCTAATTCTGAATGTTTTAAACTCTATTAAAACAGGCCTTGGATTAATTCGCTGACTTTTAAAGATCTCATCAACTTTTAAGTATACATCTAATATGTTATTTCCATCAATTGTATGAGATTCCATTGAATATGCAGCACCTCTGTCAGAAATATTTTTTAAAACAAATTGTTCTTTTGTTGGAGTGGACAAACCATATCCATTATTTTCTATACAAAATAGTACAGGTAGTTCCCAAATAGAAGCAACGTTTAGAGCTTCATGAAAATCACCTTCGCTAGTTCCCCCTTCACCAGTAAAAACAACACAAACAGATTTTTCTTTTTTTATTTTACTAGCTAGAGCTATACCGTTTGCAATTCCAAACTGAGGCCCTAAATGAGAAATCATTCCAATTATTTTGAATTCCTTACTACCAAAATGAAAACTTCTATCTCTTCCATTTGTAAAACCAATAGGCTTTCCTTGCCATTGTCCAAAGAGGTTTTTTAATTTAATTTTCCTTGTAGTAAAAACACCTAAATTCCTATGCATTGGTAATACGTATTCATCATCTTTAAGTGCAGAAGTAATTCCGACTGAAATAGCTTCTTGACCAATACCTCCAAACCATTTGGAAACTTTACCTTGTCTTAAAAGAAGTAACATCTTCTCTTCTATTTTTCTAGGTAAGACAATTGATTTATATAAGTCAAGTAATTTTTTGTTTGATATTTTTTTTCTAAAAAATTTCATTTAAATGGTTTGTATAAATGTATAAAACTTAAGTATTATTTGTTATTTTCAATTAAATATTTTAAATGTCAAAAAAGTCATTAAATAGTTTTGAATTACTTGGAAAAATTAATTTTGACAATCTACTTCCTGATAAGGAATCTGATCAAATTGTTAATGATAAAAAATTATTCATAATTCAAAATCTAGAGGCTCATTTTTCAAACAAAGGAAGAGCTGGAAAAACTGTTACAATAATTAAGGGGTTTGAGGGAGATTTATCCTCAATAAAAATTTTAGCAAAGAACATTAAAGCTTTCACTGGAACTGGAGGCTCAGTTAAAAATGGTGAGATCATAATTCAAGGTAATCTTAGGAATAGAATTATAAATTATTTAACAGAACTTGGTCATAATGTCAAACGTATAGGGGGTTAAATAACTTACCATTCGATAGTTTGTTTATTATGACTAGTAAGGTATTTATTTGCCTTACTAAAATGTTTATTGCCAAACCAATATCCTCTATTTGCTGATAAAGGTGAAGGATGTCCAGAGGTTAAAACTAAATGCTTTGAAGCGTTTATTAGTTTTGTTTTATTTTTTGAGTAGTTACCCCATAGTATAAAAACAACATTCTGTTTATTGTCTGAAATATATTTTATGATTTGATCAGTAAATATTTCCCATCCTTTGTTTTGATGACTTCCAGCTTTATTCTTTTCAACAGTCATTGTTGAGTTTAACAATAAAACACCTTGTATTGCCCAACAATTTAAATTACCACTTATTGGATAATCTTTTTTTAAATCATCCTTTAATTCTTTAAATATATTAACTAATGAAGATGGATGCTTAGAACTATTTGACACTGAAAATGACAATCCATCAGCTTGATTATTACCATGATATGGGTCTTGCCCAAGTATTACAACTTTTAAGGAATCAAATGAACAAATTTTAAAAGCATTAAAAATTAACTTTTTTGGAGGATAACAAGTTCTTGTTTGATATTGAGATTCAACAAAGCTAATAAGAGATTTAAAGTATTCATTTTCAATCTCGTTTTTAAATACTTCTTCCCAACTTTTATGTATTATCAGATCCATGATTTTATTACTTTTGTCGTAGCTAAATTAATAAAATCAAATGGTCTATATCCCTGATAAAACTTTTGAAGATCTTGAATTCAAAACAGTTTTAAATCAAATATCTGAATTTGCTATTACACCTATGGCAAAGGATCTAATATTAAATAGTAAGTCGATTAAAGATAACAATGAAAAAATAAAGTCTCTATTGTTAACCTCAGAATATAAATCATCTTTTGAAAACGAAAATAAAATTCCAAATCATGGATTTGAGTCATTAATTAAACCTCTTCAATTATTAAAAATTGAAAAAAGTGTACTTGATATTGAATCTTTTAGAGATATTTCATCAGCTTCCGATACAGTTAATAAGCTATTGCTTTTTTTTAAAAAATTTAAGGGTTATTACCCTAGTCTATATGAATTAGGAAGTGGAATTGAAATTAATAAAAGCCTTAAAAAGCAAGTTGATAGTGTTATTGATCGATTCGGTGAAATTAATGATAATGCATCAGCGAAATTAGATCTAATTAGAAAAAAATCTCAAGAAATCAAAAATAGAATTGGTCAAACATTCAATAAATCATTAAATCACTATCATAATCTTGAATTTCTAGACGAAATAAGGGAATCTGTCATCGAGAACAAAAGGGTTTTAGCGGTAAAAGCCATGTATAGAAAGAAAGTTAAGGGTGGAATTATGGGAAGTTCTAAAACGGGTAGTATTGTTTTTATTGAGCCTGAAGTAACTTTTAAATTATCTAGAGAGTTTCAGAACTTACTTTATGACGAACAAGAAGAAATAAAAAAAATATTAAGTTTATTAACAGATTATTTTAGACCTTATCTTTTCCTTATTAAAGAGTATCAAAATTATTTGATAAATATTGATATTTATTATTCTAGAGCTCATTATGCAAAAGAAATTAATGCAATTATGCCCATAATTTCAGATTTTCAAGAAATTGAACTTTATGATGCCTACCATCCTCTATTATACAGAACAAATTATATTGAAAATAAAAAGACATATCCTCAAGATATTCTTTTAAATAAAAATAATAAGATCATTGTTATTTCTGGTCCTAATGCTGGTGGTAAAAGTATTACCCTTAAGACAGTTGGTTTACTTCAATTAATGATTCAGAGTGGTATTTTGATTCCTGTGCATGAAAGAAGTAGAATTTGTTTTTTTAATAGAATATTGACTGATATTGGAGATAATCAGTCGATAGAGAATCACCTTAGTACTTATTCATATCGTTTAAAGAATATGAAGACTTTTTTAAGAAAATGTAATGAGAACACCTTGTTTTTAATTGATGAATTTGGAACAGGTTCAGATCCTGAATTGGGCGGAGCTCTTGCCGAAGTTATCTTAGAAGAATTTTATAATCAAGATTCTTTTGGGCTAATTACAACCCATTATTCTAATCTTAAATTATTAGCAAACGAATTAGACGGAATGTCAAATGCTAATATGCAGTTTGACAACAACACCCTTGAACCTGTATATAAATTAGTATTAGGTGAAGCAGGTAGTTCATTTACTTTTGAGGTTGCTCAGAAAAATGGTCTTGCGTATAGTTTAATAAATAGGGCGAAAAAGAAAATTGAAAGAGGAAAAGTCAGATTTGACGCAACTATTGCCAAGCTTCAAAAAGAAAGAAACTCAATGGCTAAAACAGGGAGATCATTAAAAGAAAAAGAAATAAAAGCAGAAGAAGAATCAAATAAACTTGCTGTTTTAAATGAAAAAACTCAAAATAAATTATCTAATTATCAGGAACTATATGATGGTAATAAAAAGATGATTATTCTAGGTAATAAATTAGATGAAATTGCTGAAAAGTTCTTTTTAAATAATAAAAAAAGGATAATGATTTCTGATGTAATTCAATTGATTGAGTCAGAGAATTCAAAAAAAAAGAAAAAATCTGCATCCGCTATTAATAATCAAAAAAAAATTAAAAAGATTACTGAATCTGAGGTTAATAAACAGTTAAATAAAATTAGAGTTGAGAAAAATAGAAATAAATTTATAAAGCCTACCTCTAAACAAACAGTTATTTTAAAAGTTGGTGATCAGGTTAGAATTGAAGATGGAAAATCAGTCGGAACAATTGATTCTATTAAAAAAAACAGAGCTATAGTGAATTATGGAAAGTTTACCACTCAAATTGATATTGAAAAGCTAGAATATGTCAATTAACAATTAATATTCTTTTTTTAATTTACCAACAGATTTAGCAACTAACATTGAAACAGCTGCATCTCCAGTAACATTCGTTATTGTTCGGCACATATCTAAAGGTCTGTCAACAGCAAATATAAGTGCTAGGCCAGCCTCAGGAATACCTGCTTGTCCTAATACTATGACTAGCATAACCATTCCTGCACCTGGAACAGCAGCAGCTCCAATCGAAGCTAATGTTGCTGTTATGATTATCCCTAGTTGAACTTCAATTGATAAACCTAAACCAAAAGCTTGAGCTATAAACACAGCTGCGACTGCTTGGTATAAACTTGTACCATCCATGTTAATAGTTGCACCTATTGGTAGTACAAAACTTGAAACTTCTTTATCTACTCCTAAATGTTTTTCTACTCTCTCCATTGTAACAGGTAATGTTGCTGCACTTGAACTAGTTGAGAAAGCTAGTAATTGCGCTGGGGCTATACCATTCATAAAATATTTTGGGCTTATGCCAGTAAAGACTTTAACTATAATTATATATATAAGAATCATTAGAGCTAACCCAAAAACTAAAGTTAAAGAATAGGCTCCAAGGGCTTTAAACAAATCAAGGCTTGGAGATTCAACAACAAGAGCAGCTAGTAAAGCAAACACACCATATGGAGAAGCTAGCATTATGATATCTATTAATTTAAGAATAACTGAATTAAATGAGTCAAAAAAAGCTTTTACAGGTCTTGATTTTTCTTCAGGAATTAAAATTATTCCAATTCCGAAAAAAAGTGCAAAAAATATTACCTGAAGCATGTTTCTGTTATTAGTTGTTGCATCAAAAATATTACTTGGAACTATATCAACTAGTGCTTGAAGAGGTCCACTTTCTTGTTGTTTGGCTGCAGCTGTCTGCTTTTCAGCAGCATCACTTTCATAAGCTGACATTAATTCATTTCTTGTACTTTCTTTAATACTGTTACCTGGAGAAATAGTATTTACTAATACTAAACCTATTAGAACTGCTAAAACAGTTGTGCATAGATAAATTGTTATTGTTCTTCCTCCTATTGTTGATAATTTTGATATATCTTTTAAATCAGATACTCCTTTAATTAAGGACGCTAAAATTAATGGCATTGCTATTAATTTTAATGAATTGATAAAAATTGTTCCAAATGGTTTTATCCAATTTGACACAAAATCACTTCCCCAAGGAACTAGTGAAGCAAGCCCTCCAATAATAACTCCTAAACCCATTCCAATAATAATTTTCCAGTGTAAAGCTAAATTTTTCATAAACCCTATATGATATATTTAAAATTTTATAGTTCGATTCAATAACACAAAATCTGCAATTGTTATGGCAGCCATCGCTTCTACAATAGGGACTGCTCTTGGAACAACACAAGGGTCATGTCTTCCTTTTCCTTCTATAATCACTATAGCTCCCTTTTTATTAATAGTTTCTTGGTCTTGCATTATAGTTGCGACTGGTTTAAAAGCTACATCAAAATATATATCCATACCGTTAGATATTCCTCCTTGAATTCCACCAGAAAGATTTGATTTAGTTGTTCCATCATTATTGTATAAGTCATTGTGCTGACTTCCTTTAAGTCTAGTCCCTGAAAAGCCACTTCCATATTCAAAGCCTTTAACTGCATTTATAGACAGCATAGACTTACTTAGTTGAGCATGTAATTTATCAAAAACAGGCTCGCCAAGACCAATAGGAATATTTTGAATAACACATCTTATTACCCCCCCAATAGTATTTCCTTCTTTCCGTATTTGCTTTATGTAGGATTCCATTTTTGCAGCAAGATCTTTATCAGGACACCTTACAGGATTAGACTCAATATTACTAAAATCAAGTTCTTGATAAGGTTTATTTAATTCTATATCACCTACAGATTTAACATAAGCAGTGAACTTTATTGAACTTAAAAATTGTTTAGCGATAGCACCTGCAACAACTCTAGATATCGTTTCTCTTGCAGAACTTCTTCCTCCACCTCTATAGTCTCTGTGACCATATTTTTTATCATACACAAGATCAGCGTGAGAAGGACGATAACTATCCTTTATATGATTATAGTCATTTGATTTTTGATTTGTATTATATATGACAAAAGCGATTGGTGCCCCAGTAGTTGTACCTTCAAAAATACCTGATAAAAAATTTATCTCATCTGCTTCTTTTCTTTGAGTCACAATGGATGATTGGCCTGGCTTACGCCTATCTAAATCTCTTTGTATTTTATCTATCTCTATTTTAACACCGGAAGGGCATCCATCTAATATACCTCCTATTGCTGGTCCATGGGATTCACCAAACGTTGTAAGTTTAAATATGCTTCCAAAGCTATTACCTGCCATAGATAAAAATAATTACAAATATAGTTCTTTAAAAATATCTTTACGTAAGCCCAAGAAGCCAAATCAAATTTGTAATTTTGAAACATGAAAAATCCAATTTATAATATATTATCTGTTTGTAGTTTATTCAGCCTCCTTTTTATAGTATCATGCACTTCTGAACCAGGGTATTATTCAATTTCTGGAAATATAGATGTTAAAGATGGTATAAAAATATATCGTGTTATTGCAGATGCTAACAATCAACCAAAAATTGTTGACTCAACTACAATTGAAAAAAATAAATTTTTAATGCAGGGTATAGCAGTTAACCCTTCAATTAGTTTTATTCAAGTAGAAAGTTTCAACTTCAACCTACCTGTTATTGTTGAAGAGGGTGACATTAAAATTAAAATGTTTAAAGACAGTATTGGATCATCCAGAATCTCTGGGACAACATCAAACGACCATTTCAACTATTATAAAATTGAAACAAAAAAGTTTGTTCGAACTATAGACCAAATCAGAAGAGATATCCAACAAGCTGCTCAGAATAGGAATAATGATTTAGTTAAGGATCTTCAAGATGATTATAAATTAGTTCAGGATCAAATATATGCTTATGAATTAGAATTTGTAAAAAGGAATTATGACTCTTATCTGAGTGCTATTTTGTTAGAAAGATTTATAGCTAGTAAAGTTTTATCTATTATTGAAGTAAAAGACATGTTTAACTTATTAACAGATCGAATAAAAAATTCTGACATAGGAATTAAATTAAAAAACTCATTTGAAATACCTAATCAACCTATTGAAGTTGGAAATTATGCACCTAATTTTAACGCACCAACACCTAAAGGTCAAATATTAAACTTAAATGATAAATTAGGCAAGATTACCTTATTAGAATTTTGGGCATCATGGTGTGGTCCCTGCAGGAGAGAAAACCCAAACTTAGTTAAAATTTATAATAAGTTTAATAATAAAGGTTTTGAGATTATTGGAGTGTCATTAGATAAAAGTAAGTCTCAATGGGTTAAAGCAATAGAAGATGACCACTTAACTTGGAACCATGTTTCGAATTTAAAATTTTGGCAGGATCCTATTGCAAGATTATATAAGGTTAGTGCTATTCCTGCAAGTTTTATTTTAGATGAGAAAGGAGTAATAGTTTCTAGAAATTTAAGGGGCTATCAATTAGAAGCTAAAATCTCTGAATTATTAAATGCCAATTAATTTATTATATGCTTTTACTAAAATAAATTATTCCTAGAACTATTATCAAGCTCATAAGGAATAGAGTTTTGAATGATAGTATAATAAGGCTGGGCATTAAAAAAATTGATAGTAAAATTCCACCAATAGCACCACCTAAATGTGCTGAGTGTCCTATTCCATCATTTAGTTTTCTAATTCCATAAAATGTGTACGCTAAATAAGCTATTCCAAAAAAATAACCTGGCAATGGAATTGGAAAAATAAGTAATGCCAGTTTTAAATCAGGATAAGCTAAAATAGCACTAAATATAATTCCTGTAACAGCTCCACTTGCTCCTACCGCAGAATAATCGTTACTCTTATTATGTATAATAAAACAAAAGACATTTCCTAGGATTATGCAAAACATATACATACAGAAAAACCAGAATACACCAAAAATATTTATAACAAAATCTCCAAAAAAATATAGAGTAATCATGTTAAAAATAAGATGTTGCTTATCTACATGTAAAAAACCAGATGTTATAAGACGATAATACTCTCCATTTTTAATTTCACCCATTTTAAAATGAAATTTTTCAAAAAAAATAAAATTATTAAAACCTTTATAGCTTATAATAGAATTAAATAAAATAACACTAAGAACTTCAAAAGAAATGTCCATAAATTTGTTTTGAGCTCAAATCTATTAAATTTGTATAAAATCTATTGCATGAAGCGTCTTGCTTTTGTAGTTATTTATCCAATTCTTTTAGGAATTTCAATTCTTCCTTTTTTCTTATTATATCTTTTGTCAGATTTTACAAGCTTAATTCTTTATTATTTTTTGAGTTACCGTGGTAAAATGATAAAGAAAAATTTATCTCTTTCATTTCCTGAGAAGTCAAACAGGGAAATACGTTCGATTGAAAGAGCATTTTATACTCATATGTGTGATATTTTTTTAGAAATGATTAAATCAATGTCCATTTCTTTAAAATCAATAAAAAAAAGATTTAAAGTCAATAATATGGATTTATTATCTCAGTTTCCAAAAAAAGAAAAAAGTGCAATTATAATCTGTGGTCATTATGCTAGTTATGAATGGATGTTATTTTTGGCCAATGAATTTGGATGTTCAACCTATGGAATATATACACCTTTAACAAACGTTTATTTTGATAAATTAGTTAAAAAAATAAGAAAAAAACATGATGCATTTTTAATTTCTCGGTATCATACACTTAAAACTATAAAGAAACACCATGATGATAATCATACGGCTGTTTACGGATTTGCTGCTGATCAATCTCCACATCCAAAAGAAAATACATACTGGAGAGAATTCATGGGAAATAAGGTTCCGGTTTTTACTGGAGCTGAAAGAGTTGCAAAAGATTTTGATATGGCTGTAGTTTATGCTGATATTAAAAGAGTAAGAAGAGGGTATTATGAAGTAGACTTTAAATTAATAACAGATTCTCCAAAAGAAACTGATGAAAATGAAATTACTGATGTGTTTTTTAATCTGCTTCAAGAATCTATAGCAGTTGATCCTTCACAGTACTTGTGGTCTCATAATAGATATAAATACATGCATTTAGCTCCCAAGTAAGTTTTTTAACTCTAAAATAAATTTATCTGCTAATTTCTTCGCATCATCTTTTAATGGGGCCTCAGTATATATTCTAATAATTGGTTCAGTATTTGATTTCCTCATATGGACCCATGAGTTAGTAAAATTAATTTTGACACCGTCAATAGTTATTGGATTGTCATTTTTATATTTTTCACTAATTTTTAATAAAAGTTTATCTAAATTTATATTAGGATTTAGAGTTATTTTATTTTTGCTAGAATAATATTGAGGATATGTTTTTTTTAATCTTGAAACTGACACTTTTTTTTCAGCTAATAGTGATAAAAATAATGCTATTCCAACAATAGCATCTCTTCCATAATGTAGCTCAGGTAGTATTATCCCTCCATTTCCTTCACCCCCAATAATTGCATTCGTTTTTTTCATTAATTCAACTACATGTACTTCACCAACAGCGCTTGCAAAATATTCGCCTCCTTGTTTTTTGGTAACTTCAGATAAAGCTAAAGTGGAAGATAAATTGGAAACAGTATTTCCAGGATTTTTTGATAAAATATAGTCTGCACAAGCTACCAAGGTATATTCCTCACCAAACATTTTTCCATTTTCATCAATAAATGCTAACCTATCAACATCTGGATCAACTACTATACCTAGGTCAGCTTTATTAGAAATAACTGCTCTAGATAAATCCGTTAAATTTTCTTCTAATGGTTCTGGGTTATGGGAGAATTCTCCAGTGGGTTCACAGTAAAGAGGTATATAATTAACACCTAATTTTTCAAGTAGTTTAGGTAGTATAATACCACCTGTGGAATTAACACAATCTATTACAACAGTAAAATTAGATTTCTGAATTGCTTTAATGTTTGTGTACATTAAATTTAAAACTTCCTTAACATGATAATCCATGTATGAAGAATTTAACTTAATATCTCCTAAGTTGTCAATTTTAGAAAAATCAAAATCATTTTTTTCTGTAATCAAAAGTATTTCATCCCCATCACTCGCACTTAGAAACTCTCCGTCTTTATTTAAAAATTTTAATGCATTCCAGTTTCTAGGATTATGGCTTGCAGTTAAAACTATACCACCAAGAGCTTTCTCTTTTGTAACAGCAATTTCTACAGTTGGGGTTGTTGAGAGCCCCAAATCAATGCAATTAATTCCCATACCTATTAAAGTATTTTGCACAAGGTTTTGAATCATTTTTCCAGATATTCTTGCATCTCTACCGATAACAACTTTTATAACTTTATCAGGATATTTTTTTTTTAAAAATGTTCCATAAGAAGCAGCATATTTTACTGCATCAATAGGTGTTAAGTTTTCTTCTGGCTTTCCTCCTATTGTTCCTCTAATTCCCGAAATGGATTTAATTATTGTCATAAATCAAAGATAATAATAGATTGAATTAATTATGATGCTTTAAAATTTTATTTTTTGAAACTTAATAGAAAAAAGAGAAAATATTTAGGCAAATTGATTTTAACTTAATTAAAAAGCACATTACCTTTATTCAATGAATTATCTTGCTCATGTATACCTTTCAGGTAATAATGAAGCTATTGCTTTAGGCAATTTTATTGCAGATAGCGTTAAAGGTAATAGATATAAAAATTATCCTGCCTTATGGCAAAAAGGTATATTGCTCCATAAATTTATTGATTCTTATACTGATTCTCATGAAATTTTCAGAAGTCACACAAAACTATTTTTCAATACCCATCGTCATTACAGTAGAGTCCTTGTTGATATGTTTTACGATCATTTATTAGCTAAAAATTGGATTAAATACAGTGAAATAAGTTTAAATCAATTCTCAGAAGAGTTTTATAGAAAATTAGTTTTAAATAAAAATGATCTTCCAATAAATGTTAGATCTTCATTACAATATTTAATTACAGGTAATTGGTTTAAATCGTATTCAACAATTGAAGGTTTAAAAAAAATATTACTCCAAATGGAGACCCGAACTAATTATCCCTCAGAGCTTTCAACAAGTGTAGAGAAATTTGTTTCACTTTTACCTTTAATAGAACCACAATTTTTTCTATTTTTCGAGGATATTCAAAATGCTGTGAAAATTAATTTAACCGATGACTAAATATTTAAATTTCATGAATAAAGTATTATCTATTGTAACAATTCTAGTATTTGTTAATTGTAATTACCAGGAGGATAAATCTATAAAGGCAGCTGTAGTTTCTGCTCGAATAGAAGCCTCGAATATTGGTATAGAGGTGATTGCAAAAGGGGGAAATGCATTTGATGCTATGATTGCAACTGATTTAGCACTTTCAGTTTGTTATCCTAATGCAGGAAATTTAGCTGGTGGTGGGTTTTTAGTTTATAGAACAAGTGACGGATCTTTTGGTTCGTTAGACTACAGAGAAAAAGCCCCTTCGCTTTCTTCAAGAGATATGTATTTAGATTCTGAAGGAAATGTTATTGAAGGAATAAGTACATTAGGTGGTTTAGCTATTGGTGTTCCAGGGACAATTGCCGGATTATTTGAAGTTCATGAAAAATTTGGCACTCTTCCATGGAACGAATTAATTCAGCCAGCAATTGATTTAGCAACTAATGGATATGTTGTTACAAAAAAACAAAGTAATAGTTTTAAAAATAAGAAAGAAGAATTTATAAAGGTTAATGGTGAAAACACTTTTTATGCAAAAAATTATGATGAAGGTGATATTATAATAAACTTACCTCTTGCAAACACACTAAAACTTATTCAACAAAATGGTAAAGCAGGTTTTTATAAAGGGATCAATGCTCAAAGATTAACTAAAAGAGTTAAAAATGCGGGAGGTATCATTACTGAAGAAGATCTGAAAAATTATTCTCCTGTATGGAGGGACCCCGTTCAATTTCAATATAAAGAATTAACAATTACATCAATGGGGCCTCCATCTAGCGGAGGAGTTTGTCTAGGACAAATGTTACAAATGATAGAGCCATTTGACATTAAAAAATATGGACATAATTCCGTTGAGTCAATTCAATTAATGGTTGAAGCTGAAAGAAGAACTTATGCTGACAGGTCTGAATATTTAGGCGACCCAGACTTTGTAAATATTCCACAAAGTGAACTTATGGATTCCACTTATCTAACAAATAGAATGAAAAGTTTTAATTGGGATAATGCTTCATTATCGAGTGATATTAACCCTGGAAAAGTAATTATTAATGAATCTGAAGAAACTACCCACTACTCTATTATAGATAAAGAAGGAAACGCAGTTTCTGTAACAACTACTTTGAACGGAAGTTATGGTTCAAAAGTATATGTAGAAGATGGAGGATATTTTTTGAACAATGAAATGGATGATTTCAGCAGTAAACCAGGAGTTCCTAACATGTTTGGTTTGCTAGGCAGTGAAGCTAATTCTATTTTACCTGGAAAAAGAATGTTAAGCTCTATGACTCCAACAATAGTTGATAAAAACAAAAAGTTGTATATGATTTTGGGTACACCTGGAGGTTCAACAATTATCACATCAGTTTTTCAAACTATTTTAAATGCATATGAATTTGATATGGGAATGCAAGAATCAGTTAATTCTGCTAGATTTCACCATCAGTGGATGCCTGATGTTATAATTTTAGAACCAAAACAATTTGATTCAGATTTAATATCAAATCTAAACAACAAAGGATATAATATAGAAGAACGACTCTCGAGAATAATTGGTAGAGTTGATGCTATAATGATTGATGATAATGGAATTATCACTACTGGTGCAGATCCAAGAGGTGATGACTCTTCTTCAACTCTAAGATAGTGTTTAATTATTTTTTATATATTTTTTAGTGGAGTTTTAAGAGCTATATTTGTCGAATAATCAAGCTTTCACTATTGGAAAATGTTATTGATGTAAAAGGTGCTAGAGTTCATAATCTAAAAAATATTGATCTCAAAATACCCAGAGAAAAATTGGTAGTTATTACAGGGCTATCCGGTAGTGGTAAATCTTCATTGGCTTTTGATACTTTATATGCTGAAGGTCAAAGAAGATATATGGAGACTTTTTCAGCATATGTAAGGCAGTTTTTAGGAAATTTAGAACGTCCAGATGTTGATAAAATTGACGGTCTTTCTCCTGTAATAGCAATAGAACAAAAAACTACATCTAAAAGCCCTAGATCAACTGTTGGAACAATTACAGAGCTTTATGATTATTTAAGACTATTATATGCTCGAATAGGAACTGCATATAGCTATGTTACTAACAAGTTAATGGTTAGTTATACCCAGAAACAAATTCTAGATTTAATTATCAAGAATTTTGGTGATAAGAAGGTAGCTATTCTATCACCTATTATAAAATCAAGAAAAGGCCATTACAGAGAACTTTTTGATAATCTTTCCAGGCAAGGTTTTTTAAGAGTACGGGTTGATGGAGAATTATTAGACCTTACTAAAGGAATGAAGTTAGACAGATACAAAAATCATGATATTGAACTTTTAGTTGATATTTTAAAGATTGGCTTAATAAAGAATTCTAAAAAACGTCTAGAAGAATCAATAAAAACTGCTTTACATTTTGGTAATGAAAGTTTAATGATTATTGATTTAGAGAATGATGAATCTAGATTCTTTAGCAGTAATTTGATGTGTCAAAATTCAGGTATATCCTATCTTAAGCCAGAACCAAATAGTTTTTCTTTTAATTCTCCTAAAGGAATGTGTAAATCTTGTAAAGGTCTTGGTTTTGAATTCGTAGTTAATAAAAGAAAAATAATTCCTGATCCTTCAATTTCAATCTATAGTGGAGGTGTTATTCCACTTGGTCAGAAAAAAAATAATTGGAGTTTTAAACAGATTGAAGTTATATCGAAACGATATAACTTTGATTTAAATGATCCAATAAAAAAAATTCCTACTGAAGCTTTAGATTTTATATTAAAAGGCGCAAATGAAAAATTTTCTATTGAATCAAAGTCTCTAGGGATTACTAGGAAATATGTAATAGATTATGAGGGAATAGAAACCTTTATAATTAATCAATTTAACAATAGCGAATCTAGAAAAATTAAACGGTGGGCTAAAAATTTTATGGACTCTAGGATTTGTCCTACATGCAATGGATCAAGATTAAATATTGAAGCAAATCATTTTAAAATTGGTGATAAAAATATTTTTGAACTTTCATCAATGGATATAAGTGAGTTGTTTAATTGGTTTGATTCAATAAATAATAATCTATCCTTAAAAGAAAAAAAAATTTCAGAGGAAATAATTAAGGAAATAAAGGCTCGGCTTCAGTTTTTACTTTCAGTCGGATTAAATTATTTATCGTTAAATCGTTCTTCCAAATCGCTTTCAGGAGGAGAGGCTCAAAGAATTAGACTGGCTACGCAAATTGGTTCTCAACTAGTTGGTGTCCTATATATTCTTGACGAGCCTAGTATTGGCTTACATCAAAGAGACAACCAGAGATTAATAGATTCTTTAGAATCGTTGAGAGATATAGGAAATTCAGTTATAGTAGTAGAACATGATAAAGAAATGATTTTACGATCTGATTATGTTATTGATCTTGGGCCTAAAGCTGGAATTAATGGAGGAAAAGTTATTTCTGAAGGCCCCCCATCAGAAATGTCAAAACACAATACATTAACAGCAAATTATCTCAATGGACATCTAAAAATAGCAGTTCCAGCAAAACGCAGAATAGGTAACGGTAAACATCTAATCATTGAAGGATGTACAGGTAACAATTTAAAAGATATATCTATTGATATTCCCTTAGGATTAATGATTGGAGTGACTGGAGTATCAGGAAGTGGAAAATCCAGTTTAATTAATGATACTCTATACCCAATATTAAATAATTATTTTTTTAATGGATTTAAAGATGTTTTGCCATTTAAAAAGATTAAAGGAATTCAAAATTTAGATAAGGTTGTAGATGTAAATCAAAGCCCAATCGGTAGAACACCTAGAAGTAATCCGGTAACTTATTGTGGGGTTTTTAGTGAAATAAGATTATTATTCTCAAAAACACAAGAAGCTCAAATAAGAGGTTATAAGCCTGGAAGGTTTAGTTTTAATGTTTCTGGTGGAAGATGTGAAACTTGTTCAGGTGCTGGAATGAGAGTAATTGAAATGAACTTTTTACCAGATGTTTATGTTGAGTGTGAAACATGTCAAGGTTATCGGTTTAATAGAGAGACACTAGAAATTTATTATAAAGGAAAGACAATATCAGACGTTTTGAATATGACTATTAATCAAGCTGTTATTTTTTATCAGTCAATCCCTAAAATATATAATAAACTAAAGACTATCCAGCATGTTGGATTGGGGTATATAGCATTAGGACAGCCTAGCACTACGCTTTCTGGCGGTGAAGCACAAAGAATCAAATTATCTACAGAGTTATCTAAAAAGGATACTGGGAATACTATGTATATCCTTGATGAACCCACAACTGGACTTCATTTTGAGGATATAAGAATACTCCTTGAAGTGTTAAACAAACTAGTTGATAGAGGAAATACTATTTTAATTATTGAGCACAATCTAGATGTGATTAAACAAGTAGATCATATTATTGAAATAGGTCCAGAGGGTGGAAAATATGGGGGTGAATATGTTGGAGCCGGAACTCCCGAGGATATTGCAAAAATAAAGAATAGTCACACAGGATATTTTTTATCTCAAGAATTAAATTTTTGACATAGTTTTAATGAAATTTTTTCGATTTACTTTATCCTTCTACCTCCTCCCATTTTATTTGTCTGCTCAATTATCAAGTTCATATACAGTAAATGCTAAACTTGAAATTAAAAATAAATTAATTAAAATAAATCAAAAATCGATAGTACTGAATAAGTATAATAAACCAATTGACACTTTATTTTTTAATGATTGGTCGAACTCATATAGTAACTCTAAGAGTCCATTAGCACAGAAGCTGGCAGAAGAATTTGATCGTAGCTTTTATCTTTCATCAAAAAAGAGTAAAGGAAGAACTAAAATTGAATCTTTTATGGTGAATAAGGATTTACTCGAATGGCATAGGTTAAATGATCAAAATGATATAATCTATGTTGTTTTGAAAGAACCCTTAGTGTCATCTGATTCAATATCTTTAAACCTAAACTATTCAATAACTATACCTGATAGACAATTTACTGGGGTTGGTTACAAAAAAAATCATATTAATATACAAGATTTTATAATTGCTTTGAGCCCTTTTGATAATGGCAAATGGCTGATTCAAAGTAATCTAAACCTTAATGATAATAGTTTGTATAAGTCTCATTATTTGATAAAGTGGACTTATCCTAAAAACCTCCATTTACTGAGCTCCATGAATAAAATATATAGTTTATCAAAAGAAAATTTTAAAATTGCATATTATGAAAGTAAACTAGAAAGATCACCAAAATTTATATTTTCAAAGAAAAATAAAATTAGTGAATTTAAAACTAGTAATATTACTATTCAGACTGATATATTTAATAAATCAAATGATCTAGCTCAATTTAAAATTGATAAAATTCATAATTTTTTATCTAAAAAATTTGATTCGAAAAACAATAAAGAATCCTATTTAATCACATCGCATGATTATGATTTAAGACCTTTATATGGTTTAAATATGTTTCCTAAAATACTAAACCCTTTTGATGTAGTATTTATTGAAGAATTAAAATTTTTAAAGACTTATGCAACTGAATATGTAAGATCACATCTTGATAATTTGAATTTTAGAGAAAATCATTGGTTAAGCGAAGGCTTAACAATTTATTTATTAATGAAATATATTGAAGTTAATTATCCTAATCAAAAGCTTATTGGAAATTTATCTGATATGCCGATTATTAAAAATTATTCAATATCTAAGCTTGGATTTAATGAAAGTTTTATGATCTATTCAGAGTTGATGGTCAGAAGAAATCTTCATCAAATTGCAACAACACCAAAAGACCTTCTTATAAAGTTTAATGAACGAATAGCTACTCCTTATCAAGTTGGAGTTTTATTTAGATATCTTGAAAACTATATTGGTAAAGATATATTTGAAGCCATATTAAAAGAAATATATAAAGTTAAAAACATAGAAGATTTAAAATTAATTATCTCTAAATACAGTTCAAATATTGATGCAAATAACTTTATAAAATATCTAGACTCTATACATACTTTAGACATACAAATTACAGATGTTATTGAATCAAATAATCAAATTTCAGTAATTACAGACCAATTTTCTAATCAAAATATTCCTTATGAAGTTGCATTAGTAAAAGATAATAGAATAATTGATTCTAAATGGATTAATGAAAAAACTAAATCAAAAACCACATTTATTCGTAAGGAAGCAGATTATGTTTCAATTAATCCAAAATTTGGATTGCCAGAGACAAATAAATTTAATAACTGGCGTTCATTAAACTCAAAAATTTTAAATAAACCTCTAAGCGTTAGGTTCTTTAAGGACTCTGAAGATCCAACTAAAAATCAAATTTTGATAAATCCAACAGGATTTTATAATTTATATGATGGGGCATCTTTTGGAGCAAGGTTTCATAATAAAACGCTTCAAAGTAGACCGTTTAATATAATGATTGAGCCGAGTTATTCATCAATAGAAAAAACTTTAGTGGGTTATGCAAATATTGACTATAGAATTTACAATGATTTAAAATCAAATTATTTGACGCAATTTAGTTTTTTTGGAAGTAGCTACCACTATGCATCAAATTCGTTATATAAAATAGTTGTGCCATCATTAAAATTTTATTTTAGGCCTAATGATTTAAGAAATAATTTAAGACATGGCTTAAGTCTTTCTTGGTACAGTATTCAACGAGAATCAATAAGTATTAATACTACTACTCCAAATTACTCATTAGGAGAAATTAAATATCAATTTTCGAACAGAGGATCTGTTAATTATTTCACAATTGAAAACAGTTTTGAAATCGCAAAGGACTTTAAGAAATTAATATTAGAAATGGAATATCGAAAATTATTTAAATCAGGAAGGTTGTTTTCTTCCAGGGTATTTTTTGGAAGTTTTATTCAAAATAGCTCAAATACTAATAATTATTTCAATTTTAACTTAAACAGGCCGAATGATTATTTGTTTAAATATGCTTATTTTGGTCGCTCAGAGACTGAAGGGTTTTATAGCCAACAATTTATTTTAAATGAAGGTGGGTTTAAATCAATAATTCCTAATAGTAGTTCAAATCAATGGATTTTAAGCTCTAATATTAGTATGGGAATTTGGAAATGGGTTGAAGGTTATATAGATGTTGGGTTGCTTAAAAACATAAATCAAGATTATAAATCATATTATGATTATGGTTTTAGGCTGAATTTCATACCTGATTATCTAGAGTTGTATTTTCCAGTTGCGTCAAGCCATGAGTATTCATTGAATAAAGAAAATTATTCTTCTAAAATTAGGTTTGTTTTATCTCTAAACCCCAAAGATATTTCTGCGCTCTTCTCAAGAACCTGGTTTTAATTTGATTAGATATTAATTTTGTATTTTTGGGCCCGATATATATGTCAGCACCAACCTTAAATTTAAAACAAAATATCAATTACGAACAGTATAAAAAACTTGTAATTGAAGATTATAAAACTGTTGTTTTAAGTAGAGAATGTAGTATTATTGGGCGTCGAGAAGTGTTTTTAGGTAAAGGTAAGTTTGGAATATTTGGAGACGGTAAAGAATTACCACAAATGGCCCTTAATCATTTTTTTAAAAATGGCGATTTTAGGTCTGGATACTACAGGGATCAAACATTATTAATGGCTCAAGGTTTATTAACTCCTGAAAATTTTTTTGCTGCACTTTATGCTCACACTGACCTTGATTTTGAGCCAATGTCAGGTGGAAGACAGATGGGTGCTCATTTTTTAACTAAAAGTATAAATAAGGATGGTTCTTGGAATAATTTAATGGACCAAAAAAATCACAGCGCTGACGTGTCTCCTACTGGCTCTCAAATGCCAAGACTAGTTGGCTTAGCTCAAGCATCGAAGATTTACAGGAAACTTAAAATAAAAAAATCAAAAACTTTTTCTAATAATGGTAATGAAGTAGCATGGGGAACAATAGGTAATGCAAGTACCAGTGAAGGTTTATTTTTTGAAGCTATTAACGCTGCAGGTGTTCTACAAATACCTCTAGTTATGAGTATTTGGGATGATGAATACGGAATATCTGTTTCTAACAAGCAACAAACTACAAAATCAAATATTTCTGAGGCATTATCTGGTTTTGAGAAAACTTCTAAAAAAAATGGTTTCGAAATAATACAGGTTAAGGGATGGGACTACCCTTCTTTAATTAAAGCTTATTCAAGGGCTGAAAAATTCGCGCGTGTTAACCATATCCCTGTTATAGTTCATGTTTTAGATCTCACTCAACCTCTTGGGCACTCTTCCTCAGGGTCACATGAGCGTTATAAGTCGAATTCTAGATTAGAATGGGAAAAGGAGTACGATTGTAATTTGAAATTTAGAAACTGGATCCTTGAAAATAAAATATCAAATAAAGCCACTCTTGATAAAATTGATGCTGAAGCAGTTTTGAGTGCTAAAAGTGCAAAAATTAATGCGTGGAAGAGCTATCAAAATCCAATTAAAAAAGAACTTAAAAACATTAACTCTCACCTTGAGTCAATGTATAAGGCTAGTTCAAAATCAGTGGCTATACAAATTGCCAAATCAAAATTGGCTAGGCTTGAAAATGTTGGTTATAGAGAGATTTTATCCGTTGGAAGATCTTTGTTGCCATCAATTTCAAAATTTAATCACCCTTCAAAGTTAAAATTCATAGAGTATTTAAAAAATATTTCTCAAGCATTACAACCTAAATTTTCATCTCAACTATATTCAAAAGAAATTAAACTTGAGCAAGTCCCTGTCAAATACTCTAAAGAACCTATTTTAGTTGATGGAAGAGTGATTTTAAGAGATAATTTTGATGTTTTATTATCAACAAATGATCGTTTATTAATTTTTGGGGAAGATTGTGGTAAAATTGGAGGAGTAAATCAAGGATTAGAAGGGATGCAATCAAAACATGGGAAATTGCGTGTTGCTGATACAGGAATTAGAGAAGCTACAATTGTTGGCCAGGGAATTGGTATGGCCCTTAGAGGTCTTAGACCAATAGCTGAAATTCAATATTTAGATTACATTCTTTACTGTATTCAAATTTTAAGTGATGATTTAGCTTCATTAAGCTATAGGACTAATGGGCAGCAAGTTGCTCCTTTGATAATAAGAACTAGAGGTCATAGATTAGAAGGTATTTGGCATTCTGGATCTCCAATGGGAGGAATGATTAATCTTTTAAGAGGAATATTCATATTAACACCAAGAAACATGACAATTGCTGCAGGTATGTACAATTCTCTATTAAAATTAAATCAGCCCGCCATAGTTATTGAAACTTTAAATGCATATAGGTTGAAAGAAAATCTACCCACAAATATTGGTTTATTTACTTCTACTATTGGAGAGATTGAAGTTTTAAAAGAAGGAAAAGATATTACTATAATTAGTTATGGAGCTACCCTTCAATTAGTTATAGAAGCATCTAATCAACTTGAAAAGTTTAATATTAAACCTGAAGTGATTGATATACAAACCTTGATTCCTTTTGATTTATCATGTCAAATTAAAACAAGCATAACTAAAACAAATAAATTATTAATTGTAGATGAAGATATGCCAGGGGGAGGTACTGCATATATATTACAGCAATTACTTGATAATCAAAATATATATAATTTGTTAGATAGTGAGCCTAAACTATTATCTGCAAAAGATCATAGACCTGCCTATGGAACAGATGGAGATTATTTTTCAAAACCTAATGTTAATGATATATTTGAAGCAGTTTATCAATTAATGAATGAAATAAACCCTAAAGAATACCCAAATCTATTTTAATTAAAGTATCAAACTAAAAGATTATAATCACTAACAATATTAGATGTTAACAGGTATTAACCTCAAAATGAAACAGATGAAAAAAACTAACAATTGAAAATTTCATTGATTAAATCAATTAGAATTTCTTGATGACTCACACTGCTTTCAATAATTCCCTTACTTTTCAAGTCAGCATGATGAATTAATTCTATAGCGTAGCTGCAATTTTTCATATTATAAAATTTGGATGCTCTTTCGTAATCTTTAATGAAATAAGGATTAATTCCTAGAAGACTTGAAACTTTACTTTTATTTCCATTAATAGCATGAAATAAAAGTAATTTTTTGAAAAATTGAAACAGGGATGATATTGTTAAAACAATAGGATGATTTTTTGAATTATTTGATAAATAAAAAATTATTTGTACAGATTTTTTTTTATTTTTTGTTCCTATAGCATTGATTAATTCAAAATTATTATAGTCTTTGCTAATTCCAATATACTGTTCAATTATTTCAGGTGTTATCAATTTATTTGAACATAAAATTTTTAATTTATTAATTTCTTGCTTTATTTTACCTAAGTCTAAACCTATAAACTCAATTAATAATTGTATTGATTTAGGATCTGCTTTCAATTTTTCTTTTTTAAATTGAGTAGAAATCCAACTCGCTATTTGATTCTCATACAAAGGCTTAGACTCATATACTACTCCCAATCTCATAGCAGCTTTGTATAGTTTACTTCTTTTATCAAAAGATTTATTTTTATAACAAAAAATGACAATAGATTGCATTTGAGGGTTCAAAAGATATTTTGACAATTCATCGTATTTTTTTTCAAGATATTGAGCCTCACGAATTAAAACCACGTGATGATTAGCGACCATTGGGTATCTTTTTGCAATTTCAATTATTTCATTTACACTTGTATCTCTTCCATAAAGTATGCTAAAATCAAAATCTTTGGCAGACTCAGTTATTAATTTATCAATAAGGTGATTGGATATATTATCAATAAAATATGGTTCATTACCAGATAATAAATAAAAAGGAGCAATTTTTCCATTCTTAATCTCATTAATAATTTTATCGTGAATTTGCATCTATTTTTTTTTGTGCAATTTTGTTTAATGGAAAAGTTAAGTTTCCCTGATTTCAGGATTCGTCTCAAAAATAAAGAAAATAAACACTTTATTTTTGATATAATTCGAAAAAAATGGTTTTTATTGACTCAAGAAGAATGGGTTCGTCAACATTGTATACACTTCTTAATTTTTTTTAAAAAATATCCGAAATCATTAATTAATGTTGAAAAAAAACTTTTGGTAAATGGCCTTCCAAAAAGATATGATATAATTGTTTATTCTAAAAAGGGTAACGTAATTCTTCTTGTTGAGTGTAAGGCACCGAACATTAAAATTTCGCAAGATGTTTTTGACCAAATAGCAAAATATAACTTATCAATTAAAAGTAAGTATTTAATGGTTTCCAATGGTTTATCTCATTATTTTTGTGAAGTTAATTATGAATCTAATGATTATTATTTTTTAGCTGATATTCCAGATTTTAAAACTTTCAACTAATGAAAATTGCAATTGTCTTATTGAATTGGAATGGCGAGAAATTATTAAATGTATTTTTACCAACTCTTATTAAGAACACTAATAGTTCTGACATATATGTTATTGATAATAACTCACATGATAATTCAATCAAGTTAATAAAATCTAATTTTCCTAATATTAAATGTATACAGTTAAAACAAAATTATGGTTTTGCTGAGGGATATAATAAAGGATTGGGTGAGATAGAAGCTGATATTTTTTGTCTTTTAAATACTGATATAGAAGTTACTGAAGATTGGCTAAAACCAATCTATAAAGTTTTTAAAACTCATAAGGATATTTCAATTGTTCAGCCTAATATCTTGGATTATAATAATAGAAAATCTTTTGAATATTCCGGTGCAGCTGGTGGCTATATAGACTTTTATGGATACCCTTATTGTCGAGGCAGAATTTTTGATTCTTTAGAAGAAGATCTAGGACAATATGATAATAATGCAAATATTTTTTGGGCTAGTGGTGCTTGTTTTTTTATAAGAAAAAAAGTTTGGATCAGTTTAGGAGGGTTTGACAATGATTTTTTTGCACATTTTGAAGAAATTGATTTATGCTGGAGAGCTTTTAATAATAATTTTAAAGCTGTTTCTATCGGTGAATCAAAAGTATATCATATAGGAGGTGGAACTCTTCCAAAATCAGGATTTAAATCGTATTTAAACTTTAGAAATTCTTTAATTCTATTAACTAAAAACTTACCAAAAAAAAAATTATTTAAAACACTTTTTATTAGACTGATTTTAGACTTTATTATGTCTTTTAGGTTTCTTATTAAAGGAGAATTTATTGCTATAATTTCTTTAATTAGAGCCCATATCTCATTTTACTTAAGTTTTAGGCACCATTACAAAAAAAGAACTTTAAATCTCAATAAAAAGAACTATTGGTCAATTAAATCAATAGTATGGGCTTATTTTATAAAAAAGCAACGGATTTTCACAAAACTTTCACAATAATACTTTTATATTTATTTAATTTTAAAACAGATAATTTAATAATTCACAAATGAAAAATATAACATCCCTTTTAATAGTTTCTATATTATTGACCTCTTGTGTTTCTCAAAAGAAATTCCAAGAGTTAGAAATATTACAACAAAATACAAAAAACAACCTTAATTCTGCATCAGTCCAGCTCAATACATGTAAAGACGAAAAAGAGGCTGCATTAAATAGTCTTTCAGCATTAAAAGATCAAGTTAAGTTTTTAAAGGATAATAATCAGGATTTAATTAGCAATCTTGGAAATTTAACCACTCTATCTCAAAAAGGAGCAGAAAATCTTGAAAAATCTTTAGAAAGCATGAAAGAAAAAGATGTTCGTATTCAGAAAATGCAGGATGCTGTTACAAGAAAAGATTCGGTTACATTGGCATTAGTTACTAGCTTAAAGGGAGTATTAGGTAATTTAAGTGATGATGATATTGAAGTTAATGTTGAAAAAGGAGTGGTTTATATTTCAATTTCAGATAAATTATTGTTTAGCTCGGGTAGTTATATGATTACTAAACGCGCAAAAGAAGTCCTAGGTAAAGTAGCTGAGGTCGTAAATAACCGTCCTGAATTAGAATTTATGGTAGAGGGACATACAGACAATGTCCCAATCAAAACGGAGTCAATACTCGATAATTGGGATTTAAGTGTTAAGCGAGCTACAGCTGTTGTTAGAATTTTACAAAATGATTTTAATGTGTCGCCAGAAAGAATGACTGCCTCAGGGAGAAGTTCTTATGTTCCATTATTTGACAATAATAATGATTCTAATAGGGCAAAAAACAGAAGGACTCGAATTGTTGTTTTACCTAAGCTAGATCAATTTTATGATCTAATTGAAAAAGGAATGGAGTCTGCCCAATAAATAATATTTTAATAAGACACACTTCTAATTAGAAGTGTGTCTTATTAAAATAAACCTCCTTTACCCTTTCTTATTAAAACGGGCTCAGCGTCTCTTATGTCAATTACTGTTGAAGGAATGTTCCCTGAGTTTCCGCCATCAATTATTAAATCTACTTTATGGCTCCACTCATCATAAATTAGTTTTGGGTCAGTAGTGTATTTGATGATTTTATTCTTATCATGTAATGAACTTGTAACTAAAGGAATATCAAGTTTATTTAAAATAGATTTAACTATTGGATGCCTACTGATTCTAACTCCAATATCTTGTCTTTTTTGAAAAGGAGTTGGAAGTTTAGTTTGAGCATTCATTATAAAGGTATAAGGACCTGGAAAACATTTATTTAATATCCTAAATATTTTATTTGTATATGGCTTCACAAAACCAGATAAAGTAGAAATGTCTTTGAAAATAAAACTTAGAATTAATTTATCTGCTTTACTTGACTTTAGTCTTAATAATTTTTTTAAACCAATAGAACTATTACTTAAACAGCCTATTGCATAGACGGTATCTGTTGGATAAATTATAACACCGTCATTTTTCAAAACGTCAATTATTATATCTATTTGCTTAGGATTGGGATTATCAGAATATATTTCAATTAAATTCATAAATCATTAATTGAAGTTAGTTTAGCAAACCTGACTAATAAGTTTTTAATTCCAAAACCTTCAAATTCAATAACTGCTTTTTTATCACTACCTACGCCTTCTAATGACAAGACTTTACCTTTTCCAAACCTTCCATGGTTAACTTTCATTCCAATTATAAGTTTAATTGAATAGTCATTTAAATTAGCAGCACTCTTTTCTATAGCATTTATTTTTTTAAGCTTTGATAACTGCGATTTATTTGGCTTTGATATAGAGTTGAATTCATTTTGAGAATTTTTATTATTAGATGATCCAAATATTGAAGAATCAACTAATGGTTTAGATTTATAATGATCAATGTAATCTGTTTCAACATATTTAGAATCAATTTCCTCAATAAAACGACTTGGCTCTGCATCGACTAATTTACCCCATCTATATCTTGATTGAGTATAAGTTATATAAGCTTTTTCTTTAGCTCTTGTTATAGCTACATAAAACAATCTTCTCTCCTCTTCTAATTCTTCTCTAGTATTTAAACTCATTGCAGATGGAAATAAATCTTCTTCAAGACCAACAACAAACACTTCAGTAAACTCCAAGCCCTTTGCTAAATGAATTGTCATTAGAGAAACCTTATCAGCATTAGGATCTTTATTATCAAAATCTGTAGCTAATGCAACATCTTCAAGAAATTCACTAATATTTCCAAATGCATCTGCTATTTCAATTTGACCATCCGTAAAATCTTTTATACCATTTAAAAGTTCTTCAATATTTTCAATTTTAGAAATATTTTCTGGAGTTCCTTCACTTTTTAAAACATTAACAATTCCAGTTTTTTTTATAACCAAATCTGTAATTTCATATGCATTAAGTTTTTCGTTTTCAATTTGAAATGTTTTTATAATATTTAGAAAACCAATCAATTTATCAGTTGTCCCCTTATTTATTGAAATTTTTAATTTTGACAAACTTTGAATAACATCAAATAGAGTTAAATTATTTTCCTTCGAAGCTATTATTAGCTTGTCAATTGTAGTATGACCTATTCCTCTAGTTGGATAATTAATGATTCTCTTAAGGCTTTCCTCATCATTTGGGTTCACAATTAATCTTAAATAGGCTAAAATATCTTTAATTTCTTTTCTTTGATAGAATGATAAACCTCCAAATACTCTGTATTGTATATTTCTTTTTCTTAATGAGTCTTCAATTGCCCTTGACTGTGCATTAGTTCTATATAAAACTGCAAAATCTTTATTTTTTTTTTGTTCATTCATTTTATTTTCAAAAATAATTGAAGCTACAGCCCTCCCCTCGTCAGAATCTGTTGGAAGACATTTAATTTTTATTTTTGATCCTTCATGATTTGCCGTCCATACTACTTTGTCAATTTTTGAATGATTATGCTTAATTACAGAGTTAGCTGCGTTAACTATGTTTTTAGTTGATCTATAATTCTGTTCAAGTCTATAAAGAATTACATCTTCGTAATCATTTTGAAAATTTAAAATATTATTAATGTTTGCGCCTCTAAAGCCATAAATACTTTGTGCATCATCTCCTACTACGCATATATTCTGAAATTTATCTGAAAGAGCTTTAACAATTAAATATTGTGAATGATTTGTGTCTTGATACTCATCTACCAATACATATCTAAAC
>JAQWSK010000001.1 GCA_029243245.1 Flavobacteriaceae bacterium | reverse complement strand
TAATATTTCAGGAACACCAACATCAGCTGGAACTTATAATTATAGCTTGACTGTATCAGGAAGTACTTCTTCTAATGCATCTATTACTGCTTCTGAAGTAGTTAGTGGAACAATAACTGTGAATGAACAAACTACTACTACAACATCTACAACTACAAGTACTACTAATGCAAACATCTACTTTGAGAATGGTACGTGTAAATGTCCTAATGCAACAGTTGGAGATTCAGCTGTGATTAATGGTACAACCTATACTGTAGTTAATAATTCAACTATAGCGGGTCAGATTTCATCGGGTAATTATAATCTATGTACGACATTGGTTACTGATATGAACAATATGTTTTTAGGTGTAAGTTCTTTTAATTCTGACATTAGTTTCTGGGATACTTCAAATGTTACACTAATGTATCATATGTTTTATGATGCAACTTCATTCAATCAAGATATAAGCAATTGGGACACTTCAAATGTTACTAGGATGGATTTGATGTTTGCAAATGCTACTTCATTCAATCAAGATATAGGTTCTTGGAACACTTCTAATGTGACTAATATGTCAAGGATGTTTTCAGGAGCAAGTCCCGATAGTCAAAGTGTATTTAATCAAGATATTGGTGATTGGAATACCTCTAGTGTGACTAATATGAATAGTATGTTTAATCATAATTCTTCATTTAATCAAGATCTAACAGGATGGTGCGTCTCTAATATTACATCAGAACCTCCAAGTTTTGCGACTGGTTCAGCACTAACAAACGCTAACAAACCTGTCTGGGGTAAAGAGTTTACAGTAGCACTGACTAGCGGATCACAAACACAAACAGTAACAGCAACAAACGCAATTACCTCAATTCAATACACAGCTACTCCTATATGTTCAGGAGCAACAAGTATTAACGCTTCAAACTTACCTTCAGGGGTTAGTGCTGCTTTAAGCAACAATGTGGTGACTATTTCAGGAACACCAGCAGCAACAGCAACAGGAACATTTAACTATAGCTTGACTGTATCAGGATCAACTACTGGACAAACTGTGACAGGTACAATTACTGTTAGCTCCACTACTTCAGGTATTTCCATAGACTCTAATGGTATTTGTAAATGTCCACTTGCATCAGTTGGTGATTCAGCTGTGATTAATGGTACAACCTATACTGTAGTTAATAATTCAACTATAGCAGGTCAGATTTCATCGGGTAATGTTAATTTATGCACAACACTAGTAACCGATATGAGTGAAGCTTTTAAGGATAACACTTCTTTCAATTCTGACATTAGTTTTTGGGATACTTCTAACGTAACTGATATGAGAGCAATGTTTTTTGGCGCAACTGCCTTCAATCAAAATATTGGAAGTTGGGATACTTCTAATGTCACTAATATGAGAGAGATGTTTAATAGAGCGTCCACATTTAATCAAGATATAAGTAGTTGGGATGTTTCTAAAGTATTATCATTTAATCAAATGTTTAGAGAGGCGTCTTCATTTAATCAAAATATTGGTGCTTGGGATGTTTCTAGTGTAACTGATATGAGTTATTTATTTGCTGAAGCTGTTTTTAATCAAGACATAGGAAATTGGAATGTTTCTAATGTCACAAATATGTATGGTATGTTTGCAAGTACCCCATTTAATCAAGATATAGGTGGCTGGGATACTTCCAATGTAACTGATATGGGGGCTATGTTTTTTGTTAACCCATTTAACCAAAATATAGGGAATTGGAATACTTCTAATGTAACTATTATGCGTTATATGTTTAACGGAGCTACCGATTTTAATCAAAATATTGGAAATTGGAATACTTCTAATGTAACTACTATGCTTTCTATGTTTCACGGAGCTACCGATTTTAACCAAGATATTGGAAATTGGAACGTATCTAGTGTGACCAATATGGAACAAATGTTTTATCAAGCAACTGCATTCAATCAAGACCTAACTGGATGGTGTGTTACAAATTTTTCATCTGAACCACAAGATTTTGCTACTAATGGTTCAGCACTATCCAACGCTAACAAGCCAGTCTGGGGAACGTGTCCAGATTAGGCATATCTTCTTCTTTTAAATCAGGTATTTCTAATTTCCTTACATTAGACTAATTAAAAATTCTTTTTATTTAAAAAATAAAAAACCCTCTGATTAAATAGAGGGTTTTTAAACATTATGGTTGAGTAGTAGTAATCTATTCAGTCATTCCAGCGTTATATGCTGTTGGGTCAAATGCATTGTACGTTTCGAATACCTTATCATCTTTCCATCTAAACCAAGCATATCCTCTTACAACTAGTTCTTCTTGAGTTTTGATATTTGTTCCATGCCAACTATACCAATAGTTAGTAAAAACTTCACCATCATCATAATGCATTGTAAAGGTGTCAGCATCTGTGTGATGAATATTTTCATAATGTTTGAACCCTTCAGAAAAACCGGCAACCATTTGATCAAAAGTTAAATCAGTATCGTTTATCATTATTTTTGCATCTTCTGTGAATAAATCAGCTACACTAGCTAGGTTGTTATTTTCGTAAGCTTTTGTAAATCTTTGAGCAGCTAATGATTTAGGGTCGTCTTTTTCGATAGTTCCATAATGATGCTCAGTTTTTTCTATAACATTGTCATTTTGTTCCATTTCACCACAGCTAATAATGGATATAGAAAAAAGAAGTATTAATATTTTTTTCATTTTAAATTTATTTATTATTGATTTGATTAATATAGGAGTAAAAAATGTATTTTAAAAATTTATAACGATATTAAATCGCCATTAAAATTATAAACTATGGAGTGATTTTTTCGGATTCTTATTTAAGAATAACATAAAATCAATTTCTTATTTCTTTTTTATAGAAGTAAATAGATATAAAATAAACGATTGGAGTCATTAAAATCCAACTTGACTGTGCTTGTAAGGTAATTGATCTTCCTGCTATTTTGAAAATTGTAGGGTTGAACCAAGATCCTAGTGGATGTAATGGAGCCCATGAAAGGTCACCGTTAGAGCCTAATTGAAAATTATAAAAGAATGCTTCAACATAAATATTTTGAGCAATAAACCATAAAAGGAAAATTGAGAAAGCTCCCCAATTCCATTTTAAAAAAGGAGATTTTTTATTTCTATAAAAGAGCTTTACTAAATATAACCCTATCCAAACAACCAATACATCAGCTAATGAGTTTAAAAACCAATTTAAATTAATTGGTATTGCACAAGTTAAGGCAACACTTCTTCTCTGGTCTACAGAAAGCCCTCCTCCTAATCCATAAGTAAGCCATAACTCCCAGCCAACTGAAGCCATAAAAAAAACACTAATTAAAGTCAATGCAACACTAGATGAAACCTTGTTTTTAATCATGTAATATATTGATAGAATTATTGGAATAGATGCGGCAATATAAAGACGCATAACAAGCCAATGCTCAATGTCATTTAAATCACAAAATTTGAATAAATCGTACATTATTAAATCTAAGTTATTAAATAATTGAGTTATATTTTTAATTTAATTATTTTATCAAGGAGTTTTTAAGGGTGTCTAGATTAAAACTAAACTTAAGGCATATCTTCTTCAGTAAACTAATATGTATATTCAGTTTAATTTATTTAATTTGAAAAAAAATAAAAAAGATAAAAAATGAAATTCCCAATTAAATTAAGTTTAATGTTCTTGATGTTTTATTTTATGTCTTGTAATAGCCCTAAGAATGAAGGAATTCAATTGATGTCAATATCAAGATCTGAATACCAGAATAGCTTAGAAGGGTTTTGGCTGGGACAGTCCATTGCTAATTGGACAGGACTAGTTACAGAGATGGATAAAATTGGAATTCCAACTTCAGATGGCAGAGGAGAAGGGTTTTACACTCGTGATGATTGGGGTAAAGCTGATCAACCTAATATATGGGGAGAATTTAAAAATGATTTATCTAAAATAATAGATTTTAAGGTTGCTGAGAAAGACAGTGTTTGGGGGGCAGATGATGATACTGATATAGAGTATATGTATCAGGAGTTGTTAGTTAATATTCATGGTATATACCTTACTGGAGAACAAATTAGAAATGCATGGATTAATCATATTTATGAAGAAGAGGAGAATTATTTATGGGTTTCTAATCAACGAGCATTTGATTTAATGCAAAAAGGAATAATTCCTCCTGAAACTAGTGATCCTAAAAACAATCCTTTTTATGAAATGATTGATGCTCAATTAACAACAGAAATTTTTGGATTATTTGCACCCACACAACCGGAAATAGCTTTAAAATTATCTTACCTGCCAATTAGAACAACTGCAAGTGGAAATGCAGCAAGTATTGCCGAATTCTATGTTATTATGCATTCATTAGCTTCAATGCCTACATTGAATATGAGTTTAAAATCTAAAATACAATGGATGGCAAATATGGCAAGACTTCATTTACCTAATGAGAAATATCCAGCAAAAATGTATGATTTTGTTGTTAAAAACTATGACAATGGAACTCCTTGGGAAACTACAAGAGATTTATTACATGAAAAATATCAAATTCAACAAGATGATGGATATTTATGGTCTTCAAAAGACAAGGATTGTTCTGGTTGTTTTGCTGCTGGAATAAATTTTGGAGCTAGTATTATTAGTTTATTTTATGGAGAGGGAGATTTTAAAGAAACAATCAAAATTGGAGCATTAACAGGATGGGATTCTGACAATCCAACTGCTACTTGGGGTGGGTTATTAGGCTTTATGTTAGGAAAAGATGAAGTTGAAAAAATAATGGGAAGACCATTAGCTAATAAATATAATATTCACAGAACAAGAAAAGGGTTTCCCAATAATGGTATTGATTCATTTGAGAATATGGCAGCAAAAGGAACGGCAATAATAAATAAAGTAGTTTTAAGAAAAATGGAAGGCTTTGTTGATAAGCAAAATAATAGATGGGTTTTGCCAATTAGGACTTATATAAAAGACTAGCCCTTACTTAAATTTTGATTTTATTTATAAAAAAATCAGAAAATTTTCAAAATAAAATTTTCTTGACATACAAGAGGTTAATTATTCAATTGTACAAGAAGCTCCAAAAGCATTTAGTAATGCCGACATAACTTGAATTGATTCTAAATCAAGAGTTTCACCTGTTTCGGGATCTCTCGCTCCAACGCAAAACCCACTTAATTCAGAAGATGTCATATCAGCATCCCCAAATGATGAGCAAACTAAACATTGTGTTGTATTTGTATCATCGTCATCTTTACTACAAGAGGTAAAAAACAATATCAATAAGCTAAGCAATAGTAATTTTTTCATTTTAAAATATTTTTATTTAATCTACAATAATTTAACATATAGAACCTGCTTAATAATTAAAAATGTATTAAATGAAATATGAAAGACTGTTAACTAATAAGTTAAAAAGTGATAACACTTTCTATTTAGGGGGTGATTATATTATAGTTAGGTTTAAAGACCCCTAAATTTAGAGGTCTTTAACTTATTATGGAATAAATTATACTAGCTTTACATTTATAGCGTTCATTCCTTTTGGACTTTCTTCTATATCATAGCTTACTTCATCCCCTTCGTTGATGTTATCAATTAGATTATTTTTATGTACAAATACATCTTTTTCTCCAGAATCTGGAGTGATAAATCCAAAGCCTTTAGCATTATTAAAAAATTTTACTTTTCCGTTACTCATGTTTAAATATTTTTGTTTGAACCGCGAATGTAATCATTTTTTGGAATTAAATTAGTTATATTTAGATATCAAATAAATTAAATAAAAAACGTATTTCTTCTTTATGTTATTTATTTTGGACAAATGAGTGCGCAAAATATATCATTTTATCAAAAAAATGATGAAAATTATGCTGATGTTTATGTAAATGATGATTTGATATTTACATGTAGAGTAGGTGGACTAGAAAATACTAATAAAACTGTTATTTTACTTCATGGTTTTCCCGAAACTTCCAGAATGTGGAAAGGTCTCATTGAAACTTTGAGCTCAAGTAATTATCGAGTTATTGCACCTGATCAAAGAGGTTATAGTAAAGGGGCTAGACCATTAAAAGTGGATGATTATAAAGCAAGCAAACTTTCTCAAGATATTATAAACATTGCAAATGCTTTCAGTGTTGATAAATTCCACCTTATTGGTCATGATTGGGGATCGTCAATTGGTTGGGCTTTAACTTCAAAATTTAAGGATAGAGTAATAACCTTTACCTCTCTGTCTTTACCACATTCGGATGCATTTAGTTACGCCATAATTAATGATGAAACACAAAAAAAGAAAAGCTATTATATTAAGTTATTTAGACTCAAATTTCTACCTGAACTTTACTTTAAAATTTTTAATTATAAAAACTTAAGAAATTTGTGGTCAAGAAGTAACAAAAATGAGATAGAAAGTTATCTTGGTGTTTTTAGTCAAACAAATGCTTTAAAAAGCGCTTTAAACTGGTATAGAGCTAACGATTTAAGTAATACTAAAAAAATTGGAAATATTTTTGTTTCAACTCTTATGATATATGGAATTAAGGATATGTCAATTGGAGAAGAAGCTGTAGATGAAACAGAAAAATATATGAAAGGCCCATATTCTCTTATAAAAATAAAAGCCTCCCATTGGTTAATACAAGATTCTTTTGAAATAGTATCTAAAGAAATTTTAAATCACTTACGTAGCTGACAAGTTATATTATTTATTCTTTTCTTTTTTATATACTATTATATTGAATAATTTATTTTTTATTCAGTTAAATTAATATTTCAAAGGAACCAAATCTTTTTGATTTTTAAATAACCTTTTCTATCTGGAATAATTTCCCTGTATTTGAAGATTTAGACCACTTACATCAAAATAATCTCCAAATTGGTGAACTTTCCCATCTTTATTGAACCAAAGAACACCCATCCATTTGTGAGCAATTTCAGCTTTTGATTCTGTATGAATAGAATTCCATTCTCCAAAAACTCTAATAGCGTCAGGTGATGAACTGGGCTTTGTTGATGAATAATGACTTCCTCCAAAATACACATCGTTTGAAAAAGTAATGTTATCAAAACCATCTATGTAACCCTGTATGGCTTGAGCTAATTGATCTTTTGTTTTCATTTCAGTCATTAAAGCCTCTGGATTATTCCATTTCAAGGAATCAGCAAATAAATTCATTGCCAGATCCAGGTTTTCTTGTTCAAAACCTTTCAGAAAAGTATTTTTCCAAGCAGCTATGTGAGAATCAAAAATTTCTTGATTTTTCTCATTATTGAGTTTTTCTTCTACTGCTTCAGACACATCAGATGAAATATTCTTACAGGATGTTAATACTAACAAACAAGAAATTACTAAAACTATTTTTTTCATGTTTAATTGTTTTAAAGTTTATAATAACTAAAATATAAAAAAGATAATATAGTTGACCATTATTTATAAACTTTAAAGACATTTTTTAAATTTGTTTCTATGGAAAAAATCAAGAGAAGAGAGTTTTTAAATAATATATGCCCAAATGTTGCTTTAGCCTTGTTAGGAGTTAGCCTATTAGAAGCATGTTCAAAGGAAGATGATCCGATTGATCAAGTTGATGGAGAAAATGGTTATACTGTAAATGGAAATTCGATAGAGATTGATCTTTCTCATCCATTTTTTAATATACTAAACACTCAGGGCTGGATGAATTTTACAGCTCAAAAAACTCTTCTATTAAAAATAGGATCTACATATTCTGCATATAGCAATTTATGCCCACATCAAGGAACCAGAGATGCATGGTCATATAATTCATCTGAAAATATTTTTGTTTGTGGGAGACACAATAACTCTTATCCAACAGACTGTATAAGTGAAGGCACTAATGGAGGACCACTTCAATGTTTTAATGTAAACAAAACAGGAAACATTTTAACTGTTATTAAATCTTAAATGTACTCCTAGTAAATAATCCTAATACCATTTATTAGGTTTTTTAATATCATTCATAGGGTTATAACCTAAAAATTTTATTGTTAAGATTAATTATCCTTCCATTCTGCTAAAAAAAGATTAGTATCCCGGTTTCCACCATTATTTCTATTAGAAGAAAATAATAGATGTTTTCCATCATTAGAAAAAACTGGAAATGCATCAAAGGTTTCTCCATGTGTTACACGAGTTAAATTTTTCCCATCTATATCAATTAAATAGAGATTAAATGGAAATCCACGCTCAGCTTCAAAATTTGAGGAAAAAAGGATTTTTTTACCAGAAGGATGAAAAAAGGGACTCCAATTGGCATTACCTAAAAAAGTAATTTGTCGTAAATTACTGCCATCAACATTACAAATAAAGAGTTCCATTTCAGTGGGTTGAACAAGTCCTTCAGCTAATAAAGTTTTATAAGATTCAATTTCGTCTTCTGTTTTAGGCCTAGAAGCTCTAAAAACTAGCTGTGTTCCATCAGGTGAAAAAAAAGCTCCACCATCATACCCTAACTCATTTGTTATTTGAGTAACTCCAGTTCCATCTAGATTCATTGTATACAATTCTAAATCGCCACTACGATCAGAAGTAAAAACAATTTTGTCTCCTTTTGGAGATACTGTTGCTTCTGCATCATAACCCGACTCATTCGTTAATTTTGCAATAATATTTCCTTCTAAATCAGCTTTGTAGATGTCGTAAGTACTATATATTGGCCAAACATATTTACCTTCAACACGTAAAGGTGTTTCTGGACATTGGTTTTGAGATTCATGAGTTGAAGCATAGATAAAATGCTTGTTGTCAGGAAGAAAGTAGGCGCAAGTAGTACGACCATAACCAGTACTTACCATTGGTGGTTGAAATTGATCAAAAATCTCATCCCGTTGCATTAAAAATAATTGATCACATGAGACGTCCCATTTAGAATTATTAGACTGAAAAATAATATTTTGATCATCAAAACTCCAATATGCTTCAGCATTATCACCTCCAAAAGTGATCTGTTTCATTGAAGCAAAGTAAATTTCTTCATGATAAATTAAAGATTCGGAAGTAGAGGATTTTTTTAATGTTTTTTTACAACCAGCAACAGTGAAGAAAATTAAAAACAAGTAACAACTGTATTTGTACATTTTTGCTTTAAATTTGGTGCTAAAGTACAACTAAATGAGAAAATTATTCTTTCTTTTTGGCCTTTTATTTTTTATAAAAGCATGCCATTCTTCAAAAGATTTCAATAAACAAATAAAAAATGATGTTCGCATTCTTGCAAGTGATTCTATGGAAGGAAGAAAAACCGGAACAAAATCAGAAAAAAAAGCTGCAAATTATATTGCCAATCGATTTACAGAATTAAAACTTATTCCCAAAGGGACAGATCTATATTTTCAAAATTTTATATTTAAGCTTAATACTGATCCACACGAAGAGGCTGAGTTTTCAAATATAAAGAAAGAAGGTTATGCTGAGGGGAGAAATATTGTAGGTTTTATCGACAATAAATCTAAACAAACTATTGTTATAGGAGCACATTATGATCATTTGGGTTTTGGTGGGGAAGGATCCTTATACCGAGAAACTACACTTGCAGTTCATAATGGCGCTGATGATAATGCCAGTGGGGTAGCCTTACTTTTAAATCTTGCAGCACGTTCAAATGAATTAGGAAAAGCTAACAATTATTTATTTATTGCTTTTTCAGGAGAAGAAATGGGTCTTCTAGGATCAAATTATTTTACTAAGAATACTACATTAAACAAAAACACATTTAATTACATGATCAATATGGACATGGTTGGACGATTAAATGAATCTAATACTCTTGCAGTTTATGGAGTAGGAACTTCACCTTTATTTAAACAAACTCTAAGTTCAAACAACTCATTTTTTAAACTGGTTTATAATGATTCAGGAATTGGACCGTCTGACCATACTTCATTTTATTTAATTGATGTTCCAGTTTTACATTTTTTTACTGGACAGCACACCGACTATCACAGGCCATCTGATGATGCAGATCATTTAAATTATGAGGGCATGGTTCAAATATCAAATTATATTGTTTCATTAATAAATGATTTAGATGATAATGGTAAAATGAGTTTCAGAAAAACCATTAATGAAAGTGAGGAAACCCCCCGTTTTAGTGTTAGTTTAGGAGTTGTGCCTGACTATTTGTTTGATGGCAAAGGAATGAGAATCGATGGAGTCAGCGAAGGCAAACTTGCTCAAAGTATTGGCCTGAAAAAAGGCGATATTGTCATTAGTCTAGGAGGTTCTAGTGTATCAAATATGATGGAATATATGAAAGCTCTTTCAAAACATAAAAAAGGAGATAGTTCTTCAGTAACTATAGATCGCTCAGGAATAAAGAAAACATTCTTAATTACATTTAATTAATTATTATATAAGATGAAATTATCAGATTCAGAGTTCGAGTCCGCTTTAGATCTTTATTACAATACAATCTGTTAATCATAAATTAATTTAAAATGAAGAAGCTATTTTTTGTTTTACTATTTGTTCCTTTAACCAAATTATATTCTCAAAACATTTCAGACGAAAAGAAAGATTACGATATAATTTTTAAAAAGATCTCAAATTCAGGTAAATGGGGTGTTAATGATAAAAAAGGGACTGTAAATTATATTGATAATGATAAGATACTATCATCACTAAAGATTCCTGAAAAAGGCAAATCGGTTTCACTATCATTTGATATATCATTAGATTCTACTCAAGTCAACTATTCTAAATATGATGAACTTACTCAATATGATCATCAAGCATCCCCTGTAGAACACAATGGTTATGATTGGGCTACTGATGAATATAAAATATCATATCACGGTTTTACAGTTTCACACATGGATGGACTTGCACATCTTGGTGAAAATGGAAAATTATACAATGACTTTGATGCATCAAAAATAACCTCTCAAGGTTTTGAAGAAATTGGTGTTGAAAACTACAAAGAAGGTATAATTACAAAAGGTGTTTTGATAGATATACCTCTTTTATATAGAAAAGATTTTTTGAAGGCAGGAACTAAAATCACAATTCAAGATATTGAAAGATTTGAAAAGAAATATAATGTAAAAATAGAAAAAGGTGATGTTGTCCTTGTAAGAACAGGAAGATGGAAGGAGAAGATTAAAAATGGAGATTGGGACACATCGAAGTTAAGTACCGGATTAAATTATAGAGTGGCTATATTACTTAGCGAAAGAAAGGTTTCTGTTTTAGGTTCAGATGGAACAAATGATCTACAACCATCTCCAATACCAGAAGAAGGAAGCCCTATTCATAAACTTACTTTAGTTTCAATGGGAATGCCGTTATTAGACAATTTAAATCTTGAAAATATTGCAGAAGAAGCTATTAAGCAAAATAAATGGGAATTTTTAATAGCCATTCAACCCATAAGGTTTAAGGGAGGAACTGGTTCTCCTGTTAATGCTGTTGCAATTTTTTAACTTATAATTTCATTTTCAGTAAGTCCAGGTATTTCTATTCCTTATTTTTGTAAATTAAATAATATAAATAGTTTCTTAATTATATAATATGTCATTAACCCCTTCGAATATGATCTCATTAGGAACAACTGCTCCTGATTTCAATTTAGTTGATGTAACAACTGACACCTATGTTTCACTTAGTGAACACAAAGGGAATGTTGGAACACTAATTATGTTTATTTGTAATCATTGTCCTTATGTTAAGCATGTTAACTCAACCTTGTCTTCTTTGGCTAATCAATATAATGGTGATGATATTGGTTTTTTAGCTATTTCAAGTAATGATATTATAAATTACCCCGATGACAGTCCAGAAAATATGAAGAAGCAAGCAATTGAAAATAAATTTAATTTTCCATATCTATATGATGAAACTCAAGAGATAGCTAAGAAATATGGTGCTGCATGTACACCAGACCTATATTTATTTGATTCTAAATTGAAACTGACATATAGAGGACAACTTGATGATTCTCGTCCAGGAAATAATCTTAAATGTGATGGATCTGAATTAAAATATGCTATTGATTGTCTTATTAATGATAAAATCAATGATAGATTACAAAAACCTAGTATTGGATGTAATATTAAATGGAAGTAATTTAGTTTTTCCTTCCCAGCACAGAACATTTTTTTGGAATTCTTTTATTAATTGGGCTTAACAGACGATTAAAATTATTTCCCTACAAATTACGACGAGAGATTCGGCCTATTTGTTCTTGTTAAATACTGTGTTGATAAAATACCTAAATTAGGGATATGAAAAGACTACTGCTTTTTTTTTTGATTATTAGTTGCAATCAGTCCAATGATATTTCTATTGATCCAGAAACTCATTTATTACCATACCCAAATCAAATCTTTTTACAAAAAAAAACAATAAACCTAGGTAAAGGATTAAATGTTTCTAATGGAATTTATAGTAGTTATTTGAAAGATCAACTCCTTCTGAATAATATACCAAGTAATAAAGGGGTAAAAGTTATATTTAAAAAGTCAAAACTCGATACATTGGGTGACGAAGGTTACCAATTAGTAGTAAAAAATAATAAGATATCAATTTTATCGAATACTAAAGCTGGAACATTTTATGGAATCCAGACCTTAATTCAATTAACTAAATTAGGAGTGGTGCAAGAACTTGAAATTATAGATAAGCCACGATTTAAATGGAGAGCATACATGCTCGATGAAGGTAGATACTTTCAAGGAAAAGAAGTTGTTAAATCTTTATTAAATGAAATGGCACATTTAAAAATGAATGTTTTTCACTGGCATTTGACAGATGATGCTGGATGGAGAATAGAAATAAAAAAATATCCACTTTTAACACAGATTGGTTCTAAAAGAGATAGTTCTCAAATTAACTATCAAGGAAAAAAATGGGATAGTGAAGTTTATGAAGGTATCCCCCATAAAGGGTTTTACACTCAAGATGATATTAAAGAAATTGTAGCTTATGCTGAGAACCTAAATATTAGAATTGTTCCAGAAATAGCTATGCCTGGCCATGCATCGGCTGCTGTTGCAAGTTATCCTATATTTGGATCTTCTACACAGCCTATTAAGGTTCCGGTAAAATTTGGTATTGGAGAGGTTATATTTAATCCTGCAAGTCCAAAAACAATAACATTTATTCAGGATGTTTTGAAAGAAGTTTCAGATTTATTCCCCGGGGATATAATTCATATTGGCGGAGATGAAGCTAAATATGATCTATGGAAAACTAATGATGATGTTAGATCTCTAATGAAAAAAAATCAATTAGAAAATTATAGTGATGTTCAGGTGTATTTCACTAACAATGTTTCTGACTACATTAACACTGTTCTGGGAAAACGTATGATGGGTTGGAATGAGATAATGGGTAATAATTTACATTATTGGGGAGATGATGAAGATAACGCTACTACAAAACTTTCGGAAGATGCAATTATTCACTTTTGGAAAGGTGGTCTTGACAACTTAAAGACAGCTATTGATGCAGGACATGATTTAGTAAATTCTGACCATAATTACACCTATTTAGATTATACATACGAGCAAATTGATTTGAATAAAGCATACAGTTTTAATCCTATACCTGATGGATTTACAAAAGAAGAAGCTGAACAAATTTTAGGCTTAGGGACTCAAATGTGGGGAGAATGGACACCAACTGAAAAAGAAGTCTACCGTCAGACATTTCCAAGAATTGCTGCTTATGCTGAAACAGGGTGGACTTTAACTAAAAATAAAAACTATAAAAGATTTAAAGCTTCACTAACATCATTATTTAAAGAATGGGAAGAAAATCTTGATTAGGCATATTATCCTCAGTAAGTTCAGATATTTCTAATCCTGTTAAATTTCTTTATATTTACTTTTATAACACAATTAAAACTATATTAAAATGAAAAAAAGATTACTATTATTCACCTTTTGTTTGTTAGCTAGCTTTTGTTTTTCTCAACAACGAGTAGTTTGGTTAACGTATCATGACCCAGTTGATGGAAAATCACAAGAACTTTCAAATGCAATTAAAGATAAAACACAGAAATTTAATCAAGATGAAAGCGGTATGAAATTATATACATATCAAGTAATGGCTGGTCCTAGACAAGGGCAGTTTTTAAGAGTTGGTGTTGGGCCTACTTGGGCTGATTTAGATAATAATTCTAATACTTCTAAAGAATTAGATTATTGGAGAGATAATGTGATGCAATATATTAAGTCTAATAGTGGGCGTGAGTATTTTATTTCTGCTGATGAAGCAAGTTATGATATAAGCGTTCCTGGTTCTAAAACTATGGGCTTTGTTTTACATTATAATATTGCAGCAGGAAAAGCTGAACATTTTTGGAAAGTTAGAAGAAATGTAGTTAAAGCAATAAAAGAATCAGGTGAGGACATTTCTCTGGCTGTATGGAGTTCTGTAGCAGGAGGACCATTAAATCATGTTATTGTTACTTTTGCACAAAAAGATTTTCAAGATTTTGGCAATGCTAATGGTAAATGGCTAAATGTATCTAATAAATATAATGAAATATATGGTTCTGGTTCTTGGAAAACTGACTGGGATTTATTTAGTGGAAGTCTTGAGATGTGGGGGAACTCAACAGAATTAACTAGATTTCTTTCTGAATTAAGTTCACCTATCCCAACAAATTAAACAATAATGTAATATTATTCTACCCCTATAAATTTATAGGGGTATTTCTGGTGATGTATTTATGATTAGATATGGTAATTTTTTGAAAGTGAAATAAATTGTTATTTACTTACCTATGCAAGAAATAACGCATTTCTAAAAACCATTATTTTACTGGCCTTTCAAGAGATAGTTAGTGTTTGATACATACTATATCCACACTATTGTAAAGTTACACATTATATTTCATTATACTTCATTTTACAACATAAAGTATTTTTTCTGTTAATAAATAATCACAGTATTTATAGTGTTTAAGTGGTTTTTAACGTGGCCGCGTATTGTTTTTTTATATATTTGTATCAGTAAACAAAAAGTGATTGAGAATAATTAAAACAAAATGAAAAAAAATGTTTTTTAATAATTTAAAATCATTAACATGGACCAAAATCAAGTCTTAAGACAAATCATCGATTCAGACATACTGAGAGATGAAATTAAAAGAGTAATAGAAGCAGAATTCCCTATAATAAAGGGTAAAACCTGGTATTCATCTAAAGATGCGGCAAAATACCTTAATATAACAAGAGGAACCTTATACAATTATTGTTCTGATGGAAAAATTAATTTTAGTAAAGTAGGTAAGCTTAGTGAATTTAACATTGAAGATTTAGATAGTTTTAGAGAAAATAATAGAAAATAAATTTTCTTTTTAACCCCAAAAGTGAAACATAATGAAGTAAAAATGATGTGAAATACAATTACCCTTGCTTTATAATTAAATGAAAGTATGATATCAAATGATTATGCAACTTATTTAACTTCTTTAAAATGGACACATTTGGCAACTATTAGACCATATTATAAACTCAATGAAATAAACTCTGAGAGTATAGGCAAAAACCTATTAAAGAGTAAGAAGATAAACAAGGTATTCTATGTGGTTGAAAAAGACTTCAATGATAATTGGTATCACATGCATTTAATAATGGATTCTATGTATGTAACTAAGGCAGAGATTCTCCAAAGATTAGGTTGGAATGACTCTGAAAATACATCAAAAGTAGTAGGTTATTTACAACCTATTGAAGATAAAAAGGCTGTATCAAGCTACTGTTCAAAGTATATTGGCAAAACAGCTCTATGTCATAATTTTTTAATTAAAAACAATGAAACAGTTAAAGTATAATAATGAAATAAAATTGAGAATCTCAGAGCAAATGCTTGCTTTTTTAGGTAGTGAAAAAGGTATGCAAAAAGCTTTGGCAAGAAAAGAACTTAAATATCAAAATCGTACCCAACTTTTAAGGTTTTTGTTAGTTTATTACTTTGAAAATAAATACAAGGAATCTCACCTTGAGAGTTGGTTTGAATGGTCACTAATTCCTGAGGTACAAGAATATCGTTTTGCTCAAGAAGGTGGTTATGATGTGCAATCGAGGCATTACAGAGATAAAATCAAAAACAGGTTAGATGAATACTATGAAAAGAGGCGCAAAGGTGAAGATGTGTCCGAGTATGATGACCTTAACCAAGTAAAATTTGATTTTGAAAATACAGATTAGTGTTAGTCAGCATTAATCTTATTGTTAGTTTTATTCTACTAACAGATTTCTTCGTCCATGACTTGAGAATCCCCTTTAGCAATAGAGGGGATTTTTCTATATTTTAGTATCTTATAGAAAATTATTATAAAATGGGACTTGGTAAAACATTCACAAATTCAATTGTAAGGGAAATTGGAAGGAATCTTGGAAAAGGTGTTTCTAATGAAGTATTTGGTGATTGGCACTCAACACCCATAAGAGTGGTTAAAGGGGGCGCCAATGATATTACAAAAAAAAGAGGTAGAGTCTATCAAAATAATTTTGACATGTCAATTAAAAAGTTTGAAATTAAGGGAGCTCAAGCCACTTTTAATCAAGTTTTAAATATTCATAGTGAGTTTTTTACTTTGATAGAAGAGGCAAATGCTGATGGTACTATTGATTTAAATGAAATGACTTATTTGTTAACTGAACTCCCCAATGGAGTTAAAACATTAGAAAGAGCTAAATCTGCTCTCATTGACTTAAATAAGCAAGATTTTGCAGATAAGACTGAAGAAAAAATTGAATCATTTAAAGAGTTTTTAAAAAGTTTAGATGAGGCATTGGTCATTGATAATTTACCCTCAACAAAATTTAATCCGATTGCTTTACTATTTTTCTTCCTTTCTTTTATAGGTCTTGATAGAATATATTTTTATCCAAAGAAATTTTGGAGTATATTTTATGCATTACTTGGTCTTGCTTGGCCAGTCATTATAAGTGTTGCAGCTATATATGGAATAGAAAAGTTTGATGATTTTGAATTACTGAACTCAACTGAGTCTACGGGTTATATTATGCGTTTTATACTTATTTTGTCAGTTACTATGCCTTTTTGGTATGGATTAATTTTAAACCCATATAAAGGTGGTGGCTATTGGAGGTATAGGAAAGTTAAAAAACATCAAAAGAACCTTAATAAACTTGCAAGGTCTCTAAAGGAACTAATGAAGGCAAGACTTGCTCAGTATTACCCATCATAACATAAACTCTTATTATGCATTAGCAACCATTTTGGATATGAATACATACATTTTAATTATAGCTTTAATATGCTTCCTTGTTGTGGGTGGCTACATGCTTTTAAAGAAAAAAAAGAAAATACAAAAAATTTACACTTTAGATGATAATGGATATTTGGATTTTGCAAAAGACAATCAAGTCATTATACAGAAGAGTTTAGATTGGTTATATGATAATGAAAATATAACTGCATCGGGTCTTAATAGAAATTTTAAGATGGGTTACTAAAAAGAAGAAATGTTACAAGGCAATTTTGGCCATAATATTCCTGTATTAATGATTTCTTTATTTGAACGTCTTGGTATTATCTCTGAATTTGACCCATCTATTCCCAAATTAGAACAGAAAGGTGCTGGCAGGAAATTTTTGATGGAGAAAAATGAAGCAATTGATAAATTTATTACTTATATCAATAAGTAAAATCTTCGTATCTTTACACTCGTAAAGCCGACTATACTTCACTTTACCTATTGTAAGCCGATTACTTCACTTCAATAGATTTTAAGCTAAAATTTTTTATATAATGACAGAAAATGTTCGTAAAGAACTCGACCATTTGGTTGAG
>JAQWSK010000004.1 GCA_029243245.1 Flavobacteriaceae bacterium | reverse complement strand
TTCTGTAACTTTGAGAATACTAGATTCACAATGAGAGCCTAAAAATAATTTACATTGTTCAATTCTTGGAAGGATATAATCAAGCGCATTATTAAAGTTGATGTCAGTAGCCTCTTTGCTCTTGCATATAATGGAAGGAATACCTAAATCCATAGAACGTTTATTTTCTTTCTCTATATAAGCACCCCTAACAAGCTTTATCCCTAGACAAAAGTCTTTACGATTTGCTTTCTTAAATAGCTCCTGTAGATACTTTAAACGATCTTTTCTATATAGCTGAAGTGTTGTAAAAATATAAGCTTTCTCTTTATTAAATACTTCCATTAAATCTTCAGCAATTTCGTCAATAGCGTTCTGTACCCAAGATTCTTCTGCGTCAATTAGCATCTTAACATTAAGCTTTTTGGCATATTTACAACATTTTTGAATCCTGTCAATTGTACGTCCCCATGCAGCCATTTCGTTTAAATTTAAAACGACTCCACTATTTTTTTTTTTAAATAAAGAAACAGACCCTAAGCTTGTGGCTTTAAAAACTGTAAAAGGCAGAGCATTTGTGGTTTTTGAAAAGGAAATAGTATTTATAGTTTTTTTAAAATTAAAGTCCATACCTAATTCTGAATTTTGTCCTTCTGATGCATAATGCATATATGACTTTACATCCAATTTATTAAGTCGATTTATTACTTTTATTGAGTCTTCTTTTTTAAATCCAGCACAAAATTGTTTAAAAATGGTTCGCCTAAAAATTCCACTTATTGGAAATCTTAATTTTAAAGCAATCAAAGCAAGTCTACTCCCAAGATAAACAAGATTTTTATTTGAAATTATCCTAAATAAATAAAAGGCTTGATGAAGCTCTATATTAGACTTGAGTAGGTATGCTCGCTTAGTATTTTCAAAATTCATTTAACTTAAAATTATAAAAATTAAAGTATTTGAATTACTATTTACGATATAAAAGATTAAATTTTATCACTTAAAAGTGGAACAAAGTTGAAGCTACCAAAGGCTTCTTTATCAAATGATTTTTCAGATGTTCTCGTAAACCGCATCATCTGTTGTTGTTTTTGTCCTACTGGGATGACCAACTTCCCCCCTAGAGCAAGTTGATTTAATAACTCTTTTGGCACTAGAGGTGCTCCAGCAGTCACAATAATTCGATCAAATGGTGCAGCATCCGGAAGACCATTATAGCCATCTCCAAAAATAAATCTTTTGGGGTGTAGATGTAATTTCTTAAAAAGGTGCTGGGTTTTTTTGAAAAGCTCTTGCTGTCTTTCTAAAGTGAAAACATTTGGAGTCAATCCTAGGAGAATGGCTGTTTGATAGCCAGAGCCAGTTCCTATCTCTAATACTTTATGTTTTGATTCAACATCAAGAAGTTGAGATTGAAAAGCTACAGTAAAGGGTTGTGAAATAGTTTGATCTGCAGCAATTGGGTAAGCTTGGTCGTGATAGGCAAAATTAATTAGCCCTTGATCCATAAAAAAGTGCCTAGGGGTCTTTAACATAACCATTAAAACTGATTCAGAAATTATACCTTTTGACCTAAGATCCTGAATCAGTTGACGCCTTAAACCTTGATGTTTTTTAGAATCTTCCATTAAAGCAAAAATAACTTAGTTTCCTAATAAATTGAGAATTTGATTGTATTTTTACTAGGCTAAAACTAAGAAATATGTTAAAAATTGGAATTTTTGGTGCTGGTCACCTTGGCAAAATTCATCTAAAAATTGCAGAAAATTCTAATATATTCGAACTTGTTGGATTCCATGATTCTGACTTTAATGTTGTAAACAAGCTTTTGAAAGAATTTGATTATAAGTTTTTTGAAAATCCTGATGCTCTTATCAATTCTGTAGACGTAGTTAGTATTATTACTCCGACTATTTCACATTTTAAGATAGCTGAAAAAGCAATAAAAGCAAGTAAACACGTATTTATTGAAAAACCAATTACCCAAACAGATGATGAGGCAAATACTTTGGTCAATCTTGCAATTGACTATAAGGTACTTGGCCAGGTAGGTCATGTGGAAAGATTCAATCCAGCCTATCAATCAATAAAATCTACCTTAATAAATCCAATGTTCATAGAGGCACATCGTCTAGCAGAATTTAATCCTCGAGGTACAGATGTGTCAGTTATTTTGGATTTAATGATTCATGATATTGATATTATACTAAGCGTAGTGGATTCTCCAATTAGACGAATTGATGCATCTGGTGTAGCTGTGATTAGTAAAACGCCAGATATTTGTAATGCTCGTGTTACTTTTGAAAACGGCTGTGTTGCCAATTTTACTGCTAGTAGAATATCCATGAAAAAAATGCGAAAGACACGTTTTTTTCAAAAAGAAGCATATATCGCACTGGATTATTTGACAAAAAAAGTAGAAGTCGTCAAGATTAAAAATGCTCCTAAGCAAACAGATGATTTATCGATCTTATTAACTAATGCTGAGGGAGATAAAAAACAAATTTATTTTGAAATACCCAAAATTGATGAAATTAATCCTATTCAAGAAGAATTAGAAGATTTTGCTAAAAGTATAAATAAAAATAAGAGACCTACGATTTCATTGAAAGATGGTGCCTACGCACTAAAAGTTGCTCATCAAATTATTGCTCGTATAAATCAATAACAGTAAAATTAATTTCTAATTAATATATTTTAATAACCTAAAACAATCACAAAATTTGCTTGAATACTTATGGTCTCAATTTTAGAAAGGAATATTTCCGGCACCTTTTCGGAGAATTTTGAATGGCAAAACTGATAGATCAATTACTGTAGAGGGAATGTTACTCCCATAACCATAAGAAAGCATTAAATCTATTTCATTGTCCCATCGAAATAAAAGTTCTTCAGGGTCAGTTGTATATTCTACGATTCTGTCTGGGTCGTGAATAGATGTACAAACTATTGGAGAACTGAGTAGAGGAAGTAAATTTATGAGTACAGGATGGTCAGAAATTCGTACTCCTACAGTTTTTCTTTTTTGAAATGGAAAGGGGAGTTTTTTAGCTGCGGGCATTATAAATGTAAAAGGACCGGGTAGTAATCGCTTAATTAGTTTAAAAACTTTCGAGGTCATGGGAAGAACAAACGAAGCCATTTCGCGTATATCCTTGAAAATAAAACTCAAAGGAGCATGTTCTAATTTGACACCTTTAATTTTTGCTAAGCGATTTAAACTTTCATTTTTAGTTGATAAGCATCCTAAGGCATAAACAGTATCCGTTGGAAATATAATCATCCCCCCCTGCTCAAGGACCAAAGCAGCTTCTTTTAAATATTTTTCATTTAAAGGTTGTGAGTAAAATGTTCTTAATTTAGAGTTATACACTATTCTATTTTAAGCTTTGCAAAACGTAACAAAAGATTTTTGGTACCAAAGCCTTTAAAAACGATTATGGCTTTACTATCATTTCCCTTTCCCTCTATAGACTGAATAATTCCTTTTCCAAAGCGTGCATGCTCTACATTCATGCCTTCTTTTAAACTAACAATATCATAACTACTTTCTAAGGAATTATTTTGCTCTATTTTTCTCAATTTTTTTAATTGAGACGGTGTGGGACTTGAGATGGTTTTTTCATTTATTTTAGTTTTTAATTTTATTTCTGAAGGTGAATCAAAAATAGAAGTATTTACGAATGGTTTATAGTTATAATCTTCCTTCGGTTTGAGATGATTTACATATTGTGGGTCTATTTCTTCAATAAAACGACTTGGCTCAGCATCAATTAACTTACCCCAGCGATAACGAGATAGCGTGTATGAAAGAAGTGCTCTTTCCTTAGCGCGAGTTAAAGCTACATAAAACAATCTTCTTTCCTCTTCTAATTCACTACGAGTGTTCAGAGACATTGCTGAAGGAAACAAATCCTCTTCCAAACCAACAATATAGACATATGGAAATTCTAGTCCTTTGGCTAAATGTATAGTCATTAATGCTACTCGATCATTATTAGGATCATCATTTTTATCAGCATCAGTAGCTAAAGCAATATCTTCTAGAAATTCTGCCAAGCTTCCCGATGAATCAGCAAGTTCTATTTGTCCCTCTGTAAAGTCTCGAATACCATTGAGTAATTCTTCTATATTTTCAATACGAGCTATTCCTTCAGGTGTTGCATCTTTTTTGAGCTCTTGAATAAGACCAATTTTTTTGGTAATTAAATCTGTTATTTCAAAAGCATTTAGAGCTTCATTTTCGATTTGAAACCGCTTTATAAGAGTAGAAAAATTTGTCAGTTTTGTAAGAGTTCCAACGTTGACAGGTACTCCAAGCTCTTTAGCTCTATTAACTGTTTCTAAAAGTGATAGATTATGGTACTTAGAGGCAACTACTAATTTATCTACAGTGGTCTGTCCAATTCCCCGAGGAGGATAATTGATCACACGTTTTAAACTTTCCTCATCCTTTGGATTTACAACTAATCTTAAATAAGCAAGAATATCTTTAACTTCCTTACGCTGATAAAATGAAAGTCCTCCATAAATGCGATATGGAATATCACGTTTTCGAAGAGCATCTTCCTTGGCTCTAGATTGTGCATTGGTTCGGTATAAAATAGCAAAATCTTCATTTTTAAGTTGATTTTGTATTTTAAAATCGAAGATACTTGAAGCCACGTGTCTTCCCTCTTCTGAATCAGTGGAAAGGCGGTTAATTTGTATTGGATCACCTTGATCATTTGAGGTCCAAACTATTTTTTCAATTTTGTTTTTATTGTGACTAATTATAGAATTTGCTGCATTTACAATTGTTTTTGTCGATCTATAATTTTGTTCTAACCGATATAATGCAACATCAGGATAATCCTTTTGGAAATTTAGAATATTATTAATGTTTGCTCCTCTAAAAGCATATATGCTTTGAGCATCATCACCTACCACACAAATATTTTGAAATTTATCAGATAGAGCCTTAACAATTAAATATTGAGAATGGTTCGTGTCCTGATATTCATCAACCAATATGTATTTAAAACGATTTTGGTATTTAGATAAAACCCTTGGATACCTGTTCAAAAGTTCATTAGTTCTTAGTAATAAATCATCAAAATCCATTGCTCCAGCCTTAAAACATCTATCTACATACTCATTATAAATCTCTCCCATTTTTGTACGTCTAGCCATTTTATCAGCCTGAATAAGGTCTGAATCGTTGTAATATGCTTTAACAGTAATTAAACTGTTTTTAAAGGCTGAAATACGATTTCTAATCTGTTTGGTTTTGTATATGTCTTTTTCCAACCCCATTTCTTTTATAATACTTCCTATAAGTCTTTCTGAATCTTGTGTATCATAGATTGTAAAGCTTGATGGAAAACCAAGCTTATCTGCTTCATTTCTTAATAATCTAGCAAAAACAGAATGAAAAGTTCCCATCCATAAGTTCTTAGCCTCAGATGAATCTATAAGGTTTGATATTCTCTCTTTCATCTCTCTTGCAGCTTTGTTTGTAAAGGTTAATGACAAAATTTCAAATGGATCGATGCCTTGCTGAATTAAGTATGCAATTCGATATGTTAAAACTCTTGTTTTACCAGCTCCGGCTCCAGCTACTACGATTAAAGGTCCTTCTTTATGTATTACTGGTGCTGTCTGTGCATCATTAAGTTCTTTTAAAAAGCCAGTTTTTTTAATATTCATAATTGTGTCATTAAGAAAAACTTAAAAAAATTGAATTGAATATTTTTATAAAGATCATATCTTTAAAAAAAAATATAATACTTATGACTCACTATCTTATTAACAAATTTCAAATTTTTATCTTATTTATTTTTTCATTTTTAATAAATGCCCAAAATACTGAGGACATCAAAAATCAAAAAATATATAGAGAAATTCTAAATATTGGAACAAAAGTTATTGAATGGAGGCATGATTTTCATAAAAACCCTGAACTTTCTAATAGAGAATTTAAAACATCAAAAAAAATTGTAGATCATTTAAAAAGTCTCGGAATTGAAGTTCAGAAAGGTATTGCTCACACAGGAGTAGTTGGTATTTTAAAAGGTCTAAAACCTGGAAAGGTTGTTGCGTTAAGAGCTGATATGGACGCCCTTCCGGTTACTGAAAGAAATAATTTACCATATAAATCCAATGTTATTTCGACATATAATAACCGAGAGACTGGAGTTATGCATGCTTGTGGCCATGATACTCATATAGCAATATTAATGGGTGTTGCCGAGATATTGTCTAAAAATAATGACTTTTCTGGATCAGTTAAATTTATTTTTCAACCAGCTGAGGAAGGACCACCTCAAGGAGAAACAGGTGGTGCTTTACAAATGATAAAAGAAGGAGTATTGAAAAATCCTGATGTTGATGCAATTTTTGGACTTCATATAAGCTCAGGTCTACATGTGGGAAAAATTAATTATCGACCTAAAGGAATAATGGCTGCTTCTCAAAGATTTGTGATAGATGTAAAAGGTAAGCAATCGCATGGGTCTTCCCCATGGCTTGGTGTTGATCCTATTGTTGTTTCTTCACAAATTATATCAGGTTTACAAACTATAATTAGTAGAAATAGTGAGTTAACAAAGCAAGCTGCTGTAATTTCTGTAGGCTCTATTCATTCTGGTATACGTTTTAATATTATTCCTGAGAGTGTTCAAATGATTGGAACCATAAGAACCTTAGATTATGATATGAAGGAATTAATTAGAAAAAGAATGAATGAGTTGGTGACTACAATTGCTTCAGCTTATGGTGCTAAAGCAACTATTAACATAACTGATGGAGCCTCAATTACTTTCAATAATCCAAGTTTAACTAAAATGATGCTTCCTACTTTACAAGATGTAGCTGGAATAGAAAATGTTATTTTAAGTGATGCAGTAACCGGTGCTGAAGATTTTTCATATTTTCAAGAAAAAGTTCCGGGTTTATATTTTTTTTTAGGAGGAACCCCATTGTCAGTTCCTGAAAATCAGGCACCATCTCACCATACTCCTGATTTTTACGTTGCTGATGAATCTATGCTTTTAGGAGTTAAGTCAATGACGAGGTTAGCTTTAGATTATCTTAAAAATTAAACTTTAGATATTTCTTTATGTGCATATTTAAAACCATCATTCCACCATCTATTCATTTTTGATTTATTAAATATCAATGAATTTGTTGTGAGAACCTTTGGTGTATAAAAATATCTAACTGTTGCATCATTTGTTTTAGCTGTAAGATCTCCTAATTTTATATTTTCTGTCATTATTCTATCGGTCATAAAATCAAATACAGAGCCCAATAAATCAAATGGATTTCTTGAATGTAATCTGTTTAATTGTTGAGTTTTGGTTTGTAAAACAATTGCATCAACATGAGTAGCGCCATTAATAATTGCCTGCTCAATGGCTAAAATTGCTCCAAAACCACCATCAGCATATTCATAATTATTTTTTTTAACTAAACTCATGAATGGAACATAATTACATGATACCCATATCCAATCTAAAAAATCTTGGTATTCATTATTTTTTAAATCAGGAAATTCTACTTTATTAGTAGTTAAGTTTGAAACACAAATTAATATTTTTTTTTGAAGGGTTTTCAAAATTTTAAACTCATCTTCAGTTATGACTTTTGACAGGTTATTCCTTAAGTTTTTACTTTCTCCAAAGGTTTTACGTCCTCGAATAAAATTCTTTAAGATATTTAAATGATTCATTGAAACTCTATCAATTCCGTTTTTTTTTGATATTAAAAATGGAGAATTACTAAAAATTGTTTTTTGATTAACATTGGTAAAAATATTTTTAAGTTTTGATATTTTTCCAAGTGCTAAATGAGAGACCAAGAGGCTTCCTGTTGAAGTTCCAATTAAAATGTCGTATTTACACTTAGTTTCTTCAATAAGATATTGGGCTACTCCTCCAGCAAAAGCCCCTTTACTTCCCCCTCCAGATATTACTAATGCCCTCATTAATTAGGTTTGTTATCAAATTTAAAACTTCTTTTATTTAAATGCTTTAAATTCGAATAATAAATGAATGAACTTCAAAAATCAATTATTTACCTGAATGGTGTAGGTCCAAACAGACATTCATTGTTAAAAAGTGAGTTTGGAATTGACACAATACAAGATTTAATTCATTTTTTTCCAAATAGATATATAGATAGAACCAAGTTTTATAAAATAAATCAGTTATCTAATTTAACATCCGAAATACAAATTATTGGTTCTATAACTAACTTAAGAACAATACAAAATAAAAATAAATCAAGACTCATTGCATCATTTCAGGATGAAACGGGATCTATTGATTTAATATGGTTTAGAGGTCACAAATGGATTGGTTCTAATTTAAAATTAAACACACCATATGTTATATTTGGAAAGATTAATAGTTTTAAAAACTCTATTAATATTCCTCATCCAGAAATGGAATTATTGAGCTCTTTTAAATCAAAAAAAAGAGTTTCATTCAATACAATCTATCCAACTACAGAAAAGTTAATTAATTCTGGAATTACTCAAAATATTCTTAGAAAAATGTTTTATGACTTTTTTGAATCTCAATCAAAACTGTTTAGAGAATCATTACCAAGAAGCATTTTAAATGGTTTAAATCTTATTTCAAAGGACTTAGCATTAAAAAATATTCATTTACCAGAAAGTAATGATCTTTTAGCAAAAGCACAAAAAAGATTAAAATTTGAAGAATTTTTCTATTTACAGATTCAAATTTTAATTAAAAACAATGAAAGAAAAAACAAGATCAAAGGGTATGTGTTTTCTCATGTAGGAACATTTTTTAAAAATTTTTTTCATCAACACTTATCCTTTAATTTAACTGACGCTCAAGTCAGAGTAATTAAAGAAATTAGAAAAGACCTTGGCACAGGTTGTCAAATGAATAGATTACTTCAGGGAGATGTAGGTTCAGGAAAAACTATAGTTGCTTTTATGAGTATGTTAATTTCTATTGACAATAATTATCAGTCATGTTTAATGGTACCTACTGAAATTCTTGCTCAGCAACATTATAAATTAATTAAAAATTTAGCTGCTAAAATAAATGTCAAAGTAGCTATTATAACAGGTAGTATTAATAAAAACAAGCGCATACCTATTTTAGAGAATTTAAAGCTAGGTAAAATTGATATTTTAATTGGAACTCATACGCTTATTGAAGATTCAATTATATTTAAGAATCTTGGACTAGCAATAATTGATGAACAGCATAGGTTTGGAGTTGCTCAAAGATCAAGGTTATGGAGAAAAAACATTCTTCCTCCTCATATTTTAGTAATGACAGCTACTCCAATTCCTAGAACACTTGCCATGACTTTATATGGCGATCTTGATATTTCAATAATAGATGAATTACCTCCTGGCAGAAAAATAATTAAAACAGTTCACAGAGATGACAGTAAAAGATTATCAGTTTTTAACTTTATCAAAGAAGAAATTAAGATGGATAGGCAAATTTATATAGTTTATCCATTAATTGAGGAGTCTGAAAAAATGGATTATAAAGATCTAATGGATGGTTATGAGAGTATAAGCAGATCATTTCCACTTCCAGAATATAAACTTTCAATTCTTAATGGTAGAATGAAAAATAAGGATAAGGAGTATGAAATGAAAAGATTTATTAATGGTGAAACACAAATTATGGTTTCAACTACAGTTATTGAAGTAGGCGTAAATGTTCCAAATGCCTCGGTAATGGTTATAGAAAGTAGCGAAAGATTCGGATTATCACAATTACATCAATTAAGAGGAAGAGTAGGAAGAGGTAATAATCAAAGTTATTGTATATTAATGACAGGAAATAAACTATCCCCTGATTCCAAATTAAGAATTAATACAATGGTTAAAACAAATAATGGTTTTGAAATAGCAGATGTTGACTTAAAACTTCGAGGCCCAGGAAATATTATGGGTACTCAACAAAGTGGAGTTTTAAATCTTAAAATAGCAGATATTGCTAAAGATCAAGAGCTATTAGTATTAGCTCGTAAATCAGCCAAAAAAATATTAGATTCTGATGAAAATCTTGAAAAAACATCAAATCAATGTATTAAACATACATTAGCCGAAATAGAAACTTTTAAAAACATATGGAATTATATCAGCTAAAGAACTCGATGCATTATATTTGTATTATTATTTAATTTTCAATTAAAATATTTTTTGTGAAAATATCTTACGGTTGGTTAAAAAAGTATTTAAATTCTGAATTACCTATTGAAGCAGTTGCATCTCACCTTACAGATCTTGGCCTTGAAGTTGAAAGTACTCATTTCTTTGAAACAGTAAAAGGTAGTCTTAAAGGTGTTATTGTTGGAGAAATAATTAGCTGTGTTCAACATCCTAATGCTGATCGACTAAAATTAACTAAAGTGAAAATTAGTAAATCTGAAATAATACAGATCGTTTGTGGAGCGCCTAATGTTAAGAAAGGACAAAAAGCTCCTATAGCAATTGTAGGATCTACTCTTAACACTATTAATGGAAAAGAAATTAAGATTAAACCTACTAAAATTAGAGGTAAAGAAAGTAATGGTATGATATGTGCTGAAGATGAATTAGGTATTGGCAATTCACATGATGGTATTATGGTACTTGAAAATGATATTCCAAATGGTACCCCTTGTAGTGAAGTTTTTGATGTTTGTGAAGATTATATTTTTGATATTGGTTTAACACCTAATAGAAGTGATGCTATGAGCCATATGGGGGTTGCTCGTGACTTAAAGGCATCATTTATACAGAATAATATTCCATTTGAATGGAAAACCCCTACAGTAGATTTATTTCCATCAGGATTAAATATTAAAAAAATCAAAGTTCAAGTAGACAAACCTGAAATGGCTCCAAGATATTTTGGAATTACTTTAAGTGGGATAAAAATTAATCCTTCTCCAAGTTGGATGCAAAACTCTTTAAAATCTATTGGTATAATACCAAAAAATAATATTATAGATATTACAAATTATGTCTTACATGATTTGGGTCAACCACTTCACTCATTTGATGCAGATAAAATTAATGGAAAAATTATCGTTAAAACTTTAAAAGATAAAACTGCGTTTAAAGCTCTAGATGGGACTGTTTTGGAATTGTCTTCAGAAGACTTAATGATATGTGATGAAAATAAGCCATTGTGTCTAGCAGGAATATATGGTGGAGAATATTCCGGTGTTAATGAATCTACAACAAATGTCTTTCTTGAAAGTGCATATTTTGACCCAATAAGTGTAAGAAAGAGTTCTAAAAGACACGGGGTAACAACAGATGCGTCTTTCCGATTTGAAAGAGGTGTTGATCCGGAAATAACTGAATTTGCACTCAAACGTGCTGCTTTATTAATGGTTGAATATGCTGGTGCAACTATTTCAAGTGAAGTTCAAGAAGTATGTCAGCCTTTAAAAGATCCCGTCAAAATATTTTTATCATATAATAATATTGATAAAACAATAGGTCAATCTATCCCTAAAGAAGACTTAACAAATATATTAAATGCATTAGAAATTAAGATTGATAGTGTGTCAAAGGAAGGTGTTGCTTTAGAAATTCCAAGATATAGGTTTGATGTTACTAGACCTGCTGATGTAATTGAAGAGATTTTAAGAGTTTATGGGTATAATTCAATTAAGAATTCTACTGAATTAAAAATTAACTTTCCGGAATTTAATTATAAAAATAATTTTTCATTAAATGAATCTATTTCAAAATTACTTGTTGGCAAGGGGTTTTCAGAAATTATAAATAATTCCATTACTAGTCCACTTTATGATAATCTTTCAAATATTACTAAAGAAAATTTGAAAAGTATTAAAATTATAAATCCTTTAGGAAGTGAATTATCACAATTAAGAAAAACACTTATTTATTCAGGTTTAGAAGTAATGGCTTTTAATTTAAATAGACAGCAGAAACATATTAAAGTTTTTGAATTAGGAAAAACCTATTTTATTGATAATGGTGAACATATAGAAAATAAATCTCTTTTTCTGGGAATAGTAAAATCAAACAATAATTATCATTGGAGTAGTGAAAATGACATTCCTTCATTTTTTTATTTAAAAGGCATAATAAATGGTATTTTAAAAAGTCATTGTATTGATAATTATAAATATGTAAACCTAACTTCTGATTTTTTCTCTGAAGGTTTATCCTTAAAAATAAATGATGGTTTACTTGGGAGTTTTGGATTAGTAAAAAAAGCTATAAGGAATTATTTTGGAATTGATGAAGAGGTTTACGCATCAGTCTTAAATATCGAGCTCATTAAAGAGGTTGCTTTACAAAATAAATTTAATGTAAATGAAATTTCAAAATTCCCATATGCTCAGAGAGATTTCGCCCTATTATTAGATAAGAAAATTTCATTTCAATCTGTGGTTGACTTATCAAAAAAAATCGAAAAAAATATTCTTAAATCTATTGATTTATTTGATGTTTATGAGGGAGATAAAATTCCTAATGATAAAAAATCTTATGGAGTTAGATTTACTTTTCTAGACAAAAGAAAAACTTTAACGGACAATTATATAGATAAAGTAATGGATAAGTTAAAAAAACAATTTGAACAAGAATTAAACGCTCAGTTACGATAATCTAAAAACTCTCAAAATGATTTTAAATCTAATTCTATCTACCAATTCGAAAGAGCAAGTATAATAAATTTTAAAAAAATTGATTATCATTTCTTCTTACTCAAAAGTCTATACAGGATCTTCTATATTTATTTTAGCTATTAAAACAGCGCTTATTGATGAAAACATCTTTCCAATTATAAAAGATCCGTCTGAATCGGCACGACTTGCAGGCTTTGGGTCCTTGTTTCCTTATTCACAAGAAATATTTGTTCATAATACTGAGAAAACTAAAGCAATTGAAATTATTAATAAAATACTTTGATTTTATGTTTAATAGTAAACAAAAGCTATTTTAATTTTTTTTCTATTATATTGAAAACTGTATTTTAAAATACTTTAAATACTTAAGAAAATATCAATCTGTAATTAATCAAATATTATGAATACAAATTTTGAAATATTAGACTATATCGTTTTTGCTTTATATGGAGTTATAATTCTTGGTGTTGGTTTATGGGTCTCAAGAGATAAAAAGGGAAAAACTAAAAGCGCTGAAGATTATTTTTTAGCTAGTAAATCTCTCCCCTGGTGGGCAATAGGAGCATCCTTAATTGCTGCTAATATTTCAGCTGAACAATTCATAGGAATGTCTGGTTCAGGTTTTGCGGTTGGTCTTGCAATTGCATCTTACGAATGGATGGCAGCTTTAACATTAATTATTGTAGGAAAATATTTTCTACCAATTTTTATTGAAAAAAAAATATATACTATCCCTGAATTTGTTGAAAAACGTTTTTCTAGTCAGCTTAAAACAATTTTAGCAATTTTTTGGATTGGATTATATGTATTTGTTAATCTCACCTCGGTATTATATTTAGGTGGATTAGCCTTAAAAACTATTTTAGGAATAGAGTTACTCCAAGGAGTTATAGGTCTCGCCCTTTTTGCTGCTGCATATTCTCTTTATGGAGGTTTGTCAGCTGTTGCCTGGACCGACATAATTCAGGTAGTAGTTCTGATTATTGGTGGATTTATTACATCCTATTTGGCTTTAGACATCGTTTCAGGAGGTGATGGAATGTTACAAGGCTTGTATAATTTATATGAGATTGTTCCTGAAAAGTTTGATATGATCTTAGATAAGAGTAATCCGGAATATTTGAATTTACCTGGTATTGGAGTTCTAATTGGTGGAATGTGGGTTGCTAATTTATATTATTGGGGGTTTAATCAATATATAATTCAAAGAACGTTAGCAGCTAAATCTTTAAAAGAGTCTCAAAAAGGTATTTTGTTTGCCGCGGGTTTAAAAATGATTCTTCCATTAATAATTGTAATCCCCGGTATTGCTGCTTATGTAATTGTTAATGACCCTAGTTTATTATCAACCATAGGTGAAACAGGTTTAACAAATATGCCTACTCAAGGATCTGCCGATAAAGCATATCCGTGGTTGATGCAATTTTTACCAACAGGTTTAAAAGGAATTGCTGTTGCAGCCCTTGCCGCTGCAATTGTTTCATCATTAGCATCAATGCTTAATTCGACAGCTACTATCTTTACAATGGATATCTATAAGCCGTTCTTCAACAAAAATGCAAATGATTCAAAAACAGTTAATGTAGGAAGATTTTCTGCGGCTATTGCACTTATTATTGCTACAATAATGGCTCCCTTTTTAGGTGGAATAGATCAAGCTTTCCAGTTTATTCAGGAATATACAGGTGTTGTAAGTCCTGGGATTTTAGCTGTTTTTATTTTAGGATTATTTTGGAAAAAAACTTCAAACAAAGGTGCTATATATGGTGCTTTATCTTCTATTCCTATTGCAATGTTTTTAAAAATTGGACCCAAAGATTGGTTCAGGGGTTCAGTTTTAAACAATATCTCCCCCAACCTTCCTTTTATTGATCAAATGGCAATTACTGCAGTTTTAACAATGATTGTTATAGGAATAGTTAGTTATAATGAAAATAAAGAAGCTGAAGATAAAAAAGGAATTAATCTTGAGAAAGGAATCTTTGATACTAGTCCAACTTTTAATATTGGATCTTTTGCTTTAATGATTTTATTAGTAGGTCTTTATAGCTTTTTCTGGTAAAATTTATGATGAATACATATAATTTCGTAATTTTTTTACTTTAATATCTGTCATGTACTCATCAAAAGTAAGATGCCTATCTATTATTCCTTTGGGAGTTAATTCTATAATTCTATTTCCCAGTGACTCTGCAAATAAATGATCTTTTGTATAACAAAGCAGAGTCCCTTTAAACTTTTTTAAGGCATTATTAAATGAAGTTATAGATTCTAAATCTAAATGGTTAGTCGGTTCGTCTAAAATTAAAACATTTGAACGACTCATCATCATTTTAGATAACATACATCTTATTTTTTCCCCTCCAGATAAAACATTTGAGCTTTTAAGAGCTTCTTCCCCACTAAACAGCATTTTACCTAAAAAACCTCTCAAATAAACTTCTTCCCTTTCTTCTTCAATCTCTGTCCATTGCCTTAACCATTCAACCAATGATAGAGACCTATTAAATAAGAAATCGTTATCTAAAGGTAAATACGCCTGTGTGGTAGTTATGCCCCAATCAAAAGAACCTGAATCAGGAGTTAATTTATTATTTAGAATTTGAAAAAAACTACTGACGGCTCTTGAATCTTTACTATAAACAATTACCTTGTCAGATTTTGTTAAATTTAAATTTATTTCGCTAAATAAAATTTCTCCATCTAGTTTGCAAGAAAGATTTTCAATATTTAATATTTGATCTCCGGCCTCTCTTTCTTGATCAAAAAATATTCCAGGATATCTTCTACTTGAGGGTTTAATCTCCTCAATATTTAATTTATCAATCATTTTTTTTCTTGATGTTGCTTGTTTAGATTTAGCTACATTTGCTGAAAATCGAGATATAAACTCTTGTAATTCTTTCTTTTTTTCTTCTGCTTTTTTATTGGATTGTACTTTTTGTCTTGCTGCTAATTGTGATGATTCGTACCAAAAGCTATAATTTCCAGAAAAATGATTGATTTTACCAAAATCAATATCTGAAATGTGAGTGCATACAGCATCTAAAAAATGACGGTCATGCGATACAACTATAACAGTGTTTTCATAATTACTCAAAAAGTTTTCAAGCCAATTTATAGTATAGTAGTCTAGATTATTTGTTGGTTCATCCATTATTAAAACATCTGGATTACCAAATAAGGCTTGAGCTAATAGAACCCTAACTTTTAGTTTTACATCAGTATCCCCCATATTACTATAATGAATTGATTCTGGAATTTCTAAATTAGAAAGAAGAGCTGCTGCATTACTTTCCGCATTCCATCCATCCATTTCTTCATAAATAATTTGTAATTCACCTACTCGATCTCCGTCAGAATTAGAAAAATTTTCATTTGAATAAATTTCTTCCATCTCTTTTTTTACAGAAAATAAATCTTTGTTTCCTCTTAAAACAGTTTCTAATATTTGACAATCATCATAGAAATTATGATTTTGCTCTAAAACAGAAAGACGCTTACCTGTTTCTAAATATACATTTCCTGAATTAGCATCGTGTTTTCCAGAAAGTATATTTAAGAATGTTGATTTTCCAGCGCCATTAGCTCCGATAATTCCATAACAATTTCCTGCTGAAAAAGTTACAGTAACCTCATCAAATAAAACTCTTTTCCCAAATTGAACAGATAAATTATTTACCAATAGCATAAAATAAATTTTTGCTAAAATTAATAAAATCAGTACAGGAAATCTATTAATTTTATAAATTGAATTATATTAAAATTTTTTCCTTAATGAAACGCTATTACTTCTTTTTTTTAATAATTGCATCTGTTTTTTTTAATTCATGTTACAAAAAAGTGGCAAATAGTCGAGTTTTTTTTGGTGGTCAAATAATAAACCCTTCATCGAATTATCTTATACTTTACAAAAACAACATTACAATTGATTGTTTACTTTTAGATTCTAATAATAGTTTCAAGAGAAGTTTTAATTATCTAGAGCCTGGAATATATAAAATCGAACATATTCCTGAATATCAAACAGTTTTATTAGAACCTGGGGATAGCATATGGGCAAGAGTTAATTCCTTAGATTTTAAGAAGTCTATAACTTTTAGCGGGAAAGGTGCTAGTAAAAATAATTTTTTAATTGATATGGAAATTAAACTTGAAAATGAAAGTGATTTTCTTTCATCTAAATATTCTTTTGAAAGTGATTTATTTTCATTAATCATTGATTCTTTAGTAACTGAGAAAATAAATCAATGGAGAAATATGGATTCAATAAATGATTTAACAGCATTTGCACAAAAAGTTACTATGGCTTCCTATGTTTACCCATACGGGACTCTAAGAGAGCGTTATGCCCTTTTAAGGGGAACTAATTGGGCCTTATTAAAGAACAGGAAATATTTTAAATACCGACAATTTTTTAACTTTGAAGAAACTGATCTGGCCTTTTTTGACCCATACATTGATTATGTTCTAAATTTCTTAAATGAAAAATCCTTAGATAGTTCCAATTATTATTTTCAAAATAAACAAAAGACTGAATTTAATATTAAAAGGCTACAGATTCTTGAAAATGAAATTTTTGGAAGAGAACTAAAAAACAATATAGCTCGTGCAATTGCATATGATGAGATTTTAAACTTTGATAATCATTCTGAACATGATAATTTTTTACAATATTATTTTGCCGTTAACTCAAATACTACATTTTTAGCAGAAGTTTTAAGTCTTCATAATGATATTAAAAAAATGGAGAAAGGTTCTGTTTTACCTGAAATTAATATTCAAAATTCAAAATTAGAAACAGTTAGTAGTAATATTATTTTTAATAGAAAACCAACCGTAATTTACTTTTGGTCTCAATCGCAAATGAATCATTACAGAAAAACATTAAGAATATTAGAAATGCTTAAAAAAGAAAAGCCCGAATATAGATATGTTGGTATATCAATTCAACCATTAAATAAAATGGCCTTACAGGTTAATGAAATATTAAAACAAAACATTGAGGATCAGTTTGCAATAATTAATTTTGAAAATGCAAGTAAAAAATGGATCATTACATTGTTAAATAAATCAATTGTTATTGATTCAAATGGAAAAATAGCTAATGGATTTGCAAATTTTTTTGATGCAAATTTTTTTGATGAACTTTAATTCCCTTTTTTATGATCAGCTAAGAACTTCTCTAGACCGGAATCAGTAAGTGGATGTTTAGATAGCGATATAATCGCACTTAAGGGGCCAGTCATGACATCTGCACCAACTTTGGCACAATTAATTATATGCATTGGATGCCGAACGGAAGCAGCTAATATTTCTGTTTCAAAAGCATAATTATCGTAAATATGTCTAATCTCCTCTATTAAAAATATTCCATCTTGTGATATGTCATCAAGTCGGCCAATAAATGGTGACACATAAGTTGCCCCCGCTTTAGCTGCAAGCAAAGCTTGGCCAGATGAAAAAATTAAAGTGCAGTTGGTTTTAATTCCTTTATTAGAGAAATATTTGATGGCTTTTATTCCTTCAGGAATCATAGGAACTTTAACAACAATTTGTGGATGCAATTCAGCTAAAATTAAGCCTTCTTTAATTATTCCTTCAAAATCAACTGAAATAACCTCAGCAGAAACATCACCAGTAACTGAATTACATATATCAACATAATGTTTTAAAATATTTTTCTTACCTGTTATGCCTTCTTTAGCCATAAGAGAAGGGTTTGTTGTAACTCCATCAAGAACCCCAAGATTTTCTGCTTGTTTTATTTGTTCTAGATTTGCCGTATCAATAAAAAATTTCATAGAGTATCTGTTTTATAATTTATAATAATTCATTAAAAGTTTTTCGTATAAAAAGTCAGGTAGTATATTTTTTAAGAAGATAGAAAAAATTTGAAACCAAGCCCCTACTGTATAATGAACATTAGGAGATTTTATGTTTATTAACTTAAAGATATACCTTGCAATATGATTTGGATTGCTTCCATTAGCAACATGAGAGTTCATTTTATTTAAGCTTTCCTCATATATTTTTTTATATGGTCCCTCTTTAATCGGAGAATGATAACGTCTCCTTGATATGTCAGTTGCAAATTCACCTGGAGCGATAGTGGTTATATTAACTCCATATTTTTTAACTTCCATTCTAATTGATTCTGAAAATATTTCTAATGCTCCTTTTGAGGCGGAATAACAACCTCTAAATGGTAATCCCATATACCCTGCAATCGAAGTAATATTAATAATCAATCCTTTTTTATTGCTTCTCATTGAAGGCAGGACTTGTTGCATTAATTTAATTGGTCCAAAAAAATTAGTTTCAAAATTATCTCGCATTGCTTTAATACTTGTTTCTTCTCCAGGACCAGTAATTCCAACACCAGCATTATTAATTAAAACATCAATATTTTTTTCTTTATTAAGAACAATATCAATAAGATTACTAATTGATTTTTCATCATTTATGTCAAGAGGAAGTAAAGAGTACTTTTGAGGAGTTTGATATTTATTTGGACATCTGCTCGTTCCATATATGATATATCCTTTATCTGAAAGAAAATCTGCTGTAGCTTTGCCTATGCCTGAAGAAGCTCCCGTAATTAAAATAACTTTATCCATATAATAAAAAGGGCAAGCTGTCTACATCACACCGCTTCAACCGCCTACCCTTGCTGCGTTCCCACCCTGGGGGATTCGACAGGAGCTGGTTGTGTAGGACTTGCCCATTACAAATATAGTACTTACATTAATGTCAACAAGAATCATTAAAATTTTATTTTATTTAACTTCGCATCAAATGATTAACATGGATCAATTGTTAAAAATAATACTCATATCAGTACTGCTTTTAGGATGTAGTACCCAGAATTCTTCAGTTTTTAAAATTAAAATAAATTCATCAGTATTTAAACCTAATGATACTCTTAAAGTTGAGGTTAAATCTAATAAATTAATAGATATTCCAAATACTCTTATTTATATAGATGAAATGAAAGTAGAAGCACCATATCTTTTATCTAAACTCAAGTTAGGCAAGCATAACGTTAAGGTTGAATTGCGTAATGAAGGAGAAAAAATAATTCTAAATAAGGAATTCACATTATTTGCAGATGATGCTCCTAAACTATATTCATATAAATTAATTAATTCTTATCCACATGATATAACATCATATACTCAAGGATTAGAGTTTAGTGAAGACACTTTATATGAAAGCACAGGAATTAAAGGTCAATCAAAAGTTAGATCAATCAACTATAAAAGTGGAGATATAATTAATGAAAAAAAATTAAATGACAATTACTTTGGTGAGGGTCTTTCATTGTTCGATAATAATGTATACCAGCTAACATGGCAAGAAAATATTGGTTTTATATATGACAAGAATCTATCGAAAGTTAAAGGGTCTTTTTCATATAATAAGAGTATTGAAGGATGGGGATTATGCAATGATGGATCAAAGTTTTATAAGTCAGATGGAACGAATAAAATTTGGGTTTTGGAACCTGATAAACTATCAGAAATAGCATATATAGAAGTAATGACAAACAAAAGGGCCATAAATCAAATAAATGAACTTGAGTGGGCTAATGGGAAGATCTATGCAAATACGTACCAATTTGAAAAAGATATAGTTTTAATTATCAATCCCCTTTCAGGTATGGTTGAGGGTGTTGTTGATTTCAGTGGTTTAAGAAATAAAGTCGAACAAATAAAATCATTAAATGTCTTCAATGGAATTGCATATAATAAGAAATCAAAAACCTTTTTTGTTACAGGAAAGTATTGGAGTAAACTTTTTGAGGTAGAAATTTTCAAAATCAATGACTAAATTTTCTCAAGAAATCATTGTTTATGAAAATCATCTAGATAATTTAAAACACACTTTGAACTTTAGTTATGAAATTATTTAACCCATCGAATTTAAAAGTTAAACAATTCTCTTCCTTTCATTAAAGAATTAACCTTAGATGCTACCTTACTTAATTCTAAACTGTTTTCATGATTTTTTATGACATGATCAATTAAATCAACAATAATATCCATTTCTTTCGACTCTAATCCTCTAGTAGTAATGGCTGGAGTCCCAATTCTAATTCCTGAAGTAACAAATGGAGATTTATCATCAAAAGGGACCATATTTTTATTTACAGTAATTTCCGCCTTAACTAATGCTTTTTCAGCATCTTTACCTGATATATTTTTATTTCTTAAATCAATTAACATTAAGTGGTTATCTGTTCCATTAGAAATAATATTATAATTTAAATCAACTAAGGCTTTAGCCATAGTTTGAGCATTATTTATTACTCTTTGCTGATATTCTTTAAATAAAGGTGAAAGAGCTTCATCAAAAGCAATAGCTTTAGCTGCAATAACATGCATCAAAGGCCCTCCTTGGGTACCAGGAAAAACAGCCATATCCAAGAGATTAGACATTTTCTTGTACGATCCGTTTTTCATTTTTTTTCCAAATGGATTGTTAAAATCCTTACCCATTAGAATAAGCCCACCTCTAGGGCCACGAAGAGTTTTATGTGTTGTTGTAGTTACTACATGACAGTGAGGTATAGGATTGTTTAGAAGCCCCGTTGCAATCATTCCTGAGGGATGAGCAATATCTGCTAATAAAAAGCAGCCTATCCTATCCGCTATAGATCTAAATCGTTTAAAATCAATATCTCGAGAATAAGCAGATGCTCCTGCAATAATCATTTTTGGTTTTATATTCTCCGCAATTTTTTCAATATTATCATAATCTAATACTCCACTTTCTTTGTTTACCCCATAAAAATTGGCATTATATAACTTTCCGGAAAAATTTACAGATGAACCATGAGTTAAGTGACCACCGTGAGATAAATCAAAACCTAATATTTTATCTCCTGGATTTAAAAAAGCATCAAAAACTGCAGTATTAGCTTGTGAACCTGAATGAGGTTGAACATTTGCATACTCAGCACCATAAATTATCTTTGCTTTTTCAATTGCAATTGCTTCAACTTTGTCAACAACCTCACACCCACCATAATAACGTCGGCCAGGATAACCTTCCGCATACTTGTTTGTTAAGACTGAACCTGTAGCTTTCATAACTTGTGGACTAGTGAAATTTTCAGAAGCAATAAGCTCAATGCCATTTAATTGTCGATTATTTTCATCTTGAATAAGATCAAAGATTTTTATATCCTTCATGTTTATTTATTTTTACAACAAATTTAAAGATTATTAAATCTTGCTAGTAACCAATAAAAAAAATAAAAGTGAAGTTGTTCACAAAAAATAAACATTTAAATCTATAAATTGAAATTGTACATTTGTAGTGTGGTAAAGAATATTAACATACAGAATAAAAGAGCGCGGTTTGAGTATGAACTACTTGACAAATATGATGCTGGAATAGTTTTAACAGGAACTGAAATTAAATCTATTAGAAATAGTAAAGCATCAATTGCTGATAGTTTTTGTGAATTTAATGACAATAACGAACTTTTTGTTATTAATATGTCAATAGAAGAATATGATTATGGAACAAGATATAATCATACCCCTAAAGGTAGGAGGAAGCTTTTACTAAATAAAAATGAATTAAAAAAACTCAATAAAGATGTCAAAAACTCTGGCTTGACTATAATCCCTGTCAAATTGTTTGTTAATGAAAAAGGATTTGCGAAAATTCGAATCGCTTTGGCAAGAGGTAAAAAACTTTATGATAAACGAGAAAATATAAAAGACAGAGATAACAAAAGGAAACTTGAAATAATTAAAAAATCATTTAAAAAATGATTAATGATAAAATTTCAAATTTTATTTTAAAATTAGATACTTCAAAAATCCCTAGGTCCAGAATAAAAGCATTAGATCTTTTAATACAACAAGTAAGAATTTGTTTGAATAAGGGCATTTCAACACAATTAAATTTTATATGTACAAATAATTCAAGAAGAAGTCAATTTTGTCAAATTTGGAGTGAAACATTAGCTTATTACTATGATTATAAAAATATTTCTTCATTTTCAGGTGGTACTGAAATTACAGAAATATATAATGGTGTTATAAACTCATTAATTAAAACTGGTTTTAATATTTTAAAAGATAATATAAACCTTAACCCCGTCTACTCAATTAATTTCGGAGAGTCAACTAATACAATTACTGTCTATTCAAAATTGTTTAACTGTAATTTAAATCCAAAATCTGATTTTATTGCAATAATAAATTGTTCCAGCGCGAATGAAAATTGTCCATTTTTGGCAGGAGCATCAAAAAGAATTTCAATGCCATTTGATGATCCTAAATTCTACGATGGTTCTAAGAATGAAATGTATTATTATAATAAAATTAATATAGAAATTGCAACTTCGTTTAAATACCTATACTTAAATATTTAGTTTGTATCCTTTAAAAGAGGAACAAAGCGAAAATTACCAAAAGTTTCTTTATTAAATTCAATTTTAGAAATACGAGTATATTTTGTCATAATTTGTTCTTTTTTTCCTATCGGAATAACTAATTTCCCTCCTATAGACAATTGTTCTAAGAGCTTATTAGGAACAACAGGAGCTGCAGCCGTTACTATAATTCCATTATATGGCGCATTATTTTTTAACCCTAAATAACCATCTCCAAAAACTAATTTTTTGGGATTCCATTTAAGCTTTCTAAATAATAATTCTGCTTTTTTAAATAAAGTCCTTTTTCTTTCAATGCTATATACTTTGAATCCTAATTCGATCAAAACACAGGTTTGATATCCAGATCCTGTTCCAATTTCTAGCACACTCTCTCCCGGTTTCATATTTAATAATTCTGTTTGAAAAGCAACAGTATATGGTTGAGAAATAGTTTGTTCCTCTCCTATTGGATATGCTTTGTCTTCATAAGCAAAAGTATCTAGGCCAGATTCCATAAACCACTGTCTTGGTATATTATTAATCGCATTAAGAACATTTAAATCCTTAATTCCTTTACTTCCAAGCAATTCAACTAATTGCTTTCTTAAGCCTTGATTTTTACTACTGTCTTTCATAATTAACAAAAGTAATTAAGAGAAAGCATAATAATTGAAGAAGAGTTGTATTTTTAAAAAAAAAAAAATGTTAAAGATTGGAGTTTTTGGTGCTGGCCATTTAGGAAGAATTCATTTAAATCTATTAAACGAATCAAAACACTACAATTTAATTGGTTTTCATGATTCAGACAGAATTAGTGCTAAAAAAGTTTCAAAAAAATTTAAATATAAGTTTTTTGAATCACCTGAAGATTTATTATCTAAATGCGACGTTATTGATGTAGTTACTCCTACTCTATTTCATCATAAAATTGCAATGCTAGCCTTATCAAACAATTGTCATGTGTTTATTGAAAAACCTATAACTAAATCAATAAATGAGGCAAAAGAACTCATCGAATTCTCACATTTAAATGGATTATTTGGTCAAGTTGGGCATGTTGAAAGATTTAACCCAGCTTTCATTGCAGCAAAACCCCACATAACTAACCCCATGTTCATTGAAGCCCACAGGCTCGCCGAATTTAACTCTAGAGGAACTGATGTGCCCGTTGTGTTAGATCTGATGATACATGATATTGATATAATTCTAAGTGTTGTTAAATCCCCTATTAAATCAATAAATGCATCCGGTGTTAAAGTTATAAGCAGTACTCCGGATATTGCAAATGCGAGGATTGAATTTGAAAATGGATGTGTCGCTAATTTGACTGCAAGTAGAATTTCTTTGAAAAAAATGCGTAAAAGTAGATTTTTTCAAAAAAACGCATATATATCAATAGATTTTTTGAAACAAGAAGTAGAAATAGTAAAAATGAAAGATGCTCCTCAAGTTCCTGATGAAATTGCAATGATTCTTAAGGATGCAGAAGGAATGAAGAAACAAATCTACTTTGAAAACCCTATTATTAAGAAATCTAATGCGATATTAGATGAGCTTGAATCTTTTGCTAATTCAATAAAAAACAATGAGAAACCAATAGTTGATTTAAATGATGGTTATTCTGCACTAAGTACTGCTCAAAAAATAATTGATTCATATTAAAAATAATGTTTAAAATAAATCCTCTGAGCATATTTATTCCTAGATCTCCTATAAATCAGGTTTTTGAATCGAGAGATATCGATTTTCTTAATAAAAATCAAGACAAATTAAAAGATGAAAACTTTTTCAATATTATTAAAAGTAAAAGCCTATCCAATATTAGATCTAAATGGAAATCAAATCGTTTAAATGGAAATTACCATTATCATCTAAATAAATACTACTTATTAGATATTGAATCAGAAAAATCATTTTTTAGAGGAATTTTATGTGGTCTTAGCTCAGAAATTTTAAAACAGAATTTAATTGTTCCCCATGAAAAGGTTTTTAACAAAAGAGTTGAAATATTGAAGAATTACCTCAATGAAGTTAAAATACAAGCTGAACCTGTTGTTTTTGCTGCAAATTTTACAAAAGGCCTAATAGATCATATAAAATTATCAATTTCAAATAAACCTATTATAAAATTTAATTATAAAAAGAAAAAATATACTATTAGGGCAATAGAATTATCCGATTCAATAAATAAATTTTCAAGGTTTTATATTGTAGATGGTCATCATAGAACCGAATCATTAAAATTATTATCTGAAGAATCTAAAAAAGAGTGCCAACTTTTAACTTTCATAACTGATATCAGTTATATTAAATCAGATAAATTCACTTGGAAAGTTTCAAATCCATCTATCAATCTTATTAATAAAATTAAAAAACTTGAATCTACCAATTTAGCTCCATCATTTAATTCATTTTGGGTTACTTATCAAGGGAAAAAGTATATTTTTAAAGAATCTGATTTAGATAAATTATCAATTTTTAATCTAGAGAAGTGGATAATTAATAGCGGAGACAAGATCAAGCGTTGCTATTACAAAAATATTGATAAAAAATCTAATAGTTTAAATAGTATTATTTTTAATTATCCAAGTGTTACTTTTAATGAAGTAATTAATTTTACAAAGAAGAACCTACTTTTCCCTCAAAAGACAACATTTTTAGAGCCAAAAATGCTCACTGGACTTACTATCTATGAATTATGCTAAATATGTATCATAAAGTCATTATATATGAGAGTTAAAGAGAATATATCCCTTATTTACTCTGATATACCCACATCAGTTGTTTTAGTTGCTGTTTCTAAAACAATATCTATTGAATTAATTATGGAGGCTTATAATTCCGGGCATAGAGTGTTTGGAGAAAATAAAACACAAGAAATGGTTGGCAAATGGAAGTCTCTTCCTAAAGATATTGAATGGCACATGATTGGTCATGTTCAAAGAAACAAAGTTAAGTATATGGCTCCATTTGTCTCTTTAATTCATGGGGTCGATAGTTTAAAACTATTAATTGAAATTAATAAACAAGCAAAAAAAAATAATAGAATAATTGACTGTTTACTTCAAGTTCACATAGCAAAGGAAGAAACCAAACATGGGTTTAATGATGTTGAACTAGATTTAGCATTTAATGGATCGAAAACTCTAGAAAATATATCAATAAAAGGTTTAATGGGAATGGCAACTTTTACAAATAATCATTCTTTGATAGAATCAGAATTCAAAGTTCTAAAATCAATATTTGATATCTACAAATCAAAGACTGATAAATTTAATATCTTATCTATGGGTATGAGTGGTGATTATAAAACTGCCATAAATAAAGGATCAACAATGATTAGGATTGGAAGCAAAATCTTTGGAAAAAGAAGCTAGTAATGTACGCAATTGTTGATATAGAAACTACAGGTGGTAAATTTAACGAGGAAGCTATTACAGAAATAGCTATATATCGTTTTAACAAAAGTCAAATTACTGATCAATTTATTTCAATGGTTAAACCGGATAGAACTATTGAGCCTTATGTTGTAGGACTTACTGGAATCAATAATAAAATGCTAATAAATTCACCGAAATTCTTCGAAATTGCTAAAAGAATCATTGAAATAACCTCAGATTGTATTCTAGTAGCACATAATGCAGAGTTTGATTATAGAATGCTAAGAACAGAGTTTAATAGGTTGGGTTATGATTTCAAGAGAAAATCTTTATGCACTGTTCAGTTATCCAAAGAACTTATTCCAAATTTAAAATCATACAAACTAGGAAGACTAGTCAGAAGTCTAGGTATTCCAATTAGTAACAGGCATAGAGCTCAAGGAGATGCATTAGCTACTTTAAAGCTTTTCGAATTATTAATACAGAAAGATAAAAAGAAGATTATCTTAAATAGCCTTATAAAAGAACTATATAAAAATAAAACAAATATTAGATCAAAACACATTAAGATTATTGATCAAGTTCCTAGTGATACTGGTGTGTATTACATATATGATAAAAGTTCTATTATTTATATTAGAAAAACCAAAAATTTAAAAAAAAGTGTGACTACATGTTTAACCTCTAAAAGTTCAAAAGCAATAAAAATTCAAAAGCAAATTGATAAAATTAGTTATGATCAAACTGGAAGTGAATTATTGGCTTTACTTAAAGAACAACAAGAAATAAAAGAAAATCAACCAAAGTTGAATTTTAAATATAGATTATATTCTATTGGAATCAGGTTAAAAAAAAATAATAATGGTTATAACACTTTAAATATTGAACAAATTAAAACAGGTGAAAAATATTTATTTGCTTTTAAAAACAAAATTACTGCAATTAATCAGTTAAATATTTGGATAAAAGACTATAACCTTTGTAAAAATCTCACATCTATATCAAATACTACTATAACATCTGTTCAAGATAGTTTTAAGAAATGTAAAGGTCATTGTTGCTGTAAGGAAGATTTGAATATATACAATAAAAAGCTACAAGAAATGATAGAAAATTTAAAGTTTATTCCCTCTACATTTATTATGATTGACAAAGGAAGAAATGTTAATGAGAAAAGTTTTGTTTTAATTGAAAATCAATTAATCAAAGGCTATGGATATTATGATTTAAATTATCAAATTAAATCATTAAAGAAGATTAAGAATCGAATGGTTAAAATCGATCACAACCAAGATGTAAAATCAATTATATATAGCTACATAAAATCAAATAAATATCAAGAAATAATTCAACTTTAAGGTTTATTCTGTCAATAAATATTTTGTATTTTTATAATAATGGTAAAAAAATCTAAGTATTGGAAGCATAGACTTCATGAAATTATATATGAAGCAGATACACCAGCTGGAAAATTATTTGATATAGTTTTACTTTTTCTTATTGTTTTAAGTGTTGTTTTGGTTGCACTTGAAAGTATTGATGAGTTTTATAATCAATACAGTTTTTTTTTAAATATTTCTGAATGGATAATAACAATATTTTTTACTATAGAGTACATACTTCGTCTTATTGCAGTTCACAAGCCAATAAAATATATAATCAGTTTTTATGGAATAATTGATTTTTTATCAACAATACCAAAATATTTATCTCTCATTTTTTTAGGTACTCAATCTCTAGTTGCACTTAGAGCATTAAGATTATTGAGGGTTTTTAGGATTTTAAAAATGACAAGATACATTGGTGAATCCAATACATTAATAAAAGCATTAATAGCAAGTAGAGCTAAAATTGGAGTTTTCATATTTAGTGTGCTTGTTATTTGTATAATTTTTGGAACAATAATGTACATGGTTGAAAGTAACGAAAGTGGTTTTACTAGTATTCCAGAAAGTATTTATTGGTGTATAGTAACTTTAACAACTGTAGGGTATGGAGATATAGCACCCATGACTGCGCTTGGTCAATTTATAGCATCCTTTATTATGATTATGGGATATGGAATAATTGCAGTGCCTACTGGAATAGTTACAGCAGAATTAACTGATCAAAAGAAAAAAATAGACAGTAATACTCAAGCCTGTTTACATTGCATGACTAGTGATCATATAGATAACTCTATTTTTTGCTATCAATGTGGTAAAAAATTAAATAATGTCTGATAAAAATTTAATTTATATTGGAGGACCGACTGCAGTAGGTAAAACTTCTATAGCAATTGAAATTGCAAAATATTTTTCAACTGAAATAGTTTCATGTGATTCAAGACAATTTTATAAAGAAATGAGGATTGGAACTGCTATTCCATCTAACGATGAATTAAAGACTGTTAAGCATCATTTTATTCAAGATCGTAGTGCTTTAAACCATTTATCAGTTGGTCAATATGAAAAAGAAGCTACAAAAATTATAAATAAACTTTTTCAAAAAAAACAAAATGTAGTATTAGTTGGGGGCTCTGGTCTTTATGCTAATTCAATTCTTTTTGGTTTAGATGCATTTCCCAGTATATCAAATAACACTTTAAACCATATTAACAATCTATATATAGAGAAAGGTTTAGAATATCTTCAAGAATTATTAAAAGAAAAAGATTTTAAATATTATGAAAATGTTGATTTAAATAATCCTAGAAGAATAATTAGAGCTTTATCTGTATCCCTAGAAACTAATATTCCTTATTCTAGTTTTTTAGGTAAAGTAAATCAAATCAGAAATTTTAGAACTCATATTTATATTATAAATGATGAAAGAAAAAAACTTTACAGTAAAATTAATTTCAGAGTTGATCAAATGATTCAAAATGGTTTAGAAATTGAAGCTAAAACTCTCGTTGAAATGAAAAATTTAAAAGCACTTCAAACGGTTGGTTACAAAGAATGGTTTTTATATTGGGATGGAGAATGTGAAAAATATTCAGTAATAGAAGAAATTAAAAAAAACACAAGAAGATATGCGAAACGTCAACTTACCTGGTTTAAAAAATACGATTCTGCAAACTGGTTAAATCCTCAAAAATCGATAAATGAAATCATAAACAATCATAAGTAATTAGAAAGGTTTCCTTTAATACGGTTAAATATATTTGTAATATCAGCCTTTTGGAAATCCTCCCCCATTATTTTTTTATATAATTCTATATATTTTTCAGACACCAGATTTACATACTCATCAGTCATTTTAGGTACTTCTTGCCCTTCAAGGCCTTTAAAATTATTTGAAATTAACCATTGACGAACAAATTCTTTTGAGAGTTGTTCTTGTGGTTCAGATTTGAGTTGTCTTTTTTCATAACCTTCTTTGTGAAAATATCTTGATGAGTCTGGAGTATGTATTTCATCAATCAAAATAATTTCACCATCCTTTGTCTTTCCAAACTCATATTTAGTATCCACTAAAATTAAATTTTGTTTTGAAGCTAGTTCGCTACCTCTTTCAAAAAGTTCAAATGTATATTTTTCTAGTAAAAGGTAATCTTCCTCAGAAACTATATTATTACTAATGATTTCTTCTCTTGATATATCCTCATCATGGCCTTTATCAGCTTTTGTTGCAGGGGTTATAATTGGTTTGGGGAGCTTATCATTTTCTTTCAATCCATCAGGAAGCTCAACACCGCATAATATTCTATTACCTTTTGAATATTCTCTTGCAGAATGCCCAGCTAAATAGCCTCTAATAACCATTTCTACTTTAATTGGAGAACAATTTAAACCTATTGACACATTAGGGTCTGGAGTTTCTGTGATCCAATTAGGTACTATATCTTTTGTTTTACTCATCATTCTTGTAGAAATTTGATTAAGAATCTGACCCTTAAATGGAATTCCTCTGGGAAGAACTACGTCAAATGCAGAAATTCTATCTGTTGCAATCATTATTAACTTCTCATTATCTAAATTATATACCTCACGAACTTTTCCTGTATATTTAGATTTTTGATTCAGAAAATTAAAATTTGTATTTAATATAGTTCTATTCATAAAATTAATTTTGATGTTCTATGTTTTTGTATGCATCAATAATTTTTTTAACAATTCTGTGACGAATAACATCATTTTTATCTAATAAAACTATACCTATACCAGGAGTTTTTTTTAATATTATAAGGGCTTCTTTTAACCCTGAAGTAGCCCTTCTTGGTAAATCAATTTGACCAGGGTCCCCAGTTATCATGAATTTAGCATTTTGGCCCATTCGAGTTAAAAACATTTTCATTTGAGAATGTGATGTGTTTTGTGCTTCATCAAGTAAAACAAAAGCATCATCTAAAGTACGCCCTCTCATAAATGCTAAAGGTGCAATTTGAATTGTTTCATTTTCAAGATAAGACTTAAGTTTTTCTGGAGAAATCATATCTCTCAATGCATCATACAATGGTTGCATATATGGATCTAGTTTTTCTTTTAAATCACCAGGTAAAAAACCTAAGTTTTCACCAGATTCAACAGCTGGTCTAGTTAAAATGATTCGTTTAACCTTATTTTCTTTTAGGGCTTTAACCGCCATAGCAATGCCGGTATAAGTTTTTCCAGTACCTGCAGGACCAATTGCAAAAACCATATCATACTTTATAAGTAGATTAACTAATTTTAAATGATTAACCGTTTTAGCTTTTATTATTTTACCATTAACGCCGTGAAGTATAAAGGATTCTTTATTATTATTTAATTTTAGATATTCATCACCATTTGAAGTTAAAACTCTGTCAATTTCTTCTACATTTATATAGTTATCATTAGTAAACTTATTAGCAATCATTTCAACTCTCTTTTTAAATTCCTTAAGGCTCTCTTTTTGGCCAAAAGCTATTATTTTATTGCCTCTAGCAACTATTTTAAGTTTAGGAAAATATGATTTTAATAATTCTAGATTACTATTTTGATTTCCAAAAAATTCTTGTGGATTTATATCAGATAATATAATTTCAAGTTCATTCAATACAAAGAAGAGTTAAAAAAAATTATTTTTGTGTTACATTGTTGATTCTTTTCAAATGTACATCTTTTGATTGAAAATTAACATTAAATTCTTATATGAACATTGTTACATTAACGACAGATTTTGGCACAAAAGATTATTTTGTCTCTGCTACTCAAGCAGCATTATTTTCTGAAATAATTGATCTAAAAATTTTTGATATAAGTCATCAAATAAGCCCTTACAATGTCACTGAGGCTGCTTATATTTTAAAAAATGCATATAAATCTTTTCCTAAGGGAACTATTCATCTAGTTGGAGTTGATTCAGAGTTAACACCTGAGAACAAACATTTGGCAATGTTATTTGATGGACACTATTTTATAGGAGCTGACAATGGTATCTTCTCATTAATAATTGATGGAAAAAAAGCAGATAAAATTGTCAATATAAATATTCATAAAAATATTGTCACTAGTTTCCCTATTTTGGATGTTTTTGTTAAAGTTGCTGGACACATCTCAAGAAGTGGCGAATTAGAAATAATTGGTAAAAAAATTAGATCTATCCTTCAATTAACTAATGTGAATCCAGTAATTAATAACATAGAAAATAAAATTTTAGGTAGTGTAATTTATATTGATAATTATGGCAATGTGGTTACTAATATTACTGAAAAAATATTTAATGATATTGGTAAAACAAGAGAGTTTACAATTTACGCAAGGACTATAGAGTTTAAAAAAATATATAATAATTATAGTGAAGCCATAGACTTTAGTATAATCAAAGAAAAAAGAGAAGAAGATGGTAAAAAGATTGCTTTATTTAATACAGCAGGTCATTTAGAGTTAGCGATTTATAAAAGTAATCCTTCAACAGTTGGAAGCGCAAGTAGCTTATTTGGCTTAAGCTACAGAGATTCAGTAACAATTATATTTGATTAAATATGTTAACATTACTTTTAAAAAAATTAAGAGTTATCTATTAAAATTAGATTAGTTAACAACTGTGCATAAGTTCTTTTTTGTTTAAACACCATTTAAAATATCTTTGAAATAAATCCTTTTCTAAATGAAGTTTATAGTATCAAGCGCGGCCCTTTTAAAAGAATTACAAATTATTGGTGGTGTTGTCAATTCTACCAATACTCTCCCTATTCTTGATAATTTTTTATTTGAAGTAAATAATGATACGCTAACATTGTCTGCTTCAGATCTTGAAACAACTATGTCAACAAGTATTAATATTGAATCAACTGATATATGTTCAATAGCAATTCCTGCTAGATTACTGATAGATACACTTAAAACTTTTGCAGAACAACCACTTACCTTTATTAAAACTGACACTACTAGTATTGAAATAATTGCGAATAATGGAAAATACGAAGTGGCCTATGTTCCTGGTGAAGAGTTTCCTAAAGCATTATACATTAAGGACCCAAGCTCTACAACCATAAATGGTAATGTGCTTGCTAATTCAATAAATTCAACTCTTTTTGCTTCAGGAAATGATGATCTTCGTCCTGTTATGAGTGGTGTGTTTTTTCAATTTAGTTCAGAGTGTTTAAATTTTGTTGCAACAGATGCACATAAAATGGTTAAATATTCAAGAACCGATTATAAGTCTGAAAAAAGTGCTGAATTTATTATGCCTAAAAAACCTCTTCAATTACTAAAGGGAATAATGTTAGGTAATAAAAATGATGTAAAAATAGAATATAATGAAACAAATGCACAATTTATTTTTGGTGCCTCATCACTTACGTGTCGTCTAATAGATGGTAAATATCCAAATTATGAAGCTGTAATCCCAAAAGAGAATCCCAATACTCTTATAATTGATCGTGCTTTATTTTTAAACTCAGTCAGAAGAGTAAGTATCTTTTCAAATAAAACTACTCATCAAATTAGGTTAAAAATTGCAGGCACTTCACTTAATATTTCTGCAGAGGATTTTGATTATAGTAATAAGGCTGATGAAAGGTTGGATTGTGAATATACCGGAGAAGACCTAGAAATCGGTTTTAATTCAAGATTTGTTATTGAAATGTTAAATAATTTAAGCTCATCTTCTGTTCGATTATCAATGTCTCTACCTAATAGAGCTGGATTAATTACTCCTGTGGAAAAAGATGACGAAGGTGAAGAAATTACAATGCTCGTAATGCCAGTTATGCTTAATGATTAACCGATGAAGCTATAGATTCTGATAATTTTTTATAAACTCCTTTTTCTAACTTTTCTCTAATTTTTGAAAAAGCGTTAAGTGTAACAGATACATCATTTAATGTATGAGAAGCTGTAGGTATTAATCTAAGTAAAATTAGTCCTTTAGGTATTACTGGATATACAACAATAGAACAAAAAATAGCATAATTTTCTCTTAAATCTTTAACTAATACCATAGCCTCAGGTATGCTACCTTTCAAGTAAACTGGTGTAACACAACTCTGAGTAGACCCAATGTCAAAACCTCTTTTTTTCAATCCATTTTGCAAAGCGTTTACATTTTCCCAAAGTTTATTTTTAAATTCAGGTCTAGTTCTAAGCATATCAAGTCTTTTTAAAGCACCTTTAACTAAAACCATTTGGAGAGACTTGGCAAACATTTGAGACCGCATGTTATACTTCAAATAATCAATTATTTCTTTATCAGCTGCAACAAATGCACCTGTAGATGCCATTGATTTAGCAAATGTTGCAAAATATACATCTATTTTGTCTTGAACTCCCTGTTCTATACCTACCCCAGCCCCATAATTACCTAGAGTTCCAAATCCATGTGCATCATCAACTAAAAAACGAAAATTATATTTATTTTTTAAATCAGTTATTTCTTTTAATTTTCCTTGTTCACCTCTCATTCCAAAAACACCTTCGGATATTACAAGAATACCTCCTCCAGTTTGTTCAGCTATTTTAGTAGCTCTTATTAAATTCTTCTCCAAACTTTCTATATCATTATGTTGATATGTATATCTTTTTCCATGATGTAATCTTACTCCATCAATTATACAAGCATGTGCATCTACATCATAAACAATTACATCGTCCTTATTGACAAGGCTATCTATAGTTGATAAAATTCCTTGATAACCAAAATTTAGAAGGTAACTAGATTCCTTTTGAACAAAACTAGCAAGTTCTATTTCAAGCTGTTCATGCATTTCTGTATGTCCTGACATCATTCTTGCTCCCATTGGATAAGCAGACCCATACTCTTTAGCTGCATCAGCATCAACTTTTCTTATTTCTGGATGATTTGCAAGACCTAGATAATCATTAATACTCCAAGTAATAACTTCTTTTCCATTAAAAAACATTCTATTACCTATAGGACCATCCAATTTAGGAAATACAAAATATCCTTCAGCATGTTTTGCCCACTTACCTAGCGGACCTTTATTTTGTTGAATTCTAGCAAATAAATCTTTCATGCTAAATTATATTTTCATTTAAATATATTCAATTTGATGAACAAATTGTTTGTCATTTGAATTAAAACCTTGATCATTCATCCATTCATCACTATAAATCTTACTCATATATCTTGAACCGTGATCAGGAAATATAATAACCACCTTGCTCTTATCATCAAATATTCCTTCTTCATTAAGTTGAGTGGTGGCTTGCATTGCAGCGCCAGAAGTATAACCGACAAACATTCCTTCATTTTTAGCTATATTTCTAGCCATATAAGCACTTAATTCATCTGTAACTTTGATAAAATTATCAATTACAGAAAAATCAGTTGCTGATGGGATTAAATTTTTACCTAATCCTTCAATTCTGTTAGGATATATTTCTTTATCATCAAACTTACCAGTTTCGTGATATTTTTTCAATATAGAACCATATGCATCAACACCAATAACATTAATATTTGGGTTTTGTTCTTTTAAAAACCTTCCTGTTCCAGTCAAAGTTCCTCCAGTGCCACTACAACCAATAAGATGAGTAATTTCTCCTCTTGTTTGTTTCCATATTTCTGGACCCGTTGATAGATAATGAGCCTTTGTGTTTAAATCATTATAATATTGATTTATATAAAACGAGTTTTCAATTTCTTTATTTAGTCTCTTAGCTACTTGATAATAAGAACGAAGATCATCTGATGGAACATTTGCTGGACAAACATAAACTTTTGCCCCCATAGTTCTCAACATATTAATTTTATCTTTAGAAGATTTAGTACTAACAGCTAAAGTACAACTATAGCCTCTTACTAATGAAACCATTGCTAAACTAAAACCAGTATTACCTGAAGTTGTTTCAATAATAGTACTTCCTGGTTTAATAAGTCCTTGATTTTCAGCTTCTTTAATAATATAAAGAGCTATTCTGTCTTTATTTGAATGCCCAGGGTTAAATGCTTCACATTTTGCATAATAATTACCAGGAAAATTTCTTACGAGATTATTTAATTTAATTAATGGAGTCTCTCCAATTAATTCAAGTATGTTATTATATATCAAAACGAATACTTTATCTACTATTATTCAAATAATTGATTGCAAATTTAATTAAAATAAGTTAATCTATCTGTTCCTCTAATTGCAATAAAAAAGCATAATTTTTTGCTATTTCTTTAAGTGCATCAAATCTTCCTGAAGCCCCTCCATGACCAGTACTCATGTTTGTATGAAGAAAAATAACATTTGAATCCGTTTTATAATCTCGAAGTTTAGCTACCCATTTTGCGGGCTCCCAATATTGTACCTGTGAATCATGTAAGCCTGTTGTTACTAATATATTAGGGTAAGCTTGATTTTTAATCTGATCATAAGGTGAATATGACAACATATAATCATAAAAATTTTTATTATTAGGATTTCCCCATTCATCATACTCTCCAGTTGTTAAAGGAATCGACTCATCTAGCATTGTGGTGATTACATCAACAAATGGAACGGCAGCAATTACTCCATTGTAAATTTCTGGTGAATCATTAACAACAACTCCCATTAATAATCCTCCAGCTGATCCCCCATATGCATATAAGTGCTTAGATGATGTATAACCATTATTTATTAAAAACTTAGAGCATGATATAAAATCACTAAATGTATTTTTCTTTTTAAACAATTTACCTTCTTTATACCATGACCTGCCAAGATATTCACCCCCTCTAACGTGAGCTATTGCGTATATGAATCCTCTATCTAATAAGCTTAAGCGAGATGAAGAAAAATATGGATCTCTTGTTATTCCATATGAACCATAAGCATATTGAAGTAAAGGTGTTTCAGATGAAAGTTTAGTTTCCTTATGATAAACTAAGGAAATAGGTATTTTAACTCCATCACTAGCTTCAGCCCAAATTCTTTTTTCTATATAATTAGTTGTTTTAAAATTTTTATCCAAAACTTTCTGTGTTTTCAAAATAGTATTCTCTTTAGAGCTCATATCAAACTCCATTATTAATGGTGGTGTAGATAAAGAATTATACGAATATCTAAGCTTTGAGCTAGCAAATTGAGGATTATATAAACTATAAAGACTATATGTTTCCCCTTCAACGGGTAGTAAATAGCTTGATTTATCCCTCCATGAATGAATAATTAATTGATTCAAACCTTTGAATCTCTCACTTGTAACCCAATAATTTTCAAATAATTCTATATCTTCTAACAAGACATCTTTTCTATGATTAATAATAGTTGTCCAGTTTTTAATTTCTGTTTTATCTACAGGGGTTTTAACAAGTTTAAAATTGTATGAATTATTATGATTTGTAATTATATAAAAATAATCATTGTAATGAGATACGCTATACTCCAAGCCTCTTATTCTTTCTTGTATTTTTTTAAAGCTTTCAGTTGGATTATTTGCATTTAAATACTGATGTTCAGTAGTTAATGTACTATATGACGATATGAAAATATATTCATTAGATTTAGATTTTCCAATTCCAACTGAAAAGGTATCATCCTCCTCAATATAAATTAATTCATCATTAACAAACATAGTCTCTAAATTATGTCTATAAACCTCATTAGATCTTAGAGTTTCAGGATCCTTTTTTGTGTAAAATAAATGTTTATTATCATTTGCCCATACGCTTCCACCTGTGCAATTTTTAATTTTTGTTTCAAGATTTATATTGGTGATTAAATCCTTTATATATAAAGTATATTTTCTTCTAGATTGAGTGTCAACTGCATAAGACATTTTTGAATTATCAGGGCTAATATTAATCCCAACAAGACTGAAATAATCATATCCTTTTGCTTCTAAATTAACATCAATCAGTATTTCTTCCTTAGCAGATAATGAATCTTTCTTTCTTACATATATTGGATAAGATTTTCCAGTTTCTAACCTTGTTATATACCAATACCCATTATAAAAATATGGTACCGAACTGTCATCTTCTTTAATTCTTGATTTCATTTCATAAAACAATTCATTCTGAATGGATTTTGACTGAATTGTTAATTTATCATAATAATCATTCTCTCTTTCTAAATAATCAATTACCTCAGGATTATCTCTATCTCTAAGCCAATAATAGTTATCGACCCTTATATCACCATGAATTTTATGTTGATAAGGAATCTTTTCTACTTTTGGTGGAGGTAAATTAGGATTTTCTTTCATTAAAATATTTTCATTACAAGCTGAGGCAAAAATAAATGCAATAAATGAATAACAAAATATTTTAGAATATATCATACGCAAATTTTTAGAATTTTAATTTGGATAAAACTTTAATAGTGTATTGATGATGTTCATTTGTATAATCTCGATGAGTAACCATCCTAATTTTACCTTTTCCAAGTTGAATCAATCTAATATTCTTTTTTTTAAGAATTTCTATGAATTTATCTTCATTACAGTTAGGTCTAAGCGAAAATATTATAATATTAGTTTTAATAGGTTGGACTACTTCTACGTAAGATAGGCTTTTTAGAACATTTCCAAGCTCAATAGCTTTTTCATGATCATTTACTAGATCCTTAAGGTTGTTGTCTAAAGCATAATCTACAGCAGCAGCAATATAACCAACTTGTCTCATCCCGCCACCTAAAACTTTTCTATATCTAATTGCCTTTTTTATAGTTTCATTACTTCCTAAAAGCATAGATCCTATAGGACAACCCAAGCCCTTACTAAAGCAAACAGATACAGTATCAAATAATTTTCCATAATCGATAGCGTTTGTATTTGTAGCTATCATAGCGTTCCATATTCTTGCTCCATCTAAATGTATTGATATATTGTTTTCTTTACATAATGAACTAATAGATTTTAGTGATTTTAAATCATAACATGTGCCTCCACCCTTATTAGAGGTGTTTTCAAGACTTACTAAGGTTGTAGGAGGACTATGATAAAAATCTGGAGGGTTAATTACCTCTTCAATTTGTTTTGTATTTAACAACCCTCCTTCTCCTTCAACTAATCTGCAAGAGACTCCAGAATTAAAACTAACACCACCTCCCTCATAGTGATAAATGTGAGAATAATGATCACAAATTAATTGATCACCTGGTTGAGTGTGAATTTTAATCGCAACTTGATTAGACATGGTTCCAGATGGAAAAAACAAACCTGCCTGTTTTCCAAATAAATTGGCAACCCTCTCTTCAAGTCTATTTAAAGTTGGGTCCTCTTTAAAAACATCATCTCCAACTTCGGCTCTCATCATTGCACTTATCATTCCTTTTGATGGAATAGTAAACGTGTCACTAATTAAATTTATCATCATAATTAAAAATCACATGCAATTGAACCAATAGGAGATCCATCAGGAATTTTTCCAGTTTTTAAAGGAGAAATAAGTTCTGGTTGAGATTTAAACTGACTTATTTGATTTTGATAAAATTTAGAAAATTTAATTTGAGGATTTATTTTAAGCCATTTAGATAAACCATCTAAACTATTATATATTTCAGCTCTCACTTGCGGATACACTTTATTGCTATTACTTAAAATTATTAAATGTTTTAATACATTAAATTGATTAATTTCTTTAATTGATTTTTGATAATAATCAGATTCATTAGATTTAAAAGTCTCATTGATCAATTGTATAATTACTTCGTTAAAAGTTAACTGATTCTTATAAATTGCCTCTTGTTGAATTAATCTCGAAACTCTTTGAGGATTAAGAATCATTCCTATTATTGCATCACTTAATGAATTGGCGATGCCTAAATAATCAAATGCAACACCAGTTTGAGACCCAAAACTCTCGCGAGTTCTATAATTTCCGAAAGTTCTTGGAGTTAATATAGAGTGAAGAGATTTTGGAATTATTAACTCAGAAGGCGAAATTGCTTTTAACAGACCTTTCAAAGCAGCTCTTTGGTCACTTTGATCTACTGGATAAGTATTATAATTAATGTTACTTTTAACCCCGTAATCATAGTTTAGTCCTCCAATTTGTTTAACAACAGCTTCTACTTGATATCTATGTAAAAAATACATTGGTACTAATCTATCTTCAAGAACTGAATAATTTTCACCGAGCCTTATGTGCTCTAATGAAAACTGATTCATTGCAATTTTTCTTATTTTTAATAGATTATCTAATTCGTTTGTTGCAATTGCACCGTTGTCCCATAAATGAGAAGTTGGATGAGCTCCACCAATTGGTCTAGAATCTGAATCTGATATAAACCTGTGACCATCTAAGTAACTTTTCTCCAAAATCTTTTGTAACTCAACATTTTCATCTTCAAAATCTGAGAACACAGAATAATTATATGCTACAGAAACCTTATCCCAATCACCAATTCCAACAGAATAAGCATTATTATAATTAATTTTTCCATCAACTATACTTAAAGTAGGGTGAGGATAATCCATAACGGAGGATCTCTCATTTGCACTTGCCGCAAAATTATGAGCAAAACCTAAAGTATGTCCAATTTCATGAGCAGATAATTGTCGAATTCTAGCTAATGCCATTTCTAATGCTTTGTCTTCTTTATTAAATCCAGTTTTGAATGGAGATTCTGATAACCCTAAAGCAATCATAAAATCTTGTCTTATTCGAAGACTTCCCAAGCTAACATGTCCCTTTAAAATCTCTCCAGTTCTTGGATCAACAATACTTGCGCCATAACTCCATCCTCTTGTTGATCTGTGAACCCACTGAATTACGTTATATCTTACATCAAGAGGATCAGCATCATCTGGTAAAATTTTAACCTGAAAAGCATTCTTAAAACCAATACTTTCAAAGGCTTGATTCCACCACCTTCCTCCTTCTAATAGAGCAGATCGGACTGGTTCAGGAGTTCCATTGTCTAAATAATAAATTATTGGCTCTTTTGCTTCACTTAGCTCTAATTCAGGGTTTTTCTTCTCTAATCGATGCCTAACAACATATTCTTGTAAAGTTGGTTGACTTACTGGTGTAGCATAATCATAAAACCTAAAGGCATTTACACCGCTTCTTGGATCAAAACGACGCATTTTGAAATCTAAGGGAGGTAAATTAATAAAAGAGTGATGTTGGTTTACAGTAACAGCATCTGCAGATGGCGTCACAGATCTTATCAAACTTCCTTGAGGTTGACCTTTGAATGTAAGTTGAACATCAAATTCAATATTTTTAGAAAATGCATTAGTTCGATCAAGTTCCATTGAGGATCTAGATTTGTCTACAAGATAAGATCCCTGTCTTCTAGATTTCAATCTCTGCGACACTCCATGTGCATCATTTAATAAAAAATCATTTAAGTCAATTATATATTTGTTATTATTTACTTCTTTAATTGGAAAACTCCATATTACTGATTTTGCAAATGCTTGTTTAATTGATTTTTTTTCTAAATAATTTTCTGAGCTTGCTCTGTATTTTTGATTAGGCTCAATTAACAATAATCTATTTCCTGCTTTTTTAAAATAAACAACTCTTCTATTCCCCAGTTGTCCTCTATCTAGACCAATATCATTACTCCCTATGCCTTCGCTTAAACTATTGACATACAAGAATTCTTTTTCTAAATTAATAACTTCAAGATAGATGTGATCATTTTTTTCATTGTAAAAAAAGTTAAAAAACCCTGAATATTTTTCCATTGAATCATATTTGGAGTTTTTAACCTTTTGTTTTTGATTTTTCTTTCTTAATTCTTTTTGTTGAGCTAAAGTAAATGATGAAATAAAAAGAAATAATGATATTAGTGCACAAAATTTATTTTTCATTGTAAGTTGTTTTAAATAAAACTAATAAATTTTGTGTTACTAAGGATTAGTTTTTGTTACTAAAAATTCATTTATTAATTGTTGTAAAAAAACATATTTTAAGATTAAAATATAAATAAAGTCAATTACTTTTGATAAAAAATTAAATGCTCACTACCGAATTATTTAAGGAGCTTATAGATCGCCTTGGTGCGTTAAGGAGGTATCTTTGACATTCCTGCCAAAGAAATAGAAATTTCAAACAAAGAAGAAAAAACTTTATCTCCTGATTTTTGGAATAATCCAGAGGAGGCTGAAGGATTTATGCGTGAACTCCAATCTCAAAAAAAATGGGTTATTCATTTTAACCAAATCAAAGATAAGTTAGAAGAGTTAGAGCTTTTATTAGAATATTTTAATGAAGGAGAGGTTGATAAAACAGAAGTAAATAGCCTTCACACTGAAATCATTGATCTATTTGAAAAAATTGAGTTTAAAAACATGCTATCAGATGAAGGTGACAACCTATCTGCCATACTGCAAATTACTGCTGGTGCTGGTGGAACAGAAAGTTGTGACTGGGCTGAAATGCTAATGAGAATGTATTTAATGTGGGGCGAAAAGAATGGCTATAAATTAAAAGAATTAAATCATCAAGCTGGAGATGTGGCAGGTGTTAAAACAGTTACAATTGAAATACAAGGTGAGTATGCATTTGGCTGGTTAAAAAGTGAAAATGGTGTACACAGACTGGTTAGGATATCACCTTTTGATAGTAATGCTAAAAGACACACTTCTTTTGCTTCAGTATATGTCTACCCCTTAGTTGACGACACTATTGAAATTATAATAAATCCATCTGAAATTTCTTGGGAAACAATGCGTTCAAGTGGAGCAGGAGGACAAAATGTAAATAAAGTAGAAACCGCAGTACGTCTTAGACATCAACCATCAGGTATAGTAATTGAAAATTCAGAAACTAGGTCTCAACTTGAAAATAAGGGAAAAGCATTGCAATTACTAAAGTCTCAGTTGTATGAAATTGAATTGCATAAGAAAATGTCAGCTAGAGAAGAAATAGAAGCATCTAAAAAGAAAATTGAATGGGGATCACAAATAAGGAATTATGTAATGCATCCTTATAAATTAATAAAGGATGTTAGATCTAAAATTGAGACAAATGATATTGATGGAGTAATGAATGGATCTATTGATTTATTTCTAAAAGGATATTTAATGTATGTGGGGCAAAAAAATAATGATAACAATAAAGTATAAAAGTTATTTTAGGCAGCTATTTAGTATTAAAAGCTTGTAAGCCCTTTTTCAGCCAGTTTTTAAATGTATCTGTATCCGCATATTGTATAGGCTCATTTAACAACTTCCCCTCAGTTGTCATTAAAACATAAAAAGGCTGAGATGCAGTTTTAAAATTTAAATATTGAAAAGTTGACCACTTTTGACCAATAGTTTTTATCATTTTTAATGTTCCATTAGATCGCTTTATGCTAAATTGATTTTCTTTAATTAATTTATTTCGGTCATCAACATATAATGAAACTAAAACTATATCATTATTTAGAATTTTAAACACCTCTTTATCAGACCATACATTTTCTTCCATTTTTCTGCAATTAACACATGCCCAACCCGTAAAATCAATTAAAATTGGTTTATTTAAATCTTCAGCAATCATTCTACCATTGAAAAAATCTTTATAACAATCTAAATTAAGTGGACATTCATTCTTTGACTTGTTTATGCTATAAAAAATTGGTGGAGGAAAACCGCTAAGTAACTTTAAACTATTTTCTTTTACCAATAATCCATTAATAAGATATAAAGTAAAACACATAAAAATTAAACCTATAATTTTTCTAGGAAACTTTATTTTATGCTTAATCTCATGTGGAAAATGAAATACACCAAATAAATAAAGTGTAGTTGATAATGAAATTAGTGCCCATACAGATACAAATACTTCACGTTTTAAAATTCCCCAGTGAGAAACTAAATCTGCATTTGATAAAAACTTTAAAGCTAAAGCCAATTCAATAAAACCAATAACAATATTGGTTGTATTAAGCCATGTTCCAGACTTGGGAATAAGTTTCAGGCCTTTTGGAAATAAGGAAAATATGCCAAAAGGAAGTGCCAAAGCAAAACCAAAACCAAGCATACCAAATGATAATTGTACAGCACCACCATCATATGTTAAAGACCCTGCTAGCAAGGATCCTAAGATTGGACCAGTACAAGAAAAGGAAACTATTGACAATGTTAAAGCCATAAAAAATAAACCTATTATTCCCTTCCATTTCGAAGATGCAGAATCAGAGAAGTTTAACCAATTCTTTGGTAATGTAAGTTCATAAAACCCAAAAAATGAAAATGCAAAATATATAAAGACAAAAAAGAATAAGAGATTAACAAAAACATTAGTTGCTATTACATTTAGTATTTCAGGATCCAAAGAATCAAACAAATGAAATGGTAGGCTTAATAAAACATATATAAGAATTATAAAAAATGAGTATGTAAAAGAATCTTTTATTCCTTTTGATCTTGATTTCACATTTTTAATAAAATATGAAACTGTCAGGGGTATCATCGGAAAAACACACGGAGTTAATAATGCTAGTATCCCTCCTAAAATACCCAAAATAAATATTTTCAAATTACTTTTTTTTGAGTTTATAGCCTTATTGTCTAATAAATATTCTGATTCTGGTAAATCTAATTTTAAAGAATTAGCTATCGATATACTCTTATCGTCAATTGATAAATTTTTAAATACAATGTTTGTTTTAAAGTTGAAAAGGAATGGTTGAGATCTAAATACACATAATTTATCATTACAAGCCTGATAATCAACCATGCCAGATATCTTATTTAAAGTATCATTAAATTTAATTTTGTGTTCAAACAGAGCATTGTTCTCAAAATATTTTAAGTCTTTTTCAAAAATCGGATCGTAAGCAATTATACTTTTCCCTTCATTAACTTTTTGAATTGAACTATATGGTTCATCATCAAATAAAAAGATAGTTGATAAAGGTGGTTCATTTTCTATATTTTGAGAATATACATGCCATTTATCATCAATTTCAGCTTTAAATTTTAAAGAAATTATCGAATCATTTATCACTTCATGACTAAAACTCCATTTAACAGGTTCTATTACTTCTTGGGATTTCAAAAAGTTTAAAGGAATTATAAATAATAATAATAATAATAATCTTTGCATTATATTATGTTAGATTAATGCAAATATACATTCTTTTCTTTGTGTCTAAACTCGCTAAAAACCTTCTATCTGCTCTTTTACCTATAACCCATACAACCTTGTTATTCGAGGTTAAAATCCATTGATTTTCTTTTTGAAATGAAGAATACTTTTCATCTTTAAAATACTTACTCAACTTCTTTTTTCCAGTCATTCCAACCGGATAGAAATATGCACCAGTAAAATTTTTCTTTATTACTAATGGTGAATCTACCAATTTAGGATCAATTTCAATAGAACTAAAATTATTTGGAAATGGATCTAAACTTATTTCTATATGAAATGGTATATTTAACTTCTGTGGAATTAATTTAATTTCATATGTGTCTTCTAATTTTTCTAATTTTTTTCTTAAAATTAAACACTTGCGATCTCTTAACAATTCATGTGAGTCAGAGTATATTATTTTACCTGGAGTTGAGTTAATCAATTTTTCAAGTTCAATCGGATAAATAAAACCGTATTGCTTAAAAATTGCATGTAAAAAGAATTCTCTAGGGCTTAGATTGTTTAGATCCTTAAGATCTATTTTAATACCTGTTTCAATATTTATAAAAGATTTTTTTTTAAAATTATCTATTTGAATATTTAATGCTTTGCTCGCAAAACCAAGGTGTTGGATCGTTTTTTGAAAATGTTTTTCAAGATCTGGCATGATCTTTTTCCACTTAGTAATCACCAAGTTTCTTAATGAGTTTCTTAAATAATCGTTTTTTGAGTTGCTTTGATCTTCATTCCATTTAAGATTATTTTCTTTAGCATATGATAATATCTCTTCCTTAGTATAATTCAATAATGGTCTGATTAACTTATTTGTTTCAGGTATGCCAATCAATCCATCTATACCACTACCTCTGCTGATATTAATTAAAAATGTCTCTAATTGATCATTTAAATGATGAGCAGTTATAATATAAGAAATATCATTCTCAATTAATAAATCATTAAACCAATTATATCTAATATCTCTGGCAGCCATTTGAAGTGAACACTTGTTTTTATTAGAATATTCAATAGTGTCAAATTTTTTAAGGAATAAATCAACATTTAAAGTGTTTGCTAAACTCTTAACTAAAAGAGCGTCTTTGTTACTATCCTTTCCTCTTAAATTATAATTACAATGAGCAATACAAAACTTAAATTTTGTATTATAAAATAAATGAGAAAGAACAATGCTGTCAACTCCTCCACTTACAGCCAAAAGAGATTTCTTGTTCTTGAGCTGCGGATATGAATCTTCTATTTTTAAATGTTTTAAACTCATTTATGAGCAAAATTAACTATTAATAGCCATTTTATGAATTTAATATTGTAGTTAAAATTTATATAAATGAAATATTTGTTGAAAAAAAAGCACTAAACCTAAGATCTTTTTAATCATATCTAATTTAAATAGGTTAAAAACAATAATATGATAAAAATAAATAGGAATTACATTTATTACAATTTTATTATGATCTTTGACATCATGAAATTTTTATCAATTTCTCGTATATTATTTATCTCTGGACATCCTAACTTTCGACGTCCCGCCTAAGGGCATTATATTTCTATGGAATTACGGTGAGTCCGGTTCCTAATTACTTTCAACTTTTTTATTAATTCTTATTTTTTCTAATCATGGATATTGAAATTTCAAATCCTTCACATTTACATCATGCAATTAAAATTTCAGCTTGCCTAAATGCTTCAGCAAAAGTTCGAGGCACAGGAATAGCAAGAAGATCTCCTGAATATATTTCTAAAAAGATAGAAAATGGAAATTCAGTCATTGCTTTTGTAGATAAAGAATTTGCAGGGTTTTGCTATATTGAAATCTGGGATCATGGTAGATATGTAGCTCATTCTGGTTTAATTGTTGATCCAAAGTTTAGAGGTAAAGGTTTGGCCAGAAAAATTAAAAAAAGAGTTTTTGAACTTTCAAGAAAAAAATTTCCAATAGCAAAAATATTTGGAATAACTACAGGTCAAGCAGTTATGAAAATAAACTATGAGTTGGGATACAAACCCGTTCATTTTTCTGCACTTACTAAAGACCCTGAGTTTTGGAAAGGATGTCAGACATGTAAGAATTATGATGTGCTTACTCGAACCGAAAGAAAATTATGTCTTTGCACAGGTATGCTGTATCAGTCCAAGAAAAAAAAAATAAAACCTACTAAATTTTTAAAGATTCTCTTCAAAAATAAAATAAAATGAAAAAACTAATTCTTGCCTATAGTGGTGGTCTTGATACATCTTATTGTATAATGAAGCTTTCTCAAGAAGGCTACCAGGTACATGCAGTTTCAATAAATACAGGTGGTTTTACAACAAATGATATAAGGGAGCAAAAAGATAAAGCTCTTAGGCTTGGCGCAAAAGACTATAAATCCATTAATGCTCTAAATTCATTTTATAATAAAATTATAAAATACTTAATATTCGGAAATGTATTAAAAAATAATACTTATCCTTTATCTGTTAGTTCAGAAAGAATTATTCAAGCAATTGAAATAATTAACTACGCTAAAAGTATAGATGCTAAATATATTGCACATGGAAGTACAGGAGCTGGAAACGATCAAGTACGTTTTGATTTAATTTTTCAAACGCTAGCCCCTAATATAGAAATAATCACTCCAATTAGAGATCAAAGATTATCTAGAAAAGATGAAATTAAATACTTGAAATCAAATGGAATTAATATTTCGTGGAAAAATGCCCAATATTCTATAAATCAAGGTTTATGGGGCACTAGTGTTGGAGGTAATGAAACCTTGACTTCGCTTAATAACCTACCCGAAAAAGCTTATCCAAGTAAATTAGTTGAGACAAAATCAAAAAAAATAACCCTTAAGTTTAACAAAGGACATCTGGTAGCATTAAATGGGAAAAAAGGAAATTCTGTTATTTTAATTGAAAGGCTGCAAGAAATAGCTAAAGGTTTTGCTATTGGAAGGGGTATTCATGTTGGTGATACCATTATAGGTATTAAAGGCCGTGTTGGATTTGAAGCAGCAGCTCCTCTAATAATAATCAAAGCTCATCATTTGTTAGAAAAGCATACTCTGTCTAAATGGCAACAATTTCAAAAAGAACAACTAGCAAATTTTTATGGAATGCTTTTACATGAAGGAAACTATCTAGATCCTGCTATGAGGGATATAGAAGCATTTTTACAAAAAAGTCAAACAAATGTAAATGGAGAAGTTTTTTTAAAACTTCATCCTTATAGGTTTGAACTGGAAGGTGTTAAATCTAAAAATGATTTAATGAACACATCATATGGAGACTATGGGGAAATGAATAATAATTGGTCAGCAATTGATGCAAAAGGTTTTATAAAAATAACTGCAAATGCACACAAAATTTTTAAAAACATAAATAGTAAATAATGAAAACAGCAGGAATTATTGGAGGATCAGGTTATACAGGCGGGGAATTAATTCGATTAATACTAACTCATCCCAGAATAGATTTAGATTTTGTTTATAGTACAACTAGACAAAACTCTCCCTTAAGTGATACTCATCCTGATTTGTTGGGAAATACTAACTTATGTTTTACAAATAAAATTAATAATCAAGTTGAGATAGTTTTCCTTTGTTTAGGGCATGGAAAATCTTTGAAATTTTTAGAAAAAAATATTTTTTCTGATTCTACTATAATTATTGATTTAAGTAATGATTTTCGTTTAAATAAAAACAATACGTTTAAAGGAAGAAAATTTATTTATGGACTACCAGAATATAAAAAAGAAGATATTATATCTGCAAATGCAATTGCTAATCCGGGGTGCTTTGCAACTGTAATTCAATTATCATTACTCCCTTTAGCAAAAAATAGACTACTTAATAGTAAGGTTCACATCAATGCTACAACTGGTAGTACTGGTGCTGGAGCTCAATTTTCTTCAACAAAACATTTTAGCTGGAGGAGTAATAATCTGTCGTGGTATAAACCTTTTACTCATCAACATTTGGGAGAAATTATCGAAACACTTTCAAATCTTCAGAATAATGAGACGAATCTTATTTTTATTCCCAATAGAGGTAATTTCACAAGGGGAATTTTTTCAACATCCTATCTTGAATATAAAGGAACTATTAAAGAAGCCAAAAAAATATATAATGATTTTTATTTGAATGCTCCCTTTACACACATCTCAGAAAATGAAATTGATTTAAAAAATGTAGTTAATTCAAACAACTGTTTTATTCATTTATATAAACATGAAAATCTTTTATTAATTACCTCTGTAATTGATAATTTAATAAAAGGTGCATCAGGACAAGCTATACAAAACGTCAATTTAATGATGGGATGGAATGAAAATTTAGGTTTGAAACTAAAATCAAGTATTTATTAAATAAAATGAAAATGAAAATAGCCATTATAGGTACAGGAAATCTAGGATTAAGCATTGCTAAGGGACTTATAATCAATGATATAATTACTAAGCTTTATCTAACTAAAAGAAATTATGAAGATATACAAAAATGGAATGAAAATCGAAATATAACTGTAACTAATGATAATAGAGAAGCTGTATCAAACTCCGATATATTAATTTTTGCAGTACAACCAAGTCAGCTTGAAAATGTTCTTACTGAAGTCGTAGATCTATTAAATGAAAAACATGTAATAATATCTACCATAACTGGTTTTAAAATTAATCGGATTGAATCTATTATTAGTGAAAACTATCCTGTTATTAGATCAATGCCAAATACTGCAATATCTGTTGGCAAGTCAATGACATGTTTATGTAGTAATGAAACTGGAAAGAAACGTATTAATATTGCTACTGCAATATTTAACGCTCTTGGAACTTCAATTATAATTGAAGAGCAATACATGCAAGCTGCTACAGTTCTGTGTGCTAGTGGAATTGCTTTTTGGATGAGGCTCATTCGAGCAACTACACAAGGGGGAGTTCAATTAGGTTTTGATGTAAATGAATCAATGAAAATGTCAATTTATACTGCATTAGGAGCTGCTACTTTATTAATAGATACTAAATCGCATCCCGAACAAGAAATTGATAAAGTAACAACTCCAAAAGGATGCACTATAACGGGTCTCAATGAAATGGAACATCAAGGCTTGAGTTCATCTCTAATTAAAGGCTTAATCGCATCTTTTAAAAAAATTAATGAAATCTCAAAACAATAATATGAAATTATTTGATGTTTACCCTTTATATGACGTTAACCTAACAAAAGCAAAAGATGTATTTGTTTATGATAAAGATGGAAACAAATATCTTGATCTTTATGGTGGACATGCTGTTATTTCAATAGGTCATTCTCATCCAGAATATATTAAAAATATTTCTAGTCAATTAAATAGAATTGGGTTTTATTCAAATTCTGTAATTAATCCTCTACAAAAAGAACTAGCAAATTCAATTGAAAGTTTATCAGCTTGTTTAAATTATCGATTATTTATATGTAATTCAGGAGCTGAATCAATTGAAAATGCATTAAAACTTTCTTCAATGCATACTGGAAAGAAAAGAATTATTGCCTTTAAAAATGCATTTCATGGAAGAACAACTACAGCTATTGCAGCAACAGATTTTAGAAGTTTTCATTCACCTATTGACCAACAACAGAAAGTAACATTTATTTCACTTGATGATACTTATGCTTTAGAAAATGAATTAAAAAAAGGTGATGTTTGTGCAGTTTTATTTGAATCCATTCAGGGTTATGGTGGTTTAGATGAAGCAAGTGAAGAATTTGTCTTATCCATAGAAAAAATGTGTAAGAAATATCAAGCTTGCTTAATTGCTGACGAAGTACAATCTGGTTTTGGTAGATCTGGAAAATTCTTTGCCTTCCAAAAATACAATATTGAACCACATTTTATTTGCATGGCAAAAGGAATGGGAAATGGTTTTCCCGTTGGAGGAGTTCTTGTTCATCAAGATATAAAGTCTAAATATGGAATGCTAGGAACAACATTTGGCGGAAATTACCTTGCATGCACTGCTTCAATAACTGTTTTAGATGTTATTAAAAGAGAAAAACTCCAAGATAATGCTAAAATTATGGGAGATTATTTTGTTAAAAAAGCGAAAAGCATTTCCCAAGTAATTAGAATTAAAGGTCGTGGGTTAATGTTAGGTTTAGAGTTTGACTTTCAAGTTAGTGACCTTAGAAAAAAATTAATTTATAATAAAAAAATATTTACTGGCGGAAGTGGTAATAAAAACCTATTGAGAATTTTACCGCCTTTAACCGTTCAAATGGCTCATATTGATAATTTTTTTAAATCATTAAAAGAATTGTTATGAAAAATTTTATCAAGCTAGAAGATCTAACAAATTTTAACAAAACACTTTCACAAGCAATTGACTTAAAACAGAACATTACTAAATATAGTTCCCTAGGAAAAGGAAAAACATTAGGAATGTTGTTTTTTAATCCTAGTTTAAGAACAAGGTTAAGTACACAAAGAGCTGCAAATAATCTTGGGATTCATTTAATGATAATGAATTTTAGTAATGAAGCTTGGGCTTTAGAGTTTGAAGATGGAGCAAGAATGACCGGAATAAGATCAGAACATGTTAAAGAAGCTGCTGGAGTAGTATCTCAATACTGTGATATGGTTGCTATAAGGGCTTTTGCTTCTCTGACTAATAAAGTAAAAGATGAAGCAGAAATTGTATTAAATAGTTTTGCAAAGCATGCAACGATTCCAATTATTAACATGGAAAGTGCTACGGCACACCCACTTCAAGCTCTTGCTGACGCTATTACACTAACAGAATATAGAACTCCTCATCGTCCTAAAATAGTTTTAACCTGGGCTCCCCATCCTAAAGCACTTCCCCACGCAGTAGGGAATTCTTTTATAAAAATGATGAAAAATATTGATGCTGAATTTATAATAGCTAATCCCGAAGGATACGCTTTAAATCCTGAAATAACAAAAGGTGTGAAAATCTATACAGATCAAAATAAAGCTATTGAAGGAGCAGATTTTGTTTATGCAAAAAGCTGGTGTTCTTATGAGCAGTATGGTCAAATATTTAAAACTGATGACAAATGGATGCTAACCCCAAAAAAAATGAAGCTCACTAATAATGCTAAATTCATGCACTGTCTTCCTGTAAGAAGAAATGTTGTTGTAGCAGACAGTGTTTTGGATAATCCTAATTCGTTGGTTATAAAACAGTCAGAAAATAGAATTTATGCTGCACAAGCAGTTTTAAAAGAAATTTTAGAAAATGGATAAACTTTTTGTTGTCAAAATTGGAGGTAATATAATTGAAAATTCTACAAAACTAGAATCTTTTTTGCAAGATTTTAGTGAGCTAAAAGGATTCAAAATATTAATTCATGGTGGGGGTAAAAAAGCTACAGCAATGGCTAATAAACTAAATATTCCTGTTCAAATGATCGAAGGAAGAAGAATTACAGATGAAGATAATTTAAACATTATTACGATGATGTATGGAGGGGAAATTAACAAAAATATTGTAGTAAAGTTACAAGCATTAAACTGTAACGCTATTGGGCTTTCAGGGGCAGACGGTAATTTAATCTCAGCAGTAAAAAGGTCTGTGAAAGATATTGATTATGGATTTGTTGGAGATATTACAGAAATCAATTTAAACTTGTTTTTATTATTGTTAGAAAATGCTCTAACCCCTGTATGTTGTGCAATATCTCATGATAAAAATGGTCAACTTTTAAATACCAATGCAGATACTATAGCATCATCTATTGCAAAAAGTCTTTCAAGTCATTTTGAAGTCTCTTTATGGTATTGTTTTGAAAAAAATGGCGTTCTAGGATCTATTAGTGACGAACAAAGTGTAATTGAATTGATTAATCCTGAAATTTATGATGACCTTAAATCAAAGGAAATGATCAATTTAGGAATGATTCCAAAAATTGATAATTGTTTTGATGCTCTTAAAAATGGAGTAAATATGGTTAAAATTGGATCCCCAAAAATGATTAAAATTAATGAAGTTCATACAACTCTAATTTTATAATATGAAAAAGGAATTGACAGAAAGGGCAATAGTATTATTAAAAGATTTAATTGGCATTCAATCTTTTTCAGGTGAAGAAGACAAAACAGCAAATAGAATTGAAAAGTGGTTCATTGAAAATGAAATTATATTTAACAGATCAAAAAATAATGTTTGGGCACTAAACAGATTTTACGACCCAAATAAGCCTACTCTTCTTTTAAACTCTCATCACGATACTGTGCAACCAAACACCGCATATACTAGAGATCCATTCAAAGTTGATATTGAAAATGGGAAAATATATGGCTTAGGGACTAATGATGCGGGTGGAGCATTAGTTTCACTTATTGCATTATTTACATTTTATTATAAACAAAAGAATTTAAAATATAACCTTTTAATTGCAGCATCAGGTGAAGAGGAAACTGCAGGAATCAACAGTTTGAGAGCTTTAATTCCTAAACTACCTTCAGTTGACCTTGCAATTATTGGAGAACCTACCGAGATGAATTTAGCTGTTGCAGAAAAAGGTTTGATTGTATTTGATGGTGTTATAAACGGAACAGCGACACATGCGGCACATTATAACAATGATAGTGCGATTATGAAATTACCTAAAGTATTAGAATGGTTTGAAAATTATTCATTTAAAAAAAAATCAGACTTATTGGGCCCAGTGAAAATTACGATTACACAAATTTCTTCTGGAAAAGAACATAATGTAATTCCAGCCAAAGTAAATTTAGTAATTGACGTTAGGGTAAATGATAAATATACTAACGAAGAAATTTCAAAAATTTTAATTAAGGAAGCTCCCTGCAAATTAATCCCAAGATCTTTGAGGCTAGGCTCTTCATCTATAGACATAAAACATGAATTGGTTCAATCAGGAATTAATATTAATAGAATTACGTACGGATCTCCTACCCTTTCAGATCAAACGGCATTAAGTTGTCCATCAATAAAAATGGGGCCGGGTTTATCAACTAGATCTCATACAGCTAATGAATATATATATGTTAATGAAATTGTTGAAGCTATTGAAATTTATATACAATTATTAAAAAATATTCTATAAAAACTATTCGAATGAAACTCTGGGAAGAAAATAAAATAACAAATGAAAAAGTCGATCAATTTACTGTAGGAAAGGATCGTAAATATGATCTTATACTAGCTAAATATGATTGTGAAGCTTCAATTGCTCATGCAAAAATGCTATGTGAAATAGGAATTTTAACAGACCAAGAGACTTTTGAAATCTGTAAAGTATTATTAGAAATTAAAAATCAAGCTGAAAATGGAAGCTTCACTATTGAAAACAAATTTGAAGATATGCATTCAAAAATTGAATATCTTTTGATTGATAAATTAGGGGCTATTGGAAAAAAAATTCATACAGCTAGATCAAGAAACGATCAAGTTTTAGTTGCAATGCATCTATACTTAAAGAATGAAATTTCAGTAGTGAAATTACAAACCAAAAATTTATTTGATTTGTTAATTAATTTATCTGAAAAATATAAAGCAGATTTACTGCCCGGTTATACACATCTTCAAACAGCTATGCCGACTTCATTTGGAATGTGGTTTTCTGCTTATGCAGAAAGCCTAATTGATGATGTCCAGTTTTTAAATACGGCTTATTGTTTATCAGATCAAAACCCTTTAGGGAGTGCTGCAGGTTTTGGAAGTTCTTTTCCTATAAACAGAGAATTAACTACAAAGCTTTTAGGCTTTAACACACTCAAATTTAATTCTACTGCAGCTCAAATGAGTCGAGGGAAAGTTGAAAAATCAACTGCTACAGCTATAGGTATGCTAGGAAGCACCCTTGCGAAATTGTCAATGGACATATGTTTATACATGGGGCAAGAATATGAGTTTATTTCATTTCCTGATAATTTAACTACTGGATCTAGTATAATGCCTCATAAAAAAAATCCAGATATTTTTGAATTAATTCGTGGTAAGTGTAATATGCTTCAAGGTGTTCCTTATCAATTATCTATTCTAATGACTAATCTTCCAAGTGGATACCATAGAGAGTTACAATTAACTAAGGGAATTATAATTGATGCTATTGAAGAATTAAAATCATGTTTAGATATTTTAACTTTTAGTTTGCCACAAATTAAAATTTCAAAACAAATTACCGATCAAAAAAAATATGACACTCTGTTTAGTGTTGATACTTTAAATTCCGAGGTAAATAAAGGTAAACCATTTAGGGATGTATATATTGAATACAAAAAGAATATCAAAACAGGTAAATTCAAGCCGAATCGATCAGTAAAACATTCACATACAGGAAGTATTGGAAATCTGTCTTTAGGTAAAATCAGAAATAAGTTTGATGAAATGTTCTAAATATGTAGCGGACGGTTATCAGTAGCGGCAAGAGCAGCTTCCTTTACTGCTTCGGCATATGTTGGATGAGAGTGGCTCATTCTAGAAATATCCTCAGCTGAAGCTCTAAACTCCATGGCTGTAACAGCTTCTGCAATAAGGTCAGCAACTCTAGCTCCAACCATATGAACTCCTAACACTTCATCAGTTTCAGAATCAGCTAAGATTTTAACAAAACCATCCGTATCCATACTTGCTCTAGCTCGACCTAAAGCTCTCATAGGGAATTGACCAACTTTATAATTAATTCCTTCAGATTTCAGCATTTCTTCTGTTTTTCCAACTGAAGAAACTTCTGGCCATGTATAGATGACATTTGGAATAAGATTATAGTCAATATGAGGTTTTTGACCAGCTATAATTTCAGCAACCATAACCCCCTCCTCTTCAGCTTTATGAGCTAACATTGCCCCTCTAACAACATCACCTATTGCATAAATATTTGGATTACTTGATTGAAGTTTATGATTTACAATAATTTGCCCCTTTTCATTTATTTCTACACCAGCAGATTCTACATTTAAACCATTAGTGTATGGCCTTCTTCCAACAGAAACAAGGCAGTAATCACCCTCAAAGGCAACTTCAGATTTATCCTTATCTATTGCTTTTACAATTACTCCGTTCTTCAAACGATCAACTTTAGTTACAGAATGTGATAAATAAAATTTTACACCTTGTTTTTTTAAAACCTTAGTTAGTTCCTTGGAAACACTAATGTCCATTATTGGTACAATACGATCTGCATATTCTACAATAGATACTTCAGAACCTAATCGGCAATACACCTGACCCAATTCAAGTCCTATAACACCTCCACCTATTATAATCATATGTTTAGGGATTTCTTTTAATGAAAGTGCTTCTGTAGAAGTAATTATTCTTTCTTTATCGACTGATGCAAAAGGTAAACTTGTTGGCTTAGATCCAGTAGCAATTATTGTATTTTTAGTTTCAAGAACTTCAGATTTATCAGATGTGACTTTTATGTGAGTTGAATCTTCAAAACTGCCTACGCCATGAAAAACATCAATTTTATTTTTATTCATTAAATAATCAATACCCTTAGTCGTTTGATCAACAACAGACTGTTTTCGAGAAATCATTTTTTCAAGATTAACTTTTATATCTCCTGAAATTTCGATTCCATGGGTGTTAAAATTTTTTTTAGCTTCCTCATAATGATGTGATGAGTCAAGTAAAGATTTTGAAGGAATACATCCAACGTTTAAACAAGTACCTCCTAAAGAATTATATTTTTCAATTAGAGCTGTTTTAAGTCCCAATTGAGAACATCTTATTGCAGCAACATATCCTCCAGGACCAGAGCCAATTACAGTAACATCGTATGAGTTCATAGTATCCGTTTAATTATAATGTAAAATTAGTTAGAAAATTCTTAACATTGTACAATTAGACATAATCTTAAATTAAAAATTTTGAACAAAGCAAAATCACTTTCTCTTTTCTCATCCTTAATACCACTAATAATACTTATTATGCTATTAGCATACAATGTATTTGTTTTTGGAGATGATGCATTGTCTGGATCAAATCAATTTATTTTATTAATTGGAGGTGCCATTGCTGCAATTATTGGCTTTTATCATAATATATCCTATAAAAATATGTTGATTAAAGTTGCTGACAATTTTCAATCCGTTGCAGGTGCAATTCTAATTTTACTTTTTGTGGGAGCATTAGCTGGAACATGGCTTGCAAGTGGAATAATTCCCGCTATGATTTACTACGGGTTAAAAGTATTGCATCCTTCTATATTTCTTCCATCGTGTATTATAATATGTTCAATAATTTCATTAGCTACGGGAAGTAGTTGGACAACTTCAGCTACAGTTGGAATAGCATTAATAGGAGTAGGAAAAGCATTAGGATTACCTCCTGGAATGATAGCAGGCGCTGTTATATCTGGAGCATATTTTGGAGATAAACTCTCCCCATTAAGTGATACTACAAATTTAGCTCCTGCAATGGCTGGTGGTGACTTATTTACACATATCAGATACATGACCTTAACTACTATTCCTAGTATTATTATAACAATATTAACATTTGTAATGCTTGGATTTTTCCAAGAACAAAAAGGAGCTGCAGATATTTTAAATTTACTAAATCAAATAGAATTAAAGTTTAATATCAATTATTGGCTTTTTATAGTGCCAGCATTTGTTATTTTTTTAATTTCAAAAAAAACCCCACCACTTATAGCCCTTTTAGCAGGAACAATTTTAGGCGCAGTTTTCGCTTTAATATTTCAACCTGATATTGTTTTAGCTTTAAGTGGAGAAAAAATTTATAGTTTTTCAAGTGCATATAAAGGGATCTTAAATGCTATTACTGTTAGTAGTCAAATAGAAACTGACAACACTCTTTTATATGATCTTTTTTCATCAGGAGGAATGAAGGGAATGTTAGATACTATATGGCTTATAATATGTGCAATGGTTTTTGGAGGAGTAATGGAGGCTATTGGGGCATTATCTTCAATCACTAATGCGCTTTTAAATTGGGCTAAAAATACTTTTCAGCTATTTGCTAGTACAGTCGCAACATGTTTAACAGTTAACCTAACCGCTTCAGATCAGTATTTAGCAATTGTGATTCCAGGTAAAATGTTTTCTAAAGCATATAAAGACCGAAATCTAGCACCAGAAAATCTAAGCAGAACACTTGAAGATTCAGGAACTGTTACCTCTGCACTAATTCCGTGGAACACATGTGGTGCATATCATTCAAGTGTACTTAATGTTGGTGTTGGTGAATATTTTGTTTATGCAATTTTTAATTGGATAAGTCCTTTCACTACTCTTCTTTATGCTGCATTAAAGATAAAAATACGTTCTTTAAAATAGTGTTCATAAATAAACATTGAAAACAAATCAAATCATTACTAATTTGTATTTTTGTTACTAAAATTTTGATATACTAGAAAACCAAATGGCTTTAAGCAAAAACAAGAATTCAACTTCCAAAGAAACTATTAGACAAAGAACTATTATTTTGGGAAGTTTTTTGATTTTAATAAGCCTAATACTTTTTCTGTCTTTTACATCTTATCTTATAACCTGGGAGGTTGATCAATCAACACTAACATCATTTCAAGATCGTGATGTTCAAACTGAAAATATTTTAAGTAAGATTGGTGCTTGGCTAGGGCACTTTTTTATATTTAATCTCTTTGGTGTTTCATCATATATTATTAGTTACTTGACTTTTATTACTGGATCAGTTCTGTTTTTTAATACTTCGAAAAAAAGTTTAATAATTAAATGGTCTTGGGGACTAAACTATTTATTATTTAGCTCTCTTTTACTAAGCTTTTTTCATGACAAGTCTCCTATAATTGATGGTGTTATTGGTTATGAGTTATCTAATTTTATAACTGACTATGTCGGAATGATAGGTTTTAGCTCTATTATGGGTTTTTATTTTTTATGCATAATTGTTTTTCATTGGAAGTTTACCCCTGAAAAAGTCTATGAATATTTTAAAAAATCAGATACAATAATTAATGAAAATTTTAACATTCATAATGAAGAATTGATTGAGAATGATAAGTCTACCTTAGATTCAACAAAGTCTGACGAAATTCATTATGAAAAAGATGATTTAATCGATATAAATGAAAAAGATATTGACATAAATAAGAATGATGAAAATCATTTAAAAATTCAAATTGAAAAAACTCATCAAGATTCTGAAGAAAAATTATCTGAAAAGCTAGTACAAAAGCATGGTGAATTTGATCCAACACTTGAATTGAGTAGATTTAAAATGCCATCTATAGATTTACTTAAGGATTATCCAAATACTGGAATTACTATAAATCAAGAAGAATTAGAGGAGAATAAAATAAAAATTGTAGACACTCTAAAAAATTATAAAATTGGAATTGCTCAAATTAAAGCAACAATTGGCCCTACTGTAACACTTTATGAAATTGTTCCAGAGGCTGGAATCAGAATTTCAAAAATAAAAAATCTCGAAGATGACATTGCTTTATCTCTTTCTGCTCTTGGTATAAGAATTATTGCACCTATTCCAGGAAAGGGAACTATAGGTATTGAAGTTCCAAACCAAAACCCAAGTATTGTATCAATGAAATCTGTAATAGCATCAACTAAGTTTCAAAATGCAGAGATGGAGCTTCCAATTGCATTGGGCAAAACAATAAGTAATGAAACATTTGTTGTTGATCTTACGAAGATGCCTCATTTACTTATGGCTGGAGCAACAGGCCAAGGAAAATCAGTAGGTTTAAATGCTGTATTAACATCACTACTATACAAAAAACACCCTGCAGAGGTTAAATTTGTTTTAGTTGATCCTAAAAAAGTTGAATTAACAATTTATAATAAGATTGAAAGACATTATTTAGCAAAATTACCTGATAGTAATGACCCCATAATAACTGATAATAGTAAAGTTATTAATACTCTGAATTCATTGTGTATTGAAATGGATAACCGCTATGAGCTGTTAAAAAATGCAATGTGTAGAAATATAATTGAATACAATAAAAAATTTAAAAACAGAAAACTAAATCCAAATGAGGGATATAAATATTTATCATATATAGTATTAGTTGTAGATGAATTTGCTGATTTAATTATGACAGCGGGAAAGGAAGTAGAAACTCCTATAGCGCGATTAGCTCAATTAGCCCGAGCAGTTGGAATTCATTTAATTATAGCAACTCAAAGGCCTTCTGTTAATGTCATTACAGGAATTATTAAAGCGAATTTTCCTGCTAGAATAGCATTTAGGGTTACGTCGAAGATAGATTCTAGAACAATTTTAGATAGCGGTGGTGCTGACCAATTAATAGGACGAGGTGATATGCTTTACACTCAAGGAAATGAGCTCTCAAGGATTCAATGTGCTTTTGTAGACACACCAGAAGTTAATCAAATAGCTGATTATATAGGTTCTCAAAACGGGTATAGCGATGCATACATACTTCCTGAGTATATCAATGATGATAGCATTAGTTCTTTAGATATAGATACCTCTGATAGAGATGTATTATTCAGAGAAGCAGCTGAAGTAATTGTGATCGCTCAGCAAGGATCAGCTTCTTTATTGCAAAGGAAATTAAAATTAGGTTATAATAGAGCTGGACGTATTATAGATCAGATGGAAGCAGCTGGAATTGTTGGCTCCTTTGAAGGAAGTAAAGCTAGACAAGTTTTAATTTCAGATTTAAATCATTTAAGCACTCATCTTGACAATGAAAGTATTTAGAAAATTAATTTTATTTGGTTTACTTTTTATTCTATCAATTAACCTTTATAGTCAAACTTCTTTAAAAGCTAAAAAACTTTTAGATGATGTGTCACTTAAGATGAGTAATTATAATAATTATGAATTCACATTTAAATACATGTTGGAAAATTCTCAGGAGAATATAAGGCAAGAAAGTAATGGAAAAATTTTTGTTTCTGGTAGCAAATATAGATTAACTACAACAGACGTCAGTCAATTATTTGACGGTAAAGATCTGTACACTATTATACCTGAAAATGAAGAAGTTTTAATCACTAGTCCTGATCAAAATGATGATATTATTGTGAATCCTACCACGTTAATAGAGGTGTATAAATCTGGCTATGATTTTCATTGGGATATACTTCAAAATGTTAGAGGGGATAATATTCAATATATTAAATTAATTCCATCAGAAGAAAGTTTAGACATAAAATACATTCTTCTTGGAATTAATCTTAAAACTAAAAACATATATAGGTTAATTGAAATAGGAAGACAAAGAACAACTACAACCCTTACGATTGAAAATTTCATAGTCAATAAAAAAATACCTATTGAATTTTTTTATTTTAATAAAGCAGACTACCCTGAATATTATATAAACTAATGCTTAAAATAATTGATTTATATCTTTTAAAATTATACACTACTAGATTAGTTTCAGTTTTTGCTATTTGCATGCTAATATTTATAATTCAAGCATTTTGGTTATATGTAGATGAATTAGCTGGAAAAGGTTTAGATTTTATTACAATATTCAAGTTTTTAATTTACTATTCCCCAAAGCTAGTTCCACTAGTACTCCCCCTTTCAGTTTTATTAGCCTCTTTAATGACCTACGGGTCTTTAGCTGAGAATTATGAATTTGTAGCCATGAAGGCTACTGGAATTTCATTACAAAGAGCTATGTTAGCATTGGTTTTATTTCATCTTTTTTTAGGAATCGGAACTTACTTTTTTGCAAACCATATAATTCCTTATGGTGAATTAAAGTCCTACAATCTTAGAAAAAATATTGCAAAGTTAAAACCTGCTTTGGTAATTAGAGAAGGGGTTTTTAATGATTTAGGTCAAATGACAATAAAAGTTATGAGTAAATATGGTGATAATAATCAATTACTAAAGGATATTATCATACATGAAAAAAGTTCAGACAACAGAAATAGAATTGTTATAAAAGCAGAATCAGGCGAATTAAAGAGTGAAACTACAGATGCAATGCTACAAATGGTTTTATACAATGGTTATAGGTATGAGGATCTCATTCCAAAAGATATAACTGAACGTAATAAATATCCTTTCGCAAAAGTACATTTTGAGCAATATACTATGAATATTGACCTTTCACAGTTTAATAATGTAGATTTAGATGCTCAAGACTACACAACGACCTATAGAATGCAAAAAGTGAATCAATTAGAAGAAAGTATAGATTCTCTGGAATTTGGATTAAACGAACAAAAAGAATTATTTAGTGAAAACTTTAATAAAAGTAATGGACTTTCTCAACTTACAAAAATTAATAAAGACAGCTCTAGTTTATCTAAACTATTACGGTCAAATATTTTAGAATTTATGAAAGTTGATAAGAAATTTAAATATGCAGAAGCTATAAGAACATCAATTCCTGCATTAAGAGGTACAATTAATAACTTAGAGAGTAAAAAGCGTAACTTTTTCTTATTCCAAAAATTAATAAATCTTCATAAAATAACACTTTATGATAAGTATACATTAATATTTGCTTCATTCCTACTTTTCATTATTGGCGCTTCTCTTGGAGCTATTATAAGAAAGGGAGGTCTTGGATTACCACTAGTTCTATCAGTTGTTATATTTTTAATTTATCATTATATAGGCCTTTTTAGTAAAAATGCGGCTGAAGATAATAGTATTACACCATTACTTGCTTCATGGGTTTCCACTATAATATTAGCTCCTTTTGCTTTTTTATTGCTAAATAGAGCATCTTCTGATAAAGGATTTATAAATTTAGATCCTATAATAGTTCCAATTCAAAAAATTTATGTTAAATACATGGGTGGAAAAAATATTCAATGAAAAAACGACTAGGATTAAACACAATTTCTGAAGCCATAACAGATATTAAAAATGGTAAAATTATAATTGTCGTTGATGATGAAAATAGAGAAAATGAAGGTGATTTTATTTGTGCTGCTGAAAAAGTAACCCCTGATTTAGTTAATTTTATGATTACTCATGGAAGAGGACTTGTTTGTGTTCCATTAACTGAAAACAGGTGTTATGAATTAAGTTTAGATAAAATGGTCTCAAATAATACAGATCCATTGGAAACAGCTTTTACAGTTTCAGTTGATTTAAAAGGAAATGGTGTTACTACCGGAATATCTGCATATGATAGATCTAAAACAATAGAAGCATTAGTTAATAATACAACTCAACCTCATCAACTATCTAAACCTGGACATGTTTTTCCATTAATTGCAAAAGAGGGAGGCGTTTTGAGAAGAACTGGTCACACAGAAGCTGCTATAGATTTTTCAAGGCTAGCTGGATTAAAACCTGCTGGAGTTTTAGTTGAGATAATAAATGATAATGGTTCTATGGCTAGACTACCTGAGTTAGTTAAAATTGCTAAAAAATTTAATTTAAAAATAGTTTCTATTGAAAACCTAGTTGCTTACAGAATGGAACACGATAGTTTAATTCTAAAAAAAGTTGATACAGAAATAGAAACAAAGTTTGGAAAATATAGATTACGAGCTTATCAACAAACTACAAATAGCCAAATTCATCTAGCCCTTTCTATTGGTCAATGGAAGCGTTCAGAACCAGTATTGACAAGGATTAATTCATCAAGAATTAATGATGATATTTTGGGTCTTATAACAGGTGCCACCGATAGAAGTATTAATGATATTTTTCAATTAATAAATAAAGAAAAAAAAGGTGCTATTTTATTTATTAATCATCAAGAATCAAGTGAAAACCTTTTATCTAGAATTAATTTATTAAAAAATATTCAAAAAAAAGAAATCACAAACCAAGTTTCCCCTTTAAGAATGGACTATAAGGACTTTGGGATAGGAGCCCAAATATTACATGATTTAAACATTAGAAAACTTAGAGTGGTAAGTAATTCAAAACGAATTCCTAGAATAGGATTAACTGGTTATGGATTAGAGATAATTGACCAAGTAAGTTATTAAAAGAACCATAATTTAATTGCCATAACCACAACCATAATTAATAAAGCAATTTTTATAACCTTCTCCCCTTTTTTTACAGAATATCGGCTAGTAAACCAGGCTCCGAAAATTGTACCAAAAGAAAGCCAGAGACCCATAGTCCAATTAACTTTATTATTATAGGCAAACAATGCTAACGCACCAGCAGTATAAATTCCAACTAAAGCAACTTTAGCTGCATTTGTTTTAATTAGAGACAACCTATTATATCTAGTTAAAAAAAACATAATAACTATCCCTATTCCAGCATTTATAAAACCTCCATAAATTCCAATAAAAAAAAAGGCTATACAACTAATAAATAGATACTTATCTGTTAAACGCTCTTTTAAAACTTTAATGTTACTTTTAGACTTAAAAACAATTAAAAAACCTACAACGACTATTATAATTGCTAAAATTTTATTAAACAAATCTCCTCGAATATCAATTGCAATTTGTGCTCCAATCAAGGCTCCAATTGATGCAGAAATTCCCAAATAAACATTAAAAGGATATGTACTTATACCTTTACTTTTATAACCTAGGGTGCCAGAAATTGACTGCATCAAAATACCAATCCTATTTGTTCCATTTGCAACACCTGGAGGTAAGCCTAAAAAAATTAATATTGGCAATGTTAACAGTGAGCCTCCTCCTGCCAACGTATTAATTACGCCAGCAATAAATCCCGAGACTACTAAAATTAATACCTCTTGAATATCTTCCACAAAGCAAAGATACTTACTAAATAAAAGCTATGTGCAAACTTTTTTTATTACTTAAAAAACAATGTATATTTGCCACCGCAAAGGAGAAATGGCAGAGTGGTCGAATGCGGCAGTCTTGAAAACTGTTGAGGGTCATACCTCCGGGGGTTCGAATCCCTCTTTCTCCGCAGTATAGCCCTGAAAGCTCAATGTTTTCGGGGTTTTGTTTTTTTAGTGGGTCGAGGTGTGGGTCGAAACTCTGTTTTTAGCTCTAAAATATGTGACTGATCCGAGCGATTTGACCATGTTTTGATTATGCAGAAATCCCTCGATTGCTTTTATCGATCGATACCCATTCCGATCATGCCAGGAATCTGTTCCAGAGGCTGATCTCAGCGACTCAATGTTGACCTTTCCGATGTCTTTGGATGTTTTATGGTGAACATGGTGAGTGTAAATGTGGAGATTTATTCATGGGGAGGAAAATTAATTCAATTTTTTGTGAGCTAGAATGTAAATAAAAAAGATCGAAATCACAAAAGTATTTGTTGCTTACGAGAGCATTAAATCAGATTTTTTTAGCCCTAAATTCCTTATAAAATTTAACCTTGATTTGAGAACTATTGTTTTTTAGAATGTCAATAATTTTTTTTTAAAATTCTAAAGATTCTTTTGTAGACCGATTCTGATTTTGACCACGAATTTCCACCACTTGTATTGATAAATTGAATAACAACTGCATCAATATCTTTATGATATTTTGCAATACTTTGATAGCCTGGCAATAATCCTGTATGTTCATACTTTGAGATTGAGTTGTAAATTTCTTGTTCTTCTTCATTTAACAATGACCCGTCAACAAGAGCTCTTAAGAAAGTACCTACATCTTTTGCTGTGGCTAACATAGCTTGTTAGGGTTTACAATGTGTAATAAAAAAAATTTCCAAACTACTGAAACCTGTTTAAACTCCTTCAAGAAATACTCAAGATCAATTTCAACCATTGCTCTTAGGTTATTTATTATATCTATTTTTTTAATGATTTTAGTGTTTAAACTTTTTTCTGTACATTTAAGAATATGAAAAAGCTACTTCTTTGTGTATTAGCTTTTCCCCTAATTTTTTTTAGTCAGGATAAAAATGATAATTACATTATTGAAGGAAGTATTTTCAAAGTTTCTTATAATGAGCAATATGAGCAACCAAATTGGATTGAGTATAAGGTTAGAAATGTTAAAAAGAACTTTGATAGAAAGGGGCGTAACTTTTATAATGTAGATAGTGTATTTACATCAAATAATGCTGATTATAAAAACAACATTTGGGATAAAGGTCATCTTGCTCCTGCAGCAGCGTTTTCTGATACTGAAGCCAATTTAAATGCTACATTTTCATTTTTAAACTGCGCCTTACAGCACAATAACCTTAACAGATATGAATGGTCTCAATTAGAAAGAAAAGTAAGAGAATGGGCTGATTCTGAAGGAGATGTTAATGTAAGGGTAGATGTTGTTTTTGAAAAAAACCACCAAACATTATCCACAGGAGCTCATATACCAACTGCTTTTAAAAAGAGTATTACTTTTTCTGATGGAACTAATAAATGCTTTTACTTTCTTAATCAACCAACAAACGGAATGAATTGGACTGAATTTGAAACACAATGCAACTAATGGAAAATCTTCTTCCGTAAGTTCAGGTGTTTTTAATTTCCTTACTTTTAAAACTATGAAAAAATTACTCCTTCTTGGTTTATTGATTGTTTTCTCTTGTTCTAAAGAATCCGACAAGCTTAATGAAATTATTAAAAAATACCAAGCTGAAAGAGATTATAAATTTATAAAGAATGAGTCTGTAGTAAACACAATTAAGTATCATCAAGCGGAAGCTGATTTTGCTAAAGAAATGATAGAAAAATTAGAAATGATTTCTGTGCAAGAATTATCTGAATCAGAAACCATATCAAGAGAATTGTTATTATTTGTTTTACAGAATAAAATCGATTTTAATAAATACAAGATGTATTTAAATACTATTACCAACGAAAATGCTTTTCATTTAAACTTGTCTAGTATGGGAGACCAAGCTCTTGAAAACAAGAAACAGGTTCTGAATTACCTAAAACAACTTGACAGTTTGCCACAACGTATAGAATACAACTTAAATTTGTTAAAAGCTTCCATAGACGAAGGAATGGCCCAACCAATAGCAGTTTTTAGCAATTACAATTATAGCTATGATAAACACATAGTTTCAAATCCAACAGAAAGTGAATTTTATAAACCATTTCATAATTTACCAGATTCATTCTCTAATGAATTAAAAGATTCTATTATTGAAGTAGCTAAAAAAAACGTTCAAGTAAATGTTGTAAATCAATATAAAAAAATTAAAAAATTTTTTATAAATGAATATTTCCCAAATACAAGAAAAGGATTAGGAATATCTACTATTTCAAATGGAAAAGAGTTTTATCAAAATCGAATTAATTATTATACAACTAGTAATCAATATTCTGCTGATGATATTCACCAAATTGGAATAAAAGAAGTAGCAAGAATCAAAGCAGAAATGGATAAAATAATTGATAATCTTGGATTCAAAGGAAGCTATGGAGAATTCTTAAAATTTCTTAGATCAGATGAGCAGTTCTATCCAAAGTCAGAAAATGAATTATTAATTTTTGCACGTGATATTTCTAAAAGAATTGATGCTGAATTACCCAAGTTTTTTAAAACATTACCTAGAAAACCATATGGTGTAGTTTCGGTTCCAGCAGACCTTGCGCCAAATTATACAGGAGGTCGTTATTATTCAGGCGTTCCTAACGAACCAACAGCAGGGTTTTATTGGGTTAACACCTATAATTTATCTAGTAGAACCTTATATACAATTCCTGCTTTAACAGCTCACGAGGCTGTTCCTGGACATCATTTACAAATTTCATTAAATAGTGAATTGTCTAATTCAATTCCTGAGTTTAGAAAAAAATTATATATTTCTGCTTATGGTGAAGGATGGGGCCTGTATTCTGAATACTTAGTTGATGAAATGGGTATTTATACAACACCGTATGAAAAATTTGGTCAATTAACTTATGAAATGTGGAGAGCATGTAGGTTGGTTGTTGATACTGGAGTACATTCAAAAAATTGGACAAGAAAACAAATGGTTGATTATATGGCTAAAAATACTGCTTTATCAATTCATGAAATAAATACAGAAACTGATCGATATATATCTTGGCCAGGGCAGGCCCTTTCTTATAAAATAGGTGAGATGAAAATACGAGAGCTTCGTGAAAAGGCAAAAACTGCCTTAGGGGAAGAGTTTGATATTCGTGAGTTTCACGAAATTATTCTTGGAGAAGGAACCATAACCCTATCTATTATGGAAAAACGAATAAACTCTTATATACAGAAAAAAGCTGACGTAAAAAATTTTGAATTACATAGTCCAGATAACTAAAGCCATAACTTCTTTTTAAAATTATTGTAAATTGTATGTGTGAAAAATCACTTAAACTAATATGAAATTGCCTAAGATATTTAGTAAAGAGCCTATAGCAATAGATGCAATAAAGGACAAAAAATATGCTTGGTGCTCTTGTGGTTTGTCAGAAAATCAACCTTTTTGCAACGGGGCACATAAAGGGTCTGAATTTACTCCCAATATATTTATTAAAAATGAGGATAAAAAAATATATCTATGTAACTGCAAACAAACTTCAAATCCTCCTTATTGCGATGGAACTCATAATAAATTATAACGCATCCCAAAAACTTTAAACTTTTTGCCGTCATAGTACATAAATCCACTTTCCTTTAAGGGATATATTTGTCAAACGTTACATCATCCAACATCTAAACTTACTAAAGAAGATATGCCTGTGGTTTAATTAGTACTTTTATCTTTAAGTTTTATGAAATTATTATATGAATAAATTTAAAAATCTAATTGTTCTTGGACCATTAATATATGCATTACATCATTTCGAAGAAATGATAATATTCAATTTTAGAGATTGGAGATTAAGATATTTCCCGGACAACAATTCAATTTCAACCGAAGCAATTTTGTGTATATTAATTTCTCTTCTTTTGATATTTGTTTTTATTCATTTAATAAAGAAGAATAGAGCTAGTGCTCATCTTATAATTTACTTTTTGATTACAGCTCAAGTCGCAAACGCTTTTTTCCATATATTCTTTAGTTTTTATTATCAAGATTTTAGTCCTGGGACAATTACCGCTGTGCTTCTTTATCTTCCAGTAAATTATTTTATTATAAGAGCAGCATTTAATGAGGAGTTTTTAAAGAATCGTCTTGAACTAGGTGTTTTAGTTTTCCTGGGCTTAATGACTTTTATAATTTTTGAAATGATTGGACCTATTGTTATTCTAATATCAATTTTATCAAGTGTGCTTTACTACATAATGTTTAATAGGAGTAAATATGCCTAATTTGGACACGCTCCCGCACCCCAGACAGGCTTATTAGCATCAGTAAGTGCTGAATTAGTAGCAAACCCATCAGGCTCCAATCCGTGAAATCTTACACACCAACCAGATAAATCTTGATTAAACGCTGCTGCTCCATTAAACATATCATTCAAATAAAGAACAACTTCAGTATCCCAATTTCCTATATCTTGATTAAATAATGCTGTTTCATTAAACATACCGCTCATATCAGTCACATTAGAAGTATCCCAATTTCCTATATCTTGATTAAAATTACTAGCAGAGCTTAACATATAACTCATGTTAGTAACACTTGAAGTATTCCAACCACCTATATCTTGATTAAATTGAGTTGCACCAGTGAGCATTTGTTTCATCGTATTCACATTAGACGTATTCCAACTACCTATATCTTGATTGAATATTATTGCACCTTGAAACATGCCAAACATACTAGTAACATTAGAAGTGTTCCAACCACCTATATCTTGATTAAATGCTGAAGCATACCAAAACATACTTCCCATACTAGTCACGTTTGAAGTATTCCAACCACCTATATTCTGATTAAATACTATTGCCCAAGCAAACATACCACCCATACTATTAACATTAGAAGTGTTCCAACCACCTATATCTTGATTAAATGCTGAAGCATAAGAAAACATATTTATCATAGTAGTCACATTAGAAGTCTCCCAACTCCCTATATCTTGATTAAATGATGATGCTTCATTAAACATACGCCCCATATTAGTAACACTTGAGACGTCCCAAGAACTAATATTACCATTAAATTGTGTTGCGTTTTTAAAAATTCTATACATAGTGGTCACATTAGAAGTATTCCAACTTCCGATATCTTGATTGAATACCAGTGCCCCACTAAACATATCGCCCATATTAGTCACATTAGAAGTGTCCCAAAAACCAATGTCAGAGTTAAATGTGGTGTTACCTTGAAATAAATTATTCATATCAGTAACCAATGTTGTGCATAAATTATAATTCCAAATTGCAATTTGAGTTACTATAGATGTATTATCCACTACCGTATAGGTTACTCCATTAATCACTTCTGTATCTCCTACTGATGCAGTAGGACATTTACACGTATTGTTCTCAAAATAAACTGATGATGCTACACTTACAATAACCGTTCTAGCTACTGAAGCTGTATTGTTTCCACTATCCGTAACAGAATAAACTATGGTATACGTTCCAACTGTAGAACTATCAACCGTTCCTGAAAATATTATTGAAGAAGTAATATCTCCGTCAACATCATCGGTTGCAGTAGCTCCAGGGTCTGTGAAAGTGTCTCCAACTAAAAGAATTATAGTTGAAGAACCTGTTAGTGAAATAGTTGGTGGTATTATGTCTATTAAACTAAATGAAGCCGCAATAGTTTGGTTTGAATTTACTGTTATCGTTAAGGAGCTAGTAGCTGTACCATCAGACCATCCTGAAAAAACATATTCAGAATTAGGTGTGGCAGTAATAGTAACTATTTCTCCTGAATAGTAAATCCCTCCTGATGAGCTTACTGATCCACCTATTTCAGCTGATACTTCTAGAGTATATTTAATGATTATATTTTCTAATGAATCGTGATTAAAACAATCATTAAATAACAATAATGCAAAAAGGGATAATAATCTCTTCATCTATAAATAATACTAAAACCCGTTAATAAACCTGCGTGTTTGAATGTATATCCTAGTTCGGGAACTATACCAAATCTATCATAAACTTTTATAGGGTAGGTAATCGATAAAGAATAATCAATCTCATTAAACTCATTAAGTGAATTAGACGTATTAAAAATGTGTAGAGGGTTTTCATAATCAAAATTTTCAGCTACCTCAGAAGCTGTAAAACTCAGATTTGTAAGTGGTTGTTTTGGTCCACTTCTAAAACCAATTCCTAACTTCAAATTAAAATTATTAACGATGTTATACCCTAGGTTAAACCAATATGCTCTTGTTAGAGAAGAATAGCTCCCGTTAAACCCTCTGGGTTTCCAAGCAGCACCATTATCAAACTTTTCTAAGTATAGAAATTCATCTGACAATTGAAAGCCTACAATGAATTTTTTAAAATAAACATCAATTGTAAAATGATAGGCTCCATCATCGTATAACCCACCAACTTTAGGCCCATAATATGGGTGTGGATATTTAATTTGACCTTGAACTAAAAATCCTAGAGAAAAACCTTTAAAACCTCGAGCTTTAGTCGTTCTGTCTAAAACTAAATTATTGTATTCACCATCTTGAGAAAAACCAAAAGAAAAAACTTGTAATAAAGTAAGTAATAATAGCTTTTTCACAAACTAAAGTTAATGAAATTAATAACACCTAAACTTACTGAAGAATATGTGCCTATGCGTTAGATATTAAACTGATAAATATTTACTAAATTGATGCTTAAATATAAAATATGAATAATTTAAAAAGTGTTTTTCGAGCTTTTTTTGTTGCATTTTTTTTAGTTATAATTTTAACTGGATGTAATACTAAAGAGGCTACAATCTTTGAGATCACTTTCGACTCCGCATTGGGATTAAAAGGTTATAATGGTCGCCTTTTGTTAATGATCACTAAGGATTCACTTAAAGAGCCTCGCTTTCAGATTAACGATTCAAATGAAACAGGAATACTTATTGGAAAAAATGTTCAGCAGTGGATACCAGGCCAAAAAGAATTATTTAATTCTTCTGCAAAGGCTTACCCGATTGAAGAGTTAAACCAACTCAAATCAGGCACTTATTTTGTTCAAGCCTTGCTTCATAAATACGACACTTTTAATCTGTCAAACGGACATACTGTTCAGCTACCTATGGATCAAGGAGAAGGGCAACACTGGAATACCAGTCCAAAAAATATTTATAGTAAGCCCATTAAAATAGAGTTTGACAATCAGAGTAAAAGTCCTGTAAAGATCATAATAACTGAAGAAATTCCTCCCATAGAGCCTGTTGAGGATTCTAAATACATAAAGCATGTTAAAATCAAAAGCGAACTCCTTTCAGAGTTTTGGGGAAGGCCTATGTATTTTCAAGCTAATGTTTTGGTTCCGCAAGGATTTAATAAAGAAAGTAAAACCCAATATCCATTAATGGTTTTTCACGGGCATTTTCCAAAAACAATTGGTGGATTTCGAACCACTGCTCCTACTGCACCTGAAAAGGATACAATTTTCAGTAGTAGGTTTGGGATTACAGGATACAAATACATTCAAGAAAAAGAAGCTTACGATTTCTACAAAAATTGGGTGTCGGATGATTTCCCAAGGTTTCTTGTAATAGAAATCCAGCACCAAAACCCCTACTACGATGATTCGTATGCGGTAAATTCTGCAAATCTTGGCCCTTATGGTGATGCAATAACTTACGAACTTATCCCACAAATTGAAAAAATGTTTAACGGTGTTGGGGAAGGCTGGGGTCGTTTTTTATATGGAGGATCAACAGGCGGTTGGGAAGCATTAGCTGTTCAAGTTTTTTATCCTAAACAGTATAATGGATGTTTTGCTGCGTGCCCTGATCCTATAGATTTTAGAGCATATACAGTAGTTGATCTTTATAAAGATAAAAATGCTTACTACAAAAGCGGAACTTTCAGAAAGATACTTCGCCCTGGAATGAGAGATGGAAAAGGACATATCAAAACTCAATTGATCGATATGAACAGAAGAGAATTTATACTAGGAGATAAAGGTAGATCTGGTGACCAATGGGACATTTGGCAAGCAGTTTATTCGCCCGTAGGAAAAGATGGATATCCTAAGCCTATATGGGACAAACTTACAGGTGAAATTGATCGTGATGTAGTAAATTACTGGAAAGAAAATTACGACCTAAGGTATATTATGGAACGGGATTGGGATAAAATTGGAAAGGATCTCGAAGGAAAAATAAATATCTACTGCGGCGATATGGATAATTATTATCTAAATAATGCAGTTGTGCTCACAGAAGAATTTTTAGAATCTACAAAAGACCCCTACTATGGAGGTAAAGTTGATTACGGAAACAATGCTGAACATTGCTGGAATGGAGATCAAGAAAATCCAAATTACATTTCACGCCTTCGCTACAATACTATGTATCTCGATAAAATAAAAGACCGATTGAAAAAGACTGCCCCTAAAAACCACAAGCTCAAAAACTGGGGTTTTTAAAATTATTTAAATGTCAAATTAATTGTTAAATAAAAGCTTTAATTTTAATGCTTAATGTTTAAAAACTTTAAAAAGTCAATTGCTAAAGTTAATAATGTCAATATCAATTATGTTATTGGTGGAAGCGGTCCCCCAATTCTACTACTTCAAGGGTATCCGCAGTCACACTATATTTGGCACAAGATAGCACCTGCATTAGCTAAAAAATATACGGTTGTGGCAAGTGACCTCAGAGGTTATGGGGATAGTGGTAAACCGCCTACAGATGATAGGTGGACAAGCCAGTACTCAAGAGGTTACTCAAGCGGTTATTGAGGAAATAAAGGGAGTGAAATCTTAATTTGAATATGATGTAAAAAGACAGATTGAATATGAACATAAAATCAAAAAATATCGGTTTAGTGGCAGGCCCTCTAGCATTCTTGCTAATAATACTTTTCTTTCACCCCGAAGGCTTGAACCCCAGGGCCAATGCCATTTTAGCAACGACAGTATGGATCGCCATTTGGTGGACAACCGAAGCTATTCCTATTGCCGTAACGGCTTTATTACCTATTATTTTATTTCCATTAACCGGTGGTTTAGGACTATCAGAAACGACAGCTTCTTTTGGACATAAATATGTCTTCCTCTATGTAAGTGGTTTTATCATTGCCATCGCAATTGAAAAATGGAACCTACATAGACGGATAGCTCTAAGCATCATTAGTATCATTGGTACGAATATCGTAAACATCATTCTTGGTTTTATGGTGGCCACTGCTTTCATGTCGATGTGGATTTCCAATACAGCTACTACTGTTATGATGTTGCCCATTGGCATGGCGATAGTTGCGCAACTAAGAGATAATCCAGATACAATAGAAGATGAAAACCGAATTTTTGGAAAGGCTTTGATGTTGGCAATTGCTTATAGTGCTACCATCGGAGGTATGAGTACTTTGATCGGAACGCCTCCTAATTTGGTCTTGGCAGGCGTTGTGGAGGAGACCTTCGGATATCAAATCACCTTTGCTCAATGGTTTAAATTTGGTCTTCCTATCTCGGTAGTATTGCTATTTATATGCTGGAAGTACTTAACCGGTTTTGCCTTCAAGTTCAAACAAAAATCTTTTCCTGGTGGACGGACAGAAATTGATAAACAATTGAAAGCGCTCGGTCCAATTAGCTATGAAGAAAAATTAGTAGCCGGGGTGTTTGCCTTGACTGCATTTGCCTGGATTAGTCGGTCTTTTTTATTGAATTCACTTGTTCCAGCGATTGATGATACCATTATTGGGCTGATAAGTGCTCTGGTCATCTTTTTATTACCCACTAAAAATAAAGACAGACGCCTATTAAATTGGGAAGAAGCTATCAAATTACCATGGGGAATCTTGTTGTTATTTGGAGGAGGAATGGCGTTAGCCGCAGGTTTTAAGGACAGTGGCTTAGCTTTGTGGATAGGTTCACAAATGACTTTATTGGATGGCATTCCGCTACTTTTAGTGGTCGTCATTTTGATTGCCTCAGTTAATTTCTTAACAGAAATTACCTCTAATTTGGCAACTACGGCCATGTTATTGCCAATCTTATATCCAATGGCCAAGATGATTGATATACACCCATTCGTACTAATGGTCTCCGCAACGGTTGCTGCTTCCTGTGCTTTCATGTTACCTGCAGCGACCCCTCCGAATGCCGTCGTTTTTGGTTCAGGTTATTTGCGTATTCCTGACATGGTACGTGTTGGTATATGGATGAACCTACTTTCAATTATTCTATTGACTCTTTTTGTGTACTTTTTACTTCCCATTTTATGGAATTTTGACCCTTTAGTTTTTTGAATTAATTTTTAAATTCAGAGGATTTATTAATTAATGATTCTAAATATTTAATATCATATCAGATGCTTTTTCAGCTATCATATAAACAGGCGCATTGGTATTGCCAGAAACTATTTTAGGCATAATAGACGCGTCAACAACTCGAAGATTAGAAATTCCATGGACTCTTAATGTAGGATCAACTACAGACATGTTATCTGTTCCCATTTTACAAGTACCAACAGGATGATAAACTGTTTCAAGAGTTTTTTTTATGTGTTCAATAAGAGAATCATCTGAAGACCGGTTACTAGGAAGCATATCTACTTCAGTGTGTTTTTTCAAGGCTTCATCTTCCATTAGCTTAAACACTAACTTACCTCCTTTGATAAGTTGATCCATATCTTCTTTTTCTTGTAAAAAATTAGGTTGAATAATTGGTGGTGCTTTTGGGTTTGAAGAAAAAAGGCTAACTGTGCCCCTGCTTTTAGGATGTAATAATGTTGGTAATATAGTAAAACCATCTACTCTTGGATAATCATAAAGATCATAAGCATCATAACCATATTCATTATTTATACATATTGGAGAAAAGTGTAATTGAAAATTAACTTTTCCACCCTTTTGATCAAGATCAAAAAATGCCATACCCTCAAGAGGACCAGTGCAAAAAACTCCTTTATTATTAACATAATAATTCCAAGCAGCTTTAAATTGCTTTAAAGGCGAAATATAATGATTGATACCTTCTTGAGTTTTTGACTGAGCACATATTGGATAAAATAAATGGTCCTGTAAGTTCTTACCAACTCCTTTTAATTCATATAAACAATCAATCCCATGCTTTGTTAATTCGGAAGCTTCTCCAATTCCAGACAACATTAATAATTGTGGTGATTGAAAAGCTCCAGCAGAAAGTATGATCTCTTTTTGCGCATATACTTTATTTTTTTTTGAACCTTTAACATACTCTACTCCTACAGCTTCTTTACCATTTAAAATTATCTTACACACTTGAGCGTGTGTTATAGCAGTTAAGTTAGGTCTATATAATACAGGTTTTAAAAAAGCTGCTGCTCCACTATGGCGTTTCCCGTTTTTAATAGTACTATGAACCAAACTAGCGCCCTCTTGATTTACTCCGTTATAGTCACCATTTTTTGGTATACCGATTTTTTCACAAGCTGAAATAAATCCCTCAACATAAGGTGTTTTAAATTTTGTTGGAAGTGTAACACTTAACTCTCCAGAACTTCCATGAAAGCCAGAATCCACCTTGTCGATTTGTTCATGATTTTCTGATCGCATAAAAAAAGGAAGTACATCTTTATATCCCCAACCATCATTACCAAGTTTTGCCCAGCCATCATAATCTTCAGCATTCCCTCTTACATAAGCCATAGCGTTTGTAGAACTACTTCCACCTAGGGTTTTACCTCGTGGTAAATAAATTTTTCGATTCAAAACATTAGATTGATTTTCAGACCAAAAACCCCAATCTTGTTTACTTTTATGAATCTTTAAGTAAGCGCCGGGAATATGAATATTCATATTTGAATCTGGCCCTCCTGCCTCTAATAAAAGAACTGAGTTTTTGGGATCTTTAGACAAACGGTTTGCCAATACACAACCTGCAGAACCTGCACCAATTATAATATAATCGTAAAATCGACTCATAATTCACTGGATTTATTGGTTTTAAATTAACTAAGTTAAAATTTATGATTAGAAAGATAGGGTTCATAAGGGCTTTGTTTAGGCTAAAAGGTAAATTCCACAAAAAATAAAATTATAACGAAATTAATAAAGATGATCTTTTTTACTAAATTGTATCAAAATTTAGTTGTCCTTTCAATAAAAAATTTTTAAATAAATATTTTTAATGTCTACAAAAACTTCTTTTGCCATTCACGACAAAGGATTCACTAAAACTCTACGTAAGGATAATTGGAGGCTCTATCCGGGACTTGTGGTTTTTGGACTAACCAGCTTCTTGATTTATGGATTTTGGTCTGCTTGGCAGGCCAATTTTTATTGGTACAGTGGTGGGCAAGAAGGATTTGGGGGGTATCTAGCTCCTTTTTATTCTCCACTTCTTTTTATTAAAGAAAGTGTTGAAGGAGCTGCGCCAATGACCCATTCCATTTTTGGACCCTGGCCCAGCTGGTGGCCTAGTTGGATTCCTCCGTCTCCGTCGTTATTGATTTTGGCAGTTCCTGGAATATTTAGATTCACTTGTTATTACTATAGAAAAGCATACTATAGAGCATTCTCTGGGACACCACCAGCTTGTGCTGTGGGCGCTTTACAACGTAAACGAAAAGAAGGATATAAAGGTGAAACAGGATTTATGGTTGTTCAAAATATACATCGCATTACAGTGTACTTTGCAGCAATATATATTATTGTATTTTTTTATGATGCCTATTTATCGTTTTTTAGAGCTGGAGAATTTGGTGTTGGCCTTGGAAGTTTACTTTTATTAGGAAACCCGATCTTATTAGCCAGCTATATTTTTGGTTGTCACTCTATCCGCCATCTTGTAAGCGGAAGTAGGGATTGCTATTCATGTGGGTTAAGAGGTGATATAGCTCACAAAAACGGAATGATTGTTGGCTGGTTCAACCGTCGCCATGAGTTATTTGCTTGGCTTAGCTTAGTATGGATAATGATAGCCGATTTATATATTCGAATGGTCTCAATGGGATATATTAACGACCCTAATACATGGGGATTTTAAAGAAATTATTTATGTTAGATATATCTGAAATTAAAACCATTGAGCATGATGTTCTAATTGTGGGAGCTGGTGGAGCTGGATTAAGCTCAGCAATTGAAGCTTCAAGCCATGGGATGAGCACTGGTATTGTGATGAAATCACTTTTAGGGAAAGCACATACGGTTATGGCTGAAGGTGGAATGGCTGCCGCATTGGGAAATGTTGATAAACGTGATCATTGGAAAATTCACTTTCGCGATACCATGCGTGGTGGAAAATTTCTTAACGTATGGCGAATGGCTGAACTTCATGCTCAACTTGCACCAGAACGTGTACGCCTTCTTGAAGAATGGGGTGCGGTATTCGATCGCACTAAAAAAGGACTAATAAATCAAAGGAATTTTGGTGGTCATAGGTATCCAAGATTAGCACATGTTGGTGATCGTACTGGATTGGAAATGATCCGGACCCTTCAAGACCATGGTATTCACCAAGGAATTGAGACTTATATGGAGTGTACGGCCTTGGATTTACTTAAAAATGAAAAAGGTAAAGTGATTGGGATAGTCTGTATGTGGCGGGAGACAGGAACTTTTATTATATTTAAAGCAAAGGCTATTATATTTGCTACTGGAGGAGGCGGAAAAGCATGGGATGTCACCTCAAATTCTTGGGAATATACCGGGGATGGTTATGCATTGGCCTATGAAGCAGGAGCCGAACTTATGGATTTAGAGTTCAATCAGTTTCATCCTACTGGAATGATGTGGCCATTATCAGTGAAAGGTATTTTGGTCACTGAAAGTGTTAGAGGCGAAGGAGGAATTCTATTAAATAGTGAAGGCACGCGATTTATGTTTAATTATATTCCTGAACGCTTTCGTTCAGAAACTGCAGAAACCGAAGAAGAAGCTGCAAGATGGCTATCGGGAGACCCCAGCGCTAGACGCCCTCCAGAACTATTAACCAGAGATGTTGTAGCTAGAGCAATTAATGAAGAAGTTAAAGCTGGAAGAGGTTCAAAACACGGAGGAGCCTATCTTAATATTGCTACACAACGATCATCAGAAGATATTAAAAAGAAGTTACCTTCCATGTATCATCAATTTAAGGTTTTGGCAGAATTAGATATTACTAAAGAATCTATGGAAGTAGGTCCTACCTGTCATTATTTTATGGGTGGGATTCGAGTGAATGCCGATACAGCCATGAGCTCTGTTCCTGGATTATTCGCATGTGGAGAATGTGCTGCAGGAATGCATGGAGCTAATCGCTTGGGAGGAAATTCTTTGTCGGATCTTTTGGTCTTTGGTTACTTAGCAGGAAAAAAGGCTGCTGAATTTGCAAAAAACAATGCGAACCATTCTGATTTTGATGAAAATCAAGTGAGAAAAATAATTCTAAAGGCAACAGAAATATTAAACCGTGAATCAGGAGCTAATCCATATCTATTGCACGAGCAGCTGGAGCAAAATATGCAAATGAATGTTGGGATTATTAGGACAAAAGATGAACTTGTAAAAGGAATAGATGAAATAGAAAATATCAAAGAGGAATACAAGTCTGTAAAAGCAAAAGGAACAAGTCAATTTAATCCTGGTTGGCATGAAGCATTAGGATTGCGCAACTTGTTAATTACGGCAGAAGCAGTGGCACGAGCTGCAAAATTTCGTGAAGAAAGCAGAGGGGCACATACCCGATCTGATTTTCCGGGCGAACAAAAAGAATGGCTTAATTATAATATAATTTCTAAAAAAGGAGTGGATGGAAAAATGCAGTTAAATAAAGTAGAGCGCCCAAGTGCAAATCCAGAATTGGTACGCATTGCAGAATCTTCTATTGAAGATCTTGAAAATGAAATTATTGAAGAAAGAAAGTAAATGAACAAATATTTTATAACGCTTAATTTTGAAAGTAATCAAACAGGCTATGACAACACGTAAATTTCAAATCTATAGGGGTGATAATAAAAATGGAGAACTGGTCAATTTTGAGACGGAAGTTAAAGAAGGAATGGTTGTGCTTGATGCTATTCACAAGATTCAAGCAGAGCAAGCTAATGATCTCGCAATTCGATGGAATTGCAAAGCCGGAAAATGCGGCTCCTGTAGTATGGAAATAAATGGTATGCCAAAGTTGTCTTGTATGACAAGAATGAATGAATATAGAAAAGATGAGACCATAATAGTTACTCCAATGAAAACCTTTCCTGTTATTAAAGATTTGGTTACTGATGTTTCATGGAATTATATTCAAAACAAAAGAATAAAACCTGTTAAACTCGCCCATGAATGTAAAACAGAAAATGGCTATGTCATGTATCAGAATGATGTTGATCGAGTTCAGGAATTTCGAAAATGCATAGAGTGTTATTTATGCCAAAATGTATGTCACGTACTTCGTGACCATGACAAAAAAGATAAATTTGTTGGACCTCGATTTATGATTCGTGTGGCCAGTCTCGAGATGCATCCATTAGATACAGAAGATAGAATTCCAGAATTAAAAAAAGAATTTGGTTCAGGAATGTGCAATATTACTAAATGTTGCACCGATGTTTGCCCGGAAAATATAAATATTACAGATAATGGTATTATTCCAATGAAGGAACGTGTGGTTGACAGATTTTATGACCCCATAACTATTTTAGGCCGTAAAATATTTGGCAAAAAAAAGAAGAAATTCCCCCCTTTAAGTCCTTAAATTAAACATCCAAGAATGGCTGAAAAGAATTATCATCTGGAGAACGTTTTAAATCAAATTCTTTAATTCGTCTTATGCAGGCGTTCCATCTTAAAACAGCATCTTGATTACCTTTTGGTTGAATCTTTTCCGCATCTTCAAAATAATCCATAGCATTTATGAAATACTCATAAGCAATATACTTAATGCGAGGTGTGTTTCGCAATAAGGCAGTTTTACCTAGTCGTTCGGCAATAATTCCCTGATAATACTTTTGCTCGAATTTACTATTGAGTTGTGTGCAAAGCTCCTTGGCTTCTTCTGATTTTGCCCGACCCTTTTCATTTTCAAATTGATCTGTGATAGCCAAAATCATACATAAAATAGCAGGTTTGTGAGTTGAGTCTACTTGTAAAATATCACGACAAATACTTTCAGCCTGCCATGGTTCATTTAATAAACGATAATGATTTGCTTTGTTTAAAGCATTAGGAATTAAGTCTTTGGTAACAGGTTTGAGTTCTAACATAATAGCATATTATTCGTAAATATAACAAAAAGTGACTCAAGATCGAACTGCCTTTAGCGTGAATTATTCTATAAAGTAAAATTCTAAAACTTAGAGTTAAATCTTGAATATAAAGCCTTGAAATTACCCTATCTTTAAAAAGTAAATGGTTAATAGACAATGTCACAATAATAAGTTTCACCTAATACATTCCGCTATATGCTTAGATTCAATATAATATTATGTTTGATTGCTCACATAATTTTTCCTGCAAAAAATATTGCACAAAAATGGTCTGAAGAAAAAGCATGGTCTTGGTACGAAAAACAACCATGGTTAGTTGGAACAAATTTTAATCCTAGTAGCTCTATTAACCAACTTGAATTTTGGCAAGTCCAAACATTTGATGCAGTTACCATTGAAAGAGAATTAAAATGGTCTTCTGAAATAGGAATGAACCTTCATCGAGTTTATTTACATAATTTACTTTGGGAACAAGATTCAAAGGGATTCTTAGAGCGCTTGAATATCTATCTGTCTATTGCAGATAAATACAAGATAAAAACCATTTTTGTTTTACTTGATGATGTTTGGCATCCCCAACCTAAATTGGGAAAGCAGCCTGATCCGATCCCTCACCTTCATAATTCTGGATGGGTACAAGCGCCTGGTGCAGAAATCTTAGGTAATCTTTCACTTCATGATGAATTAGAATCCTATATTAAGGGTGTGATTTCAGAATTTGCCAATGACGAACGAGTCTTATTGTGGGATTTATACAATGAGCCCGATAATAGAGCAAAAGGAAAGGGAAGAGCAAAATTGGAATTGAGAAATAAAAACAAATATTCTCTTGCCCTACTGCGAAAAACCTTTCAATGGGCTAGAGAAGTAAATCCAACACAACCTCTTACTACAGGAATTTGGAGAGGAAATATTTCTAATTGGGGTATACTCAACAAACTTCCCGAACTGGATAGATTTATGCTTGAAAATTCAGACGTCATCTCCTTTCATGCGTATGATGGAAAACTAGAAAACGTGACTCGAAAAATAAGTGAACTTAAAAAGTATAACCGACCCTTATTTTGTACAGAATATTTAGCCCGTTCTCATGGAAATACATTTGAGATGTTAATGCCCTTGTTTAAAAAAGAAAATATTGCAGCAATAAACTGGGGACTGGTTGATGGTAAAACAAACACAAAATATCCATGGAAAAGTTGGGTAATAAAGTTGTCTAAAGAACCAAAAGTTTGGCATCATGATATTTTTCGTTCAGACGGGAGCCCTTATTCAAAATCAGAAATTACTTTTATTAAAAAAATGACTTTAAATAAATAAAACATATTTTAGTATAAATAAAAATGTCTATGAAAACCTATAACCTAGAGCAGCTTGCTAATTTAATCTCTGGCCAAATTCATTTTGCAAAAAAGATCACAATCAATGGATTAAATGATCTAAAGAATGCTACTGAAGATCAGATAACATTTATTGGAAGTCATAAATTCATAAAATATTGGAATGATTCAAAGGCAGGTGCAGCCATTGTAAATGAATCAATAAAAATTGACAATCAAGACAAACCTATCATCTTTGTTAAAGATGCAGATATTGCTATGGCTATTCTATTGGAAATTTTTGCACCTAGAAACGGACCTGTTTTTGAAGAAAATATTCATCCTTCAGCGAGCGTTCATCCAACTGCTAATATAGGAAAAGATGTTAAGATAGGTCCATTTTGTTATGTGGGTAAAGGTGTCGTAATAGGTGCTGGAAGTACATTATATCCAAATGTTAGTGTATTTGATAATACTTCTATAGGAGAGAATTGTGTTTTTTGGTCTGGGACAGTGGTTAGAGAAAATTCCGTTATTGGACATTCCTGTATATTTCATTGCAATGTAAGTATAGGAGCAGATGGTTTTGGATATAGACCTTCACCAGATGGTGCTGGACTCCTTAAAATTTGTCATATTGGTAATGTAGTGATTGGTAATAATGTGGAAATTGGAGCGAATACTTGCATAGATAAAGCAAAATTTAATAGTACTATTCTGGGTGATGGATGTAAAATAGACAACCTGGTTCAAATTGGACATAATTGTATCCTAGGTAAATCTTGTATTATGGCAGGAAGCTCAGGTCTAGCAGGAACTGTTACATTAGGAGATGGCGTTGTGATTGGTGGCGGAGCAAAAATAAGAGACCATCTAACTCTTGGCTCTGGCGTTAGTGTAGGTGCATGCTCTGGGGTTATTTCAGATGTTCCTGCTGGAAAGACTGTGCTTGGATATCCTGCCTCAGAATCAAGAGAAACACTAAGACAATGGCTAGCTTTAAAAAAATTAGTTAAAAGTTAAAAAAATCTGAATAAAATTAATTTAAAGAAATTGTAATTGGCCATCCTTTAAACTGAGAAGCATTTTTTTTAGAAACATCTTCATGTCTTGGCCAGCATTCAAATGTAACTGTTTTTACATCCTTGTTAAATCTCACAACTCCATATCCCGCACCATTTGAATTCGTGTCAGGATTTGCATAAGCATGCATAGTGATTTTATTATTAAAACCATCCAGATATCTACCCGTCCAAGGAAGGTTTTCATTTCCATTAACACCGATTTGTTCGTTTTCAGGCCACCACCATCTACTGTAATAGTTGTTAACAATGGCAGGAACAACAAAGGCCCATGGACCATCTTCATAGGAATCAATCCCATGATGAATAACTGTAGCTATATGTTGGTCTCCTCCTACATGAACAGCATTTGCTTTTTTTATGATTTTGAGAGCTTTATTTCTTCCCGTTTGAGGCCATCCATTAGAATCCATGTCTGCATGAAGCCTATTTTGTTTATCACCATGAAGGTGAGCGCCACCACAAAAGCCTGTTTGCGACAGAACAGCTTTCATTTCACTGTTATTTTCACCCCAGCTTCCAAGAAAATCAAGTTGCCTTTGGCCAAGCAATTTTAATCCTTCAACATCAATTGTTTTTGGATCATAGTCAGGATTATTTATGTGGTCAGGTCTTGGACCCTGTTGTGGAATTTTCCCTTTTGGTCCTGATTTAAATTTTCTATCCTCAATGATTGCAAAATCTATTCCACCTAAAACTAGATTTGTATAATAAACTTTTATGTTTTGCTCTATAGGGGTATTATCATATGGATCAGGTAAGTGAGAGGTTTGGGCTCTTTCAACCATTTTTACATATTCGTGGTGATAGAAATACCCACCATCATTTCCTGCAGGAGACAGTGCCTTTTTACCATATTCTCCCCACAAATTTCCTTGCCCAATATCATGATCATCTGGAATAGTTATACACGGCCTCTCTCTAAAGGTTTCTCTAAATTGCATTCCAAATTTTATCCATGCAGCTGTATGCTCCTTATGATCATACGATTGATCCCCTGCGAAAAATAAAAGATCTGGATTAATATAATTTATATTTTTGACATAATTTTCTCTCCCTTCTCTGTCTTTATTACTATTACAAGAGAGAGCTACAAGGACTATTTCATTTTTATTTTTAGGATCTTTCCTTATAAGTCCTTCAAAAAAGGCTTCTTTCCCATGTTTGATTTTATATCTTATATTTTTTGATGAGTCCCAATTATTAATTCGGAAAGTCGCCGCCCACCCTATATCATTGACCTTTATTTTTTGTATTTCATTCCATACTTCATTTTCAAAAATTTCTAAGCGAATTTCTCTAGTTTCATATGGGTAAAGTGGAAAAAGTTGAGCTGTAAGCTTAAGGGTATTATTTGAAACCGTATAAATCCCAAAAGCGATAACTTCACTGCGTTTTACATTTAAATTTACAATAGTGTTGGTTTCTTTGTTCCACCAATCATTTATGGATAACACATCCAAATCTTCAAATGGAGCTTTCACAGGAGGTGTCATGTTTTTACATCCAACCAAAAAAAAGAATACTAGAATAATAGTTTTATTAATGCTCTTCATGTTTCAAGAATTGAGTTTTATCGTTCAATTTAAGCTTAAATAAAGCTAATTTTATTACACCTTAAAATCTTTTTTAATTAAATATACTGAGTGCATAAGTGTAGTTGCTAGTTTTTCTTCAGAATTAAACAATTTGCCTTTTAATGTTGCTATATTTTTTCCCATATTTACAACCTCTGCAGTAGCAAAAACTTTTCCAGCAAAAAGAGGTCTATGATGAATGCTATGAAGATTTGTTGAAGTTGGATATATAGCCCCTTTTGACTCATAAATTATAAGCAAGCTTGTTACATCATCAAGCATTGAGGTCATTTGCCCTCCCTGAACACTTTGATTTGGATTTAATGTTTCTAATGTAAATTCACCCTCTAGTTTAAGAAAACCTTTTTTATATTCAATAAAATTAAATTTAAACATTTTACCAGTACCTCCATAAGTCCTGTGAAATTTTAAATACTTTTCAAAATCTTTCCCCATGTTTATAATATTCCAATTGCAAAAGTAAAAAAAGGTAATCAAAGAATTTATAAATCATGTCTTTTAAAAAAAATAAAATATCTAAATTTAAAATTATTAAATAACCAAATATGGCCAATTACACTTCTTTAAAGAAAAAGGAAATTGAGTTAATAACAAACAACTTTAATTTAAAAGAAATTAATTCCTATAGAATTTTAGAGGGAGGGTTAGAAAACACCAGTTACTTAATAAACACAACTTATACGAGATATGTCTTAACTATTTGTGAACAAAAAACATTTAAAAAAGCAAAAGAATTAGCTTTTTTGCTAAAGTATTTAGATGCGAATAAATATAGAACTTCTAAAATAATTAAGACTAAAAACAATAGCCCTGTTTTTCTATTTAATAAAAAGCCAATAATGATTAAGGAGTATATAGAAGGGAAAATTGAAATTGATTTCTCTGCCCGTATTTTAAAACTCATTGGTGAACAATTAGGCAAGCTTCATAAAATAGAGGCGCCAAGTTTTCTTCCAAAAAAAATAAATTACGGGAAAGAACAATTTAAAAAAATTAAGAAATATGCCAAAAATTCAGAATTTCACTTTTGGCTAAATAAGAAACTTGAATATTTGAAACCTTACTTTAGCCTTAAACTGCCGAAATCACTAATTCATAGTGATGTCTTTCACGACAACATCATTATTAGTAATGATAGTAAGTCAGTCACAATAATGGATTTTGAGGAATCAGCTTATTATTATAGAATTTATGACATTGGAATGACTATTATTGGGGTTTGCAAAGAACGAAATACAATTAATTTGAGTAAAGTAAAAAATTTATTAATTGGTTATAATAATCAAATTAATTTATTAGAAAATGAACTTGATTCATTAAAAGCATTTACTGTATATGCAGGAACTTCAATGACTTTTTGGAGGCATTATAACTTTAATTACACCAAACCTAACCCCCAATTATCTGATCATTATTTAGAATTAAAAAAATTAACTGATTATATAGAGAAACTACCCGAGGAAACTTTTAATTATTTTAAAACAATCCTTTAGGGGTTTATTTATTCTTAAAAAAGCTAACAAAAATACTTCCGTAAATTGAATGTACTAAACTGGATATAGCTGAAGGAATAGCAGTTGCTGGATTAATAAAATTTTCTCTTGCCAAAACAACACCTAATCCCGAATTTTGCATGCCAACCTCAATAGAAATTGTTTTACTAATTGTTTTATTTCTGGTTAAAATATAACTTAATACATATCCGAATAAAAAACCTAATAAATGTAAGATCATAATTGATGCAATTAAACTTAACCCTGAACTTAAGATTATTTCCTTTCCTTGGCCTATAATGCTTGCTACTATTAATGTTATTAATAATACAGCTATGGGTGGAGATAATGGTTTTATAAAGTATGTTACCCTTGGCGCTAGTAAATTTAATAAAAGTCCAATGCATATAGGAAACAAAACCACTTTTATAGTGCTGTAGAATAAACCCAATGAATCAACCTCTAAATAAGCTCCAGAAAAATAGGCTGTTAATATGGGAGTTAAAAAAATAGCGAAAATGGTTGAAAAAGCTGTCATTGCAACAGATAATGCAACATTAGCTTTAGATAAATAAACTATTACATTTGATGCTGTACCTCCAGGACAACATGAAACTAATATTAATCCGACTGCAAAATAAGCAGGCAAACTAAATAAAACTCCAAGTAACCATCCAAACAAAGGCATAATTGTGAATTGTAAAAAAAGCCCCATTATAACCCATGAGGGAGAATTAAAAACTTCTCTAAAATCACTAAGTTTTAGTGTGAGCCCCATTCCTAACATAATTCCAGCTAACCCATAAGTAATTAAATCTCCAGAAAACCAAGTAAATATACTTGGATTATAAAGAGAAATTAATGAACATGAAATCACCCATAATGGAAAATATTTTGTAATTCGTTCAAAAAAAATCATAAGATTTAATTTTTTTCAATCTTAAAATCTTTTACAACCTTGCTTGGTTCAATTATGTTATAACCATTCCAAAATTTAGGGTCGTACTCATTAAGATTATAAGGTATTTCTGCTTCAATTTCCTTGTAGGAGTCAAAATCAATTTTTCGAAGTACTCCATTATTTAAAACTATATATTCTGTTTTAGTTGATGAATCTCCTTTAAATAAAATATTCATTTTTAATTCATTTTGCTTCCTTCGACCTCTAACATTTTTATTTTTTTCAATGATCTTTAAAGGGCGATCTAAACCAAAACTATTTTCATAATAATTTTCACCAAAATAAAGATCATACTTGTTATTCGTATTTTTTTTAAAAATTCTTATTCCATGTCTATTTTCTACCTTAAAAGAAATTCCAAAAAGATTAAAATCTCTTAAAGGCTCTATGCTTTGATAGTCATATCTAATTAAAGCAAAATCATCAGCATGAATATAAATTCTTCCTTTATATTTTACCTTAGAAGATCTCGGAAAATAGTCAATAATATAAACTGGCTCATATCCTAAATATGAAAGTTCTACAAGAATAAAATCATACATTCTTGATTTATTAAATATTTCAAGGTTTAATTTTTTCTTTTTAAAATCTATATAAAAATTAGACATTTCTCTAATGAAATTTCTATTAGTTAAATTAAAATTTTTCCTTTCATCTAATTTCTTTTTTTTAATTTTTTCTAATCTAGAAACATCTGTAGAATCAACAGCTCTTAGATCAACACCGTCAAGACTCAAATCAACAGGAAAGATTCCAGATTTAAATTTGAAATAAGAATCAGGTTTAATTCGAAGTTCAACAATTGGTTGAATTTTTTTTTCTAACAGCTCGAGAGAAATTTGATTTTCTTTATTTAAAAGTTGAGCTGATTTTATTGCATTTATTTTTTGTTTTTCAGGATTTCTATTTCCATAAAATTCGGAAAGAGTTTCAATATAAAAATTAGATTTTACTGGAATTGTTGATACAATACTATCCATGAATAGTTGATCAAATTCCTTAATAGAAGATTTTTTAATTTTAAGATCTATTTCTGTTGTTTCAGCTATAGTTGTCTCCCTCCAAAATATTTTCTTTGATAAGTAATCAAAATCATAAACATTCTTGACATTATTTTTCACTTTATCTATTATTTCAATGGCAGTCATTTTTTTTCTATTTTTAACTTCTACCGATTTCAGCTCTATAGCTTTTGCAGATAATATTATTTCAACTTCTTGAACACCATTGCATGATATTGTTATTGGAGTAAACCCTATAGAGGAAATGAAAAGTGAGTCTTTGTTGCTAAAAAAGGAATCTTTATGAATTTTAAATTTTCCCTCCTCATTACTAATGGTGCTCTTATTAAAATTAGATGTAATTGCCACAAAGGGAATTGGTTGTTTATTTAAACTGTCAATTACAATACCTGATATTTCTTGAGAGTGTCCATATTTCATTACAAAAAACAAGAAAATAATTTTATAAAACTTCATAAGTAGACGTCAAAATAAAAAAGGGAATACACGTATTCCCTTTTTTTATTTTATAAGTAATTAATTTAATTTTGAGGTAATCCTACTTTGCCTTTATTTGGAGCAAAATTACTATGCATCGTTTTCCAACCTTGATTTGTATTTACCCATACAGAAGAAGCTCGTGTACTGTATTCGATGAATTTTGAGTTTGGTTTAAGATTACCATTCAAATCATATGATTCTGAAGATCCGTTCATAGTGTATCCTCCCTTTGCATAAAATGTGATTACAGCAGTTTTCATGTCAATAGAAAAATAAACATTCATGTCCTCTACTTCAAAAGTATCCCAAGAAAAATTTTCATCTACTTCTAAGTCATCTGCATTAAACTCATAAAATTTACCTAAATCTGAATCGCCAGTACTTATAATAATGTCTGGATGAACAAATTTTTGAAAAGCTTCATTATCTCCTTTTATTATGGCATCTTGCATATCAGACTGAAGTTGTTTTAAATTTTTAACAACTTCCTCCTTATTAGCTTTTCTCCAATACTCCCGTAGTTTAGGTTGATACGGAGAACTAAAAGTTGAGTAATCAAATGCTATTAATTGATTTTCAACAGCCTTATCAAATTCACCTAAAGAAGCATAGTGTTCTGCCATCGAATCATATGCATTTGGCCCGTCATGCATATCTTGGGATTTTTTTACATATTCCATTGCTTTTTCTTTATCAACAGAACCGTATTCACCCCGAAGGTATCCATATGACATCATATTATAAGCTGAAGATGCGTGTTCAGGAAATTTTTCAGCAAACGTTTTATATGATTCATAGTTTAACCCACCAGTGCCCAAATAATGAATAAATGGACTACTAGGGAACTTATCTATCCCTGCCTTTTGAACAATTGAGTACTTTTCTGAATCTGATGTACTCAAAGCATCATACCATACTTTCTCTTCTCCACTTAGTTTTGAACGATCAATACTTTCTAACTTATTAGCTCGAGATCCAAAATCTTTATTAGAAGAACTAACACGAGCTATTATTAATTTAGCACATCCGCAGTTTTCATCAACTATTAATGCAGCATCTGCCATACCCCTTGCTGTTAAAAACTCTAAATTCATCATGTGATTTAAAGCCTTTTCGACAATTTCATATGCTTTTTCAGAACAAGATGATTTTTGGATTATTTGGGAATAACCTATTCCTGTTGAAAGAAATAAAAGTAATACATATATGTTTTTCATTTTATTATATTTTAATTAATGATATTTTATCTAAATTAAATTATTAATTTCAAAGCACAACTATAAACTCCTTTTAATCATAATTAAATTCTAGAATAGAATTTTAAGTTTTTTGTAACTTGATAAATAACTAAATTAATAAAAATATGACTACGATAATTCGAGCTTTATTTTCATTTTTGTCTTTTCTAACGCTAACTTCTTATGCTCAAGTAAATTCTAATTATAAAATTCCAAAACAATCCTTACTTAATCTTATTGATATAGATTTAACTCCTTCGGTACTTAGAAATAGCGATAACAATGTTATGGTTTTTCTGTATAGACCTATATATAAAAATATAAAAGATCTTTCAAGGGAAGAACTTAGGTTAGGAGGGTTAAGAGTTGATCCTAAACGTCATATAGGAAGCAGAACAACATATTACAAAAAAGTACAAGTAACTAAGCTAAGTGAAAGTAATACACCTAAAGAGGTGATAGGTTTGCCAAATAAAATTAAACTTTCAAATTTTCAGTTCTCACCAGACGAAAACAGAATAGCTATGACTAATACCACTGAGAAAGGAGTTGAATTATGGGTTTTAAATATTAAAACACTTAAGGCAAAAAAAATATTTAATTCAAGTATAAATGCAACTTTGGGAAATGTTTTTAGATGGATCAATAACGAAGAATTAATCATTAAATCTCTACCTGATGATTTAAAACCCTTAATAAACACAGCTTCAACTATACCAGTAGGGCCAACCATAACAGAAAATAATGGATCAAAAGCTCAAAATAGAACATATCAAGATCTTTTAAAAAACCCCAATGACATATACAATTTTAAACAATTAAGTAAATCTGAGTTATTAAAAATAAATATTGATGGGGGTTTTGAAAAATGGTTACCAGCCAAAATGTATAAGAATATTCAATTATCTCCAAATGGTAAATTACTATTAATAGATTTTATAAAAACTCCTTTTTCATATATAGTTCCTTACAATAGATTTCCAACTGAAACTCATGTATATAATTTAAACGCGAAACTTATTAAGATTATTAATGACGCACCACTTCTTGAAGAACTACCTAAAGGTTTTATGGCAACCAAAACCGGTAAAAGAAATTTTAGATGGAGAAGTGATAAATCCTCTACCCTTTCTTATGTTATTGCTCTTGATGGTGGCGATCCTTCAAATAAGATTGCTTTTCGTGATGCTTTATTTCAGTGGGAAGCCCCATTTAATTCCCCTCCATCATATTTGGCCAAGGTTAAAAACAGAATTAGTGGAGTTTATTGGGGAAATAATGAAATAGCTGTAATAACTGATAGATGGTGGAATACACGTAATACAAAAACATATGTTTTCAATCCTTCAGATTCAAAAACTCAAGCCAGAATTATCAATGATAGAAATTATCAAGACGTATATAATGATCCTGGAAGGTTTGTTCTTAAAAAAAACATATTTAATAAAAATGTATTATTAATGGATGACAATTCCGTTTTTTCCATAGGTAATGGTTTTACGGAAAGTGGTCAATTTCCATTTCTAGATAAATTAGATTTATCTAATGGATCCACAAATAGAATTTATCAGTCTACTTATGATAATAAATACGAAACAATTATTGATTTTAACTTAATTAAAAATGAAATTTTAGCTAGAATAGAGTCTCCTAATGAGTATCCTAACTACTATAAAAACTCATTAAAATTAAATCAATTAGACCAATTAACATTTTTTAAAAACCCTTTTAAATCCCTTCAAAATATTAAAAAAGAAATAATAAGCTACAAACGCGAAGATGGCCTGGATTTAAATGGGATACTATACCTTCCTTTAGAGGATCAATCAACAATCGATAAAAAACCAATGATTTTATGGGCTTATCCAAGAGAGTATAAAGACAAATCCAGTGCTTCTCAAAAAACAAACAATCCGAACCGTTTTATATACCCTTCTTGGGGATCTCCAATTTATTGGGCTACACAAGGATATGTAGTGTTAGATAGAGCAGCATTTCCGATAGTTGGTGAAGGTGAAAAAGAACCAAATGATTCATTTAGAACTCAATTAGTAGCAAATGCCACAGCTGCAATTAATGCAGTTGATAAATTAGGTTATATTGATCGAGAAAGAGTAGCTGTAGGAGGCCATAGTTATGGTGCTTTTATGGTTGCAAATCTTTTGAGTCATTCCAACTTATTTGCCGCTGGAATTGCAAGAAGTGGTGCATATAACAGAACTCTTACTCCATTTGGGTTTCAAAGTGAAGAAAGAAGCTATTGGGAAGCACCTAATGTATACTATAAAATGTCTCCATTTATGCATGCAGATAAAATGAAAACTCCTTTATTATTAGTTCATGGAGAAGCGGATAATAATTCTGGAACCTATCCAATGCAAAGTGTTAGGTATTTTAATGCACTAAAAGGACTCGGTGCTACTACCCGATTGGTTATGTTTCCAAAAGAAAGTCATGGATACCGAGCAAAAGAAACAATACTCCATCTGATTTGGGAACAAGACAGGTGGTTAGAAAAATATGTGAAAAACAAACCTAAAAAACTAACAAACAAACCTTTAAAACCAAAAGGATAAAAAGTTTAGAATTCAATTATTTTATTTTTTCATAAAATGATGCATAAGACACTTGCATCCAGGGTAATACGAATATAACACCTATAATTAAGCATAGAACTCCTAAAATAGCCCATGGAATAAATCTTAGATTTAAACCTAAAAGTTTTGTTTTATTTCCCTTCATTATTCTCCAACTTTCTTTTAGAGTATCAATAACACCTAGTTCTGGTTTATCAATCATTACAAAATATGCCATTGATAAACCCAAACCTAAAATAATGCCAGGAACAATTAAAAGGATCATTCCTAAAATAATTACTACACACATCAGGAAATAAACTCCTAAGGCTTTTCCTAATGAATTAAATCCATCGAAAACATTATTGTAATTCGCAGAACCATTTCTAAAAAGGTTCAGAGCATAAATTGTAAATCCTAATGAAAGCGGAGATGCTAAAAGCACTGAAATTAATTGTAGAGAGGCGTCTTCTAAACCACCAACATCAACAATTCCAATTTCTGGAATAATTTCAGCAATAAAGGTAGGTAACATAACTGAAAGACCTACTAAAAAGGCTGTAGACCAATTGTTTTTGAGTTTTTCACGAGCAGTTCGCATGTGAGTTAAATTAGTAGATGCCATAATTAATTATTTAAAGAATGCTAATATAATAAAATAAAAAATAGAAGGACACAGCAGACATCCTAGACCTGTATAAAAAGTAGCTGTCAAAGCTCCGTATGGAACTAGTTTCTCATCTGTTGCAGCTAAGCCAGCGGCTACTCCACTAGTTGTACCTATTAAGCCACCAAAAACCATTGCTGAATTTGGGTTATTTAAACCAATCTTACCTGCAACTAAAGGAGTGCATATAGATGTTACAATCACCTTAACTACGCCAGTAGCAACACTAAGAGCAATTATCTCAGAGCTTGCTCCTAAGGCTGAACCGGTTACGGGACCTACTATATAAGTACATGCACCTGCACCAATTGTAGTAAGACTAACGGAATCAGAATAACCCATAAAAAAAGCAATTAATACACCTAAAGTAAATGAAAATGTTATACCAATTAAAAGTGAAATAATTCCAGAAACCCCGGCATTTTTAATTTTCACAATATCAACACCCATTGCAGTAGCAACTACTGAAAAATCCCTAAGCATTGATCCTCCCAGAATTGCCATACCTCCCATATATGGGAGGTTAGCAACTCCTTTTTCATCCCCTAGAAAAGCTAAGCCAAGAGCAATTATTATTGCTATTGCTGCACCAGGAATCTTATTGTTTAAGATTTTATTTGAAAAAAGATATGATAAATACATAATAATTCCAACAACGAAAAATGCAAATACTAAACCATTAGCATCAATTATCTTCTCAATCATTTTGATATATTTTTACTTAAATCTTCCTTGCTTATTCTAGATATTAAGGGAACTAATATAAAAGCCACAATAGTTACCAAAACACCCGCAATAACTGCTAACCATCCTCCTAACATAGCAGCTTTAACGTTTTGAGATGCAGACATTGCTACTACAATTGGAATATACATTGTACTCCAAAATAAAATTCCATTCTCAGATTTTGAAATATTAATATTTTTCTTTTTCAAATAAGAATTAATAAAAACTAAAAAAAACATTGAAAATCCAACTCCTCCAACATCACCAGACAAACCGATTAAAGAACCTAAGTAAGTTCCAATTATTTTACCAAACAAAAAACAAAACGCTAATAATGAGACTCCATAAATATTCATATTATCTATATATTGTTTTAATAATTATTTAATGTAATTAATATTCATCATTTGGATAAAATTTAGGAATAATTCTAGCTTTAGATGACTGCTCAAATGCATAAGAAATTTCAATTAAAGTAGGCTCACTCCATGCTCTTCCGAAAAAAGATATACCTACTGGTAAACCATGAATATTTCCCATCGGAACAGAAATTACTGGATACCCCGCCCAGGCCGAAGGAGAAGAGCTCGATACGTGGTAATTGTCACCATTAAACCAGTCTGTAGACCATGAAGGACTACCAGTTGGAGCAATAATTGCGTCCAAATCATTTTCATCCATTACCTTATCAATACCTTCCTTTTGGCTTAATCTCTTTAAAGTTGATAAAGAGTTTAAATACTTTTTACTTTTAATTCCATCTGTATTCTGAGCTAACTTCAGATAGGCTTGATTAAAATATTTTAACTCAATAGTATCATTTTTATTAAATTCAATCAATTCCTCTAAATCTTTAATTGGTGCATTATCACCTAATGATTTAAAATACTTATTTAATCCATCCTTGTATTCGTGAATCATAACCTGAAATGAATGACTTCTAGCTTCAAAAGAAGAAACTGTTTCTATTTCTATTATTTCTGCTCCCATTTTTTTTATTAACTCCACAGATCTTTTAAATAAAGAATCTACCCTATCATTCGAACCAAGAGGCCCTAAATAAACTCCTATTCTTTTACCATTTAATCCGTTTTTATTCAAAAACTGAATATAATCTTTATAGGCATGATTTAAACTTGACTTTGTTTTATCATCATTTTCATCAACTCCAGTAAGAAAACCAAGACATATGGCTGCATCCTGTACACTTCTAGCCATTGGTCCAGCTGTGTCTTGCGTATAAGAAATAGGAATTATTCCTGATCGACTTATCAAACCAACTGTTGGCTTGATTCCTACAACACCATTAACCGTAGAAGGACAAACAATTGATCCATTAGTCTCTGTACCAATTGCTAAAACAGTTAAATTTGCTGAAACTGAAACTCCTGATCCAGAGCTAGAACCACATGGATTTCTAGATAAAACATATGGGTTTTTTGTTTGTCCATTAACCCCACTCCATCCACTGGTTGACCTTCTACCTCTGAAGTTCGCCCACTCACTTAAATTTGCTTTACCTAAAATAACTGCACCAGCAAGCCTTAATTTCTCAACAACCTTACTATCATTTAATGGTTTTGAGTCCATTAAAGCCCTAGACCCAGCAGTTGTGGGCATTTTATCATTAGTGTCAATATTATCCTTTAAAAGGACAGGTATACCATGGAGATGTCCTCTTGAACCTTTTGTTTTGAGTTCTTCATCTAATGATTTAGCAATAGAAATTGCATCAGGATTTAATGTTATAATTGAATTAAGTATTGGACCATTATTATCAATATTTTCAATTCTATCTATGTATGATTGGGTTACTTCTTCAATTGAATATTCACCACTTAAGTATCCTTTATTTAATGTAATGATATCAATCTCAAGATATTTAAAATCATTTAAATCTTTCTTTTTTGATTCCAGAAAAGTGTTGCACCCTAAAAAAATAAAAATTATGTTAAGAATACATACTTTAAAAATTTTCATAAAACTTTAAATTGACTTAATTTTAATGATCAACAAGTAATAAAGTTAATTAATATATTTAATAGCAATAAAAGCATACTAAAATGGCATCTTTATTTAAAAATCACTTTTACGTTGGTTTAGTTTTATTTTTTTCTTTTGAATGTTTCTCTCAAAATATAAATTCTTTTTTCAAAGCTCCAAATGGTAAATATTTAATTAGTTCAGATCTTCATATTCACACTGTTTTTTCTGATGGAAGTGTTTGGCCTGATATAAGAGTTGACGAAGCTGAAAAAGAATTACTAGATCTTATAGCTATAACTGATCATCTAGAATATCAGCCTCATGTGAAAGACATACCTAATCCAGACAGAAACAGATCTTTTGAAATAGCGAGGTCTCATAGAAAAAAAGATTCTGATTTAAAAATAATTAATGGAGCTGAAATTACAAAGTCAATGTCTCCTGGTCATATTAATGCTGTTTTTATAAAAGATGCTAATAGAATACTTCATAAAGATTCATTATCTGGAATATTAGAAGCAAACAAACAAGGAGCTTTTGTTTTTTGGAATCATCCTAATTGGGTGTCTCAAAGAAATGATGGAATTGCAAAATTAGACCCTTATCATGTTTATTTGATAAAAAATAAACTTTTACACGGTATTGAAGTTGTTAATGAAAATACTTTTTCTGAGGAAGCTTTTCAATTAGCATTAGAAAATAATTTAACTGTTCTTGGGACTTCAGATATTCATGGTTTAACAGAATGGAGTTATAATATTTCATTGGGTGGACACAGACCTATTACATTCGTAATTGCTGAATCAAAGTCTAATCAAGATATTCATAAAGCATTGTTGAACACCAAAACTTTTATATGGTTTAATAATCTGTTAATTGGAAGTAAGAATAATTTAATTCCTGTAATTTACTCAAACCTGATCATTACATCTAATGGATATAAGCCCAATACTATACTGGCTGAATTCACTATTAAAAACAATAGTTCAGCCAAAATGAAACTTGAATATTTAGGCGAATATAATCTTCATGAAAATAGTAAAATGATTGAAATCGACCCTTACAGTGCAAAAAGAATAGTAGTTAAAACTGAAGAGTTTCGTAAAAGAGTCATACTTCCTTTCAGAGTTTTAAATGCACTAGTTGGTCCTAAAGAAAATGCCGTAATTTCCTATAAAGTTTCGATTTAAATTCAAAATTATATAGCTAAGCTTGGCTCAATGATTTGATTGCATCAATAAAATGATCTAACTCTTCTATGGTTGTAAAAACGTTAGGAGAAATTCTACATCCATTAACATTTGCATAATTTATTGCCACTGTAAAGACCTTATAGTCTTCATGTAATCTTTCAGCTAAATTTCTAGAAGACATATTTTTAAGACCAACATTTGCAATACCACAACTTCTATTTGAATCTTTTGGAGTGTTTAAAATAACATTAGGATAGTCTCTTAATTTTTCAGTCCAATAAGTTTGAATAAACCTTAATCTGGTTTCCTTTCTTTTAATGCCCATCCATTCAATATAATCTAAAGCATCATCAATGGCTAAATTGATATGTACCGGATGAGTTCCTATATGGTTTAAACGATTAATATCATTTAAATCATTATTGTGATCAGCTAATAAAGGCCATATTTTAGCTCTATGTTTAGGGTTTACATACAACAAACCTGCACCAAGTGGAGTCGCTAACCATTTATGCAAACTAGATCCGTAATAATCACAGTTCAAATCATCTATTTTAAAATCAAAATGACCAATACAATGTGCACCATCAACCATTACTTCAACTCCATGATTATGCGCCATATCACAGATCTTTTTTATTGGTAGAATTTGTCCAGTTATATTTATCATATGACAAACCATCATAAGTTTTGTTTTTGAAGTTATCTGAGATTGATATAAAGAGACAATCTCTTCATCCGATTTCGGATGATTAGGAACAGATACTATTTTGTTTACGACTCCGTAACGCTTAGATACCTGCTCAAACATAACCTGCATAGCACCATAATCTTGTTCTGCATATATTGCTTCATCTCCTTCAGTCCATGGAAAACCACCTATTATCAAATCTAATGATTCAGTTGTATTTCTAGTTATTACTAAACTATCAGAATTACATCCAGTAAAATGTGCTAATCTTTTTGTTATTGACTTTTTATCAATTAATAGGTTATTTCTCATATAAAATGAACCTTCAATATTAACTCGTTCTATATGTTTGATATGTTTTAACAACGTAGGCTTGGGAATGATGTTATAATAACCACTTTCCAGGTTGATATAATCAGGGGTTAATTCATAATGTTCTCTAATTTTATACCAAAACTCTGAATCAAAATCTGGATAATTAATTGTTTCCTTTTCACTATTTATAAGATTTGAAGATGAAATAAATAAAGGGGACGCTAATACAGTGCCAAGGGTTTTAAGAAAGGTTCTTTTTTTCATTTATTAAAATTTCTACTTTAAAGATATAAAAATCATAACTCAAAAACACGAATCTCTTATTGCTTAGCATTAAATACCTATATTTGGAGCATTTTTTAAATATAATTTATTATGAGTCATTTAGCGTTAAAAAATCTTTCAAAAACTTATTCAAATAATTTAAAAGCACTTGACGATGTTTCTATTGAAATCTCAAGTGGGATGTTTGGTCTTCTAGGGCCTAATGGTGCAGGAAAATCTACTTTAATGAGAACCATAGCAACACTACAGGAAGCCGATTCTGGATCGATATATTTCGAAGATTTAAATGTTTTAAATAACACTAAAGAATTTCGTCAACATCTAGGATATCTTCCTCAAGAATTTGGTGTTTATCCAAGAATAACTGCTGAACAATTGTTAGATCACATAGCAACTTTAAAAGGTGTTTCTTCAAAAGCTGAAAGAAAAAATCTAGTTGACTACTTGCTGCAAAAAGTTAATTTATATGATAAACGAAACAAGAATGTAAAAGGTTTTTCTGGAGGAATGAAGCAAAGAATAGGTATTGCACAATCTTTAATTGGTGACCCAAAAGTATTAATAGTTGATGAACCAACTGCTGGTCTTGATCCAGGAGAGAGGAATCGCTTTTATGACCTAATATCAGATGTTGGTGAAAATGTGATCGTCATTCTTTCAACACATATAGTTGATGATGTAAGAGAGTTATGTACTCAAATGGCTATTATGAATTTTGGACAAATTGTTTTTAGTGGTGCTCCTGATGATGGTATTAAATCATTAAAAGGTAGGGTTTTTGAAAAACAAATAAACAAGACGGAACTTGATTCTTACAAAGAAAGTCATAATGTAATTTCAAATAAACTTATAGCAGGAAAACCTGTCATACATATTCTAAATGATAAATCTCCGGATAAAAGCTTCAAAAAAATTGAACCTTCATTAGAAGATGTTTTTTTTACTAACATTCAAAAAAACAATCAATAAAAATCATAATATGTTTAAGCACTTTTTCTTATCAGAACTCAAATATAGTTTTAAGCAGCCTATGCTTTACCTATTCTTTTTAATTGTTTTCTTACTAGTTTTTGGTGCTAGTGTTACAGATAATGTAACTATTGGAGGATCAATTGGTAATGTTTATCGAAACGCTCCTAATGTCATAACTATTTTTTCACTTATAATGGGGATGTTTGGTTTATTGTTTGCAGCTGCATTTTTTAACAACTCTGCATTAAGAGATCATAAAAATAATTTTCATGAAATTATTTTTTCAAAACCTATAGATAAATTTGGCTATTTCATGGGCAAGTTTTCAGCTTCTTTATTACTATCTACCATACCATTGACAGGTGTGTTTTTTGGAATCATTATTGGATCCAAAATTGCTCCATTAATGGGGTGGATTGAACCTGATCGGTTTGGACCATTTTATTTAGAAACTTTTATTAACAACTACTTTATTTTTATTTTACCCAATATGTTTATTGGAGGGGCAATCATATATTCATTAGCTCAAGAATTTAAAAACACTATGATTTCTTTTGTTGGAGCCATGTTAATTCTTGTTGGTTATTCAATAGCGGGTGAGCTATCTTCTGATATTGACAATGAAACAATTGCAGCTTTAGTAGACACCTTTGGAATTGGAACATATAATATTACATCAAAATACTATACTCCATTAGAAAAAAATACTCTTAGTCCCTCTTTTTCTGGACTAATTCTTTACAACAGACTGATTTGGGCTGGATTTGCTTCCATTATTCTTATTGCATCTTACAGAAGGTTTAGTTTTATGAAAAGAAAAAATAAGAAAATTAAATCTGAAATAAATGATTCTAATCAAGAGATATTAAACACTCCGAAACTCACTCCAAAAGTTCAAATTAATAGTAATTCAACATACCTTCATTTTAAAAGTTTTTTTAAACTTAACATGAATAGTATTTATAAACATGTAACCTTTAGAATACTATTTGCTTTTAGTATGATTCAACTAATTGCAGGACTTGCTTCAGGATACGAATATTTTGGCTTAAAATCATACCCGCTCACTTATTTCATGGTTGATCATATAGCTGGATCGTCGGGTTTATTTGTTCTAATTATTTTAGTTTTTTTTAGTGGTGAATTAGTTTGGAGAGATAGAGATGTAAATGTAAATGAAGTAATAGATTCTACCCCTCATTCTACTTTAATTCCACTATTTGCAAAAACTTTATCCCTGTTTTCACTTTCCATTGTTATCCATTTTATACTAGTTATAATAGCAATAATTTATCAACTAATAAATGGTTACTCAAACATCGAATTATCTCTTTACTTTAAAGACTATTTATATAATATGTTTCCTGTTTATTTAACAATGTGCGCAACACTTGTATCGATTCAAGTTATAGTTAATCATAAATATCTTGGATACATGGTTTCTGTGATTTTACTACTGGGATTTGATATTATTTTATTAATAATGGATGTTAACTCTAATATGCTATCAATAGGGAGTTCCCCTTATATGATATATTCTGATTTAAATGGATTTGGACCTAGTAATATTGGAGTATTTTGGTTTAATTTATACTGGGTTTTATTTGCTTCATTTCTGCTAACTTTATCTGGTATGGTATGGAACAGAGGTACTCAAAAAACTTTTAAAGAAAGATTAAAAAGTATAAAAGGTAATACCAGCAAATCATATTCAATTATTGTTTTAGCAAACGGATTCTTATGGGTTCTTAGTGCCTCATTTGTTTTTTATAACACTCAAATATTAAATACATATAAATCGTCAGACGAATATGAAAAACTTGCAGTAGATTATGAGAAAAAATATAAAAAATTTGAAAATTTACCGTTTCCAAAAATTATTGATGCAAAGTATAATATTGATATTTTTCCAATAAAGAAAAAGGCTGATGTGTTAGCGCTTTTAACAGTTTATAATAATCATGTGATCCCTATCGATAGTATTTTATTAAATATCAATAAACAATGGGATTTAAGTTTCAATTTTCCAAATGCATCTATAATTAGCAAAAATGATGATCATGGAGTTCATTTTTATAAAATTGATCCCCCAATGCTGCCAGGCGACACAGTAGTTGTTGAAATAAAAAACAAATTTATAACTAAAGGCTTTTCAAATGGAGGAGAGACAACAAGTATTGTAAAAAATGGATCATTTTTAAATAATTTTGAAATACTAGCCAATATTGGGTATGATTCAAATAAGGAAATAGGTGATAAAAATAAAAGAAAGAAATTAGGTTTACCACCAAAAGAGAGGATGCCGGAATTAGAAATTAATTGTGGTCCAAATTGTGATAAAAACTATTTAACTGCGGGATTTTCTGATTATATAAATGTTGAAAGTATAATCTCAACATCAAATGATCAAATAGCAATAGCTCCTGGTTCATTAATTAAGAAATGGAAAGAAAACAATAGAAATTATTATCAATACAAACTAGATCACCCTTCTCAAAATTTTTATTCTTTTATTTCTGCTAATTATCAAGTTGCAAAAAGAAAGTGGGAAGATGTTGATATTGAGATTTATTATGATTCAAAGCACTCCGTAAATATTGAGATGATGTTGGATGCTGTAGAGAGATCTCTTGAGTATTATACTCAAAATTTTGGACCCTACTATCATAATCAAGCTAGAATTATTGAATTTCCAAGATTTTCGACTTTTGCTCAAGCATTTCCTGGAACAATGCCATACTCTGAATCATTTGGTTTTATAATAGATCTTGAAGATGAAGAAGATAATAATGTAATTGATGCAGTTATTGCTCATGAAATGGCTCATCAGTGGTGGGCTCATCAATTAGTTGGGGCAGACATGCAAGGAGGAACATTTTTAAGTGAAGCATTTTCAGAGTATTCTTCTTTAATGACTCTTAAAAATTTGTCAAAAACTTCTATGAAAATGAGAGATTTTACAAAGTATGATCATGATAGATATTTAAGGGGACGTTCTGGAGAGCTTGAAAAGGAGCTTCCAATCTACAAAGTGGAAAATCAAGGGTATATTCACTATGGTAAAGGTAGCGTGATCTTATATGCTTTACAAGATTACATAGGTGAAGAAAAAGTAAATAATGCCATGAAAGAGTTTTTAGAAATATATCGTTACAAAACACCCTACCCCACTTCTTTAAATTTCTTAGAGATACTTGAATCAAAAGTCCCAGATTCATTAAATTACTTAATTGATGATTGGTTTAAAGAAATTACTCTCTACGATAATAGATTAAAATCAGCAATCGCAAAGCAATTAGACAATGGAAAGTATGAGGTGAATATAGAAATCGAAGCTTCTAAAATAAAAGCAGATTCAATTGGTAATGAGAGAAAGGTGAGTTTAAATGAATGGATAGACATAGGTGTTTTTTCTGACTCTGATGAGAAAAATTTGATTTATCAAAAAAGAGTTAAAATAATCGATTCTCTAATGAGTTTCACTATGATTGTAGATTCTTTACCGGTAAAAGCTGCTATAGATCCAAGACATATTTTAATCGATAGAGTTTTTGATGATAATATTAAATCAATTTCTTTCGATTAAATTATTATAAACAATAAATTTTTATTATTAATTTAACCAAAATTTTTAGATATGAAACCATACATAGCCAGTTTAATAAATGCAATTATATTAATTTCTATGGGTGCTTGGGGTTATTTTGATTCTGATCCAAGAGCAGTAACTGCTCTTATTCCTGTAATTATAGGTTTTATTTTATTATTAGTTAATAGTGGTGTTAAAAATGAGAACAAACTATTTGCTCATGTGGCAGTTCTTTTAACGCTTATAATTCTATTGGGGCTAATCAAGCCATTAACTGGATCAATTGAAAAACAAAATTCTTTAGCTATATTCAGAGTTATTATTATGATTTTATCTTCAGGTTGGGCTTTAAAAACATTTATTAAAAACTTTATTGAAATAAGAAAAGCTAGAAAATAAAAAATTTAATTTATTCTACATTTTTGATAGGGGGCTTAAATAGAGAGTATAACACTATTAATGTTTCTGTCAAATAAGTTATAATCATTAAAAAGCCTGAAATCATCACAAGGTATGATATCCATTCATAACCAAGCCATATTAAATAAATTCCACCAAAGGTTGTTAGCAATGAAATAAATGGCTCTATGGTTAAAAAGGACTTCCAAAAAATAGATATTTCAGTACCCCATACCATAATTCCCAGTAATACGAAAATAAATGAAATTGAAAGGATATGGGTATGAATTATTGTTAGCATTTCCCTTTTTCCTTTCTTAAATTTCATGACGGAGGGGATTAAAGCAATGTCTTCATTACCATTATAGTTTTCTACTATACCTTTTGGGATATCACTTTCAGTCTGCCTAACAAAGAAAACTCCTGTATAAAAACCTATTGAAAGTACAATTATGAAATTAACTAAAAATATTTTAAAAGGTTTTGTAAAGTTTCTAATTAAATAATAATCTCTCATCAAATTTTCTCTTTTGATTTAATGTTTCTTAAAAAATCAAATAAGTAGTTAATAGAAGAGGTTAATGAATGAACAGATATTGTTGCGCCCGAAATCACACTAATATTATCTCCATATACATACGACTCATCTTTTGAATGTTTTATAAATTGAGACAGCCATCTTTTGCTAGCAATCTCTCCTCCATAATCTTCTCTATAAATCAAGATTCTTGCTTTTTTAATCTGAAAGTCTTCGTCTGTCAATATTAAATAATCAAAGATATCTGTTTTACTTGGAGCTTTAGCAACAATAGCGTAGCCAATATTTTTATTTGATGATACTATTTTATAAAATGTACTCTCTCTAAAAAATAGACTTGAGGGAATTTCAATCGACTTTTTTTCAATTTCAAACATGTCCAATAAAAAAACAGATGAAATTTCTTTTTTTATTTGCTTTAGAATATACTTTGATTCATTATTTGAAAGATTCTGTGATGTAAATGCAAAAGACAAAATAGATATGAAAAGCACAACAAAACACATAAATCGCTTACACATATACCTAAAAGATTTTGATAAAATTATTAAATTGAAAAACAACAAACAACTTTATTTAGATTAATTTAAAATAAAAATTAGGTTAAAACCATACTCCAATACCCATATTAAATTGACCTTTTAATGAATTTGGAATATTTGTTGATTTGTTTTGGTAATCAATTTTAAAAACACTGCCTGGGGCTAGATGATAGCTGAATCCATAAGTCCATTCTTTTCTATGATATTCATGATTTTTAGAAATATTGCTTTCAACTGAATGATGAGTATCAAAATTTTCATATCTAATAAAACTTATTAATCTTTGTTTATTCTTTACAGACAATAAGTTATATCCAGTTTCAATGTAATATCCATAAATTTCACTTCCCAAATCCTTGGCTGTCAAATTATTATATAAATCTGTGTCAGATAACGAAGCGAATGTATATTGTCCTCTTGCAGAAAATTTTTTATAACTATATCTACCGTCAATACCAACCATTGATACTCCAACTTCACTTCCAGAAATTTTATTTTGTCCATCAACAGCAGATGTTTTTCCATTATATCCTGAAATCCCAAGTCGTAATCCATTTATACCATAATAATCTAATTTTCCAGCAATATTCAAATTACTCATTGTAGATTCAGCACCCTTTTGTCTACCTCCTCTTAAAGCATTACTTCCTTTTAATTTGCCAGAATCTCCATCATGAGATAAAAATCCATTGAATAAGTAGGCCTGATATCTTAATCCTATATTGTCAATTCTACCAGACGCTCCGACACCTATTTCTCGCCATGTTGTTGGTATTATTTTATTATCAACACTAGGTCTTTCTACTCCATTAAATGTTGTTGGTTCATGAAATTCATTTACAATACCCATTGGCACAAGCATTAAACCGGCTCTTAAGTTTAATTTTGGAGAAATAGAATAATTAATAAAAGCTTGTTCAATATACACCTCCTTTACATGTTCAAATTCAATTTCTGTAACAAATTGAACTCTTTCATCAAATTTGTAACCAAAAAGCATCACTAGTCTTTGTACATCAATTTCTGCATTTAGATCATCAGGCTTATTATATAACACTTCTCCATATCCTCCAATAGTTACGCCTTGTGGAATTCCTGATAAATTGTTCAAAATTCTTTGATAGCCATTAATTTGATTAATAGGAGAATACAAACTAGTATAATTTGAAACTGTAGTTGAGTCTATTAATTGTCCAGACACTTGACCATAAGTATTATTAATTGTAATAACGAAAATTATAAACAGTATCTTTTTCATTTATATTTATTTAGATTTATTAAAAATAGGTAAATATATATACAAATATTTTAAAACAAAAAAATAATTTAGAATAGTTATAAATAAAATATTTATGAAAAATAAAATGAATAAGTGAAAGTAAAAATAATAGAATAATTACAAGAATTCTAAGAAGTTGATAATAAATTTAAAGCAAAAAGAAAAATGGTCTAAGCCTACAACTGCTGATTAATGAAAGTAATAACCTCTGTATAATAACAAAAAATGATCTTAAAAAACAATTTACTTTTAATAATTAAATTTTATCTGATTTTAGTGCAGTTTTAAAAACACTAAGACAACGTTCTCTTGCAAATTTATGATCAACCATTGGAGAGGGATAATTTAAATCCTGAAATTCAGGAACCCATTTTTTAATATAAAATAACTCTTTATCAAATTTTTTAACTTGTTCATAAGGGTTAAAGACTCTAAAATATGGAGAAGCGTCTACCCCACAACCAGACACCCATTGCCAATTGCCAATATTACTGGATTGCTCATAATCTAATAGTTTCTCTGCAAAATAAGCCTCTCCCCACCTCCAATCAATTAGCAAATGCTTACAAAGGAAACTTCCAACAATCATTCGAATCCTATTATGCATAAAACCAGTATTATTTAGTTCCCTCATCCCGGCATCTACTATTGGATAACCCGTTTGACCTATACACCATTTTTTATATTCACTTTCATCATTTCTCCATTCAATACGATCATATTTTGGCTTAAAACTATTATCAATTGTATTAGGAAAATGCCATAAAATCTGCATAAAAAATTCACGCCATATTAATTCCTTTAAAAAAGTTTTATTCGATTGAGTATTTGCCACTTTGACAAGTTTTCTTACGCTTAAAAGACCGAATCTTAAATAGGGCCCAATTCTCGATGTTTTATCAATTGCAGGAAAATTTCTTATTGCTTCGTATTCTCTAACAAGACTTGAATTATATTTATGTTTGGGTAGTTTAATTTTTGTTTTTGAAAAACCAATTTTATTAAATGACAAAAAAGGCAATGAATGATCTTTAACAAATTTATCTAGAAAGTTTTCTGAAGAATATTTTTGTTCTATTTGAGAGTTATACTTTTCTATCCAAACTTTAGAAAACGGTGTATAAACCTTATATGGCTTACCGTCTTTCTTAACAATTTCTCCCTTTTCGAAAATGACATGGTCTTTATAAGAGGTGCATTTAATTTTATTTGTATCTAAAAAAAATTTTATTTGCAAATCTCTTTTATTCGCATAAGGTTCATAGTCGTGATTAAAGACAACCTTCTCAATAGAATATTTCTTTATTAGAAAACCAAACACCTCTATTGGGTCTCCTTTAAAAGACGCAATCCTTGTATTGTATATTTTTAATTTATTATTAATCTTTTCAAGAGCATCATAAATAATTTTAATTCTTGGATCATCAACAGCAAGTTTGTTAAGAATGTTTGTGTCAAAAATAAAAATTGGAATCACCTTATTGTTATCACTCAGAGCATTATATAATCCTGCATTATCATCTAATCTTAAATCTCTTCTGAACCAAAAAAGAGTATATTTATTCATAAAATATTCTGTTTATTTTAATCAAAATAGTGAGTCCCTAATTTAATGGTAAAGATAAATAATAAAATGAAGCCGTAATTTAATTAATCATCAATGGTATAGACTTATGAAAAAGATTATCTCTAAATTTTAAATATTCAGAAGTTTTAACCTTAGCAAAACTGTATTTAAAATCTCCTTTGTTTTTATTAAACATCTCTATTGATTTAGCACCAAATTTTTTATCTAAATTTCTGCTACTCCAATTGACCATCTCTAAAATAACAGGATAGGAATCAACTCCTTTATCAGTTAAATAATACCACTTAACTTTTTTATTTTGTGGATTAATTCTATAACCTATAACACCACCCTTATCTAAAGTTTTTAATCTGTTTGTTAGAATATTAGTCGCAATTCCTTCTGAGCTTGATAAAAAATCATTAAAAGTTTTTTTTTGAAGAAACATGTCTCTTATAATAATTATTGACCATTTATCTCCAAAATGATCAAGAAAATTAGATAGAGCACATTCACTTCTATACATCTGTATAATTTATTTAATTAAAAGTCTAAAATATAAATAAAATCCTTATAAAGTGCTTGTAATCAATATTATAATTACATATATTCTTTTAACTAAAATAACACTTCTAAATAGATGAAACCTTTTTCGTTAATTTACTTTGTAAATTAAATATAACATTTTATGATTGTCGAAATATGCTCAAATTCAATTGAATCAGTTCTTATAGCAAATAAGGCAAATGCTGATAGAATTGAACTCTGTTCAGGGTTAAATATTGGAGGCCTTACTCCTTCTACCGGACTAATTGAGTTAGCCGTTGAAAAATCAAAAATTCCAATACACTGCTTAATCAGACCAAGAGAAGGACACTTTATTTATGATAAATATGATTTTAAAACAATTATAGCAGATATTACAAAAATGCAATCACTTGGGGTTTCTGGAATAGTAATTGGAGTTATGACTAAAGAATATAAAGTAAATATTAAACAGTTAGATGAAATTATAAGAGTGTCAAAAAATTTAGAAGTCACTTACCATAGAGCTTTTGACTCACTAAAAGATCCAGAAAAAGAACTTAAGATACTCTCTTCAATTGGAGTAAGTAGGATTCTTTCTTCTGGAGGAGCTGATTCAGCAATTAAAGGCATCAATAGATTAATTAGATGGAACTCAATTTCTTCAAAATCAATAGAAATTCAACCAGGAGGAGGAATAAATATTAGCAATGTATTAAAGTTTAAAGAAGCAGGGTTTAAATCAATTCACTTGTCAGGTAGTTCATCACAAAAATGGAATAATTTAATTCCTAATAATATTAATGAAACCTTTTTCAATCAAAAGTTTAAAAAACCAAATATTAAAAAAATAAATAATATCATTTCTCTTATTAAAAACAAAAATTCCTCTTAAAAGAGAAATTTTAACCATAATTAATAAATGTTTTAATTAATCAAACCCCTGTACACCCTTAACTGTAGTATATTTTAAAACAACTTTTTTATTTGGATATATTTTTTTATATGCTGATTGAACTGCCAATGTTGCTTCATGAAAACCACATAAGATAAGTTTAAGTTTACCTGAATATGTATTGATATCACCAATTGCGTAAATTCCAGGAACATTAGTTTGATAATCCAAAGTATTATCTACCTCTATTGCATTTTTTTCAATATTTAGATTCCAATTTGCTATAGGACCCAATTTAGGTGAAAGACCAAATAAAGGCAACCAACAATCCAAAGATTCATTAATTAAATTCCCATCATTATTTTTAATTGTAATGGAATTTAAAGAATCATCACCACTTAATGCAATAACTTCAGAGTTTGTATATAAATCAATCTTTCGTTTATCTCTAAGATCGTATATTTTATCAACTGAATCCTTATGAGCTCTAAAAAATTCACTCCTGTGAACTAAACCAACGGATTTTCCTGTTCTTTCTGCAAAGTAAATCACCCAATCTAGAGCAGAATCTCCACCCCCTGATATAAATACTTTTTTTTCTTGATAAAAGGATGGTTCTTTAACAAAGTAATATATACCCTTATTCTCATATTTTTCTAGATTATATATTTTTGGTTTTCTAGGTCCAAAACTTCCCAAACCACCTGCAATAAATATAATTGGAGCAGTGTGTCTTGTTCCTTCACTTGTAGTAACAATAAAACTACCTTCTTCTTGTTTTGAGATTGATTCAGCTTGCTCACCCAGAGTAAAACCAGGCTTAAATGGTTTAGCTTGTTCCATTAAATTATCTACTAATTCTCCTGCTAAAACTATTGGAAAACCTGGAATATCATATATGGGTTTCTTAGGATATATTTCTGATAATTGACCGCCTGGAAAAGGAATTGCATCAATTAAATGACACCTAAGCTTCATCAATCCAGCTTCAAAAACAGCAAAAAGTCCTACAGGTCCAGCCCCTATTATTATAATATCAGTTTTAATCATAGATACTCGATGTAAAGTATTTTGCAAATATAAATCTATTAGCTTCTAAAGCTCAAAAGTTTGTCCGATTTTTGCAATATTAAATCCTTCACTTAAAACTCTTAAAGCTATATTGCTGTATTGATCTAACATAGGATTAGTGTGGTTCATATGTATGAAATAAATTTTTTGCTTATCATTTATTGACAATGTTTTTAAAGTTTCCATTGTTTGAGCTACGAAAGGGTGAGGAATACTTTCAATAGGTCTATAATTAATTTCTGAATTGTCATAAAAAGTTCCATCTAAAAATAATACATCTACACTTTTAACTATATCGTTTAAAGACATTGACCAACGATCCCATTTATCAATATCTGGTAGAAAAAAAGCTGTTTTTTTAGAACCATAAATAAAATACCCAACTGTTTCAGAAAACTCATCTCTATGAGGGACAATTATTGGTTTAATGCTGATGTTCTTTGAAATACGATGAGCCTCATCTCTTTTTAGATTAATCAATTCTATGTTTGAGTCAGAGATTAACTGAGACCAGGGACCATTATTAACTAAATATTCTGACATACGAGTCATTGCAAAAACAGGAATATTCTTTGCTCCTAAAGCCTCCTTACCTAGATACATTAAACCAGTATAATGCCCAATATGGGCATGAGTCAGAAATACACCATTAAATGAAGATTCATAAAGACTAGTCATATATTTAAGTTGATCTGGGAAATTTGGTGAGGCCTCAAATAAATAAAATCCTTGATTATCTGGCAATGTCAATCCTAAAGAAGTTACTTTAAAATCCGAAGACAATTTATTGCAACAATGTTTTTCACATCCAATATGGGGCAATCCCCCATCTTGTACAGTTCCTAAAACAGTTATAATGCTGGTTTTCTGAGAGCTTAAAGACTCAAAAACCAAAAACAATATAATAAGTAATCTTCTTACATACATATTTGATTGATTATCCTACTTAAATTATCCATTATAATTTGATCAGAAACCTTAACATTTCTAATAAAATTATCCTTGTTGTTTATTTTCCTTAATTGGTTTAATTGATTATTATCAATAAAAACTGATGATAATCCTTGAAAAGATGTAAATGAATTATTTGATTTATCATAATTATCTATTGAATTACCTTTACATCTGGCAATTAAATCAATTTCTAATGTTTGAACATTAGGTTTAAAAAGAGCAACTTGTATTATCTTGTTTTCAAGTTTATCATAATCATAACCTGATTTATTATATAAAAATTTTTGTGTCTTTGATTGGCCACTATTTAATCTTCCAATTTGATCACTAGATGTAGTTGAAACTCTACTTGGAGAGGATGAAATATTGTGTTTAAAGAAAGCTTTTTTATTATTGATCTTTAACCACTTGGGGTTGCTTAATTTCAGTAAAAGTTTAACTCTTTTTTTATCATTTTTTGTTTGAGAATAAACTTTTTGAGAGATACTTGATTGAAGAAAGAAAATAATCAAAAAAATATTAAATAACCTATAATGCATATATAACTAATATAGCCTATTTATTTAAAATTATAAATATCAATTTTTATATTATTTTTAAAACATGAATACAGAAATAAAACTTTCTCAAGAATTTGATAAAAAAGATCCTTTAAGAAAATTTAAAAAAGAGTTTATAACAAACAACAATGAAATATATCTTGATGGAAACTCATTAGGAAAACTTCCAAAAAAATCAATAAATAAAGTAAAAAAAGTTTTAGAAAAGCAATGGGGAGTTAACCTAATCAGAAGCTGGAATGATTATTGGCTGAATATGGTATATAAAACATCTTCCAAGCTTGAAAAACTATTCAATGCTTCTAATAATGAGATAATAATTGGTGAATCTACCTCTGTTTACTTATATCAAATTTTATCTTCATTATTAAATTCAAAAAAATACAACCCCCATTTTATTTCTGATAATTTAAATTTTCCATCTGATTTATATATTATAAATGGTATTTGCGATTCAATAAACAGCTCGTCAAAAACTATCATTAATTATAAATCTGAAATTGAAGCAAATATTCAATTATTAAAACAAACAATAAAAGATAAACCTGGAATAGTCACACTAAGTCTTGTTACTTTCAAAAGTTCATGGATTTACCCAATGAAAGAACTCAATGAGTGGGCATTAAAATATAATAGTATTATAGTTTGGGACCTTAGTCACGCAGCTGGCGCAGTTCATATAGACTTTAAAAAAAGTAAAACGCTTACAGCAGTTGGTTGCACATATAAGTTCTTAAATGGAGGCCCTGGCTCACCTGCATATTTATATATAAAGGAAGGTCTTATAAAAAATATAAAAAATCCTATTAGCGGATGGTTTGGTCACTCAAACCCATTTTCCTTTTTAAATAAATTTAATCAAGCTAAAGGAATCAAAAAATTCTCAAATGGAACTCCTAGTATACTTTCAATAACACCTATTGAGACTGGTATTGACCTAATATTAAAAGCCAATACTAAAATTATTGAAGCTAAAAGCAAGAAACAATCAGAGTTTCTAAAAAGTCTAATTCACAAATTTTTAATACCATTAGATTTTAAAATTGAAAGCCCTATTAATCCCTTAAACAGAGGTTCTCATATTTCAATTTCTCATCCTGAATCATGGAGAATATGTAAATCTTTACAAAATGGTCCTCTTAAAATTATTCTAGACTACAGACCTCCTAAATATATAAGAATTGGGATTTCTCCCCTTTATACCTCTTTCGAAGACTTGGCAAAAACAGTTCTTAAAATAACTAACATTGTAAACAAAAAAGAATATTTAAACTATTCAAAGGAAAAGCCAAGAATAACTTAAAAAAGTTAAGTAAAATTTATTATTTATATTCATTGTAAAAATATAGTAGAATAATGCTTAATGATCTAAAATATTTATTTGCATATACAATTCCATTATCAACTTTTGTATCTATTTTTTCAGACGGAATTTTAACCTTTGCCACCCCTATTTATGCTTTCATTCTTGTTCCAATATTAGAAATCTTAATGAAGGATTACGACACTCAATATGATGATGACCAAAAAAATAAAAGATTATCAAATCATCTTTTTGATATTTTATTATACCTAAATATTCCTTTTGTATTTGTTTTGTTATTTTTTGGGTTTTATAATTTAACTAATACTTCATTAATGGTTTATGAAAAAATTGGAATACTATCATCATTAGGAATTTTACTAGCTACTAATGCTATAAATGTCGCCCATGAGTTAGGTCATCGTAAATCTCAAACTGAAAGGACCCTATCTAAAATCTTATATATCCCATGTCTTTATATGCACTTTTACATTGAACACAATTTTGGGCATCACAAAAATGTAGCAACACCTCAAGACCCTGCTACTTCAAAATTCAATCAAAGTGTATACAGTTTTTGGGTTACATCTATATCTAAGGGATATTTTAATGCTTGGAGGGTTCAAAAAAAAATTTTAAACCGATCAAAAAAAAGATTTATTTCATTCCAAAATGACATGCTATGGTACCTAATAATTCAATTTATTTATCTGTATAGCATCTTTTTTATATTTGATTTTTATGGATTATTATATGCTATTATTGTCGCCATTCAATCATTTCTATTCTTAGAGACCATAAATTATATAGAACATTATGGCTTGGTTCGAAAAAAACTCAAGTCAGGGAGATATGAAAGAGTTCAAACCCATCATTCATGGAACTCAAATCATATAATTGGCAGAATTGTTTTATATGAGTTAACAAGACATAGTGATCATCATTTTAAATCATCAAAAAAATATCAAATACTTGAAAACAAAAAGGACAGCCCACAGCTCCCTTTTGGATACCCTACTTCTATTTTACTAGCATTATTCCCCCCATTATGGTTTAAAATAATTAACCCAAAATTAAAATTATTATTAAAACAATAAATGCTCAAGATTTATAAAATTTCTATTGTAGCTGCACTAGCTGGTTTTCTATTCGGTTTTGATACAGTTGTTATTTCCGGTGCTGATCAACAACTACAAGCCTTATGGAACACGTCAGACTTGTTTCATGGTTCAATAGTGATGTCAATGGCTTTATGGGGAACTGTTATTGGAGCTTTATTCGCAAGCTATCCATGTGATATATGGGGAAGAAAAAAAACACTTATTGGTATTGGGTTTTTATACTTAATTTCTGCAATTGGATCAGGAATATCAACAGATCCTTATATGTTTTCTTTTTTTCGGTTTGTTGGAGGTCTTGGTGTTGGTGCTTCAACAATAGCAGGTCCAACATATATTTCTGAAATTGCCCCTGCCTCTAAAAGAGGTAGACTAGTGGCTCTCTATCAATTCAATCTTGTCTTCGGTATTTTAGTAGCATATATTTCAAATTATAGTTTACAAAATTTTGGAAATGAACCGTGGAGATGGATGATAGGAATTGAATCAATTCCAGCTTTAATTTATCTTATAGGAATAATAAACATCCCGTATAGTCCCAGATGGCTATTAATCTCAAATAAGAATCCTTTATTAGTAAATAAAATTTATAAAGAAATCAATCAGAGAAGCTTAAGTGATTCCGAGATACAAAACATTCTAAATCATGATGAACAAAGTGATAAATTATTTTCTCGAAAATTTATAAAACCTCTTATACTGGCATTCTTAATATCTTTTTTCAATCAACTATCAGGTATAAATGCATTTTTATATTATGCCCCTAGAATATTTGAAGCTGCAGGCCTTAAATCAGACTCAGCTTTTTTAAGTAGTATTGGTGTTGGCTTAGTCAATCTTATTTTTACTATGCTAGGCATGTATTTGATAGACAAAACAGGTCGAAGAACACTTATTAAAATTGGATCAGTTGGATATATTATTTCTTTATCCATGGTTGGACTCTTTTTCTTATTAAACTGGAAAGGATTTTTAATTCCTTTATTTTTATTTGTTTTTATTGCTGCACACGCAATTGGACAAGGTACAGTTATATGGGTATTTATCGCTGAAATTTTCCCTAATCATCTAAGAGCAAAAGGTCAATCTTTTGGCAGCTCAGTTCATTGGATTTTAGCTTCCATCATTACTTTAATCATGCCTTCGTTACTTTCAAAATTAAGCAACCCTGGTTATATATTTTTTTGCTTTGCATTCTTTATGGTTTTTCAGTATTTATTTGTAATATTCTTAATGCCAGAAACCAAAAATATTAGTTTAGAAAAGTTAAGTTCTAAAATTTTAAAAACTTAAACTTCCATCTATCAGATTTAAATCTATATCCTTTAGATCTTTTCGATTTGAACTATATTTGCTCGAAAGACCAATCTGATGAAAATGAAAACCAAAAAAACAATTGCTAATGTTGGAGAAATTTTGGAAAATCATATAAAGAAAACTGTAAACAAAAAAACTGTTACTTTAAATCAAGTTGCACCTGAAATAATAGCTGAAAAATTAAAACTTAAAGAGCGACTTAAAAAAGGGTTTAAATCTTCAGAAGATATTTCAGATTTTGTGTTAAACTATCTCGATCACACAAACCATCTAAGCCATCCTCATTACATGGGTCATCAAGTTCCAGTTCCTCACAATTTAGCAGGTATTCCTGAATTAATACATGGCACAATAAACAATCCTAGCTCATTATATGAAATGGGACCAGCAGGGAGTACTTGTGAAGGGTTTATGATTAATTGGATGCTCGATAAATTAGGATGGCTTAAAAATAAAAAAAAATATAATTTTACATTTAAAATTGGTTTACCAAGTGGCGTGTTAACTCATGGTGGTTCAGTTGCAAATCTGACAGCCCTAACCGCAGCGAGATCTGCAATTAGTCCTGATGTATGGGATAAAGGAAACCCCTCAAATTTAGTTGTAATGGGATCTGCATCTGCTCATTATTCAATTCTAAGATCTTTGTCAATTCTTGGTTTAGGTAAAAAATCATTTATTCCAATTCCTGTAGATAAAAATGAAGTTGTTGATGTTAGTAAACTTGAATCTATATACAAAAAATTGATTGTAAAAGGGAAAAAAGTACTGTGTTTAATTGCTAATGCATGCGCTACCTCAACAGGTTTGTTTGATCCATTAGAAGAAATGGGAGATTTTTGTCAAAAGCATAATCTTTGGTTTCATGTTGATGGAGCTCACGGAGCTGCTGCATTAGTTAGTAAAAAAAATAAAAAAATAGTTAAGGGAATTGAAAAAGCAACATCATTGATTTGGGATGCTCATAAAATGTTGCGAGTACCATCACTTTGTACGGCTGTTATTTTTAAAGATTTTAAACATCAAGCTGGAGCATTTCAACAAAAGGGGTCATATGTGTTTCATAGTGATAAAGTCGTTGGAATGGATTCTATGGCGTATACTCTAGAATGCACAAAGTCTGCACTTGGAACGAAATTATTTTGGGCACTTGCTATAGAAGGAGAAAAAGCAATTGAAGATTTTGTTGACTATACATTTAATTTATGTATAAACTTTTACAATATTTTAAAAAAAGACTCTGATTTTGAAATTCCATATAAGCCTCAAAGTAATATATTGTGTTTTAGATTTATTAAATTTTCTAAAAACAATGAATTTCAGTTAAAACTCCGGTATCAAATAATTAATAATAAATATTTTTATATAACATCTTGTGAAATGAATAAAATTAGATACTTAAGAGTTGTTTTATTAAATCCATCAACTAATATTACTCATTTAAAAGAATTAATGCTAGAAATTAAAAAAATAGCTAATATCTTGGCTAATCAATAAGAAAATCAAATTTCAATTTTATGTATTTATTTTTTTTCGAACTTTTTGAAAATAATGGCTTAAGTACTTCTTTAGCAAGTTTTTTAAGCTTCACCTGTATCATAAGTATTATTGTATTAATCACAGTTTTGCTTTCATTTATTTCTAGAAGTTTTATTAAAAAACTGTTTAATCAAATAGCTAAAAGGACTAGCTCAAATTTTGATGATTCTTTAATTCAAAACAAGATACCATCTCTTCTAGGCTACCTCCCTCCATTATTATTTTTAATAATTGAGCTACCTGAATTATTATCTAATTTACCAAAACTTGTTATTATAATATCCAACACATTAGAAGCTGTAACTGCCTTTTTAGTTATTTTAATCATAAGGGGTTTCTTAAAATCAGTTACAGATCAATTAAGAAAATATCCTGTCTTAAAAGACAAGCCCTTAGAAAGCTATCTTCAGGTTTTTATGATTTTCATCTGGTTTATTGGTGGAATTCTAATTTTATCTTTACTTACAGGAAAAGAGATTGGAGTTTTTCTAACTACACTTGGAGCTCTTTCAGCTGTCATTCTACTTATTTTTAAAGATACTTTATTAGGTTTTGTTGCAAGCATGCAAATTACGATAAATGACACTGTTAGAATAGGTGATTGGATTACAATGAGTAACTCTAATGGAGATGGAGATGTAATATCTATTAGCCTTTCTTCCGTAAAAATTCAAAATTTTGATAATACAATAACAACAATTCCAACATACAAACTTATATCAGACTCTTTTACTAACTGGAGAGGAATGAGTGAGTCTGATGGAAGAAGAATAAAAAGAGCAATTCTTATTAGAGCTAGTTCTATTAAATTTTTAAACGATCAAGAAATTGAGCCTCTAAGAGAAATAGATATAATAAGTTCTTTCATAAAAAATAGAGAGAAAGAGATAAAAACACATAACAATTCATTAAAATCAGATAAAGTTCAATTAATTAATGGTAGAAATTTTACAAATATTGGTTTATTCAGGGCTTATATTAAAAGTTATTTAGATCAACATTCTAAAGTAAATAAAAAAATGACAATTATGTGTAGACAACTACCCCCAACTCCAACAGGGATTCCTTTGGAAATCTATGCTTTTATCACTGATAAAGACTGGTCTATTTACGAAGGTATTGTTTCTGATATTTTTGATCACCTATTATCTGCTCTTCCTAGCTTTGGGTTAGAGAATTTCGAATTTCATTCAAAAAATTAATTTTATGATTCAGAAAATATTTCTAATACTGACGTTATTTAGTTTTACACTTTCATTTGGTCAAAAAAAGAATAAAAAACTAAGTATTGACAGCCTTACTGTTGAAATGAAAAAATCCAAGGGACTTATAAATACTTATCTAAAAAACGACAAACTATATTTTGAAATAAATGATAAAGTATTAGACAAAGAATTGTTGATGGTGACTCGATTTACTCAGTTTCCAAGCAACTATTCATCATATATAAATGCTGGATCCAAAACTGCTGAAAATATAATTTCTTTCAAATTAAAAGGTGATAAAATAGTTCTTGAAAAACTAGCATATACAAATGAAGCTTTGGAGCAAGATCCAATCCAAATAAGTGTAATAAAAAATAATTTCCCTCCTATTCTTGCAGTTTTTGAGATTAAAAATAAAGAAAAAGGCAAATTCCTAATTGATGTTTCTAGTTATTTTATGAATGACTCGCCTGGTTTTAATTTAATAAGAAAGTCTGACAAAGAGAGATTCAAAATCGGAAGTGTAGACAAAAAAAGAAGTTTCATTGATAAAGTAAATAGCTACCCGAAGAATACTGAGATCAAAAACACATTAACATATTCTGCAAATAATTTACCTAGATCAAACAGATCAAAAACACTAAGTTTTCAAGTGAATAACTCTATTATTTTACTACCAGACACTTTAATGCAAATAAGGTATTCAGACAAAAGAATTGGCTGGTTTACCCTAAATAAAATCGATTATTCTTCAGAAGAGTTAAAATCATATGAATATCAGATAATTAGAAGATGGAAGCTTGAGCCAAAAGACATTGAAGCCTACAATAATGGTGAATTAAGTGAGCCTATAAAGCCAATTGTTTATTACCTAGATCCTGCAACTCCAATTAAATGGAGACCCTATTTTAAAAAAGGAATTGAAGATTGGAATATTGCATTCGAAAAAGCTGGTTTTAAAAATGCAATTATAGCAAAGGATCCTCCATCAAAAGAAGAAGACCTAAATTTTAGCCCCGAAGATATTAGGTATTCTACTGTCAGATATGTTGCTTCTAAAACCCGAAATGCAACTGGGCCCAGTGTTTCGGATCCTAGAACAGGAGAAATCATTGAAAGTGATATTATATGGTATCACAATCACTTAAGGTCTTATAGGAATAGATATTTATTAGAAACTGGCGCAGCAAATCCAAAAGCAAGAACATTAAATACTCCAGAGACAGAAATTGGAGAAATGATGAGAAGAGTTATATCTCACGAAATTGGACACGCGCTTGGTTTACCACATAACATGAAAGCCAGTTCAGCCTATCCAGTTGATTCACTAAGATCAGGTGAGTTTACACAAAAAATGGGTATTGCTGCGACAATTATGGACTATGCGAGATATAATTATGTTGCTCAACCAGGAGATAAAAACATAAGGTTTGTTAGAAAACTAGGTCCTTATGATGAATATTCCATTGAATGGGGGTATCGTTTCTTTTCTGAAAAGAATGAGCTTGAAATAGATTCTATTCTTAATAATTGGATTGGTGATAAAAACTTAGATCCAAAATTTATGTTTGGATCATATGGCAATGATCCAGACTCTCAAACTGAAAATATAGGTGATAATCCTATAAAATCTAGCACCTATGGATTGAGTAATTTAAAAATTGTAGCAAAAAATCTTGAGAAGTGGACAATTAAAGAAGGTTCAAATTATGAGGATTTAAATGAACTTTATGGTGAGTTAATAGGAGTGTATAGAAGGTATATTTATCATGTTGTTTCAATGATAGGTGGCGTAAATCAAACTTTATTAAACAAAGGACAAAGCGGTATTCCTTACGTTAATGTTCCAAAAGAAAAACAATTAAATGCTATCAATTTTCTTAATATTAATCTATGGACTTCACCGGTTTGGCTTTACGACAAAAAAATAATTTCAAAAATAAAAGAAAAAGGTTCTTTATCACTTGTAAGCAATCTACAAAAATCCGTTTTTAATAGAATATTTAGTGTTAACAGATTAAATACCATGATTTCAACTGAAAATACAATTCAAGGTAATTCTCTTTCTATAATTGAACTAATTGAAATAATTACTAAAAATCTTACCATGGATATTACACATCCTGACATTCTTCAAAGAGAACTTCAGAAAAATATTATACATCAATTTAAATTGCTTAAAGAGAATGAAAAACTAATTCCTGAAATTAAAGGGATTGTTGAAAATCAAGAAAATAATTTAAAAAAATATTTTAAATCAAAAAAAAGTAAGGTTTCAAACCTTAATAAAATACATTATAAATACTGTTTAAATTTATTAAATGAATAAAATTCAAATTTTTGTTACTGGAGGAACTTTTGATAAAACTTATAATTATATAAGTGGAAAAATGTATTTTGAAAAAACTCATATACCTAAAATGCTTGAAAGAGCACAGTGTAAGCTTGACATTGATATAAAATAATGCTAATTGATAGTCTGGAAATGAACAATTTCCACCTACAAATGATTCAAGATTCATGTTTAGAGTCTAAATCAAAACTAATTCTTATAACTCATGGAACCGATAAAATGACAGATACTGCAAAACATCTTATAAAAGCAAATATTCAAAATAAGGTGATTGTTATAACTGGAGCTATGATTCCATATGCTTTTGGAAGCTCATCAGATGGATTTTTCAACCTTGGAAGTGCTCTGTCAGCTTTACAAAATTTAAAAAAAGGAGTTTATATAAATATGCACGGACAAACTTTTAAGGGAGATAAAGTAAAGAAAGACACGGAAAATGGGGTTTTTAAATTAATTGATTAAAAAATTTCTGCAAGCATACATCTAACACTTCCCCCGCCTAACATTTCAATAGTCCTAATATCAGAATGAAGTATTTCTGCATGATTATTAAATTTATTTTTTTGTTTAATAGTAAGTGATTTATATGCAGATGTGCTCATAACCAGCAGAGGACCATTTGAGTTTTTTAATAGCAACATGTTACCTGCAAAATTCTCTACTTGCTTTTCAGACAGTAATATTAACTCTTTTCCGCTATCAATTAATTCATTTTTAACATTCTCTCTTTCAGATCTATCATCAATAGATTCTAAACAAACGGCAGCAAATTTATCGCCTATACTCATCATAACGTTAGTATGATATATGCGTAATCTCTGTTTTGAAACAGTTTGAAAAGATGAAAAAATAATGGGTTTATAATTCATCTTATTTGAAAAATTTAAAACTAGTGACTTTTCCGTTCTTTCAGAAAGTGAAGCATAGAGTTTTTTACTAGCTCTGTCTAATATCATACTTCCAGTACCCTCAAGAAATTTATTTTCATTTTCGAAGTTAGTAAGATCAAAAATTATATTAGATTTAACTCCTGCCTTTTTGAGAGTTTTAAAAACATCTTTTGATCTTTCATACCTTCTATTTTTGGCAAACATTGGATATATAATTACAGTATTGTTTTTATGAAATGATATCCAATTATTTGGAAAAATTGAATCTGGTGTTCTAGGATTTTTAGTATCTTGATGTATTGTTACTTTGATACCTAAATTAGTTAAATTATCAACTAAGTGATCAAATTCTCTTATAGCTAATTTATTAATAGCTTTCGAATTCAATTTACTATCCATTTGATAATAATTATTAACGGCTGTTTGTTTATTTTTTTCAAACAAAATTGGTCGAACCATCAAAACATGACTAGTTAGTCCTATCATTTCTTTCTACTTATTGGTAATGTTACACACCTAAACAAGCCCTCTTGTTTTGCTACTTCTCTAAAAGAAACTTTCTCAACTGTAAAACCTTTTAAAACAAGCCATCTGTTAAGTCTTTTAAAAGATGGATCAGAAATAACTGTTTTATTATTAATTGAAAACACATTACTCATCATTTCGAACATTTCATCACTGTCAATAAAAAAACAGTTTTTTATGCCAAAATCTTGAATAAGCTCGCTTAATTGATTATTATTAGAAAACCCCTCTTTATGAATTATAGCAAATGATTTTCCAATAGGCTGAAAACAACAGTCAAGATGCAAAATATTTTTTTTTGGATCTATATTTGACTTATTTAATTCCAATAACACCACTTCTTTATTGGGGAAATGTCCTTGTAGAACCTCTAGACCTCTTAAGTTAGTTCTTGCGGTTATATAATCTGGATAATCACTTTTAATATAAGCACCTATATAAATTTTATTTTTATGAAGAACAACATCTCCTCCTTCGATATGTGCATCGTCTGGAAAAGTTATGATAGAATTCGATGTAAATGAATCTAGCAAGTATTTTAAAGCATTGATTTCTTTAGCCCTAATTGGTAAAACATTTGACTTAATAAACTTGTTTTCGATTACAAAACCAATATCTCTTGAGTAAATTTGATTATAATCTTTAATAAGTCCAGGCCTAAAAACTCTTATTCCATATGACTTTAGGATTGAAACAAAACAATCCAATTCGTTAATCATATCTATCTCTTTAGGATAGGTCCCAGATAAAATATGACTTCTTGATTTTGGATCATAAATATTATTTAAATCTGGAACGCCGCCGTTACTGTTAGCAATTCCAACTACTAAAGATTCCAAGGGAGAGGTCTCATCTAAAATATTTAATATCATATAAAAACTAAATTAAAAATAATTCATAAAAATATAAATACATTTTTGAAGTAAATGTCGGTTCTTTATATTTGAAAAAAAATAAAATTATAATTTATGTCTAGTATTTTTTCAAGTAATTTTAAAAATCGAAATCGTGATCATTTTTCATCTATAGTTAAAATCGCTCTTAGTGACAATATAATTACTGATGAAGAAAGAAAATTTATCAATCGACTTGCCATTTTATTAGAAATTGAATCTTGCGAAGCTCAAGAAATTATTTCCAACCCTAATTTACACCAAATCACTCCCCCCTCAACAGAAAAAAAACGTCTTGAAAGGTTATTTGATTTATCTAGAATTGTTGTTGCTGATGAAATAGCAGATAAAGCTGAAATTATATTACTTAATAAATTTGCAATTGCTTTAGGCTTTTCAATTGAAGAGATTGATTCTACTGTTAAAAAAGCTATAAAACTTGTTCAATCAGGTGCTGATGAAGATGATTTTATAGCAGCTTTTAAATGATGAATAACACATTATTTGTAGTGTTTTCTATTAGAATAGTATGATACCATTCCTAAAACAAATACAAATACAACTGAATAATATGCAAAGTTTGGGGTAATTATTTTATCACCACTAGCATAAGAATGAAGCCCTACCAGATAAAAATTTACACCGAAATAAGTCATTAAAATACTTGTATAAGCTATTACACTCATTAAATTAAAAAGCCATTTACCCTTTAAACCTGGCACCAACCTCATGTGAATTACAAAAGCATAAACCATAATAGAGATTAGTGCCCATGTCTCCTTAGGATCCCATCCCCAATATCTACCCCAACTTTCATTAGCCCACATTCCCCCTAAAAAATTTCCAATTGTTAACATAATCAAACCTATTATCATAGAAAGCTCATTAATAATACTAAGCTCTTTAATTTTAGGCTTGAGCTTAGATATATTTTTAGAATTTGTTAGTATAATCAGAAATAAAACTACAATTCCAAGTATCATGCTAATTGAAAAGGGGCCATAACTTGCAACAATTACAGCAACATGAATCATTAACCAATAACTGTCTAAAACGGGCTGTAAATTGGCTATAGCAGGATCCATCCAATTCCAATGAGCAATCATAAGAATCATAGATGAGACAAAAGTTGTTGCCGCAACTGTAAATGAAGATTTTCTTCCAAAAATTAAACCAAAAAACAAAGTAGCCCAAGATACATAAATCATAGACTCATAAGCATCGCTCCATGGAGCATGGCCTGATATAAAAGCTCTAAAAATCAATCCCAAAGAATGGAGGGAAAAAAGAAATATAATTGATATAATCAAGCCAATTTCAATGTACTTAAGAAATTTTCTTTCATTAAAAATTTTAATTATTAAAACTATAAATAATAAAAGTCCTGCATAGATATACCAACTAAATAATTTTATAAAAATATCATATTTGTTATATAAAATTTCAGCATCTACTTTCGAAGAACTTGGTATTACATCTGATCCATATTTTATTTGAAACCCCTTCAAGCTTTCAATAAGTTCATCTGCTTGAGTGAAATCCCCATTAGATTTTCCCAGCCGCATTGCTTGAAAATAAAGTGGTAAAACATTATTAATGTATAATGAGTCCGTTCCTTTTATATCAACTTCATCTAATTCAGGATATGATACCCATTTATTTATTGAGTCGTTTGGAACAGGAAAAACTCTTAATACCTTTCCTTCTAAAGCAGAATACAATAGACTAACCCTTCTGTCTAACTCAATAAAATCTTTTTGAAATTGATTTGGGGTTTGAGATCTATATGCATTTTCTAATTGATTAGCAATCTTATAGTTTCCTTGTTTATCAAAGAATGATACTAATGGTGCATATTTTAATTTTTTATCAATCCCAGCAATCTTCCTCAAGCTATCATTGCCTCTTTTCAAATAAATAATTGGAATATTATACCATACTGCTGGATTGTTAACTATTGAAAGTAAAACCTGATCTGAAGAAAGACCTTTATATGTGCTACTCCTACTTACTTTTCTTAACAATTCCGAGGAAAAAGTATTTGCAGGCTTCATTCTACCCCCAAGATCCTGAATTATTAAACTACCAAAATTATTTGCTTGTTTGTCGGGAAAAGCAGTGACCTTAATCAATGAATCAAAATCAAAAGTTTGAAATTCTTGTTTTTGTAAAACTGATTCTTGGGCATTTAAAAATCCTAAAAATAAAAAAATTAGTATAAATGAAAATTGCTTGCTTTTTAGTTTGGAAAGACTTTTTGATAAATATTTAAAACGAGTTCTCCCAATAAAAAAAACACCACACATTGAAAGGTATAATGAAATATACCCAACATAAGTTATAAAAGTGCCTGTAAAATCATGATTCACTGAAAGCACAGTGCCTTTTTCATCAGGATCAAAAGATGCTTGAAAAAATCTATATCCTTGATAGTCCAAAATGTTATTCATGTATATGTCATAATCAAATACTTTAGAATTGTCCTTAACTGTAACTTTACTCATAAAAGAGGAATAACTTTTTTCTGTTCCTGGGTATTTTTCTGCAATAAAATCATTTAAAGTAATTGAAAAGGGAAGATTTATTAATTGTGAACCATACGATATGTAAAAATCTAGTTCCCCGACTCTTAAATCTTTAGCTTCGTTAACGACCCCTTTCCCTCCCATTATACCAATCTGCTTAGTCTCACCCATTGAACTTATTGATAAGTATAATGCATCTTGTTTATCAGACAATTCATCATCTGATTTAACAATTCCGAAATTACCCCTTAAAGGAGGGTCAGGAATAACAAATTGAAAATTTGATATAGCATATAGGGATCTAAATAATAATTCTTGTTCATTATTCTCTATTATTTCACCCTTAAATTGATCAGCCATCCTCATAAATGTTCCGCTAAAGGGTGATTTTATATAATGTAACCCAGATTCTGATCGAATATTAACAGCTCCATCTACTGAATTATTTAATGTAAAAAGAACGTTGTGAATACTTGCAATTTCTCCTTCTTTTAAAAAATGTTCATGTCTTTTACCATCATTGGCCTCAACAATCTTCAAATACCTGTCTCCATCTGGATCTAAAATAAGTCCTTCAGAAGCATTTTTAATATATTTTATATAGTTAACAGAAAATTTTTGTCCATTAAATTCTTGATTCCATTCAAGATTATTCGAGGTGTGTTCTGAAAATAAAACTTCATCTACAAACTTCTTTCTTTGGGTAATACCATTTACTTCTCCATCAACTAGAACTGTTAAAAAAGTTTTTTCTGATATGATTTTACTGCTTTCATCACCTTCCCTGATAGTCATTACTCCTTCAAAACCAAAATATCGAGTTACAAAAGCACCCAATAGAATTAAAATAAAAGAAAAATGTAATAATAAGACTGCCCATTTGTCTTTTTTAAACAATCTATATTTAAATATATTTCCTAAAAAGTTTAACGTAAGCAAAGCCATAATTAATTCAAACCACCAGGCATTATAGATCCATATTTTAGCAGCGGTTGTGGAATAGAAACTCTCCAAAAAAGTGCCTATACCCATTGCTGTTGGAAAGGCAATAAATAATAAAGCCGTTAATCGATTTGAAAACAAGTACTTTAAAAGTTTTGCCTGCATTTACATCTTAGATTATTACTGCAAATATAACCTTTGATGCTGAATTTTAAAAAAGGCACAGCATTATAAAAAGATTATTTTTTTGTTTAAGCTAATTCTTAATTAATACGTTTATTAACAACATTGTGTACATTTGAAATTATGTTAGAAATAACTATTGTTGGAAATGGTAATTTAGGTAGTGCATTAGCAAATGCTATAGATAATCTTAAAGATTTCAAATTATTAGAATGGTATGGCAGAACATGGGATAATAATTTGCCGCCACAGGCTATAACTAAATTATCAAAACTTAAAAATGCTGATCTATACATTTTAGCTGTATCAGATAATTCAATTAAAAAAATTTTAGATTATATTGATACTAATTGTTTTGTGATTCATTGTTCTGGAGCCACCTCAATAGGTGTTTTTAAAAACCATCCTAGATCAGGTGTCTTATTTCCAATTCAAACAATTTCAAAAACTAATAATACTCTTTTTAAATACACCCCTTTTTGTATTGAAGCTAAATATGAAAATGATCTTGATGTGTTAAAAAATTTAGTTTTAGCTTTAGAAGGTAGTTATGAGCTTTTAGATTCAATACAGAGAGCTAATATACATTTATCAGCTGTTTGGATTAATAATTTTGTAAATCACATGATTTCAAAAGGAAAAAAAATATGTGCTGACAATAATATTCCCTTTTCACTTTTAAAGCCGATGTTAAAAAAGACAATAAATCAGGCTTTGATTAATGATCCAAATAAAATTCAAACTGGACCAGCTAGAAGAGGTGACAATGAAACTCTTGAGATTCACTCTCAACTTATAAATAACTTAAATGATAAAAAACTATATAAAATTATAACAAAATCGATCCAAAATAGCTATGAATAAAGAAAATTATAAAATTAGATTAAAAAACATAACCACATTTATCTTTGATGTAGATGGTGTTTTAACAGATGGTAAAATTCTAATTACATCAGATGGAGGAATGTTACGATTGGTAGACACAAAAGATGGTTTCGCAATAAAATATGCTATTGATAATGGTTTTAAAATTTCTATAATTTCAGGAGGAACAAATGATGCCGTAAAAAATAGATTGAAGTCATTAGGAATAAATGATATTTATCTAGGTTCTCATAATAAAATTAATTCTTATACTGATTTATTAAAAAAGTACGATTTATCTCCAGATGAAATACTTTATATGGGAGATGATATGCCTGATATTCCAGTAATGAAAAAAATTGGTGTGAGCACATGTCCCCAAGATGCCGCTTCTGATGTTAAAAACATAGTTGATTATATCTCACACAAAAATGGTGGCCAAGGTTGTGTTAGAGAGATTATTGAACAAGTTCTTAGAGTTCAAAATAAATGGAGATTTAGTAATTGATCAAGTGGTGAAAAATTTTAATAAAGAAATCATTCTAGCTTCAAATTCTCCTCGAAGAAAAGCTTTTTTTGAACTATTTAATTTTCCGTTTTCAATTAAAACGATTAATGTAAAAGAAAATTACCCCATTCACCTAAAAGATGTATCTATAGCTAGATATATTGCTGGCTTAAAAGCTAACCCTTTTAAGAAAACAATAAATAAAAATCAGATTGTAATTACAGCAGATACTATTGTGTGGCATGAAAATAAATGTCTAGGCAAACCATGTTCATTAGAAGATGCGAGAAAAATGTTATACTCATTATCAAATAAAACTCATAAAGTAATAACTGCAGTTGGTTTCTTAACTTATTCAAATTATTCATGTATTGACGTAACTACTGAAGTCACATTCGAAGAATTAAATGAATCTATTATAGAAAATTACTTATCAAATGAAAACCCATTTGATAAGGCTGGGGCATATGCAATTCAAGAATCAATTGGTTTGTTAAGTATTTCAAAAATAAATGGAAGCTATACAAATGTTGTGGGCCTACCTGTTACAGAAGTTTTAAATCAAATAAAAGGACTACTTTAGTTTCATCTTTTTAAAATATTAACTTGAACAAATGAAATATATTTTTTCACTTCAATTATTTTTTCTTTTATTTTCATTTCAATTAAAATCCCAACATAGCTCAGATATTTATTCGAGGGTACAAAAATTAAATGTACTGGGAAGCTTACTTCATATTGGAGCACACCCTGATGATGAAAATACGAGTCTAATCTCATACTTCTCCAATAAATATCATATTGAAACAACTTATCTATCTATTACTAGAGGAGATGGAGGTCAAAACAGAATAGGAACCGAGCTAAGAGATGGTTTAGGATTAATTAGAACCCAAGAACTTTTAGCTGCTAGAAAAATTGATGGTGCTAATCAGCTATTTACAACTGCTAATGATTTTGGTTTCTCAAAACATCCAGATGAAACATTAAATATTTGGAATAAAAATGAATTGTTAAGTCAGGTTGTTAAACATATAAGAACAATCCAACCAGATATAATTATAAATCGATTCGATCATAGAACTCCTGGCAAATCACATGGTCATCATACATCATCAGCTATTCTAGGTCTTGAGGCATATAAATTGTCTTCGGATGTTAACTATTTCCCAGAACAATTAAAATTCCTTTCAGTATGGAAGCCGAAAAGATTATTTCTTAATGTTTCATGGTATTTTTATGGTAGTCAAGAAAATTTTAACAAAATTAAAAAGAATGAATTTCTAAAATTTGATCACAGTGAATTTAATAGTCTAATAGGTTTAACTTACGATCAAATTGCTGCTAAAAGTAGAAGTCAACACAAATCTCAGGGGTTTGGCAGATCACCCAATCCTGGAGGACCTCAATGGGGATATCTGGAATTAATCAAAGGAGATTTAATTTCATCAAATAATCCTTTTGAAGGAATTGATGTCAGCTGGAATAGATTAAAAGGTGGTGAAAAAATTGAAAACTTGATAAACAAACTTTTAACTGATTTTGATTTTGAATTTCCAGAAAAAAACCTTTCTGCACTACTTAATATTTATGAAAATATTGAAAGTTTAGATAATGGATATTGGAGAAATTTAAAACTACGTGAAGTAAAAAAAATCATCTCTCTATGTTTAGGATTAAATATTCAATTAAATAGTGAAAGTATTTTAGGTACTCCAGGTAGTAAAGAAACTCTTAATTTAAAAATTGTTAACCCTTCTAATGCAAAAATTTTATTTGAAAATATAGCAATAAACAATGTTGTTTTTCAAATTGATTCAATCCTAACAAATAATACTTTGTTTGAAAAAAAATTAGACATCTATTTAAAGGACCAAATCTCATCCCCTTATTGGTTAATCAAAGATATAGGAATTGGCATGTATAATGTTGAGAAGGATCACCTAAAAGGTTTGCCTGAAACACCATCACCTGTTGAAGCTAAATTAAAAGTTGAGATTAATGGTACAAAGCTAAGTATGATTTTTAGTGCAAACAATAGGGATACTGATCCAGTGAAAGGAGAGGTTGTTACACCTTACACAATTATTCCTAAACTTACAATCAATCTCAGTCAACCCGTTTATATTTTTCCTGATTCAACACCTAGACAAGTTCCTGTATCAGTAACTGCTCATGAAGATAATGTAACTGGAACATTAAATCTTTCAGTTCCTGAGGGCTGGACAGTAAAACCTAATCAATACTTAATAGATAAACAATTGAAAGAACAAGAAAAAATTTATCTATTCAAAGTATTCTCAAATAACAAAAACAGCTCTGGTGTTATTAAACCAATTGTCAATTCAAATAATAATATATACTCTAATCAGCTAATAAAGATTAATTACCCGCACATACCAAAGCAATTCATTGTAAAACCAAGTATAGCTAAAGCTTTTGGAATAAACTTAAAAAATAATATTGATGAAATTGGCTATATAATGGGGGTTGGAGATAAAGTTCCTGAGTCATTGGAAAGTATAGGAATAGATGTTGTCAATATTGACCCTTTAAAAATTACATTCGACAATATCAAGAATTTTAAAACAATAGTAATTGGTATTAGAGCATTCAATGTAATTGACGAGTTAAGATTTAAAAACAAAATTTTATGGGAATATGCTAAAAACGGAGGAACTTTAATTATTCAATATAATACCAGTAGAGGACTAAAGACAACTGATATAACTCCTTATAAATTAATACTTTCAAGAGACAGAGTAACAGATGAAAACTCAAAAGTTTCTTTTTTAAACAAATCTCATTCAATATTTAATTATCCTAACAAAATTGAAATTAATGATTTTAACAATTGGGTGCAGGAACGCGGTTTATATTTTCCAAATATTTGGGATGATAATTTTAAGCCTCTCCTAGCGATGAATGATATTAATGAAACTAGAAAAAGAGGAAGTTTGTTAGTTGCATCATTCGGTAAAGGGAAGATAATATATACAGGGCTTAGTTTTTTCAGAGAATTACCCGCTGGTGTTTCTGGTGCATATAGGCTATTTATTAATTTACTAAATCATGGACATGAATAAAATTAAAAATATGACATATGCTCTGCTAATTGGAGCAAATATCTTTTACTGGTTTATATTTTATTTAATTATGGAAAAATATAACTAATGAATACTTTAGATTGGTGTTTTTTAATTGGAACTCTTGTGTTTATAGCTGTCTATGGGATATGGAAAAATCAAGATCATTCCTCTATTAAATCTTATCTAAAGGGTGATAATAAAGCTAGGTGGTGGACTGTAGGTTTATCCGTTATGGCTACTCAAGCAAGTGCAATAACATTTCTTTCTACACCAGGACAAGCTTACAATGAAGGAATGGGTTTTGTTCAGTTTTATTTTGGACTTCCTTTTGCTATGCTAATTATATGCCTGTTTTTTTTACCTCTATATCAAAAGCTAAATGTTTACACAGCTTATGAATTTTTAGAAAATAGATTCGACCTAAAAACTAGAACATTAACTGCTGTTTTATTTTTGATTCAAAGAGGCCTAGCTGCAGGGATTACTATATATGCTCCTGCAATAATTTTAAGTGTTGCTCTTGGCTGGAATTTAAAAGTTTTGGTCGTGATAATTGGATTCATAGTCATCTTTTATACTTTAATTGGAGGGACAAATGCTGTAAATGTGACGCAAAAACAACAAATGATCATAATTATAATTGGTTTAATATCTGCATTTTACATAGCTCTTCTTAAAATGCCTGAAAATATTGATTTTAACAAGGCGCTTAAGCTAGCTAATTATAATGAAAAATTAAATATATTAGATTTCAGCTTTGATTTTAAGAGTAGGTATACTTTCTGGAGTGGAATAACTGGTGGACTATTCCTTGCTCTTTCATATTTTGGAACAGATCAAAGTCAAGTTCAAAGATATCTTTCTGGTAAATCATTAAAAGAAAGTCAAATGGGTTTATTAATGAACGGCTTCCTTAAAGTTCCATTTCAATTTTTTATTTTATTACTTGGCGTTATGGTATTTGTTTTTTACCAATATGAAACTCCTCCAATTCATTTTAATCCAAGGAATATTACTGAAATCGAGAAATCAAATTTCGCTAACCAATTTGAAGAGCTGGAAAAGGAGTATGAGCTTGTCCAGAACGAGAAACATCAAATTCTATTAAATCCATCTTTTTTTGAAAACAATCAACTCAAAAATGACTACTCTAAACTTGAATCATTAAATATTGAACAAAGAAATAAAGTAAATAATTTAATTTTATTAAGTAATAAAAACGCTTCAACTAATGATAAAGATTATGTTTTTATAACATTTATTATCAATCATTTACCAAATGGAATAATAGGATTGTTACTTGCTGTTATATTTGCAGCTGCAATGAGCTCAACAGCCTCTGAATTAAATGCTCTTTCAGCCACAACTTTGATTGACATATATAAAAGACACACCCCTAACCTATCCTCAAGCCACTATGTAAATATGGCTAAATTATTTACTCTAATTTGGGGTGTAATAGCTATTATTTTTGCATCTTTTGGCAGTCTGTTCGAAAATCTTATTCAACTCGTTAATATAATAGGGTCAATTTTTTATGGCACAATTCTAGGTATTTTTTTAGTGGCAATATTCTTTAAAAATATTGGAAGCAATCCCATATTTTATGCAGCATTAATTTCAGAATTAATAGTAATATCTTGCTACTTAATTGATCTATATTTATTTGACTTATTTGGATATCTATGGCTAAATGTCATTGGATCTTTTTTAACAATCTCTATTGCATATCTATTACAGAAAATTAAATCCGTAAAAATCATATAAAAAAATGCACTTAAAAAATGAGGTTTCTAATTAAAAATAGAATTGAATTTTATTTAGACCATTCTTCAATTGATTCTTTATTCATTTTTAAATAATCTTTATTTCCAGCAATTTCAGCTAATTCATATGATTTTTTTGCAATTTTAATCGCTGCATCTTTTTCACCTAAGCTGGCTAAAATTAATGAGTATTGTCTTAAATGAAAATATTTATCATTCCCTTTTTCAATAGCGATCTCCATCCAGTTTTTTGCTTGCTTAAGATCCAATTCTCTATTTAAATAATAAACAGCAGAACGATAATAATCTGAAGCATTTGGATTTCCAGATAATGTTTTATCAATTGAAGTCATAGTTTTTTGATGGGTTGGAACTTCTATTAAAGTTTTTACTTTAGAGTTCTCCCATGAAATTGTCAACTCAGCCTTATCATTTGTAATATTTTCAATTTGAATTGTAAAAGACTCTATCGTCTCACTAGTCTTTGATACTTTAGACTCAGAAACTACAGCAATTTGATTTGCATCCCAAACTTTTGGAAGAGCCCAATTATCACTTTTTTTGTAAAAAAACACCTCCCACATTTGTTTTCCTGGACGAGTATATAACGCATATTCTCCCTTTGGAACAACAATCCCAGCAATAGCTACTGGATCAGAAAAACTAATTTTTGTATTTGCATTAGCGCCTGTTCTCCATAATTCTCCATAAGGAACTAAATTACCCATTATTTCCCTACCTCGCATAGCTGGTCTTGAATATTCAATTTTGACGTCTGTAAGGCCAATAATTTGATTAATTACTGCGGAAGGACTTGGTTGCGGGGAAAGCACCTGAGCAAAATTTAAAAATGGTGTAAATAATATAACTAATAATAATTTTTTCATGATTTTATAATTTATAATTTGGTAAATTTAGTAACTATATTTTTATGTTTATTCTAAATAAGAATTAATTGAGATTTTTGAAGATTATAATGAAACCAAATCTTATACCAAGAATTAATCTTTAAAAAATATTATATGAAAAAAATATACTACTAATTGATGATAGTTCAGGTATAGGGTGTTAAATCGTAAAGAGTTTACACAATAAACATAATTTATTCATTGCCAATATAACAAATGAATCATTAACTGGATTAAATCATGATTTTATAAAAATTGATGTTAATAAAGAAGGAATTGGAAGGCTTAAGATTTAGAGTCTAGTTATTTTTGCTCCAATAGCCTGTAAACGTGTGTCAAATTTTTCATACCCACGATCAATTTGCTCTATGTTATGAATTATACTTGTCCCCTTTGCTGAAAGTGCTGCAATTAAAAGTGAAATTCCAGCTCTAATATCAGGTGAAGTCATTACAGTAGATTTTAACTGAGACTTAAAATCATGCCCAATTACATTAGCTCTATGGGGATCACATAAGATAATTTTAGCTCCCATATCAATAAGTTTGTCTACAAAAAATAATCTGCTTTCAAACATTTTTTGATGAATTAATAAACTACCTCTGGCTTGGGTAGCAACAACTAGAATTATACTTAATAAATCAGGAGTGAAACCAGGCCAAGGACCATCAGAAATAGTTAATACGGATCCATCAATATAACTTTGAATTTCATATCCGTTTGTATGTGCAGGAATATAAATATCATCATTAACTTTCTCTAATTGAATCCCTATTTTTTTAAATACTGCAGGAATTTGACCTAAATAATCCCAATTAACATTTTTTATAGTCAATTCACTCTTTGTCATTGCGGCAAGACCAATCCAACTTCCAATTTCTATCATATCAGGAAGTAAAAAATGAGAAGTTCCTTTTAATTTATCAACTCCAATAATAGTAAGTCGATTAGAACCAATCCCTGATATATTGGCGCCCATCCTAACTAACATTTTACACAATTGTTGCAAATATGGCTCACAAGCTGCATTGTAAATAACCGATCTACCTTTAGCTAATACACTCGCCATTAATATATTAGCTGTTCCAGTTACTGACGGCTCATCTAAAAGCATTTCTACTCCTTTAAGTCTCTTTGATTTGACAGTGTAAAAATAATTTTCCTTATTATAGTTAAATTTAGCACCTAATTTAATAAAACCTTCAAAATGCGTGTCTAAACGTCTTCTTCCTATCTTATCTCCTCCTGGTAGAGGTATACTTCCAACTCCAAACCTGCCTAGTAATGGGCCAACCAGCATTATCGATCCTCTAAGTCCTTTTCCATCAATTTTGAATTGATCAGATTCCAAGTAACTAATATCAATATTAGAAGCCTGAAACTCATATTTCCCTTCATCTAACTTAATTATTGAAACACCAAGGTTTTTTAGAAGAGATATTAATTTATTTACATCAATAATATCAGGAAGATTACTTATAACTACCTTCTCTTTCGTCAATAATAGGGCGCATAAAACTTGAAGAGCTTCATTTTTAGCTCCTTGAGGTACAATTGAACCTGATAATTTATTTCCTCCTTCAATTTTAAAGCTTCCCATTAAATATAAACTTAATAACGACTTCTTTTATTTCTATTTCTATTCTTGCTATTTGATGAATTATTTGATTTAGGACCATTACCATGCTTAGATCTTGCTCTTAAAAATTCTGAAGATTCAGTAAGAGGCAACAATTCTTCCTTCACTTTTAATTCACCATCGGAAAGCTCCTTTAAATGTTCAAAAATTAAAACATCCTCAACCGTGTCTTTATTCCAATTAAGAAAACATTTTTTCATATGATTTGCTATTGTAAAAACCAATGCGTCTTTCATTTCTCCTTCTTCCCAGCTTTTTGCAACTTTAATCATCTGACCTATATTGTTTCCATAGAACCTATATTTCTGACTACTAACCGGATAAGCTATTCTATCTGGTCTGGCTTTAATTTCCTCTTCTTGAGGTTTTTCAAAAGGAGAATCAACATCTAATTTAAAATTAGACATAATGAATAATTGATCCCAAAGCTTATGTTGAAAATCTGGGACGTCACGAAGATGTGGATTTAAATTTCCCATCACTCCTATTACTGCTTTAGCCATTTTGTTACGCTCTTCGCGACTTACTATTTCATGAATTTGATCAATCATTAAGTGAATATGACGACCATATTCTGGAATAATAAGAGGCTTGCGTTTTGTATTATACTGTAACGCTTCCATGTTTGAAAATTAATTAGGTGATTTGTGACTGCAAATTTAATAAAAAATCCTTGAATTACTAGAGTACAATGACACCTTTAAGTTTTGACACTGTTTTATATATTTTAATTACAGATTCTGGGTTTTGCATCTTTAAGCTTATGCTAAGGCTTAAAAAATTGTTTTTTGATGATTTTTTTATTGACAAAACAGGGTTCATTCCTTTAAAAATTTTTTGAATTTCTAACTTGTTAGTTGTTTTCTCTTTAATTATAAACTTAAATATATAAGGCCCAGGCCATTTCTGAGAAAATTTTAAATTTTCTAAAAATCGTGAATAAAATTCTTCATCACTCATGATTTGATATATTGAGTATTTTAACTTTGTATAAATATAGTTTAAAAATTACCCATTGAATTTAAAAAGAATTGTTATTACAGGTGGTCCTGGAACTGGTAAAACAGCCATTATAAATAAATTAAAATCTAAAGGATATACTTGTTTTGATGAATATTCAAGAATTCTAATTCGATGGGGGTATGAAAATGGAATAAAAAAATTTTTTTTAGAAAAGCCTAATTTATTTACCTCCAAAATTATTGATGGTAGAAAAAAGCAATATAATGATTCTAGAAAGATAGAAAAGTCTAAGGGTAATTTAATTTTTTTTGACAGAGGAATTCATGATGGTTTTGCATATCAAAACTTCATAGATAAATCATTTATTTTTCCACTTGAATTTAGTAAATATCATTATCAAAAAATTTTTATTTTACCTCCTTGGAGTCAAATTTTTTCAAATGATAACGAAAGATTAGAAAGTTTTGAAACTTCAAAAATGATTGACAAATCCATTAATTTTACATATAATTATTATGGATATAAACTACATAGTGTTCCAAAAATTAGTGATGAGAAAAGAATGGAATATATACTGAATAAATCTTTATGAAGAGAATTGAAGATCTTTTATTGAAATATTGGGGTTTTGAAGTGTTTAAGCCTCAACAGGAAAAAATAATTAATTCAATAATTAATAATATTAACACATTGGTTGTTCTTCCTACTGGAGGAGGAAAATCATTATGCTATCAACTCCCCTCTCTAGTGATTGGAGGCACTACATTAGTTATTTCCCCATTAATTGCTTTAATGGAAGATCAAGTAAGAGCATTAAATCAAAAAGGGATCTCTGCTTTTTATTTTAAATCTGACTCAACACGCTTAACAATTGATCAACAATTAGATAATTGCATTCATGGAAATTATAGTCTGGTTTATTGCTCTCCAGAAAGACTAAGAAGTTCTGATTTTTTATACAAAATTAGTAAGGCCAATATTAAACACATAGCAATTGATGAAGCGCATTGTATTTCTGAATGGGGTCATGAGTTTAGACCTTCATACAGAAAAATAAAGGAATTAATAAATATGTTTCACGAAATTGTAGTAACAGCATATACTGGTTCTGCAACTCTGGAAGTTAAACAAGATATTATTGAAAATCTAGAATTAAAAAATTCTAAAACAATTGAGGTCTCATATCAAAGAAAAAATATATTTTATGAAATCTATCATGTAAAGAATAAAGTTAAAGGGTTATTAAGCATAGTGGAGAATAAAAGTTCAATAATATACTGTAATACTAGAAAATCAAGTGAATTTGTTTCAAAAAGGTTATCTGATAAAGGTTTTCTATCAGATTATTTTCATGGGGGAATGTCAAGAGAAGAAAAAGAAGAAAAGTTATTGAAGTGGCATTCTGAAAAAATTAAAATAATTGTAGCAACAACAGCATTTGGCATGGGAATAGACAAACCAAATGTTAGAAAAATTATACATTATAATTTACCAGAAAGCCTAGAAAGATATTATCAGGAAACAGGAAGAGCGGGTAGAGATGGAAAAAAATCAAAAGCTATTACATTAATTAATCCTGAAGAGAAAAAATCATTTATCAAAAACACATTAAATAGTCTTCCAAGCAAAGATGATTTAACTAAAACATACAAAAACATATGTAATTATTTACAAATACCTATTGGAGAAGGTCAAGGAAATTACTATGATTTTGATTTAATTTATTTTTGTAAAAAATATAAGCTTGCAAAAAATATAACTTTAAATATTTTACATTTTTTAGAGAACAATGGATTGCTAGTTTTGACTTATATTAAGAAAAATAAAATAAAAATCGATATAAAAGCTGATATTAACAGCATTAAAGAGACTATTAAGCTTTCAACGAAACAATCCAGAGTTATAGAGGGTCTATTAAGATTTTATCCTAACATTTTTAATAAAAAAACAGAAATATCTGTTGAGAAATTAGAACAGCATACAAAGCTTAGCCCTAAAGAGGTTGTCAAATCTTTTGAGTTTTATAATAAGATGAATTTATTAAATTTAAACATGACAAGCTCTGATCTTCAAATATACTGGTCTAAACCAAGAGAAGACAACTACAGTGTAAATCCCTTGATTAATAGACTTAATAAACTTAATAGTATCAGAAGAATAAAACTTGAAAACATTATTAATTTTGTCTATAATGATGAAAAATGTAAAACAAAGCAATTACTAAAATATTTTGGTGAAGATAAAAAATACAATTGTATGAATTGCAGCTCCTTTTGTTGCAAATGATTCTAATTAAAAATAGGTGTAAATTTACACTCTAAACTTTGAGAAAATGAAACCCAAAATTATTTTTTTTGGAACCCCCGATTTTGCAGTTGGAATTTTAAATGAAATTTATCAAAGACAGTATTCTATTGATGCAGTTGTTACATCTGCTGATCAAAAATCCGGAAGAGGTAGAAAAATAAAGGGATCGTCGGTTAAAGATTATTGTATTAGTAAAAAAATCAAATTATATCAACCAATAAGCCTAAAAGAAAAATCATTTTTATCAAAACTTAAAAGACATAATTCTGATTTATTTATTGTTGTAGCTTTTAGAATGATCCCAAAAATAGTTTGGTCTATTCCAAGTATGGGAACTTTTAATCTTCATGCATCATTATTACCAAATTATAGAGGCGCTGCTCCAATAAATTGGGCTATAATAAATCAAGAAAAGGTGACTGGAGTAACTACATTTCTGATTGATGAAAAAATTGATACTGGTAAAATTTTACTAAATAGTAAATATCTGATTAAAAAAGATGAAACGTTTGATTCTCTTCATTACAATTTATTGAAAATAGGAAAACCATTAGTTATTGAAACTATTGAAGTCTTATTTAATGGTAATGTATCTCCACAAGAGCAAATAAATTGTAAAAATCAAAAAATTGCTCCAAAACTCACAAAAGAAAATACAAAAATTAACTGGAATAATTCTTTAAGTCAAATTGTTTCATTCATTAAAGGTTTAAATAGTTATCCAGGTGCTTGGGCTGAAATATTAGATCATGGTACTGTCAATACTTTTAAAATATTCGAAAGTGATTTTGAATACACATCTCATAATTATGATAATAATGAACTCATAGTGATAGGAAAACAAATAAAAATTTCTCACAAAGAAGGTTTTCTAATTATTAACAACTTGCAACTTCCTAATAAAAAACGCCTGTCAAGTAACCAGCTATTGAATGGATATAGCTTCAACACTGGTGTTTTCATCTCATAAATGCTAGGATTATCAACAATAACGTGCACTTATTAACAAAAAATGACTTTTTTCTATACTTTTCTTTTGCATTCTAGCTAAAGGTTATAATTTGTAGAGTATAAAACATTTAATCTTAATTATTATGAACAAAACAGAATTAATAGACGCAATGGCTTCTGATTCAGGAGTATCCAAAGCTGCTGCTAAAAAAGCATTAGAATCTTTCCTAGGAAATGTAAGCGGAGCCCTTCAGGGTGGAGGTCGAGTTTCATTAGTTGGATTTGGATCATGGTCAGTAACAAGACGTGCTGCTCGAGATGGTCGTAACCCTCAAACAGGGGCCACAATTAGAATTGCTGCAAAAAATGTAGTAAAATTTAAAGCAGGTGCAGAATTGGCTGGATCTGTAAATTAGATAAGTGAATTAATCCTAATTAAAGGCTCCATATAATGGAGCCTTTTTTTATTTAAGTTTTGTAAAAAATATTAGTAATGAATAAGGGAAATGCTATAGTTGCTACGCCTAGTATAATCGGAGATTTATATTTTCATAGATCTGTAATCCTGATGGTCGATTACACAAAAAATAACTCTATGGGGTTTATTATTAATAAAAAATTAGAAATTTCACTTAACAAAGTTACTAATCAAATAAAACGTCCGTTTCCTTTATATTATGGAGGTCCTGTAGAAACTGATAATTTATTTTTCATATATAAATCAAAAATAAACATATCAAGAAGTTTATCAATTTCTGAAAGTTTGAGTTGGGGAGGAAATTTTGATGAAATTATCAAATTAATCAATGATAATGAAATGTCTGAGAATAATATTAAATTCTTTCTAGGATACTCAGGTTGGAGTAATAATCAATTGAATAAAGAAATGAATAATAAAAACTGGGAAGTAATAAAAAATATTGATCATAGGTTGATTTTTTCAAATGATACTGAAAATATTTGGAAAACCAATTTAAACTCAATAGGAGGAGAATATCTTTTATGGTTAAACACCCCGGAAAACCCAAATAACAATTGATTTATCGACTTAAGGCCTGATTGATAAATGACTGGAAAAGCTTATGTAAGAGTTTAGTTTTATAGGTTTTATTTCTGTATTTACAGACTGGATTTAATCCAGCTTGAATTGATAATACAGCTAATTCATCAGCTATTTGAAGTTCAAAAGAACCAAATGATTCAGAGGAAAATTCAAAATTATTATTTTTAATATATTCAATAAAAAGATTGGACAATACACTTGATTGAGTCCCAATATTTTCTGGTGAACTAATGATTTTATCATTTTTAAGTAAAAAGACATTACCCAATACTGAACCAATTACATTTTTTTTATCATTTAAAATAATATTATCATTACACTTATTTTCAAAAGCTTCAACAGCAGCAATTCTCTTTATATCTTTTTGTAAATACGATATAGATGTAAATTTTTGCTCACTTAAATTGTAGTCTTTGAATAATGACATTTCACTTATTAAGGTAACATCATCTTTTATTATAGATTCAGTGGGTTTTGCTATAATTGCTATTAATAAGTTAGGTTGAAGATTTTGAAACGTTATCCTAGATTCATAAGCAAATTTAAGATCAATTATGAAGAATTTATCGTCATATTTATTAATAACTTTTTCAATTTCTTGAATAAAATATTCCAATGTAAATGACATTGGAATATTTAATTTTAGTCTTCTTAATTGGGCCATCATCATAAAATAATGCCTTTCCCAAAAGAGTATGTTATTGTTTTCCCACCTTAATTTAAACTCAAAAACAGGCCTTACAAAGAAAGGTTCAATAATATTTGAAGGAATATTGTTATAGCTTGAGTAAAGCTTTCCATTAACGTTAATCATCTAACCTCTATCTAGACCCTAAAACTTGTTTCAATGAAGAGACAGAATTTTCCCATAACATTTTAGATTCTTCTAGTTCATCTTCTGTTGAAAAATCTGAAATAATTAAAGAGACATCCTTAGTTATTTCATCAACTTGAATTCTGAATTCAAAATATACCTTGTCTGCATCTTCTTCATCATTTAACCATTGAAATCTTACTCTTTCATTATTTTTCTTTTGAATTAGTTTGGCTGTTTCTTCACCATCATCCCAAAAAAAAGTGAAATCCTCTCCTCTTGAATTAACATCATCAGCAAACCACTCTGACAGACCAGAAGGAGTAGATAAATACTGAAAAAGAAGTTGTGGAGAAGCATGAAAATCGATTTCGAGCGTAAATAAAATGCGCTGGCTCATATTTTAATTAATTTGGGTTAATATATAAAAAAAGTAATACTTAATACTCCCAATAACTTAAAATTTACTAATGATTGTGTTTAAATGAAGCTTTGACTATATTTGCCCCCCATTGGCGAGGTAGCTCAGTTGGTTAGAGCGTCGGATTCATAACCCGGAGGTCGGGGGATCATGCCCCCCTCTCGCTACTATTTATGCTTATAATAAATGTAACAATTTTAAATTCAAATGTTTTAGTGATAACTAATTTGAAAGGCTATATCAAAACATATAAACAACGACAAAGGTTTATCAATATACTTTAAAAAATATTATTGTTTTCTCCCGGCTTTGACAGCAGAAGTGTTTCCTCCTGAACTAGAGGAGCTAGTGGCATTAGAACTGAAGCTTCCAGTTGAAGTCACCACAGTTCTAGTTAGAGCTGGAACAGAATTTGTTGAACCTTTTCCGTAGCTTGAATAACCACTATTTGCAGATCCTTTGTAGATATGTGTATCCAGATCTACATTATTAGATTTTCCTTTTATATGGTAATTTGAACTAGATGATTTGCTAAAATATTTTATACCTGGGTGATCAACAATTTTAAATTTTTTACCATTTTTAACAAGAACAGTTAAAATATCATCTCTTTCAATAGGAGTTTTTGAATTTATATTCCCATATAGGTTTCCTATATCACTAAGTTCTTCAGCGTTTTTACCTAATAATAAAAGCTGTCTATTAACGTATAAATTCTCATTGGCTAATCTGATTGAATAATAGTGAAGCTCTGTAAAATAATCTGATCCAAAAAAATATTTAAATTTAGGTTTAAACCATTCATAATCTCCAAATGGAAGAATTAATAAATCATCTCTCCATTTATTCCATGACAAAAACCTGTTATAATACATTTGAGAATAAGAATTCCAACCATACCTTCTCATGGAGTTTAAATTGAAATAATTATAATACCATGATCTGTCAGCATTTAAAACAAACGTAATATAGTTAGAAACCAAATCTTGATTTTTAATAAAAAGATTACGAACACTAATTGGATCTTCAAGAATATTTAAATCATACTTTAACTGAAATTTTTTTTTGATTTCATTTTCAAAATCAGTCTGAGAATAACTAAAAGTATAAGATGCGATAAAAGACAAAATAACCAATCTAAAAAACGTCATACTAAGTAGTATTTTGCAAGTAAATTTAGTGTTTTTTAATTAAACATTAAGATTATTAAATCATATATCTTATTTGTATAAATTTGCAATAATGATAATACATGATCAATTTGAAATTTAAAATTTTATTTTTAGCAGTAGCTTTTTTAACCCTAATCAATTGTAGTACTGAAGAAAATTCCGAAATAATAGTTGAAGAAGAGGAAGAGGAAGTTCAACTCTATAGTTGTGTTGATTATACAAAAGTTGATAATTCTAATCTTATGAGTTATTGGAATATTTTTGTAGAGGATGTAAAATGTTCAAGAGGTGGGCCTGATTATGGGGAAATAAATACAAGTGTTAATTTAAAATTTGACATTCAAACACCCGAAGAGTTTGCGTCTGGAGTATCCCCTGATCATGCAGGTTATTCTACATTTACTGGCTATTGTAACAGTGACACTGTTGTAATTGGAGTTATACTAAATTATTGGGAAGATTATACAGAAATTCAACAATTATGGTTAATGTATCATGAGTTTGGACACGATGTATATAAATATGAGCACAGTTCAGACAGATCTGATATAATGTGGCCCTCTGTTCCTAGAGGTGATACCAATATTAATGCTTTTATTGAAGCTAAGGATAGATTTTTTAGAAGAGATTTTCCTGGAATAACTTATATTGAATGTCCAGGAGATTAATTATTTTTTATAATTATATTTTAATAATCTAAAGACTAGATCTCTAATCATCACCAGTATAATTGAAAAACGAATGCACTGCTTTGGTATATCTCTAGCAGAAAAGTTCTTTCAATTATAATAATTGACAAATAACTGTCATTTATTATTTGAAAACTTTTTTTCTGTTTTTAAAACTTAATTATTTAAAAATGTAATTTGGATAAATAAATTAGACAATATGATTGAAAAATATATTTTAGCAATAGATGCTGGAACAACTAGCTCTAGATCAATCCTTTTTGATATAAAAGGTAATCAAATTGCAATATCTCAATATGAATTTGATCAAATATTTCCTAAAAAAGGTTGGGTGGAACACGATCCAGAAGAAATATGGAGAACCCAATTAAAATCAATTAAAGAAGTTATAGCTCTTGCAAAAATAAATCCAAAAAATATAGATTCAATTGGAATTACAAATCAAAGAGAGACAACTGTTATATGGAATAAAAAAACTGGAAAACCAATATACAATGCTATTGTTTGGCAAGATAAACGAACAGCCTCTATTTGCGAAACCATTATTAAAGAACATAATTCATCATTTTGTGTGAATACATTCTTTCAAGAAAAAACAGGATTAATATTAGATTCATATTTTTCAGGCACTAAAATTAAATGGATTTTAGATAATATTCCTAATGCTCGAAAATTAGCAAGTAATAATGAATTAGCTTTTGGAACTATTGATACTTGGTTAATATGGAAGTTGACAAACGAAAAACTTCATTTAACTGATCCATCGAATGCCAGCAGGACTTTATTGTATAACATACATCAATTAAAATGGGATAATGAATTACTAAAATTGTTAGATATTCCAATAAGTATTTTACCAAACCTATGTCAGTCTTCTGAAATAATTGGAGAGGCTGAAATTCTTGGGGAGAAAATCAAAATAGCTGGAATAGCTGGTGATCAACAAGCAGCTCTTTTTGGTCAACTTTGTTTCAATCCAGGTGATGTAAAAAACACCTACGGAACAGGATGCTTCTGCATTATGAATACTGGAGAAAAGCCTGTGAAATCAAAAAATAAAATGCTAACTACAATTGGTTACCAAATAGATGGAAAAACCATATATGCCATAGAAGGAAGTGTCTTTGTGGCTGGTGCTCTAATTCAGTGGCTTCGTGATAAACTTGGAATAATTAAAACAGCATCAGAAATTGAAGAATTAGCAAAAACAGAAGATGATAGCGGAGGAGTTACATTTATTCCTTCTCTTTCTGGACTTGCTGCTCCTTATTGGGACCCTCATGCTACTGGAAACATTATGGGCATAACAAGAGATACAACTAAAGGTCATATTGCTAGAGCTGCCTTGGAAGCTATTGCTCTTAGATGCAAAGAAATTATTATAGCAATGGAAAAAGATTCAAAAACAAAATTCAATAATTTAAAAGTTGATGGAGGGGCTAGCAATAACAATTTACTAATGCAAATTCAATCTAATCTTCTTGAGAGTAATGTTATTAGACCTAAAACAACAGAAACTACAGCATTAGGAGTAGCATTTTTAGCTGGATTAGCTACAGGTTTCTATAAAGATTTAAATGCTATTAAAAATATTTGGGAAAAAGATAAATTGTTTAAACCTGAAAAAAAATCATCTATAGAGACAGTAAACAAATTATGGAATAAAAGAATAAGCCAGATTGTCAATTAAATGAATAGATCTAAAAACATTTCAAGAATTAAATCAGAAAAATTATGGGATATTATAATAATTGGAGGAGGCGCTTCAGGACTTGGATCTGCTATAGAATCTGCATCTAGAGGCTATAAAACGCTGTTAGTAGAGAGATTTGATTTTGCAAAAGGAACCTCATCTAGAAGTACAAAATTAGTTCACGGTGGAGTTAGATACCTTCAAAATGGAGATATATCATTAGTTGTTGAGGCTCTTAAAGAAAGAGGACTGTTAAGGAAGAATGCTCCGCATTTAGTTAAAGATTTAAGTTTTGTGATACCATCCTATGATTGGTGGAGTAGCCCTTTTTATGGTATTGGATTAAAAATTTACGATATGATGGCTGGAGATCTAGGTATTGGCCCTTCAACTATTCTTGATAAAAGTGAAACAGAAAGTCTAATACCAAATGTTAAGAAAAGGGGATTAACAGGTGGTGTTATATATTATGATGGACAATTTGATGATGCAAGAATGGCTATAAGTCTTGCTCAAACAGCTGAAAATCTAAATGCAACTGTGGTGAACTATATTGAAGTAATTAATCTAATTAAAAGTGGAAATAATACAATTTCAGGAATTGTAGTTAAGGATTCTTTTAGTAAAAACACATATCAAATCAAATCTAAAGTAGTTATAAATGCAACTGGTGTTTTTTCTGATTCAATAATGCTAATGGACGATCCCAAATCATCTAAAATGATTCAGCCTAGTCAAGGTGTTCACATTGTTTTAGAAAAAAAATTTTTAGATAGTAAACATGCTATAATGGTTCCACATACAACTGATGGTCGAGTACTTTTTGCTGTACCATGGCAAGATCATGTAATTTTAGGAACTACTGATACACAAGTAAATAAAGTAGAAATAGAACCAAGAGCTTTAAATAATGAAATTGATTTTATAATTTCAAACGCTGGTAAATATATGACTTCAAAACCTCATAAAAAAGACATCAAGAGTGTCTACGTTGGGTTAAGACCTTTAGCGATAAGTAAAAATAAAAACGAATCAACCAAGGAAATCTCTCGACATCATAAAATTAAAATTAGTACTACTGGTTTAATTAGTGTTCTTGGGGGTAAATGGACCACCTATAGAAAGATTGGAGAAGATGCCATTAAATCTGCTATTATACTCGGAGGACTAAAAGCATCAAAAACTTTAACTAAAAATTTAGCTATTCATGGCTATAATAAAAACCCTGATTTTGATGATCCACTTCATGTTTATGGTTCAGATTCAAATAAAGTTAAATCATTAACTAACGATCCTAATGGGAATAAATCTCTATCAAAAAAGCTTCATATAACCAAACATCAAGTTTTATGGGCAATTCATAAAGAAATGGCTTTAACGCTTGAAGATATATTAGCTAGAAGAACACGTTGTTTGTTTTTAGATGTTTTTGAAACTGAAAACTTGATTGATAAAGTTTTAAAAATAATGGGAGAAGCCTTGAATAAAGATCAAAACTGGAAAAACGAACAAAAATTATCTTTTTTACATTTAACAAAAAATTACAAAATATGAACATTACCCCTTTTATTGCAGAAATTATTGGTACAACCTTCCTTATTCTTTTAGGTCAAGGAGTAGTAGCCAATGTTAATTTAAAGAAAACAATTGGAGAAGGTCAAAACCCATGGTTGCTAATTACCATTGCTTGGGGTTTTGCAGTGTTTATTGGAGTATTTATCGCTGGTAATATTAGTGGTGCACATTTAAATCCAGCGGTTACATTAGGTTTATCCATTGCTGGAAAATTCTCTTGGAATTTAGTTCCTTCATACATGTTAGCACAATTAATTGGTGCAATGTTAGGTTCTTGGCTAAGTTATATAGCTTATATTGATCACTATAGAGAATCTAAAGATGAAAATATGGTTAGAGGAACTTTTTGTACTGGACCAGCTATTAGAAATTTTAAAAACAATTTATTTGCAGAAGTTCTTGGAACTTTTGTTTTAGTATTTTGTGCACTTTGTATTGTTGGACCCAATATAAATATTGAAGGCGTAAATGTTCAAAACTTTGGATTAGGTTCGATTGACGCACTACCCATTGGGATAGTAGTCATGGTTATAGGTATGGGGTTGGGTGGAAATACTGGGTTTGCTATTAATCCTGCAAGAGACCTTGGTCCAAGATTAATATACTCATTTTTGCCGCGTAAAAATAAAAAACCTGATTGGACTTATAGTTGGATTCCTGTTTTAGGACCATTCATTGGTGGAGGTGTTGCCGGTCTATTATACTTTATAATTTCTTAATCGTAATTAATTTAAAACTAAAAAACCTGTATTAGCCAGTTTTTTGGTACAAACTCCAAAATAACAAGTTTGAAGCTAACGAATTGATCAAGGATCTGTTTAAATTAACAGCTTGCTTTTACAATCACGACTCACCTCTTATAAAAAATTAAACGTTGAGTTCGACAAAATAAATGCTAATACAGGTAATATATTGTTTTAAAGAACTTAATATGTTTTCAAATGTACATCAATTATATCAATTAACTCTAACACTTTTTCATACTCTTTAGACGAAATATCTTTATTGTTTTTGCTTAGAGTATTTTCAGCCTGAGCCGCATACTGTAAAGCACACATAGCTAATACGTCTTGTTTATCCCTAACGGCATAGCTTTGCTCCAATTGCTTAATCATTTTATCAATTTTTTTTGCAGAATCACGAATAACCTCTTCCTGCTCAGGAACTATAGATAAAGGATAAACTCTATCAGCTATTACAATTTTAATTTTAATCAAATCACTCATAAAATTTTACTCATTTTTAATTTCTGAGAGTTGAAAAATACATCCTTCAACTTCTTTTATCAATTTATTAATCTTGCGCTTTGCAATAGTTTTATTTTCTTTACTTCCCAATAAATTATTAGTAATCATTAGTGACTTGTTTTGCTCTTCCAAAGTAATTAGTTTATTTTTCAATAATTCATTATTAGATTTAAGTTCTTCTGTATTTTTAATTAGTCTATCAAGGTTTAAATGATTTTCCTTAAGTCTATTAAGCAACAAGATTACTTTCTCTTCCATAACTAAAATAGTTTTAATATAATTATTCATAAAATCGTTTACTTATTCACAAATCTAAATATTTCCTAATAATTTATTTAATTTTCTGCAAAAATTGAATATTATAATGTATCGAAAGCAATTTCTTGAAATTTTATTTATTTTTTTTTCTAGCATAATTTATAGTCAAAATGTTATTTCTCCCCTTGATATCCCACTAAACATTTCTGGAACTTTTGGTGAATTAAGAAATACTCATTTTCACACTGGAATTGATATAAAAACTAAAGGTAAGCAAGGGCTAAAAGTTAAATCTATAAAAGATGGATATGTTGTCTGGATTAGAGTCAATAAAGGAGGTTATGGTAAAAGTATTTATATTAAACATTCTGATGGAACTACATCAATCTATGCTCATTTAAAAATGTTTTCTAATGAAATAGAGGAGTATGTAAAAAAAATACAATACCAAAAAAAATCTTATGAAATTCAAAACTTTCCTGAGGTTTCTAAATTAAATTTTAATGCAGGAGACTTAATTGGTTTCACTGGGAATACTGGAAGCAGCTCTGGCCCTCACTTACACTTTGAAGTACGAAACTCTAAAACAAATAATCCCATAAATCCTATTAAAATTGGATTAAAAATATTTGACTCCATTAAACCGAAAATTAAGGGGCTTTATGTTTATAAAGTTTATGAAGATGGTAGTTATGATTTTTTAAAAAGAATTTCAATACGAAAAATAAGTGATGGGAATTATGAAGCCTCAACAATAGAATATATTGGTAATCTTGGAATTGGAATTAATTATTATGATCAACAAGACAAAACCTATAGTAAAAATGGAGCATATTCTATTGATTTTAATATCAACAAACAATCCGTATTCAATTATAAAATGGACAAAATAAGTTTTGATGATAAAAGGGATTTAAAATTATTGGTAGATTACGAAAACTGGTATATTAACAAAAATAAAATTCAAAAATTATTTACTCACCCAAAATCAAGATACAGCTTTATTAAAAAATCAAGTTCAGAGGGAGTTTTTACTGTTTTAAATAGTGATAGCTATATTGGGAGTATTAAAATTGAGGATTTTAATGGTAATAGAACTGAAATTAAATTAAAATTTGAAGGTGCTATAAAAGATTCTCTTATGAAAATTTCCAAGAATAAATTAATTAACCCAGAGTATGAATATAGTTTCAATAAAAATGGAATTAGCGTTAACTTTCCTAAAAATTCTTTTTATAATCCAATTAATCTTGAAATCAAAAGTAAAAATGACACCTTAGATCTTGGAAAAAATATTCATCCAATAAATAAAAGTTTTGAGATCAATTATAAAATTAATAGTAATGATACTGTTTTAAACAGTAAAGGCTTTATTTCAAAAATAAATAAATATGGAAATCCTCTTTATTTAAAAACAAAGAAAGAAGATAACGTATGGACAGTGAAAGCATCTGAGTTAGGTAAATATACTTTATCTGTAGACACTATTTCTCCAAGTGTTAAACCAATAAATTTTAAAAAAAATCAATGGATTAGTAATTTAAATTTTTTAAAATTAAAAGTTAAAGATGATCTTTCAGGAATCAGGTCTATTAAGGGATCAATTAATGGTCGTTGGGTTTTATTTGAACACGAACCAAAAAACAATATAATTAGTTACAATTTTTCAGATAATTCTTTTCCAAATGGCAAACATTTATTAAAAATAGAGGTAGTGGATTTAATTGGAAATGAGTATTTGTTCGAAACTATATTTTTTAAAAAATACTAAATGGGATTAATTAATTTCCTTCAAGACATTCATTAAATAATCAACTTCTTCCTTTGTGTTAAAAGTTGAAAAAGAAAATCTTAATGAAGGCCAATTATTAATTTGTTTTTCTTGAACTTCTTTCAAAACATGAGACCCTTGGCTACTCCCTGATTGACATGCGCTTCCTTTAGAACAAGCAATTCCTTTTAAGTCTAAATGAAAATCTAATAAAGATGCTTTTTCTTTTATTATGGGTAAAGAAACGTTAACGATAGTATAAGTACTTTCAATTGGATCAGCACAGCATCCATTAAAGTGAATATTTGGAAGAACTTTTTTAATTGATTTTATAAAGTAATCTTTTATAGATTGTATGTACTCTTTTTCTTTTTTTAAATTACTGTAGCTCATTGAAATTGCTGTTTCCATTCCTAATATATTTGGGAGAGCTTCTGTGCCACCTCTTAAGCCTCTTTCTTGTCCTCCTCCGCATATAAATGGATTTATTCCACATTCCTTATTTACATATGAAAATCCTACACCTTTTGGACCATGAAATTTATGAGCTGCGGCTGATAAAAAATCAATATTATATTTTTTAACATCAATATTAAAATGTCCAACTCCTTGAACAGCATCAGTATGAAAAAAAGCTTTAAATTGTTTACAAAGTAAACCAACTCGTTCAATGTCTAAAATAGTTCCTATTTCATTATTAATAAACATTAGAGTCACCAACTTTATTGAGTTGTCATTTTTCAAAATTGTTTCAAGATCTTCAAAATCAATTTGACCTTTATTATTTGTTTTGACGTATTTGATTGTAACTCCATGAGTTTCGAGATCATCAAGAGTATGTAAGACTGCATGATGTTCTAATTTTGAGGAAATAATTGTAGTAACATCTAGGTCTTTAACTGCACATCTAATTAACATATTATCAGACTCTGTTCCCCCTGAAGTAAAAATTATTTCTTGAGAGGAAGCATTTAAATACAATGCCATTGTTTTTCTTGAATTTTCTAACTTAGCTTTAGCAGATCTGCCAAAAGAATGGGTTGAAGATGGATTTCCATAAGTTTCTAATAAACAATTTTTGATTTCATCAACAACTTCATGTCTAATAGGAGTAGTTGCAGCATTATCAAAATAGACTTTCATAAAAACTAATTTTTGCTAAGATAGTTAAGATTCAAAATCTTGCAATGTTTTTATAATGATAGAAATACATTCAGTTAATTGAGGTTTTGTCATTACTAAAGGAGGAGCGAATCTTATTATATTACCGTGAGTAGGTTTTGCAAGTAATCCATTATCTCTGAGCTTCAAACATATATTCCATGCAGTTCTGCTTTCTGTACTATCGTTAATTACAATAGCATTAAGTAATCCTTTCCCTCTTACTAGTTTCACAATTGTACTTTTCTTAACGTACTTATTCATCTCTTCACGAAAAAAGTATCCAAGTTCTCGAGCATTTTGTATCAATTTTTCATCTCTAACTACTTCTAAGGCTTTTTTTGCTATTGAAGAGCCAAGTGGATTTCCACCAAATGTACTACCATGTTGACCTGGTTGAATTACATCCATTATATGACTATCACATAATACAGCAGAGACTGGGTAAGTGCCTCCACTCAATGCTTTTCCTAAAATTAATAAGTCTGGTCTAGTATATGTTTCTTTTTGTCTATCACATTTATTCTCACATGAACAATTTCCACATACAGCTAGCAAAGAACCAGTCCTTCCAATACCCGTTTGAATTTCATCTGCGATAAATAAAATATTATTTTTTTGACATATTTTTTTAGCTTCAGATAAATAATTCTCATCCGGAACAGAAACTCCTGCTTCACCTTGAATTGGTTCGACTAAAAAGCCCACGACATTATTACATAATTTAATTGCATTTTCTAAAGCATTTAAATCATTGTATGGAATGTTAATAAAACCTGGAGTGTGAGGACCAAAATAGTCCTTTGACGCAGGATCAGAAGAAAAAGAAATTATGGTAGTGGTTCTTCCATGAAAATTATTTTCACAAACAATTATTTGAGCCATATTTTCAGGGATTCCTTTAATTGTATGTCCCCACTTGCGAGTAATTTTAATTGCCGTTTCAACTCCCTCAGCACCGGTATTCATAGGCAACAATCTTTCAAAACCAAAATACTCCGTTGCAAACTCCATGTATTCTCCAAGTTTATCATTGTGAAATGCTCTTGAAGTCAAAGTTAAATCTTGAGCTTGAGTAATTAATGCTTTTATAATTTGTGGATGACAATGACCTTGATTTACAGCAGAATAAGCAGACAAAAAATCATAATATCTTTTACCATCAACATCCCAAAGAAAAACACCACGACCTTTAGATAATACAGCAGGAAGTGGATTATAATCGTGTGCTCCAAATCCTTTCTCTAATTCAAGGTGATAATTGGCTGCTATTGATAGTTTCATTTTTTTTTACAAAAATATTTAATTTATCTCAGAAATAAATCGCATAATTGTTGGTTTTATAACATTAGGATCTATTATTGTTGTAAATATATATAAAAATTTTAACACTAAAACTATTCATGCTTACACCTTATTAAAATAATGTAATGGATAATAAAGATTAACACAAACAATTTTAATTTTGTAGAATGAGAAGAATAAGTAAGTTGACTGTTGAAAATATAAAAATTATAGATACATCGAGTAAAGGTAAATCTGTTGGTAAAACAAAAGAAGGTGAAGTAATCTTTATTGATAATGGTGTTCCTGGAGATATTGTAAATGTGCATGTGTATAAAAAGAGAAAGGGTTACTATGAAGGAAGAATAGACAAAATAATATCTTCATCTGATCATAGGGTAGACCCAAAATGTAATCATTTTGGAATTTGCGGCGGTTGTAAATGGCAGAATATGAAATATTCAACTCAATTAATTTATAAACAAAGAGAAGTTTTTGAAAATATTAAAAGAATAGGTAAAATTGAATTAATTAATCCTGAAACTATACTTGGCTCATCGAAACAGTACTTCTATAGAAATAAGATGGAGTTTTCTTTTTCTAATAGAAGATGGCTGACAAATGAAGAAATACATACTAAGGGAAAAGATCTGGAAAAAAATGGTCTTGGGTTTCATAAACCTGGAATGTGGGATAAAATTATTGATATTAAGAAATGTCATTTACAAGAAGAGCCTTCTAATAAAATTAGAAATTCAATAAGAGACTACTCTATAAAAAATAATCTTTCTTTTTATGATCATCACTCTAAGAGTGGTCTACTTAGAACTCTAATGATAAGAATAAGTTCAATTGGTGATTTAATGGTGTTAATTCAATTTTTTGAAAGTGATTTTAAAAGTATAAATAGTTTACTTGATTATTTAAAATCTGAATTTCCAAACATAACTTCTCTAAACTATTGTATTAATAAAAAGGATAATGACACAATTTATGATCAAGAAATAGTTTGCTACTCTGGAAAAAGTCATATAACTGAGGTTATGGAAGATTTAAGTTTTAAAATTACTCCAAAATCATTTTATCAAACAAATAGCCAGCAAGCAAATGAATTATATAAAATAGCCCTTGACTTTGCAAAATTAGAAGGGTCAGAAATTATTTATGATTTGTATACAGGAACAGGAACAATTGCGCAATTTATTTCAAAAAAATGTTATAAAGTAATCGGAATAGAGTCTGTTCCGGAAGCAATTGAAGCTGCAAGGCATAATGCTCAAGTTAATAATATAAATAATGCAAAATTTGTGGTTGGAGATATAAAAAAGGTTTTTAATAATGATTTTATTAAAAATAACGGCAAAGCTGATGTGATCATTACTGATCCTCCCAGAGATGGTATGCATAAAAAAGTAATTGATCAAATTTTAAAATTATTCCCAAACAAAATTGTTTATATAAGCTGTAACAGTGCAACTCAAGCAAGAGATTTAGCAATACTTAAAAGTAAATATAAAATAACAAGATCACGAGCAGTTGACATGTTTCCTCAAACTCATCATGTAGAAAATGTTGTACTTTTAGAAAAATAATGAAAAGACAGACAACACTAATTTCAATATTTATATTTTTCTGTTTTACTTCCCTAAGTAAATGCGAAAGAGATGATATTTGTAAAGAAGGCACATCAGCTACGCCGAACTTAATAATTCGCTTTTTTGATGCTAATAATGTTAATGAACCGAAAACAGTTCCTTTTTTTGTGATAAATCAGTTAGATGACGATTACCAAGATTACATAAGAAGATATTTAATAGGAACTGATTCAGTTTCAATACCACTTAGAGGTTCTCAAAACTTCACTCAACTAAAGTTTTTTTATAATTGGGGTGGTGAAGATGAAAATATAGACACATTAAAAATAAACCATGATCGGTTTGATGTTTATTTAAATAGAGCTTGTGGTTTTAAAGGCCAGTTTATTTTTAACGAAAATCCAATTGAAGGAATAAGTACTGAAAATTCATGGATTAAATCATATAAGATTATAAAAGATTCAATATTAAATGAAGACAGCATGCATCTGGCATTATATCATTAGTTTTATTTTTATTGCTAATTTACAATCACTATCTGCCCAATCTAGAAACGATAGTTTAGTTAAAGATAAAATTAAAGCTCCACTAACACTTCGTTTTGGAATTGATCTTTTTCAACCTACTATGTCTCAATTTGATAACACTTTTAAAGGGTTTGAAATTGTTGGAGACCTTAGAATAAATGAAAATCTTTATCTAAGTTCTGAAATTGGAACTCTTGAAAGAACTCAACAATCTGAACTTATAAATTTTACAACATCTGGAAGTTATTTAAAATTTGGTGTTGATTTCAATATGTATAAAAACTGGACCGGAATGAATAATCAGGTCTTCTTGGGTATTAGGTTTGCCAATAGCCTATATAATCATAATATTAATAATTATGTGTTATATAGATCTGAACAACTTTTTGGTGAAGACCTAGTTCAAGATGGATACTCTACAGGAAAATTAAGTGAGTTAAATGCACAATGGATAGAGTTCTTAGTAGGAATGAAAGTTCAAGTTTTAAAAAATACTTATATGGGGTTTAGTCTCAGGTTAAACAGATTATTGGGTAGTTCTTCTTCTGAAAATTTTGGTGTTTTATTCATTCCAGGATTTAATCGAGTTACAGATGAGAATATTTTTGGCTCATCTTTCAATTATACAATAACATACTCTATACCTTTTAGGTTCAGAAAATCTAAATAGATTATTTTAAATTATTATTTAATTTGTGATTTTTTTGGTTCCTGGATAAATAGGATAGTATAATAATCGTGATTCTAATTTTCCATTAAATAATTTTATTTTCCTACTAGGTCTTAAACCCACAAATTTCATTGCATTCAAATTTGATGTTATAAACCATGCATCAGTATTGGGATAATTAGTCTTCAATGTGTCTCCAATATTTTTATATAATTTTTCTATATCTCCATTTAATCGCTTTCCATATGGTGGATTTGTTACTATTTGCAATTTTTCATTTGAAGATTTAGTTGATTCAAAAAAATTATTTTGTTTAACAGAAATTAAATTACTTAAACTAGCCTGATTTATATTCTGATTAGCTTTTATAACAGCCGATGGGGATTTATCATAACCCAATATTTGAATATTGGTCTCCTTAACTTTCTTTAATTGAGAATCTTGAATTAACTCAAATAAATTAAGATCCCAATCTGGCCATTTCTCGAACGCAAATTCATCTCTATTAATATTAGCAGGTATATTACAAGCCATCATCGCAGCTTCTATTAAAATAGTACCACTACCGCACATTGGGTCTAAAAAATCATTAGTCTTATCCCAACCTGACAATTTAATTATTCCAGCAGCTAAAACTTCATTTATTGGAGCAATATTTGTTGATATTCTATATCCTCTTTTATGTAAAGATTCACCTGATGAATCAAGCAATAGATTGCAAACATTATTGTTGATATGTAGATGAAATCGAAAATCTGGGTGTTTTAAATCTACATTTGGACGGTTTTTATTTTCATCTCTAAATTTATCAACTAAAGCATCTTTAGCTTTTTGAGATACAAATAATGAATGTGTGAAAATATTTCCTGAAAGAACTGAGTCAAAAACAAAAGTATTAGATTCATTCATGTAAATACTCCAATCAAACTTATACAACTCATTGTATAGATCTTCATTAGAATTAGCTTTAAAATTATGAATAGGTTTTAATATTTTAAGCGCCGAATGTAAACATAAATTTGCTTTATAAATAAAGCCTTTATCTCCCTTAAAGGTTACTATTCTATTGCCTATATCAATCTTTTGAGCGCCAAGTTCCAGAAGCTCTTTAGCTAAAACTTCTTCCATCCCATAAAAGGTCTTAGCAACTATTTGAAAATTATTATCCATAAAACATGTACAGATCAAAAATACTTTAATTTTGCTGAACATGAATTTTTATTCTAAATGAAAATTATTAATATTTTATTACCATTTATTGGTTGCTTGATTGGCTTTATAATAGCCTATAATTTTAAACAAAAAGATCTAAAACTATTATTAGCATTTAGTGGAGCATTTCTAATAAGTTTGATTGTTTCCGATATTTTACCTGTACTATATATTAAAGAGTCCTTTTCTCCAGGTCCTTGGATAATGATTGGTATTTTATTACAAATTATTTTAGAATTCTTTTCAAAGGGCACAGAACATGGGCATTCACATAGTAAAGCAAATCATGCAAAATCATTTATAATTTTAGCAAGTTTATGCTTTCACGCATTATTAGAAGGAATACCAATAAATAAATTTGAAATATTAAGTTGGGGATTATTTATTCATAAGATTCCAGTAGCAATGGTAGTTTATTTCATCTTTTATAAGAAAGGAGATTCATATACTTATATTTTATTTTACTTAGGAGTTTTCTCTTTAGCGACTCCAATAGGAGCAATTATTTCTAATAGTTTTCCCATTATAGAAAATATATTATTCCAGCTGACTGCTCTTGTGGTAGGAATGTTATTGCACATTGGAACAACAATCCTTTTTGAAAGTAGTGAAGGTCACAGATTTAATATCAAAAAAATCCTAAGTATAATATTAGCCATTATAATATCTCTAATTATATAAAACTGACTTATTTTACCAATTAATGACATTTAGTCATGTGTTTGTGTATTTTTACTGCCATTTTGTCATTAAATTGTTAAGGCATTGATTTTGAATAATGGTAATTGAACAAATGTTTAACTAAAATATAAATATTATGAATTTAATTAGAAAACAAAATACATGGTTTCCATCCTTGATGGATGAATTTTTGAACACAAATTGGAACGTAACTGTTCCTGATTACTCTAATTCATCACCGGCTGTCAATGTAAAAGAAAATAACAAATACTTTTCTCTACAAATTGCAGCACCTGGACTAAATAAAGCTGATTTTGAAATAAGCTTCGAAAATAAAGTTTTGTTAATACAGGTTATTCAAGATGATGGTAATGAAAACAATGACTTTACAAGGCAGGAATTTAATTACAGCTCATTTAAAAGAAATTTTAAAATTCCTGAAAGTGTAGAATTATCAAAAATTAGCGCTTCTTATATTAATGGTGTGCTAGAGATTAAATTACCTAAAACTAAGGAAGCTCAACCTCAACAAAAGAAATTAATAAAAATCAAATAACGATTTATAGTATTTGGTTCTTTTAAAAATTAATTTTTTAAACCCTCCATTTGGAGGGTTTTTACTTTCTAATTGTATAAATGACTACACAGATTAACACAAGTAGTTTATAAACTCATCACATAGATTATGACTTAGAGCTTCTTTTAATTCTATTTATTATGTTTTTTCCAGTCACAGCACTAGCAGTTAATAAACCTGAAAATAAAGCGCCTCCTACTCCAGCAGTAACAATATCTTGACCAGTAAGAAAAAAATTCTTTATTTGTGTTTTAGGCTTTAAAAAAGTTTGATTAAAACGACCGGGATCATGATCAATTCCATAAAGCTCACCCTTTTTATAATTAACGAAGTTTTGAGTAGTTAGAGGACTTGAAAGCTCATAATGATCTACTTTATCTTTAAGATTTGGAAGCTGAAGAAATAAACAATCTAAAAGTCTTTGAGCTATTTTTTCTTTTAAATTATTGTATTCACCCCCCCTATTCATCCATCTTGTACCCTCCCATTGAGAAAAAACCTTGTAAGGTAAAAGAGTAATCACATCAATAGTACTTTTTCCTGGGTATCTTTTATTCCATGAAGGATCCTTAGATGATGGAAAAGAAATATAAACCAATGGAAATGGTGCATCAATATCATTTAAATAGTCGTCCACACATTGATCATGACTTCCTTTATCTGGATATACCCAAAGGTTGTTTTTGGGTAGATTTAAATCTTCTGGAGATCCATTTAGACCAATATATAAACACCCATGAGAAACAGAAGGCTTAATTTTATTTAACTTTGAATCAAGTTTGTGTTGTTGATTAACCTTTTCAGGAATCAATTTTTCATATGTATTAAAAACCCCGGTACCACTAATTATTGTTTTGGCATAAAACTCTTTACCGTCATTCATTATCACGCCAGTAGCAGTATTATTTTTAACAATAACCTCTTCAACTTCTGCGTTAACTAAAATTGTTCCAGAAGAGTTTTCTATGACTGGATCTATTGTGTCTAAAATTCTTGAAGACCCCCCAACTGGAAAACTACCTCCATCAAAATAGTGCTTAACAACTGAAGCATGCATTGCAAAACTACTTTGCTTAGGCGGAAGACCATAATCTCCATATTGAGCAGTAAGAACTTTTAAAAGCTCATCATTTTTAGTAATTTTTGATAAAACCTCATAAGTTGTTTGATTAGAATATTTTAAATAATCTTTTCTCATAAAACGACCTACAATCATATCAATGAAATTCGGAAGAACCTTGCTCATATAAAACTTACTTGTAGCTTTGTTTGAAGAAAAAATAAGATTTATATAATTTTTAATTGAAGATTCTTCATCTGGAAAATATTCAACTAATTTATTTTTAAAGTTCTTGACTCCTTTTACAAAATCATACTTTTTTTTACCAATAATTATCCTGTCATAAACAGGACCCATATCTGCCCATTTAAGGTTTGAATTAGTGATATAGTCAAAAAGCAATCTAATCGCGCTATTCTTCCTTTGAACTTCGCCTATATAATGAATACCTACATCCCATTCATAACCTCTTCTTTTAAAAACATGAGTAAATCCCCCAGCAGTATAATGTCTTTCTAAGACTAGAACCTTCTTACCTTCTTTTGATAAAATTGCTGCAGCAGATAAACACCCAATTCCCGAACCAATCATTATCACATCATAATGGTCTTCTATATTATATTTTTTTTTATAAGATTGAATCATTTAAAAATAGTTTTAACAAGTTAGAAGTTGTTCAAAAAAACCTCCAATTTCTTTTTCTTTGTTAATGAAATGTATTTCTAATATCCAATCTCTTTTATTTCCATTTTTATCTGGGGCATACATATCAATATTATTTTTTGGGTGAACATAATTGGTTTTATCTTCTTTTTCTAGTTTTTCATGAGGAAAGTGTCCAATTAAATGGCCAGCAATTTCTCCTCCAAACTCCCAATCATAACTTTTGGCAGTTTTAACCGCAAAATCATAAAGTTCAGCACCAGTAATACACTTTTGTGAGATAAAAAAATTCTTACAATCCCTCCATGCTCTTGAAATGTCATTCATTAGCTTAATTTTTAATTTATCCTCTCCTAAAACATAGGTTCTACCATAGTCGGCTTCCCATTCGTCAAATATGGGGCCAAAATCAATAAATAAAATATCATCTTCTTGTATTATTAAATTCTCAGGATTCTCCTTGTATGGCTTTAAAGTGTTTTTTCCAGCTCTGACAATTCTTTTATGCCAGTATTTTTTTATTCCATACATATCATAAGCAAGGTTGAAAATGTCATCATTAAGCTCGTTTTCTGACTTACCTGGACATATTAGACCTCTATTACTAATCTGATCAAATAAAAGGGAAGCTTTTTTTTCAGCCTCTATTAATCGCAATTTAGCCTCGTTCATTAATTTAATTTCTTTAAATTAATAATTATTTTTTTAGATGATGAATAAAAAAAATACATATGTAATTTCACTAATATTTGCTATTATGATTTGTTATATATCGTATGTTTATTTTGGAATATTTTTATTCATATTTATACCACCACTAATTGTATACTTATTTATCAAAAAAAAAAGATAACTAACTGATGCTAATGAATTTAAATAAAGTAAAAACTAAACATGATTAAAAAAATTACTTTTCAGAAGTATCATGGTTAATTACACTTGAAATTTCAGTTATTTCTGTAGCAGGAACTCCTGATCTTTCACTATGCTCCATTATTAAATCCTTAGAACTTGACTGATAAACACAAAAAATACAATCTCCAGCGACGTAACTTTCAACTTGATTTATATTTTTTCCTTCCGATCTCATTGCAGCCAAAACAGATTCTGAATTCTTTCCCGCTGCATCTAAATCATTAGCAGGAGCTCCTGATATACCAGGCATTTCTCTTTTTATCAAATATTTATTCATCTTTCATTATTTATAAAGGTTATTGAATTTTATATAAGTTATAAATTATTTATATAAACTTAATATCTATAAATCAAATTTAAAAAAAGATTAAAAAAAGAGATAATTCTTACTAAGTAATTATCGGACTCTTAAACCATACCAAGCAATATACAAAAAACACAATAGTGGAAATATAAATGAGAAATTTACCTCAGAAACACCTACGATAATTATATCTGCTACACCTCTTCCGCCAGAATCAATAATTATTCAAACTCTTGTGTTTCGTATTGTGGGTACACTAAAAATGGAAATATAGTGAGAAGAAGTTTTAGAAAACTATTTTCCATTTTGAATAGGTTCAGTGTCAGGCATCAATTTATTTAGCACAAAATATACTGGACAAAACTTAGTAACTGGACTAACTAATTGAAGTACTCCAACTCCAACAGCAATATATATCCATTCTATTGAAAAATTAATTGCTAAAAATGCACTTGTCAAATATAAAATTCCACATATGGCATCATGTCTTCTGACTTTAATTACGTCTCTATTGTTTTTCATTTCATATAAATTTTAAGCAATTTAAAAAATTGACATTAGAATACACATATTAAATGTTAACAAAAATGAAAGTATATTTGCCTCTAAATATCCTTTATTTTATGAATTTTAAAAAAATCCATTTCTTAATATTTGTTTCATTGTTTTTCTTTGTGACGTCTTATGTTTTATCTCAAATCAACCCTGAAAATATTACTATTGCTAGAGATGAATATGGTGTGCCGCATATTTTCGCAAAAACAGATGCTGAACTTGCATATGGTTTGGCTTGGGCCCACTCCGAAGATGATTTTAAAACTATTCAACAATCCTATTTAGCTGGAAATGCAATACTTTCAAAACATATTGGATTAAAAGGTTCAGGAGCAGATTTTTTAACTCAATTCATTGGTTCTGATGAAATAGTTGAAAAAGATTATGAAAATAAAATTAGTCCTGAATATAAAAAAATCCTAGAAGCCTATTCACAAGGAATAAATAGTTTTGCAAAAAAACATCCTAAAGAAGTTCTACATCCAGACTTATTTCCTGTGACCCCAAAAAAAATGCTCAAATATGCCCATTTACAACTCTTTATATCATCTGAAGGTGACTATTGGACTAAAAAAATAATTAAAAATGATTTAAACTATAAAATTATTGATCAATCCATTGACCTATATTCTAAACAAGAAAAAGGGTCAAACACATTTGGGTTTAATAGTATTAAAACTAAAGATAAAAACACCTATTTAGCAATCAATACTCATCAACCACTTGACGGACCAGTCTCATGGTATGAAGTCCACTTACAAAGTGATGAGGGCACCAACATATTAGGAGGTCTATTTGCTGGAAGCCCAAACGTTTTAATTGGAGTAAATGAAAATTTAGGTTGGTGCCATACAGTTAATAGACCTGATAAAACTGATGTTTATGCTCTAGAAATGCATCCTAAAAAAAGATACAAATATCTAGTTGATGGAAAATATTATGATTTGGAAAAACATAAGGCTGAAGTAAGCGTAAAAATTTTAGGAATTCCATTTAAAGTTAATAAGCGATATTTTAAAAGTATTTATGGTCCAACTTTAAAAAATATATCTGGATATTATTCATTAAGAACCCCATCTTTAAATGAAATAAGAGCACTTGAACAATGGTGGAAAATGGGGAAGTCTAAAAATTTTTCAGAGTTTTATTCAACACTTAAAATGAAAGCAGTTCCTGGTTATAATATTGGATATGCTGATAAAAATGATACTATTTTTTATATTTCTAATGGCTTAATTCCTAAAAGAGCAACGGGATACGATTGGAAAAATGTTGTGCCTGGAAATACTAAAAAGACATTATGGACAACTACATATGATATTGAAGAGTTGCCTCAGGTTCTGCAACCAAGTTCAGGTTATTTTTATAATACTAATCACTCTCCTTTTCTATCGACTTCAATAGAAGAAAATCCAATTAAAGAAGATTTTTCAAAAGATATGGGATTTGAAACTTTTAACAATAATAGATCCACAAGGTTAAAATCTCTTATTGACCAACATTCAGAATTAGATTATGAAGATTTTAAAAAAATCAAATATGACAACAAACTACCAACACCATTAGCATATACTTGGATGGATATAAATGCTCTATTTGAGATAAAAGCTGATGAATATCCTGAAATTCGAGATATTTTAATTGATATTCAACAATGGGACAGAAAAACAGATATTAACTCAATTGGAGCAGGAGCATATGCAATTTTATACTTTAAACTCGGCAAATACTATAGGATGTTATCTGAACCTAAAATTTTTCCTAAAACTTTTTTAATTAAGGCTTTGAAAGAAACAAAGGAACATATGTTAAAATATTTTGGAAAAGAAAAAGTTCAGTTAGGAGAATTTCAAAAATTAGTTAGGGGAAATAAAGAAATCCCAATATTTGGATTAAGAGATGTTTTAACAGCTATGAAATCAATCCCATACAAAAAAGGGATGAGTCGGGTTGTGGCTGGAGAATCTTATATTGAATTAGTTAAATTCACCCCTAATGGACCTGAAATTGAATCAATAATATCCTATGGAAGCTCAGATGACCCCAAAAGCTTACATTATAATGATCAGATGGATGAGTATGCTTCTTTCAAAACAAAAAAAATGACATTAGATAAACAACTAATTCTTTCAAAAGCAATTAAAATTTATAACCCTAAATAGAGTTTTCTAAAGCTTTCTTGTAAACTTCTTCATATTCAGGAATGATATTAGAAATATCAAAACTTATAGCTTGTTCAAAAGCTCCCTCTTGAAGCTTTTTATATAACTTGTCGTTAGACAAAACTTTAATTGTGTTATTAGCCATCTGCTTAACATCTCCAATTGGAGATAAGTATCCTGAGATTCCATCTATATTTACTTCAGAAAGACCTCCAGCATTAGTTGATATAACTGGAACTTTATGAAGCATAGACTCTAATGCAACTAATCCAAAACTCTCTTTTTCGGATGGCAACAAAAAAATGTCACTATAACATAGTAACTCATTAACCTCATTGCTTTTACCTAAAAATAAAACCTTCTCACTTAAATTGTTTTTTTTAACATATCTCTGAACTTTAATTCTTTCAGGCCCTTCTCCTACCATTAGTAATTTAGAAGGAATTTCTTTTTGAACAATCTCAAAAATTTTAACAACATCTTTTACCCTTTTTAAGGGTCTAAAATTAGAAATATGTGTTATGATTTTTTCTTTATTATCAGCTACAGACTCTCTATGACATGGCCTCTCGAGATGAGCATGTTTATTTACATCAATGAAATTTGGAATAACTTGAATCGATTTATTAATGTCAAATAGTGATTCTGTATCATTTTTTAAACTCTTAGAAACTGATGTCACAAAATCAGAGTTATTAATACTAAAAGTAACTGCTGTTTTATAAAAAGGATGACTTCCAACTAGGGTTATATCTGTTCCGTGGAGAGTGGTAACAATAGGAAGAGAAATACCATCATCTTTAAGCATCATTTTAGCCATGTATGCAGCATAAGCATGAGGGATTGCGTAATGGACATGTAACACCTCTATTTTATGAGTTTTAACAACATCTACTATTCTACTTGATAAAGCTAATTCATAAGGTTGGTAATGAAAAAGATCATACTCTGGAACAAAGACTTCATGAAAAAAAATATTTTTATTTAATGTATCTAACCTTACAGGTTGTTTATAGGTAATAAAATGTATCTCATGACCTAAAATAGAAAGAGCATGACCTAACTCAGTAGCTACTACTCCACTCCCTCCATAAGTTGGGTAACAAATAATTGCAATTTTCACATTTAATTATTTAATTTTCTAAGGCATCATACAATAAACCCTGAATTCGAGTTCGAATATTATGGCTAACTAATAATTTATTTTCCATAGTTGGAAACGTTCTATTTGATAAAAATACAAATACTATTTCTTTTTCTGGATCTGCCCAAGCATAAGTTCCTGTAAAGCCAGAATGCCCAAAGCTTTCTTTAGATATGCATCCACAAGTTGAACCAACTCCTTCTATTTGAGGTTTGTCAAAACCAACTCCGTGTCGGTTTCCATACTCACAATAATAACAACTGTTAAATAAATCAAAGGTAGAGCTTGAAAATAATTTTTTGTTATTATAATACCCCTTCTGTAAATACATTTGCATTATAATAGCAACCTCATATGCATTTGAAAAAATTCCAGCATGCCCACCAACCCCACCTAACATAGCAGCTCCCATATCATGAACATCTCCTTGAAGAGTTGTATACCTATAATAACTATCTACTTCTGATGGAACAATGATTTCTTTTGAGTATTTATTTTTAGGGTTATAAGTAGTAAAATGCAAGCCTAATTGGGAGTATATTTTGTCTTCAACAAGAAAATCTAATCTTGTATTGTAGACTGCTTCTAAATATTGTTTTAAAATATAATACGTTAAGTCAGAATAATTATTCTTTCTTTTATACGATTTAAGTTTTAAAGTGTCAATAAGTTCACTTTGCTTGATTTTATTGAGTATTTTTTTTTCATATCTATTTTTTAAATACAAGTTCTCTGTTACTTTCAATTTATGAGATCTAGAATACTCAGTATTGTAAAATCTTTTCTTTGGCATACCATCATTGGTTAAAGTTTCTTTATAAAAAGGAATCCATGGTTGTAATCTTCCATTATGAGAAAGAATTTCTTTTAATGAAATATTTTGCTTATTTGAATTTTTCCATTCAGGCAGCAATTCCCCAACCTTAGTGTCTAAATTAATTTTACCAACAGAAACATCTCTCATAACTAAAGGTAATGTAGCTAATATTTTAGTGAGTGAAGCAACATCATAAATTGATGAGTCCGTTACTTTCGTTAATTTATCATATGTGTGATATCCAAAATTCTTTTGATAAACAATCTTGCCATGTCTAGCAATTAACATTTGTATACCAGGGGTCATAAATGAATCTATAGCAGTTTTTGCTAATTGATCTATAGCATTCAATTTACTTGTGTCAAATCCTTCAAGCGAAGGTTCTGAATAACCTAAAAACTGTTTTGATAATATTTTTATACCTGATCCTAATGGATATTTTTTACCGGCTCTAACAGGTATTTTTCCGTCAATTTCATTAACACCAAACATTGAGTCAGCACTAACTTTTTGAGCAATTTCATTATTTTGATAACTGATTATTATACTTTTAATATTCTTCAGTTTTTCAATTTCATAAACAGAATATGGATTAGCAAAAGCATTAACAATGACTGGTATTTTTGAACTAACTTTTCTTATTAGTTGTAATTCTTTTGAGGAGAGTTTCGTCTTTAAAAATGGGTTATTATTGATTTTATTGGGATGCCATCCAATTATAATGGCATCCCAATTATTTATTTTAGCTTGATTAATAATATTTCTGTAGTCATAACCAACTACATCATCAATATTAGCATATACTTTTAGCTTATTATTAAAATGTAAACCAGAGCCCTTACCTAAAGATAAATAACCATATTTTTTATTGATTTTAAGAGGTAGTATTTGATTTTTATTTTCAAGAACAGTAATAGCTCTTTGAAAAACTTTAGAAACTAAAAGTGTGTCTTTAGCAGAACTTAAAGGACTATCTAATAAATTGATAGGAGTATATTTATTTAAATTAGATTTGTATTTAGACTTTAATATCTTTTTAACCGAATGCTCTAATCTTGATTCAGATATTAAACCCGATAAATATGCCTTTTCAATTGCACTTATTCCCTCTGGAGTATTTTTAGAAATTAAAATAATATCATTTCCTGCAATAAAAGCTGCTAAATCAATATTACCAATTGTTTTTGAACCTAAAATTCCCTTCATGTTAAGTGCATCAGTAAAAATCAAACCATTAAACCCTAATTCATTTTTTAATAACTCAGTTACTATACGTTTAGATAATGATGAAGGTAGATTAGAGTCTTGAAGACTAGGGATGTTTAGATGGCCTATCATTATTGATGAAATTCCTTCTTCTATAAGTTTTTTAAAAGGCGCTAATTCTATTTCATAAATATGTTTTTTATTAGACTTTATAGTTGGAAGTGTTTTATGAGAATCTTTTGATGTTTCTCCATGTCCAGGAAAATGCTTGCCAGAAGTCAAAATATTTGCACTATGCATCCCTTTCATAATTGCAATACTTTTTTTGGAAACAATTTCTACTGATTCACCAAATGATCTATTTCCAATAATTGGATTTTTAGGATTTGTATTTACATCTAAAACAGGAGAGAAATTCATGTTTATTCCTAACCTTAAAGATTGTTCACCAATTCTTTTACCAATATCATATATTAACTGACTGTCATTAGTTGCTCCAAGAGTCATATTCCATGGAAAAGGCAAAACATCATCTAATCTCATAGCAACTCCCCACTCAGCGTCCATTGATATCAATAAAGGAATCTTTGCTTCTGATTGAAAAATATTACTCCATTTAATTTGAGATTCACTATTTCCCTTAGAAAATATAAGCCCCCCTATTTTATATTTTTTTACTAAATCTAGTGTTTCTTTTAAATGAACAGAATCTGCATTAGAGAAAACAATAGGCATAAATAGTTGACCTATTTTTTCTTTTAATGAAATAGATTTGTATATACTGTCTACCCATTTTTTTTGTAATAAATGATCAAATGATAAAAGCGGATCAGGTTGTTGCGAATTTGCTTTTAAAAGACAAAAAAATATTAGTATTAAACTATAAAAATATTTCATTTTACTTAATAAATCGAGAATGCCAACTGTCTTTCATAGGGATTTCCCACTCAGAACGATAACTAGCTATATCATTAACTAAATTATTAAAGACTATTGTATTACTATTAACTGAACCTTTTTTAACCATACTCTTGAAATCATTTAAACTTTTATAAGTTAAATATTCTCCCTGTTTAAAGGTTACGTTCATTTTATCAAGTAAAATAATATCATATTTTTTTTCCAAAGATTGGATAAAATGAACGGATGAATCTATTGAACAGCCAGAAGCAGCATTAAAATCTGTTTCTAATCCTAAAACAATGAACCTATTATACGGAATATCGACTGATGCTTTGAGTGAACTATTATGAGCAGTCCATTGATCAGTGAAATCATCACATAATTTTTTAATCTCCAGAGTCTCTAAATTACTTATTTTTCTACTTGCTGGGTAAATCCATATTCGAGCATTATCTGAAAGTTTATTAAAAGATATTTTCATTTTATAGGTTTTCAGCTTCAGCAATTAGTTCAGATATATCTCTAACCGGTATAGAGTTTTCTTTTTCTTTGCTTTTTACACCATCAGTTATCATTGTATTACAAAAGGGGCATCCAACTGCAATAACATCAGGTTTTACTTCAATAGCTTGTTCAGTTCTTTCGATGTTAATTTCTTTATTCCCCTTTTCTGGCTCTTTAAACATTTGAGCTCCTCCTGCACCACAACATAAACCTTTTGATTTACAGTTTTTCATTTCAACTAACTCAGCATCCAATTTTTTAATTAAATCTCTTGGAGCTTCATAAACTTTATTTGCTCTACCTAAATAACATGGATCATGAAATGTTATTCGCTTACCTTTAAAGCTTCCCCCCTGAAGGGTAATCTTACCTTCTTCAAGTAATCTTTTAAGAAATTGAGTGTGATGTTCTACTTGATAATATCCGCCTAATTCAGGATATTCATTTTTAAGGGTATTGAAACAATGAGGACATGTTGTTACTATTTTAGTAACCTCATAAGCATTCATAACCTGAATATTTGCAATAGCCTGCATTTGAAATAAAAATTCATTTCCAGATCGTTTAGCGGGGTCCCCTGTACAGCTTTCTTCTGTACCAAGTACTGCATAAGAAATGCCTGAATTATTTAAAATTTTAACAAATGCTTTTGTTATCTTTTTAGCTCGTTCATCAAAACTTCCAGCGCACCCTACCCAAAAAAGAACATCAGGTTTTTTTCCCTCTGCAATCATTGAAGCTAACGTAGGTATTTCCATAACTTAGTTTTTAAGATTTTCCGTCGTCAAAAACTTCAATTGTTACTTCTTTTTCAACTAAATCAGTAAATTTACCATTGTAACGTGTGGCCTTAACCAAATGATTATCTACCCAATGGTAATTACCTCCTCGAGGCTTACCCATCAAAAGACTATGATATTTAAATCCATTTTTCTTTAACCATTTAGAGGTTACATCTCTATGAGATTCTACTCTAGAGGTAAAAAAACAAATTAGATGTCCTTCATCATACCATTTATTTAATGTATGCAGAGCATCTGGATAAGCCTCAGCAGTTGCCATTCTCTCAGGCTCTTCATTTGGAATATCATCAGATATAGTTCCATCTATATCAATTAAATAATTTTTAACACCATCCGGTAACACAGGGCTAACAACTTCACCATCTTCTACCTTTTTATGTAAATAATTCTCCGCTTCTTCTTTTTGCATAATAATTTTAATTAATTAATTTTCGTTTGCCCATAACAACCTGTCTTGATTATTAAATGGCCATGGAGCTCCATTATTTTCAATATTACCCATCATTTTATTTAAATCTCCAGGTGCTGAAGATTGTTCCATAACTAAATATTGACGCATATCCATTATAATTGATAAAGGGTCAATCCCGATAGGACAAGCTTCAACACAAGCATTACATGATGTGCATGCCCAAATTTCTTCTGATGAAATATAATCATTAAGAAGCTCTTTTCCATCAGGTATAAACTCTCCTTTATTTTCTCTAAAATTATCACCAACCTCAACTAATCTATCACGCGTATCCATCATAATTTTTCTAGGTGATAATTTTTTTCCAGTCTGATTAGCTGGACACTCACTTGTACACCTTCCACATTCAGTACATGTATAAGCATTTAATAACTGAACCCAATTCATATCAACTACATCAGAAACACCAAACTTTTCTGGAGGTGAATCAGATGGAGGTGCTGCAAAAAGATTTGCATTCGAATCCATCATCAATTTAACTTCTTTTGTAACATTAGAATTATTTATAAATTTTCCCTTTGAATCTAGATTGGCATAAAATGTGTTTGGGAATGCAAGTAAAATATGTAAATGTTTTGAGTAATATAAATAATTTGCAAATATTAAAATTCCAATAATGTGTAGCCACCAAAAAGCACGTTCTAAAATAATTAAACTTGATTGAGAAAAACCATCATATAATGGTTGAAAATATATTGAAATTGGATAGGCACCTACTTTTAGATAATCTGGCGTGTTTAAACTCTGTAATAAACCATCTGTAGCATTCATTGAAAGAAATAGAAACATTAAAACAATTTCAAAATAAAGTATAAAGTCCGCGTCATTTTTTGGCCAACCTTTCATTTCAGGATGGATAAACCTTTTTAACTTTATAATATTTCTTCTAATCCAAAAAACAACAACTGCTAAAATCACTAAAAAAGCTAATATTTCAAATGTTCCAATAAGAATATTATAAAACTTTCCCAAATAAGGGGCAAAAACTCTATGGGTTCCAAGCAATCCATCAACTATTATTTCAAGTAATTCTATATTAATTAAAATAAAACCTACATAAACTATAACATGTAATATCCCAGAAACAGGTTTATGAACCATCTTAGATTGGCCTAAAGCCAAAAGAATCATATTCCTCCACCTTTCAGGCTTTTTATCGTATCTGTCAATGTCTTTTCCTAACTTAATATTATTGATTACTTTTTTAATATTGAAAGCAAAAAGACTCAAACCTGCTGAAAGAACAATAAAAAATAAAACGTTAGGTATTAATGCCATATTTAAATAAGTCAATTATTTATCTTCAGACTTTTCTTTATTTCCGAAAATTGAAAAATGAACATATCGTTTAGGGTTCTGTTTTAAATCATTTAATAAAGTTTCCAGTGCATTTGCAGCATTATCTAATCTATCATATACAGAATCATTTTTCAAAAATTTACCAGCTGATCCTTCACCCGCTTCTAAGGAAATCAACAATTGATTAATATTATTAGCTACAATCTCATATTGTTTGACAGTGTATGCAAATTTAATTGCTGTAAGAGAATCAGTTATAGTAGATAGGTTTTTTGAAGTAGTAGATAAATTCTCCATTGTATTTGAAAAAGTATCTTGGTTAGAAACTAATAGATCAGATAAAACAACTGATGCTTTATTTATATTTTCAAGAGAAACACTCAGATTTTCTAAGGTGATTTTTAAATTATTTTGAGTGTCTTTATTTAAAACATTACTAACACCCGAAAATAAAGAATCAACACTGGTTAATGTACTTACAATTTTTTGCTGTAATGGTGCAATTTGACGATTAACAAGCTCTGTAAATCCGGGTTTTATTGAAGAGTTTAATGTATCACCAGTTATCACTAATTTTCCAGAATTAAAATTAGGTAAAATTGAAATTGCTTTTCCACCAATAAGACCTGTTTCATATAAAATAGCTTGACTATTTTTAGAAAAATTAACATCTCCACGAATGTTCATAGTTATCAATATTTCAGTAGAACCTGGAAGAAAATCTGCTTTTGTTACTGAACCTATTGTTAAACCATTTAATGTGATTTTCGCGCCTGGAATTAAACCCTCAATTTCTGGGTAAATAGTGTAAATAATTTTTTGACTTTTTAATAATGATTGTCCTTTCAAAAAATTATAACCAAAAACAAACAACAAAATACCAACTGATACAAGTAAAAAAGACTTTATTTCTTTAGATATTTTAAACATAATACAAAGCTAGGTAAATTCAATTGTGATTTATTATTTTATTCATGTTTTTTGGCTTCTTCAATTGAAATACTTTTATCATTTAAAAAAGCAATTAAAAAAGCAGATTTAAATCCTTTATTTTTTGCTTTTCTTAAATCTTTTTTAGCATTCTTAAATTTTGATGAATTACCATAATAATAACGAAATAACGAACCACTCTGTACTCTGTAAATTGGTTTCAAGCCTTTAAAATTGTAGGGCGCAGCTTCAATTTCATTTTCACTAGCAGAAATTTGCACTTTATAAGAAACTGTTTTTTTGGATAAAATAGGATCTTCGTCATTTGATTTAGGAATAATATTATTAGGTTCATCAGTTAACACTAAACTATTTAACTGATTTTTATAATCAACTATTGCTTTAGAAATTGTTTTTGCCATAGAGTTTTTACCTTCTGATGAATTTAAATATGCTCCTTCATTTTTATTAGTTAAAAATCCTGTTTCAACTAGTACACTTGGCATATATGTATATTTTAAAACTATAAAGCCTGCTTGTTTTACAGTTCGATCTTTTCTTCCTAAAACACTAATAAAACTTTTTTGAATTGCAGTTGCCGCAACAATACTTTGTTCTAGGTACTCTTCCTGCATTAATAATAAGCTAATCACTGACTCTGGGCTGTTTGGGTTAAATCCATCATAATTTTTCTCATAATCGTCTTCAAGAAAAATCACAGAGTTTTCCTTTTTAGCAACTTCAAAATTTCTTTCGTTTGCATGAAGTCCTAAAACAAATGTTCCAGCACCATATACATTTGGTGAAGGGAATGCATCACAATGTATAGATATAAATAAATCGGCATCAGCATCATTAGCAATTTGAGCTCTTTTAAAAAGGTCTACATATTTATCATCTTTTCGAGTATAAATAACCTCAATTTCTTTATGTTTTGAAAGTAATCGACCGATCTCTAAAGTTATTGTCAATGCTATTTTTTTTTCTAAATAACCATTCCCAATATTCCCAGAATCATATCCTCCATGGCCCGCATCAAGAACAACAACAAATTGTTTGTTTAAATGTTTAAAAGGGTTGGATTGTAATAACCAAGGAATTAATAGTAGTATTATTAAATTAAGTTTTACAATTTTCATTTCATTAACGTTACATTATAAAAAGAACTCTAAAAATATCCTTAATTTTGGATTTATATTAGCTCCTATACAAATTTAAGAGGTTTCATCTTGCGCACAAAGTTTAGTTATACATCATTATTGTTTATATTTTTTTGGAGCATCAATCTCCTTGGACAATCAGACTCTTTATCGATTGTAAATAAAAATGTTAAAACTGAAAAAATGATTGACAGCACAACTGTTTCAAATAAAGAGCCACTTTTACTGGACATGATTACATATAAAGCTAAAGACTCTGTTAGAATTAACAAGAAAATAAATAAAATATCTCTATACAATGAAGCTGAATTATACTATGGAGACATAACCCTACGTTCGGGTATAATAGTTCTCGATTACAAAGAAAAAGAGGTTTACGCAGGAAGAATAAAAGACACAAGTGGAAGACTAACTCAATACCCCTTTTTCAAGCAAGGTGTCAATGAAATCAATCCTGATTCAATAAGATATAATTTTGATACACAAAAAGCTCTTATCTGGAATTCAAAAACTGATCAAGGAGGAATGAACGTTTATTCCAGTTATACAAAAAAACAAAATGATTCAGTTTACTACATTAAAAATGCAAAAGTAACTACTGGGGGTGATTTAGATGATGCAGATTATTATTTTAGGGTAAGAAAAGGAAAACTAGTCCCTGGCGGAAAAATAGTTACTGGATTTACAAATATGTACATAGCTGAAGTCCCAACACCTTTGATGCTCCCATTTGCATACTTCCCTACCACTCAAAATCAATCTTCAGGATTTATTTTCCCGTCTATTGGAGAAAATAATAATCGAGGTTATGCAATTCAAAATGGAGGGTATTACTTTAATTTGTCCGACTATTTTAACCTTGCGCTTATTGGAGACTATTATACTAATGGTAGCTATGGTTTTAGAGCAGACACTCAATATAAAAAAATGTACAATTATAATGGAAATTTAAGTTTTAGATATGAAAATTTAGTGAGTGGTGAAAGGGGCCTTTCTGGATATTCTAAATCAACCGTATTTAATTTTAGATGGTCACACAGTAAAGATAGTAAAGCAAGTCCCTATTCAACATTTTCGGCTTCAGTAAATTTTGGAAGTAGTGATTATTACCAGCAGTCTGTGAATCAATTAAATAATCCTAATTTTTTAAATAACACCCTTAGCTCCTCAGTTTCCTATTCAAAAACATTTCCTGGATCGCCAAGAGTAAATCTCTCTTTGACTTCAGCTATGTCACAGAACTCTCAAACTAAAAATGTAAACTTGACTCTACCTACTCTTCAAGCAAATATGGAAAGAATCTTCCCTTTTGCACCAAAAGATGGTGGAAAAAAAGGAGTTTTTCAAAACATAAATTTTCAATATACTGCAAGAGCTGAGAATAGAGTAAACACTAATGAGGAAAACTTATTTAAACCTGAAATGTTCAAAGAAGCTAAATCTGGTATGATCCATAATATTCCTTTAAGTACAAATTTCAAACTATTAAAACACTTAAGTGTTTCTCTAGGAAGTGCATACCAAGAAGTATGGACTCCCCAAACAATCAGATACAATAATTACGATGAGGAATCAGAACTAGTAGTTAAGGATACCCTTAGAGGATTTGATGCCTTTAGGACATATAACCTCAACTCAAATATTGGTACTACCATTTATGGAACATTTAACTTTGGTGAGGATAAAAAAATTCAATCAATACGACATACTATAAGGCCATCAATTTCTTATAGTTACAATCCGAGTTTTGAAGAGCAATATTATGATACTTATATTATCGATGCAGATGGAAACACAGCATCTTACACCAGGTTTGAAGGAGGTTTGTTTGGGGCGCCAGGAAATTCATTTTCTAGTAGTATAGGTATAAATGTAAACAATACTTTTGAAGCAAAAGTAACTGACAGTGACTCAACTAAAACTGAACCAAAAAAAATTAAACTTTTAAACAATTTAAATTTTACTACCAGTTATAATATAACTGCAGATTCATTAAATTGGTCTCCAATTAGGATGTCTACAGGTTTTGCCGCATTTAAAAATAAACTAAATATGAATATTGGTGCTACTTTTGACCCATATGCATTAGATGAAAATAATAAAAGATATGGAACATTCAACTATAAAAATGGTGGCCCATTTTTAAGAATGACAAGTGCTAATTTAAATATGAATTATTCAATATCAAATAATGACTTTGGCGAAAATAACAAAAGTAATTCTTCATCAGATACAGAAGATAAAGAATCCTCTAATAATAAAGAAATAACTGCTAGCGGAGGAAGAGATGATGGATTGTTTGGAAGAGTTGTTAATCTAAATGGTGGAAGATCGAATCAAAACAAACAAATTGAATCTGAAAACAAATACCCGTTTTACAAAAGTAAAATCCCATGGGATTTAAAGATTGCCTGGTCATTTACATATAGTAATCGTATCAGACAAAAAGAAATCACAAACAACTCATTAATGTTTAGCTCCAACATAGAACTAACTCCTAAATGGAAAATAAATGCATCATCTGGTTATGATTTTAAAGGTAAAGGATTTACATACACGACTCTAGGTTTTGATAGAGATTTAAATAGTTGGAGAATGAGTTTTGATTGGGTTCCATTTTCAGACAGAGCTTCGTGGAACTTCTTTATTGGAATAAAATCTGGATTATTAAGTGATATTAAATATGAAAAAAACAGAGAACCTGATAGAAAATTAAATTAAACAATTATGAATAAAGAAATAATTTTAACTAAAAATGCACCATCCCCTATAGGGCCATATAGCCAAGCTATTAAAATCAATGGGGTTTTATATCTATCTGGTCAAATTCCTTTAACACCAGAATTAGGGTTAGTACAAAATAATTTAAAGCAAGAGGTAAATCAGGTAATGAAAAACCTCAAAGCTGTTCTAGAAGCTGCTAAAATGGATTTTAAAAACGTGGTTAAAAGCACTATTTTTCTTAATAATATGGACAATTTTCAAACTGTTAATAAAATTTATGGAGAATATTTTGATAGTGAAACAGCACCAGCTAGGGAAACTGTTGCGGTAAAAACTCTACCAAAAAATGTGAGAGTTGAAATTAGTATGATTGCAAATGAGTGAGATCAGTATTAAATTGGATTTTCGATTTGTGTTTTATGAAATTTCAAAAGCCCATCTATTGGTCTTTTAATTACGTCTCCAATGTTCAATTTATAATCAATTAGCATCTCTTTTATCTCATTTTGAAGGTAAAATGCTATTGAGCCTACAAAATGAATTGGCACTACTTTACAGTCGTCAAATTGTAAAACTTGATGTTCTATAAACCTTTTAAGTCCTTTACGAATAATTTCTTTCATAAGCGGATGATCTTTTCGATCAATCATAAACTTTGCGAAAGTTGCCAAGTAGGTGTTTGGATTTTCTCTTCTATAGATATTTTCTTTAATAGTATCTGGATCAAGTTTAAACTCCTTTTCAAATGCTTTAGAATATTCTTCAGGCATTTCATTAAAATAATAACTTCTAATCAATTGTTTTCCAAAAAAATTACCACTTGCTTCATCCATTAAAACATACCCCAATGAAACAACCCTTTGATCAATATGTATACCATCATAATATGTACAATTTGATCCTGTGCCTAAAATACAAACTATAGAAGGTTCTCCTGTTTTACAAATTGAATAAACAGCCGCATAGGTGTCTTCTTTAATGTCTAGTTCAGCTTTACAAAAAACTTCTCTAAAAATCTTTTCAATTCTTCTTCTTGATGATTCCACTCCACAACCTGCACCATAAAAATAAAGTGTAGTTACTTTATTTCTATTTTGATAAAGATCATAATTATTAATAATTCTTTCATTTATTATAGCGCTTGATAAAACTTGAGGATTTAAACCTAAAGTTTGAGTTGAGAATAAAACCGATCCTTTAGAATTGACTGCTATCCAATCAGTCTTAGTAGAGCCACTATCGACAATTAAAATCATGATTTTATAATAGATTTATATGTCTAGCTAGATCTATGAGTTTTTTAGAATAGCCACATTCGTTATCATACCAAGATATAATCTTAAAAAAACTTTCATTTAATTCCATTCCGGCTCCAGCATCAAAAATAGAAGTTCTAGTGTCACCAATAAAATCTTGAGAAGCAACTGGTTCATCTGTATATCCAAGAATTCCTTTTAAAACATTTTTTGAAGCATTAAACATTGTGGTTTTAATTTCTTCATAGGATGTTTTATTAGATAATTTAACAGTTAAATCAACAACAGAAACATTTGCAGTAGGAACACGAAATGACATTCCTGTTAATTTTCCTTCAAGATCAGGAATAACTTTTCCAACTGCTTTTGCAGCACCTGTTGAAGCTGGTATTATATTGATTAATGAACTTCTACCTCCTCTAAAATCTTTTTTTGAAGGGCCATCAACTACAAATTGAGTAGCTGTTGCTGCATGAACTGTAGTCATCAAAGCTTCTTTAATTCCAAAGCTATCATTTAACACTTTAGCTAGTGGAGCAAGACAATTTGTTGTACATGATGCATTTGAAACTATTATATCGCTAGGTTTAATCGTTTGATGATTAACTCCCATTACAAACATTGGTGCGTCTGGAGAAGGTGCTGAAATAACAACTTTTTTTGCTCCACCATTAACGTGAAGATTAGCCATTTCTATTGAGGTAAAAATACCTGTACATTCAGCTACAACATCAGTATTCATTTTTCCCCATGGTATATCTTCAGGATTCCTTTCAGCTGTGATTAAAATTGACTTATTATTAACAATTAAATTATTGCCATCAACTAAAATAGATCCATTAAAATTTCCGTGAACTGAATCGTATTTCAATAGATATGCCAAATGATTTATATCTAATAAATCATTAATAGCAACAATTTCAATATCGTCTTGTTCTATAGCCAAACGAAAAACCATTCTACCTATTCTACCAAAACCATTTATTCCTATTCTTAAAGACATGTTGTATTTATTTAATTAAAATGAGTGTTATATAGATAAAATTTCAGAAACACGTATTAAATCCTTATTTATTTCTGTTTGACCTTTAATCGCTTCTTCTAAAGGGCTTAATACCATCATATCATCTTTTATTCCTACCATTACATTATAAGTGCCATTTAAAAGTGTATCAATTGCATGAACGCCCATTCTTGACGCTAGGACTCTATCAAAACAGGATGGAGAACCACCTCTTTGGATATGGCCAAGAACAGAAACTCTAACTTCATATTCTGGCATGTTATTCTCAACGTAAGAAGCAATTTCAAAAACATTTTTTCCAGTCTTATCTCCTTCAGCAACCATAATAATACTGGAAGATTTTCCTGATTTTTGACTCTTTTTAAGAGAGTCTAATAATCTTTCTAATCCCATATCTTCCTCGGGTATTAAAATTTCTTCTGCTCCACCTCCAATTCCAGCATTTAATGCAATATGACCAGCATCTCTTCCCATAACTTCAACTATAAACAAACGATTATGTGATATTGCAGTGTCTCTAATTTTATCTATTGATTCAACCACTGTATTTAATGCAGTATCATAACCTATAGTAAAACTTGTACCTGATATATCATTATCAATAGTTCCTGGTATACCTATTACTGGAATATTATATTCTTTATTAAAATGAATTGCTCCAGTAAATGAACCATCGCCACCTATAATAACTAGTGCATCAATTTCAAATTCTTTAATTTTATTGTATGCTTTTTCTCTGCCTTCTTTCTTATAAAATTCAACACATCTAGCTGTTTTAAGCACTGTACCACCTTTATTAATAATATTATTAACACTTCTAGCGTTTAATTTTTTAATTAAACCCTCTATCATTCCCTGGTAACCTTTATAGATGCCAAAACACTCAATATTTTTGTAAACACTGGTTCTAACTACTGCTCTAACTGCAGCATTCATACCAGGAGCATCACCTCCAGAAGTTAAAACACCTATTTTTTTGATTTTTGTCATTTAAATAAACAAGATTGCAAATTTAATCATTCTAAATGGCATAAAAAAAACTTAGTTTTAAATTAATCAAAACCTTGGTTAGATGTTAGAGAACAAACTATTGTGCTTCTTTGATTATTTTATTAATTAACTCTTTGAAATTATTAAAATCAACATTATATGAAATACCCATACCTTGAGTATATCCAAGCTTATCGCCTATATAGCGAAATTCGTTTTCTCTATTAAAGACTTTGGCTTTAAGTGATCCGTCTTCATTTAAAATGAAATCAATTTGAACATCACCAACTATTAAAGTCTCATTAACTCCACCAACAGGAACACCAATTTTTCCATTTATAAGAATTTTATCACTTACCTGAGTTGAAAGAGTCAATCCTAACCTGTCTTCTGAGAAAATATCTAAATCAGGGTTTCTATCACCTTGAAGATAATTAATCCCCACCTTCAACTTCTCATCATTATCACCTATAATAGATGTAAATATATCTGAAGCTTTTTCATACAAATTGTTTGTAATACCTTGAACAGAAACACTAACATCATTAATAAATACACCTTGAGAAAGAAGTGAAATTGCTTGAAGTTGACTTCTTTGAGGATCAGCTAAACGATAATTAATTTCAGAAACTACTGTTCCACTAGTGTTTGGAAAAAATATTTCAAAAATTGGATTATCCGGCTTTAATAAATTTCCTTGTAAATGAATGCCTACTTCAGTTGGAATTTTTTTATTGAAATTAGGATTATCTAATAATATAGCTGGATTTGCCCCTCCAGGAACCTGATATAAGGCGTTTAAATTCATTTGAGCCCCTAAAGGATTACCATCCCAAACAATTGTACCTCCAGGCTCTAAATTAAATTTTTTATCTAATAAGCCAAGATTTTTAAAATTATAAATGCCATCAGAAGTTGAAAAATCTCCCCACATATTAAATTTTCCTTTCGTATTGGTTTCCATCAATAATTTACCAACCCCTCTCCCGCTTAAATAACTTCCAGAAGATTGATCAATTACTATTTTAACAGCTGCGTCAGGGTTTATATCTAATTCAAAAAACATTTCTAAACCTCTAACTTCATTATTTAGTGGTTCTAATTTTTTTAATTTAGTACTTTTTGATTTTGATTTTTTATCTACAAATGTTATAAACGAAATATCAGAAATTTCTTGGGTGTCTTTCCATGGAATTTTAATTGAAGTTCCAGGTGCCGTTAAACCGACTAATTCAAGTTGTGGGTTTTTGGTTGGACCTTTCATTGAAATATCACCTGACAAAAATCCCTCTCCATAAAATAAAACATCAGGAGTTTCTTTTTTATTTAGTAATAAAAGACCATTGGAATCAAGTAACAAATCCATATTCCAATCTTTAAAGTTTAAATGAGAAAATTTGGCTTTAAAATTGGCTTTAGTATCGAAAATATTATCAGATAATTCCGTAGGCAAAATCTCTAAAATATTATTATAAAAATTAAGCTCAGTAGTACTAGTTAAAGAATAATCAATATTGAGATACGGAATAGAAAAACCTGAATCAGTTAAACTAATTAAACCACTATTTTGAAGATTAGAAAAATCTCCCCAAATATTTAGACCTCCATCCAAATACCCTCGAATATTTGACATAGACTTCGCTAAAGGGGATGAAAAAGAAATGTCAAATTTTGAAAACAAAATGTCTAAATCAAGTTTAGATGAGTTGTTGTCTAGAATGAAATTTCCTGTACCTGAAAAAGTATTTATATTATTATTTACTAAATTCCAATCTATTGCATAGGAATTTAACTCTGTATTTCCGTTAATATTTAAATCAATTTCACCAATAAAGACATTATTTATATACACTTCAGAAGAGCTCAGAAACCCCTTCATTGAATTATCCATTGAGGTTCTTTTTATTCTCCAGCTAGAATTAAATAAACCCTCTGTTGTGAAATTTTCATTGTGCTTTACTAAATGGTTTAGATTAACCTTATGAAACGACAAATCAATATCAAAGTTTCTTAAACCTTTGTAAAATCCTTTGACTTTTATTTCCGAATTTTCAGAAGTTAATTTAAAATTATTAAATTCTATCGAGTTGTTCTTATAATCATATATTATTGGTTCATTTTCTAATTCTTTTAAATTCCAATTTCCATTATTATAAATAATTGAAGAATCAGTTAAATTTAATACATTCATATTATTCCCAAGTCTGCTAACATCAAAACTTAAATTGAATCCATTGCCTTTCTCAAGCAAGGGTTTTAACTGAACATTTATTGATAATTTATTCTTTTTTCTTTTACTTCCAAGTAAAAACTCACCAAAATTAGAATTCTTGTAAATAAACTTATTAATCACAAATTCACTACCTCTGTTTGATGATTTGTTGTTTATATTAGCTTTTAAACCTTGACCAAAAAAATCTTGATATTGAAAGAAAGGAACTTCGATGTCCAAATAAGATTTGTATTCATCACTATTAAGATATCCTACTAAATTAAAATTTTCTGTACTTTCAATATCTGTATTTAAAATATTGACTAATTCTTTAGATAAAGTAAAATCAAATTTCATTTCCTGAGGTTTAGACAGGTTTAATTTCGGTATGATTGGAAAAGTTTCAGACAAAGCATTATTAATTAATATTTTGGTTTTACTCAGGTCAAACCTTCCAATTGCTTCTCCGGAAAGCCATGATGAATTAATTATTGAAAAGTTACGGACTCCGTTTTTATTAAAACTATTTAAATACAAATCCGAAGAATTCAATAACCCATTTTTATGTTGTAATTGCAAGTTCTGAACGGTCAAAATTATTGAAGATTTATCAATTGACTCACCTTCAATTTTGCTTTTAAAAACACCACTTAAAATTGCTTTACCGCCACCAATTTTATTATTTATTGAAGATAAATTATAGGATTCTAAATTTATAACTGAACTGAGCTTTTTAACTTTTGAAGAAAAGTCATATTCAAATTGACTAAAAGGAACTTCCAATCCATTGCTTGAGCTCAATGAAAGATTTCCCTTCTTAAAATTACCTAAACCGTTTAAACTAAATTGAATTGGAGCAAAATTAGAAGTAGTGAAATATCCTTCTCTAATTTTCCAATCAAATAAATCGTTTTTTAACTTTATATTTATATTTGATGAAATAAAACCTTCAGGAAATGAATTATAAAGCTTTGATAAATTTAAATTTTTAACATCAACTAAAATAGAATTTGAAATCAATTTATCAATTTTACTATTTAATAATTTAGTTTTAAAATCTCCAAAATCTGTTTCTATATCAGCATTTATATTCCATTTATTTGATGAATAATTTCCAGTTACATAAAACTTTTTTATTCTATGTTTTTTAAAGTCAACTATTGGTGAAACTGGAATTTTAATATTATTTTTCAACTCACTTAACACAACATTTGTAGTTTTAACATATCCAGAAAACATATTTTCTTTTTCAGAAAATATGTTTAATAGTTTAAGTTCTGCTTCAAATTTTAAAAAACCAAAATCAAATTTTCCATTTTTAATATTGATAGAATCTAATGTGCCGACTACATCTAAATTGGCAGATACTGTTAATAATGGATCTATTTTTTTAGACATTCCGATTTTAGCTGGCTTGAAATTTGAAATTGTTAGATTAGAATAAATTTTCGGTTTTTCAAAATAATCAAATACGTTGCCAGCTAAACTTTCATATTTTAAATTACCAGATATTTTACCTTGATCAGAGGTTAGTATATAATCATCTATCAAAACCGAACATCCTGAGTATTTAAATGAATCAGACTTAAAAGAAAAGTTCTTGATTCTAAATGCTTCAAAATTTCCATCAATTAAGCTTGTTTCAACAAAATCAGGTCCAGCAATAAAATTATTTGATTTAAGGTTAAATATTTTATAAGATTCACTAATATTTGGCAACCTTATCTCGCTATTTTGAATTTTTAAAAAAGAAGTAGATATAATTGGTAAAAATTTTGTGGTATCTCTTTTTGACTTTACTAAATTCAAAAAGAATTGTAGACTGTTAATTTGATCATTCGAATACTTCTTTATATTAAGAATTAAACCCTTTAATTGAAGATTAGTGAATCTTACATTCCCATCAAGAATTTTATCTAATGATTTAAGATTAGTTTTTAAGTTATTAATATAAATTAAAGTATCGTTGTAATGATCATTAAGTAAAACATCATTTAAGATAATACCACCCTCAATAGACAGTTCTGATGAATTAACACTTATATTGACGCTATACTTTTCACTAATTTTATTTGTTAAACTTTGAATCACTTTTTCTTGAATACTACCTGTATTTAGTAGGTGCATGATCATAAGCAATAATAAAATTAGTGCTATAAAAAGTCCCGTCAGTATTTTATATCTCCGTTTAATGTTAATCGTTTATTTTTGTCAAGTTACTATTTCATTTATGAAACAAAAACCATGCTACATATTAGGAATTGAATCTTCTTGTGATGATACTGCAGCAGCGATATTGAATCACAACAAAGTTCTGTCAAATTGTATAAGCAACCAAAAAATTCATATGCAATATGGCGGAGTAGTTCCTGAATTAGCTTCAAGGGCACACCAGTTAAATATAATCCCTGTTGTTGATCAAGCTTTAAAAAAAGCTAATATTACTCAAAATCAATTGAGTGCAATTGCTTATACACAAGGTCCCGGTCTTTTGGGATCATTACTTGTTGGAAATAGTTTTGCAAAATCAATGGCTATGGGTTTAAATATTCCATTGATTGGGGTTAATCATATGCAGGCACACATATTGGTTCATTTTATAAATGAAAAAAAATCATTAATTCCAGGATTTCCATTTATAGGTGTTAATGTCTCTGGAGGTCATACTCAAATTTTGATTGTTAGAAATTATTTTGATATGGAAATAATTGGAACCACAATTGATGATGCAATTGGGGAAGCATTTGATAAATGTGGTAAAAAAATGGGACTTGATTATCCTTCTGGACCTATTATTGATAAATTGTCAAAAACAGGAAATCCTAAAAAATTTTTATTTCCAGTGCCGAAGGTAAAAGGATTGGATGTAAGTTATAGTGGGTGTAAAACTGCATTTGTAAATTTTATAGAAAAAGAAAAGTATAAAAACTCTAAATTTATTAATGAAAACATAAACGATCTTTGCAGTAGTATTCAATCAACTCTAATAAAAATTATAACTCAAAAAATAGAAATGGCGGTTCAGAAAACAGGAATAAATTGTGTTGCAATTGGTGGAGGTGTCTCTGCAAATAGTAAAATTCGAGATTTTTTAAATGAAAAAAGAAAAATTAGTGGATGGAAAATTCACATTCCGTCAATTGAATATACTACTGATAATGCAGCAATGATTGGTATTGCAGGTTATTATAATTGGAAAAATAAAAACTTCAGTGATTTTTCTTCAGTTGCTAATTCTAGAATGTCTTTTTAAAATGAGTTTGTTCTTTAATCCATCGCTAAATATTGAAACTAAAAATTTTATTTTTTCAGCAGAAGAAAGCAAGCATATTTGTAAGGTTTTAAGAAAAGTTCCTGGTGACAAGGTTATAGTTACAAACGGAAAAGGGTTAGAATGGTTAGGCGAATTAATTCAAGTAGGTCAAAGATATACACAAATAAAAAAAATTAAAGCAAATGTCAGAAAAGGTATTCCTTACGAACTTGAAATAGCAATTGCACCAACAAAAAGTAATGATAGAATTGAGTGGTTCATAGAAAAAGCCACCGAAATTGGTGTAAAAAAAATTCATTTTATTAAATCAGAAAATAGTGAACGTAGAAGAATTAATTTAACAAGATTTCAAAAAATTGCAATTAGTGCAATGAAACAGTCTAAACAATTTTATTTACCTGAAATAGAAGATATAATTTCATATAAAAAGTTTCTGAAAAAAAACACTATTGAAAAAAAATATATTGCTTATTGTGATGATTCATCTAAAAAACACATTACTGATATATACATAGATTTTAAACCACTTATAATTTTAATTGGACCTGAAGGAGATTTTAACAAAAATGAAATATCAATTGCACTGTCAAAAGGATACCAACCAATTAGTCTTGGTGATCAAAGATTCCGAACTGAAACTGCTGCACTTTATGCAACACTAACTGTTTCAACACTTTTTTATATTCAAAAAAACAAGTTATAGGAGTTTTATATCTTTGATATCTATGGAAGCTAATACTGTTGCTAAAGGAATTTTAATTGCTACTTACAGACTTTTAATGTTATCGTTGGGAGTTTTTTTATTTTACAAACTACAAGAACTAATCATACATCTTGCAATAGCTGCTGTTTTAGCTTTATTAGGAAGGCCAATCGTTATCTTTTTGGAAAGAAAATTAAAGTTTTCTGCACTATGGGCTGCAACAACTACACTAATAATTTTTATTACATTAATGATTGGCATAATTTCATTATTCATTCCATTATTACTAAAACAAGGAGATAATTTATCACTATTAAATGTAGAAGATCTAGAAAGTAAGTTTATTTTTTTAAGTTCACAAATAACTGATTTTATTGGCTGGAACAATACCAATTTAAATAAACATACAATATCAAACAATCTGTTTTCTAATATTGGACTTAGCACTATCCCAGAGTTCTTAAATGGATTTGCTGGAGCTCTAAGTAATTTCACGATTGGACTTTTTTCAGTAATTTTTGCTAGTTTTTTTCTTCTTAAAGATAGTAAGCTATTGGAAAAAACAACTTTAATTTTTATAAAAGATGATCAAGAATCAAAGTTTAAAAAAGCACTTGAAAAAATTAAAGATTTACTTTCCAGATATTTTATTGGACTATTTTTTCAAATCACAATTTTGCTAATAATATATACTTCCATATTACTTATATGTGGTGTTTCAAATGCTTTCATTATAGCTTTTTTATGTGCTCTATTAAACTTAATACCCTATCTAGGACCTATGATTGGAGCAGTATTAATTAGTCTTTTAACTATGACTAGTTTTATAGACGCCTCTTTTACCGAAGTAATTCTTCCAAAAACTATTTACGTTCTTTTAGGTTTTTCTTTTGGGCAATTAATCGATAATTTTTTTAGTCAGCCATACATTTTTTCAAAATCTGTAAAGTCTCATCCTTTGGAAATTTTCATAATAATTATAATTGCTGGAACCCTTTTTGGAACAATAGGACTTATAGTTGCCATACCGTCCTATACGTCAATAAAAGTTATGCTTCAAACTTTTTTTGAAGAAAATAAAGTTGTAAAATCATTAACAAAAAACTTGTAGTATGTTATTCAAAAAAACTTTATTCGTTTTAGTCATTATTTTACAATTTAACTGCTTTAGTCAAACGAAACTTTCTAGAATCGAAAAGAAAATATTAAAACAGGTTAATTTAAATAATGAAGAGGCTATTATTTTTTTAGAAAAAGTTGTAAATATTAATAGTGGAACCTTAAATAAAATTGGCGTTAGAAAAGTTGGAAAAGTTTTCAGTAGTGCTTTTGATGATATCAATTTTTCTACACAATGGATTGAAATGCCTGAAGCAATGAATAGAGCTGGTCATCTTTTTGCATTTAAAAATGGTTCAAAAGGTAAAAGATTGCTTCTTATTGGGCATTTAGATACGGTTTTTGAAGAAAATAGTCCATTTCAAACTTTTGAAAGAAAAGATACTATTGCATATGCGCCCGGTGGGAATGATATGAAGGGTGGAAATGTGATTATGCTTTATGCTCTTAAAGCTTTAGATGAATTGAATTTATTAAACAATTCTTATATAACAGTTGCAATGACTGGAGATGAAGAAAGCACTGGTAAACCATTAAGTATATCAAGGAAAGATTTAATTGAAGCTGCTAAAAATAGTGATATTGCACTAGGTTTTGAAAATTCAACAGGATATAATAATGCAACTATTGCTAGAAGAGGAGCCTCTGGATGGAGTGTCACAACTACTGGAAAAAGAGCTCATTCTTCTGGGATTTTTAGAGAATCCGTTGGAGCTGGAGCTATCTTTGAAATGGGTCGGATCTTAGATAGTTTTTACAAAGAAGTTCGTGGTGAAGAATTACTAACTTTTAATCCGGGGAATTTAATGGGAGGAACTTTCGTGGATTATGATTATAAAAAAAGTGAAGGAGTTGTATTTGGAAAAACTAATGTGATAGCCCAGATTGCAAAAGTAAATGGAGGGTTACGTTTTATTTCTAAAAAACAAAAAGAACGTGCTAGAGATAAAATGAGTGCAATTATTAAAAAATCTCTTCCTAATACATCAGCAACTATATCTTTTACTGACAGTTATCCAGCTATGCGTCCAACCCCAGGAAATATAAAACTTTTAAAACAATTAAGCAATGTGAGTCTTTCGCTTAAACAAGGAGAAGTAGTTCCATATGATCCAGGAAAAAGAGGTGCTGCAGATGTTTCTTTTGTTGCGGATTATGTTGATGCTCTAGATGGCCTTGGAACAATGGGAGAAGATGCACACACTCCTCAAGAAACCGTTAACCTTAAGACAATGGAGTCATTAACATCAAGAACGGCTATCTTTATTTACCGGTTGATTAACTCTAAGTAAGGTTTTTACTTAAAAACTTCAAGTAATTTTTCTTGTTCTTCAATTGAAGATTTAAACTCCTTTTTTAGTTGAGTAACCAAAGACTCTGTTGACTGAACATCCCTAATAGATGTAACACCTTGGCCAGCTGACCAAATTGTTTTCCAGGCTTGAGCCTCAGCTTTAGCAGCATCTAATTCACTTCCAAAATCAATTTTTTTAGATTTAGACCATTGTTCCTCAGTAATACCCATAGCTTCTAGGCTTGGCCTAAGAAAACTACCATGAACCCCAGAAACAGCAGCAGTATATACAATATCTTCAGCAGAACTATCAATAATCATTTGCTTATAATCTTTACTGGCATTACTTTCAGTTACGTTAATAAATCTAGTTCCCATGTAAGCAAAGTCTGCTCCCATTTGTAGGGCGCTAGCAATATCCTTACCAGAACTTAAACATCCTGAAAGTAGGATTGTTTTTTTAAAGAAATTTCGAATTTCATTTATCAAAGGTATAGGATGAAGAGTTCCTGCATGACCACCAGCTCCAGCTGCAACTAAAATAAGGCCATCAACACCAGCTTCTGTAGCTTTTTCAGCATGACGCTTTTTAATAACATCATGATAAACTAAACCATCATAACTATGGACAGTATCTACTAATTCTGGCACAGCTCCCAAAGAAGTAATAATGATAGGAACTTTGTGCTTGACACAAACCTCTAGATCAGCTTGAACTCTCATGTTCGTAGCATGTACAATTAAATTTACTCCGAAAGGAGCTGCTTTTTTTCCAGTTTTCTTTTCAAAAATATCGAGTTCTTCTTTAATTTGAATAACCCATTGTTCAAACCCCTCAGTTGTTCTATGGTTTAGAGCAGGAAATGTACCTACTACTCCACTCTTACAACAAGCTATAACTAGCTCTGGTCCTGAAATTAAAAACATTGGTGCAGCAATTACTGGCAGCGATAAATCATTAAAAAAAGATGGTTTCATTATTTTCTGAGTTTAACAGACCATTCAAAAGAAAAATGAGACACCATAACGTTATCTTCATTATACCCTTTAGAATTAAGCCATAGAGTTTGACCATTCCCTGTGGTAATAGCCCTTTTAATTAAATTTTTTACTTCTATTCCTTGATCACAAACAAAACGAATTTTGCCTGTTGCTTTTTTAGTAAATTTTGCAGTATTATTAGCTACTAACATAGATATATTGTAACCACTTGATTCAATTTCACGAGTTAAAAAAGCACCAGTAGTCATTTCAGCTGCCATTCCCTGAATAGCCCAAAACATTGACTTAAATGGATTTTGGTTTATCCATCTGTATCTGACCTTTACAATACATTTCTCAGAGTTTATTTCATGTAATCTAACTCCAGACCACCATGCTGATGGGAGCTTAAAAAACATGAAAATATTAAAACGAGCTGGAGTTACTTTCACAACCAAATATAATTAATTTTAGTTCAAAAATTTATCAATTGACTCAAATGGTAATGAAAATGTTTCTGCAATCTCTTTATACACAATTTTTCCATTTACAATATTAACACCTTTAATTAAAGAATGGTTTTCTTTACATGCCTTCTTCCAGCCTTTAGACGCCAATTCTCGAGTATATGAAATGGTTGCATTAGTTAAGGCTCTAGTTGATGTGTTTGGAACAGCTCCTGGCATATTAGTAACTGCATAGTGAACTATACCATTAATTGTGTTAATAGGGTTTTTATGTGTTGTTGGAAGACTTGATTCAAAACATCCACCTTGATCAATAGCAACATCAACAAGGACAGTTCCTTCTTGCATCTCAGCGAGCATATTTCGAGTTATCAATTTTGGTGCCTTAGAGCCTGGAATTAGAACTGTTCCAATAATTAAATGTGATATTTTAATATGGTGACTAATCGTAGATGAATCCGAGTATAAAATAGTTACGTTTGGAGGTAAAATATCTCCTAAAATTTTTAGTCGGTCTAAATTAGTATCTAACAATGTTACGTTTGCACCCATACCTGCAGCCATTCGAGCTGCTTCTGTTCCAGCGACACCCCCACCTAATATCAAAACATTAGCTGGAGCAACCCCTGGAACACCTCCAAGTAAGATCCCTAAGCCACCTTGAGGTTTTTCAAGATATTTAGCACCTTGTTGTGTTGCCATTCTACCTGCGACCTCAGACATTGGAACCAATAGAGGCAAGCCTCCATTTTTTTCAACAGTTTCATACGCAATACAAATTGCACCTCTATCTATCATAGCTTTTGTAAGAGCTTCACTTGATGCAAAATGAAAGTATGTAAAAATTAACTGATTTACTCTAATTAAAGGATACTCATCACTCATAGGCTCCTTAATTTTGACTATCATGTCAGCAAATGAATATATTTCTTCTATTGATTTAGATATAGTGCACCCAGCTGATTTATAGTCCTCATCAGAAAAACCACTATCATTTCCAGCACTTTTTTGAATAAAAACTTCATTACCATCTGCAATTAAAGTTGCTGCTCCTGAAGGGGTTAATCCAACACGAGCTTCTTGAGGTTTCATTTCTTTTGGCACTCCTATTTTCATAGATTTATTTTGATGTAAAAGTATATTAAATTTAAGAAAATATATAGCAACGGCTGTTTAATAAAAAACCCCAACTAAAAGTTGAGGTTAAAAATGTGATCGCGACAGGATTCGAACCTGTGACCGTCTGCTTAGAAGGCAGATGCTCTATCCAGCTGAGCTACGCGACCTTGATTGCGGAGGGACGGGGATTCGAACCCCGGCAACGGTTACCCGTTGACAGATTAGCAATCTGCTCCATTACCACTCTGGCACCCCTCCTAATTAGGATATGATAAAGATTTGCAAATCTAAAGTTTAAGCTGATAACAACAAATATTTTTTAATAAAACATCATTCCGGATACTCAATTCTCAAATGATAAATATTAACTAGCCTTTTAATTAAAACTTTTTTAACAAGCTCTATTTCATGTAAAGTTATGTTAGACTGTTCAAATTGTTTTCCAATCATTTGTTTATCAATTAATTGAGTAACAAAATCTTGAATTTTTTCAAACGTAGGGGTTCTTAAACTTTTAGAAGCAGCTTCTACAGAATCAGCCATCATTAAAATAGCTGTTTCCTTAGAAAAAGGTATTGGTCCTGGATATTTAAATTTTTTTTCATTCACATAAGTCTCTCCATATAATTCTATAGCCTTTTGATAAAAATAATAAACAGTGTTGTTGCCATGATGTGTTCTTATGAAATCAATAACTCTATCTGGAATATTGTTTTTTTTAGCAATTGCAATCCCTTCATTTACATGTCCAATAATAATTTCAGCGCTTTGTTCTGGGGGAAGATCTTCATGAGGTGAAACTGAAGATTTTTGATTTTCTGAATAAAAAGTAGGGGCATTAATTTTTCCAATATCATGATATAAACTCCCTACTCTTACTAAAAGGCTATTTGCCCCAATTTCATTGGCAGCAGATTCAGCTAAATTAGCAACTTGTAGTGAGTGATTGAAGGTTCCTGGTGCTTTTTCAGATAATTCCTTCAGTAATTTTGAATTTGTATCGGAAAATTCTAATAATGTAATGTCTGAAACCAAACCAAACACTTTTTCAAAAACATAAATTAATGGTTGAACGAAAAGAGTCAGCATACCATTAATTATAAAATATAATACAATATTTATGTCTATAGAATTAAAATTACCCTCATGAATAATAGAAAAAGCAAAATACCCCAATAAGTAAACAAGTACAATTTGACTAACAGAAACAAAAATACTTGCTCGTTTATGTAGCTCTGTTTGGGTTTGAATAATTACTATTCCAGCTATTATTTGAAGAAATACAAATTCAAAACCATTTGGAACTACAAAACCTAGAAGTAAAACTGTTAAAACATGAGTAAAAAGGCCTAGTCTTGCATCATAAAATGTTTTTAATGTTAAAGGAAGTATACATAATGGCATCGCATAATAGTAATTGCCGTTAAATCTTAATATTAAAGTGGTTGCTCCCAAAATAAAAATAATATTAAAAATAATAAAAGTTAAATCTTTATTGTTTTGATAAATCTTAGATCTATAATTTTTAATAAATAAAAAAAGCATTAAAAAAACAGCACTTATTAATATGGAATACCCAAGTAGAATCGTATGCTCTTGTTTAGAAGAAATATTTAATGACAAAAATTCTTTCTTTAGAGATTCTAATTGAAGAAAATTTTCACCCTCTACAATTTCACCTTGAGCTATAATAAGTTTCCCTTTAGAGATAAAATCTCTAGTAGGTGATATAGAGCTCAATGATTCTTTTAAAGCTTGATTTGTGAAATCTTCATCAATTGTTATATTTGGTTGAACTAAATCAAATAAAAGATTATAGTATTCGTCATTATAATCATTTAAAAAAGCAGTATTAGTTTCCTCTAAAACAAAATCATTTAGGTTCTTTAGTTCAAAAAACTGATCAATACTCAGAGAAATTTCTTCAGTATTTCGAATTAAATATAAATTTTTATTTTCCGATTTGAAATTAATTGGTAATACACCGTATTCATATATTTTATCTATTAATTCTCTTCCAAATAATATTAATTTATCGTTTAATTTATTTTTTTCAAAAAATAAATTAAATTGATCAAAATATTTTGAAACTATTTCCTCATAAATAGATGTATTATATCTATAATATTTAGGCTGCTGAATCTCAATTGTTTTGTTTTCTTCTGCGAGTTCTTCTTCGGATTTTTGAATAGTGAAATCAAAAGGTGCATATAAGCTTGGATGCTGCCATAGCTTTCCTTTTTGAAACTCATATTTAAATTGTCCTCCTCTAGGGAAGATATAAATAACAAAAACACTACAACTTATAAAAAGAAGCAGCTTATACAAAAACGCTTGATTATGAATAAAATAACTATAAAAATTTTTCAAACGATGAATTTAATTCAAAAATAGTAAATGTATTTAACTCATTAATTTATACTAAATACACCCCCATTAAAAAAGAGAACTTATTTGATATTCCAAAACATAAAAATTAATCTGGGTTTATCTCTTCAAGCATTTTTTTCATTTTCATATAACCTTCATTATCACCAATTGTTCCATAAATATTCATCAATGTAGAAATTGCCTCTCTATTTTTATTTATATCAATTAATTTTTTTAATAAAGGAACACATTCAAGGTATAAAGCCTCTCTACTTATCTTTAGAACATCATATCTAGCATTATCTGCTCTAGAAGTTCCTAATGTATTCATTTCATCTACTATAGCAGATTCCCCTGATAAAATTAGCGAGGTTAAGTTAAAATAAGCAGCCTCATAAGTAGGATCAATTTCAATGGCCTTCTGATAATATTTTTTAGCAGATTTACTATCACCTAAATCATTATTCACAACCCCTAAATTAAAGTATAATATTGTGTTGTTTGGATCTTTTTCAATAGCTTGAGATATCAATTCTCTAAATTTCTTCTTTTCACCTAATTCAATATAAATTTCAGCAGCAGTAAGAATTAAATTCACATCATTAGGATTTTCCACTCGAGCTTCTTTTACAGCTTGAAGCGCTTTATCAGTTTCACCTTGCTTTGCATATATAAGGGCAATATTCTTAACTATTTCAGGATATTTGGAGATAGTTTCTTCCTCTCTAAAATCAGTATATTCATCAGACTTTTGATAAAACATGTATTGATTCGCATCTAAAGGAGTTTCTTTTCCAGTAGCAACCTCCTTTGCAAAATAATTAGTAACTACACCTGTATATTTCTTTTCTTTTAATTCAAGTAAGTAATTCAAAGCCATATCATAACCTAATCCATTTATAGCATTTTGCGCGGCATAATAAAGAAAATCAATGCCAACATCATTATTTATAGTATATGCCATGTACAGTTTTTTTGAAGATTCAATGTATTCTTTTGCTTCACTTTCCTCAATAGCAGCAGTAATTAAATCCCCTGACAAAACATTTAATCGTTCAGTTGCTAATGTTTTAAAAGCAGGATTATTTTTTAATTCAATGTAACTACTTAAAGCAGCCGAATAGTTTTTATTATGATGATTAATTCTAGCAGATAAAAGCTTTACCTGATTTTTTATTTTATCATCCGCAGTGTTAAAGAGAGCTTCATTATCAGAAATGATAGATTCTGATAATGAAACATTTCCCTTTTTAAAAGCTTTTTCTGCCAATCTGAATTCTTTTTTTTGAGCAAATATTATAGTGCTCAAGAGTATAAAAAAAAGAGTTGTAATTTTTTTCATTATTTCTTGTTTTATTATAAAATTAATAGAATTTATTCAATTACAGCTCCATCACTTACTTCAATATCATCAACATCTTCAATAGTTTCATCATCTTTCATGACTTTTGCTACCGCTGCAATTTGATCATTAGACTTTAAATTAATTAATTTTACTCCCTGAGTAGCTCTACCCATTACTCTGAGATTCTCAACTTCCATTCTTATTGCAATGCCAGATTTATTAATAATCATTAAATCATCTGAATCAGAAACACTTTTAACAGAAACTAATTCCCCAGTTTTTTCAGTGACAGAAATTGTTTTAACGCCTTTGCCTCCTCTATTAGTAATTCGGTAACCATCCAAACTAGATCTTTTTCCATAACCATTTTCAGAAACGACTAAAATATTAGCGTCCATATCATTAACAGAAACCATTCCTATAACTTCATCTGAATCATTTTTAAGTCTAATTCCACGAACTCCAGAGGCACCTCTTCCCATAGGTCTTGTTTTACTTTCTTCAAATCTTATTGCCTTTCCAGATTTGACAGCTAAAATAATTTGACTTGTACCGTTAGTTAATTTTGCTTCTAATAATTCATCATCTTCCTTAATAGTGATAGCATTAATTCCATTTGCTCTAGGTCTAGAATACTTTTCTAATGATGTTTTTTTAACCTGACCTTTTTTTGTAGCCATGATTACATAGTGACTATTTATATAAACTTCATTTTTCAGATCTTGAGTGCATATAAATGCTTTAACCTTATCATCTTGCTCTATGTTTACAAGATTTTGTATAGCTCTTCCCTTAGAAATTTTAGAGCCCTCTGGAATTTCATATACCCGCATCCAAAAACATTTTCCTTTTTGAGTAAAAAAGAGCATATATTGGTGATTCGTTCCTACAAAAAGATCCTCTAAAAAGTCTTCATTCCTTGTTGTGGATGCTTTTTGACCAACTCCACCTCTGTTTTGTGTCTTATATTCAGATAATGGTGTTCTTTTAATATAACCAGCATGAGATATTGTAATAACAACTTTCTCATTAGGAATCATATCTTCTATACTAAAATTTCCTCCAGCATAATCAATTTCAGAACGTCTATTATCACCATATTTTTCCTTTACCTCTTCAAGTTCTGTTTTAATAATTTCCATCCGGCGATCTTTTTTGTCAAGAATATTTTTTAAGTCAGTAATGTTTTTTTGAAGTTCATCAAATTCAGAACGTAACTTATCTTGCTCTAAACCTGTAAGTTGACGAAGTCTCATTTCAACAATTGCCTTAGCTTGAATTTCTGACAACTTGAATTTACCCATGAGTTTTTCTCTAGCTTCATCTGGGCTTTTTGAGCTTCTAATAAGCGCTATCACACTATCAATGTTATCTGAAGCTATAATTAAGCCTTCTAGAACATGTGAACGGTTTTCAGCTTTTTTTAACTCAAATTTAGTTCTTCTAATGACAACCTCATGACGATGATCTACAAAATGTAAAATCATATCCTTAAGGTTTAACATTTGTGGTCTTCCTTTTACAAGAGCAATATTGTTGACACTAAAAGAAGACTGCAAAGCAGTATATTTAAATAATTTATTTAAAACTATGTTAGGGATTGAATCACGCTTTAAAATATAGACGACACGCATACCCTTTCTATCAGATTCATCTCTAATATTAGAAATTCCCTCTATTTTCTTGTCATTAATTAATTCAGCTGTTTTTCTAATCATTTCAGCTTTATTAACTTGAAATGGAATTTCAGTTACAATAATACACTCTCTACCTTTAACCTCTTCAATTATTGCCTTGGCTCTAATAACTATTCTACCACGTCCAGTATGAAAAGCATCACGAACCCCCTCATAACCATAGATTATACCACCTGTTGGAAAATCAGGAGCTTTAATATGTTGCATTAATGCGTTAATATCATTTTCACTTTTTTTACTTTTCTTCAATAAATTCTGCTCAACAGAAATTTCTTTTTTTGTAGGAGAATACTTTTCATCTGATTGTTTATTAACTAACGATTCTATAGCTTCATTTTCAGTTACTTGAACTTCTTCAGAAAGACCAACTTCTTGAATAAAAGTTTTATCAATAAATAATATTATTCCATTTATTATTTCTGTTAAATTATGTGGAGGCATATTTGTAGCCATACCAACAGCAATTCCTGAAGCACCATTAACTAATAAATTAGGAATCTTTGTTGGAAGGACAGTTGGCTCTTTTAATGTATCATCAAAATTTAACTGATGATCAACAGTCTCCTTTTCAATATCAGCAAGCATATCTTCAGATATCTTTTTCATTCTTGCTTCCGTATATCTCATTGCAGCTGGACTATCACCATCAACAGAACCAAAGTTACCTTGCCCATCAACTAACAAATATCTCAAACTCCATTCTTGAGCCATGCGAACCATAGTATCATATACAGAGGAGTCTCCATGAGGATGATATTTTCCTAAAACATCTCCAACTATTCTTGCAGATTTTCTGTAAGCAGTCGTTGACCTAACACCCATATCATGCATTCCATAAAGCACTCTTCTGTGAACAGGTTTCAAACCATCACGCACATCTGGAAGGGCACGTGACACAATGACAGACATAGAATAATCTATGTAAGCCGATTTCATTTCATCTTCAATATTGATTGGAATCAATTTTTCTTCAGAAGTCATTTTTTGTTTTTTTACTGTATCTACGAAAATAACTATAAGAGTCCTAATTAATAGTCATCACAAAGTCTTTTATTTTGATATTTATTAACATTCAATTAAAGATAATAATCATAATTTTTTCTCTTAGGAGTTTTGATAAATCAATTATTTTTTGTCTTTTTAACATGAACATATAGTTTGGAACATTTTTTGCGTTATATAGTTATATAAAAACTTGATTTTATGGATGATAATTTCTCTCCTCGTGTAAAAGATGTTATAGCTTTTAGTAAAGAAGAAGCTATAAGATTAGGACATAACTTTATTGGAACTGAGCATTTAATGCTTGGTATGCTTAGGGATGGTGGAGGAAAAGCTATTTCAATTTTAACCTCCATGAAGATTGATTTAGATTTATTAAGAAAAAAAGTTGAAATTTTGAATCCTGCGGTTATCGAATCAAATTCTTCAGTTAATGAAAAAAAGAATCTTCACTTGACACGACAAGCAGAAAGAGCTTTAAAAACTACATTTTTAGAAGCAAAACTTTTTCAAAGTGATTTAATTAATACAGTTCACTTGTTGTTATGTATACTTAGAAATGAAAATGATCCTACCACCAAATTATTATATAACATAAATGTCGATTACGAATCTGTAAAGGAACAATTCAAGATTCTAATTGCTAATGACAATAATGATTATGAAGATTTAACTAGTAATGATTCATTTCCTGATGAAAAAGAAAATGATGAAGAAAATTCAATAAAAAAAGAAGACCCTTTTATTCCAATATCAGAATCAAAATCAAATAAAAAATCAAAAACTCCTGTATTAGATAATTTTGGAAGAGACTTAACTAATATGGCTCTAAACAACAAACTTGATCCTGTAGTTGGAAGGGAAAAAGAAATAGAAAGGGTTTCTCAAATTCTGAGTCGTCGTAAAAAGAATAACCCTCTTTTAATAGGAGAGCCTGGAGTTGGAAAATCTGCTATAGCGGAAGGATTAGCACTAAGAATAATTCAAAAAAGAGTTTCAAGGGTTCTTTATAATAAAAGAGTTGTTACTCTAGATCTTGCAAGTCTTGTGGCTGGAACAAAATATAGAGGTCAATTTGAAGAAAGAATGAAAGCTGTGATGAATGAATTAGAAAAAAATGATCAAATTATCCTTTTTATTGATGAAATTCACACAATTGTAGGAGCTGGAGGAGCTACAGGAAGCCTAGATGCGTCTAACATGTTTAAACCCGCTCTTTCTAGAGGAGAAATCCAATGTATTGGAGCAACAACATTGGATGAATATAGACAAAATATAGAAAAAGATGGAGCTCTTGAACGACGCTTTCAGAAAATATTAATTGAGGAAACCTCAATTGAAGAAACTCTTGAAATATTAAAAAATATTAAAGATAAATATGAAAATCATCATAATGTAAGCTATACAAATGAAGCTATTGAAGCATGTGTAGATCTTAGTTTCAGGTATATGTCTGATCGTTTCCTCCCGGATAAAGCGATTGATGCACTTGATGAAGCAGGTGCTCGTGTTCATATTAAAAACATGAATGTCCCTGAAGAAATTGTGAAACTTGAACAGGAACTTGAAGATATTAAAAAACAAAAAAATTCTGTTGTTAAAAAACAGAAATATGAAGAAGCGGCAAAACTTCGTGATGATGAGAAAAAAATTGAACGAAATTTATTAATTGCTCAAGAAGAATGGAATGAAGCATCTAAGCAAAATCGGATAATCGTGAACGAAAATCACATTGCTGATGTTGTGTCTATGATGACTAATATACCCGTAAATAAAATAGTAAAATCAGAAAAATACAAACTTTCAAAACTTACATCTACTATATCTAAAAAAATAATTGGACAGAAAGAAGCAGTTGAAAAAGTAGTTAAAGCAATTCAAAGAAACAGGTCAGGTCTAAAAGCGCCAGACAAACCAATTGGGTCATTTATTTTTCTTGGTCAAACTGGAGTTGGTAAAACTCAATTAGCTAAAATATTAGCTGAGGAAATTTTTGATTCTGAAGAAAGTCTTGTCCGTATAGATATGAGCGAGTATATGGAAAAATTTGCTATTTCAAGATTAATTGGTGCCCCTCCTGGTTATGTTGGCTATGAAGAAGGTGGACAATTAAGTGAAAAAATAAGAAGACGCCCTTACTCAGTAATACTTTTAGATGAAGTAGAAAAAGCCCATCCTGATGTTTTTAATATGTTGCTTCAGGTTCTCGATGATGGATTTTTAACAGATAGCTTAGGTAGAAAAGTAAACTTTCAAAACACAATAATTATAATGACATCAAATATTGGAGCTCGTCAATTAAAAGATTTTGGGACAGGTGTCGGCTTTGAAACTTCTTCTCAAAAAGCTCAATCTGTCGATCTTCAAAAAGGCGTAATCCAAAATGCATTGAAAAAAACATTTGCTCCAGAATTTTTAAATAGAATTGATGACTTTGTAATATTTAATTCATTGGATAAAAAAGCAATATCTAGTATTGTTGAAATTGAGTTAAAGAAACTAATACTCCGTGTTGAAAAATTAGGATATTCTATAGTTTTAACTAAATCTGCAAAAGATTTTATAGTTGAAAAGGGATATGATACTAAATATGGCGCAAGACCACTTAAAAGAGCGCTTCAAAAATATGTTGAGGATTTAATAGCTGAGCAAATAGTTAGTAATTCAATAAATGATGGTGACTCTATCACAATAGACCACTCAAAAAATAATGAAACCCTTACTATTTCTAAAGTTAAAGCTACATCTTCGTAGGAAAACATTTTTGTTTTTATAATAAAAACAAAACATTTTACTATTTTTGCTCTATGTTGTTTATATCTCAACCTATTATAGAAGCTTTAATGAATACCCCTCGAGGGGTATTCATTAATCATATCTGAATAAAATGCTTTTTGTTAATTCAATTAAGCATAGTAATACAATCACCCATTAAACATAGTTTTACTTTTTGAAAATTCATACTATTCTTTAAATAATGAAAGTTATAAAATTTGGAGGAACATCAGTTTCTAACGCAAAATCTATAGATTGTGTTTCTGAAATTATTAAAAAAAATAAAAACAATCTTACAGTTGTTGTTTCAGCATTGGGCGGAATTACAGATATTCTCTCAATGATGATAGAAAAAGCAGGTAAAGGAGATAAAAGTTTTAAAAATAATATTAATGTTATAGAGGAAAGACACTTAGAATTAATCAAAAACAGAATACCGGTTACAAAGCAAAGTAATATAGTTAGTTTTGTAAAAACTCAACTTAATAATCTCGAAAACCTTCTTGATTCTGTTTTTTCATTAAAAGAAATAACTTTAAAATCTTCTGCAACTATAACAAGTTTTGGAGAAGTTCTTTCTAGTTCAATTTTATTTGAGATTTTAAAGAGTCAAGAAATTAATGTTATCCATGTAGATTCAAGAAACTTAATTGAAACTGAGAAACAAAATAATCGTGAAATTGTCAACATAATCAATACTAGAAATAAAGTACTTGATTTTTTTAATAAAAATAATTATAAAGTTACATTAATTCCAGGGTTTATTGCATCAGATAAAAATGGGGAACCAACGACACTCGGCAGAGGAGGCTCAGACTATACAGCAGCTCTTATAGCAAATATTTTAGATGCTGATGTTTTGGAAATTTGGACAGATGTAAGTGGAATGTACACAGCAAATCCTAAACTAGTAAGTCAAGCTATGCCAATAACTAACCTGTCTTATTATGAAGCTATGGAGCTGTCTCACTTTGGAGCTAAAGTAATTTACCCTCCAACTCTTCAACCAATCATTGAGAAACAAATACCATTAATTATAAAAAACACATTTAAACCAGATGAACAAGGCACATTAATTACTAATTTTAGCAACACTAATGGTCAGATTGTTAAGGGGATTAGTCATATTGATAATGTAGCTCTCGTGACTCTAGAAGGAAATGGAATGATAGGAATTCCTGGATTTTCAAATAGGCTTTTTGAAGCGATTTCAAAAAAAAATATAAATATAATAATGATTACTCAAGCATCGTCTGAATATTCAATTTGCATAGGTATTAATAATGAGGATGCTGAAGAAGCAAAAAATTCAATTGATGATGAGTTTAAATTTGAAATAAGTTTAAGTAAAGTTTTTCCTGCAAAAATAGAGGGTGACATGGTTAATCTAGCAATTGTTGGAGATAAAATGAAAGATCATCAAGGAATAAGTGGAAAATTATTTAGCAGTCTAGGATCTAATAATATTAATATCCGAGCAATAGCACAAGGTGCATCAGAAAGGAATATCTCAATAATTATTGATAAGATCAATATTAAAAAAGCCTTAAACACTTTACATGAAAGCTTTTTTGAATCTCAAATTAAAGAATTAAACCTTTTTGTCACTGGAGTTGGAAATGTTGGAGGAAAATTATTAGAACAAATACGTCAACAAGAAAAATATCTTTCTGATAACCTTCATTTAAAAATACGAGTAATGGGTCTTTCAAACTCAAAAAAAATGATTTTAAGTGAAAAGCCTATTGATTTAGTAGGTTGGAAATCGTATTTAGAAAGTGGAATTAAAGCTGATAGAACATTATTTTTCGACCATATAAAATCAAAAAATTTAAGAAACTCCATTTTTATAGATAATACAGCTAGTGAATTAATATCAAAAAAGTATTCTAATTATTTAAATAATAATATAGCAGTTGTTACTTGTAATAAAATTGCTTGTGCTGATGAATTAAAAAATTATATAAATTTAAAATCTATTTCAAGAAAATTCAATAGTCCTTTTTTATTCGAAACAAATGTTGGTGCAGGCCTTCCTGTTATTGACACCCTAAATAACTTAGTTGCATCAGGTGATCGGATATTAAAAATTCAGGCAATTTTATCTGGAAGTTTAAATTATATTTTTAATAATTTTAAAAAAGGAAAAACATTTGCGGATGTAGTTAGAAAAGCTGAAGAATTAGGCTATACAGAGCCAGATCCTAAAATAGATTTAAGCGGGACTGACGTTGCTAGAAAAATTTTGATTCTAGCAAGAGAATCTGGTTTAAATATTGAGCTAAGTGAAATAAAAAATGATTCATTTTTACCAAATGATTCAATAGCTGCTTCAACAAAAGAAGAATTTTACAATAGCTTGGAGAGTAATTCAAATCACTTTAATAAAATTCTATTAGATGCCGAATTGAAGAAATGTAGACTAAAATATGTTGCTCAATTAGAAAATGGCATAGCAAGTGTTGGGTTACAATATATAAATGAAAATCATGATTTTTATAATCTAGAAGGAAGTGATAATATAATTTTGTTTTATACTAATCGATACGCAGATCAACCATTAATAGTAAAGGGTGCTGGAGCTGGTGCAGAAGTAACTGCGGCTGGTATTTTTGCTGACATCATAAGGATTGGAAAAAAGTAATTGTGGATTCAATCAAAATATTTTCTCCTTCAAGTGTTGCTAATGTCTTATGTGGTTTTGATGTGCTTGGACTTTGTTTAGAAACTGTAGGTGATGAGATGATTATTAAAAAATCCGAAGTGCCTGGTTTAAGAATTACCAAGATTGAAGGAGAAGACTTACCATTCTCAATAGAAAAAAATGTGGCTGGAGTTGCTGCAAAGTCATACCTCAATTCATTTCCGGCTGAGGTTGGTATCGAAATAGAAATATATAAAAAAATTAGTGCTGGCAGCGGAATAGGAAGTAGTGCTGCTAGTGCAGTAGGAGCAGTTTATGGAATTAACGAATTATTAGAAAGAAAACTTGAAAAGATTGACCTTATTCCTTTTGCATTGGATGGAGAACAAATAGCAAGTGGAGAGGCTCATGCTGATAATATTGCTCCAGCAATGCTTGGAGGATTTACATTAGTTAGGGATCTAAACACTCTAGATATTATAAAACTACCTACACCATCGGAACTTATTGTTACAATTATTCATCCTAAAATTGAACTAAAAACTTCAGATGCAAGAGCAATTTTAAAAAAACAAGTTCCTTTAAAAAGCGTTATTAAACAAACAGCAAACATTGCTGGATTAGTAAGTGGTTTATATTCCGAAGATTATGGTTTAATTTCTAGAAGTTTAAATGATGAAATAATTGAAAAAGAAAGATCTTTATTAATACCTGAGTATATATCATTAAAAAGCTCAGCATTAGAAGCAGGAGCTTTAGGATGTGGAATATCTGGTTCTGGCCCGTCAGTTTTTGCATTATCAAGAGGAAAAATAAAAGCCAAAGAGATCGCTTCAGGTTTTAAAAGTATAATATCAAAGTTAGGGATTGATTATGATATATATATATCTAAAATAAATTCAAATGGAGTTAAAAAAATAATATAATGTTATATAAAAGCCTAAATTATCTATCTAAATCAGAATCATTTAAAGAAGCAGTAATTAAAGGTATTGCCCAAGACAATGGATTATACTATCCCGAGAAAATAAAACCATTTTCAAAAAAACTTATACGAAATTTAAATAAATTAAGCCTACACAATATAGCGTTTAAAGCTATAAAACAGTTTATAGGTAATGCCATTCCAGAAAAAAAACTCAAAACAATAATTGAGGAAACACTTAATTTTGATTTTCCTTTGATTCAAATTGAAGAAAATATTTTTTCTCTGGAACTGTTTCATGGACCAACTCTAGCATTTAAAGATGTGGGTGCGAGATTTATGGCCCGATGTCTAGAATATTTTAATAAAAATTCTAATGAAAAAATTACTGTTCTAGTTGCTACATCCGGAGATACTGGAGGAGCTGTTGCTGATGGGTTTTATAATGTTTCAGGTGTTGAAGTTATTATATTATATCCTAAGGGAAAAGTAAGTGTTATTCAAGAAAAACAGATGACTACACTTGGAAAAAATATTATTCCGCTTGAAGTCGAAGGAGTTTTTGATGATTGTCAAGACATGGTTAAAAGAGCTTTTTTGGATATGCAAATAAATGAAAAACGAAAACTTACATCTGCCAATTCAATAAATATTGCGAGGTGGCTTCCTCAAATGTTTTATTATTTTGCCGGATATATAAAAGCTAGCAAATTTAATCTTCCCATAAACTTCTCAGTTCCTAGTGGTAATTTTGGGAATCTTTATGCAGGCTTGATTACACAAAAATTAGGATTACCTATTAATCATTTTTTAGCATGTACAAACCTTAATAATGTTGTGCCTAGATATTTGGATTCTGGTATTTATATGCCGAATGATACTATTAAAACAATTTCTAATGCAATGGATGTTGGAAATCCTAGTAATTTTATTCGAGTTCAAAAAGTTTTTAATAATGACATTGCTAAGCTTAAAAAAAATATTAGCGGTTATAGTTTTAATGACAATGAAACAAAAAAATGTATTAAAAATGTTTATAACAAATCTAATTATATACTTGACCCTCACGGAGCTATAGGTTATTTAGGATTAAAAGAATATTCTATAACGAATCCTAATCAGATTGGCATATTCATGGAAACAGCTCACCCATGTAAGTTTTCAAATGTTGTTGAGAAATGCATCAATCAAAAATTGGATATTCCTAAGAAACTAATTAAGACTCTTAAAGGTGATAAATATTCATTAAAAATTTCAGACTATAGACAACTCAAAGACTATTTGTTAAAAGATTAGTTTACAATATCAGGTAAATTAAACTTATCTAATGGGCTTTTTAAACTCATTGTTTTTTCAATTAATTTCCATTTTCTTGGAGCAAATTTGGATAAGTTTTCATTTCCACTATTTGTAATTAATATATCATCCTCAATTCTAACTCCTATTGACCACCATTTAGAATCACAATCACTGCCTTCAGGGATATATATGCCAGGTTCAACAGTAATAATCATATTTTCAGAGATAGGTCCATAATTCCCAGGGTCATGGACATCTAGTCCTATATGATGAGCTACTCCATGAGGATAATAAGTTCTTAGGTTTTTGGGATCTTTTAGGATTCCTAATTCCATTAATCCCTCAAGTGCAACTTTTTTTGTAGCTTCATAAATCTGAGAAAATGAATTACCTTTTTTTGCCATTTCAATTCCTGCTTCTTGAGCCTTATAAACAATTTCATATATCTGTCTTTGTTCAGGTGTAAATCTACCATTTATCGGAATTGTTCTAGTAACATCTGCAGTATACCCCTGATATTCTGCTCCAAGATCCATCAAAATCAGTTGGTTTTTAACATTGGTTTTATCATTAGTTATGTAGTGTAAAATGCATGAATTCTCACCTGCACCTACAATAGAGGGATAACCTTCATGAGCTGCCCCATAACGTTTGTAAATATATTGATGCAATCCTTGAATTTCTCTTTCACTCATTCCAGATTTAACAGCTTTCATTACTTCTGATTGACCAACTGCTGAAATTTTTACTGCCTTTCTAATTAAATCAATCTCTTCAGTAGATTTAATTTCTCTTTGATTAGTTAAATACTTCGTTAATAAATCAAAATTAAAATTAAAGTCTGGAATAAAATATGATGATTTACGAATTGTCTCTTTCATAAATTCCTCAGTGTCCATTGAAATAAATTTTTGAATTATTTTATCATTTAAAATATGTTTATTTCTTTTTGTATAAAAACGAAGTTGATTTTTTAATTTTTCAGCATCTTTATTATTAACGGATTCAATTCGATTATACCATTTAAAAATTTCAGGGTCATATCCATCAGGATAATTTATTTTACCTTTTAGTTGGTTTTGAAGATCAAAAAGATCGCTCTCATCTGAAATTATATCTTTTACATCAGTTTGAAATGGATTTAATAGGACTTTATCAAAGGTTTCGAAATTAAAATTCATTTGTGAAAAACTTTTTTTGCTTATGACTCGATCAAAGCCTAATTTTTTTGCCCCTTCTAAACCCTTCCTTTTTCCATTCCACTGTTCATCATAAGGGTTTCTTTCCCTTACAAATAAAATCTCATCATAACTGCCTAAGCTATCTTTAAGAGAATTTTTAAATATCATTAAAACAGAGTGGGGTTCTCTCCATCCAGTAAGATAATAATAATTAGGATCAGGGTGATAAGAATAATACACATCATTTGATCTGTTTCTAACTGGATTTGAAAACAACACAGAAACACTATTTTCTGGCATCTGATCTCTTAAATTATTTCTATTTTTTAAATGAAACTCATTCGAAATACCGTATTTATCTTGTGCAATTAAATCCAAATGAAAAATCAATGAATAAATAATTAAAACTTTATAAAATATTTTAGTGATCATATGTGAAAATGAATTTAATTTTGGATACTAAATAATTATTAAAAATAATGTTTTTAAAATGCAAAAAACAATTTTAAATAGCATTCATAAAGCTTTAGGAGCAAAAATGGCACCATTTGGAGGATATGAAATGCCAATCCAATATTCAGGTGTTAAAAAAGAACATCTAGCAGTCAGAAATAGTGTTGGAATCTTTGATGTCTCTCACATGGGAGAATTTATAGTTAAAGGTTCTAATGCTTTAGCATTATTACAAAAGGTCTGTAGTAATGATATTGCAAATATAAAAATTGGGAAAGCTCAGTATAATTGTTTCCCAAACGAAACTGGAGGTATTATTGACGACCTAATTGTTTATAGAATTGAAGAATTTAAATATTTTTTAGTTGTAAATGCATCTAATATTCAAAAGGATTGGAAATGGATAAGTGAATGGAATAAACATTTCAATGCTAAAATCAATAATGTTTCTGACCAAATATCTTTGCTAGCAATCCAAGGTCCTCGAGCTATTGAAGTAGCTCAAAATTTATCAGCAGCTAATTTAAATACATTACCTAATTATAGTCATATAACAACAAGTTTTGCAGGCAAAGCAAATGTTTTAATTGCCACCACTGGATATACCGGTTCAGGAGGTATTGAAATTTATTGTAAAAATGATGATGTTCTTAAAATATGGGAATCTGTTTTTAATGCAGGAGAGTCTTGTAATATTATTCCAGTAGGATTAGCCGCCAGAGATACACTTAGAATAGAAATGGGATATTGCTTGTATGGAAATGAAATAAATGATGACACTTCTCCCATAATGGCAGGTCTTGGATGGATTACAAGGCCATCATCTGGTTGTATAAATAATAAACAGTTTAAAAACGAAAAAATAAATGGAACAGAGAAAAGGCTAGTTGGAATCAAGATATTAGAAAGAGGAATTCCTAGATCTGAATATAAGATATTTAGTGATCTCAATATTGAAATTGGTTTTATAAGTTCAGGGACACACTCTCCATCTCTTGAGATTGGAATAGGGCTGGGATACATTAATTCTAAATATTCAATTATTGGCACTCAAGTATATGTTGAAATAAGAGAGAGAAAAATAAAAGCTTCGATAGTTAAATTACCTTTTGTAAAATAATGATTTGTGAAAAATATCCTAATACTAGGAGGAAGTGGAACTATAGGGAGTGCATTATATAAAGAACTTGCCCCTTATTATAATACTTATGCTACTTTTTACAACAATAAGTCTTGTGTAAACAATAACTATTTTTATTTCAATTCACATGTTGATTCATTAAAATCTGTTTTAAAAAAAACTAGTCCTAAATTAATTATCAATGCATTAAAGGGGGAGGATGAAGAACTAATTAAAGCTCAACAAACTATAGTTAATTATTGTTTTAAGCACAATTGTAGATTAATGTTGATGTCTGGATCAAATGTTTTTGATGCATTTCATAATTATCCATCATACGAATATGATAAAACATTGTCAGAAAGTAAATATGGTAAATTGCAGATTAAATTAGAAAACTGTGCCTTAAAACTGTCTTATACAAAATATGTAATAGTTAGATCAGCAATAATTTTTGGTTCTAAATCTCCAAGGATAAAAGAAATTGATCTTAGTATTCAAAAAAGAATACCAATTGAAGTATTTCCAAACGCTATAATTAACTTTAGTATTCTTTGGAGGCTAACACAGCAAATTCACTACATAATCAACCATAATTTAAGTGGAATTTTTCATCTTGGAACAAATGAATTAATATCTCATTCCGAGTTAATTGAAAAAATTGTTGAATCTAGATATTTTATAAAACCTATATATAAAAAAGTTTATTCTTCTAATGAGATTTTATATTTAGCTTTACTAAACAATACAAACAAATTACCCTCTCATTTATCATATTCTACAGAACAAGGGTTAAATGATTTAGAATTAATTCATAAAAGAATTTAAATACCTTATTTTATTATATTTATGTTATAATATAATCTATAATGGGCCGAGCTTTTGAATTTAGAAAGGCAAGAAAAATGAAGCGTTGGTCAGCAATGGCTAAAACCTTTACACGTATTGGTAAAGATATAGTCATGGCTGTTAAAGATGGAGGTCCTGATCCATTCAACAACTCAAGACTAAGAGCTATAATGCAAAATGCAAAATCAGCTAATATGCCAAAAGATAATATTGAAAGAGCTATAAAAAAAGCTTCAGACAAAAGCTCAGAAAATTTTAAAGAAATTCTTTTTGAGGGTTATGCACCTCATGGAGTAGCCATACTGGTGGAAACAGCTAGTGATAATAATAATCGAACTGTAGCTAATATTAGAAGTTATTTTAATAAAGCCAATGGAAATCTTGGAGTGTCTGGGTCAGTTGAGTTTATGTTTGAGCGAACTTGTAACTTTAGATTAGATAAAAACAGTTTTGACCAAGATCAGTTAGAGCTTGAATTTATAGACTATGGTGTTGAAGAAGTTTTTATTGCTAAAGATGGACTCTTATTATATGGGTCATTTGAGAATTTTGGAATAATTCAAAAAGAATTAGAAAATCGAAATATTGAAATTTTATCTTCAGGTTTTGAAAGAATTCCAATGATTACAAAAAAAATAAATTCAGAACAACAAGAAGAAGTAGAAAGTCTAATTGAAAAAATTGAAGAGGATGGTGATGTGCAAAATGTATATCATTCTATGGATATATCATAAGTTTAATCCTCATATACCCATGAATAATCTGGAATTCTTCCAACAACACCTTTAAATTGTTTTTTTAAAAAATCTAAGTCTTTTTCAATATTACCTGAAGGATAGTATGGTGGATGAAAAACTATTTGTTTTTTTCCATAATCAAAAGCAACTAAACAAATTGGAGCTTTTGCTATTTTGGCTATATGGTAAAAACCTGTTTTCCATTCTTTTACTTTTTTTCTAGTTCCTTCAGGAGCTAAAGCTAATCTAAAAATTTTTTTTTGTTTAAAAATATTAGCAATAGCATTGACCGTATTAGAATTACTACCTCTATCAACTGAAGTACCACCCATCATTTTAAAAAACCAACCCGTTAATGGTCCAAAAATTTCCTTCTTACCAACAAAATTAATTTGCTCACTAACCACATTACGTATTAAAATTCCCAATAAAAAATCATTCCAATGAGTATGAGAAACAACAGGTAAAACCATTTTATCAATTTTAGGAAACTCTCCAATTAATTCCCATTTTATAACTCTAAAGTAGATCCATTTATAAAATTTATTCATTATTATCCCATATTAATTTTGCATATTCCAAATCTGCATGTGTGTCAATTGACAAACCCTTAAATGATGTAGGAATCATTTTAATTTTTTTACCATTTTCTATATATCTAAGACATTCAATCTTCTCTGACTTTTCAAGTGGAGTCATACTTTGTTTATAAAATTCCATTAAAGCACTTTTTCTAAAAGCATATACACCAATATGTTTATAATAGCTTACGGGAACTAACTCATCTCTTCTGAATGGTAATGGAAGACGAGAAAAATATATAGCAAAATTTTCTTTATCAACTATTACTTTAACAGTATTTGGGTCCTCAATTAATTTTAAATCAATAATAGGTGTCATTAGAGACGCTAATGAAATTTTTTTGTTAGTGTCAGTTTTTAAAGAATCTAGAAGGTTTGACAACGAGGTCTTATTAATAAAAGGTTCGTCGCCCTGAATATTTAAAACAATATCAATATCCATATTAATTATAGCTGAAGCAATCCTATCACTCCCACACTCAAAATCACCTTCACTCATTATAGCTTTTCCACCAATATCATTAATAACAGAAAAAATTCTCTCATCATCAGTTACAACATAAACATCTTCAAATAAACCAGTTGATAATACAGATAAATAAGTCTGCTCTATTATAGTTTTATTACCCAATTTCATTAAAAGTTTTCCTGAAAATCTTTTAGCTTCGTAGCGAGCTGGAATAACTGCAATAATTTTCATTTATATTATTATTATAATGCAAAGATGCAAAATTTAATAATTCATTATTAATTATAAAATTCTTTTGGAAAACCAACCAAATACAATTCTTTCTTAGTTCTAGTAATCGCAGTATATAACCATCTAAAAAAATCTTTATTGGGGCCATCCGGCAAATAGGGGTATTCTACAAAAACTATATCCCATTGACCTCCCTGAGATTTATGACAAGTAATTGCATACGAATATTTGACTTGTAAAGCATTAAAATAAGGATCGCTTTTAACCTTTAAAAATTTTTTGTATGAGGATTTTTCATGTTTATAATCTTCTTGTACGGACCTATAAAAAGATTGACTTTCATCATAAGTTAATGAAGGTGTGTTTGAGGTTAGATTGTCAGTTAAAATTACTGTCTCAAAAGGAGACATTTCTGGATAATCTATTAATCTAGCTGTAATTTCAGCAAATTTAAAATTATACAACTCTTTTATTTTATTAATTCTATCTACAACAATTATATCCCCATTTGCTATAAAACCAGCTTGTGATTCTGGTTTAACCCAATAATAATTATTTTTTACAACCATCAATTGATCTCCAACTGATAGTGATGATTCAAGAAAAAGAATTCTTTTTCTAATATTTTGATTATATAAATTGGCTCTCTTATTAGATCTAACTATAAAAATCACTTGATCAATTCCATGCTCTTTTAAGGAGTTGTCAAGAGTGCTAAGCAATTCTTCTCCGTCATGGATTCTCTGTACATCTTTATAACTATTTAAGTCAAATTTAAATTTATCATAAATTTCTTGAAAAATATATTCCCTTAAACTAGTTGCATTGAATAAAATTCCAGAGTTTGATAATTGTCTGACAACATCAGTCAAAGTAATAACAGTTACTTTTTTATTATATTGATTTTCTAATTCCCTTTCACTTAGAGCAGGGCTTATTTCTAGGTTAATTGGAGGCAACTGTGCTGAATCACCAACTAAAATAAGAAAACATGACTTTCCAGTAGAAACATATTGAATTAAATCATTTAATAATGATCCATTCTCAAATAATTTTGACTGTTGCTTATCATCTCCAATCATTGAGGCTTCATCAACTATAAAAAGAGTATTTTTAAATTTATTTGCTTTTAATATAAATTTAACCCCTTCTCCTTTTTCGCTTTTAGGAAAATATATTTGTTTATGAATGGTGAAAGCGCTTCTATTAGAATAGTTAGAAATAACCTTAGCTGCTCTTCCCGTTGGAGCGATTAATACGCTTTTATAATTAAATTTGTGAAGATGTTGGACCAAGTGTCCAATTAAAGTGGATTTTCCAGTTCCAGCATAACCTTTTAGTAAAAATACATTTTCTTTTAATGGAGAATCTAAAAACTCAGCTATAGATCTAAACCAGTCCATTTGCTTAATAGTTGGTTTTAATGGGAAAGTGCTGGATAAAGTTGAATAAATTTCAGATGAATTCATTTATGAAAACTACGCATTATAATTAACAAGCAATTCTTTTATGAATAAAAAAAAATTGTAGTTTTGTCTCTAGTCAAAATAAAATGAAATGAAAATAGTACTTCAAGTCTTTCTTTGGATCCTTTCAATCTTCTTTAGTTATAAAATCTATAATTCTATAATGGGTCCAATAGATTTTAATAAAGTTAGAGATCAACGTTATTCAAAAGTTATAAACCGTTTAAAAGAAATTCGTAAAGCTCAGATTGCATACAAAGATGTTAATGGGGTCTATTCAAATAATTTTGATAGTTTGATCAAATTCATTGATGAAGGTATTTTTACTTTAATTCAAAAAAGAGATTCTTCATATTTAGAATATGATAGAACATATAGAATAGATATGCTTAAGGAAGTTGTTTTAATTGATACCCTTGGCACTGTAAACGTTAAAGATTCTCTTTTCAGTAAGAATGATGATTATGTAAACATGGCTAAAATTCCCATCGATGGGGTCGATGCTGAATTTTCAATTAATGCTGATATAATAGTAAAAAATAGTGGAAGTGTTAATTATAATGTACCTGTTTTTGAAGTTAAAGTCTCTAAAGACATTATTCTCTATGATCAACAGAAAGACCTTCTTAAGCAAGAAAATGAAACAATTTCAGTAGATGGAGTAAATGGTCCTGAAATTATTTTAGGGTCAATGTCAAATGTTAGGATTAACGGTAACTGGCCTACTATTTTTGATGCATCCAAAGACTGAAATAGATTCATTTAATAAATCCTCAATTATTATTAGCGAGGACGGATTTACATATTGTGATTCTGAACATTACCCTTTTACTACATTCGAAACAATTACTTTAACTGAAGGAAAATCATTTGAAGAATGGGTTTTAAAAAATAAAATCAGGAATAATATTCAATTAGTTATTGCAAATAATGCTGGTTTATTTGTTCCTAGTAAATTATTTAATCAAAAAATAGTAAATGATTATTATGACAAGTTTGATAAGAGGAAAAATTCAGATATTCTTAAAACAGATATAACTTCAAACCATATTAAGTCAATTACATATAAAGTATCAAGTTCTATTATAAGTATAAAAGAAAATTATTTCAAAAACTCAAATCTAGTTCATTATCAAACAATAATTTATGACTATTTAATTGCTAAAAATATTAACGAAAAAAAATTATACGTAAACATTCAAACGAAATCTATTGATATTTTTTTATTTTTTAATGAACAACTCCAATTAGTAAATAGGTATCCAAACAATGGTGTTGATAGTTTTTTATACTTCTTGTTTTTCATAATTGAAAAACATGAGCTAAATAAAAATGAATTTTTTATATGTTTTCTTGGCAATTATTTAATATTCAAAGAATATTATGAAGGTGCAAAACTTTATCATAATAATATAAAATTTATTTTAGCAAAAAGTCAAAACGATATAAATAACACTCCTACTCCTTTTTTAATTGATCTTCATGCGTATTATTTCAGGAATTCATAAAGGAAGAAAGTTAAACCCTCCTAAAAAACTGCCTGTTAGGCCAACAACAGATAGGTCAAAAGAAGCTCTTTTTAATATTTTAAATAATTTATTTGAATGGTCAGAAGTTAGTGTTCTCGATCTTTTTTCTGGAACAGGAAGCATTAGTTTTGAATTTGCATCTAGAGGAGTTAAATCAATAACTTCAGTAGATCAAAATAAAGATTGTATTAATTTTATTAATAAAATGTCTGATGAACTTGATTTCAAGATCATTACTTTCCAAAAAAAGATTTTAGATTTTTTAAATAGTAATTCAAAAAAATTCAATATTATTTTTTTAGACCCTCCTTATGTATTTAAAATAAATGATTATGAGAAAATTATATTAAAGCTTTTATCGGATAATTTAATATTTGATGGATTTATTATTGTTGAACATTCATCAAAAATTGAATTAGATAAAATAATTGGTTTTAAAAAGTGTAGAAAATACGGAAGCAATTCTTTTTCGTTTTATAAAAATAAAGCAGGCCGATAAGCCGGATTCTGTCGTGTCTTATCATTTATCTAGACTAAACATTACTGCATAGCTCAAACCGCCTACCCTTCTACATTGGACGAGCTATCCTTAATTGCAGATTTACTTGGCGTTTCACCGTATAGAGTTTACCGATTTCACTACAGCCTAACTGTACTTGCTTTCTGTTGCACTAGTCCGCTTTTACTTTTGTAAAAGGACGGGTGTTACCCGCTATACTGCTCTATGGTGCCCGGACTTTCCTCTCTATTGTAATTAATACAGCGATAAGATAGCCTGCTTTATGCAAATGTACACATTGTTGATAATTAATAATTAAAAATAAAATGAAGGTTAGGGCAATTTATATCTTTGGAAAAGAACTTTTATTTCATGGAATCTTTTACAGTTTCAGCATTAAAATATCGTCCACAAACTTTTGATCAAGTAATTGGGCAACATATAATTACTTCAACTCTCCAAAATGCAATAAAAACCAACCAGCTAGCTCAAGCTTTATTATTTTGTGGACCACGTGGTGTTGGTAAAACTTCATGTGCTCGAATTCTTGCAAAAGCAATTAATGAAAACGAAAACAACTCCTCAGACCAAAACTATGCATTTAATATTTTTGAATTAGATGCTGCATCGAATAATTCCGTTGATGATATAAGAAAATTAAATGATCAAATACGTATACCTCCTCAGATTGGAAATTATAAAGTCTATATAATTGATGAAGTTCATATGTTGTCTCTATCAGCATTTAATGCTTTTCTGAAAACTCTTGAAGAACCTCCAAAGCATGCAATTTTTATTTTGGCCACAACCGAAAAAAACAAGATAATTCCAACTATTCTTTCAAGATGCCAGATATATGATTTTAAACGTATTTCAGTTCAAGAAATAAAAAAATCTTTAATTCTCATATGTTCTGAAAAAAAATTAAAATATGATGATGACTCACTAATTTTAATTGCTCAAAAAGCTGATGGCGCTATGAGAGATGCATTATCAATTTTTGACAGAATGGTAAGTTTTACATCTGGAAATCTTTCAATATCAGAAGTGTCTAAAAATTTAAATGTGTTAGATTATCAAACTTTTTTTACAATTTCTGTATTAATAAAGAAAAACCAGATTCCAGATATCCTCTTAGAGGTCGATAAAATTATTAGTCAAGGATATGAGTCAATACATTTAATTAATGGTTTGGCAAATCATATTCGCATGCTAATTTTATGTAAGAACTCATCAACAATTGATTTATTAGAGGTTGGAGAAAAAACTCAAAATAAATACCTAGAACAATCTAAAGATTTTAGCTTTGATTGGCTAATGGATGCACTTTCATTAATAAAAGAGGCAGAATCAAATCATAAATTGTCTTTAAATAAAAGACTAAATACCGAACTCTGTCTTTTACAGTTAGCATCTCTCCATTTTAATGGGAAAAAAAAAATTTTATAATTAACAGTGAGATCTTTAAAAATTATGAAAAGCCTGAAATTAAAAACTTGAAACTACCAAAACTACCTGTTGAAATAGAAATAAATCCAAGATCACATTTTGTTTTAATAAACGAAGAAGAAAATACTATAAAATCAAAAAATATTGATAAGACAAGTTCCAATGGAATTTCTGGATTTTCTCTAAAGAGCGTTCAGTTCAAAAAGGAGGTGATTAAAAAAAATCAAAATGATACTACTGAAAATCAATTAGAAAACCCATTTAATTTAGATGATTTAATGGTTCATTGGTCAAATTATTTAAATAAAATTGAATCTGAGGGTAATCAAAATATTTTAGCCATTTTAAAAATGGACTCTCCTAGAATAACCAATAAATATAACATTGAATTTAATGTTGCTAATTCTATTAATAAAGTTGAATTAAATAAGGAGCTAGAATCAATGTTACCTTATTTAAGAAGTAAATTAAATAATTATAAAATTAATTTTAACACAAACATAATTGAAAAGCCTAATAAAAACATTATCTACACAACAGAAGAAAAATATGAAAAAATGAAATCAATTAATCCAGCTATTAAAATTCTGAAACAAACTTTTGACCTAGATATTTAAAATTAAATTTTTTCTTGACATATATAATTCTTCGATCATTCCGTCCGTTAATCCAATTTTTTGGACATGGATTTTAGATGTATTACTCCATTGCATGGCCCTTAAATATATTTGTAATGCAGGTAAAATAACATCTGCCCTATCTGGATTCAATTGATAATTAATAATCCTTTCATTATATGTTAACAAAGACATTTTTTTGTAAATATGGCGTAAAGTTTTAGAAGTAATTGGCTTTCCCTCTTTTGTTTGTGTTATTCTATGAATTTTATTTATATTTCCTCCTGTGCCAAGTATGGATAACTTATCCAAATCTTTTGTTTTATCAACTATCCATTTTTTCACTTCATCCCATAATAAATCAGAAACCATGTTGTTAAGAAGTCTAACTGTCCCTATTTTAAAGGATTTTTCTATTACTCTATCTCCATTTTGAAGTATTGAAAATTCAGTACTACCACCTCCTACATCTACAAATAAAAAATTAGACTGTTTATTGATTCCTTGAAATAAGTCTAATGATGAAATTAATTTTGCTTCTTTTTTTCCATTTATCATTTCTATTTCAATTCCTGTCTTTTTTTTTATTAGTTCAACAACATGTAATCGATTATTTGCCTCTCTTAAAGCAGAAGTAGCATAAACGTTATAATCAACAACACTATGAACTTTTATCAATAGCTTAAATGCTTTCATTGCTCTTAACATCCTTTTAATATTATGATTAGAAATATTTCCTGACGTAAAAGTATCTTCACCTAATCTAATCGGGGCTCTTAACAAGGCGTTTTTTGAAATAAAAACACTCCCATTTTCATTAGTAACAATATTAGCTATAAGAGTCCTTATTGCATTAGATCCAATATCAATTGCTGCATACTTTTCAATTTTCATTATCCTCAACTAATAATTTAAAATAGTTATAAGTGTCCCATTGAGAACGAATTCTTGGATTCTTTGATTTCTTAAAAATATTTTGATGTTTTCCAGTGTTTATCAGCCTTGCCTTTACATTATCATTCCAAGCTATTGAAAATGTATCAAGAATCTGCTTTTTTATATCCAAATCATAAATTGGACAGGTAACCTCAACTCTTTCAGAAATATTACGAGTCATCAAGTCTGCTGAAGATATGTATATTTTTGGGTTATTGTCATTTTCAAAAATCATTACTCTAGGGTGTTCTAAAAATTTATCAACTATACTAATAACTTGAATATTTTCACTTAACCCTTTAACGCCAGGAATCAGACAACAAATTCCACGAACAATGATTTGAATCTTAACCCCTTGCTGACTAGCATGATAAAGCTTATCAATCATCTTATAATCAGTAATATTATTGATTTTTAACTTTATTCCTGAACTTTTTCTATGACTATGTAATAAAATTTCATTATCAATCAGCCTGTTAATTGCATTGAAAGTATAATGAGGAGAAACAATTAAATGCTTATATGTTTTCAATTTGTAACTGACCTCAATAAAATTAAATACTTTGTTTACTTCTTTAAGTATTTTTTGATCAGATGTGAATAAAGTATAGTCAGTATAAACTTTTGCTGTTATCTCGTTAAAATTGCCTGTGCTTACAAAACCATATCTTACAATTTTATTATTTTCTTCCCTTTCGATGACACATATTTTTGAATGAACTTTAAGGCCTGGTATTCCAAATGTGATTTGAACTCCAGCTGCTTCAAGCCGTGTTGCAGATTCAATATTATTTTTTTCATCAAATCTTGCCTGTAATTCAATTTGAACAAAGACTTTTTTTCCATTTTTGGCCGCATTAATTAGTGAACTAATAACTTGAGAAATTTTTGAAAGCCTGTATATTGTTATTTTTATTCTTTTAATCTTAGGATCTAAAGCAGCTTCCCTTAAAAATTTAACTAAATATGCGAAGGAATGATATGGAGTAAAAATCATATAATCCTTTTTTGAAATTGCTTCTAAAATATTAGCACTCAAAGGTAGTTCTGGAATGGTTAATTGATCCTGTATAGGATATACTAAATCCGGACGGTTGAGACTAGGAAATTTCATATAGTCTCTTCTGTGGTGGTATCTTCCTCCAGGAATTATACTTCCATCCGGATTCAGTCGAAGCTTTTTCATTATTAAGGACAATGTGTCTTTAGAAATAGTATTATCATAAACCATTCTAACTGGCTCACTAAACATTCTATCCTTAACACTTTCGATGATTTTTTCAATATAACTTTTTGAAGCAATACCCTCTAAATCAAGTTCTGAGTCACGAGTAATTTTTATCATGTGACCTTCAATTGATTTATAATTAAAAAAGCTAAAGATTTGATCAAAATGAAATCTAATCAAATCATCAACTAACATAATATATTGAATGTTATTAGTCTTTGGAAGAACAATAAATCTATCTAAGTCATTTAAAATTTCAATTATAGCAAATTGCTTGTTATGATTGTTTTTAGAATTATCAAACTCCATTTTAATTACCAAAAATGCAGTATTGTCAGTAAAGTCTTGCTCACGTTCTTCATTTAGAATTACAGTAACTAAAGCAGGACTAATTTTGCTTAAAAAATATTCCCTTAAAAATGACTCTTGATCAGGGAGGACTTCTTTTTCATTTATAAAATAGATATCTTCATTTTTCAAAGACTTCTCTATTAAGTTTAAAATCTCATTACTTTTAGATTGAAGATTAATAACGCGTTCAGTAATTTCTTCTAATAATTCAATCGCATTTGTCCCACCCAAAACTTTTTTACCACTCTTTACCGATTGAGCAATTCTTTTAACAGTTGCATACCTAACTTGAAAAAATTCATCTAAGTTATTTGAAAAAATGCCTAAGAATCTAAGTCTCTCAATAATGGGCACCCTTTTATCTGCTGCTTCTTGAAGCACACGTTCATTGAAATCTAACCAACTATGTTCACGGTTTATAAATCTTTGGGAATTTTTCATTTGGATTATTTAACGGAAAAACCTAAAGTTGCTTGTCCATTTTTAACTTCACGCCATTTATTTTCTTTAAAATTAATTTTTACCCAAGACGCAGTAGGTAAATTATCTATTATTGTATTTGTTAATTTTTTTATTATTTCAGTAAAAGCAGGGTTATGTCCAACAAAAATAACATAATCAAATTTATCAGAAAGAGATCTAATAAATATTTCAACTGAAGCTGATGAAAAAGTATATAAGGATTCATTAATTGAAATTTTATTAAAGCTTATACCAGTTTCTCTTGCCAAAATAATAGCTGTATGAATTGTCCTGTTAGCTGGACTAGTTATAATTATATTTGATTTATTAAATATATTTTTATATTCTCTAGAAACATTAATAATTCTATTAATTCCTTTTAAAATTAAGGGGCGATCTACATCATCTATGGGATGTTTCCAAGATGATTTAGCATGACGCAATAAAATTAGCGTTTTCATTTTAAGGAGATAATCTCTTAATCGTCCATTTTTCATCTAGATCATAAAAAATTATCCTATCGTGTAATCTGTTTGATCTACCCTGCCAAAATTCATATGAAATAGGTGATATTTTGAAACCTCCCCAATTATCAGGTCTTTTAGGTGATTTATCTTTATAATTTTTTTTCAAGTACTCAAGTTTCTCTTCTAGTATCTTTCGATTTGGAATTACCTGACTTTGATTTGATACTATTGCGCCTAGTCTACTTCCTATTGGTCTAGAATTAAAATATTTATCAGAAATGTCACCTTCTACCTTGAAAGCAGTTCCCTTAATTATAACTTGTCTTTCTAAAGATGGCCAATAAAAAGAAACACCAACTTTAGGACTATTCAAAATATCTTTTGCTTTGACGCTATTATAATTAGTATAAAAAACAAATCCATCAGAATCATATGATTTTAACAAAACAATTCTTGATTTGGGAAAACCATCTTTACCGATAGTTGAAAGACTAAAAGCATTTGCTTCTTCTATACTATTGTTAGATTGGGCTTGATCAAACCATTTTTCAAAAAACAATAAAGGATCGTTACCTACTGAAGATATTTCTAATGATCCCTTTTCATATGTCTTACGCATATGCTCTAAATCTTTTTTCATTATTGCAAGTTACTAAAAACTGTTTCTCAAAACTTATATGTTTCACCCTCTTTAGCTAAAAAAACGTTGTCAAATTGTTTATTAGCCTCTTGAATAAACATTTTTTTATCTCTATATCTTGTAGAAAAATGACCTAACATTAATTTACCTACATTTGATAAAGATGCAATTTTTCCAGCTTGTTCAGCTGTACTGTGTAAAGTTTTAGTGGCTAAGTCTTTGTGTTCGTTCAGAAAGGTTGATTCATGATATAATAAGTCAACATTTTTTATTTGATTTACCATTTGGGGGTTAAATACTGTATCACTGCAAAAAGCATAACTAAATGGTTTTTTTGGTGGTAATGTTAAATCACTATTTTTAATTGTTTGACCTTTCTCATTAATAAAATCTTTTCCATTTTTTAAATTTTCATAATCACAAATTGGAACGTTATAAAGTTTTACTTTTTCAGTTTCAATTTTTCTAAGGCCTGCTTTTTCCTGAAAAAGAAAACCATTAGTATAAACTCTATGAATAAGAGGTATAGTTTTCACTTTAACTATAGAATCTTCATAAACAAGTTCAGCTTTAGAATTATTTAATTCATGAAAATATAACCTAAAATCAGTCCAAGAATTTGACAGTTTAAGTTGAAGCTTAATAACTTCTTTTATTCCTATTGGACCATAAATATTTAAATCAACACTTCTACCCAAAAGTTTGAAAGTATTTATTAAACCTATAAGTCCGTAAAAATGGTCCCCATGCAAATGTGATATAAAAATATTTTTAATTCTTGAGAATTTGATTTTTTCTTCTCTAAGACGAATTTGGGTGCCCTCTCCACAATCAATAAGAAACATATGGTTTTTTAACTCAATTAACTGTGATGTAGTATGAAAATTACTCCTGGGTGTAGCTGAATGGCAACCTAAAATTGTTATGTTCATATATTATAGTCCAAGATCTTTATTATCATTATGCAGAACTAATGTTTTTAATTTTTGAAGCTAATAAGTAAATAACAGCCATTCTAATTGCAACACCATTTTCTACTTGATCCAAAATAATTGCATTTTCTGAATCTGCAACTTCAGATGTAATCTCAACCCCTCTATTTATTGGTCCAGGATGCAATATTGTTATAGGTTTCCTAATAGATTGTATTTTTTCATTTGTAAGCCCATAGAGTTTAGAATATTCCCTTGTTGACGGAAAATAATTTATGTTCATTCTTTCGTTTTGAACTCTTAACATATTCACCGCATCACACCATCTAAGCGCTTTAATTAAATCAATTTCAACATTAACTCCCATAGATTCTGCATATTTAGGAAGCAATGATTTTGGACCACAGATCATAACCTCTGCTCCCAAAGCCTTAAGGGCAAAAATATTTGATATAGCGACACGGCTATGAATTATATCGCCTATTATTGCTATGTGTTTACCCTTAAGATCCCCAAGTCTTTCTCTTAGTGAAAAACAGTCTAACAATGCCTGTGTTGGATGTTCATGAGCTCCATCTCCAGCATTAATTATTTGAGAATTTACATTTTGAGACAAAAATTTTGCAGATCCTGCATGCGGATGTCTAATAACAATCATATCAACTTTCATTGCTAGAATATTATTTACAGTATCTACTAAGGTTTCTCCTTTCTTTATAGAAGATTGAGATGTAGAAAAATTTATAACATCAGCACTTAATCTTTTTTCAGCTAATTCAAATGACAATTTTGTTCTCGTGCTATTTTCAAAAAATAAATTTGCAATAGTTAAATCTCTTAAGCTCGGAACCTTTTTTATTGGACGATTAATTACTTCTTTAAATTGTGAAGCAGTATTAAAAATTAAATCAAAATCTTTTTCAGTTAGATTCTGAATACCTAGAAGGTGGTTAACACTAATTTCATTCATTAGCTTTCTTTTTCAATATAAACACAATCACTTCTCTTTTCAGGCCTCCATTCAACTCTAACCTTATCTCCCTCAATTGCATCAATCTGAACACCAAGATAATCTGGTTGAATAGGAAGATGTCTTGAAAATCGGCGATCAATCAAAACTAACAACTCAATAATTGATGGACGCCCATAATAATCAATAGCGGTAAGAGCTGCTCTAATACTTCGTCCTGTATATAAAACATCATCTATTAATACAATTTTTCTTCCTTCAACTTCAAAATTCAGTTCAGTTGCTTTAGCAAAATGAATTTTTTTAGATCGTCTAAAATCATCTCTGTAAAATGTAGTATCTAGTTTCCCAACTTTAACATCTTTAATCCCATATTCATTTTTAAGTAATTCAACTATACGATCAAGCAAATAAATTCCTCTTGGCTGAAGTCCTATTAGAAGAGTATTTGTGAAATCACCGTGAAACTCAAGTAATTGACATGATAATCTGTTTAACAAGACATTAATTTTTAACTCATCAAGAAGAACTCTATCTAACATCTAGATTAATATAATAACAAAAATACCAAATTAATGAATGAGAAAAAAAAACCACTTCTTAAGAAGTGGTTTTTAAAGTTAAATAAATTAATTTTTTTATTTATCATCCATTTGCTGTTTAAGATCTACTAAAGCGTCTAGATCTCCTAAAGTAGTTTTATCATTATTAGAAGCTTGAGCTTTTTTTGTTGCTTTTCTTATATTTTTACTTTCCTGTTCTTTAAAAATAACAGAATGAGAAGCAACTACTCGCTTAAACTCTTTATTAAATTCAATAATTTTAAAACTAACCTCTTCTCCTTTGTCCAATTTTGAACCATCCTCTTTTTCAAGATGACGAGAAGGGACAAAAGCAACTATATCATCATTAAACGATATCGTTGCACCTTTATCAACAATTTTTGATAGAGATGCTTTATGAATCGTATCTAACGCAAATTCTTTTTCATATTTATCCCAAGGATTATCTTTAGTTTGTTTATGGCCCAAACTTAATTTACGCCCTTCTACATCTAATTCAAGAACTACTACATCTATAGAGTCTCCTATTGCTAAAATTTCTGAAGGATGTTTTATTTTCTTTGTCCATGAAAGGTCTGAAATATAAACCAATCCATCAATCCCTTCTTCTAACTCAATAAACACACCAAAATTGGTAAAGTTCCGAACTATACCCTTATGTTTTGATTTCAAAGGATATTTTTCTGTTATATCAGTCCATGGGTCTTGTGTTAATTGCTTAATTCCTAATGACATTTTCCTTGAATCTCTATCAATAGTTAACACAACTGCCTGAACTTCATCTCCGATTTTTACAAAATCCTGAGCTGATCTTAAATGGGTTGACCATGACATTTCTGAAACATGAACTAACCCCTCTACACCCTCATTAATTTCAATAAAAGCTCCATAATCAGCTATAACTACAACTTTACCCTTCACTTCTTTACCCTCATTTATAGAATCACTTAAATTATCCCATGGATGTGCGCTAAGCTGTTTTAAGCCTAATTGAATTCTTGATTTGTTATCATCAAAATCAAGAATAACAACATTAAGTTTTTCATCAAGTTCTAAAATCTCACTTGGATGATTAATTCTACTCCATGATAAGTCAGTAATATGAATAAGACCATCAACTCCCCCCAAATCAATAAAAACTCCGTATGAAGTTATATTTTTTACAGATCCTTCAAGGACTTGTCCCTTCTCTAATTGACTAATAATTTCTTTTTTCTGTTCTTCAATGTCAGATTCAATAAGAGCTTTGTGAGATACAACTATGTTTTTGAACTCATGATTAATTTTAACCACCTTAAACTCCATAGTTTTGTCAACATATTGATCATAATCACGAATTGGTTTAACATCTATTTGAGATCCAGGTAAAAATGCTTCAATTCCAAAAACATCAACAATCATCCCTCCTTTAGTTCTGCATTTAACAAATCCATTTACAACCTCTCCATTGTCGTGTGCATTATTGACTCTCTCCCAAGCTTTAATAACTCTAGCTTTACGATGAGATAATACTAATTGACCTGTTCTATCTTCTCTAATATCGACAATAACTTCAACCTTATCTCCAACTTTTAAATTAGGATTATATCTAAATTCATTTAAAGATATTACCCCCTCTGATTTTGCATTTATATCTATAATAGCCTCTCTATCAGTCATGTATACAACTTCCCCCTCAATAACATCTTCATCGGTAGTATCCACAAAGTTTTCTTTAACTAAAGATTCAAATTCTTTTAATTGTTTATCATCTATAACATCAATGCCTTCTTCATAATTATGCCAATTAAAATTTGTAAGAAATTCTTCTGCTGTGTTTGTTGATGTGGTTGATTTAATTGTTTTCACTTCATCAACAAGATCATTTTCTTGATCTTTATCTGGAGTAGCTTTTTTAGCCATTGTCTTAATATTTGTATACTGAGTCTTAGGGTTCTATTAATTTGAAAACATCAGTAGCGGTTTATATTATTATTACTCTCAAAACCCCCTATCAATTAAGAGTTTGCAAATTTAACTAAAAAGACTAATAAATAAAGTTTTATTCTTTAAAATTTCAATAATAACACTTTTATTAGACGAAAAATGTAAAATTATATTTTGAAGATAGGTATTTGACTAACTTTGACTTGCTCTAATTAAAACAAGAAATGAAAGAATTAAAATACCTAAATAAGTACCTTTTTAAATATAGAAAAAAATTGCTTTTTGGTTTTTTTATTACAGTAATATCTAGAATTTTCTCTTTATTTGCTCCAAGATTAATTGGAAATTCACTAACCGCAGTGGAACATTTTCTTAAAAACAATACAGAAACAGACCTAGCTTCATTACAAAAAATATTATTTATTAATATCTCTATAATAATAGGAGCAGCTTTAATTTCAGGTTTTTTTACATTTCTAATGAGACAGGCAATAATTAATGTTTCTAGATATATCGAGTTTGATCTTAAAAATGAGATTTTTATTCAGTATCAAAGTTTAACTCAAAGATTTTACAAAAATAATCGAACAGGAGATCTAATGAATAGGATTAGTGAAGATGTGGGAAAGGTGAGGATGTATTTTGGACCAGCAATTATGTATAGTATTAATACTGTCGCTCTTTTTATAATTGTTATATCATATATGATATCCGTTGCTCCTAAACTTACGTTGTACACACTAGTACCGCTACCCCTCCTCTCATTTTTAATCTATAAGCTAAATAAAGCTATACATTTCAGAAGTACTAAAGTTCAAGAGATGCTATCAAAATTATCATCTTTTACTCAAGAAATTTTTACAGGTATAACTATTATAAAATCATATAATTTATCATCTAAAATAATCTCAAATTTTAATGACCTGTCAATAATTGCAAAAGAGAAAAACATGAGTCTTGTTAAGCTACAAGCATGGTTTTTTCCTCTTATGTTACTCTTAATTGGTGTTTCAAACCTAATCGTTATATTAATTGGAGGTTCTCAATACATAAATGGTGAAATTGAAATAGGAGTACTCGCAGAATTTATAATTTATGTAAATATGCTTACTTGGCCAGTTACTGTTGTTGGTTGGTTAACTTCCATAATACAACAAGCTGAAGCTTCTCAAAAAAGAATTAATGATTTTTTAAAGGAAACTTCAAATATTAAAGATGGTAATGGAAATAAAAAAATCACTCGAGGTGAAATTGAATTTAAAAATGTAACTCTTACATATCCTGAAACTAAACTTAAAGCCTTAAATAATGTTTCTTTTAAAATCAAATCAGGTGAGACTATTGGAATATTAGGTCCAGTAGGCTCAGGAAAAACATCATTATTTGATTTAATATCAAGGTTCTATGATCCAAACATAGGTGAGATCCTAATAGATGGTGAAAATTTAAAGTCATTTAAACTAAATGAACTAAGAAAAAACATAGGATATGTTCCACAAAACCCCTTTCTTTTTTCCGAATCTATAACTAATAATATCAGATTTGGCAAAAATAATGCTTCAATCAAAGAAATCGAAATTGCTGCAATTAATGCTTCAATTGATAAAGAAATACAAAAATTAAAATATGGATACGACACAATACTCGGTGAAAGAGGTATAACGCTATCGGGAGGACAAGTGCAAAGAATTTCAATCGCAAGAGCTTTTATCAAAAACCCATCTATAATTCTACTTGATGATTGCTTTTCATCCATAGATACTGACACTGAAGAAACCATCCTAAAAAATTTGTATCATTTTAGTAGAAATAAAACTAGTTTAATCATCAGTCATAGAATTTCATCGATAAAATCAGCAGATAATATTATGGTTTTTAAAAATGGGAATCTTATTGAATATGGGAAACATAACGAATTAATGAATAAAAAAAGTTATTACAGAAGCCTATATTTCAAACAACAATCTGAACAAAATAAATAATTTGCTATGTTTAATTTTTTATTGCATTTTTGAATATAATTTAAAATCAAAAAATGTTTGTAGAAGGAGAACACAAAGAAATATTTTCTAAAGTTCAGAGAGCAGGTAGAAGAACCTACTTTTTCGATGTTAGAGAAACAAAAGCTGGAGATTATTACCTAACAATTACAGAAAGTAAAAAGTTTACAAATGACGATGGAACTTTTCACTTTAAAAAACATAAAATATACTTGTATAAAGAAGATTTTAATGAATTCAAGGAAAGTTTTAATGAAATGACAAATTTCATAATTTCTGAAAAAGGATCAGAAGTCATTAGTGATAGGCATCAAAAAAACTATTCACCCCAAGATAATAAAAATGAAACACATGAAAATAATTCTGAATTTTCGGATGTTGATTTTAACGAAGTTTAAAAATTAATTTATAAATAATTGCCGCCTCTAACTTTTAAAGACGTGTTTTTATATTTATTAAAAACCCATGATAAAACTTTTTAAAACTTTTATATTTTTTCTTAGCTTTCAGCTAACAGCTCAATTCTCACAAGATTATTTTCTTAAATCTAATCATATATATAATTCTAAGATTCCTATTCCTCAAAGTATATTGGGGCATGAAGTTGGTGAATGGCATGTAAGTCATGATAAATTATCACAATACATGTATGTGTTAGCGTCTAAATCCGATCGCATTACCATTGAAAATAGAGGACTAACATATGAAGGAAGACCAATACTTTTATTGACTATTACTGATCCGGAAAATCATAAAAAAATTGAATTAATTAAAAAATTACATAAAGAATTGACAGAGTTAGGCGGTGATAAATTAAACACTGAAAAACTTCCTATTATTGTATATCAAGGATTTTCGATTCATGGTAACGAACCAAGCGGAGCTAATGCTGGAATTCTTTTAGCTTATCATTTAGCAGCTAGTGAATCTATTGAAACAAAAGAAATGCTAAAAAACACTGTCGTTTTATTTGATCCAAGTTTCAATCCTGATGGCCTTCAAAGATTTTCACAATGGGCTAATAGTAATAGGAACATGTTGCTAAACCCTGACAGTCAAGATCGTGAATATAACGAAAATTGGCCAAGAGGAAGAACTAATCATTATTGGTTTGATTTGAATAGAGATTGGCTTCCTGTTCAACTTCCTGAGTCTAGGGCTCGAATAAAAACTTTTACAGATTGGATTCCAAATATTCTTACAGATCATCATGAAATGGGCACCAATTCAAGTTTCTTTTTTCAGCCAGGAATTGATTCAAGAGTGCATCCATTAACTCCAATTATGAATCAAAAACTAACAAGAAAAATTGGTAATTACCATGCTGATGCATTAAATAAAATAGGTTCGCTATATTATACTGAAGAAGATTACGATGATTTTTACTATGGCAAAGGATCTACATATCCTGATGTAAATGGTAGTATTGGCATTTTATTTGAACAGGCAAGTTCTAGAGGGCATATACAAGAAAGTGATAATGGCATATTAACATTTCCATTCACTATAAGGAATCAACTAACTGCAGCTTTTTCAACATTAAAAGCCGCTAATGAAATGAGAGTTGAGATACTCAATTATTATAGGAAGTTTTATAATGATGCACGTGTTATAGCTTCTAAAGACAAATTAAAAGCTATAGTTTTTGAAGCGCCAAAAGACCCAGCAACAACATTTCATCTTGCAGAAGTGTTGAATTTACACGGCATAAAAATTCATCGAATTAACAAAACTTTATCTCGTAATGGAAAAAAATATTCAAAAGAAAATAGTTTTGTAGTTCCATTAAATCAAAAGAAAATTAAATTGATTCATGCCATATTTGACACTCAAACAAAGTTCACTGATAGTTTGTTTTATGATATATCTGCATGGACATTCCCTTTAGCATTTAATGTGAATTACCATTTTGAAAAATCTGAAGAAATTATAGGTGGCGAAGTTAAAGATTTAAAATTCCCTCTTGGTAATATAGATAAAAAAGCTACCTATGCATATCTTTTTGAAGGAAATAGTTTCTATACACCTAAAGCTATATACTCTCTTATTGAAAAGGGTATACGTGTTAAAATAGGGTTAAATCCATTTAAACTAAATGGTATTTCTTATGATTATGGCACCTATTTAATACCATTACAAAATCAGAAATTGAACAGTAATGAAATTTTTGATGAAATCAAAAAAATTGCTTCTTCGTGTTCCCTAAAAGTGCATGGAGTTTCAACTGGATTAACAGAGGGTATAGATCTAGGGTCTAGAAATTTTGTAACACTGAAAAAACCGAAAATTGCTTTAATTGTAGGTGATGGGATTCGAAGTTATGATGCTGGAGAAATATGGCATCTTTTAGATACCAAGTATAAAATTCCTGTTACAAAAATTGATGTTAATAACCTAAATAGAGGAAGTTTATCCAAATATTCTCATGTAATCCTACCTAATTACTCAAGTAATAAAATTGATGCTAATCAAATTAAAACTTATATAAATAATGGTGGAAAATTAATTGCATATAGATCATCAATTCAATGGCTTAATAAAAATGAAATTGTTAAAGTGAATTTTATTAAAAACGAATTAAAACCATCTAATGTTAATTTTGATCAAAAAAGAAAATATTATGGTGCTCAATTAATAAGCGGTTCAATATTTAATACAAATTTAGATAGAAGTCATCCGATAAATTTTGGTGTTTCTAATTCAACTATACCGCATTTTAGAAATTCAACAATTTTCATGTCTCCTGAGAAAGACAAATTCAACAATCCTATTAAGTATACTACTAGTCCACTATTAAGCGGATACATATCTAATGACAATTTAGATATATTAAAAAACAGTGTTCCCTTTAAAGTTAAAAAAGTTGGCAAGGGCAAGGTTTTAATGTTTACAGACAACACACAGTTTAGAGCATTTTGGTATGGAACAAATAGACTTCTTTCAAACGCTATATTTAATTCTGATTTTATGTAAAATTGAAATAAAAAGAAATTTTAAAAGCAATGTTAAGTAAGGAATTTAAACATGATTTAATTCTATAAAGAGAAGGTAATCAATCTATTAAATTTTCTTCATGTTAGTCATAGACTCACGAAGATCATAACCAATAATTTCTATCGGGTGAAAACGAATCATTTCATTAATAATAATTAATTTTTGATTGTCTGCATCATTCTTACCTTTCATAAAGGGTTTGCCTATAACATCTGATGAAATTTTACTCATAAATTTTTTTAACAAAGGCTTTGCAGCATGATCAAATAAATAACATCCATACTCCGCTGTATCAGATATTACGCGATTCATTTCAAACAATTTCTTTCTTGCGATTGTATTAGCAATAAGAGGTGTTTCATGCAAAGATTCATAATATGCCGATTCCTCTTTAATACCCGCATCAACCATTGTGTCAAATGCTAGTTCTACTCCTGCACGAACAAACGCAACCATCAAAACACCATTTTCAAAATACTCTTGGTTACTAATTTCTTTTGTTGTTGGGTCAGTTTTTTCAAAAGCAGTTTCTGATGTAGCAGATCTCCAGCTCAGAAGATTTTTATCATCATTAGCCCAATCCTCCATCATCTTTTTTGAAAAATGACCTGACATTATATCATCCATATGTTTATTATATAATGGTTTTAAAATAAACTTTAATTCTTCAGAAAGTTCAAAGGCTTTTATCTTAGCTGGATTTGATAGCCTATCCATCATATTAGTTATTCCCCCTTGCTTTAATGCTTCAGTAATTGTTTCCCATCCATATTGAATTAGCTTTGAAGCATAAGAAGGATCAACTCCTTCAGATATCATTTTATCAAAACACAAAATACTACCAGTTTGCAATACGCCACATAGTATTGTTTGTTCTCCCATTAAATCAGATTTAACTTCAGCAACAAAAGAAGATTCTAAAACACCAGCTCTGTCTCCTCCAGTTGCAACAGCATATGCTTTTGCTTGATCTAAACCGATTCTTTTTGGATCATTTTCGGGATGAACAGCTATTAATGTAGGAACTCCAAATCCACGTTTATATTCTTCTCGAACTTCTGATCCTGGACATTTAGGAGCAACCATAATAACTGTCAGATCTTCTCGAATCTTTGTGCCTTCCTCAACAATATTAAAACCATGTGAATAAGAAATAGTGGCATTTTCCTTCATTAGTGGCATTATAGCATTTACAACAGAGGTGTGATTTTTGTCAGGAGTAAGATTAATTACTAGGTCAGCATCAGGAATCATTTCATCGTAATTTCCTACTTTAAAGTTATTTTCAGAAGCATTAATAAATGAGGTTCTTTTTTGATCTATAGCTCCTTGTCTAAGCGCATAAGATATTTTCAGGCCAGAATCTCTCATATTTAAACCCTGATTTAATCCCTGAGCTCCACAACCTACTATAACTATGATCTTGTTTTTTAAAATAGACACACCTTCTGAAAACTCAGAAGATTCCATAAATCGACACTTACCTAATTGTCCTAGTTGTTGTCTTAGTGATAATTGATTAAAATAATTCGCCATATTTTGTTATTTTATTTTTTTCTTAATGATATTAAGTATTCCTGAAATTTCCATTTTAGATTTTGTTACTGAAATTCGACCAGATCTTACAAATTGAAGTAAGCCGAACTCAAGTAATTTTTTCCTTAAATCTTCTGTTTCATCCCTAAAACCTGTTTTTTCAATTACAAAATATTCTGGGGAAACAGTAACTATATTTGCATGACTTTTTTTTATAACATTTTGTATATGTCTTTCTTCAAAAAGAGAACTAGACTTTACTTTATACAAAGCTGATTCTTGAAAAATTGTTTCATCATCGGTATGATAAAAAGCTTTAATTACATCTACTTGTTTTTCTATTTGAAGAATAATTTTATTTATTTGATCAGGATGAATATTCACAACAACAATAAATCTAAAAACATTCTCTATCTCAGATAAAGATGTAGAAAAACTTTCAATATTTATATGTCTTTTTAAAAATATTGCAGAAATTCGATTTAATAAACCAATATTGTCTTCTGAATAAATTGAAATAGTATATGTTTCTTTTGTGTTCATTTTTTTTATGATAATCTTATATCTGATACCGAAGCACCTGTAGGAATCATTGGAAAAACATTATCTTCCTTTTCAACACAAATTTCTAAAAAATATGGTTTGTCCGAAGATAACATTCTAGATACAGCAGCATCTAGATTATTTCTTTCACTTACTCTTTCTGCATCAATATAATATCCCTTTGCAATTTTAACGAAGTCAGGGTTAACCATCTCTGTTGAAGCATATCTTTTATCAAAAAACATTTGTTGCCACTGACGTACCATGCCTAAAAAACCGTTATTTAAAACAACAATCTTAACAGCAATTTTAGTTTGAAAAATAGTTCCTAATTCTTGAATTGTCATTTGAAATCCTCCATCTCCTATAATCGTAATAACTTGCCGACCAGGCGCACCCATTTTAGCTCCTATAGCTGCTGGTAATGCAAATCCCATTGTGCCAAGACCTCCAGATGTAATATTACTTTTAGATTTAATAAAGTTAGTATATCTGCATGCTACCATCTGATGTTGACCAACATCCGTTACTATAACAGCATCTCCTTTGGTATATTTATTTATAATTCTTATTGACTCACCCATCGTAAGCCCCTTTTTTGTTGGAAATAAATCATTTTTTATAACTTTTTCATTTTCAATTTCCATTAAAGAATCGAAGCGATAAATCCAAGAAGAATAGGCATCTTGATTAATTAAAGGAATTATTTTTTTTAAACTTATCTTGCAATCTCCTAAAACAGCAACGTCTGCATATACATTTTTATTAATTTCTGCAGGATCAATTTCAAAATGAATTACTTTTGCTTGCTTAGCATACGTTTCTAATTTACCTGTTACTCGATCATCAAAACGCATACCAATAGCAATAAGAACATCGCATTCATTAGTTAAAATGTTTGGTCCATAATTCCCATGCATTCCTACCATGCCTTTATTCAAAGGGTGTGATGTAGGTATCGCAGATGCACCTAAAATAGTCCAAACTGCGGGAATCCCAGAATGCTCAATAAACTCTTTGAGTATTTCTTCTGCTTGGCCTAAAACAACTCCCTGACCCCAAACTATCATTGGTTTTTTTGCTTTATTAATAATTTCTGCAGCATCTTTTAATAAATCAATATTCAAATCAGGAACTGGTTTATAACTTCTTATACCTCTACAGTGTTCATATTTGAAATCAAATTCTTCAAACTGAGCGTCTTTTGTAATATCAATAAGAACAGGTCCTGGTCTACCAGATTTAGCTATATAAAAAGCTTTTGACAATATAGATGGTATTTCACTTGCTTTTGTTATTTGATAATTCCATTTAGTTACCGGTGTTGAAATACCAATTATATCAGTTTCTTGAAAAGCATCAGAACCTAAAAGATTTGATGCTACTTGACCAGTTATACATACTATTGGTGTTGAATCAATTTGAGCATCAGCAATTCCAGTAACTAAATTAGTAGCACCAGGTCCCGATGTTGCCACAGCAACTCCCACTCTGCCAGAAGTTCTTGCGTATCCTTGAGCTGCATGAGCTGCACCTTGCTCATGTCTAGTTAAAACATGTTGTAACTTCTCTTGAAATTTATATAATTCATCATAAATTGGCATTATTGCACCTCCAGGATATCCATAAATTAAAACTACTCCCTCAGCTAAGAGGCTATGAATGACAGCTTCTGCTCCAGAAATTTTGATTGATTTAATATTATTTTTCATAGTTTAATTTTCATCAGTTACACAACCCTTAGAAGCATCACTGACGTTTTTAATGTATTTAAATAAAACACCCTTTTGAAATTTATATTCTGGTTTAATCCATTTTGACTTTCTTGAATTTAATTCGCTGTCAGATAAATCAACTCTTATAGTATTTGATTCAGCATCAATAGTAATTATATCTCCATTTTTAACAAGTGCTATTGGTCCTCCCTCTTGAGCTTCTGGAACAATGTGTCCAACTACAAACCCATGTGTTCCCCCTGAAAATCTTCCATCTGTAATTAATGCAACATTTTTTCCAAGTCCTGCTCCCATAATTGCTGCAGTTGGTTTAAGCATTTCAGGCATTCCTGGGCCCCCTTTTGGTCCTTCATAACGAATAACTACGACCTCACCTTTATTCACTATTCCAGAAGAAATACCATTATTAGCTTCAAATTCACCATTAAATACACGAGCTGGTCCTTTAAAAAGAAGCCCTTCTTTTCCTGTTATTTTAGCAACAGATCCAGACGGTGCAAGATTGCCTTTCAAAATACGAATATGACCACTAGGTTTAATAGGGTTGTACAATGGACGTATTAAATCTTGATTTTTTTTAAGTGATGGAATATTTTCTAAATTTTCAGCTAATGTTTTTCCAGTTACAGTTAAACATTCTCCATTAATCATTTTATTTTCTAACATAAATTTTAAAACAGCTGGTATTCCTCCTATTGAATGTAAATCTTTCATCAAATATCTTCCACTAGGCTTCAAGTCAGCTAGAAAAGGGGTTTCATCACTAATCTTTTGAAAATCATCTATGTTTAAATCAATATTTGCAGCTTTAGCAATGGCTAAAAAATGAAGAACCGCATTTGTAGAGCCTCCAAGAACAGATATTAATTTTAATGCATTATTCAATGATGTTTTTGTTATAATGTCAGAAGGTTTAATATCATTTATTAAAAGATTGTAAATAGAATTACCTACTAAATGACATTCAGTTATTTTATCCTCACTTATAGCTGGATTAGATGAATTATATGGTAATGACATTCCCAATGCTTCTATAGCAGAAGCCATAGTGTTTGCAGTGTACATACCACCACATGCTCCAGCTCCAGGACAAGCATTTTGAATTATATTTTTATATTCCTTTTCATCAATAGTTCCAGCCACTTTTTCTCCCCATGCTTCAAATGCTGAAACAACATCCAGTTCTTTTCCATTATGGCAGCCAGAAGATATTGTACCTCCATAAACTAGTATACTAGGACGATCTAATCTTATCATAGCTATTAAAGCTCCTGGCATGTTTTTATCACATCCAACAACAGTAGTAACAGCATCGTAAGACATTGCCTGAACTACAGTTTCAATTGAATCTGCTATAACGTCCCTAGATGGAAGTGAAAATCTCATGCCTGGAGTTCCCATAGAAATTCCATCACTAACTCCAATTGTGTTGAAAATTAATCCAACCATATTTTTATCATTTTCAATTCCCTTTTTTACATGAACAGAAAGATCATTTAAATGCATATTACATGGATTCCCTTCAAATCCAGTACTTGCGATACCAACTAAAGGCTTTTTAAAATCATCATCCGTCATACCGATAGCATGAAGCATAGCTTGAGCCGCTGGCTGCGTAGAATCTTGTGTGACTTGATGGCTATATTTATTTAAACCCATAACGAAAATTTCTTTAACAAAAATAATTAGAACAACTACTTAGAATAAATAATGTAATAAATCATCACTATACCCAAAACACATAATCTAATATTAAGATTATGATTATCAGTATTTTACATTAAATAAAAGCTGGAATTCAAATCAATTTTAAACATAATACTTTAAAAATTATTAAAATTACTGATATTTGCAGCAAAGTTAATCCTTTTCAATAAAGGATATATTATTCATATGCAAGAAAAATCAGTTAGTGAGGCTATAGATTTTAGAAGGTCTGTACGTGTTTATGATCCAGAAAAAACAATAGATCAAAAGAAAGTTAAAAAATGTATCATACAGGCTACACTATCACCCTCAAGTAGTAATATGCAATTATGGGAATTTCACCATATAATTTCAAAATATGAAAAAGGAAAAATTGTCAAATCCTGCTTCAATCAACCAGCAGCAAAAACAGCCGAACAAATTGTTATTGTCGTTGTTAGAAAAGATTTGTGGAGAAAAAGACTTGATTCAAATGTAACTAATATCAAATCCTCTTTATCCAAAATTGAAAATTTAGATCCTAATCTTAAAAAGAAATCTTTACGTTATTATAATAAATTAGTTCCATTACTTTATTCAGATTTTTTTGGGTTAACAAGTTTTATAAAAAAAATATATACAAAAGTGGTTGGTTTATACAAGCCAATATATCGTGAAGTTGGAAGCTGTGATTTAAGAGTGGTTTCTCATAAAAGTGCGGCTTTAGCAGCTCAATCTTTTATGGTAAGCATGGCTGGAATTGGATATGATACTTGTCCAATGGAAGGGTTTGACTCAAATAGAATAAAAAAAGACCTAGACTTGCCATCTAAGGTTGAAATCAGTATGGTTATAGGGTGTGGGATACGTAAAGAAGAAGGAGTTTATGGTAAAAGATTTAGAATACCTACTAATGAGATCTATTATTCTAGATAATTCTAAAATTAATTAACTTTCCGTTTGTAAACTGGGACAAGTCTGACTGAGATTTTTCAGTCAACTGGAGTATCCTAGGGTATCCACCTGTAACTTGTCCGTCTCTCATTACAATTATTAAATCTCCATTTGGTGTTAATTGAACTGTGCCAGGAAGAACAGGTGCGCTGGGAGTTGAAATTTTATTTTTCGGCAAACTTCCAGTCAACCGATAAGCCATCCTATCGTTTAAGCCTATTTTAAATTCAATATTTAATATTATCTTTTTTAATTCATTAGACAGATACTTCCAATATGGGCCCTCAAAAACTTCTAATTGTTGATCAAATCTTAAATTATTTATCTCAAAATTATACTTCGTTTGCTTTAAAAGACTTGTTGAGCTCTTAAGTGAAATCTTTTCTCCCTTTTTTATAGTAGCATTTTTAGTTATTGGATAATATTGAGAATAACTTCCGAAAACCTTATTTTTAAATATCCCGCCTTCAAAACTAATATAACTTCTAACACCTTTAATTACAGGTCCTAACTCTAAAACATCTCCTAAATCACAAAAAAAAGGTTTATTTATTTCAATAATTCTATCATTCTTAAGTACAGGAATTGTTGCTCCGCTTACAGCTACCCAACTAGGACCTGAAAACAAGAGTTTTGGACCTTTAAATGTAGATTCTAAAGCAGGTTCATTATTAAAATTTCCAACTAATTTATTTGCAGTTGTAAATGAAAGTTTATCCATAGGGCCTGAAACAGGAAAACCCAATCTTCGATAACCATAACGACCATTATCTTGAATAGACGTATAAAATCCAGGATCAATTATTTTAACAGATGATTTCAAATGATGTTGAATTTGGTAATTTTTTGGTGTCATAAATCTTGTCATTTTGTTTTTGATACTCATTAAGATTTATAGAGGTAAATTTAATCTTATCGCCTGGCAAAGCGAAGCAAGGAGGATTATTTAACCTATTAAAAAAAGAATAATAAGTTTTTCCAATTCTATGCCACCCTCCTGGACTTTTTTGAGGATAAATTCCAACATATGATTCGCCTATAGCTAAAGTGCCAGGTTCTACTAATTTTAAAGGACTGGCTTTCCTTGGTAAATTTAATTTAGTTGGAAGTCCTGTAGAATAAAAAAAACCTGGTAAAAAACCATAGTGGTGTACTTGAAAAATACATTTTAGAAAATCTGAAATGTATGTATTACAAGCTAATGAATTTTTTTGAAAATAATTCATTAAATCTTCAGAATATATAGGATCAAAGCAAGCAGGTATTTCCCAAAAATTTCTTTTTATAGTTTGTTTCCTTAAAGAAAAACCCCTTACCCATAATCTTATTAGCCTTTTATCATTATCATCAGGTATTTCTTTAAAAAAAAGTGTAATCTCTGATAAAGAAAAAACAACATCTTCTATTATGTTTTTAAATTCATTTTGAATAGAATTACATAATTCTGATTGCCAAGCAATAATACTATTTGCATGAATATTTTTTGTGATATTTATAATATATACTTTTTTTCCAAACTCTTTAAACTTAACTTTTAATAACATTACAATTGTTTTTTATTGATTTGTTTTGCTATAGTATTGATAAATTCTTTAGATTTAAGTGTATCACTATGAAGACAAATAGTGTCATATAATACATTTTTAATTACCCCATCTGAAGTTTGAATTTTTCCATCTAATAGAAGTTTTAAATTCATTAGAAAAACATTTGAAGAAGTAATAATTGATCCCTTATTATTTCTTGGAATCAAAGACAATACTTCATCATATTTCCTGTCAGAAAATACTTCTTTTAAAACTTTAAAATTCATTTTTTTAGCAGATTCAATTATTGGTTTTGAAGTTGGGAGGATTAAATAGTTAATTTCTGGAAAATCACTTAAAACCTCCAAATAAGCATCGGTCAATTTACCATTATCTGCTATATCATTATATAATGCTCCGTGAGCTTTACAATGGTGCCATTTAGTAGAATAAAAACTAAGTGCCTTTTTAAAATTTAACAATTGATCTCTAATTGAATCTTGAAATTCATTTAATTTAATACTTATAGATTTTCGTCCAAAATTTTTTTTGTCAGGGTATGAGGGATGAGATCCAACATTTATTTTATAACGTAACGCTAAAGCAATTGTTTCTTTAATTGTTTCAATAGAGCCATAATGACCTCCACAAGCAATACTGCAGGTAGTTATATAAGGCATGAAAATACTATCATTTTCACCCCCTTCTCCTAAATCGACATTTATTTGCACAAAATTTAAATATTGAATGTTGATTTAAAAATACTATAAAAATAAAACCTTAGCAGCAAGTACAGTGAAAAATAAAAATAAAATCAAAAGACCTAAAAATCGTATTTTAATAATCAAAATATCATCTTTTTTAGGAAAGCATAAGATGCTTATAAATAAAGCTATTCCAGGAAGCAGCAATCCATTTGCTACTTGAGCCGCTCTTATTAACTCTATTGGGTTGTATCCAGAAACAGTAAAAGCTAATCCTGTAATGATTACAAAATATATTGCAATTTTTTTTAAATTTTTTCGATTTTCATTTTTAATAAAAGATTCTTCAACAACATACCCTGCAGCTATAGGCGCTGTTATAGCTGAACTTAGACCTGCCGTAAAAAGACCAATAGAAATAAAAATTTGAGAATTTGGTCCATACAAATTATATAGTGCATTTCCTAAATCATTTATTGAATTAATTTGATTGATCTCTGCTCCTGCTGCAGATATAATTATTGCAGATGAAATCAATCCCCCAAAACTCACAGCAATAATTGTATCTCTTTTCAAAAATGAAAATTGCAACCGATTTAAGTCGTGCTTAACCAATGCAGCATGTAAAAATAAATTATAGGGTACTATTGTTGTTCCCAAAACAGCAATAATAGTTTTCCATATCTCAGGCCTCCACCTAGGAATTAGAAACCCTTTTAATAACTCATATAAAGAGGGTTTTGTTAAAATAGCTGCAAAAAAAAAGGATACACTCATAATAAACACAGTAAAACCTAGAATATTTTTAATTAACCTATTGCTTTCATTCCAAACTAAAAATATTATAGTAATCGCTATAAAATAATTTAAAAAAGGGCTCAAAAATTGAGCAGTATTAAATGATGATAATTCAATAAACTTTTTTAAACCTATATAAGCTCCAGATATATTTCCAGCCTCATATGCTGCATTTCCAATAAAAATTGCGACCAACACCCATGTAGTAAATAAATATCGGGATATTGAACTATTTAATTTGTTATTAAATAATTCAACTAAACCTTGACCAGATTTAAAACTTAAATGGGCAACTGTATTTTGAAAAAAAATAGTAATCATACAAGAAAGCAAAACAGCCCATAATAATTCATAACCAAATTCAACTCCGGCAATAGCACAAACTGTTAAACTTCCAGGACCAATAAACGCTGCAGTTACAACAATAGCAGGTCCTGAATTAAATGAGAGTTTATTCATTTAAAATGTATTATCATTTAGAAAGGAGTGTCGTCTCCAGTTGAGTCATTCTGTGACGTTCCAAATGCATTATCTGCATCTAGAATATTTTTATTAGAAATAGTATTTTTTTCAGGATTCATTTTTGATTGATATTCAGAAGATAAATCAAAATCAGCAATATTTTCAAACTTACCAAGATGTGCTATAAATTTAAGTCTAATATTATCTAGTCCTCCATTTCTATGTTTTGCTACAATAAATTCAGCCTGCCCATCTGATGGACTTCGCTCCTCATCATCCCACTCATCAATTCCATAATATTCTGGACGATATATAAAAGATACAATATCTGCATCTTGCTCAATTGCTCCTGACTCTCTTAGATCTGACAGTTGGGGTCTTTTAGTTCCTCCTCTTGTTTCTACTGCTCTTGATAGTTGTGAAAGTGCAATTACTGGAGTATCTAGTTCTTTTGCAAGAGCTTTGAGGTTTCTAGAAATTGTTGAAATTTCTTGTTCCCTGTTTCCAGATTTATTATTGGATGCTGCAGTCATTAATTGTAAATAATCAATCACAATAAGCTTAATCCCGTGTAATCTAGAAAGTCTTCTAGCTTTAGCACGGAGTTCAAAAATTGATAATGACGGAGAGTCATCAATATACAAGGGTGCTTTTTCAAGGTCACTTACCTTCACATTTAATTGTTGCCATTCATGTTGTGCTAATTTACCTGTTCTTAATTTTTCAGATGAAAGACCTGTTTCGGCAGATATCAATCTTGTAATAAGTTGGACAGAGGACATCTCCAAAGAAAAAAATGCTACGGGTATTTGTCTCCCCACTGCAATATTTCTTGCCATTGACAATGTTAATGCAGTTTTTCCCATACCAGGTCGAGCGGCAATAATTATTAAATCACTGGGTTGCCATCCTGATGTCAATTTATCAAGTTCATCAAAACCACTACTAACTCCGCTTAAACCTTCACGGCTTGCTATATCCTCAATTCTTTTTTTAGCTTCTATAACAAGATTTTGAGCAGATGTGGCAGATTTTTTAATGTTACCTTGTGTAACATCATAAAGCTTAGACTCTGCTTCATCTAACAATTCCAATACGTCAGTTGAGTCTTTATAAGATTTTTCTATTATTTCGCTTGATATTTTAATTAGGCTTCTTTGAATATATTTTTGTAAAATAATTCTGGCATGAAATTCAATATGGGCAGAACTTGCAATCTTTTGAGTTAATTGAACCAAATAAAAATCTCCACCTACCGCTTCAAGCCTTTCTGATTTTCGAAGAGCTGATGAAACTGTCAATAAGTCAATTGGATCAGTAGACTCAAATAACATCAAGATTGCTTCAAAAATATATTGATGTGCCGTTTTGTAAAAAGCCTCAGGCTGTAAGATATCAATTACTTCATCAACACCCTTTTTATCAATTAGCATTGCTCCTAAAACTGCTTCCTCCAGATCTATGGCTTGAGGAGGAAGTTTTCCTTGTTCAAGGTTAACGACTGAAGTGTTTTGTTTAATAGTTTTAAAAACAGATTTTTTTTCTTCCATTTTCAAATGTAAGCTTGATATATGAAATCAAACTTATTTTTCGAAATCAAATGTGAACAGATAACACGTTGATAACTTACAAAACTTGTTAATAAGCCAAAAATAATCATTTATCTTCTTTAAAAACACCCATATTTGAGAATTTATTTCTACGTAAATCAATTCTCATTCTAGATTCCATTTTCTTTAATTTTTGAAATGCAGTCAATATTTCTTTTTTAACTGATTCAAATGTAGTTTTTCGATCATAATGCGCACCCCCTAAAGGTTCCTTAATTATTTTATCTATTAATTTAGCTTTAAGCATATCTTGAGGAGTTAATTTTAATGCTTCTGCAGCAGCTTCTTTATATTCCCAACTTCTCCATAAAATCGAAGAGCATGACTCTGGAGAAATCACTGAATACCACGTATTTTCAAGCATAAAAACCTTGTCGCCTATCCCAATACCTAAAGCACCTCCAGAAGCCCCTTCTCCTATAATTATAGCAATTATAGGGACTTTTAGAGACATCATTCCTATAATATTTTTTGCAATAGCTTCTCCTTGTCCTCTTTCTTCAGCTTCAAGTCCAGGATACGCCCCAGGTGTGTCAATAAAACATACTATAGGAATATTAAATTTTTCAGCAGAATACATAAGTCTTAAAGCTTTTCTATACCCTTCAGGATTTGACATACCAAAGTTTCGATACTGCCTTGTCTTTGTATTGTATCCTTTTTGAGTTCCTATCAACATGAAAGATTGATCATCAATCTTACCTAAACCACCAATCATAGCTTTATCGTCAGCTATGTTTCTATCACCGTGAAGTTCAAGAAAAGTATCTTTAGTTAAAGCTTTAATATAATCTAAAGTATAAGGTCTAGAAGGATGCCTAGATAATTGAACTCTTTGCCAAGCACTTAAATTTTCGTATATTTCTTTTTTAGTTACCTTTAGTTTGGTCTCCAAAAGCTCACAAGTATCACTCACATCAACTTCGCTTTCATCCCCAATATTTTTACACTTTTTTATTTGTTCATGCAAATCTTTAATTGGTTCCTCAAAATCTAAATATTCCATATTTATTGTCTGATATTTACAAATGTAATTTCTTTTATGTTATTTATTTATAATAATTTTACGCTTATCTAAGCTATCTAAAAATACTGCTGTTAAAATTAGAATAAATCCAATATAAAAGTCGAAACTCATTAATTCATTTTTTCCAAAAAATATTAATGATAATATTACCGCGTAAACAGGTTCGAGATTTATTATTATCATAAATGAAAAAGGAGATAGGTTTCTCATAACTTTAACAGAACCTACATGTGCATAGGCGGTACATATAGATCCTAAAATTAATAATAAAATTAAATCCTCTTTGCCAAATTGAAATAATGAATTCATTTGATCTAAATCAAATAACATATAAAAGGATAACATAAACCATCCAATGAAAAGCTCGTAAAAAGTAATAGAGGTAGGGGATAGTTTTTCTTTAACTAATTTATTATTTAAAAAAGTAAAAATAACACTTAAGATTGTTGCTAAAAAAGCAATTGACATTCCAATATATTGATCGAATTCTGCTCTAAAAATAATTATTAAACCTATTAATGTGATTGAGCCATACGAAAACTCTTTTAATGAAAATTTTCGCCGTAAAACAACAGGCTCAATTAAAGATGTAACGAAAGCGCCAGATGCCATTATTGATAATGTTAAAGATACACCCGAAATTTTAATAGCATAAAAAAATGCTACCCAATGTGATGATATCATTACTCCTGCTATGCTCAGTTGAATAAAATATTTCTTTTGAATAATAAACTCTTTTCTTTTTTTATAAATCAAATACAACCCAACTAAGAAATACGCTATAAACATTCGGTGCCAAACAATTTGAATTGAATTTAACTGTATCAGGGCTCCTAATATTGACGTAAAACCCCAAAGAAAAACTAAAAAGTGAAAATGAATTAAGTCTTTAGTTTTATCGTTTTGCATATTTTAATAAAAAAGTGGCTAAAATACCAAAAAACATTAAAGGCAACCAAGCTCCTAAAAAAGGAGAGAAATTAGATTTTATGACCAATACTCCAAATATTTTATCAAAAAATATATATAAAAATCCAAGAGTAATTCCAAAAGCTAAATTAACCCCCATACCTCCTCTTCTTTTGAAAGAAGACATAGAAACTGCTATTATAGTCAATATAAAGGATGCCAAGGGCAAACTATATCTTTTGTGTCTAACTAATAAATGAGAGTTAATCATTATGGATCCACTTTCTTTTTCCTTTTTTACAAAATCATTCAAATCAAACATTGTTAATGTCTCTGCCTTATAATTGACTGGAGCAAGATCATCAATTTTAAAATCAAAAATTGTATCCTTAACTGAGGCTTTTTCAAAAAATTCACGATCTCCATTTATAGTTCTTTTAGTATAGGTTGAAAGACGAAAAAATGAATCTTTTTGAACCCAACGAATACTCTCAGCTGTTATTTTTAAATCTAACTTTTGTTTTTTAAATCTTTCAAGCGTAAAGTTATTAGCCCTTTGTCTAAGAGGGTTATAGCTGCTAACATAAATAAATTCTTCAGGGTTTATTTGTTTATAAAGATATGAGGTGTTTCTTTCATTTTTCTTTTTTGTATACTTAAATAAAAATTCATTAAATCCTTTGTTAGAGATTGGAACAATAAACATTCCCATTCCAAAAGCAATAATAGCTATTAATGTGGCTGAAATCATGAATGGTCTCATAAACCTAATAAATGAAATTCCTGAACTTAAAATTGCTATCACCTCAGAATTATTTGCCAGTTTTGAGGTAAACCATATTACAGATAAAAAAAGAAATACGGGGAATAGAAGATTCGCGAAATACCACGTAAAGTCAACATAATAATTAATCAAGTTATTTGTTGGAACCTCATTTTCTTTAAACTTATCTATTTTTTCTGCTATATCTACCATTATTCCTATTGGAATAAATAATAAAATCATTACAAAGAAAGTCCCTAAATATCTTTTTATAATATACCAATCAATAAGTTTCATGCTATAAACGTTGATCTAATTGTTTCACCATTTTTGTTTTCCATGATACAAAATCTCCTGCTAATATATGTTTTCTAGATTCTCGAACCAACCACATATAAAAAGCAAGGTTATGAATAGTACATATTTGTTTACCTAACATCTCATTAATAGTAAAAAGATGCCTTACATAAGACTTTGAATAGGATAAATCTACAAAACAATAATTATCAGAATCAAGCAATGAAAAATCTGATTCCCATTTTTTATTTTTAATATTTATTGTTCCATTTGCAGTAAAAACCATTCCATTTCTTGCATTTCTGGAAGGCATAACACAGTCAAACATATCTATTCCTAAAGAGATATTTTCAAGTAAATTTATTGGGGTACCAACCCCCATTAAATATCTTGGTTTATCTTCAGGTAAAACTGCTGTAACTACTTCTGTCATTTCATACATTTCCTCGGCTGGTTCCCCTACAGACAATCCGCCAATTGCATTTCCAAAAGCATTTTTATTGGAAATATACTCGGCAGACTGTTTCCTTAAATCTTTGTATACACTTCCTTGAATTATTGGAAAAAGTGTCTGAGAATAATCATAAAAAAAGGTTTCTTTGTTATTTTGCAAAAAACAACGATCGAGCCACCGATGAGTTCTATTCATAGAAGTTTTTGCATACTGGTAATCACAAGGGTATGGTGTACATTCATCAAATGCCATAATTATATCAGCACCTATTTTTCTCTGAATAGAAATAGCACTTTCTGGTGTAAAAAAATGATATGATCCATCTATATGAGATTTAAATTTAACACCTTCTTCTTTAATTTTACGATTTGCTGACAATGAATACACCTGATATCCACCAGAATCAGTTAAGATTGGCTTTTTCCAATTCATAAATTTATGAACTCCTCCTGCGGCTGAAATAATATTAGTAGTTGGTCTCAAATATAAATGGTATGTGTTAGCTAATATAATATCTGGATTAATGTCATTTTCAAGTTCTCTAAGATGAACTCCTTTAACTGTCGCTGATGTCCCCACCGGCATAAAAATCGGTGTTTGAATTTCTCCATGATCAGTAAAAATAGTCCCTGCTCTAGCATTTGAAAACCTATCTATTTGGTGTAAATTAAATTTCATAAATAAAAGAAATAGCAAAGATACCAATCTATTATACAGGATAATTATAATGTTAATTAATTAGTTATAAACTATAAAAATTATCAAAGTTTGGGCTTTGCTAACGTTTTCATTTAATGTAATATTGTTAATAAATTAATTCCATTTGACATGTCAGACACTTTAACATTAGAAGCCTTTGTTCAACAAGTAAGAAGGGATATTTTAAGGATGGTTCATAAAGTAAATTCTGGGCACCCAGGAGGTTCATTAGGGTGTGCTGAGTATTTTGTAGCACTATATAATGAGGTGATGGAACATAATCCGAATTTCAATATGAACGGTGAAAAAGAAGATCTTTTTTTCTTATCAAATGGGCATATTTCTCCTGTCTTTTATAGTGTATTAGCTAGAAATAGATATTTTCCTGTAGAGGAACTTAATACGTTTAGGTTAATTAATTCGAGACTTCAAGGACACCCAACAACTCATGAAGGACTTCCTGGTATCAGAATTGCATCTGGATCACTTGGACAGGGATTATCAGTTGCTATTGGAGCAGCATTAAGTAAAAAAATCAATAAAGATCCTAAAACTGTTTTTGTTTTAATGGGAGATGGGGAGCTTCAAGAAGGACAAAATTGGGAAGCTTTAATGTTTGCAGCAGCAAAAGGAGTTGATAATATAATTGCTACTATTGATTTAAATGGTAAACAAATTGATGGATCGACTAACGATGTTCTTAACCTAGGAAGTTTAAAATCAAAATTTGATTCTTTTGGATGGAAAACTTTAGAGTTAGAAGAAGGAAATAATATTGAGTTAATCATCGCTAAACTAAATGAAGCAAAAAGTAATCTTGGCAATGGAGTTCCAGTAGCTATTTTAATGAAAACAGAAATGGGTAATGGAGTTGACTTTATGATGAATACTCATGCTTGGCATGGGAAAGCCCCAAATGATGATCAATTAAAACTAGCACTTTTACAAAATCCAGAAACATTAGGTGATTATTAAAACGATTAATATGAAAAAATATATAGATACTGGTGCTAATGATACAAGGTCAGGGTTTGGAGCAGGATTAACAGAACTTGGAAGAACTAACCCAAAAGTTGTTGCACTTTGTGCAGATTTAATTGGTTCATTAAAAATGGATCAATTTATAGCTGAAAATCCTGAACGTTTTTTTCAAGTAGGTGTTGCTGAAGCAAATATGATGGGGATTGCTGCTGGGCTAACCATTGGAGATAAAATTCCATTTACAGGAACTTTTGCAAACTTTTCTACAGGACGAGTTTATGACCAAATTCGTCAGTCAATAGCGTATTCAGGGAAAAATGTAAAAATTTGTGCTTCTCATGCTGGTGTTACTCTAGGAGAAGATGGAGCTACTCATCAAATACTAGAAGATATTGGGCTTATGAAAATGCTTCCAGGAATGACTGTGATAAATACATGTGATTTTAATCAGACTAAAGCTGCCACTCTTGCCATAGCAGATCATATTGGTCCAGTTTATTTAAGATTTGGTAGGCCAAAAGTTCCAAATTTTACACCAGAAAAGAATTCATTTCAAATTGGTAAAGGTATTTTAATGAATGAAGGTTCTGATGTAACTATTATAGCAACAGGTCATTTAGTTTGGGAATCACTTAAAGCTGCTGAAGTTTTATATAAAAAAGGTATTTCAGCTGAAGTAATTAATATTCACACAATAAAACCTCTAGATGAAGAAATAATACTTAAATCAGTTTCCAAAACTAAAGCTGCTGTAACTGCTGAAGAACATAATATTTATGGAGGGCTTGGGGAAAGTGTTTCTAGAACACTTTCATCGAACTTACCTTCTCCTCAAGAATTTGTTGGAACTAATGACACTTTTGGGGAATCAGGCACTCCTAAACAACTAATGGGTAAATATGGTTTAAACACCGAAAATATAATTAATAAAGTTGAAAAAGTAATTGAAAGAAAATAGTTTAAATGAACCTTTTTTATAAAACTTTTTTTGTTTTACTGCCAATTTCAATCTTCAGTCAAGTTGATTATGGCTTTAAAGCAGGAATTAATTTAAATAATAGTTCGGATATTTCAACGATTAATCAAGAGATTGATTTAAATGTAACTGAGGATGATTTCAAGGGTTTTTTTATCGGAAGTTTTATTTCTGTTGAAGGACCTATTTTTAATTTAAGGACTGAGCTTCAATATAATAATACAAAAAATAATATTAATTTAATTCAGAACAAGATTGAACTTCCAATTACAATTGGGTATAAAGTGTTACCATTTTTAAGTGTTTTTATTGGTCCATCTTTTCAATATATCTTAAATGAAAAAATCAAGATTAGTTCTTTTAATACGGAAAAAATTGAAGATAATACAACTATGGGGTTAAATCTGGGTACTCGAATTCATTTAGGAAAAATTCAATTTGACATAAGATACGAAAGAGGCTTAAACCCAATGGAAACTAAAATTATACATCAAAACAATCTTGATATAGTTAAAATAGATAATAGGGCATCTATTTTATCTATTGGTTTTGCTTATAAGTTAAATGATGAAGATTAGAGATTATTATTTTATGTTTTTTAGATAATCAAACGTCGCTGAATTTTTCTTCATATAATTAGTTTAGTTAGTTAATCTGTGGTATCTGGATCCAAATAATCAGGAACCCCATCCCCATCTGTATCATCAATCACTCCATTATTGTCTTTATCAATCTCATTTATGGTAAGCACACCATCATCATCATCATCAGAATCATATAAATTAATATTTCCATCTTCATCAGTATCATCATTTAAAGGCTCTCCGTCAAGATCAACATCTTCTAAATAAGAAGCTATTCCATCATTATCATGATCAGTTATATTCATCGTATATAAAGAAAAGTTAAAAACCAAGGGGGAGTACTGGGGTATGGCACCATTAGAATTACTATAATATCCTAATCCTGATGGAAAAAACATAACACCTTGACCAAAGTTTTCATAAGTAAATGTTCCATTAGAATTTATTGAATACGTTCCTGATTTAAAATTTGTTATACCCATTCTAAATCCTTGAACTACCTGAGCTAAATCAAACCATAAAGGCAAATCACGGCTATCAAAAACAGAACCATCAATTAAGCTTCCTTCATAAGAAACGTATGTTGAATCTATATTTGAAGGTCTAGAAGAGGTTCCTTGCCTAGCAACTAAATAATATAATTTATGAGGTATGTCAATATCATCTTGTTTGACAGTTAAGTTTTGTTCTTGAACCATATTTATTAATGGTATTTTATCAATATTATCTCCTGATAATGTGTCTATTCTAATTTTAATAGAATAATCACCCGGTGAAGCTTGAAAATCATCATAATTATAAAAATGACTTTCTAAATATGCTCTTAACTTAACATCATCAGCAACTGATTGGACAGATGCATCTCTAACAACAACTTCCTCAATATTATTATCGTTTTTTTTACAACTAAATAAAATTATAATAAAGATAAAATTGATACGTGCTAAAAAATTAATTTTCATAAGATAAAATTGCAGCGCAAGATACAATTTTACTTTATTTTTGTATAAATTTTAACTAAGTTTTAAAATGAGAATTGACCAATTACTTTGGTGTTTGAGGTATTACAAATCAAGATCATTAGCAACAAATGCATGTAAAAAGGGGTATGTTCGATTAAATAAACAAGCTTTAAAACCATCAAAAGATATTTTACCCTTAGATATAATTTCTATTAGAAAGAGTCAAGTTTATTTAGAATTTAAAGTTTTAGACATACCTAAATCAAGAGTTGGAGCCAAAATTGTAGATATTTATCGTCAAGATTTAACGAGTAAAGACGCCTTTAATCAAAATGAAATTCAGAATTTAAGTAAAATAATTAGTCGTACTAAAGGATTGGGAAGGCCAACAAAAAAGGATCGGAGAGAAATTGATGAATTTAAGGAAAAGGATAAATAAATGTTTATATTAATGTATTAATAAAACAAATGGAAGAAAATAAAATTCTTGATGAATTAAAAATAAAAGATGCTACTAGAAGAATTGCTTTTCAGATATATGAATCAAATATTAGTCTTAAAGAAATTTACCTCGTTGGAATTTCTTTAAATGGTATAATTTTAAGTAAGCGTATTGGTGAAGTTTTAAAAAACATAAGTCAATATAAAGTTCATCAAATTGAATTAAAAATTGATAAAAAAAACCCGAGAAATGGAGCTCATATGTCAACTGATATTGAAAAATTAAAAAACAAATCAATTGTTGTTATTGATGATGTCTTAAATAGCGGTTCTACCCTACTCTATGCAGTAAACGCATTCTTAAGCATTAATTTAAAAAAAATTCAAACTGTTGTACTAGTAAATAGAAATCATAAAAAATTTCCAATCAAAGCAGACTTTAAGGGTATTTCATTATCAACTTCAGTAAAAGAACACATTAACGTTGTTTTTAATCCTAAGGAAAAAGAAGGAGTTTACTTAAGTTAGTCTAAATTTGATCTCATCAGCAATTTCAAATATAGACTTGTCATCAGTATTAATAACAAGTTTTGATTTATTATAAAATTTATTTCTTTCAAATAAATGTTTTCCAATAAACTCATTTAAGACTTTTTTTCTATTTAAATGTTTAATTTTTGGTCTATGATTAATTTCTTTAAATAAACGTTCTGTTAAATTGGTAATACTTGTTCTAAGGAAAATAGTATCAATTTTATCATTCTCATTTAACATTTCCATAGTATCAAAATAACATGGGGTTCCTCCCCCTAAAGAAATTATACTTAGAGATGATAACTTTAAAATGTTTTTCAAGCAATTATATTCGATTTTTCTAAAATACAACTCACCATTTTCATTGAAAATTTTATCAATTGATTTTTTTTCAACTTTCACAATTTCGTTATCTAAATCAATAAAAGGTATTTTAAAAATTTTCGCAAGTGCCTGACCAACAGCTGTTTTACCAGACCCCATATAACCTATCAAAACTATCTTTTTATTCAAAATTAAATTATAAATGTCATCAAATTTAACACAAAATAATATTGAATAATCAATTTATAGACACTATATTTGCTCCCTAAAAATTGACTTGATAGCTCAGCTGGTAGAGCATCTCCCTTTTAAGGAGAGGGTCCTGGGTTCGAGCCCCAGTCAAGTCACTTTTTTAGACTTGATAGCTCAGTTGGTAGAGCATCTCCCTTTTAAGGAGAGGGTCCTGGGTTCGAGCCCCAGTCAAGTCACTTTTTCCTTTTTTTATTTTAGTCAATTTAATTAAGAATCCTTTCTTAAAATTCTTTAAGTTTATTAATATCTTTTAAGCTCCAAAATTTGTTATATTTATTTTTAACAAATCCTGTTATTAGGTGTATGAAAAAAAATAAAACAAGAAGATCATTTATTAAAAATTTGACCTTGGGTTCTTCCGTTATGTCTTCATTTCCCTATTTGCTTTCAGGTGCTTATAACCAAAAATTGACCCTTGATCGTAGTTATAGCTCAGAAACTTTTTTAGTTAATGATCGAATCAATTTAGCGTTGATTGGGTGTGGTATTCAAGGGATATATGATACAAATGCCGCTTTAAAAGTAGCTGGTGTAAAATTAGTTGCAGTTTGCGATCTGTATACTGGAAGATTGGATCGTGCTAAAGAACTTTGGGGTTATGATATTTTTACCAGTCGTGATTATAGAATATTATTAGAAAGAATGGATATCGATGCTGTAATTATTGCTACTTCAGACCACTGGCATAAAAAAATCACTATTGAAGCCATGCAATTGGGAAAAGCAGTTTACTGTGAAAAGCCAATGGTTCAAAACTTTACTGAAGGTCATGAGATCATCAAAGTGTACAATAAAACGGGAAGTATCTGTCAAATTGGAAGTCAAGGTATGTCATCCTTAGGAAATCAAAAAGCAAAACAATTATATGAAGATGGAGCTATTGGAGAAATTATAATGCTTGACATGTATAATGATCGATTCTCTTCAGAAGGTGCCTGGCAATATGCAATACCACCAGATGCGACTCCTAAAACCATCGATTTTGATCGTTTTCTGGGAAGCGCTCCTAAGGTTCCTTATGACCCAAAACGCTTTTTTCGATGGAGAAATTATCAGGATTATGGAACCGGAATCGCGGGTGATATGTTTGTCCATGCATTTTCCAGCTTAAATTATATACTTAGTTCAAAAGGGCCAAAAAGAGCACTTTCTACAGGAGGACTACGTTATTGGAAAGACGGACGTGATGTTCCAGACATAGCACTTAGTTTCTATGATTACCCTGAAACAAAAACTCATACTGCATTTAATGCTTCTTTAAGAGTAAATTTTGTTGCAGGTTCAGGTGCTGGTGGTAGTTTTAAAATTATAGGTTCTGAAGGTGCTATGGAAGTGAATTCTAATTCCTGTAAACTCATTCGACCAATAAAGGGAACAATTCCAGGTGATTATTCAATGATTGCATTTACCGAGGAGACTCAAAAAAGAATAGCTGAAAATTATAACGATAAAAAAATTGAAAAAAAAGTTGTGTCTTTCAATACTGGTGAAACACTTTGGGAAGCTCCTGCAAGCTACAAGGGTGGGCATTATGATCATTTTTATAATTTCTTTCAAGCAATTAGAGGAAAAGGAAAGATCATACAAGACCCCACTTTTGGTTTAAGAGCTGCAGGAGCTGCACTTTTAGCAAATGAAAGTTATTATCAAGCAGGTTCGGTAAACTGGAATCCTGAAACAATGATGTTGCTTTAGCATTCCTCACAATAATTTTTTAAAAAAAGTTGAAATTAAAATCATTTTAGTGGTTTTGAACAGAATTATTTGAATAATTAACATTTAGATCTCTCATTAAAATTTATTTTAATTGAACTATTAAAACATTATATTTAGGCTCTGTAATGAGACTGAATATAATTTTAAAATAAGAACTCTCATTCTATATTTAATGAGTAATAATCACAAAAATTAAGCCTAAAGTATTGTTCAAAATTCTAAAAATACATTTCTAAAATTGAATTTAAGCGCACGTGGCGGAATTGGTATACGCGCTAGGTTGAGGGCCTAGTGGGAATTAAATCCCGTGGAAGTTCGAGTCTTCTCGTGCGCACATTAACTCGAATAAGTTAATTCTTCTTTTTTTGTAAATTTGTTTGCAGTTTGTTATTTTATCAAAATTTATGAAAAAAATATTTGATTCTCTCTCAGAACAATTTAGTCGTACTGTCACAAAGAAATATAGCACATCGTTTTCAATAGCCACTAGACTTTTACACAACTCTATTAGACAAGACATCTATAACATCTATGGATTTGTTCGTTTTGCTGATGAAATTGTAGACACATTCCATGATTATCCAAAAGAAGACTTGCTTAATAGGTTTGAGAAAGAACTATACTTTTCAATTAAACAACGCATAAGTCTTAATCCAATTTTAAATTCTTTCCAAAAAACTGTAAATAAATATAAGATTGATACGGATTTAATAAAAGCATTTCTTAAGAGTATGAGGTTAGATTTAGATAAAAAAATTTATTTGTCAGATGCTGAATATAAAGAATATATCTATGGGTCTGCTGATGTCGTTGGATTGATGTGTTTAACTGTTTTTGTTAAAGGGGATTATGCAAAATATTCTAAACTCAAATCATCTGCAATGTATTTAGGATCTGGTTTTCAAAAGGTTAATTTTCTAAGAGATCTAAACCTTGACTTCGAAAGTCTAAATCGAACTTATTTTCCAGGAGTAGATGTTAAAAATTTTGACGAAAAATCAAAAACTCAAATAATTATAGAAATTGAGAATGATTTTAAAATGGGATTAAAAGGAGTTTTTGAGTTACCTAACGAAGCAAGGCTTGCGGTTTACACCGCATACAAACATTATAATACTCTTCTAAAAAAAATTAAAAAAACACCTTCATTAAGTATTAAAAAAACAAGAATTCGAGTTCCTAATTATAAAAAAATGATAATCTTAATTAATTCTTATTTAAAATACCATTTAAACCTCTTATAGAAATGATCAAAATATTACTTTTTATTTTAGTCTTTACGATTACATATTTAATTATGGAGTTTATGGCATGGTTTAGTCATAAATATATTATGCATGGATTCTTATGGAAGCTACATAAAGACCATCATAAAAAAGATCATAATTCTTGGTTTGAAAGAAATGACTTGTTTTTTATTTTTTATGCGATTGTAAGTTCATCAAATCTTTATGCCTGGAGAGAATATGATTTCTGGGCTGGTCTTCCAATTGGAATTGGAATTTTTGCATATGGGCTATCTTATTTTATTGTCCACGATATTTTTATTCATCAAAGATTTAAAATGTTCAAAAAAATTAATAACAAATATGCTAAAGGATTAAGAAGAGCTCATAAAATCCATCACAAAAATATTAATAAAAAAGATGGTGAATGCTTTGGAATGTTGTGGGTTCCGTTAAAATATTTTAAATAGTCTATTTTTTTAACCAATTGTATTTAGAATTACAAGATCTATATACTTTATTAACATTTATATAGGTTGACTCAATTTTTTCTCGCATCCATTTTTGAACTGCATCTAATTTCTTCTTTTTTAAAGCAAGTTCTTTGATTTTAATATAATCTAGAGAAAAGTCTGCAGTATGCTCGTCATATCTGTTACTGACCTTTAGTATTTTATATTTTTTAAGACCAGACTTATCTTCCTCTATTAATGGAACAGAAATTTCATTATCATTCAAATATCTTATTTGATTATATAAAACAGGATCAATTTTTGTTAACTCAAAACGAGTATCACCAGTAATTGGATTGATTAAAACACCACCATTATTTTTTGTCTCTTTTTCAGAAGAAAAATATATTGCAGCATCCTTGAAGCTTATTTCCTCATCGATAATTCTTTTTCGTAAAGTGTCTAAAACTTTTCTTGATTCAGCCAAATCTTTATCATCTATCCTTGGAGTTAACAATATATGTCTGACATCTACTTCTTGTCCTCGAATATTATCTACTTTTAAAATATGCCATCCATAATCACTTTTAAAAGGATCCGATATCTCACCTTCTGGTAATCTAAATCCTACATCTCTAAACTCTTTAACCATTCTAGGTTTTTTCCTTTGCAGGGTGTATTTTCCACCGTTAGATCTAGATCCTGGATCTTGTGAGTATAATATTGCTTTAGATGCAAAGCTAGAACCCCGTTCAAGAATGTCAACTTTAAAGGACCTCAGTTGGTTTATTATTCTATTCTCTTCCTCTTTTGAAACTTTTGGTGATATAACTATTTGGGAAATCTCTAATTCTGTTCCAAAAACAGGTAAATCGTAATTAGGTATAGATTCAAAAAATTCTCTAACTTCTTCTGGTGTTATAGAAATTTTATCTACAATTTCAGATTGCATATTAGCAGAAAGTTTTTGAATCTTATTAATTTCAAAAAGTTCATCTCTGAAGCTTGCTTCATCTGGTTTATTATAAAACTCTAAAACCTTTTCAATGCTACCTAATTGTTCAGTGAAATAGTCTATACTTTGTCCCACATAATCATATATTTCTTGATCACTAACCTCCAGACTGTCTTGTATGGCATGATGGGCATAAAGCTTATCTTCCATTAATTTAGATATTAATTCACATCTAGAAACATCCTTTGTGGAAATCCCCTGTGACTCCATTTCAACAAACATTCTATCAATATCAGAATCAAGAATAACAAAATCTCCAACAACTGATGCTACTCCATCAACTTTTATTCTTGCAGAGTTTGATTGCGATATAACATTTAGATTAAAAAATAATACAAGTACTAAAAAAAATAATTTACTGATATATTTCGAATTTTTTATTTTGGATGGCATCATTTATAATTTCTTGATCAAATTTTTTTATAAACTCTAACTTTCGCTGACTAAAAACTATATTTCTAATTGTATTTTCCACAAAGGATAAAGGCGCAATTTCATTTTTAGGCAAATAGTCTTCACTTTTAAACAAATATACTTGGTTTGACTGCTCTAGTTTAAATATTTGTGATTTTTTTATACTTAATAAATCTTTTGAGGATAAAAAATTAGCATTCTGAATAAGAGTTTTTTTAGTAAACCATATACTGTCATTTAAAAATGAATTTGAAAACTGAAATGATAAAGAGTCAAGAAAAACCTTATCCATATTTGAATATCTAATAAATCGATTGGTTATTTCATTTCTATCAACATTATTTTTATGAAACTTTATAAATCTATACTTATACAATGGTTCTTTTAACCTAAAAATAGAATTATTATCAGTATAATATTCAACTAGTTGATTTTGAGTAATCAATGTGTCAATCTGAGCTTTGATGATTGACGCCTTATAATTGTTATTATATAAGTCCAATCTATATTGGTCTACAAGTTTATCAAGTAAATTTTTATTTTCAACATTTATGTTTAATAGAGATTTATCATAGAACAAATGATTTTTAGCCCATGTGTTTATATAATTCTGGATTTTAATAATACTGTCTGAAGCAGATGAGAATTTTAATTTAAGTTGATCAATATCAGACATATATAGATAATTATTATCAACTCTAGCAATCAATTGATTTTGTCTAGTTTTATTTAATTCATCACATCCAATTATAAGGAAAAACACTACTATTAAAAAGAGTCTATAGATTTTCATTTATATTAATTTTAAAAGACTTATACGTATCATACAATTCTACAAAATTACTCAACAGTTAATAAATCTTAAATGCTTAAATTACTATTAATTATTAAAATACTGATTTAAAGTATTTTATAATATTAATTACATTAGAAAAAAATTGTAAATTGCAATATATAATTTTAGGGTGAGAACAAAATTATTAATTTTAATCGTACTTTTTTCTTTTAGTAGTGGGTATGCCTTTAATTCAACTCGTTTTTCAAACATAAATATTTTTGAAAAGACTATTCAACAAGTTTTTTACAAAGATGGAACACTTTATATAGATGGATTTAAGGGGTCTGGAGTAATAACAATTTATTCTATTATTGGAAATAAAATTTTTTCAGCAGAAGTTTCTGATTTAAACTCAAATAGGGAGTTATCGGTGAATCTCAAAACTGGAAACATGTTTATAATTCAAATTCATTCAGGCAATAAAGTAAAGACCTTTAAAATTATAGCCTAGTAATTCTATTTTTTATCTGCTGTAATTTGGAGCCTCTTTGGTTATGCTAATATTATGAGGGTGGCTTTCAACTATTCCTGATGAGGTAATCTTTACAAAACGACTATTCTTTTGTAAAAACTCTATGTCTTTTGCTCCACAATAACCCATACCCGCTCTTAATCCACCTACAAATTGATGAATACTTTCAAAGAGCTCACCTTTATAAGGAACCTTACCTACAATTCCTTCAGGAACTAATTTTTTAATATCTGATTCAATATCTTGAAAATATCTATCTTTTGAACCTTTTTTCATTGCTTCCAATGACCCCATACCCCTATATGATTTAAACTTTCTTCCTTCATATATAATTGTTTCTCCAGGAGATTCTTTTGTACCTGCAAGTAATGATCCCAACATTACACAATCAGCTCCAGCAGCTAATGCTTTTGGAATATCACCTGTATATCTAATCCCTCCATCTGCAATAACAGGAATACCTCTTCCTTGAATTGCATTAGCTACATTCATTAAAGCAGTAAATTGTGGATATCCAACACCAGCAATAATTCGAGTTGTGCATATTGATCCGGGGCCAATTCCTACTTTAACTGCATCTACTCCAAGATCTGCAAGATAAATCGCAGCCTCAGCAGTAGCTATATTACCTACAACAAGATCAAGTTCTGGATACATTTTTTTGATTTTTTTAACAACAATTGAAACGCCCTTAGAATGACCATGAGCTGTATCTATAACTATTGCATCAGCTTGAGCATTAACTAAAGCTTTAACTCTATCCATGACATCACCACTAATTCCAACTGCAGCCGCAACTCTAAGACGACCATAACTGTCTTTATTAGCTATAGGTTTGGAACTATGCTTAGCTATGTCTCTAAAAGTAATTAAACCAACTAATTTATTGTATGAATCAACCACAGGTAGTTTTTCAATTTTATGTTTTTGAAGAATTTCTTCTGCATCAGTTAAAGAAGTTCCTTTTTTAACTGTTATTAGATTCTTAGAAGTCATTACTTTAGTAATTGGTCTTTTATTATTTCTTTCAAAACGCAAGTCTCTATTTGTGACAATTCCTTTTAATTCTCCATCATTATTAACTATTGGAATTCCACCGATACTATTTTGTTCCATTGACAATTTAGCATCCGAAACTACTGAGTTTAATGATAATGTAACAGGGTCCATTATCATACCAGACTCAGATCTCTTTACTTTTCTAACTTTTTGAGCTTGTTGATCTATAGTCATGTTCTTATGAAGGACCCCTATTCCTCCCTCTCGAGCTATAGAAATAGCCATTCTACTTTCAGTAACAGTATCCATAGCCGCTGAAGATATAGGTACATTTAGCTTAATGTTTCTAGAAAAACTTGAAGTAATTGATACTTCACTTGGAAGAACACTTGAAAAGGCAGGAATAAGCAACACATCATCATATGTTAAACCCTGCTCTATTTTTTTTTTGAAATCCATCTGCAATTCATATAAAATGTAATTGCATGCAAATTTACAAAATAAAATCTTAGCAATTATTTTAGATGATATAATATATAAGTGAAACATATTACGTTAAATGGAACAAATCCATTTTCAAGCCAAAACAAGCCTTTTAATTAAGAAAGAGTTATAGAGTTTAAGAAAAGTTATAGATTAGCGTATGATAAAAAAAATATTTTTAACCATATTGTCATTCAACTTTTTAGTGACAAATGCACAAACAAATCCAGAAACTTATGCTAAAAGTATAACTTCTGAAGAACTCAAAGGATTATTATACACCTACGCTTCTGATTATTTTTCAGGAAGAGAAACAGGAAAAAAAGGACAAAAAATCGCAATTGATTTTTTAAGAGATTATTATATAAATCATGAAATTTCTTCAGCTCAAAATACTGAAAAATTTTTGCAAAAAATGATTCTAGAAATAAAAGAAGAAAAAATTGAAACAGAGAATGTGGTTGCTATCATTCCAGGAAATGAAAAACCAGACGAGTATATAATTCTTTCAGCTCATTTAGATCATGTGGGTAAAAATAATGGGGATATTTATAATGGAGCCGATGATGATGGTTCAGGAACAGTAGCTCTTCTTGAAATTGCAGAGGCCTTTCAACAGTCAGTAATCGATGGTGATGGCCCCAAAAGATCTATTATTTTTCTACATATAACAGGAGAAGAAAAAGGTTTACTTGGTTCTAAATATTATACAGAAAACCCATTATATCCTTTAGAAAATACTGTGGCAAACTTAAATGTTGATATGGTTGGACGGTTGGATCCAAAAAGAGAAGATAAAGATCCTAATTATATTTACTTAATAGGGTCTGATAAATTAAGTCAAGAACTTCATGATTTATCAGAAAAAATGAATTCAGAGTTTACCAATCTTAAAATTGATTATACTTTTAATGAAGAAGACGATCCAAATCGTTTTTTTTTTAGAAGCGACCACTATAATTTTGCAAAGAAAAATATACCTGTAATTTTCTATTTTAACGGGACACATGATGATTACCACAAGCCTACTGATACCCCTGATAAAATAAACTATACTATGCTATCTAAGCGTAGTAAATTGATTTTCTTCACTGCATGGAAATTAGCAAATCAAGAAAACAGAATTAAATTGAAAGATTAGTTTTCTTATGTAAAACATGAATGATTCAATTTTCTTGCTGTTTTGCAGTACCGTTATTATCATTACACTAAGTCCTGGTCCCGACATAATTTTTGTAATATCTCAAAGTCTACAAAAAGGTTATGAATATGGCATTAAGGTTTCATTAGGTCTTATAACTGGATTATTTTTATATACAATAGCATCAATCCTTGGACTTTCATGGGTTTTAAATCAATTTCCCCAAATTTCATCTTCAATCAAAATTTTCGGAGCTATATACATTGGTTATTTAGCTTACCTCGAGTTTCCAAAAAAAGAAAAAAGAAAAATCAAAAAATCAACAGATTATAATAAAGATCCTTATACTATTGGATTGATAATGAATCTAAGCAATCCAAAGATTATATTGTTTTTTATTAGTTTATTTCCTCAGTTTGTTTTTCATAATGACTGGTCTATCAAATATCAGTTTTTTGTTCTTGGGGCTACTTTTATTATAATAGCTCTTTTAATTTTTAGTCTAGTTTCTATTTTAAGTTCTCTTTTTAGAAAAAAAATTTTATCAAAATTTAACTCTAAATATTTTTCTTATTTATCTTCTTTTATACTTGCAAGTATTTCTATTTTACTTTTTTTCAGTGAAATCAAGTATCTTTTCAAATAAGACTGTGTTAAATTCTTTTGGAGATTCCATTTGAGGTAAGTGACCTGCTGATTTAAAAAAAAATTCCTTTCTATTTGGTATAATTTGGTTTAATTTATTTTTGAAATCTTCAAAAACAACTACATTATCATATTTTCCCCACAATGTATAGACTTCAATTTTATTATTAGCAATTTGCTTATGAATATCATCTAAGGGAACATGATTTTTACTAGTTGAAATTAAAGCTCTTGCAAAACCTTTAAATTTTTGTAATTCACTGTATTTTTTATCCCAATCTTTAAATTGATTTGGATTTTTAAAATCATTCATTTGACTCTTAGAAAGAAATTTATAATTATCTATAAACTTTAAAATTTCAGCTTCTCCAACAGATTTATTATTCATTTCTTTTACATCTTTGAACCCGTTTGAAGACACATATACTAGTTTTTCAACCCTGCCTGGATTTATTTGAGCCATTTTGGAAATTACTCGTCCACCATTAGAAAGTCCAATTAAAACCGCTTTGTTAATAGATAAAGAATCTAAAAGCTCCCAACTTTGTTTTGCAAAAAGCTCATCAGTATAGTTTATATTTGGATTATCTGAATATCCTCTACCATATAAATCAAAACGCAAAACCTTAAATCTTAATTGTTTTGCTTTTTGAAATGTTGGTTCCCAAATATATGATGGAACAGAAAATCCATGAATTAAAACTATTACAGGCCCAAGGCTTTTAAAATTTGCTAATTCATAATAAGTATTTCCATTGCTTAATTCAATGAAATTTCCGGATAGGGACTGCTCTATCTCATTTATAAAATCATCATTCTTAACAATATATTCATAACGAGATTTATTTTTTTCTTGACTTGAAGTGTTTTGTTTCTTATCGTTAAATGAGCAGGAAAAAAGTAAAAAGCAAATAACAAAAGCTTTTAAAATTATTTTATAAAATAGATATTGATTCTTAATGTTCATTTGATTAATTAAAAAGCCCTTAAATTTAATTTAAGGGCTTTTTTTCAGTATTAATTGCTATAATTTATTTAATGAAATAAATCTGCCTTTTTTTCCTCGTCTTTTCTCGAGTGCTCTAGCCTTTAAAAAATCTTTTTTAGTATATCTTCTACCATTCATATAAAGGTGTTTTACACCAGAAGGAAAATCAATATCTAAAATATTTCTTATCATCTTACTTAATTGGGATAGTAAATATATAATTTATTTAGTAATGTCTAGTTTTAATAAGATGAATAATTTTTATAAACATTAAATTTATATATTGCAATAGAAAGGTTAAGAATACAAACTATAATGCTATGAAATGAAAGAACTTGCTAAAGATAATCGTTTATATTCTTTAGATGCCCTAAGAGGTTTTGACATGTTTTGGATTATTGGTGCAGAGGAAATATTTCATAAAATGGCTGAGATTAAATCCAATAATTTTTGGCATGGATTATCTAATCAATTTATTCATCCACAATGGAATGGTTTTGTTTTTTATGATGTAATTTTTCCTTTATTTTTATTTTTATCAGGAATTGCAACTCCATTCTCTATAGGCAAACAACTAGCTAAAGGTAAAAATAGAACTGATTTATTAAAAAGAGTAATCAAACGAGGCATAATACTTGTTTTATTAGGGATCATATACAACAATGGACTTGAAATTAAATCTATAGAAGAAATCAGGTTTGGCAGTGTTTTAGGCAGGATTGGATTAGCATATATGTTTGCGAACATTATATATCTATATGCTAATCAAAGAAATCAAATTCTTTGGTTTTTCAGTTTACTTATTGGATACTGGGGGCTTATTATATTTTTCTCAGCTCCTGGATTTTTAGCAGGTGATTTATCGATAGAAGGAAATATCGTCTCTTATCTTGATCGAATGATTATGCCAGGTAAGTTGTTTTTGGGAATTCATGATCCAGAAGGTTTGTTTTCCACAATCCCAGCAATATCAACTGCTTTATTAGGAATTTATACTGGAAATATTTTAATTAATACTGCTGTGAATAAAAGAAAACAAACTACTTTTAAACTTATAACAATCAGTTTTTTACTAATAATTGCTGCTCAAATCTGGAATTTATTCTTTCCAATCAATAAAAACTTATGGACGAGCTCATTTGTTCTTCAGTGTGGAGGAATAAGCATGTTACTTATGGCGGTTTTTTATTATTTAATTGATGTTTTAGAATATAATAAGTGGGCTTTTATCTTTAAAATTATTGGTATGAATTCAATATTAATTTATATGTCAAGCTTATTTATTAATTGGAGTTATACAACAAATTCTCTTTTCAAATGGTTATTTCATCTTATTGGAGAGCCATATGATTCTGTTATTTATGTTTTTTGCTTATTAACAGTTCAATGGATGTTTTTATATCTACTATATAGAAAGAAAATTTTTTTAAGAGTTTAATGCTAAATTAAACACAAATGAAATTATTTAAAATATATATTATTACCGTTTTTACTTTATTAATTTCATCATGTAGTAGTGATGAAGATCCCCAAAATGATTCACAAGCTGTTGTTGAATCAGGGGAAAACTCTAATAATAATCCAAGTCAAAGTTCTGATCATCTTATAACAACTGATTCAAGTAATAATGTTTATTCTTTATTAATGTCCTCAACTGAATATAGTGATTGGAAAAGCAGTGATCAGTTTTCAGATGGAGCATATAGAGAGCCTTTAGTGAATGATATATATAAACATTTTTCTGATCAATATGATTTTATTTTTCTTGTATTAAATGAAGATGAAATTCCTGAAGGGATAAGTTATTATGGTAAAAATATTGGTGTTTCAAACAATATCATGGGAATTTCAACTGGAATTGAATCAGATCAAATTTATGATTTCACCAGCAACTATGGCTCGTCAGGAAAACTAAAATCCGTAATGCAATTATCTAGTCTAGGTTTTCTCCAAAACGGACCTGCATTACATGAATTAATGCATAATTGGGCTAATTATGGCTTACCTACAGAAAATGTAGATCAAACTGGTAATAATCTTGATTCATATTCATATTATGGACATTGGGGTTTTACTGGAGGAAGTACCCCAGGTCAATTAGGGGGGTTTAAACAAAGTACTCTGGAGGATCTTGGCAGTAGTCAATATTCCGTCAATTCTTTCGGCCCTTATGCAAATGGAGGGAATGGTGTGCCTTTTAATGAATTAGAATTATATTTAATGGGGATGATTCCCGTTAGCTCTGTAAATCCATTTGATTTATTTAATGACATTACTTCACTTCAAATCACTAATACAAAATGGTTGTTCACCGCAAACACGAAAGTTACTTATGGACCAAATGAATTGGAAAGTTTATTAGGTGTAAGAACTCCAAGCTATTTAGAATCCCAAAAAGAATTTGAATTATTAATTATTGTATTAACAGACTCTCCTCTTACTGATGAACAATGGAATTCTATAAACAGTGCTGCTGAATGGTTTTCATTTAAAGGACCTGATGAAAGTTCTTTATTTAACTTCTGGGAGGCAACAGGTGGTATTGGTTCAATCAATATAGGTAATTAAAAAAATTTGAGAAATATTGGTGTCAATTATGAATTTAAAAATAGGTTTATAATAAATAGAAAAACTCATATTTAAATGCTGATCCAACATTATCAGAATTCTAATAAAAAAAAAGGTGATTATCCTGATGAACTGAAATCAATTTTAGATTTTGAGGATTGCAGATTGGCATATGATGAAATAAAAACATGGAATAATTATAATCCAACTCCCCTTCTTTCCCTAAAAAAAATTGCTTCAAAAATTGGAGTAAAAAATATTTACTACAAAGATGAAAGCTCAAGGTTTGGTCTTGGAAGTTTTAAAGCTCTTGGAGGAACATATGGTGTTTTAAAATTTCTTTATAATACTTTAAAAAAAGAAGTTGGTGATGAAGTTACAATTGAGAGAATAAGAAAAGGGAGCTATACGAATCTTATTTCAAAACTTACAGTTACAACTGCTACAGATGGAAATCATGGAAGGGCAGTAGCATTTGGCGCAAAACTATTTGGTTGCAAGTGTCAAATCTATATCCATTCAGAAGTTAGTTCAGGACGTCAAAAAGCAATGGAAAGTCTTAAAGCTAATGTTATACGTGTTTCAGGGAATTATGATGAATCATTTCGTGTTTGTATTAATGAAGCAAATAAAAATGGTTGGCATATTATTTCTGACACATCTTACGAAAGCTATACAAAGTACCCGAAATACATTATGGCTGGATACACAGTAATGGCAAAAGAAATAGGAGAACAATTAAAAAATAAATCTATGCCTACTCATGTGTTTCTGCAAGGAGGAGTTGGATCGTTTCCTGCATCAATTAGTAGTTACTTTTGGCAAGAGCATAATACAAATATTAAGAATGTAGTTGTTGAATCTGAGCTAGCACATTGTCTAATTAAAAGTGCTCAAAATAATACATTGACTTCATTTAAAATCAAAGAAGAAACAATAATGGCAGGATTATCTTGCGGTAAACCATCTTTGTTAGGATGGGAAATACTGAATCAATCTGCTGATCACTTTATCACAATTGATGATTCATCAATAACCAATACTATGCGATTGCTTTATAATAATATTCCAAAAATTGAATCCGGAGAATCATCAGTTGCAGGGTTGGATGCTCTTATAGATTTAATGAAAAAAAATGATGTTGTAAAAAAAATAGGAATTAATAAAGAAAGTATTGTTCTTCTATTTGGTACTGAAGGTGCAACTGATCCTGAAATCTATAAATCTATAATAAAGGGATAATTTGAAAATTCAATTATATTTTAAATTAAGTAAATATAAATTACTAATTTGATAAAAATAATAACTATGAGATACTACTATATTTTAATTTATTTTCTTATTCTTGGTTGCAATACACCAAAACAAGAGTGGAAAAATCTAATTATTAATGATTCTCTTGAAGGATGGCATATTTTTCAAGATGATGGTTCAAAAAAGGGTTGGCGTGTTGAAGATAATATTCTGATATTTGATGCATTATCTGGTTTAGAATCTGGAAATGATGATGCAAGCTTATTAACAAATAAAAAATATAAAAGCTTTGAAATTATTTTTGAATGGAAAATTGAGAAAGGTGGAAATAGTGGTTTTATGTGGGGTGTTAATGAAGATTCTATTTACAAATTCCCTTATCAAACTGGTCCTGAAGTTCAAATTATTGATATTGATATATATAATAACCCAAAAGGTGTTTTAGGAGGAGAGATTGAGTTAAATAATGTCTTATCAGACTTAGATGAAAAAAAACATTATTTAGGAGCTGTTTATGATATCTATTCACCAAAACAAATTAATACATATAAATCTGCCGGTAAATGGAATAAATATTACATTAAAATAGACCAAAAAAATAATTTGGGAATTGTTAAGTTAAATGATGTCTTAATAAATGAGTTTGAATTGAGAGGAGAAAGGTGGAATAAAATGATAGATAAAAGTAAATTTAGTAAGTCAATGGCTAGTGAATCTGAATATTTAGGGGAAAAAAGATGGTACGATTTTGGAAAATTTGATGAGGGTTATCTTTGTCTGCAAGATCACCCAGGAAGAGCCTATTTTAAAAATATAAAAATTAAAGAGCTAAAGTGAAAGAAGAAGTAGCTTTTTCATTGTGTTTTTTATTAAATCTAAGAAAACAAAAAACCTTCGATAAATCAAAGGTTTTTTTTGGGGTGGAAGACCGGGTTCGAACCGGCGACCTCCTGGACCACAACCAGGCGCTCTAACCAGCTGAGCTACAACCACCATTTAGGGTGCAAATTTAAACTTTTTTATTTCGAAGACAAGCGACTTGAAAAATATTTTTAAATCAAATCTGTTATGCTATTAACAGAAGGATACCTCTCAGTTGTAAAGCCTTCACCAGCATCAACACCAATTAACCTTCCCAAATTAAAGGCTCTATATCGAACACTCTCAATAAAGTTCTGTGAGGTTATTGGGGTGAATTCTTTAGAACTATCTGAAGTATAAAATTGACTTGAAAATGCTTTAACAGCTGATATTTTTTTATCTAGAAATGCTGAAACATCAACAACAACATCTGGTTCAATTTCTTTCCACTGAATATAGTGATATACAACTTTTGGTCTCCAAGGTAATTGCTTCTGCCCTGAAGAGTCAGATGTTTCAATTTTACTTAAGCCACTTAAAAAACATGAATGAGAGACTAAGTCAGACCCCCTTCTATGATCAATATGCCTATCTTCAATCGCATTACATAAAACTATTTCAGGTTTGTATAATCTTAATAACTCAATAATTTTGTTTTGATGAGCTTCATCATTTTTAAAGTAAACATCTTTAAATTCTAGATTTTCTCTGAATTTAACTCCTAAGATAGAGGCTGCTTTTGTTGCTTCTTTATTTCTTATTTCTGGAGAACCATTAGTTCCCATTTCTCCTTGAGTTAAATCAATAATTCCAACTAATTTTCCATCAGAAACACTTTTAGCTATTGTACCTCCACAACCCAACTCAACATCATCAGGGTGTGCTCCGAATGCGAGAATATCAACTTTCATGTAATGATGTTTTTAATGCATTATCAATATCATTCTTTAAGTCCTCAATAGATTCAATTCCAGCAGAAAGCCTGATTAAGTGATCTGATATTCCTTGATCATCTCTTTCCTTTTGAGTGAGTGAGAAATGAGAAGTTAATTTAGGATAGTTAGCAGTACTTTCAACCCCTGCAAGGCTCATTACAGGTTTTACTATTTTAAGATTTTTTAAAAATAAACTAGGGTCAATTTTAGAACTAATTTCAATTGAAAGCATACCACCAAAACCACTCATCTGTTTTTTAGCAATTTCATGATCTTCATGTGAAACTAATCCAGGATAATAAACCTTAGATATCTGTGGGTGTCTTTCTAAAAAACAGGATAACTCTAACGCATTTTTATTTTGTTCACGAACTCTTATAGGTAATGTTTTTATACTTCTTTCTAGAAGCCAGGCTGAAAATTCACTAATGGTTCCCCCTAAATTCTTTGCTAATTCATAAACCTTATCTATGTGTTTTTTTGAAGCTATTACAGCTCCAGCAGAAATATCACTGTGTCCTCCTAAATACTTTGTTGCACTGTGAATAACAAGATCAATACCAAAAGAAATTGGGTTCTGATTAATTGGGCTTGCAAAAGTATTATCAATCATAGTCCATAAATTATTTGATTTAGCCAAATCAGAAATAGCCTCCATATCAACAATCTTAAGTAATGGATTGCTTGGGCTTTCAATATATATTCCTTTAGTATTTTCTTTAATGCATGCCTTAAAATCATCTAAAGATGATCCTGCAGCAAAACTGTATGAAATATTATAATTAGAAAACTCTTTTTTAATCAAGTTTCGAGTGCCGCCATATAGATCATTAAAAAAAATAATATGATCTCCAGAGTTAAGGTGTGACATAAGAGAAGTAGTTACAGCTGCCATTCCTGATCCAAAAATAAGAGCATGCTCTCCTCCTTCTAAAGCTGCAATCTTTTTACATACCCCCTCTTGATTTGGAGTATTTATATACCTGGGATACCTTTTCTCTTTTACATCATTAAACTGATATGCTGTAGACATATACAATGGAGAAATTGCCCCCTTATTGATAGGATCCTCTAAAGCTCCTTCGTGTAAGCATATCGTTTGAATTTTATATTTACTCATCTATGATCCAGTTATCCAATTAAGAACTTCACCATCATCAGGCTTTTTTCTTGGAGAAATAGATTTAACAACATAGCCATTTTCGTCTATTAAAAACTTTTGAAAGTTCCAAGTAACCATTGCATCAATATTACCATTTAATTTTTTTCTAGTTAAAAAAGAATAGATAGGATGCTGATTCAATCCTATTACAGATACTTTACTCATCATAGGAAATGAAACACCATAATTTTTCTTGCAAAACTCAGCAATTTCCTCATTCGAACCGGGCTCTTGCCATAAAAAATTATTTGCAGGAAACCCAACGATAATAAAGTTGCTGTCTTTATACTTTTCATAAAGAGTCTGTAATGACTTGTACTGAGGAGTTAATCCACATCTGGATGCAGTATTAACAATCATTACTTTTTTCCCCTTCAATTCAGAAAAATCAAAAGTTTCTCCATATAAATCCTCTACAACAAACTGGTATATAGTTCTGTCCATTTTATCTTGATTTTGAGCTTGTATAAAAGATATACAAATAAATAAATAAATGAATGTTAGAAATCTCACAACATTAGAATTTGACTTGTAAAATTACAATTTTTTAATTCAAAAAAATAGCTATATAATTTCTGCAGATAGTCCTGCTTCAAGAAGCTTAATACATTGAGGTTCTAAAACAGAAATTGAACCTGTTTTTACAACACATTTACCTGAAAAATGAATAATATAGGCACATTGTTGAGCTTGCATAATTGAATGATCGCACACTGCGACTAAAGTATTGATTACATGATCAAAAGTATTAACATCGTCATTATACAAAACAAGCTCATGTTCCCTATCAGTTTGAACAACTTGCTGAATATCATCTTCGGGATTAATCTTTGGTTTAGATGAAAAGATTAAACTTTTATATAATACATGGAAGTGCATAAATTTTTTACTTTTTTTTGAAACTAATTCTAATCCTAAAGGTTTAGCTTTTTTATTAATTTCAATTATATCCTCAACATAAAATCCACCTATAATTAACTGACCACCATCATTTAATAAATCTTTATAAATAGAAATATCATTCATAATAATGTTTTTATTAATATTTGCCAAAATTATATCATAATTATTTTCTTTAATTGAATTAATGTCTCCACAAATAGTATTTATAAACATACATTTATTTAAACGTGCATTTTCTATGGTATTCTCATAACAACATTGGTCAATATATAATGCATCAATTGAAACAGCACCAATTTTTTCACATAAAATTCCTAAAATTCCAGTGCCACAGCCCATATCAAGAACTTTTAAGTCTTTTAAATTTATACTTAAAAATGTAATTCATAACCATTGATGTGGTTTCATGATGACCCGTTCCAAAACTCATTTTTGGTGTAATTACTATTTCATATTTTAAATTTAATGGAAGGTGAAAACCTGTTCTTACTCCACAATCATTGTTAATTATAATAGGCTTAAAATTGCTTTCCCATATTTCATTCCAATTTTTTAAATCTATTGTTTTAGATGAATAACTGATTTCAAAAGCTGAATTTGACAATATGAAGATTCGTGAAAATATTTTTTGTATAATCATCATCAACTATATACGCGTCAATACCATCACTTCTTTATTCAAAACTATCGAATCCAAACTCAGCTAACTCTGCAATTAAAATTTCAGATTCAATTTTTACTGGATTAACTTTGAATGAAATTATGCGGTATATGACTGACATTTTGTTGCTTTAACTATAGCTGCAAAATCTTCTGATTTTAATGAAGCTCCACCAATTAGACCTCCATCAACATCAGGTTGAGAAAAAATATTCTTTGCATTTGAGGGCTTTACACTTCCCCCATAAATTATGCATGTAGATTCTGCTAAAGATTCATTATAGTTTTCTGAAATTATATTTCGTATATATGAATGCATTTCTTGGACTTGGTCTGGAGAGGCAGTTTCTCCTGTACCAATAGCCCAGATAGGTTCATACGCAATAATAATTTTTTTCCAAGATTCAATAGGTTGTAAAAAAACAGTTTTTTCAAGTTGAAGTTTTACATATTCAAAATGATTTCCTGATTTTCGATCATCAAGTTCCTCTCCTATGCAAAAAATAATCTCAATATTTTCATTTACTGCCTTTTTAACCTTTTCATTTAAGCTTTTATTCGTTTCATTGAAGTATAACCTTCTTTCTGAATGGCCTAAAATAGTAGTAAAAACTCCTGAGCTTTTTAACATCGATGCTGAGATTTCACCAGTAAACGCTCCATTTGAAGCATAATGCATGTTTTGAGAGGCAACTTCAATTTTTAAATTTTTAAGCTTATTACTTATAAGACTTAATTGAGTATAAGGTGGAGACACAATTACTCTCACATCAGGGGGAAATTTGTAACTCAATAGCTTCTTTAAAAGCAATTTACTTTCAGAATTTGTATTATTCATTTTCCAATTTCCTGCTACAATTTTTTGTCTCATTCTTAAAGCTTTTGTTAATTTTTATTTAAATGGATTAAAGCAAAGACGGAATAATTTATCATGTCTTGATAATTAGCATCAATTCCCTCAGAGACTATGGTCTTGCCTTTATTTTTCTCAATTTGTTTAACCCGAAGTAATTTTTGCAAAATCAAATCAGTTAAAGAAGAGACTCTCATTTCACGCCATGCCTCACCATAATCATGGTTTTTTGCAAGCATTAAATCACAAGTTGTTTGTGAATGCTTATCATATGAATCCATGGACTGTTTATCAGTAAGGTCTGGATGTTCTGCAACCCCTAGTTCAATTTGGATTAAAGCCATTATAGAGTAATTTATTATACCAATAAACTCATCAGTTTGACCATCGGAAATCATTTGTTCCTTATTAGTCTGTAGACCTCTAATTCTTTGAGCTTTAATGAAAATTTGATCTGTCAAAGACTCTAATCTTAAAATACGCCATGCACAACCATAATCTTTCATTTTATTTTTAAATAATCCTTTACACTGACTTATTATTTCAATGTATTGATCTTCTGTTGTTGTCATGGAAAAATTTTATAGTAAATTTCGAAAAATATTTAATGCAATTTAGCAACTTTTAAAAAAGATATCCAAAACAAATAATAAAATTATGAACTTGAATTGTAGAGGACAATTAATAGATTTAAACACACCCAAAATTATTGGAATTTTAAATATTACACCTGATTCATTTTATGATGGTGGAAAATATAATTCTATTGACAAATCATTAAAAAAGTGTGATAAGTTAATAAAAGAGGGCGCAACCTTTATTGATGTTGGTGCGGTAAGCACAAGGCCTGGTGCAAAGGAGTTAACGTTAGAAATTGAAAAAAATAGGCTTTTACCTGTTTTTGAAAACCTATTAAAAAATTTTCCAGATTGTATGTTTTCAATTGATACTTTTCGTTCTGAAATAGCTGAAGAGACATTGAATATGGGGGCTGCTATAATAAACGATATCTCTGGTGGAGATTTTGATAAAAGAATGTTTAGTGTCGTAGGAAGATATGATTCTCCTTATATATTAACTCATAGTAAAGGAAAATCAAAAATAATGCAAAATAATCCTAAATATAAAAATGTTGTTACTGAAGTGATTTCTAGCTTTTCAAACAAAATTCAAATTGCTAATAGAAATGGAATTAAAGATGTTATTATTGATGTAGGTTTTGGGTTTGGTAAATCCATTCAACATAATTTTGAGTTATTAAAGAATATTAAACTCTTTCAGGCATTAAACTGTCCCGTTTTAACAGGTCTCTCCAGAAAATCAATGATTTGGAAATATTTAGATATTTTGCCCGAAAAATCATTAAATGGAACTACCTTTTTGCACGCTTTTGCCTTACAAGGTGGATCTCAATTACTTAGAGTTCATGATGTTAAAAGCGCTAAAGAATGCATTGATTTATTGCATGCACTAAGTTAGTTTTATACTTTTACAAAAATTCATCTATTGGAAACTCTCGATTTTTTAAATATAAGTTTTATTGATCTCTTCGATATTGCACTTGTAGCTCTTCTATTGTTCTCTCTTTATAGGCTTGTCAAAGGAACTGTTGCTATAAATATTTTTTTAGGAATAGTCATCATATATATGATATGGAAAATAACTGACTTACTCAATATGGATGTTCTCAGTAATATTTTAGGAAACTTTATAAGTGTTGGCTTTTTTGCCTTAATAGTTGTTTTTCAACAAGAAATAAGAAAATTTTTATTATTAGTTGGCTCTTCTAACTTTACGTCAAAAAAAAATGTTTTAAAATATTTCAAGTTCTTCAACCAGCCTCAAATTACAAATGAAACTGATGTCAAAATGATTTTAGATTCTTGTATTAAGATGTCTAAAGATAAAACTGGGGCAATTATTATTTTAGAAAGAAATACTAACTTAGATTTTATAAAAAATACCGGAGACACTGCGAGTATTTTTCTATCATCCCAAATTTTAGAAACAATTTTTTTTAAAAATAGTCCACTCCATGATGGCGCTATAGTTATAAAAGGTAATTATATAACTGCTACAAGAGTAGTTTTACCAGTCTCTGATAACAAAAAACTAGCTCAACGATTTGGCTTGAGACATAGAGCCGGTATGGGAATAAGTGAGAAAACAGATGCAACAGCTTTAGTTATTTCCGAGCAAACAGGTGAAATTTCATATCTCAAAGATGGTGAATTTGTGAAATTTGATTCTCAAGGAGAATTAAACAAGTTAATAATTGAGGATTTAACTTTTTAACCTGCTAAAATCTCTTGTGAGGCAAACTGAATATTGTATAATTGGGAATATTTTCCAGATTCTATTTTCATCAAATCTTCATGGGTGCCCTGTTCAACAATTTGTCCATTGTCCATAACTACAATTCTATCAGCTTTTCTTATTGTTTCTAAACGATGAGCAATTATTATTGATGTTTTTCCTTCAGTTATTTTAGCAGTGGCTTTTTGAATTAACTCCTCTGAATTTGAATCAATTGAAGAAGTAGCCTCATCTAAAATCAAAATAGTTGGATTAGCTAAATAAGCTCTCAAAAAAGCAATTAATTGCCTTTGTCCAGACGATAACATTGCACCTCTTTCTTTAACGTTATAGTCGTACCCTTGAGGAAGTTTGCTTATAAAATCGTGAACTCCTATATTTTTTGCTGCGTTTATTACTTCATCTATTTTAATCGAAGGATTAAATAATGTAATATTATCATAAATAGATGAAGCAAATAAAAAAACATCTTGACTCACAGTGCAAATATGCCTTCTTAAAAAATCTAATTTTATTTCTTTAATTGAAATATCATCTATTGTTATTTCGCCACTTTCGAATTCATAAAAACGTGAAAGCAAGTTAATAATTGAAGATTTTCCTGCACCGGTTGGACCAACAATAGCAATACTCTCTCCAGAATTTACTTTCAAATTAATACCACTGAGAACTTCTTCATTTGATATATATGAGAATCGAACATCTTTAAAAAAGATTGATCCTTTTAAATTCTGAGGAGTTAAATTGCCAAAATCAGAAATCGAACTATTTGTCTCTAATATTTCAAAGATTCTTGATGTTGAGACCATACCCATTTGAAGCGAATTGAATTTATCTGCTATTTGTCTTAAAGGTCGAAACAACATTTGGGACATCTGAATAAAAAGAAAGATTATTCCTAAAGTTACTCCATCTCCACTACTTGCATTTAAACCTCCATACCAAACTAATAATCCAATGGTAATAGATGAAGAAATTTCAGCAACAGGAAAAAAAATTGAATTAAACCATACTGTTTTTAACCATGCTTTTTTATGCTTATTATTAATGTCAACAAATGTTTTATATTCTATAGTTTCTCTATGGAAAATTTGAACTATTTTAATTCCTGATAATCTTTCTTGAACAAAAGTATTTAAATTTGCAACCTCTTTTCTTACTTCTTCAAAAGCAATTTTCATTGACTTTTGAAACAATCGAGTAGCATATAAGATTACTGGTAATATTGAAAATACAATTAAAGATAGTTTCCAATTAATTACTATCATTATTATAATCACCAAGAACATCTTAAGAAGATCAGCAATTATCATAAATAGTCCTTGAGAAAAAATACTTGCAATTGTTTCAATATCATTAACTACTCTTGTAACCAATCTGCCAATTGCCGAATTATCAAAATAAGACATTTTAAAATTAATTATTTTATCAAATAAGGAAACTCTTAAATCTTTGATAACTCTTTGACCTAAAAAATTTGCATAAAAAACAAAAAGAAATTGAAAACAAACTTCAAATATCAATGTAATAAGCATTAATCCTAGATAAACAAGCATTCCCTCATAATCTTTTTTAGTTATGTAATCATCAACTGTTATTTTAAGTAAATAGGGTGTCAAAATTGAAAAAACTGATAAACATATAGCAAAAAACATAACTAAGTAATAATTTGCTTTATAAGGGCTCACAAAGCCCATTAGCTTTTTAAACAACTTGAAATTGAAAATTTTACCTTTAGTTGTCCTCATTATTTAAATAGATTAAGTTCGAATATGTGATTTTAGTTAAAAACAAACCGTTGGCTGGAACTGAATAACCAGCATTACCTCTTTCTTTACTAACTAATATCTTTTCTAAATCTTTAAGATTTTTTTTTCCAAGACCTATTTCAATTAAAGTTCCAACTATTGCTCTTACCATATTTCTTAGAAATCTATTTGCAGTGATTTTAAATACTGCTCCATTTACATTTGTCTCCCAAAAAGCCACATCAATATCACATGAAAATGTTTTAACATCAGTATTAGACTTTGAAAAACATTCAAAATTATTATGATTCATAATGATTTTTGATGCTTCGTTCATTATATCCCAGTCTAATTTTTCTTTAAAATAATAATGTAAAGGATAATTAAAAGGGTCTTTAACTTGACTTATATAATAATAATAAGTTCTTGAAATTGCATCAAATCGAGCATGAATATCACTCTTAACCTTTCTAATATTATTAATCACTATAGATTTAGGTAAGAGTTGGTTTAATTTAAAAATAAAATCAATTTTGTTTTTAGAGAATGTTTTAACGTCAAAATGAGCCGTCATGTATTTAGCATGAACACCTGTGTCAGTTCTCCCGGCTCCAACTACGGAAACAACTTCACCTTGAATTAGGGTCATCGCTTCTTCAAGAGTTTGTTGAACACTTATCGCATTATTTTGTCGTTGCCAACCGTGAAAATCAGATCCATTATAAGAAAACTCAATAAAATAACGCAAAAGTTTTTTTTTGTAAAGATATTTGATTCTATTTTAATTTGTTAGTTGATAAATCAAAATCACAAATTACATTTGTATTACTAATGAAAAAAATACTGTTACTTTCTGATTCCCACAGTTATATAGACAATAATATTGTTAATCATGCTAAATGGTCTGATGAAATATGGCATGCGGGAGATATTGGAAACATTAAAGTAATTGATAGTTTAAAAAAACAGAGTTTAGTTAGGGCTGTTTATGGAAATATTGATAATCACTTAACTAGAAAAATTTATCCTGAAAATATATTTTTTAATTGTGAAGGTACTTCTGTGTTAATTACTCATATTGGAGGATACCCAGGAAAATATTCAAAAAGAGTTCAACTATTATTATCTAAACATAAACCTAAAATATTTATTTCAGGACATTCTCATATTTTAAAAATAATTCAAGATAAAAAGTTTAATCTTTTATATATAAATCCTGGAGCATCTGGTATAATTGGTTTTCATAAAAAAAGGACCATGGTCAGATTCGAAATCGATGATACTGAAATAAAAAATCTTTTTGTTATTGATTTAGGAAACAGGTCCTATATTAACGAAGACGGTCTATAGACTTGATTAAATTTTCATCTTTTTTTATACCATAATTAGCAAGATTAATTAATACTAGATTAATTAACAATAAAATATAAAAGATATTAAAGCTAATTAGATTATCAAACGAGGAAGCTAAAAGAAGTAATTGAAAAAATATATTAAGCCTATTAAGAAGTAATTGACGAGTACGATACTTATACAAAAGTAAAGATGTCAATGAAATTAATATGGTTGGAATAAGATATACGTAAACGGAAGATGTCCAATTAGAAATCATTGAATATCCAGGGAAAATTATATTTGAAAAAGTATTCAAAATTAATTTATAAATAACATTTACAATAATAATTAGCAATAAATAAACACTCTGAATTCTTTGAATCATAAAAATCTATTTAAACAAAATTACATTATTATATGAGTAGATTAAAATAATAATTTGTAATATTGTATCGACTTTATATCAAAACAAACACACTTCATAGTTTTGATTGTCATATCCCATTATTTAAGATTTGAAAATACTAATAAAATTATGCTCGAACTCCACACTTTAAAAAGTAAAAAATTATCTGACCTTCAAGAAATAGCCAAATCTATTGGTTTAAAAGGCGTTTCAGGTCAAAAAAAGCAAGATCTAGTTTACCAAATAATAGATCATCAATCTGCAAACCCTACTCAAAATAGTCAAAAGCCGAAAGAAAAACCTAATACTGATTTTAAAGAAGTTTCAAGTGAAAATAATAAAGAAATCAGAAATCCTAGGCATATAAATGATAAAGAATCTAAAGTTTCTAATACGCAACCTTCAAAATACTCCAAGGAAAATCAAAATGACAATAAGAAATCAAAAAATATTCCAAGGAATGAGGTTAATCAAAAAAATGAAAATCAAAAACCAAAATCACATTTTCAAAACAAAAACAGCAATCAAAAAAGAGATTCAAATCATAACAGAGATAATCGAAATAGATATCGTGAGCCTGATTTTGAATTTGAAGGAATAATTAAAGCAGAGGGTGTTTTGGAAAAAATGCAAGAAGGTTATGGGTTTTTAAGGTCCTCCGACTACCATTATTTATCATCTCCGGACGATGTTTATATTTCACAATCACAGGTAAGATTATTCGGGCTAAAAACTGGAGACACTGTTATAGGTGCAGTGCGTCCACCAAAAGAAGGGGAAAAATACTTTCCTTTAATTAAGGTAGATACTATAAATGGACTTGACCCAAAAGTTGTTAGAGATAGAGTGTCATTTGAACACCTAACTCCTTTATTCCCTGAAAAAAAGTTTAAATTAGCTGAGAAACAAAATACTGTTTCTACAAGAATTATGGATCTTTTTTCTCCGATAGGAAAAGGACAAAGAGGAATGATAGTTTCCCAGCCAAAAACTGGAAAAACTATGCTATTAAAAGATATAGCTAATGCAATTGCTGCTAATCACCCTGAAGTATACCAGATAATTCTACTTATTGATGAAAGGCCTGAAGAAGTAACTGACATGCAAAGAAATGTTGATGGTGAGGTTGTTGCCTCTACTTTTGATGAACCCGCTGATAGACATGTTAAAGTTGCAAATATTGTTTTAGAAAAAGCAAAAAGACTTGTAGAATGTGGACATGATGTTGTTATTTTACTTGATTCAATCACAAGACTAGCCCGAGCATATAATACAGTTCAGCCAGCATCAGGAAAAATATTAAGTGGTGGTGTAGATGCAAATGCATTACATAAACCTAAAAGATTTTTTGGAGCTGCAAGAAATATAGAAAATGGGGGGTCATTGACTATTATTGCTACTGCTTTAACAGATACTGGATCAAAAATGGATGAAGTGATATTTGAAGAATTTAAAGGAACTGGTAATATGGAACTACAATTGGACCGCCGAATATCAAATAGGAGATTGTTTCCAGCCATTGATCTTGTATCATCAAGCACTAGACGTGATGATTTATTATTAGACGAAGCAACTATTCAGCGAATGTGGATAATGCGTAAATATTTAGCCGACATGAATCCTGTTGAAGCAATGGAATTTATCATTGATAGATTCAAACGAACTGAAAATAATGAAGAATTCTTAATTTCAATGAATTCGTAAAAGAATATAACTGAAATCAAAAAAAGCTTCCAATTGGAAGCTTTTTTTTATGAAGTTTAATAAAATATTCTATAATGAAGCAACAAACTTTGAAAGTTTTGACTTAATATTAGCAGCTTTATTAGAATGAATTATATTTTTTTTAGCTAATTTATCAATCATTGAAACAACAATAGGAAGATCTTTTTCGGCTTCTTTTTTCTTTGTCAACGACCTCAAGTCTCTTATAGCATTACGTGTTGTTTTGTGTTGAAAACGATTCCTAAGACGTTTTTTTTCATTAGATCGAATTCTTTTTAAAGCGGATTTATGATTTGCCATAAATATTTTATTTTTTATTTATTATTTGTTGTAGCCCGTAGGGGAGTCGAACCCCTCTTTCTAGGATGAAAACCTAACGTCCTAACCGATAGACGAACGGGCCGTAAATCAGTTTGCAAATTTAACGGAAAAATAGAATTGAACAACAATTCTATTTAAAATTTCAAATAAAAATTTTTTGTGAATTTAAATAAAAATAAATTAGTATGTTTTTTCTATATAAGAAAAAATTTGTTTGCTATAAATTAATGGGTTCGAGCCAGATAATGAAAATGAACTTTTCGAAGAGTAACAAATAACCTTAGAGGTATATATTTATGTACATTTTCCCAATATAAGTTATTAAAATTCCTGAATTAGTAAGCTTTTGCAAATAAAACTCTTTGCTTAGAAGGGTTTCCAGAATAGATACAAACACCATCCTCTTGTTCATTATTATAAGGAATGCATCTTATAGTTGCTTTGGTTTTTTTCTTTATTAGTTCTTCTGTCTCAGTAGTACCATCCCAATGTGCAGAAATAAAACCTCCTTTTTCATTTAAAACACTTTGAAAATCTTCAAATGAATCTACTATTGTTATATTTTTATTTCTATAATTAAGTGCTCTAATAAGAAGTGAATCCTGTATTTCTGACAATAAATTACTAACTGTATCAACTACATTATTAATTTCAACTTTAGACTTAGCTAAAGTATCTCTTCTAGCTATTTCTACTGAATTGCCTTGAATGTCTTTAGGACCTACCACTATCCTAACAGGAACACCCTTTAATTCATATTCATTAAACTTGAAACCGGGTTTAAAATTATCTCTATTATCATACTTTACAGAAATACCTTTAGACTCAAGTTCATTTTTTATTTTAATTGCAACAATAGAAATTTTATTTAATTCTACATCTCCTTTATAAACAGGGACTATTACTACCTGAATAGGAGCTAAATTTGGTGGTAAAACAAGACCATTATCATCACTATGAGTCATAATTAAAGCACCCATTAATCTTGTTGAAACTCCCCATGAAGTAGCCCATACATAATCTAATTTACCTTTTTCATTTGTAAACTTAACATCAAAAGCCTTTGCGAAGTTTTGACCTAAAAAATGGCTTGTCCCTGCCTGAAGAGCCTTTCCATCTTGCATTAAAGCTTCTATACAATACGTCTCTAATGCTCCCGCAAACCTTTCTGATTCAGATTTTAATCCTTTTATAACAGGCATAGCCATAAATTTTTCGGCAAAATCAGCATAAACATCATTCATCTGTTTTGCTTCTAAAACAGCTTCCTGTTTACTTGAATGTGCTGTATGTCCTTCTTGCCATAAAAATTCTGCAGTACGCAAAAAAAGTCTAGTTCTCATTTCCCATCGCACAACATTAGCCCATTGATTTATAAGTATTGGTAGATCACGATATGATTGAATCCATTTTTTGTATGTACTCCATATAATTGCTTCAGAAGTTGGACGAACTATTAATTCTTCTTCTAATTTTGATTCTGGATCAACTTTTAACTTTCCAGGCTTTTCTTCATCATTCTTCAACCTATAATGAGTTACTATAGCGCATTCTTTAGCAAAACCTTCAGCATTTTTTTCCTCAGCCTCAAACAAACTTTTTGGAACAAACAATGGAAAATATGCGTTTTCATGTCCAGTAGCTTTAAACATTTTATCCAGCTCTGCCTGCATTTTTTCCCATATAGCATAACCATAGGGTTTAATTACCATGCAACCTCTTACTGCAGACAATTCAGCAAGATTTGCCTTAATCACTAATTCATTATACCACTTTGAATAATCTTGATTTCTAGATGTAAGTTTTTCAGCCATTTTTTATTTGGCACAAAATTTGCCTTTATATTTATATAGTTAATTAATAGACAAAATTACTATTTTTTTGAACGGACATCTAAAAAAAAACAGTTATGAATAAAAACAACTTAAATCAAAATTTATTTTCAATAATTATATTATCATTTTTATTTGTTTTTATTGGCTGTGGTTCATTTGAAGGAGTTTCATATTATGCTACAGATGGCATTTATAATAATGATGATTCAATCAAAACTCAATCAGAAAATACAGAGTCTAATAATTTAATCAATCAATCTACAACATATTATGAGAATTATTTTAGAAATTTTTCAAATGATTCATCAAATCAAACAGAAGACATTTCTAATTCTTCAAACGAAGAAAATAATAAAATTTACATAATTGATAATACTCCTAGCATAACCTTCAGATATGGGTTCAATAGTTTTGACTATTGGAATAATTGGGCGTTTAATGATTTTTGGTCTCCTTATAATAGATTTTATTCTCCTTATTACAATCCTTACTGGAATTTTGGATACCAAGGGCTCTATTTCAATAATGCTTGGGGGTATGGGTATTCTCTTTATGGATGGAATAATTATAATTCATACAATTACATTGTCTCAAACCAAAATAGTTATGGAAGAAAGGTCCCTTACAATAGAGGTGCTGTAAACCAAAGATCTTTTAATAAGCGGTTGTCATCAAGAGGCTTAAGTAGTAATCGTATAATTAGTCCGCAAAATGGAAAATCAACTACGAATTCCAGAACTAATATTGGACGAAAAATAAGAAAAGCACTTGGTAATTTTTCACCTCAAAATCAATCTTATTCTCAAATAAATCGAGGTAATAGTAATTCTAATAGGTCTAATCTTAATTCAAAAACCTATTCAAGAGGTTCACAAAGTGTGAATAACTCTTCTAGCAGAAGTAGACCTTCAGTCAGTTCAACTAGATCAAAAGGAGGCGGAAGAAATAATCAATGAAATATAAATAAATTATGAAGAGAAATTTAATTTATATCATTCTAACCTTCCTATTAACATTTTATTCAAAAGCTCAAACAAGTCAAGACGCTTTTAACTTAAGCACCTCTGGTATATTTGGCTCAGCAAGATATACCTCAATGGGAGGAGCATTTAGTTCATTAGGAGGTGATCTTAGCTCAATAAGTGATAATCCAGCAGGAGCAGCAGTTTTTTTATTTTCTGAAATGGGCATTAGTTTTGAGACTAATTTCAACAATTCTATTTCAAATGGTGATAACAGAAATTTACCAGTAAAGGGGTACTTTTCAGATTTAAACCAATTTGGAGTAATCTTTTCTTTAAAAAACTCTGAAGACGGACCATTTAATCGGTTAAATTTTGGTTTCAATATCCAAAAAGTCCAAGAGTTTAAAAATAATATAAATTCAATTTCTACAAGAAATATAGGTTTAGATCAATTTTTTTTAAATAATGCCCAAGGGGTACCCCTAGATGATTTAATGACGAGAGATAATGAAACAATTGATGAATTGTATGACTTTTTAGGTAATAATTATGGTTACAGCACTCAACAAGCTTTTTTAGGTTTCAACGGATATATAATTGATCCTGTTTCAAATGAAGAGAATAATATTAATTATGTTTCTGCAGCTAAGTATAACACGTTAGATCATGATTTTTATATAGATAGAGCTGGTGATCACAAAAAATATACTTTTACAGTAGCCACTCAATATGAAAATTCTTTTTATTTAGGCTTTAATATTAATAGTCATCAAGTATATTATCATGAAATATCTGATCTTTATGAATCTAACTACTCTTTTGATTCAAATATTAATTTAATTCAGTTCAACAATGATGTGCTAACTCAAGGTTCTGGATTTTCAGCTCAACTAGGTATAATTGCAAAAATTAAAAATAATTTTAGACTTGGATTTAATTATCAATCACCTACTTGGTTGAATTTAACAGAAGAATCTATGCAATTTATAATTACTGATCATTTAAATTCTCCACAAGAAAACCTAATTAGAGATGTTGTAGCTCCACAAATATTAAATATTTCTAAATATAAGCTTTCAACTCCAGGTAAAACTTCAATAAGTGGATCATTTATAATTGAATCAAAAGGATTGATTAGCGCTGAATTCAGTTCAAAGGATTATGGAAATATAAATTTTATAACGAGTCAGAATGCTTATCTAAGATCTCTAAATCAGGAGTTAGCTTCAAACTACAAATCAGCATCAATGTATAGATTTGGAGGGGAGCTAAGACAAAAGCAATTAAGTTATAGAGTTGGTTATTATTATGAGGAAAGTAGTATGGTAAATGCTGATAATTCTCATTCAGGAGTTACTTTTGGAATAGGATTCGATTTTAAAAATGGTAGCATTCTTAGTTTGGCCATAAAGAATTCTAACATAAATCTTATCAACTCACTTTCTGCATCAGGAATAAATGATAATTTTTCAGCTAACCAAAAACAAACTTCAGTAATGGCCTCATATAATTTTAAGCTTTAGTTCTAAATTAGGTGTTTAGACATAGCATCTTATCTTATACAAAACGTTATTGAATATATTAAAATCCATGTAATTACATATCTTTGCAAGATTAACACATCCAATGAAAATAGAAAAAATTTTATTAGAACAAGAAGATGAGTTAGAGAATGATCATGTCTCAAGTTCAAGGAAAACTCCTCTTCGTAAAGATGCATTTGAAAAATCAGATGATGAAAAGATCTCTTTAATTAAGCAGAAAATTAATGACATCCTTGATATACTTGGTATGGATTTAACAGATGACAGTATAAAAGGGACTCCTAAGAGGGTTGCAAAAATGTTTGTTAAAGAAGTTTTTGGTGGTTTAAGTCCAAATAAAAAGCCCAAAGCTTCAACTTTCACTAACAAATACCGTTATGGTGAAATGTTGGTTGAAAAAAACATCAACCTATATTCAACGTGTGAACATCACCTATTACCTATAGTTGGAAAAGCTCATGTAGCATATGTTTCTAATGGAACTGTTGTTGGTCTGTCAAAAATTAATAGAATAGTTAACTATTTTGCTAAAAGACCTCAAGTTCAAGAAAGACTTACTCTTCAAATTGTAGAAGAGCTGCAAAATATTTTAAACACTGATAATGTAGCTTGCGTGATTGATGCTAAACATTTGTGTGTTAATTCAAGAGGTATCTCTGATACCGGTAGCAGTACTATAACAAGTGAGTTTGGTGGGGTTTTTAAAAGTCCAACTAAAAAACAAGAATTTTTAGAATATATACAACTATCTACTGATTTTAATGACTAATCTAAAAGTTTATAATACTTTAAATTCAAAGAAAGAAAAGTTTATCCCAATAACTGATGGGAAAGTTGGAATGTATATTTGCGGACCAACAGTTTATAGTAATATTCACTTAGGTAACTGTAGAACATTTATTTCATTTGATCTTATTTATAGATACTTAAAGCATCTAGGATTTAAAGTAAGGTATGTTCGAAATATTACTGATGCTGGACATCTTGAAAATGATGAAGATGTTAGTGAAGATAAAATAGTAAAAAAAGCGAGATTAGAAAATCTTGAACCAATGGAAATTGTTCAACGATATACATTAGATTTTCACGATACTTTAGCTAAATTTAACACTCTACCTCCGTCAATTGAACCTACTGCCACTGGACACATAGTAGAGCAAATTGAATTTATAAAAAAAATAATTAAAGAAGGTTTTGGATATGAAGTAAATGGATCCATTTACTTTGATGTTCATAAGTTTAATATGTCTAATAATTACGGTAAATTATCAGGAAGAAAGCTTGAAGATTTAGTTCATAATACAAGATCTTTAGAAGGTCAAAATGATAAAAAAAACCCTCAAGATTTTGCGCTTTGGAAAAAAGCTGAACCTCGACATATAATGAGATGGAATTCTCCATGGAGTGATGGGTTTCCTGGTTGGCATCTTGAATGCACTGCAATGAGTACTAAGTATCTTGGTGAATCATTCGACATACACGGAGGAGGTCTTGACTTGAAATTTCCTCACCATGAATGTGAAATTGCTCAAGCAGAATCAGTAAATAAAAAACCCCCAGTAAAGTATTGGCTTCATGCAAATATGATGACTCTTGATGGTAAAAAAATGGCTAAATCTACCGGAAATAATATCCTTCCCTCAGATGTCTTTAGTGGAAACAATAATAAATTTTCAAAACCTTTTTCCCCATCAGTTGTTAAATTCTTTTTTCTTCAAGCACACTATAGAAGTATTTTAGATATAAGTGAAGTTGCGCTTTCAGCCTCAGAAAAGGGATATAATAAATTGATTGGCGCTATTAAAACACTAGATTCAATTACTGAGAAAGGAAAAGCAAAATTTAATATTAATAAATGGAATGAAGACTGCTACAAGGCTATGGATGATGATTTTAATAGCCCAGTGTTGATTGCAAATCTATTTGAAGCTGTCAAGCTTATTAATAAACTGAAAACCAACGAAGGGTCTTTATCTAAGGATCAAAAACTAATTCTTTCAACTCAACTAAATCTTTTTGTTTTTGAAATACTTGGGTTAAAATCTAATGATTCATCAAAATCAAATAATCAATCCAACACTTTAGAGGAAGCAATTAAACTCTTGATGAAGCTTAGACATAATGCGAGGCTTAATAAAGATTTCAAAACTGCAGATTTAATCAGAGATGAACTAAGTTCAATTGGAATCAATTTAAAAGATGAAAAAGAGAATTCAAGTTTTAGTATTACTCGAAAATGAAAAAAATAAAAAATATTATTAACGCACCCTTTTTGTTCTTAATATTTTTATATCAAAATTTAATTTCTCCACTATTAGGACCAAAATGTAGGTTCACCCCTACTTGTTCTCAATATTCAGCTGAAGCTTTTAAAAAACATGGGCCAGTTAAAGGAATATGGATTAGTTTAATTCGAATTTTAAAATGTCATCCTTGGGGAGGAAATGGGTATGACCCAGTTCCATAAAATCAAAAATTTAACTTTATTAAAAATATAATTTTTTAGCATGATGATAAATCTTTTACAAATTAAATGGTCTCCTAACGAGGTTTTATTTCAAATAGGCTCCTTTGGATTGCATTACTATAGCCTCATGTTTGTCATAGCATTCAGTATTGGATATAAAATAGTAGAAAAATATTTTGTTGAAGAAAATGTTTCTAAAAATTATCTTGAACCACTATTTGTTTATATGGTTTTTTCTACTCTTTTAGGTGCTCGATTAGGAGAGGTGTTTTTTTACAGCTGGGATTATTATCAGAATCATTTTTTAGAGATCCTATTGCCCATTAGAGAAAATATTAACGGATCAATACTTGGATTTATAAAAGGATATGAGTTTACTGGTTTTAGAGGTTTAGCAAGTCATGGAGCTGCAATTGGAATCATTACTGGAATAATTATTTTTCAGTTAAAGAATAAGCTTAAATCGACTCTATGGATTTTTGATAGACTTACTGTACCCGTTACCTTAGGTGGAGTTTTCATTAGACTAGGAAATTTTATTAATTCGGAAATTGTGGGAAAATATACTGGGTCTGATTTTGGTGTAGTTTTTGAAAATAGAGGTGAAATTTTACCTAGACATCCTGCACAACTATATGAATCAATTGGTTATTTTTTCTTATTTCTATTTTTAAGAAAAATATATAGTAAAATATATCATATACCAGGATACTTATTGGGAGTATTTCTTTCAGGTATTTTTAGTATACGTTTTTTAGTAGAGTTTGTTAAAGAGAGTCAGGGGGGTTTTGAATTATACATGCCAATACTTTCAACAGGTCAATGGCTAAGCATTCCTCTAATTATTTCAGGATTATTTATAATTTATAAAGCTAGACTAAATAAAAGCATTCAATAGTAACTGATCGGTTTTGATATAATTAAATCAAATCATATTGGTTAAAATGATGAGTAGTGTGATGAATAATTAGAAAAATAATTTTTTTACTTTCCATTCTACCATATATAGGATGAATAATTCTTCCTTCTAAATTAGATAGACTATTTAGATTTTGGATTAAAAGATTTTTTTCATAATTAAAATCTAAATTTTCATCATATATTTTTATTAATTTTTCAGTGTTTAAATTTTTAGGAGTCTCTAATGGACTTTTTCTAGATATATATATTAAGAACAATTTTAATCAACATGGACATATTAGTATATGATATGGACAAAACCATTGAAAACATAAAGGATATGGTTGGGAAAGAAAGGATATTCAAATAATATCCTAAACCCTACCTAATCCCCAAACTTGTTGAGGGGTAAATTTATTATTTCTACTCTTTAATTGCCTTCTTTTTTATAGTGTCAAACATTATTGGTGTTGCAATAAATACTGATGAATATGTTCCAATTAATACGCCTACTATTAATGCAAACATAAAGCCTCTTATAGATTCTCCACCGTATATGAAAATAGCTAAAAGCACAATTAATGTTGTTAGAGAAGTGTTCAATGTTCTACTTAGAGTATTATTTAATGCACTATTTAAAGTTACATCTAACGACCATTTCGAATGTTCATTCACATATTCACGAATTCTATCAAAAACAACCACAGTATCATTCAAAGAGTATCCTATAACAGTTAAAATAGCTGCAATAAAAGCTTGATTTATTTCCATATTAAATGGCATAAATTTATATGTCAAAGAAAAAATTCCAAGTACAACTACAATATCATGAAAAACAGCTGATACTGCTCCTAATGAATATTGCCACCTTCTAAATCGTAAAAGGATATATAGAAACACAACAATTAATGAGCCTATAACTGCCAAAAATGAATTATTTTTAATATCATCAGCTATAGTTGGGCCGACTTTTATCGAAGACATTATGCCAACTTGCTTGTCGTCAGCACCATTGACAAAAGAATCATAGGTTATAGAAGATGGAAGGTACTTTTTTAATGCTTCAAAGAGTTTTTTTTGAATTTCATTATCAACTTCAATACCTTCCACATCGACTTTATATTTAGTAGTAATTTTTAACTGATTAGCCTCTCCAAAAGTTTTAACTTCAGCACTTCCATATTCAGTAATTAAATCTTCTTGGATATCAGCTGGATTAACTGCATTTTCAAATCTCACAGTATAGGACCTGCCTCCAACAAAATCAACACCCTGGTTTAATCCAATTGATCCTAATGAAATTAAGCTAATTAACACAAATACTGTTGAAAAAAAGTATGATATTTTTCTTAATTGAATAAATGAAATATTGAAATTAGTGAATAAACCTTTAGTAGTTTTAGTTGCAAATTTTACTGTTTTTCCAACTGATACTCTTGAATCAACTAAAATCCTAGTGATAAAAATTGCTGTAAATAATGAAGTTGCTATACCAATTAATAAAGTTGTTGCAAATCCTTTTATAGGTCCAGTTCCAAAAATAAATAAGATAAAAGCTGTTAAACCAGTTGTAATATTAGCATCTAAAATAGAAGACAGTGCATTATTGAAACCGTCTGAAACCGCTTTAATCTGCCCCTTACCTTTATTTAATTCTTCACGAATACGTTCAAAGATTAACACATTAGCATCTACAGATATTCCTATTGTTAAAACTATCCCCGCTATACCTGGAAGCGTCAAAACGGCTCCTAAACCAGCTAGAATTCCAAAAATCAATAGAATATTTAGCACCAATGCTATATCTGCAAAAATTCCTGAAGAGCCGTAATAAAATACCATCCAAAGTAAAACTAAAACTAGTGCAATTAAAAATGAATATATGCCTGATTCAATTGCTTCTTGACCCAGAGATGGTCCTACAATTTCAGACTGAATAATCTCAGCAGATGCAGGAAGTTTACCGGCTCGAAGAACATTAGCTAAGTCAATTGCTTCATTCAACGTAAAGCTTCCAGAAATTTCTGAACGTCCTCCAGCTATTGCTCCTTTTGTTACACCAGGTGCAGAATAAACAATATCATCCAAAACTATTGCTATGTTACTCGCCTGTTTAAATGCATTCCCTGTTAAATTTTCCCAAACCCGCGAACCTTTTCCATTCATTTGCATAGAAACTGCCGGGTTTCCTAAAGCATCATAAGTTTGAACAGCGTCAACAACTACTCCGCCACTTAAAGGAGCTAGATTATCTCGATTTGATTTTAAAACATATAAATCTAAAATATCACTATCTGGAATAGATTTTCCCCACGCAAATTTAATATACCTAAACTCTACCGGAAGAAGTCTACGAACCTCAGGTAAATTAAGATAATTTGTTATTTTTTCTTGATCTTTAGATGAAAACTGAGCTAAAATTGGTCCACCTTGATATCCGCTTCCAAGAACACGATCAAGAATTGGATTAATTACTGAAGTTGTGTCCTTAGTAACAACATCTGCTAAAAGATCATCAATAGCATTTGATTCATTTTCTACCTCATTACCAATTTTATTATCTGCTAATTTTTCTTCATCTTTTAATTTTACAACTTCATTTGCAGAAACTAAAAATGAAAACAATTGATCATTTTTAAAAGTTTCCCAAAATTCTAATTGAGCTGTACTTTGTAATAAGTTTTTAATTCTATCAACATCTTTTGCTCCTGGTAACTCAACTAATATTCTTCCTGAAGACCCTAATCTTTGTATATTTGGTTGAGTAACTCCAAACTTATCAATTCGTTTTCTTAATACTTCAAATGCCGATACAATTGATTCATCAACCTTTCTTGTTATGACGGGACGAACTTGATCATCTGTCATTTCAAAATTTATCTCATCACTTAAAGTTTTATTCCCATAGATTGAAGGGTCCGAGAGTAACTGATTACCCTTAATATTTTCAAATGCAGTAAAAAAAGATTCTATATATGGTTCGTCAGTACTTTTTTGAAGGACATCGGCCTCATCAAGTGCTTGGTTAAAAGTAGGGTTTTTAGAGTTTTCTGATAAACCCTTTAAAACATCACGTATAGATATTTGAAGGATCACATTTATTCCTCCCTTCAGGTCTAATCCCTTATTAAGTTCTTTTCCTTTGGCATCATTATATGATGTAAAACCATAAATACTTATATTTCCAATTGAGTCAAGATAAGAGGCAATTGATTTTTCTCTAAGTTTTAAATAATTTTCAGTAGAATCAGAAATTAAATTTTCAGAATATTTTTCAGCTTTTTCCTCTTCATTATTTGCAATGAAAGTAAATGAAAGCTGATATAAGCTTACCAATCCAAAAAGGATTGCAAAAACACGAATCAGATAATTATTTTGCATTTGATTTAAATTTGTGCATTATTTAGGCGAGCAAATATAATCTTTAAGCTAGTATTTAACAACTTATATAAGTTATAAGGTTAAATAATCTTGGGAAAAAAAACTTTTAATTAAGAATAGTATTTAATGCTGAATTCATATTAGCTACGGTAAATGCGCTATTTTGAAGTTTTTCTTTTTCAATATTATTTAAATTAATATCAATAATTTCTTCAACTCCATTACTACCTATTATAACTGGAACACCTATACAAATATCATTTAATCCATATTCACCATTTAACATCACAGAGCATGGAATTATTTTTTTCTGATTACTTAAAATACTAGCAACTAAATATGAAACTGAAGCTCCAGGAGCATACCATGCAGATGTACCAAGAAGTTTGGTTAAAGTTGCGCCACCAACCATAGTAGCAGAAGAAATTTTATCAAGAGTTTTATCATCTAAAAATTGATTTATTGGAATTCCATTATAACTAGCTAGTCTAGTCAAAGGAATCATTGTCGTATCGCCATGGCCTCCTATAACCATTCCATCAATATCACAAGCAGGCTTTTCTATAGCCAATGATAAGTATGTCTTAAATCTCGAACTATCAAGGGCTCCCCCCATACCAATTATTCTGTTTTTAGGCAAGCCCGTTGATTTTAAAGCTAAATAAGTCATTGTATCCATAGGATTAGATACAACAACAATAATTGCATCCGGAGAATATTCTAAAATGTTTTGAGTAACAGATTTGACAATTCCAGCATTAATCCCAATTAATTCTTCACGAGTCATTCCAGGTTTTCTAGGGATACCTGATGTTATAACTACAACCGTACTGTTTTCAGTAGCTTTATAGTTATTTGTTACTCCAGAAATTATAGTGTCAAAGCCTAAGGTTGTGGATGTCTGCATTAAATCTAAAGCCTTACCCTCTGCAAAACCATCTTTAATATCTAATAAAACCACTTCACTAGCAATTTCTTTGATAGAAATATATTCGGCACAAGAAGCCCCTACATTTCCAGCTCCAACAATGGTTACTTTCATAAATATGATTTTTTATTTTTAAACATCAATTTTAGCATAAACTGCATTTTTTTCTATAAACTCTCTTCTAGGAGGTACTTCATCACCCATTAACATTGAAAAGATTCGGTCGGCTTCACCCCCATTGTCAATTGTAACTCTTCGTAAAGTTCTAAAACTTGGATCCATAGTAGTATCCCATAATTGTTCAGCATTCATTTCCCCTAGACCTTTATATCTTTGAACTCCTGATCCTTGACCAAATTCAGAAACTAATTGATCTCGCTGATCGTCATTCCAGGCATAATTTTTCTTTGATCCTTTTTTAACTAAATAAAGTGGTGGAGTTGCAATATATATATATCCTGATTCAATTAATTCACGCATATACCTGAAAAAGAATGTCAAAATAAGAGTAGAAATATGGCTTCCATCAACATCTGCGTCACACATGATAACTATTTTATGATACCTTAATTTTTCAATGTTTAACGCTTTACTATCCTCTTCTGTTCCAATAGTTACTCCTAAAGCAGTATATATGTTTCTAATTTCTTCATTTTCAAAAACTTTATGTTGCATTGCTTTTTCAACATTTAAAATTTTTCCTCTAAGAGGTAAAATAGCTTGGAAGTTTCTGTCTCGCCCTTGTTTAGCCGTCCCCCCTGCTGAGTCTCCCTCAACAAGAAAGACCTCACACAATGCCGGATCTTGTTCTGAACAATCAGATAATTTACCTGGTAAACCTCCACCGCTCATAACGGATTTTCTTTGAACCATTTCACGAGCTTTGCGAGCCGCATGTCTAGCTTGTGCTGCTAAAATAACTTTTTGAACAATAATTTTTGCGTCATTGGGATGCTCCTCTAAATAATTTTCTAACATCTCAGAAACTGCTTGAGATACCGCTGAAGTAAGCTCCCTATTTCCTAATTTAGTTTTTGTTTGTCCTTCAAATTGAGGTTCAGCCACCTTAACAGAGACAATAGCGGTTAAACCTTCTCTAAAATCATCTCCTGAAATTTCAAATTTTAGCTTATCAAGTAGTCCTGAAGAATCAGCATATTTTTTTAAAGTTGATGTAAGCCCTCTTCTAAATCCCGACAAATGAGTTCCTCCTTCATGAGTATTAATGTTATTAACATAGGAATGTAAATTTTCAGAATAAGATGTATTATAAATCATAGCTACCTCAACAGGAATATCATGCTTTTCACCTTCAATTGAAATAACCTCTTGAATTATAGGCTCTCTACTTTCATCTAAAAAACGAATAAACTCCTTTAAACCTTCTTTTGAATGAAAAACTTCTGAAGGATGCTCACCTTTTTCGTCTGTAATTCGACAATCTTGAATTGATAAAGTAATTCCTTTATTTAGAAAAGATAATTCACGAAGTCTTTGAGATAAAGTCTCATAACTAAACTCTATCGTTTGAATGAAAATATCAGTGTCGGGCATAAATTTTACTACTGTTCCTCGTTTATCAGTAGTTCCAATTTCCTTTACTAGAGAAAGTGCTTTACCTCTTTCATAATCTTGTTCCCAAATTTTTCCATCTCTGAAAACGGTAGCTTTTAATGATGAAGATAATGCATTGACACAAGAAACACCAACCCCATGCAAACCCCCAGATACTTTGTATGAATCTTTATCGAATTTACCACCTGCACCAATCTTTGTCATTACAACTTCTAGGGCTGAAACACCTTCTTTTTTGTGTATATCAACTGGTATTCCCCTTCCATTATCTTCTGTAGTAACTGAATTGTCTTCATTAATTATAACAGAGATAGTATCACAATGTCCCGCTAGAGCCTCATCAATAGAATTATCCACTACTTCGTAAACCAGATGATGGAGCCCCCTAAGTCCTACATCACCAATATACATTGAGGGTCTTTTTCTTACATGCTCAATACCCTCAAGAGCCTGAATACTGTCAGCAGAATATTGTGTGTCTTTTTCAGAATCACTCATAAAATTATTGGATGTTTTTTAGTTATTTTTATATACTATCAAATATACTAAAAACACTGGCTATTATTGGTGTTAGCATGTAAATACTAAGTGTGAGTTATCAACAATCTTTTATGTCAGTAACATGAATAAATAATTTAAATTATTTATTTATTATAAGCTTTTTCATGAATTCTTGATACAGCTCTTCCGCTTGGATCATTTTGATTCTTAAATGCTTCATCCCACTCTAAAGCGATTGGTGTACTGCAAGCTACAGATGGGTCAGAGGGCACGCTTAAAGCTGCAGCATCACTAGGGAAGTGTTCTTCAAAAATTCTCCTATAATAAAACTCTTCTTTGTTTTGTGGAGGTTGAGTTGGGAAACGGAAATGGGCGTTTTTAATTTGATCATCAGTTACTTCCTTTTCAACAGTTTCTTTAAGAGCATTAATCCAGCTATAACCAACACCATCCGAAAACTGTTCTTTTTGACGCCAAACAACACTTTCAGGTAAATAATCTTCAAAAGCTTTTCTCAAAACCCATTTTTCCATTTTATTATTACTTATCATTTTATCTTTAGGGTTTATTCTCATAGCAACATCAATAAATTCTTTATCAAGAAAAGGAACTCTTCCTTCTATCCCCCATGCAGCAAGAGATTTATTTGCTCTTAAGCAATCGTATTGGTGAAGTTTATCTAGTTTTCTTACTGTTTCATCATGAAACTCTTTGACAGAAGGAGCTTTATGGAAATATAAATAGCCTCCAAATAATTCGTCAGCCCCCTCACCGGAAAGCACCATTTTTATGCCTAGAGATTTGATTGCCCTTGCCATTAAAAACATTGGGGTAGATGCTCTAACAGTTGTAATATCATATGTTTCTAAATGATATATTACTTCTCTTACTGCGTCTAAACCTTCTTGTATTGTAAATTTAATTTCATGATGAATTGTCTCTATATGATCAGCAACTATTTTAGCAGCTTTTAAATCAGGAGAGCCCTCCAATCCAACAGAGAAAGAGTGGAGTTGAGGCCACCACGCCATCTGCTTATCTCCTGACTCTATTCTTTTAGAAGAAAACTTTTTAGCTAAAGCAGAGGTTATCGAAGAATCTAATCCACCTGAAAGTAGAACTCCATATGGAACATCACTCATTAATTGACGATGAACACTATCAGATAAAGCATCGTGTAGATCGTTCATTGATGTTTCATTCTCTTTAACGTTATTAAATTCTCTCCATTCTTTCTTATACCATCTAGTTGGTTTTTCATCACCACTTATCAAAAAATGACCAGGAGGAAAAAGTTCAATTTTGTTACAAACACCCTCAAGAGCCTTTAATTCAGAAGCTACATAAAATGTCCCGTCTGAGTCCCAACCCATGTATAATGGAATAATACCCATATGATCTCTTGCTATTAAATACTGATCATTAATAGAATCATATATAGCAAAAGCAAAAATGCCGTTAAGGTGATTAATGAAATCCTTTCCCATTTTTTGATACAATGCAAGAATAATTTCACAATCTGAAGCTGTAGTAAAAGAATAATCATTCGAGAATTTTTTTCTTAACTCAACATGATTATATATTTCACCATTAGCAGCTAAAATTAAATTTCGATCGATATTGTAAATAGGTTGTTGACCAGATGTAGGGTCAACAATGGCTAGACGTTCATGAGCCAAAATAGCATTTTTATGACAATAAATCCCGCTCCAATCTGGACCTCTATGTCTAATTCGTTTAGCCATCTCTAACAACTGAGACCTTAAATTATCTGGAGATGATTTTAAATCAAAAGCACAAACTATACCACACATATATAAATTTTTAATCAAAAATATACATAATTAGTTTAAAATAATTTAAAAAAGAGAATATGGTTTAAAATATCAATTATAATACATTTTTATTTAATAAATTTTAATTAATGCTTTGAAATTATATGTAATAGGTAAATATTATTAAGTCTATAAACGATTGTTGTAAACAACATTTCCCCCTAAAATTGTAGCTACTACTTTAGTTGTTGGAATTTGTTTTTCTTCAACCTTCATAATGTCACGATCAAGTATTACAAAATCGGCCATTTTCCCTGACTCAATACTTCCTTTTTCATTTTCTTCAAAATTAGAATATGCTGCCCAAGCCGTCATCCCCATTAAAGCTTCATATCGAGATAGAGAATTTTCACTTTGAAATCCACCATAAGGAAATCCTGCTAAATCTTTTCTTGCAACGGCAGCATAAAAAGTATGAAAAGGATTAATTTTTTCAACAGGAAAATCAGTTCCTAAAGCAAGAACTCCTGACCAGTCCAGTAATTTTTTATATGCATAACCACCCTCTTTAATTCTTTTATGCCCTAAACGCTCCTCAGCCCAATACATATCACTCGTGGCATGGGTTGGTTGGACCGAGGGTATTATTTTTGAATTAAACATTTGGAAATCATCAGAAGAAATAATCTGAGAGTGTTCAATTCTCCAACGTGGATCATCTATATTATCTAAAACTTTATTGTAGATTTTTAAAATAGAATGATTAGCATCATCACCTATTGCATGCGTGTTCATCTGAAAATTAGTTAAGGCGATGATTTTTGCTAAACTATCCATCGACTCATATGAAGTTATAAATTTACCCATATGATCAACCTTGTCACTGTAGGGGCTTTTTAACAACGCTCCTCTTGATCCAAGAGCTCCGTCTGCATATACCTTTACTGATCTAACGTTTAATTTGTCAGTTTTTAAAACACCCCTATTTAAAAAATAGTTCACATCATCTTTATCATTAGATATCATTGCATAAACTCTCATTTTAAGAGTGTTAGATTTATGTAAACTATCAATTAATAAAATATTATCTTTTGAAAGCCCAGCCTCATCAATTGTTGTTAAACCGTATTCAAAACTTTTTTCTTCTGCAATCATAAGGGCCTTAATCTTATCTTCAAGACTAGGATTAGGTAAAGACTTCTTTACCAAATTCATAGGACTATCTATTAAAATTCCTGTAGGCTTTCCATTTTCTAAAACAACTGTACCTCCCGAAACTTTTGTTGAAGAATTAATACCCGAAATATCCAAAGTTTTTTGATTTACTAGATAAGCGTGACCATCTACACGTTCTAGAACAACGGGAATATCAGGAAAAAGTATATCTAATTCTTTTTTATTTGGAAATTCTTTTACTTTCCAATCGTTTTGATCCCAATATCTTCCATAAACGATTTTTGGATTATTTTCTGATACAAATTTTTTAACCTTTTTAAGAACTTCATTAAAACTCTTAGTGCCTCGCAAATTGATTTGCTGACTTTCTAAACCATATTGTAAAAAATGACAATGAGCATCTATTAAACCCGGGATGATTGTCAAGCCATGAGCATCAACGACACTTTTAGGATTGTATTTATTTTTTATCTCCTCCCCACCTACTTCAACAAAAATACCATCTTTAACTACAAAAGCTGTTGCCTCGTCAAAGGTTTCATTAACTGTATAAATTTTTGCGTTATGAACTAATAAATCAACTTTTTCTCCACAAGAAAAAATAAGAATAAGCAAGGAAATGTGTAAAACTTTTTGCATGAATATCATTAATAAGTTGCTAAATTTAATCCAAATACTTGGAGGTTGAAAATTTTTTTATACACAAGTTAAAATGTTAAGTCAAAACTATATCTCATTCCGACTAAAAGCAACTTTTGATTTAATACGTAGGAATCCCATTGACTTATAGAGCTCCCAATGTTAAACTGAGAACGCAAGTAGGTTTGCCATTTGGGTGCTAACCTATAATTTATTTCAGCTTTAATTTGAGATATTGGAGATAGAATTTTTAATTCAGTTGGACTGTTTTCAGGTGCTTGATTTAAAAAAACTCTTCTATAAGCTGATGGTCTTTCCCCTATATGTCTAGTCAACAAATTTATTCTTAATTTATCAGCTATTTTTAAATCTAATGTTACCCTACCTTCAAAATTGGGAAGATTCCATGGATGTGAAACTTTATCTAAATCATAGTTAAATTGCCATAATGAAATTTTAAAAAAGTTTTCTTTACCAAAATTAATAGATGCCTCACCAAAAAATCCATATTGACTAATTTCATCATACACCAAACCGTATGAATTAGCTAATCTATAGCCTTGATTACTTATTGACGGATCATAAGCATAACGTTTAAATAAAGGTGCGTTCAATTGTTTTTTAAAATGCGAACCAACATTTAAATCAAGACCTGAATCAAAAGATGATTTAAATCCTATTCTTCCAATATATAGGTTTTGAGTTGGGATTAAATTTAATGTAGGTGCTACATAAGGATTTGAATTTGAAAGAACAGAATAATTATTTATTTCCACCCCTCCATTTAATATTAGATATGATTGGAATTTTGAACCATTTAAACCATATGAAATCATTATTTTTGGACTTATTGAAATTTCAGGGGTTAATATACTAGATTGTTTTAAAATATAATTGATTGTTCCTCCAACTTGATATTTCAACTTATCTTCAATACTGCTTAATTGAATTGATGTTTCAAACTTTGTGTAAAAAGATTTGATTTTTTGTCTATTAAAATAATCTTCATTAAAAAATGTATTTACATATGACACTTTTGGAACTAATAAAAGATTCATTCTGAAAACTGGAATTAACATATCAGTTTTAAAATCAATCATCTCTTCTTTTGAATCAGAACTATCATTAAGAAATTTCACATTTAATAATGCTCCTTTTAAAAAACTATTATAAAATTTCCAATTAGATAATAAGTTGATGCTATTTCTTTCCTGAATACTAATTATTTTTTCAAACAGCAAAGGGTCTGATAATTTAGAAGAATCATGATAAATACCATAATAGTTAACACTATGTTGATTTAAAAATATTTTGTGAACTATTTCCATCTTTTGAGATGACAAAATATGATCTAATCCAAAAACAAATAGCGATTCATCACTTGAAATTTGAGTTAAATTAACATCTCCATAATTTGTATTTATTATATCCAAACCAACACCTTGAGATCGATCAATAATCATATGACTACTAAAATCCAAATTTAATTGACCCGTATTACCTATTCCAAGATCAAAATGACTATTAAAACTAGATTCATCAACAAAATTTCTTTTTAATGTTAAGGGGCTTGCTTTATTTGGCTTAAATGTAGAGGCAACAGGTATTTCAATTAAATTATAAGTAACAGTCACTTTATCACTTCTAAGCAAATCATTAATTGAAATTACAGATCTAATTTTATTAATATTTGTTAGCTCAGGAGCATATGATTTAGAAACGGTTATTTGCTGAGTTTTGATACTTTCTTTAATATCTTGAGAATTAACAATCGAGACAACAAAAAGAAATATTAATATATATTTATTCATCATCTGGTGGAGTTAGGCTGTATTGAAGAATTCTCTTTAGATGCACTTTCTTTAACTTTATAAAGCAACTCTTTGGCTTCATTAATTATTTCAGGATATTGATCAAAATTTTTAATAAGAGTTTCTAGTAAATAATTTGATTGAAAATCATCATCAAGATTCTTAAAATTTTTAGCCATTAACAAAAGACTTCTTGCGCTCCAAATTTTTGAATTTCCATAAACTTTTGATAATTCAGCTATCACATCATTAGATAAATCATATTTTCCTGACCTGGAAAGCTGGTAAGCTTTGAAAAACCGAGCCTCAACTGCTAGAATTTTTTTTGGTGAATTTTCTAATTCTTTAAATTTTTTGAAAGCTGCAGTAGAATCTTTTTTAATTAATGCAGAACGAGCGAAGATCTCAATTGCATCCCAACGAATATTGGGATCTAAATTCTCCTCATTTAAAACTTCTTTAGATAATAAAATAGCCTCTGCATAATTCTCAATTTTCATGTATATTTTCATCAAATTATAACGAGCAAATTTTTTATTTTCTTCATATGAAGTAGTTTTTTTTAATCTAATTAATAACGTAATTAATTTTTTGGTTTGATTTAAATTTTGAAGCACTAAAATGGCATTAACCAAAGATTTTTCAGTATATTGATTGTCAGGTAAATTCAAAAGATATTCATAATTAATAATTGCATTATTCCAATCCTTATTTTGAAAATTTATGTCTGCTAAATAGTATTTTAATGTTGTAACGTCACTATAATCAGGATAACGAATTAAAAAATCCTTAATTTGCCTTTCAGCTTGTCTATTCTTTTTTTCAAAATAAAATTTTTCAGCAGATTCAAATGCTGAATTAGCAAGATCTCCCTCGGTAAATGAATCAATATTTTGTATTTGTAACCACTCAGTAAAAACATCAACCTCCCCTAACTCAATAGCAATTTCTTTTAATGTAATCAATGCCTGTGATGTAATTCTATCGTTCCTATAGCGCTCTACAACAACCTCTAAAACTTGTTGAGCTTTTAACAACTGCTCATTATTATATAAAATCAAGCCCATATTTAAATGACTTCTACTTATATAATTACCATTTGGATAACGACTTATTAAATCATCGTATATGTTTAAAGCAGCTGGATGGTTTTTTAGGGTTGCGTATGTTTTAGCTAATTCATATAGGGATTTTTCTACTAAAAAATGATTTTGATCTCCAGAAGTTAAATCATTTAAAACATCAATTTTATTATCAAATTTTTGTAAAAATCCATATGATAGTGCTTTTTGAAACTTGGAATAATTTATATTTTTATTTGACAAATTAATTGAGATATTATAGTTTTCAAGAGCTGGCCAATAATTGGAATTTGCAAAATAACTATCTGCTAAACGTAGGTAGGTATCTAACAAGTAACTTGAATTTTGCTCATTGGGATTTTGTAGTTGCTTTTTAAAACAATCTATTGCTAATGGATAATTTTCTAGTTTAAAATATGAATACCCTATTTCATACCAGAAATTTTCATGCATTTTTAAGTCATTTTGAGTAATCTTTTTATAATATTCTTCATATGACTTTTTAGATCCTGAAAATGAACCTGATTCGAATAAAGATAAGCCTTTCCAAAATAAACTTTTTGCAGTTACCTGATTTATTTTATTGATTTTTATAGATCTATTAAATAATAATTGAGCTGTTAAATAATCCCGAGATTTATAAGAGTCTATTCCTTTTAGATATAGAACTTTTTGAAGAGCTATGTCGTCTTTATAATCACCTCCAGACTCTAGTATTGATATAGCAGCATCGTAATTACCTCCTTCAGTGTATGATGAAACTAATAAAGATTCTACGTCTTTTACCTGATCATTTTTAGGAAATAAATTTAAAAAACGGACCATTACTTTTTGAGCAGACTCAAAGGGATTGCCTGATTCATAACTCAATTTAGCATATTGTAATAATGAGTCTTCTGAAATTTTTGAATCATAATTCATCTCTGAAGCTATCTTAAAAGCACTTAATGCCTCTATCTTTTTATTTACCTTGAGATAGCTGTCTCCAAGATGGTAATAACCATTTTGTGATAATGAATTTGATTTATTAATAATCTTATTAAACTGATCTATTGAATTTAAATAATCTCCTGTGATATAGTATGCATATCCTAATTGATAAAAATCATCATTAGACCATTTACCTTTTTTTCCTTTATAGTTTTGTAAATAAGTTAGAGCCTCATTGTATTTTTTTAAATTAAAAAAACTCTCTCCTATTATTTTAGACAATTCTGATCTGACAGATTCATTAGAATCTACCATTAAATTAGACCCAAGGTCAATTGCCTTCTGAAATCTACCTAACTTAAAATTCATGTCTACTTGAAAGTAAGCCAAATCATTTTGCCCAACATTTTTATTAGCTTTATTAAATTCATCCTCTGCTTTCTCGTAATCATCCATTTGATAAGAAATGTGACCTAAATAATAATGTGCATCTGATTCATATTTAGGAATCATTTTAACCTTTTCAAAAAACGGTTTTGCAGCTCGAAATCTTTTAACATGAAACAGTGAGTATCCTTTATTAAAATTAAATTTGTTTCTTAGAGATTTGGAAAAATGATTTTCATTCAAATTTCTATACCATTTTAAAGCATATGAGTATTTTTGATTTTCAAAATAGAAATTAGCTAAATCAAATGGAAGTTTGCTTCCCAAAGAACTTAAAGGCTTTTGTTCTAAAAAATAAGGTAATTGTTTGTCAGAGCCAGTTTGATTATTTTTTAAAGAAGACAACAAGATTAAATACTCAATAGATTCTTTTTCTTTAAGATTTGATGATAATCTAAATGAAGCTAATGCATTAGAAAATGCATTATTGTGAAACAAGTTTTTAGATCTATCAAAATTGTCAAAATGAAAATTCTGAGCAAATAAAGTCGATGTAATTAAAAAAAATAAATAGGAAAAAATTCTATTATTAGACATATACAAAATTACTATTTTTAACCTGCTTATTTATAACGTTAGATTTAGTAAAAAGGTATATTTTATCAACAATTTTAAGAAAGATTGTACTTAAAAGGTATTTTTACAGTATCACATCAATTAAATAAAAAATGGTTGTATTAAATTCGGTCACAATCAGTCAAAGAAATAAAATTATTTTTAAGAATGTTAACTTTAAAATTAATTCTGGAGAATTTGTTTTTTTAATAGGTAAAACAGGAAGCGGAAAGAGTAGTTTAATAAAAACTTTATGTGGAGATCTAATTATTGAACAAGGAGACGGAAATGTGGTTGGGTTTAATTTAAAAAAACTTAAAAGTAAAGAAATTCATTTATTGAGGAGGAAAATTGGTGTTGTTTTCCAAGACTTCAAACTACTTCAAGACATGACAGTTTATGAAAATCTTAATTTTGTTCTTAGGGCTACAGGATGGAAAAATAAATTAAAAATTAAAAACAGAATTCAAAAGGTCTTAGATCTTGTTTCAATAGATATTCCTTCAGAGAAATACCCTTTTGAGCTTTCTGGTGGAGAACAACAAAGAATTGCAATTGCTAGAGCTCTTTTAAATCAGCCAGAATTAATTATTGCTGATGAGCCAACAGGAAATCTTGATCCAGAAACTAGTCAGACTATAATGCAACTTCTAAAAAAATTGCATGAAACTGGAATAACAATATTAATGGCTACTCATGATTATAATATGATAATGAAATTTCCTGGTAAAATTTTTAAGTGTGAAGAAGAGGGTATATTTGAAGTTGTTCCGAAAAGAAATTAAACTTTATTAGACACTCTTTTTCTTTCATTTTCATCTAAATATACTTTTCGAAGACGAATAAAACTTGGTGTTACTTCTACATATTCATCTATTTGAATATATTCTAGAGCTTCTTCTAAGGAAAATTTTATTGGAGGAGCAAGCTTTACTTTATCATCTGAACCTGCAGCTCTTACATTTGAAAGTTTTTTTGTTTTAGTAACATTAATAACCATATCATCTCCTCTTGAGTTTTCACCTATTACTTGACCAGTGTATACCTTTTCATTTGGACCAATGAAAAATTTACCCCTTTCTTGAAGTTTATCAAGAGAATAAGGAATAGCCGTTCCATTTTCCATTGAAATCATAGAGCCATTGATTCTACATGGAATATCTCCTTTATAAGGTTGAAACTCCTTAAACCTATGATTCATAATAGCCTCTCCAGCAGTAGCAGTTAACAATTGATTCCTTAGCCCTATTATACCTCTAGAAGGTATAAGAAACTCACAAACCATTCGACTGCCTTTAGGAGTCATACTAGTCATTTCTCCTTTTCTAAGCGTAACCATTTCAATTGCCTTACCTGAAACACTTTCAGGTAAATCTATAGTAAGCTCCTCTAAAGGCTCATTTTTAACACCATTGATCTCTTTAATAATAACCTGTGGCTGTCCTATTTGAATTTCATAACCCTCTCTTCTCATGGTTTCAATTAAAATAGATAGATGTAATACTCCTCTACCAAAAACTATAAATTTTTCAGCTGAATCAGTAAACTCTAATCTCATGGCTAGGTTTTTCTCTAATTCTTTCTCTAAACGATCCTTAATATGACGAGAAGTTACATATTTTCCATCCTTACCAAAAAAAGGTGAATCATTAATAGTAAACAACATGCTCATTGTCGGTTCATCTATATTAATTGTAGGTAAAGCTTCTGGATAATCTATATCAGCAACAGTATCTCCAATTTCAAAATTTTCTAACCCAAATATTGCGCATAAATCACCTGCAACCACCTCATCTACTTTTTTCCTACCCAATCCATCAAAAACATGTAGTTCTTTAACTTTAGACTTTTCTATTTTACCATGTCGTTTACATAAGCTAACTGACATGTTAGAAGATAGTATTCCGCGTTGAAGTCTCCCAATTGCTATTCTACCTGTAAAAGATGAATAGTCTAAAGAAGTGATTAACAATTGTGTGGAGCCTTCAGATATTTTTGGAGAAGGTACATGTTCCAACACCATGTCAATTAAAGGAGAAATTGAATTTGTTGGATTAGACCAGTCAGAGCCCATCCAATTATTCTTTGCAGAACCGTATACAGTAGGAAAATCTAATTGCCATTCCTCTGCACCCAATTCAAACATCAAATCAAAAACAGCTTCATGGACTTCCTCAGGTGTGCAATTTTCTTTATCTACTTTATTTATTACAACTAAAGGTTTTAACTTTAAATCAATTGCTTTTTGAAGAACAAATCTTGTCTGAGGCATAGGGCCTTCAAAAGCATCTACAAGAAGTAGAACTCCATCTGCCATATTTAAAACTCTTTCAACCTCACCTCCAAAATCTGCATGACCAGGGGTGTCTATTATATTTATTTTAATTCCTTTGTATTGAACTGAAACATTTTTAGATAAAATAGTAATTCCTCTTTCTCTTTCTAAATCATTATTATCCAAAATCAACTCTCCAGTTTCTTGATTATCACGAAACAAAGAACAATGATGTAATATTTTATCAACCAATGTTGTCTTGCCATGATCAACATGTGCAATAATAGCTATGTTCCTTAATTCTTGCATATTAACTTAAAATTTTGGCAAATATAGTGTATTCAAAAGCTAAAAAATTAAAATTGGAGTTTCTTTATCCTGTTAGATAGACACTATATTTATTGTACATTTGTTTAAACTTTTGTGATGATTAAAAACGTCCCCAAAATTAAACATACTGAAAGTGATCAATTTTTTTTAATTGCTGGCCCATGTGTGATTGAAAATGAAAGTATGGCGCTCAATATTGCTGAAAAAATCAATACTATTTGTGATAATTTAAAAATTCCATACGTTTTCAAAGGCAGTTTTAAAAAAGCTAATAGAAGTCGTATTGATAGCTTTACAGGTATAGGTGATGAAAAAGCTTTAAAAATAATATCTAAAGTTGGTGACACATTCAATATACCTACTTTAACTGATATTCATGAAGTAAATGATGCTGAAAAAGCATCAAATCATGTTGATGTACTTCAAATACCTGCCTTCCTTGTAAGGCAGACAGATTTAGTTATTGCTGCTGCAAATACAGGTAAAATAATTAATCTCAAAAAAGGTCAATTCATGAGTCCTGATAGTATGAAGTTTGCTGTTCAAAAAGTTAAAGATTCTGGAAACTCAAATGCTTGGATTACAGATAGAGGAACTCAGTTTGGTTATCAAGATCTTATAGTTGATTATAGAGGAATTCCAATAATGAGAAAAATTGCTCCTACCGTGTTAGATGTTACTCATTCTCTTCAACGACCCAATCAAAATAGTGGAGTAACAGGAGGTAATCCACAGGCCATAACTACCCTTGCTAAAGCTGGAATTGCTGTAGGAGTTGACGGTTTGTTCATTGAAACACACTTTGATCCTAAAAACGCGAAAAGCGATGGAGCAAATATGCTTGACATAGAAAATCTTGAACAATTACTTATTAAGTTATCCCATATCCGTAAAGTAATTAACCAACTCTAGTTATAAATTTTATATTAATTATCTTTGTAAACTTTTGTGTTTCACAAAAGGTTCTTTGAAATTTTGGGGTCGACTGGTTTTGACAGCATGTTTAATGAATAAGTAAGCAGGTCGAGCGTTGATACATTAGCTCGTAAATCATATGTTTCACACTTTAAATGGCGAAAATAACTACGCTCTGGCTGCATAATTAACTGAATTATAGTAAGTTAATGCCAAGTTCTGACTAGGTCAGAAAGCTGGATGTCTCATAATAGCCCTTGTTGACGGCGATTAATATAGAGGCACCATAAAAGTCAACATCGAAAAGCGAACGCATTTTTCGTTTTTTTCAATCTCAATATGCTAAGCTTATTGTAGCTTGTTTTTGTTCAGCAATAAGTCTAAAACTATACAAAAACTAAGCTTGTAGAACGCTTTTTTATGGCGTGTTTGGACGAGGGTTCGATTCCCTCCGACTCCACCAATAATAAACCCACTCAAATGAGTGGGTTTTTGTATAATTGCCGAATAATAAAAATAATCATTATGAAGAAATTTGACTTTAAAGAAATAATGGAAATTACTTGCCGTCTTTATGTATTCTTTTTCTTAACTATTTATGGGATTGGAAAGATTATTGGTGGACAATTTTATACAGAAGCAAGAATACCAGATGAAATAGCTCTAATGCCGATCGGACTATTACCAGACTTTGAGTTGGCTTGGACTTTTATGGGTCGTTCATTTGGATATATTCTTTTCATTGGTCTAGCTGAAATTATTGGAGCTTCTACTACTCTTTAATAAAACCAAACTAATAGGAACCCTTATTTTAATTCCAATTATGGTAAATGTAATTGTGTTCGATATTTTTTTCTTAGACGAATACGGTGCGTTAGCAGGAGCAACCTTGTATTTATTTATGCTATTTGCAATCCTTTTTATCAACAAAGAAAAAATGATATCTATTTTCAATGACCTGATAAACAACAAGAAACTGCCTAAGACATCATCCAAAGAAAAAATCCTTAAATATTTAATAGTTCTAGTTATAATAGTTTTAATTTTTATAGGAGATCAATTAATCGTGAACTTTTTTGGGTATGGAAAAGGATAATAAACGCAAGAAATTCAACCCCTACAATGATAACATGGATAATTATATTCCAAGTAGCTGAAACTGAAATATTAATTAAAGGAAATATTCTTCTTCTTCTATGCTTGGAATACGACATGAATCTCTCTTTCCCATGATATTATATCGATTTCTTGAAATAATATCATAAAGATAATCTGAAATAACTCTTGGGAAAATAAGAGCGATTTTACCTAATAAAGGGTAGAAGATGCCATCCAAGGTTGTTAATATAATAAATATTGCTTGTGACTTTTGGTAGATTCTGTCTCCATCATCATAATAAATTGTTCTTAGTTTAATATCATTGATTCCTCTTTTCATCAGTTTTTCTTTTGCAATATCAGATTGTAAAGAAGCGTAATATAAATTTCTTCTTTTATTACGCTTCCAAACAAAATCTACAGTCACATTACAAAAATTACATACACCATCAAAAAATACTATTTTACTATTTTTCATGTAGAGAATGATATTGCTAAAGTCAAAGAAATTATAAATACTTGTAGTGTTTTTTTCATACATTAAACTTACTCAATAATATCCTAAGAAAAGTTCGAAATAAAGACCGAGAAGTCCGCCAAATTAATCTCACTTTTAAAAGTGAGGTTTTTTTATATTCTACCCCCCTTAATCAATAACCAGAGGTGTGTTAAAATTGATTATATTTAAGCAAAATAAATACTTTATAATAAGTTATTTGCTTAAATTTTATGTTCCCTGACTTTTTAAGACTTTTACTTTTTTTAAACTTAACAACATATTTAAGTTTTGGACAACAAAACTATAAACAACAACTCCCTGGAACTGAGAAATCAATTGCGATGCTGTTTATTCCCGGAGGAACATTTACGATGGGAAGTGCGCCCACTGAGAAAGGGCATTTTGCAGATGAGGGCCCTCAACATCAAGTGATTATTGATCCATTTTGGATGGCAGAGTTTGAAACTACTTGGGATCTGTATACATTATTCATGGAACGAACTATTGATAAATATCAAATATACTCCTCTCTTGCAAATGAGGTTGATTTGGAAGTGGATGCAATTTCTGGTGCTACGACTCCATATACAGACATGAGTTTTGGAATGGGCACTGACGGTTATCCAGCTATTTGCATGACACAACTTGCTGCAATAAAATTTTGTGAATGGTTATCGGCAATGACTGGGAATTTTTATCGTTTACCGACTGAAGCAGAATGGGAATATGCCTGTAGAGCCGGGACTTCTTCAGCCTATTCTTTTGGAGAGACTAGTGAAAATTTATCCGAATATGCATGGTTTAAGGATAACTCTGATGACACGTATCAAAAAGTGGGTTTAAAAAAACCTAATCAATGGGGGCTCTTCGATATGCATGGTAATGTATCAGAATGGACTTTAGATGCATATGAAATAAAAGCCTATCGCATTAGAAAAAAGAATAATAATGATAATCCTTATATAGTCCCAACAAAAATTTACCCTCGTGTGGTTCGCGGAGGTTCGTGGATGGATCGGGCAAGCAGATTAAGAAGTGCCACAAGAAGAGGATCATCAAAAAAATGGAAACAGCGCGATCCACAAATACCAAAAAGTTTATGGTGGCATACTGATGCACCTTTTGTAGGTTTCCGGATAGTACGTCCTGCAAAACCCCCAAAGATAGAAATACAAAAAAAATATTGGAATTACTCAACTAATTAATAAATCTTATGAAAAAACAAAGCAATTCACGAAGAAATTTTATCAAAACTACAACCCTTGCCACTGGAGCAGTAATAACCGCTCCACTCCAAATGAATTTTATGGCTCCAGGCTTAGGAAATAAAAAATTGAAACTTGCACTAGTTGGCTGTGGTGGACGTGGCTCGGGAGCAACTGTTCAGGCATTAACTGCCGATCCTGATGTTGAACTTGTAGCCATGGCAGATGCTTTTCATGATAGAATTGAAAAAAGTTTAAAAGGAATCCAAGAACATTTTGGTGAAGACAAAAAAATAGATGTCAAAGAAAAGAATCGTTTTGATGGTTTTGATGCTTATAAGAAAGCTATTGACTTAGCGGATGTGGTTATTTTAACTACTCCGCCTGGTTTTCGTCCATACCATTTTGAATATGCGATTACAAACGATAAGCATGTGTTTATGGAAAAGCCAGTAGCCACTGACCCTGTAGGCGTTCGAAAAGTATTGGAAATGGCTAAAATTGCTAAAGCAAAAAAACTCAATGTAGTTGTTGGTCTTCAGCGCCACTATCAATCCAAATATATTGACTTGAAAAAACGGATTGACAATGGAGTTATAGGGCAAATTAGAAGCGGTCAAGTTTACTGGAACGACGCTGGTGTTTGGGTAAAAAAACGTAAGGCTGGTCAATCAGAGTTAGAATATCAAATGCGAAACTGGTACTATTTCAATTGGCTATGTGGTGATCATATTTTGGAGCAACACATTCACAATATCGATGTAGCAAACTGGTTTATTGGTGATTATCCATTATCGGCTCAGGGAATGGGTGGACGTCAAGTACGAAATGGAAAAGATCACGGTGAAATATTTGATCATCATTTTGTTGAATTTACTTATGCAAATGGTGCAGTTATCTCAAGTCAGTGTCGCCATATACCAGGAACAATGAGTCGAGTGGATGAAGTTTTTCAAGGGACTAAGGGGAGTATTACACTTGGCAATGGGGTGATTAAAGATTTAGAAGGTAACCACCAATTTAGCTATCCTATAAAGTGGGGTGAAGATCCCAACCCATATCAAGTAGAACATGATAAATTATTTTCTTCAATTCGCAGTGGAGGTGTAATTTCAGATACTGAAAATGGTGCCAAAAGTACACTTTCCGCTATTTTAGGAAGAATGGCTACTTATACTGGTAAGAAAATCACCTTTGAAGAGGCTTTAAATTCTCAATTGCATTTAATGCCAGAATCCTTAACATGGGATAGTACGCCTCCATCAATTCCAGATTCAAACGGAAACTATTCTATCCCAACTCCAGGAAAAACAAAATTTATTTAAGATGAATCGAAGAAGTTTTTCACAATTAGTCGGTATTTCAAGTTTAGGAGTACTATCAGGAAAGTCTGCTTTTGCAAATACTAATCAAAGTATTTTAAAAAAACCATTTAAGTTAAATTATGCCCCACACTTGGGTATGTTTCGTTATCATGCAGGCAATGATCCTATTGATCAACTAAACTTTATGGCAGATCAAGGTTTTAGAGCTTTTGAGGATAATGATATGCGAAATAGAGATGTTGTATTACAGAAAAAAATGGCTCAAACCATGACCAAGCGTAATTTGAAAATGGGTGTTTTTGTTGCTCATAAAATCTATTGGCAAAAGCCAAATATAGCAAGTGGTGATAAGGTATTGCGTGAAGAGTTTTTGGACTATATCAAAAAAGCTATTCCTATTGCAAAGCGAGTTAATGCCAAATGGGTAACTGTTGTTCCAGGACATGTTGATTTACGTCAAAATATGGCTTATCAAACAGCACATGTTATTGAGAGTTTAAAACAAGCTGCTGAATTATTAGAACCGCATGGAATTGTAATGGTATTGGAGCCTTTAAACTTTAGAGATCATCCTGGCTTATTTTTGACTGATAGTCCTCAGGCATATGAAATATGTAAATCAGTTGATTCTCCATCATGTAAAATTCTTTTTGATATTTATCATCAGCAAATTCAAGAAGGAAACTTAATCCCAAACATAGAAAAATGCTGGAATGAAATTGGCTACTTCCAAATTGGAGACAATCCTGGACGAAAAGAACCTACTACAGGTGAGATCAATTATAAAAACATCTTTAAATACATATATAAAAAAGGGTACAACGGTATTTTAGGAATGGAGCATGGAAATTCTAAAGAAGGAAAAGTTGGGGAACTTAATATAATTGAAGCATACAGAAGTGTAGATCAATCATAAACATAAACTTTTTTTGTTTTAGATTTTTCTATTTTACACTCTCTTTTACATAAACTTACCTGCATATTAGACTTTAAAGAACCTCTTTGCAATCTTCCAATTGCTAAATTATATTTTACTTACTTTTGAATCTCGTTAAATTCAGAAAGATGAAATATTTTTTTTTACTGAGAATTTACTTTGTAGGAGTGATTTTTGTTAATGCACAAAAAAATACAATTCCTCTTTATCCTGAGGGAGTTAAATGTGGAAATAACTTAATTGCAGAAACTGATTATGATGCAGACGGTAGAATTTTTAAAAAAGTAAGCGATCCTGAGATATGGTACTATCCTTCTATTAAACCCACAAAAACTATAGATAAAGCTGCAGTACTTGTTATTCCAGGAGGAGGCTATTGGGGGCTTTGGTTCGATAAAGAGGGTGTTGATGTTGCCAAATGGTTAAATCGCATGGGTATATCAGCTTTTGTATTAAAACATAGAGTACCCCACTGGGAATCTCAGAATTGTAGAAGTAAGGTTGCATTAATGGATGCTCAGAGATCTATTCGGATCATTAGGGCAAATGCAGAAAAATGGGGTCTTGATCCTGATAAAATTGGTGTTTTAGGATTTTCAGCTGGAGGCCATTTAGCCTCAACTTTATCTACTCACCATGATAATGGCTTGGATCTTTCGGAATTAAAAATAGAAAAATTTAGTAGTAGGCCCGATTTTTCAGTTTTAGTTTATCCCGTAATTACTATGCAAAATTCTCCATATACACATATGGGAACAAGAAAAAATTTATTGGGCGAAATACCTTCTGTTGAATCTATAAATTATTTTTCTAATGAATTACAAGTTAGACAAGACACCCCTCCTGCAATTTTAATTCATACAGATGAAGATGATGGTGTTCCTGCGGAAAATAGCATTAAATATTATTTAGCACTACGAAAATTTAAAATCCCTGCAGCACTTCATATATGGGAGGGTGGTCCTCATGGTTTAGGCCTTGCTAAGAACTACGAAGGCTCGTTTAAAAATTGGCCTAATATAGTTGAGCGTTGGATGATTGAAAGAAATATATTACCTACTTTATGAAAAAACAACTTCTTGGATTCTGGAGTATCTGGAATATGAGTTTCGGATTTCTTGGAATTCAATTCGGTTTTGCTTTACAAGGAGGCTTCATGTCTCGAATTTTTCAAACATTAGGTGCTGATAAAGAAGCTATTCCACTTTTGTGGATTGCAGCGCCTTTAACCGGATTACTCGTACAACCTATAATAGGCTATATGAGTGACAGAACTTGGTACCCTACTTTAGGGCGAAGAAAGCCTTATTTTTTAATAGGAGCTATATTAAGCTCTATTGTTTTGTTTTTTGTGCCACATTCTCCAGTATTATGGGTAGCGGTAGGTTTTTTATGGGTCTTAGATGCTTCCATAAATATTTCAATGGAACCCTTTAGAGCTTTAGTTGCCGACAAGCTCCCTGAATCGCAGCGCTCCTACGGATTTGTAGTTCAGACCTTAATTATTGGGATAGGAACCTGGATTGCAAGTAACCTCCCATGGATAGTGACTCAATTGGGTGTTTCAAACTCAGCAGCTTCAGGAATCGTACCAATGTCTGTTAAAGTGGCATTTGCCATTGGGGCTTTTGTATTTTTTGCAAGTATTCTTTTTACAATCCTAACAACCTCAGAATATCCCCCAGAAGATATGGAAGCTTTTGAAAAAGAAAGAAACCAAAAAAGTAGATTTGTTAAAGATATTTTAGAAAATATAGGTAAAATGCCTTTGACTATGAAAAAACTTGGAGTGATTCAATTTTTCTCTTGGTTTGCATTTTTCACAATGTGGAGTATGGCAAATCCTGCATTGACAGAACACGTTTTTAAAAGTTCAGCTCCAATCGAAGAAATCTATGACATGCAATCTTCAAAAGACATAGAGTCCTTTGATATAGCAAATTCTGCTTTTCAACAATCTTCAAATTTAGTAGGCTCTGCTATGGGTGTTTATGGCTTGTCTTCAATGGTATTTGCATTGTTGCTCACATTTTACACTTCCAAGAAAACGATCAATAGAAAATATCTTCATATGACTTCTTTAATTCTCGGGGGTGTTGGCTTTTTAACGATGTACTATGCCACACCAGAAAGTTTAAAATATTGTTTCATTCTTATAGGATTTGCATGGGGGAGTATTTTATCAATGCCTTATGCTATGCTTTCAAGTACTGTAAATCCTGATAAGATGGGACTGTTTATGGGTATATTCAATATGTTTATTGTAATTCCTCAAATCATAGCTGCCTTAGGATTTATTAACTTTTTATCTAATTTATTAGGGCCAAAAGCCATTAACGCGATGCTTGTTGCTGGATTTAGTCTAATTATTTCAGGCTTGTGTAATTTTTTAATTACAGATAAAGCGGCTATAAGCTACCAATCTAAATAACTAAAAGCTAATATAATTAAATTGTTTTTTGCAATTAAATTATTATATTGATTTCTTAAACCATAAAACAAAATGAAATGAAAAAACTTTTCTTAATTACTTTTCTAATCTCATTTGTCTTTTCAGCTTATGGACAAAGGAACCCTAATTCTGAATATTGGAACACATTCCATTACAAAGCAAAAGAGGGAAATGAGCAAAAATTCATCCAAGCTGCTGCAATAAAAACAAAGAAATTTAATGCTAATCCAGAAAATCTAATTGTTACTTATAGGATTACTACTGGAGAAAATGCTGGAGTGTACGAAAGAATTATGCCTTTCCAAAGCTCTAAACGTTATGATAGAGATGCTTCAAAAGAATTGAAATATTGGGCTGAGAATGTTGCTCCATATGCTAGTCCTGTGGGTGGTCAACAAATTTGGGTTCGTCTGAAATGGGCTGATGTAAACATTGACCCAAATGATCCTCCTTTTAAGCATCTTTTAAAAACCACATATATAGTAAAACCTACACATCAAAACCATTTTGGTACGTTTATGGCAAGAATAGGTAAAATTATGGCTAAAAGAATGCCTGATGCTGGAAGATTAGTTTTGAGACTTTTTTCAGGAGGTCAAAGAAATATGTTCGTTTCTTACATAGCTTTTGATACTTTTGAGCATAATAATCCTAAATTTGATTCCACTTGGGAAGATGATTATAATGAAATTTTTGGTTGGGATAGCTGGAACACTGACACTAAATTATTTGATGAATCCCTAGAAATGATTGTTGGAGAACAGAGGGTTTCTCTTGAACTTGTAGAAGAATTATTACCTAATTAAGATTAAACCTCCCTAAATACCCTCTAATTAATTTTAGGGGGGTATTTATAATTAAAATAGAGGCTTGGAATTACTTTTATATAAAGTTGTTCAAATTCTTAGCGTTATTTGATTCGATTGTATTTTTTCAAAGTTTCAACAAGTAAATCGTGCGGAAGAGCATATGCTTTATTTCCATTAATTCCTTCCATAGTTTCTGCTGCAACCATCGCATTTATAATTGCCTCTTCAACAGCTTGAACAGTTGCTTCAAAGAATGGGGTAATCAAATCATTCGAAAAATTTTCTACCGTTGACGTTTCTTCACGATTAAAAGCGCTTTCATTTGCTGTTGAAAAAGCTAAAAAAATATCTCCTGAGCCATTACTCCCTCTGCCTCCAACTATTCCAATTCCTATAGGAACTCTTTGTGCTATTCTCTTTAATTGATGCGGAAGAAATGGAGCATCTGTGGCTACTACAACAATAATAGAACCGTCTCCTTCTTTTCTTATTGATTTTGGAGCAGCTTTGTATACATAATTTAGAGTATCTCTTAACTCAAGACCTACTGGAACACCCGCAACGGTAAAGTTTCTCTTACTCCCAAAATTAGATTGAACAATTACACCAACCGTATAATTTAAATCTTTAACTTTTACAATTCTTGAAGAAGTTCCTGTTCCACCTTTAAACCCTAAACACATCATTCCGGTGCCTCCACCAACATTTCCCTCGGCAATTTTACCACTTGATGCACTATTTATAGCTTCTAAGACATTTTCTTCTTTTACGTGAAAACCATAAATATCATTTAAGAATCCATCATAAGTTTCTGCAACGACTGGATAGGTGTACCACCAATCTTGACCATTATACCAATTTATATCTACATACCACTTCAAAACTGCGTCTCTAACGACTCCAACGCTATTTGTATTGGTAATCATAATTGGAGTTTCAAGAAATCCTGATTCTGTAACCCAAGTTGTTCCTGTCATTTCACCATTACCATTTAGACTATACCAATTAGCATATACAGGACTAAATTTTTTAGATTTCCCTCTCGGAAATATTGCTGTTACACCTGTTCTTACTGGACCTGTTCGAATAATATTTTCACCACTTCCAGAAATAATAGTACTGTAACCTACTTCAACACCTTTTACATCGGTTATAGCATTATTTATTCCAGTAGTACCATTAAACGGAACACCTAAATCTCTTGCTCTTGGTTTTTGTCCGTATGATTGGTAATAAATGAGTACTATCGTAAAAACGATTAATATTTTTTTCATTTAAGTTGGTTTTATACTAAATTTAGTAAAATTTACTTACCTACATTTACAAATAGATAAACTCTAATAAAAAAATAAGTAATTGATCAATCATTGATTTCAAAACATTCTTTAACTATGAAAAAAATTTTTAAAATTTTGATGTATAGCTTCTTATCACTTATAGGTCTTATTATTGTTGGTTTTTCATCACTTTATATAACTCGATTGATTGATAAGGGAAATAATTATACTCTTCTGGGAGAAGAAGCTCCATTTTTATCCATAAATGGAATTAAATATAGAGACTTAAACAAGAATGGAAAATTAGATATTTATGAAGATAAAAATCAAACTATCAATAACAGAATAGATGATCTAATTTCAAAAATGACAATTGAAGAAAAAGCAGGTTCAATGTTTATAACCATGATTGGTGTAGATCAAGATGGAGGGCTAATGGAAGCTCCTTCTTTTTCTGATCCATTCAGTTTCTTGATGGAATCATCTTCTAAAATGTTACTAGTAAAAAAAATGAATCATTTTAATATTCGAGCTGCTCATCCAAAAGAAATTATGTTGAAATGGTATAATTCAATTCAAAAAATAGGGGAAAAAACTCGTTTGGGAATACCTATTACTATCGCGTCTGATCCAAGACATGGAGTTAAAAATGAATTCGGAACATCAATATATACTCCATATTTCTCAAAATGGCCTTCAGCTTTAGGTTTTGGAGCTATAGGAGACTCCTCTTTAGTGAAAGAACATGGAGACATTGTTCGTCAAGAATATAAAGCAATAGGAATCAAATTGGCTTTGGGTCCAATGGCAGATATTGCAACCGAACCAAGATGGACTAGAGTCAATGGTACATTTGGAGAAGACGCAAAAACTAATGCAAGACTTACTGCCGCATATATTAGAGGAATACAAGGTGATTCTATTGGAAAACACTCTGTGGCAGCAATGGTAAAACATTTCCCTGGATCAGGGCCTGTAGAAGATGGTAAAGACACTCATTTCCCCCCAGGAAACCAATCATATAAAGGTGGGAATTTTGAGCATCATTTAATTCCTTTTGAAGCTGCATTTGATGTTAATGTTGCCTCTGTAATGCCTTTTTATAGTATTGCTAAAGGAATTACTGGAAAAGATGTTGGGGGGTCGTATAATAAAGAAATAATTACAGGTCTTTTACGTGAACGTTACAACTTTGATGGTATTATTTGCTCCGATTGGGGACTTGTAACAGATATAAAAATTTTAGGAAAACTTTTCAAACCAGCTTCAGCGCATGGAGTTGAGCATTTATCTACTGAAGAGCGATTAGAAAGACTAATCACTGCTGGAGGTGATTTGATTGGAGGGGAATCACTAAGTGTTCTGTTATCTAAGCTTATTTATTCAAAAAAAATAAAAGAGGAGCGAATCGACGAATCTCTTCGTAGAATTATGAGAGAAAAATTTAGATTAGGTCTTTTTGATGTTCCTTACCTTGATGAAAAAGGCTTGGCTGTTTTTAACAACCCAGAATCTATTAAAAAAGGAATAGAGGCTCAAAAAAAATCTCTAGTTCTGCTAAAAAATAAAAATAATATTTTGCCGCTAGATCTAAAAACTAAAATTTATCTTCACGGATTTCAAAATATTTCCGAAACAAAATTTAAAGTTACTTCTATTGAAAAAGCTGATATTATTATTGCTAAACTCAAATCTCCAAAAGGAGAAGGAGTAGAAGCAAAATCTTTAATGCAAAAACTGTTAGAAGGTGGGCGTCTTGATTATACTAAAAAACAATTAGATGAATTAATACCTATTTTTAAATCAAAACCAACCGTAGTGGTTGTTTCACTTCAACGTCCAGCTATTCTTACTGAAATTAATAATGCCAGTCATGCTATGATAGCTGATTTTGATGTTTCAGACGACATTATTTTTGAGCTTATTTTTGGTGATTTTTCTCCTACTGGAAAACTGCCATTACAATTACCTTCCTCAATGGAATCAGTTTATGAGCAATACGAAGATGTTCCTTTTGATTTGAAAAATGCACTATACCAATATGGTCATGGCCTGACTTATGAATAACACTTTATAGGATTTCTTTTTTGAATGAGGGGAAAATAAAAAAATATTACAATCTTTAAAAAATTAGTAAAATAAAAAAGCCTCAATACGTATTGAGGCTTTTTTAATAATGAATTAGTCTCTTAAGACATCCGGGGCTTTTATTGATTTCAATTTAGATTTAATAGAAGGCAAAGTTTGATTATGCATCTTCATTACTTTTGGCATAATATCAGCAAGCATTTTTGTAGCTATCTTTAAACTTTTTTCATGTAATCCTGTTGGCCCATATGTGGTCCTCATTCCTGACCCCGCAGCTCTAATGTGAGATTGAATTGTTGGCGGATTTCTTTCTCCAATCTCTGAACGAGATGAATTTCCTTGAATTTGAGTCTCCAGCTCAATTAAAGTTTTTTCTGCAGCCATTAACTCATTAGATAAAGTACCTGGTTCACTTAAAGATTTATTTGAAGACATTTTATAAGCATTTAGCATTTTTGAGTTTTCACTCATCATCTTATTAGCTATAGCAAGATCACTTTGGAATACAGAAAATTTATTTCTATAAGAATTATAGACTTCATAATTCGCACCTTTTAAAACTCCATCACGAATTGAGTTTACATCAAAACTAATAGGCCCATCTAATAGTTTATATTTTCCATTGGATTCTAAATATAAACTAGCAATATATTTCCCTGGAACTGCCATTGGACCTCCCCAACTTCTCCATCCTCCACCCTGTCGGTTTGAAACTCTATCTGGGTCAATTGGAGTTGATGTTGCGTGTCGTAAATTCCATGAAATTCTTTGAGTTCCTTTTTTAGCTGGTTGACTTATATTATTGATTATATTTCCACTAGAATCTTTAATGTTTAACCATACCAAGGATTTATTTTCATTTTTTTCATTTTCTAAAGCATCCCAGCCTGGAAATGGAATATTAGCACTAATTTTATTTAACTGACTCTCTTTTTTCTTTCTTTTTTGCTGACTCGTTGAAAAATCTCCATTTAAATGATAAGTAAAAACAGCTCCAAAAGTTGGATTTTTAGCAATATAATAATCTGCACCTGTGTTACCTGTATTACTTTTTGGGCTATACCACTTAGCAGGTCTAGGCTTATATAATTTAGCTTCTTTTTTTAAATTATCTGGCGTCATTTCTCTTAATGCGCTATAATCATCAAGCACATAGAAACCTCTACCAAATGAAGCTGCAACTAAATCATTTTCTCTTTTCTGAATCACTAAATCTCTAATACCCATATTAGGTATACCAGGTATTTTATTCCATGTTTTTCCTGAATCCAAAGAAGTATAAACTCCTAATTCAGTCGCAACAAAAAGTAAGTTTTTAACAACTGGATCTTGAACCATCCTCCATATTAGCATCCTATTTGGTAAATTTCCTTTTATTGATTTCCAAGTCAAACCCCTATCTATACTTTTAAAAATATAAGGCCTGAAATCCCCTTCTTTATGATTATCTAAGCTAACATAGACGGTATTTTCATCAAATAAATCAGCTTTAATATCATTCACAAAACTTCTAGAGGGTATACCTAATTTTGTGACTGGAATCTTAGTCCAAACTTCTCCTCCATTTGAAGTAATTTGAATAAATCCATCGTCTGTACCTACATAAATCAAACCTTCTTTGACTGGTGATTCTGATAAAGAAGTAATAGTGTTATAATTGGACATAGCTCCAACATCCCATGCATTATCCCAACTTTGTTGACGTCCCATAATAGGCAGAGTTATCCTTTCTTCATTTCTAGTTAAATCTTTAGAAATAGGTACCCAGTCATCTCCTCTATTTTCAGATTTCCACACTCTAGAGGAGGCAAAATAAAGTCTTGATGGCTTATGAGGACTAACCAAAATCGGGGCGTCCCAATTATACCTTTCAAATGGGTCGCCAAGAGCTGGTTGAGGTTGAATCATTACTTGATCACCAGTGGTCAAATCCACTCTATGAAGTCCCCCTTGTTGGGTTTCAGCATATATAATATCATTAAACTCTGGATCAGTTGCAGATTGATGACCATCAGCACCTAAAGTTTTATACCAATGCTTATTACTAATCCCCTCTCTTTCATCTGTAGCTGAAGGACCTCCAGCTGAACCATTATCTTGTGTTCCTCCAAAAATGTGATAAAAAGGTTCATAATTATTAACTGCAACTTTATAAAATTGTGTTAAGGGTAAATTTTTAATATATCTCCAAGTATCAGCCAAATCAAAACTCTCATAAATACCAGCATCTGTTCCTATCATTAGATAATCTGGATCATCATTTTTAAAAACTAAAACATGATTATCAGAATGCTTTTTTTCTTCTTTTAATTGATTAAATGTTTTTCCGCCATCTTCGGATGTTAGAACTCGAACATTCATTAAATATAAACGATCAAATTTATGAGGACTAGCATATAATTCCTGATAATAATGAGGTCCAGTTGCTCCAGAGACCGTATTAGACATTTTTTTCCATGTTTCCCCTTTATTTTCAGATCTAAAAACACCACCTTTTGTTCTATCTAATTCTACAGCAGCATAAACCACATCTGGATTCTGGGGAGAAATTGCTAATCCGATTTTGCCTTTATTAGACTTTGGTATACCATTATTTAATTTTTTCCAATTATTTCCACCATCATCTGATCGATATATAGCAGTTCCTGGTCCGCCGCCCATTAATGCAGCAACGGTTCTATGACGATCCCAAGTAGCAGCATATAAAGTGTTTGAATCTCTCGGATCAATTAAAATATCGGTAACTCCAGTCCATTCTTTATTGCCTAGAGTCTGAATCCATGTTTTACCACCATTTTCAGTTTTATATAATCCTCTTTCCCCTCCTTTACTCCATAAAGGACCTTGAGCAGCTACCCATACAATATTGGGGTCTGTAGGGTGAACTATGATTTTTGATATATGTTCAGATTTTTTTAATCCCATGTTTTTCCATGTCTTTCCTTCATCATCAGATCTATAAACACCATCTCCATAGGCAACATGACGACCACCCACATTTTCTCCAGTTCCAAGCCATATAGTTGATGGATTGTTATTATCAATAGTTACACACCCTGTAGAGTATGAAGATTGGTTGTCAAACAAGGGGGACCACGTTGTTCCTGCGTTCTCAGTTTTCCATAAACCTCCAGAACCCACAGCAACATACCATGTGTTTTCTTTGTTTGGATGTACTGCAATGTCAGCAATTCTACCTGACAAAAAAGCAGGGCCAATATTTCTAAATTTAAATGCTGATAAATCTATCCTGTTTGTAGTTTTTGATTCTTGTTTTTTTTGTCCTCTCTTTTTTTGAGCATTTAAAAATGAAGAACTAAACACGAATAAAATACTTAATGCTAATAAATTAAGTCTTTTCATTTTATATTTTTTAGTTGGTTTTTAATTTCTATTGATGCATCAATATATTAAATTTTTATGTTTTCTTCATTAAATTGAATAATAAAAAATTGTAATAAAAAATAATTTATTGATCTTTATCTAATGGAAATAATTATTAAATATTTTGAAAACATACCTGCCCTTCACAGAAGTATAATTCTAGTTGGTGGGATTTCGTTTTTTTGGCTATTAGAAGGTGCTTTACCTCTTTTTATTTTTAATTACAAAAAATGGAGACATGCTTTGCCAAATTTTTTTTTCACACTAACAACAATCATTATAAATTTTTCATTGGCATTTTTACTTTTAGCTACTTCTGATTGGGTTTTAAGCAATAGGTTTGGATTTTTATATTTATTTGATGGACTCCCTTTAATAATTGAAGTTTTTATTGCAATTCTATTGCTTGACTTTTTTGGTGCTTTTCTATCTCATTATATTGAACATCGATTTAACCCTTTATGGATGATTCACCTTGTTCATCACTCAGATCATAAAGTTGATATAACTACAGCAACTAGACACCATCCTTTAGAAAGCTTAATAAGGTTTAGTTTTACTTTATTAGGAGTTATAATTGTTGGTGCACCTATAGGATACATAATGCTTTATCAGTCCCTCTCATTGATTTCCACACAATTTACTCACGCTAACATTAAACTTCCAAAAAAAGTTGATAAATTAATAAGCTACATTATAGTTACTCCTGATATGCATAAAATACATCATCATTATAGGCTCCCATACACTGACGCTAATTATGGTAATATTTTTTCCATATGGGATAGAGTTTTTGGAACTTATATGGATTTAGATAGAGAGAAAATAGTTTATGGAGTAGATGTATTTCCAGACGAGAAAAATAATTCTAAAATAAAAGAGTTATTAAAACAACCTTTTCAAGCATATCAAAGACCGACAAAATCGATTGAAATTTAGATATTAGGCAATCTTTCTAATATTCTTATCATATCATCTAATGGATATTTATTTTGTTTACCAGAAATCATATTCTTAAGAGTAAATTTTTCATTTTTTACTTCTTCATCCCCAATAATTACAACAAAACTAATATTTTTTTTATTAGCATAATTCAATTGTTTGCTCATTTTGATATCAGAAGGATAAATTTCACAAATAACTCCTCTAGATCTTAATTTATTTAAACTACTAAAAGCAATATCAGAAACATTAATCCCAAGGTTTAAAAATAAAATTTTTGTCTTTATTTCAATTTTGGAAGGAAACAAATTAAGTTCATCCAAAATTAGATACAAACGATCAAAACCAAAAGAAATACCAATGCCACTTACATTTTTCATTCCGAAAGAACTAGTTAGGTTGTCATATCGACCTCCTCCACCAATTGATCCCATTTTTACATTTGAAGGTCCGTCAACTTCAATAATCATTCCTGTATAATAATTAAGTCCCCTAGCAAGAGTTAAATCAAAAGATATATTTAAAGATTTTAACTCTAACTTATTAATTTTATTAAAAATAAACCTTAGCTCATTAATACCTTTTAATCCTTCAGGAATATCCTTAAACAAGGATTCTAAATCGAGTAACATTTTATCTAAACTCCCTTTTAAATTAATAATAGGCTTAATTTTTTTTATTGAACCAGCTGTAAAACCTTTTGAAATTAGTTCATTTTCAACGCCTGTAAATCCAATTTTATCAATTTTATCAACTGCAACGGTAAAATCAATTAATTGATCATCATTACCTATTAATCTCACGATTCCTTCAAGAATTTTTCTATGATTAATTTTTACTTTTACTCCTTGTAATTTAATATCAGAAAAAACCCTATCATATAGTGAAATCATTTCAATTTCTTGCCATAAGGATCTATCACCTACTATATCAGCATCACACTGACAAAATTCCTGAAAACGCCCATGCTGTGGCCTATCAGCTCTCCAAACGTTCTGAATTTGGTACCTTCGAAAAGGAAAAATCAAATCATTTTGATTTCCAGCAACATATCTTGCAAAAGGAACAGTTAAATCATACCGTAAAGCTTTTTCACTTAAAGAATTAGAGAATTCTTTTAAATCATTATTTTCTAGAGAATTTAAATCTACTTTTTTTAATTTATCACCAGAATTAAGAATTTTAAATATTAATCTATCACCTTCGTCTCCATATTTACCCATCAAAGTTGAAAGTCTCTCGAATGATGGGGTTTCAAGTGGTTCAAATGCAAAAGATTCAAATGCTTTTTGCAAAATCATCTTGAGATAATTACGTTTAAATAATACTTCAGATGAAAAATCTCTTGTACCTTTAGGAGTAGTTGGTTTTAATGACATAATAATTATCTACTATACAAATATCTTACTTTTCACTTGATTTTAAAAGTCTTTCATCATACATAATAAACAGTTGACCTTCGGATATTATTGAACCCCTTGAAATTAATGAATAAATTTCATCATTTCGTTTAGTCTTAAAATTTTTAGTTGACCTTAATACAGATATATTATTTGCTTGCAAATTATTTAAAAGCCAAATTTGAGCATCAGAGGAATTTAGATTGATTGAAGAATCGTTAGACTTAATTATAATTGAATCAATTGAATTTTTATTACACTTAAAAAGAAAAAGATGATTTGAGCTAATGTTTTCGATAAATTTTACTTTATGTAAAATATTTTTCCAGACTAAATCACTGAATATATCTAGAATATGATCAGCTCTTTCTATTGAGCTTGATTTGATTTTATTCCATTGCTTAGAATCAATAGCATTTGAAGCCAAGAAAATAGAGAACTCATTACTAAGAGAGTCAAATTGTTCTTTTGTTAATCTAGAGTACTTCAATGTTTTTATATAAAAAACCCATAAAATGGGTTTTAAATCTGGTTATTAAAAATTACGCCTGAGCAATAATTTCAAATGGAAATTGAATACTAATATCTCTATGAAGACGAATACTCGCCTCATATTTACCCGTTCTTTTAATTGATCTTCCAGGAATACTTATAAATTTCTTATCAATAGATTCACCTTTAGATTCAAAAAAGTCAACTATATCTTGTGCTGTAATTGATCCAAAAAGACGGTCTCCACTAGACACTTTGGATGAGATTTTCATTTCAATTTTCATTAACTTTTTTCCAAAAGACTTTGCTTCTTTAATTAATTTTTCTTCTTTAAACTCCCTTTGTTTTAAATTCTCATTTAATACTTTCTTTGCTGACTCAGTAGCAAGAATAGCTTTTCCTTGAGGAATTAAAAAATTTCGACCATACCCATTTTTGACTTTGACTAGGTCATCTTTAAAGCCTACATTTTGAACATCTTCTTTTAATATTATTTGCATGATATCTGTAATTTATTTTAACATATCGGCCACATATGGCATTAAAGCAAGATGACGAGCACGTTTTACAGCAATTGAAACCTTACGTTGATATTTTAATGAGGTTCCTGTTAAACGTCTTGGTAAAATTTTACCCTGTTCATTAACAAACTTTATTAAAAAACTAGGGTCTTTATAATCAACATACTTAATGCCTGTTCGTTTAAATCTACAATACTTCTTTTTATTAGAAGTGTCAATGTTAAGAGGTGTTAGATATCTAATCTGCCCCTCTTTTTTCCCGCTATTTTGTTCTTCAATTTTTGACATAAATTAAGCTTTTGCAGTGTTCTTTTTTCTTCTTTTTACAGCCCATGCTAATGAATGTTTATCTAATTTTACAATTAAATATCTCATTATACGTTCATCTCTTCGAAAAGAAACTTCTAATTCATCTATTGTATCGCCAGTAGCTGTATATTCAAATAAATGATAAAAAGCACTTTTTTTATTTTGAATTGTATAAGCTAGTTTTTTTAAGCCCCAGTTTTCTTTACTGGTTATGCTTCCACCTTTGGAAATCAGAAATTTTTCATATTTCTGAACTGCTTCCTCTATCTGAGTTTCAGACAGAACGGGATTTAGAATGAAAACAGTTTCATAATGATTCATATTTTTTATTTTAGTCTGCAAAAGTAGTAGAACTCATTTGGATCACCAAGTATTTGGGTTTTTTTTTCTATATTTTTTTTGGATTACATTACTCTAATATGGATCTACATCAATAATAAATTTAGTACTCTTAAAAGAAGCTATACTCTCAAAACTCTTTTTCGTTTTTACCAAAACTTTTTTTAAATGAATTCTAGACGCTTTGGAATCTAGTTTTATTAATAGTTGTTTGTGATAATAGTTTCTAACTCTAGACACTGGAGGGTAAACTGGACCTAAAATCGTACCGCTAAAAGACTGCTTTAAGACATTTAAAAACCAGTCGGAGGCTATTGAAAGAGTTTCTATATTTCTGTTTTTTAAAGTTATTCTTATTAATCTAACAAATGGCGGATAAGAATGTGATTTTCTGTCCTTTAGCTCTAATTCCACAAAACATTTTATATTATTTTCAATTACATTTTTAATTACTGGATGTTGAGGCTGATATGTTTGAATCAAAACTGTACCTCTTTGATTAGATCTTCCTGATCGACCTGAAACTTGAGTTAACATTTGAAAACTTCTTTCATAGGATCTAAAATCAGGGTAATTTATTAAATGATCTGCATTTATAACTCCAACTAATTGAACGTTTTTAAAATCTAATCCCTTTACAACCATTTGAGTTCCAACTAAAATTTTAATCTTTTGTGAAGAAAATGAATTAATAATTCGATCAAAGTCATTTTTACCACGCGTACTATCCCAATCCATTCTAGCTACAGCAACATTTGGAAAAATATCATGAAGTTGTTTTTCAATTTGTTGAGTTCCAGTGCCTTTAGTAACTATATTAGGCGAGCCACAAGAATGACAAACAATAGGAATAGGTACATTATATCCACAATAATGACATTGTAACTTCCCACTGCTCTTATGATAAGTTAATGTTACGTCACACTGAACACATTGAGGCATATGCCCACAGGTTAAACATTCTAAAATTGGAGCATAACCTCTCCTATTCTGAAATAAAATCACTTGTTTCCCTAATTCTAAAGTGTCAGAGATTGATTCAATTAAATCAATAGATAAGTCACCCTTAACCCTTTTCTTCCTATAAGCTTCTTTTAAATCTATGGTTTTAATTTCAGGCAATTGTACACCTCCAAACCTTTTGTTTAGATATACAACGCCATACTTTTTATATTTAACATTAATTAAAGTTTCTAAACTTGGTGTGGCAGATCCTAAAATAACTTTTGAATTTGAAATATTAGATAAATAAATAGATGCATCTCTTGCGTGGTATCTAGGAGCTGGATCAAATTGCTTATAAGATATTTCATGCTCTTCATCTACAATTATTAAATCAAGCTTTTTAAAAGGTAAAAAAAGTGATGACCTAGCTCCAATAATAATTTTTGCATTTTCAGCTCCTTTATAAGCATTCCTCCAGACCTCTGTTCTTTCATTTAAATTAAATTTAGAATGATAAACTTGAACTAAGTTTCCAAAATAGGCCTGAAACCTATGAACCATTTGAGAAGTAATCGAAATTTCTGGAAGCAAAAATAAAACCTGACCACCTTTATCAATAATCTCTTTAATATATTTCATATAAACAGCTGTTTTTCCTGAAGAAGTAACTCCTTGAAAAAGAACTACATTTTTATTATTTAACTCTTTTTTTAATGAAATGAAGGCCTCGTTTTGTACATCAGAAAGCTTTTGAAGAGATTTCTCAACCTTTCCTTCATATTTAAGTCTTTCTATTTTAGCATTTTTTTTCTCAATTATATGTTTTTTCAAAAGTGCTGTTGAAATTGAACTAGATGTATTTGACTTATCAAATACAGTTTTAGCATTTACCCATTCATTCTTGTTATTCCCTAAAGCAAATAAAGACATAACAAAATCGATCTGCTTTGGAGATCTATTTAGAGACTTAAATACATTTTCGAGTGTTTTAGATTTAATTATTTTTTGATTTATACGAAAAACTCTTTCTGTTTTTGGCTTATATTTTTCTTGAATATTTTGATGAATTATTATGGCACCCATTCTAACTAATGGCTGAAGTAATTTAATAGCATTTCTTTTTTTTGAAATTTTTATAACATCTTCTATTTTTAAAACTGATTTCTCCAATGCTTCATAAACCAAATATTCTTCATCTGAAAGAATAGTTTTATCAATAGAAATATCTGAGTTCTTAACAATATTTGTTTCACTCTCCAAAAGCAAAGTTGCAGGTATTGAAGCTCTTATCACAGATCCTACTGAACATTGATAATAATCAGCTATCCATTCCCAAAATTCAATCTGAGAAGAATAAACACATGGCTTTTCATCTAAAATTGATTCTATAAATTTTGCCTGATAAGTCTGTGGAGATACGTTGTGTTTACGAACAACTATTCCAGTATAAATTTTTGATTTACCAAAAGGAACTGCAACCCTATAGCCTGAAGATAAAATTTTAAACTCTTCATTAGTTACAGAATAAGTAAAAGGTTTAGGCAAAGCCAATGGTAAATAAACATCAACAAAAAAATGCATATTCAAAACTAGTGAATGTTCATGTCTTATTCTTTTTTTGGAACTTCATTTTTTAATCGCATAAGAGTTGCGTTTAATTCAAACCCCAAAAGAAGCACATTTGAATTCAACCATATATAAAGCATAAAAATTAATAATGCTCCAATTGAGCCATATAATTGATTATAAGTAGAAAAATTTTCAATATAAATACCAAAAAACCATGTTGTAAGCATTATCAATAAAGTTGTCATCAATGCTCCTGGAGAGAAAAACTTTGACTTTCTTCCCTCAATAGTTCCAAAGTAATATAAAATAGAAACTGAAAAATATGTAAGTACAATATAAAAGAATGATTGACCAAGTCTTATCCAATTTACAGTGTTTTGAAGAAGCTGTTTAATATTGTTAAATATGTAAATCTCAAAATAAACTGCGACAACAACAGCTAATAATAGAGTAAAAGCCAATAACACTGCCACGCCCATAGAATAAAGGTATTGTTTAAAAAAATTTCTTGAAAGCTCAATATGATAGGACTCTTCAAAACCTGCAAATATTACACTCACTCCATTAGCAGTAAGAATAACTGATAATAAAAATACAGAAGACAACAATCCACCTCTTGGCTTATTCTGAATATCTTGAAAAATTTCAGAAAAAAACCCTTGACTATCGTTTGGCAATAATATCTCAATGAAATTCAATAAAATTGAATCAAAATTCTCTATGGGAATAAAAGGAATAAGATTTAAAATAAATAGAAGGAATGGAAAAATAGCCATAAAAAAGCTAAAGGATATACTTCCAGCTCTAGCTGTTAAAGCACCTTTCACAATTCCCAAAAAATACATTTCAATTAAATCATAAAAAGAAAACCCATTAAAGCCTGGTAATTTAATAGAATCTATAAATTCTATTATTGATTTTAATAAAGGAATATTTTTAAGTCTATCTCTCACAATGTTTTCTTTTATTCAAATATAGTATGGAATTATATATTTTAAATGTGTTAATTATTTTATCTACATTATTTTTACACTATGAAGATTATTTTATTGACGGTAAATAAGACTAAAGATCATAATATAAAAAACTTGTTAAATGATTATGAGCTAAGAATAAATCATTATATAAAATTTTCGACTATTAATATTTCTGAGAATAAAAACATAAAAAAATTATCTCCCAAAGAGCAAAAAGAAAAAGAAGGAATATTAATTCAAAAAGAATTGCAAAATGGAGATTTATGTATCTTACTCGATGAAGGAGGTGTTTTGTTAAATTCAAATGAATTTGCTGAATACTTGAATAAAAAATACAATGCTAATTACAAACGAATAGTTTTTGTTATAGGCGGGGCCTATGGGTTTTCAAAGTCTATTTATTTATTGAAGCATCAAAAATTATCTCTCTCAAAAATGACCTTTACTCATCAAATGACTAGATTATTTTTTTGTGAACAAATGTATCGAGCACATACTATTTTAAAAAATGAAAAATATCACCACATATAAAATGACTTTAGTTTTTGCTACTAATAATCAAAATAAAATCAACGAAATAAAAACTTTTATACCAAAATCGATTAGAATTTTAAGTTTAAATGATATTGGATGCTTTGAAGAGATTAAAGAAACGGGAAAAACAATTTCTGAAAACGCATTGATTAAATCAAAACATGTAAAAATTAATTACGGATATAATTGTTTTTCAGATGATACAGGGCTTGAAATTGATTGCCTAAATGGAGAACCGGGTGTTTTTTCTTCTCGTTATGCTGGTAAACCTACAAATTCAAAAAAAAATATTGATTTAGTTTTAAAAAAAATGAGAACAGAAATCAATAGGTCTGGACAGTTCAGAACATGTATATCATTAATTCTAGACAACAATCATAAATTATTTGAAGGAATTGTAAAAGGTCAAATTTTAAATTTACCTATAGGACGTGGTGGATTTGGATATGATTCAATTTTTAAACCTAATGTTTCAGACAAGACTTTTGCAGAGTTAAGTGTAAAGGAAAAGAATCAAATAAGTCATAGAGGAATTGCTTTAAAAAAACTACTTAATTATTTAATAAAACTAAATCTCTAAAAATATAGAAGTAAAGACCTTTATATTTGTATGTGTCTTAACTATTTTTTCGCTATAAACAATGAAGTGTATTTTTTACTTAATTTTTTTTATAAGCTATTTTTCATTAATGGCTCAAGAGCAATCCAAACTTATTAAAGGATTTGTTGAAAATGAGATTACCGAAGCTCCAATGCTAAATGTTCATGTTATTAATTTATCACGGGTAATCGGAACAATCACAAATCAAAAAGGTGAATTTGAAATTGAAGCATCCGTTAATGATACTCTATATTTTTCTTATGTAGGCTATAAGCCATTAAAAGTTTCAGTAACAGGTGATATGATAAAATTCGGCAAATCAAAATTTAGATTAACTGGTTTAGCTTTTGCACTAGAAGAAATTATTTTACGTCCATATCAGCTTACAGGTTATTTAGAAATTGATGCTAAAAAAGTACCTATCAATTCTTCAAGAAGATATAGTATCTCAGGTCTTTCAAACTCAGGTTATGAAGCAGGAAATAGAAACAAAGGGGCTATTAGTAGAGCTCTAGGGGCCTTATTTAATCCTGTAGATTTCCTTAACAATCTTTTTGGGAAAAATCCAAAACAATTAAGAAAATTAAAACAAATGAGAGCAGATGATGAAATTAAAAACTTGCTAGTCTCTAAATTTGATAGAGAAGTTTTGGTTCAATTACTTGGAATAAAGAAAATTGACTTAGAAGAAATTATTCGAAATTGTAATTATTCTGATTCATTCATAAAAGAATCTAATGATTTACAAGTTTTGGAAGCAATTAGTTCGTGTTATGAAGAATTTAGAATACTGCAAGGAACTCAATAATTTACTTATAAATTAAAAGAAATGTATCTTTGCAACTTAATTTATATTAAAAAATGTTGCTAACAGTATTAAATGCGATTTCTCCTATTGATGGGAGGTATAGATCTAAAACAAAAGCTCTATCAATTTTTTTTTCTGAGGAGGCTTTAATTAAATATAGGGTTAAAATTGAAATAGAGTATTTTATTTCACTTTGCAAATTACCATTACCTCAATTATCTAAATTTAACCATTTATTATTCGAAGATCTTCAAGCTATCTATAAGCATTTCAGCACTGATGATGCTATAGCTATTAAAGAAATTGAAAAAAAAACCAATCATGATGTAAAAGCAGTTGAATACTTTATAAAACAAGAGTTCGATAAGCTTGATTTACAAGATTATAAAGAATTTATACACTTTGGTTTGACCTCACAAGACATAAATAATACTGCAATTCCATTATCCATAAAAGAAGTAATTAAAAAAGTTTATCTACCTGAATTAGAAGAAGTATTAACTAAAATGTCTTTGATGGCAGAAGATTTTAAAGATGTGTCAATTCTTGCAAGAACCCATGGTCAACCAGCTTCACCATCAAAATTGGGAAAAGAATTTATGGTGTTTATTGAACGAATTGAAAATCAAAAAGTATTTCTTTTACAAGTACCACATTCAGCTAAATTTGGAGGTGCAACTGGTAATTTTAATGCCCATAATTTAGCATTTCCAAATATAGATTGGAAAAAATTTGCAACCAACTTTGTTGAAATAAATCTTGGTTTAAAGCACTCATTTCCAACAACTCAAATAGAACATTATGATTCATTTGCTGCTCTTTGTGATTCCTTAAGGAGAATAAATACAATATTAATTGACTTTAATCGCGATATTTGGTCATATATTTCAATGGATTATTTCAAACAAAAGATCAATGATGATGAAATAGGTTCTTCGGCTATGCCACATAAAGTTAACCCTATAGATTTTGAGAATTCTGAAGGAAACCTTGGCCTTGCCAATGCAACCTTTAGTTTTTTTTCAGAAAAACTTCCAATTTCAAGACTTCAACGTGATTTAACTGACAGTACTGTTTTAAGAAATATTGGTATCCCTTTAGGTCATACAATTATTGCCCTTAAATCTACATTTATAGGACTATCAAAGCTTTTGATTAATACTAAAAAAATTGATGAGGATTTAGATAATAACTGGGCTGTTGTAGCAGAAGGTGTTCAAACAATTTTAAGAAGAGAAAGATATCCTAATGCTTATGAAGTTTTAAAAGATTTAACAAGAACAAATGAGAAGATAACTAAAGAAAGTATGTCTAATTTTATAAATAGTTTAGATATAAGCGATTCTGTAAAAAATGAACTTAAAGCAATTAGTCCATTTAATTACACTGGAATATAAATCAATGAAATTTTTAAAATACACATTAATCTTAATTTTATTTATCCATTTTGGATGTTCAAAAGACAAAGATGATAGTTTAATTGAATTAAGTGATGATCTTGAAATTAGTGATTTTATTTGGAAAGGTTTAAATGATTTCTATTACTGGCAAGCTGATGTTCCAAATCTTGCTGACAGTATGGTTGAAAATCAAAACATGTATACTCAATTTATATCCCAAAACTCCAATCCTGAATCATTTTTTGATCTTCTATTGTATTCTGGAGATAGGTATAGCTGGATAGTTGATGATTATGTTGCGCTAGAAAACTCATTACAAGGAATTGTGGCATCTAATGGGTTAGAGTTTGGCCTAACTCGCCAATGCAGTGGGTGCGAAGAATTAGTTGCTTATATAAAGTATGTTCATCCAGAATCCGATGCTTCAGCTAAAAATATTCTAAGAGGAGATTTTTTTACTGTAGTTAATGGTTTTAATTTAACAGTTAGTAATTATAGAGAGTTATTATTTAGTGATGAGATGACTTATACTATTAGTCTTTCTACATTTGATAATGGAAGCTTTAGTCCCACCGGTCGAGATATAACACTAACTAAAGAGGAAAATTTTGAAAAAAATCCGGTGCATATTTTTAAAACAATTGAATCTGGATCAAATAAAATTGGATATTTAATGTATAATCAATTTGTCTCAAATTACGATGATGAATTAAATGATGTTTTTGCCAATTTTAAATCTGAAAACATATCAGATCTAGTTCTAGACTTAAGATATAACCGGGGGGGGTCAATTAGTAATTGCATTGTATTATCTAGCCTGATAACTGGTCAGTTTACCGGTGAAGTTTTTTCAAAACAAAATTGGAATACTAAGCTTAATGAATATTGGAATGAAAGAGATCCGGAATCTTTGATTGATTATTTTGTAGGTTCGCTATCTAACGGTATGGCTTTGAACAGTATTAATATGGAAAGACTCTATGTGTTAACAACTAGTGAGAGTGCTTCTGCAAGTGAACTATTAATTAATGGCTTAGCTTCACACATAGAAGTAATTCAAATTGGAGATACAACTACTGGTAAAAATGTAGGTTCAATAACTATTTATGACTATATAGATAATGATGGTAATAAGAATCCAAATCATAAATATGCAATGCAGCCAATTGTTTTGGCGATTGCCAACAGTGCTGGATTCTCTGATTATACTGATGGATTAAATCCTGATTATACTCTAAAAGAGAGTGTCTCGCAATTAGGTGTTTTAGGAAGTCCAGGAGAACCACTATTTTCAACAACCATAAATTTAATCAATGGTAATGGACGATTAGCTTTTATCCAGGACAATCTAATTGAAAACAGAATAGTTGATCCTGAAATGGAAAAAGAACAAAGATTATTTTTAGAAATTCCTGATTTTAAAATAATTGAAAAATAGTAATCCTATTTAGTCAAATACATCTTTCTTCGTGAGTATAAGTCATAAAACTCATCATCCTTAAGATCATCAATAAATAAAATACTCTCTCCTGTACTTTTCATTTCAGGACCTAACTGTTTATTTACATTAGGAAATTTATTAAATGAAAAAACAGGTTGTTTTATAGCATAACCTTTTAAGATTGGATTGAATTTAAAGTCGCTTACTTTTTTGTCTCCCAACATTATTTTAGTAGCATAATTAACATAAGGCTCATTATAAGCTTTTGATATAAAAGGGACAGTTCTTGATGCTCTGGGATTAGCTTCAATTATGTATACTTTATCATCTTTAATTGCAAATTGAATATTAATCAATCCTTTTGTTTTTAAAGCTAATGCAATTTTATGAGTATGATCTTTTATTTGTTGTAGAACATATTCTCCTAAATTAAAAGGAGGTAAAGTGGCATTAGAGTCTCCAGAATGAATACCACATGGTTCAATATGTTCCATTATTCCAATAATATAAACATCTTCTCCATCAGATATTGCATCAGCTTCAGCTTCTATAGCACCATCAAGATAATGATCTAATAAAAGTTTATTATTGGGAATTTTTCTTAACAAATCAACTACATGAGCTTCTAAATCTTCTTTATTTATTACAATCTTCATTCCTTGACCACCTAGGACATATGATGGTCTAACTAAAATAGGAAAATCAAGTTTTTTAGTTAATTCAATTGCATCTTCTGCAGTTTCGGCAACTCCAAAATCAGGGTATGGTATATTATTTTCTTTTAAAAGGGTTGAAAAACTACCTCTATCCTCAGCTAAATCAAGTGATTTATACGTAGTCCCAATAATTTTAATACCGTAGCGATCTAGCTTCTCAGCTAATTTTAATGCAGTTTGTCCCCCCAACTGAACAATTACACCATACGGTTTTTCATGCCTAATAATATCATAAATATGCTCCCAAAAAACAGGCTCAAAATAAAGTTTATCAGCCACATCAAAATCTGTTGATACTGTTTCTGGATTACAATTAATCATTATAGTTTCATAGCCAACTTCGCTTGAAGCTAAAACACCATGAACGCAACAATAATCAAATTCAATACCCTGTCCAATACGGTTTGGACCTGAACCAAGAACAACAATTTTTTTACTACTACTCACTAAACTTTCATTAACACTAAATGTCTTTTTTGAATCGGCAATTTGCATTTTCTCTTCAAAAGTCGAATAATAATAAGGTGTTTGAGCTGCAAATTCTGCTGCACATGTATCAACCAACTTATAAACACGTTGTATCCCTAACCTATCACGCTTTTTATAAACCTGGCTTTCTAAGCAATTTAACATGTGGGCAATTTGACGATCAGCAAAACCTTTCTGTTTAGCTTCTAGCATTATAGATGATGAAATTGTTTCTATTGAATACTTTGAAATTTCACATTCTAACTTAAATAATTCTTCATACTGTTTTAAAAACCAAATATCTATTTTAGTAATATCATGAATTGTGGTAAGCGGAACACCTATTTGTATTGCATCATAAATAACAAAAACTCTATCCCAACTAGCGTTTTTTAATTTATATAAAATTTGATCATAATCAGTATAACCTTTTCCATCTGCACCTAATCCATTTCTTTTAATCTCTAATGATTGAGTGGCTTTGTGAAGTGCTTCTTGAAAAGATCTACCGATTCCCATGACCTCACCTACAGATTTCATTTGTAAGCCAAGTGTACGATCAGATCCTTCAAATTTATCAAAGTTCCAACGTGGAATTTTAACAATAACATAATCTAAAGTTGGCTCAAACAAAGCTGATGTAGATTTTGTTATTTGATTTTCTAGTTCATCTAAAGCATATCCAATAGCTAGTTTAGTAGCTATTTTTGCTATTGGATAACCCGATGCTTTGGATGCTAATGCTGAAGAACGAGATACTCTTGGATTAATTTCTATTGCAATGATTTCCTCTTTTTCATCAGGGCTAACAGCAAATTGAACATTACAACCTCCTGCAAAATCTCCAATACTTCTCATCATCTTGATAGCCATATCTCTCATTATTTGAAAGGTATGATCAGAAAGAGTCATTGCAGGGGCAACTGTTATTGAATCACCTGTATGAATACCCATTGGATCCATATTTTCTATTGTACAAATAATTACTACATTATCATTATGGTCTCTTAATAATTCTAATTCATATTCTTTCCATCCTAATAAAGCTTTATCAATAAGCACCTCATGAATTGGAGATGCTTCTAATCCACGGGTAAGAAGTTCGCTAAAGTCTTGTTCTTTATGAACAAATGAAGCCCCAGTCCCTCCTAGTGTAAATGATGGTCTAATTACTAAAGGAAAGTCAAATTTTTGGGCAATTTCTTTACCTTTTAAAAAGGAATTAGCTGTTTCAGATGGAGCAACAGGAATATTAATTTTTTTCAACAATTGTTTAAACTGTTCCCGATCCTCTGTGATTTGAATTGCATCTATATCTACACCTATAATTTTTACATCAAAATCTTTCCACACACCCTTGTCATCAGCTTCTATACAAAGGTTCAGAGCAGTTTGACCTCCCATGGTTGGCAATACAGCATCAACCTTATGTTTTTTTAAAATTTCAATTATAGATTTAGTTGTTAACGGTTTTAAGTATACATGATCTGCCATTGATGGATCAGTCATTATAGTTGCAGGGTTAGAATTGATCAAAATGGTTTCAATTCCATCTTCTCGAAGAGAACGAAGAGCTTGAGTGCCTGAATAATCAAATTCGCAGGCTTGACCAATAATTATAGGCCCTGAACCTATTATTAAGACACTCTTTAATTTATAATTGTTCGGCATTAATTTTTAATTAATTTATAATTCCAATATAAAAAAAAAGGTGTTACTTAAAAAAGTAACACCTTAATAAATTATTAATAATGTCTAGCATTATTTTTTATGTCTTGGTTCAGATGAAACAGATATTTTATTTCTTCCTTTTGATCGACGACTTGCTATAACTTTTCTACCATTAGCAGTTGCCATTCGCTCACGAAATCCGTGTTTATTACGTCTTTTTCTTTTAGAAGGTTGAAAAGTTCTTTTCATATTTAAAACTTTAGGGCAATATGTGCCTTACAAAAGCCGTGCAAATATATAACATCTTTTTATTTATCAAAACCTTTAGTTGATAATTACAAACCTTTTTTTTTACCTTTGAATATTAAATCAAAATTTATGTTTCCAAAGATTATTAAATTATTTTTTGCTTTCTTTTTGTTTGTATATGCTATATATCAATTTATGGAAAACTATATTGGAAATGGTGTTTTTTGCACATTACTAAGTTGTATGTTTATTCTTTTGTATTTCAAAAATGAAATAATTTTTTTAGCATTTTTGAGACTCAGAAAACAAGATTTTAAAGGAACAGAAAAATGGTTAAATAAAATTACTAATCCCAAATCAAGTCTTGTTAAAAAACAGCAAGGATATTTTTTCTACTTACATGGAATTATCACATCACAAACTAATTTAACAATTGCTGAAAAAAATTTTAAAAAAGCGATTAATTTAGGGCTTTCTTTTAATCATGATTTAGCTATGGCTAAAATGAGTTTAGCTGGAATTTCTATGCAGAAAAGACGAAAACGTGAAGCAATTATGTTACTTGCTGAAGCAAAAAAATTAGACCGACAAGGAATGTTAAGTGCTCAGATGAAATTAATGCAACAACAATTAAAAAAAATATAGTTTTTAATCTGAAATAAGTTTAGGTAAATTTTTATTAAACCAATTTGCATGAGTCAATATGATTGCATGAGAACCCTTAATTTTAATAACAGGTTGCTGTATTGATCGAACTGGAAAAATATTATCTTTTTTTCCGTGAATATGAATAATAGATTCAATCATATCATCCTGTTCCCAATTAACAAGTACATTAATAGCCCAAGCAATATATCCAGGATCTCTAAAGGATAGGTATTTTTTATAAAGATTTAATTTAATCTTAATTGAATCACCAAAAACAAAAAGCACTAGATTTTCAATATTTTCTATCCATTCTAGAGGAAAAAGTTTGTGTATTTGAGTATGATTTGCCATTTTCATGTGGACAGGTAATTCATTTTTTGATTTTACACTAGAAACAATAATCACTTTTTCACATTTAATTATTTTGGATATTTCTTGCACTAAAACACCTCCTAAAGAAACACCTAGAAGTATAGGCTTTTTAGATTTTATGAAACGACTCATTCTATATGCATAATCTGACAAATTTTCATTTTTAATTGGCTGAATCCAAGATAAATATTCAACTGAAACAGATTTAGGGAATTCCAATAATTCAAAAATTTTAGGACTAGCAGCCATCCCTGGCATAAGGTATATTGTTTTTTTTTTCATTTTTTAATCCTTATTTACTTCATGGTCAGCTATTTTTTATGTAAATTTGAAGCCCTTTAAAATTTAGTTATTGTTGTTGTTTAAACAATCCAGGGATGCAATTTTTGACAAACTTAATTAATTCAATATGACAAATATAGTTCTAGAAAACAATAAATTCCTGAGACAATTTGAAACTAAAATCAATAACACCCTTGCTCGTATTGAATACGCTGAACAAGAAAGAAAAATATTTTTGACAAAAATAATTGTACCAGATAGTGTTAAGGATAAAAATTTTGAAGAAAAATTTATACGTTGTGTTTTAGAGGTTTTATCAGAAAGGAACATGAAAGTAGTGCCTACTTCTCCAAAAATTGCTGGTTTTGTTCGTAGAAATAAATCATATAAATCTCTTCTTCCAGTAGGCATAAAGCTATAATTCTATATATCTCACATATCCTTCATCATCTATTTTATCTAGCCTTACTGCTTTAATTTGATTTATTAAGCTCGGATCCCAAGGAACTCTAACTTTAACGTAGTTATCTGAGAAACCGTGTATATATCCTTTTTTGTTTTCACCTTCTAACAATATACTTGTATTTTTGCCAAGCTGAGTTTCATAAAATGCTCTTCTTTTTTTTATTGAAAGACTCCTGAGTATCTTACCTCTTTTGTTCCTTATTTTAATAGGCACAATATTTTTCATTGATAAAGCTTCTGTGTTTAATCTTTCTGAATAAATAAAAACGTGTAAATAACTAATAGGTAAATTATTTAAAAAACTATATGTTTTAATAAAATGTTCATCAGACTCTCCAGGAAAGCCAACAATAACATCAACTCCAATACAGGCATTGGGTATATATTTTTTAATCTTAAAAACACGGTCAGCATATAAAGGCGTTAAATACCTTCTTTTCATTTTTTTTAATATATAATCACTTCCACTTTGAAGAGGAATATGGAAATGAGGAACAAAAGATTTACTTTTTGATATAAATTTTATAGTTTCATTTTTTAGTAAATTAGGTTCTATAGAAGATATTCTTATCCTTTCGATTGATTTGACATTATCTAAGTTTTTTACCAAATCCAAAAAGGTATGGTTATGAATTTTATTTCCATTTTCACCTTTACCGTAATCTCCAATATTGACTCCAGTTAAAACGATCTCTTTAATTCCATTTGAAGCAATTTTTACAGCATTTGACACAACATTAGATAAAGTATCACTTCTGGATATTCCTCTAGCTCTAGGTATTGTACAATAAGTGCATTTATAATCACATCCATCTTGAACTTTTAAAAAAGATCTTGTCCTGTCGTTTAATGAAAAACTACTAACATAATTATTTACTTCTTCAATATCGCAAGAGTGAATTTTACCATGTTCTATTTTTGTTAAATCATTCAAATAATGTGAAAGCATAAATTTTTCATTTGCACCCAATACTAAATCAACCCCTTCAACTGACATCAATTCCTCTGGCTGTAACTGAGCATAACAACCTACTGCTGCTACAAATGCTTTATTATTAAGCTTAAGTGCTTTTCTAACTAATGATTTAAATTTTTTATCAGCATTTCCTGTTACAGAACAAGTGTTAATCACATAAATATCAGCAATATCACTAAAGTCAACATGCTTATATTTTTCAAAATCAAAATCACGTGAAATAGTTGCTGTTTCAGAAAAATTAAGCTTACAGCCTAATGTGTGAAAAGCTATTCGAGATCGAGTAGCACTTTTAATCTTTTTATTTGACGATAAATCAACAGAAAACAAGGAGATAAAAATAGTTTACAAGAGAAATAAAATCCTCCAATTGAAAAACAAATATATGAAGTAAAAAATTACTTCTTAAACTTAGAGTATTTGTTCTTAAACTTATCAATTCTTCCGGCAGTATCAACTAATTTAGACTTTCCAGTATAATAGGGGTGAGAAGTTCTGGAAATTTCAAGTTTAACAAGCGGATATTCAACGCCATCTAAATCTATAGTCTCTTTTGAATCAACAGTAGATTTGGTAATAAAAACATCTTCATTTGACATGTCTTTAAAAGCAACAAGTCTATAGTTTTCTGGATGGATATCTGTTCTCATTTTATTTGTTTAAAGGATGCAAATTTACTTTTTTTTTCAAAACATACAAAATAGTATCAATTTTTTAAAATAATTAATGAGATATAAAATCCTATCTTGCAATAAATAATAAATAAAAATGGAAAAACCAACAATTCAAACATCATCTTATGCATTAAATTTTGGAACTATGCTTGGGATAGCTTCAGTTTTTTTTTCACTAATGCTATTTTTTTTAGATGCCCATTACCAAGGTGACACCCTCTCTTCAACAGTACCACTAATTTTGAGTGTAGGTTTCATAAATTTTGGTATATATCAATTCAAAAAAGATAATACTGGTTTTATATCCCTTTCACAAGGTCTAAAAGTTGGTGTAGGAATAGCCTTGATTTCAGGAATCATAGGAACAATTTATGGAATCATCTTAACAGAATTTTTGGATCCTCAATTCATGGATAAAACTTTTGAAATTGCTAAACAAAAAATGTTGGATGGAAATCAAGAATTGTCTGTTGAAGATGCAAATCAAGCAATAGAAATGTCAAAGAAATTCACAACACTTCCAATCAGAATAGCTGGTGGATTACTTGGCTCAATTTTTATTGGTTTTTTAATTTCTCTTATTGGGGGTTTAATTCTAAAGAAGTCAAAGCCTGAATAAGCATCAATTTTTGTAGATTTGTTACAAATATTTCACTGTGGATATCTCTGTTGTTGTTCCCTTATATAATGAAGAAGAATCTTTAATAGAATTACATCAATGGATTGAATCTAGCTTAAGTGATGCTAATTATTCATTTGAACTTATTTTTATTGATGATGGCAGTTCTGATAATTCATGGGAAATAATAAATGATTTATCAATAAAAAATCAAAATATTAATGGATATCGCTTTGCTAAAAACTATGGAAAGTCTCAGGCGCTGAATGCTGGATTTCAATATGCCAAAGGAAAATATATTGCCACTTTAGATGCAGACCTTCAAGACTCCCCGGAAGAGCTTCCTTCTATGATAAACATGCTCAATGAAGAAAAATTAGATTTAGTATCTGGTTGGAAGAAAACAAGACATGATAGTTTATTTTTAAAAAACATACCTTCAAAACTCTTCAATTTTGCCGCTAGAATAGTTTCTGGAATTAAATTACATGATTTTAACTGTGGTATTAAAGTTTATAAAAAGAATGTAGTAAAGACAATTGATGTAAGTGGAGAAATGCATAGATATATCCCTGTTTTAGCATCGCAAGCTGGATTTAAAAGAATCTCCGAAAAAGAAGTTAAACATCAAATTCGAAAATACGGAGTAACCAAATTTGGAGCTGAGAGATTTATTAATGGTTTTCTTGATTTATTAACCTTATGGTTTTTAAATCAATTTGGTAAAAGACCCATGCACTTTTTTGGGCTTTTGGGAACTTTCATGTTTATCATAGGTATAAGTTTTATTTTATATCTTGGAATAGATAAATTGTACTTCAACATAAATTCTCGACTAATAACTGATAGACCTCAATTTTTTATTGCTCTAGTAACCATTATTATTGGGGTTCAATTCTTTATTTCAGGATTTATTGGTGAGCTATTATTAAGACAAAGAAAGAATCAAAAAAATTATATAATCTCGGAAATTACATCTAGTGAAGGAAATTAAAGAAAAAGCATTAAAATGGTGTAAATCTCCTTTTGACAAGAAAACACAAAATGATGTAAAAGCACTTTTTAATTACCCCAATGAATTGGAAAATGCATTTTATAAAAATCTAGAGTTTGGAACAGGGGGTATGCGTGGAATAATGGGTGTTGGAACAAATAGGATAAACAAATACACTCTAGGTAAAGCGACTCAAGGACTTTCTTTATACCTTAAAAATAAATTTCCGAAAAATAAAATCAAAGTTGTAATAGCTTATGATTGCCGGCATAACAACGAATTGTATTCAACAATAGTTTCAAATATATTATTAGCAAATGGTATAGAAGTATATCTATTTTCATCTTTAAGAACTACTCCTGAGCTCTCTTTTTCAGTAAGATTTCTTAAAGCAAATTGTGGTATTGTTTTAACTGCATCTCATAATCCTCCAGAGTATAACGGATTTAAAGTTTATTGGAAAGATGGCGGACAAATAGTTCCTCCATATGATGAAGAACTAATGGAAAAAATAAATTCAATTAATTATAATGAAATTCTTTTCAAGGGAAAAAATGATCAGCTTAATATAATAGACAAAGAAATAGACAATGCTTTTATTGACACATCAATAAGACTTGCTGTACAAGATGATCACAAATCAAAAAATATTAAAATAGTTTTTACTTCTCTTCACGGCACCTCCATAATGTCAATTCCTCAAGTTTTGAAAAAAGCAGGACATAAATTAGTTACTATCATAGATGAACAGTCAAAACCTGATGGAAGTTTTCCAACCGTTAAATCTCCAAATCCTGAAGAGCCCGATGCCCTTGAATTGGCAATTAATAGAGCAAAAAAAGAAAATGCAGATATTGTAATAGGTACAGATCCTGACTCTGATAGAATTGGAATAGCTGTAAAAAATAAAAAAGAAAAATTTATAATACTTAATGGCAATCAAACCATGCTAATAATGGCTCATTTTATTTTAAGTAAAAGAGTCGAAAAAGGGCTTTTAAACTCCAAAGATTATATTGCATCAACAATCGTTTCTTCTCCAGTAATGAAAAAAGTAGCTAAGAACTTTGGGATTGAATGTTTGACGACTCTAACTGGTTTTAAATGGATTAGTAAGGAAATTGAAGTAAGAAAAAGTCAAAATTTTATTTTTGGTGGAGAAGAAAGTTTAGGTTATTTAATTGGAGATGAGATTAGAGATAAAGATGCTGTTACTTCTGCGCTTTTGATTTGTGAGATTGCAGCTATTTTAAAAACTAAAGACAGAACTTTGTATGATTTTATGATTGAATGTTATAAGTTATATACTCCATACAAAGAACGTTTAATTAGTTATAAAATTGAAGGGTTAAGTGGGGAAAATAAAATAAAAAAAATGATGCAGTCATTCAGAAATCATCCTCCTGATAAAATAAATAAACAATCTATTATTTCTATTTATGATTATCTAAATTCAACAAACACTCATATTGAAAGTAAAAAGGTAAATAAAATAAACCTTCCTAAATCAGATGTTATTATATACACTTTAAACGATAATAGTAAAATTGCAATTCGTCCAAGTGGAACAGAACCAAAAATTAAGTTTTACTTTAGTGTCAACAATAAACGTTTTAAAAACAACTGCTGGCAATCGACCGAAAAAGAATTAGATAAAAGAATTGACTCAATCATTTCAGATTTAAATTTATAAAATGGAGTATTTTAGAAAAATATTAAAATATGCGATACCATATAAAGCGTATGCTCTACTAAATGTTGTTTTTAATATTTTATATGCTTTTTTCAGTGCACTATCAATGATCGCATTTATACCTTTATTAGAGATTCTCTTTCAAAACACTAAAAAAACAATAATTAAGCCTGAGTACTCTGAAATAGTTTCGCTCAAAAGCTATCTAGAGGAATGGTTAAGTTACCAAGTAACCAATCAACTTAATGAAGGTATAGCTACTACATTGATATACGTTATTAGTTTAGTAATAATACTTTTTCTTCTTAAAAACTTATTTAATTATTTGGCTTTATTTTTCATAACCTACCTAAGAAATGGGGTTTTAAAAGATCTCCGAAATGCACTTTATGACAAAGTAATTAATTTACCTGTTGCATTTTTTACTGAAAAAAGAAAAGGAGACCTCATGTCGAGGATATCATCAGATGTTTTAGAAGTGCAAATGTCTTTTTTATCTATTCTTGAACTTTTAATAAGAGAACCGTTAACTATTATTTTTACTTTAATAGCAATGTTCACTATAAGCTCAAAGCTGTCTTTTTTTGTAATAATTTTTATTCCAATTTCAGGATTTTTTATTTCATTAATTGGAAAAAAACTTAGAAAAGATTCTGATTTAGTCCAAAAAGAACAGGGATATTTTTTATCCATAATTGACGAAACAATAAATGGTCAAAAAATTATTAAAACTTTTGGAGCTGGAAATACATTTATTAATAAATTCCAAACTTCTACAAAAAGATTTTTCAAGTACTCTAATCGTTTACTTCATAGAACTAATTTAGCTGCCCCAAGTAGTGAATTCTTTGGAATTTCAGTTATTGGAATTTTATTATGGTATGGTGGACAGATGGTTCTAATTGATCAAAGTATAAAAGGAAGTACTTTTCTCGTATTTATAGGGTTAGCATATAATATTTTAACTCCAGCGAAAGCAATAAGTAAGTCTATTTTTAGTATTAGAAAAGGTGATGCTGCTGCTGCCAGAATTATTGAAATACTTGAAGCTGAGAATACATTAAAGGATAAAAGCGATGCTGTTGAAAAATTAAGTTTAAAATCGGAAATAGAATTTAAAAATGTAGGGTTTTCTTATGAAAATCAAATTATAATTCCAGGTTTTAGTTTGAAGATTAATAAAGGAGAAACAATTGCATTAGTAGGACAATCAGGAAGTGGAAAAACTACAATAGCAAATCTTCTGGCTCGCTTTTATGATGTTCAAATAGGATCAATTTGTATCGATAGTGTTGAGCTAACAAAAATTAAAAAGAAGTCTCTTAATGAAATGATCGGAATTGTGACTCAAGATTCAATTCTTTTCAATGATAGTATTAAAAATAATCTGCTTATTGGAAAAGAAAACGCTACGGATTTAGAAATTATAGAAGCATCTAAAGCGGCTAATGCTCATGATTTTATAATACGTTTGGAAAATGGATATGAGAGTAATATTGGTGAGAGCGGAAACAAATTATCTGGAGGTCAAAAACAAAGAATATCTATAGCAAGAGCAATACTTAAAAATCCTCAAATTTTAATTCTAGATGAGGCAACCTCATCCTTAGATACTGAATCAGAAAAATTTGTTCAAGAAGCGCTTGAAAATATAATGAAAGGAAGAACAGCTATAGTGATTGCTCATCGTCTTTCTACTATTCAAAAAGCCGATATGATTGTTGTTATGCAAAACGGAAAAATTGTTGAAAAGGGCTCGCATGATGAACTTATTTTAAAAAAGCAAGCTTATTTCAATTTGATTCAACTACAACAAGTTTAAATATTATTAATTTAATAACATGCCTCAATGAAATGGCATTATAATTTATTAATTGGAATAATCAATGGTTTAGAAGAAATTTTTTTACTAAATAAACCTGCGATTAAGGTTGTAGAAAAAATAATTGATGAAAACAAAAAATGGGGGGCACGTGACAGAAAAATTGTTTCTTCAACTATTTTTGAATCTGTAAGGTGGATTAGAAAATATGGTTACTGCTCAAATATCAAAGAAATATCCACTAAAAAAGACTTATGGAATATTTTAGGTACAGCAATAGTACTTAAAGGTAGATTCGTTCCAGATCTTATAGAATTTTCTCATATTGATTCAGAAAAAGTTCTAAAAAGAGAAAGTGAAATTATAAACAATAGAAAAATTAATGAATCTATCCCAGATTGGTTAGATTCAATTGGCCTTCGAGATTTTGGTGAAGATATATGGGATAAAGAAGTTAATGCTTTTAATATTAAAGCGCCATTAGTTTTAAGGTGTAACACACTAAAATCAAAGATTAAAGAACTAAAAAAACTACTTAAAAGTGAAGACATAGATTCTTCCATAAAAAAAGAATATCCTGATGCATTAATAATTAAAGAACATAAAAAAGTTACACATCTAAAGTATTATAAGCTAGGCTTCTTTGAAATACAAGATGCAAATTCTCAAAAAGTAGGATTATCATGTAATTTAAAACCTGGGATGACAATCATTGATGCTTGTGCAGGAGCAGGAGGAAAAAGTATGCATATGGCTAGTATTTTGAAAAATACCGGTAAAATTATTGCGTTAGACCCTCATGATAGTAAACTGAAAGAACTAAACAAAAGAGCTAAAAGAAATGGTGTAAGTATAATTAAAACAATTAAAACATCGAAAGTTAAATCAATTTCAAACCTTATAGGTGATGTAGATCGAGTTTTAATAGATGCCCCATGCAGTGGATTAGGTGTGCTTAAAAGAAATCCTGATGCTAAATGGAAAATGAATCCTGAAAAGATAAATAAATTGATTACTACTCAGAGAAACTTATTAAATAATTGGTCTAAATATGTTAAAGATGGAGGTGAGCTTATTTATGCCACATGCTCAATATTTAATCAGGAAAATAATGATCAAATAAAAAAGTTTTTAAATACTAAGTCTGGAGAGAAGTTCTTCATAAAAAAAGAAAAAACTTATTTATCACATGTAACAGGATTTGATGGGTTTTATGTTGCACAACTCAAAAGAAACTGTGAATAAATGGTGAATTATAATTTCTAGTATTTAATAACATTAGCATATTAAAAAGTATTTTTACAATACTATATATTCTTAATATGATTCAATTTTTTAGTGAGCAAAGTCAAACTGTTTTTGCCGTAAAAACTACTTCAAGTTTAAGTACACAAACAATAAATAAATTAAGTTGGTTGTTTAACAATAGCCAATGTGTAGAAGAAAAGTACCTTTCTGGTATTTACGTTGGACCAAGAGCTGCTATGGTAACTCCCTGGAGCACAAATGCAGTAGAGATACTTCAAAATATGGGGATTGATAATGTGTTAAGAATTGAGAAATATTTTTTGGAAAATAATGCCATCGATTTTGATCCTATGTTACAAGAAAAGTTTACAAAACTTGATCAAGATTTATTTCAGTTAAAAAATAAGCCGGAACCCATTCTAAAAATTAAAAACATTAACGACTTTAATCAAAAAGAAGGGCTTGCATTAAATAAAAGCGAAATTGAGTATTTAGAACAGCTGGCTTTAGAATTAAATAGAGAATTAACAGATTCAGAGGTTTTTGGTTTTTCTCAAGTGAATTCTGAACACTGCAGACATAAAATTTTCAATGGTGAATTTATAATTGATGGCTTATTAAAAAAGGATTCATTGTTTGATTTGATTAAAAAGACTTCTAAAAAAAATCCCAATGGAATTATTTCTGCATACAAAGATAACGTCGCTTTTATTCAAGGGCCTCAAATTGAACAATTTGCTCCATTAAAGGGAAATAAACCTAGTGTTTTTAAAAAAACAGAAATAAATAGTGTGATTTCATTAAAAGCTGAAACTCATAATTTTCCAACTACTGTTGAACCATTTAATGGAGCGGCAACTGGATCTGGGGGTGAAATAAGGGATCGTTTAGCTGGTGGGCAAGGATCAATTCCATTAGCAGGGACCGCAGTTTATATGACACCTTATTCTAGAGTTACTGATGACAGAGTTTGGGAAAAGAAATTTTCTGAAAGAAATTGGAGATATCAAACACCTCTAGATATATTAATAAAAGCTTCTAACGGCGCTTCAGATTTTGGAAATAAATTTGGGCAACCACTAATTTCAGGTTCATTATTCACATTTGAACATCACGAAAATGATAACAAAATTGGATATGATAAAGTTATAATGCAAGCTGGTGGAATTGGGTTTGCCAATAGTGATCATTCTAAAAAAAACACACCAAAAAAAGGAGATGCTATTATAATTTTGGGTGGTGACAATTATAGAATAGGTATGGGGGGTGCGGCAGTATCATCGGCAAACACGGGAGCCTTTGAAACTGGAATCGAACTCAATGCAATTCAGCGTTCAAACCCTGAAATGCAAAAAAGAGTCGCTAATGCAATTCGAAGCCTTTGTGAGCAAATGGAAAATCCAATTATCTCAATACATGATCATGGTGCTGGAGGTCATTTAAACTGTTTATCAGAGCTTGTTGAAGAAACTGGAGGAGAAATTATTATTAACAAACTACCTCTTGGAGACCCTACCCTGTCTGACAAAGAAATAATTGGCAATGAGTCCCAGGAAAGAATGGGACTAATAATTGCTCAAAAAGACATACAATCCCTTAAGGAAGTTTGTAAACGTGAAAGAGCTCCAATGTATATTGTAGGAGAAGTTACAGGTGATGAGCATTTTACATTTTTAAATCAAATAACTAATCAAAAACCTATTGATCTAGAATTAAAATCTCTTTTTGGAACCCCCCCAAAAACTCAAATTCAAGATAAAACTTTAAAGTATGATTATAGAGAAGTTGATTTAAATGGTGATCCGAAAGCAATTTTATCCAAAGTGTTAATGCTAGAAGGGGTTGCGTGTAAAGATTGGTTAACTAATAAAGTAGACAGGTGTGTCACTGGAAGAGTAGCTCAACAACAAACTGTTGGTGCAATTCAATTACCCTTAAGTAATTGTGGGGTTGTTTCTTTAGATTATAAAGGTAAAAATGGTGTTGCAACAAGTATTGGTCACTCTTCTATTGTTGGTCTAATTGATCCATCAAAAGGAAGTATAAACTCTATCGCTAAGGCATTAACCAATATAGTTTTCGCTCCATTAGAAAAAAACTTAAGTTCAGTTTCACTTTCTGCTAATTGGATGTGGCCTTGCAACAACCCAGGTGAAGATGTAAGATTATATACTGCTGTTAAAGCATGCTCTAAGTTTGCTCAAGAATTAGGTATTAACATTCCTACAGGTAAAGATTCATTATCAATGAAACAAAAATACCCTGAAGGAGATGTTACTTCGCCAGGCACGGTAATAATTTCAGCTACAGGGCATTGTTCTGACATTAAAAATATTATAACCCCCAATATTAAAATTAATGGGGGTTCTTTATTCTATATTGACTTTTCTTGTGATCAAAACTATTTAGGTGGGACCGCATATGCTCAAATTCAAAATAAAATAGGAAAAAAAGCATCAGTTGTTAAAGACTCTGACTATTTTAAAAGAGCATTTAACTCAGTTCAGGAATTAATAAAAGATGGGGAAATTTCATCAGGTCATGATATAAGCTCTGGAGGATTTATTACAACTTTATTAGAAATGTTTTTTTCAACCCCAGGAATTGGTGCGGCAATTAAATTAAATACAAAAGAAAATATTAATAAAAGTTTGTTTTTTGAAAATGCAGGAATCATTGTTCAATCTAAATCATCATTAATAGATTATTTTAAGGATAGGAGGATTAACTGTTTAAAAATAGGGGAAATCAATCAATCCAAAGAAATAACTATTGAACATGATCAGGAGGTAATCGGTTTTGAGATAAGTCACTTTAGAGATATTTGGTTCAAGACATCTGCAGATTTCGATAGTTATCAAACTTCCAATAATCTTGCTTTGGATAGATTCAAAAACTATAAAAATCATGTTTTAAGCTATAATTTTCCAAATTCTTTTTCAGGGAAATTTCCATCATTTTCAACAAAGAAAAAACTTAAAGCCGCAGTAATTAGAGAAAAAGGAAGTAATTCTGAAAGAGAGATGGCTTATGCAATGCAAATAGCTGGTTTTGAAGTAACAGACATTCATATGACCGACTTAATAAATGGTGATTGTGATCTTTCGGAGTTTAATTTTATAGTTGCTGTTGGTGGATTTTCAAACTCCGATGTTCTTGGTTCAGCAAAAGGTTGGGCAGGGTCTTTTATTCACAATGAAAAAGCTAAAAAAAGTTTAGATATGTTCTTTAAACGAAAAGACACTTTGTCTCTAGGGGTTTGTAATGGATGTCAATTATTTATAGAATTAGGTCTTTTAACACCTGAATTAGAAAATAAGCCTAAAATGCTTCATAATGATTCAAGGAAATTTGAATGTATTTTTACTGCAGTTGATATCCTAGAATCATCCTCTATAATGCTTAAAGGGCTTGAAGGAAGTAGGCTAGGTATTTGGGCTGCTCATGGAGAAGGAAAATTTCATTTACCAGGATCAAAAAATAAATATCAAATACCTGCAACTTATCATTATAACAGCTATCCTGCAAATCCTAACGGATCGGATCATAATGCAGCTATGCTGTCAAGTAATGATGGAAGGCACTTAGTAATGATGCCTCACCTTGAACGTTCAACATTCCCATGGAATTGGGCATACTACCCAGAAGATCGAAAAGAAGATCAAATTTCTCCTTGGATTAAAGCTTTTGAAAACGCAAGGAACTGGTTCTTTGAAAATGAGTAAAATCAAATTTAATTTTTTTTATCATTTGGAATAATTAATTTGTACTTTACATTTGAAAACCCAAACATATGATACCTTCTCGTCTTTTTGATTTTTTAGAATATGCAAAAAAAAATCATCCATCTGATATTGTCTTAAATACAAAATATAATGGAAAATGGGAGTCCCTTTCCACACATAATTATGCTATAAAAGCAAACTATATAAGCTCTTCTCTAATTAATATGGGTGTTCAACCTGGAGATAAAATCGCAATAATTTCATCTACAAATAGATCAGAGTGGTCAATTATTGATATGGGTTTATCACAAATTGGCGCAATAAATGTTCCCCTCTACCCTACCATTTCTTCTAAAGATTATTTATATATTTTAAACCATTCTGAGTGTAAATATTGTTTTGTTAGTGACTTAGAGGTATATGAAAAAATTTTTGCGATTAAAGATCAAGTTATTAGTCTTAAAAATATTTATTCATTTGATAATATTAATAATTGTGATAATTGGTTAGAGTTAATTAATTATGGAAAAGAAAATTTAAAAATAAATCTTATAGAAAAACAAAAATCAGATGTTAAGCCTGGAGATCTAGCTACAATCATATATACTTCAGGTACAACGGGAACTCCTAAGGGGGTGATGCTGAGTCATAATAATATTGTGTCAAACGTACTTTCTACATCCAATAGATTTCCTTTTGAAACTGGAAAAGAAGCTGCACTAAGTTTTTTGCCTATATGCCATGTTTTCGAAAGAGTTGTATTGTATAGTTATTTATATAATGGTATTAACGTTTATTTTGCAGAATCATTAGAAACCATAAGTGAAAATCTTAAAGAAATTAAGCCACAAATAATGACAGCTGTGCCCCGACTTCTAGAAAAAGTCTATGATAAAATATATTCTAAAGGAGATGAATTAGATGGTTTAAAACAAAAATTGTTTTATTGGGCTGTGGATATTGCCCTTAAATATGAGCCTTATGGAAAAAACGGAAAACTCTATTCTTTAAAACTTGCAATTGCAAATAAACTTATTCTTTCAAAATGGAAAGAAGCACTTGGAGGAAATCTAAAACTTATAGCTTCAGGAAGCGCACCTCTTCAACCTCGTTTAGCTAGAGTGTTTACTGCTGCTGGAATGAATATTGTTGAAGGATATGGATTAACAGAAACATCACCTTGCATTTCTTTAAATGATATGAGAGATGGAGGACTAAGAATAGGAACAGTGGGTAAGTTGATAGATGGTGTTGAAGTCAGAATCGCTGAAGATGGTGAAATACTTTGTAAAGGCCCCAATGTAATGCTTGGATATTATAAAGAAGATGAAAAAACCAAAGAGGTTATGTCCGGAGACTTTTTTCATACTGGAGATATTGGTATTATTGATTCTGATGGGTTTTTAAAAATAACCGATAGAAAAAAAGAAATGTTTAAAACCTCAGGCGGGAAATATATTGCTCCAGCTGTTATTGAAGGTGAAATGAAGCAATCTTCGTTTATTGAACAGATAATGGTTGTTGGTGAGGGGGAAAGAATGGCTGCAGCTATAATTCAGCCTAACTTTGATTTTGTAGATAACTGGATGAAAGAAAAAAATATTGTTAAATCAACTGATGAGATTGGCAATAATATAGATTTGATAAATGCTATTCAGAAAGATATTGACTTTCACAATGAGAAATTTGGCCAATGGGAAAAAATCAAAAAGTTTGAATTAACTCCTGAAGCCTGGACAGTTGAAAGTGGTTTACTAACTCCTACAATGAAACTTAAAAGAAAGGCAATTAAATCAAAATATTTTCATTTAATACAAAAAATTTATTCTTAGATAAAGAATTAAAAGTATAGCAGCCAAGACATCTTTGTAAATAGAGTTTTGTTATACTGTTCAGCTAGAAATCCATTCTTTATTAACCATAAGAAAAATGTGAATGAAACCACAACCATAGCAATTGATTGTATCAATAAATTAATTTTGTTTGTTTTTTTTAATTTAAAAAATAGCATATAATAAAAAATTAATGTTTTTTATTATGCACGCATAATAATTTTTATTATATTTAGATTTAATAAAATGGAAAAACTCAAAACTTTTGATTATGCGCTTAGATCTACTTGGCAAAGTGTAAGTAATATGTATAACAAAGTTGCAGGAAAATTTGATTCAAGTATGGCTACTGGTTTTGCTTTATTAAACATTGAACCTGATGGTACTCCTTCAACTTCTTTAGGACCAAAGATGGGGATGGAAAATACAAGCCTGTCTAGATTACTCAACACTCTTGAGGAAAGAAATTTTATTGAAAGAAAACCAAACCCAAAAGATGGTAGAGGAAGGCTAGTATATCTAACTAATCTTGGTTTAGAAAAAAGAGAAATATCAAAAAAAATTGTTCTTGAGTTTAATAAATCAATCTCTGAAGATTTATCAAAAACAGAAATTAAAAACTTTTTTAAAGTTATTGATCGCATAAATACTCAAAGTCAAAAATAAATTAATACAAACACGATATGTCAACTAAAACAACAAAATCAATAATGCAGGGAGGAGCATTTGTAATTAAAAAAACCAGTAATCTTGATACAATTTTCACTCCTGAAGATTTTACAGAAGAACAAATCATGATGAGAGAGTCTGTAAAAGAGTTCATCGACAGAGAAGTTTGGCCACACAAAGAACGATTTGAAAATAAAGATTATGCCTTTACAAAAGAGGTAATGCAAAAGGCTGGTCAACTTGGTTTTCTTGGTATTTCTGTTCCTGAAGAATATGGTGGTCTCGGAATGGATTTTGTATCTACTATGTTAGTTTGTGACTATATTTCAGCTGGAAATGGGTCATTATCAACCGCTTTTGGAGCACATACTGGTATTGGAACACTTCCTATTACCCTATATGGAACAGAAGAACAAAAGCAAAAATATGTTCCCAACTTAGCTTCAGGGAAATGGTTTGGTTCATATTGCCTTACGGAACCAGGAGCTGGATCTGATGCAAACTCGGGTAAAACAAAAGCTGTGCTTTCTGAAGACAAAAAGAATTATTTGATTTCTGGACAAAAGATGTGGATATCAAATGCTGGTTTTGCAAGTATTTTTATAGTTTTTGCTAGAATTGAAAATGATAAGAATATTACTGGGTTTATTGTTCCTGCTGATTATAACAATGGTATTACTTTAGGAGATGAAGAAAAAAAACTAGGTATTCATGCATCATCAACCAGACAGGTGTTTTTTAACAACACCAAGATTCCAGTTGAAAACATGTTAGCTGGAAGAGGTGAAGGGTTTAAAATAGCCATGAATGCTCTTAATGCAGGGAGAATAAAATTAGGCGTTGCTGTGGTTGATGCTCAAAGAAGGATAATAACTGGTTCAGTAAAATATGCTAATGAACGCATTCAATTCAAAACACCAATTTCTCAATTTGGTGCTATTAAAGAAAAGATTGCAAGAATGGCAGTCAATCTTTATGCAAGTGAATCAGGATCATACAGGGCTGCATCAGATATTAAAGATCATATTGAACTTTTAAGAAGTAAAGGAAGATCACATCAAGAATCTGAGCTTAAAGGTCTTGAGGAGTTTGCAATTGAGTGCTCTATGATTAAAGTTTTCTGTTCAGAAGTTATGCAAGACGCTGCTGATGATGGAATACAGATTTTCGGAGGAATGGGATTCTCAGCTGACACACCCATGGAATCCGCATGGAGAGATTCTCGTATAGGTAGAATTTATGAAGGAACCAATGAAATAAATAGGATGGTTTCAGTTGGAATGTTGTTAAAAAAAGCTGCAAAAGGTCATTTAGAACTTATGAATCCAGTTATGCAAGTTGTAGAAAAAGTAAAATCCAATCAATTTGGCAAACTTTCAGATAATTCTGAGTTTGCTCAGGAAAAGTTACTTGTTCAAAATATTAAAGATATTTTTTTGTTATTAACTGGTGCTGCTTTTCAAAAATATGGGTCTGATCTTGAAAAACACCAAATGGTACTTCTAGGTCTTTCAGACATTTTAATACACTCATATTTTTCTGAGTCAGTTTTACTAAGAACAATAAAAAATCATAGCAGAAATAATATAAATTATACTGAAACCCATAAATACATGACCCAGTTGTTTTTATTTAATTCTATTGAAAAAGTCAGAAACAAAGCAAAAGAAATAATTCTGAGTATTTCGAATGATCAAGAAAAAATTGGATTACTTAAAAGCATTGATTTAATGACTCGATATATTAATTACCCTAATATAGTTGAGCTAAAAACGAAAATAGCCGATGCAGTAATTAAAGAAAATGAATACAACTTATAAATGGAAAAGTTTTGGACAGTTTACATAATTAGGTTTGTCACAATAAACTTTTTATTAAGTGCTGTGTTAGCAAGTTTTTTATATTCTGGAGGAAATATATTTGAACCCGATCAAATTGGGTATTCATTTACTAAAAATTATTTAAGTGATCTTGGAGGCTATAAAAGTAGATCTGGAGAAGTAAATTTTCTATCTTCTTTTATCTTTAATACCTCAATGCTTTTTTATGCAGCTTCAGGAATTGGCTTTTTATTTGTTCCAAATCTTTTTAAAAACAACAAAAAAACATATCGTCTAGCATGTGCAGGAAGTTTCTTTTTTTTTATTGGTTGTTTCTTATTTGCAGGAGTAGGTTTAACTCCCCATGATCTTTATCTGGATTTACATAGTCATTTTGCTAAAAATGCTTTCAGGGTTTTAATTCCAGCTTCAATTTTCTATGTCATTGTTTTATTTAAAAGCACAGTCCATAACAGGTATACATTAGTTACTTTAGGATATTTGATTTTCACTTTTGCATATGTAGTATATCAATTATTAATAGAGGATGCCTTAAAAAGCCCTGAAGCTCTTATAGAGTCAGTAATCATCCAAAAACTAATCGCTATAATTAGTATGATCAGTATTTTTTCACTTACCTATGCATTCTCATCTAAATTATCTGAAAAAAAATAATATCCATTTATAAAATTTTTGTGTTTATCTTTTTATTCTATATGTTTCGATGTTTTTTTGTAATTTTTAAAAAAAATATGCGTCATATTCTTTATGTTTTTTCATTACTTGTTTTCAATTTTGCACATTCTCAAACATCAAAAGATTTCTTTAATATTATAGACCAGGTTAGTGTTGAAAGGATAAAAAATGATATATCTATTTTAGCAAATTTTGGAACTAGACATACACTTAGTGATACCATTTCAAATTCAAGAGGTATCGGGGCTGCTAGAAGATGGATTAAATCAGAATTTGACAAAATTTCTAAGGATTGCAATAACTGTTTAAATGTATTTTATCAAAAAAATTATTTTACTCAAAATGATGGTCCTAGAATTGTCAAACCTGTATGGATCAATAATGTAGTAGCTGTACAACGAGGAGAAAAGTATCCCAACAGATTTATTATAATGAGTGGTGATATTGATTCTAGAATTTCTGATCCTACTAATTATACAGATGATTCCCCTGGAGCAAATGATAATGCTTCTGGTATGGCTGGAACAATGGAAGCAGCTAGGGTGTTATCAAAATATGAGTTTGAAAATAGTATAATTTACGTTGGTCTTTCGGGAGAAGAACAGGGTCTTTTTGGGGGGAAAGGACTATCAGAGTATGCTAAAAAAAATAAATGGGAAATTATAGGAATACTAAATAATGACATGATAGGAAACATTGAAGGAGTTGATGGTGTTATAGATAATAGGACTTTTAGAATTTTTTCTGAACCAACCCCGCCAAATGAGTCTGAAAAAGATAGAAAAGCAAGGCGATTTTATGGTGGAGAAGTTGATGGTATCTCAAGACAATTAGCTAGATATGTTCATAAAACAGTAAAAAAATACATGCCAGAGATGAATCCACTTTTAATTTATAGATTAGATAGGTTTGGAAGAGGTGGTCACCATCGACCTTTTAATGATTTGGGTTATGCCGGTGTAAGAATAATGGAAGCTCATGAAAATTATAATCGACAACATCAAGACATAAGAATTGAAGATGGAATATATTATGGTGATATTTTGGAGGGTGTAAATTTTAAATACGCTGCAAAATTAACTGCCGTCAATGCCATTAACTTAGCTAGTATAGCTTGGGCACCACCAATAGTGAAATCACTTTCTATTGGTGGTGTAGTTCAACCATCTGTAAAATTAAGATGGGACTTAATTAATGATAAATTTGTGAAGGGCTATAAGATATATTGGAGAGACACCACAAGTCCTGTATGGCAATACAGTCGTTATATTGGAAATATTAATGAATACACTTTGGAAGGTATTGTAATTGATAATTTCTTGTTCGGTATTTCAACCGTAGGTGAAAATGGAATAGAAAGTCCAATAGTGTTTCCCAATAAAGTATTTCAAGATTAGTAATAGTTGTCAATACTCAGCCTTCTATAATCACCTCTTCTATTTCTCAAATATGGACTAAAATCAAAAGTTAAAAATAGCTCAAAGGTACTAGGTGAATATGCTTTAGCAGGATCTTTTCTTGATGGAAAGTTATATAATGTTCCAAACTCAAAGTTTTCGTAAGACAGTGCAACTGATATTCCTACATTTAGCATAGAAAAACTCTCAGTACTTTTCATCACTTCATTTAAACCAATTGAAAATTCTCCAAATTGAACTTCTTGAGAAAGATAAATATCAGTGCTGTATGAAGATTTTGAAATATTTGTAAAAGCATAAAGTGTAGAATACCTCGGTAAAAAACCTTGATCATATGGATTAATATCAAATTCGTAACCACCTTGTAAAGAGAAACGAATTGGCATTTTATACTCCACATTCTCCTTATTATAGGAGATATTGGGTTGATTCAAATGCTGAGCACTAAATCCAACTATATATTTATCAGAATGAATAATAAATGATGCTCCTAAATCTAAATAATTAGCATCTCCAATTAAAGGAGCTAAAGGATCAATAGATTGGGCTTGAAGGAATCCAGAGACAAGAGATAACTGGTCCTCAAAAATCAACTTACTAGTGTCTAACTTAGAACCTCCCATACCAAGGGTTATAGACGGTAAGAAAAAATCTTGATTATCTAATTGAATTTTATAGATAAAACTCAAAGATGGTTTTGAATACACTAAGCCTGCATTATCCATCGTATAAGAATACATATCAACTCCTAAAGAAAAATAATCTGAATCAAAAGAAAGTGAGCCAAAAAAGTATCTACTTTCAATTCCTTGATTTGAAACTAAACCAACACTATTATATAAAACTCCAGTTTTATTCATATTATTTAAACCCATAAAGCTAGGGTTAGATTTCTGCATAAACCTAGAATGACTAATTATAAGATCGTCTTGTGCTGACAATTTAAAGATAAAAAGCATTAGTAATAATATGTAGTTTATTTTTTTCATATCATCATCTTAAAAGAATAAATGTTCCATCTCTAAACACATCAACACTATCCATTGTTTTGCCTTCAAGCGTATAAATAAAATATGGTGTAATTATTTCTTTGGCATCATCTGCGGACAAATCAGGACCACACCAACCTGTGATAGTTAGCGCCTCCTTAGTTGGATCTACTGGTGGGACACCTATCTCCTCATACAGAAGAGCACCTTGAGCATCATAAACTCTAAACGTAACCTCACTCAATCCGTTAAATAAAGGTTTAAAGCATTGGTTGTAAATATCACCATTTGGTGTAAAAACATTTGGAGATAACACATTATATCCTTTTCCAATTTTAATTGTTTGTGTTAATTCAGCAACACAACCTATATCGTTATATATTCTAAGAGTTACATAATAAGTACCTGATATTGCATATTCGTGTGTAACTGGTTCAGGTTGATTTCTTTCTAATAACTCAGTTTGTGTACCATCGCCAAAAATAAATTCGAATGAGTCGTATTCATTTTCTGATAAATCTCTAAAAGTAATGTCTTCTCTTGCAATATATTGTTGAGATTGTTGGAAGCTAATAGAAGTAAAGTCAAATAAAGGATCTCCAATTCCAATATTTATTTGTCTTGCTATTCCGCATCCAGCATCATTTAAAATTTTTAAACTTGCAGATGTAACTGGACTATCAATTTCGAGTATATATTGATCTTCACCAACTTGCTGACTAGTAACAAGGTTTTCGTTATAGAAAAATGATAGTGGTCCTGTTCCTCCATCAAAAACATCTATAAAAATAGTTCCAGGCAGACCACTACATAGCTCTGGATCAACCACCGGTCCTTTACGGATTTGTAAAACATTTTCATCTAAAACAGTAATAACTCCTTGAATCTGGTTATTCTGAGAAAGATTTGAACCTACACAATTAGATTGACCTGCTGGAGTTATGGTGTATCTGTAATTTCCTTCAGCTAAGTTATTTAAACTAGTATAACCAGTGTAATCAATTGTTCCGTTAGTTCCGTCCAATGGAGTCCAGTTAGCTGAACTAACTGATGAATTTAACATTTGAAGACGTGTGCTTTTAGACACTATCTCAAGTGTAATTGATGCACCAGAAACTGAACTAATTGTAATTTGAACATCCTGAGGTGTTACTCCTCCATTAGGAGCAGCTTCAACAATTGATATGAATAGAGGTGAGTTTTCAATAACCTGAGCCATCTCTTGAACAACAGATTCAATGGGTTCATCAGGGGTTTGAGTAGTATATGTAAATGGAATACTATTAATTAATACCGAATATACTTCTAAGCTATCTGTATCAGCAGAAACTCCTTGGAATAACAATATAGCTTCATTATCATTTAACTGAGCTCCTTGAACTTCCCATGTAATTTCGTAAGGAGGTGCTGAAGAACCATCTTGATTTAAAACAGAAATTGCAATCGATCCATCTTCAGCATCTATCTGACAACTTACAGCTGTGCTAAATGCTCCCGATACATCAGCAACTCCAGAAATTAGAATATCGTTAAATTCAGCGGTAAATGTAAATTGAACTGTTTCAGTATTACCATTTTGATCAATAACTGTACATCCATTTTTATCTTGGATGCCCAATTGGTATACACCTGGTAATGGGAAAAACGCTACATTATTAGTTAAACTATTAAATACTGTTGAATTAGCTGTTGAATTTGGATCAGGATAATAAGTCCAACTTAAATTATAATATGGCTGGCCATTAGAATCCAAGTATGGAGTTCCTCCACTTACAAGGAACTGATCAAAAAATGCCTCTTGGTAACTATCATAACATGCGCTAATTGTAAAATCAGTTTGACCAGAGTATTTAATAGGTACTAAATCTTCGATTGTAAAATCTAGAAGTACAATACAGCCCGTCTGAGTGTTTTTAACTTCCAAATTGTATGAGTTTGGTTGAAGATTCTGAATCAATACAACATTTGTAGCTAAGTTAGGAGTGTATGTATTGCCCGATAGGTTAGATGCCCCATTAGAACCAGTACTTTGCAGAACACTTCCATTTAAAGTAAGCTCAAAAACTGTTGGATCAGGGATCAAATCAAACTGTCCATTACCAAGTTTGAAACTTATAGAAGCAGTACTGTTTACACACGTTATTTCTTCAATCTCAACATCTTGAATTTGTAATTTACTTGGATCATCAATCTCAAATTCATAACCTCCTTGAGTTAAATTTTCAACCAAAATACTCCCACACCCTGAAGAATCAGAAACAATTCCTCTATAAAAACCTATACTCAATCCAGTTAACACCTCAAAACCAGCAGTATTAGGCACCTCATTCCAAACTGTTTGAGCAGTTATAGTTATTGGCGATAAATTCATTGTTAAACCATATACTGAAACAATTGAAAGGGCTTGAGCAAAGTTAATTATCTGAGATGTTACTTTGATACTTGAACCACTCAGATAAGCTTCCAAAGTAGGATCGCTATTAATTATAACGGCTAGGTCTGCTGCTATATCTAAAATACTAGTTGTATTGTTTACATTAATTGACGATGAATATGTTGTACCATTTACAACTACACCTAAAGTTCCAATATTTGATGCTGAAACAGATCCTGTGAATGAAATTGAGAATGTATCTAGATTTAATGAAGACCTTCTTTCCCACTTAATCGTGTATGGAGCTACACCTCCACTAATTGTTCCATTGAATTTTATTGTTGGCCCATCTAAACTTGGTGTAGATGAGGTACAATCCTGAACTCCTGTTAAGTCTGCTGCTACAGAAAGATCTGAGGAGGCAGCATCTGTCATCGTTATTTGAATATCTACATCCGGAATACATCCAGATTCATCAGTTACTGCAACAGTATAAACTCCTGCTCTTGGAACATTATCTACAAGTATATTTTGACCAGGATTAATAGATGTATTTATAATATATAAACCATCTGCAGATGTTATTCTTACCGGGAAGACTGTATCAGAAGCTAATCCTGAATAATATCCTCCTTGAGTCTCAACAATAAATTGTCCTGTACCGCCCCCGCATGGAATTGGTGTAATCGTACCCTCGGTGAGAACTAAAGGACTTCCAGGGGGGTCGGTAAGGACAATTGTTGGTATTACTAAGTAATTTGCATCGGTATCACAAGCTGAAGAATCAGAAACAACTATATCATAACTTCCAGCTGGAAGATCATCTCTAAAAAATGTTGAACCAGTTATTTGTAAATTGGGTTCTCCTCCATCTAAACTATAAAAATATGGAGTTTTACCACCTGATAAAGCAAATTGAATCGATCCAAGAGGGATACTATTTGGATCACAAACTCCTTGAGGCTGAATAACAATTGGGTCAGTTGTATTATTTAATGTTGCTATTAATAAAGGAGATGGTTCGGTTATTTCAAATTCTTGAACAACTTCAGCACAAGGATTTACTGCAGGATTAGATTTATATACTTTAACTCTATATATACCTGCTGGTAAATTTTGGAATGAAGTAAAAGCTCCAGTTGGGTTGGCTTCTTCAGAAACAAAATTAGCAGGTAAAAGATTACGTCTATTAGGAGTCAAAGTATCACTACTAAGTGAAGATGAAACCACACCACCAAAACTAGTTACAACTAAATATTCCCACTCAATCCAAGCAGTATTGGTCCCATCAACTGATATTTCAATTTGACCATCAGTTCCTGCAACGCAAGTGTTTGCTAACATATTCAAACTAGATGATGTAATTGTTATAGCAGAATCAACACCCTCAATTTCAATAATACCTACTGTGGTTGCTGTACAATTTGCAATACTAGCATCAGTAACGGTTAACTGATAAATACCAGCTACAACTCCATTTAAATCTTTTACATTATAAGTTGGGTTTGTTGCACAAGAAAGGCATGTCCATTGATAGTCATAGTTTCCAGAACCACCTGTTACTGCTCCAATTGGAACAGTTATAGTTCCATCAGCCTCACCTGCACAAATTTCATCTGTTGTAACAATTAAGCTTTCGTCAATTTCTAAAATTGCAGATATAGGCCCGAAATTTAGAGCCTCTGGCTCTGAACATGTATTGGTAATAACCTCAACTCTATAATTTAACCCAGGTGTTAATCCTGTAAACTGAAGACTTTCAGCAAAGGTTTTAGCAAGTGATCCAACTGCATATGCAGTAGTATCAAATAATGAATAATTAGGATTAGATCCTGCTGTTCCTTGATATAAATTAACAGTTAATATATTTCCTGTTCCAGACATTTGATCAGTAGTGAAAGTTCCTGATACTGGAATATTAACAGTTCCACCACAAGTTTCAGCAACAGTTCCAATAGTTATTGTAGGTTTTTCTATCGTAAAAGGGCCTGCCGTAGTTTCACATCCCGCTGCTAATCCATCTATTGTAACTGTTAGGTTATATTGACCTTCAGATAAACCAGTGATTTCAAGATTATTATTTGTATAACTAGCATCTCCAACTTTACTCCATGAGTAATTATAATTAGCTTCAAAATTTGGTTGAATTGTAGACTTAGTAAACTCAGTTGATCGATCATCCGATGAAATTGTAATCCCAGAAGATGATTCTGTGCCAGTAAAATTAACAAAAGCACCTACATTTAGAGTTCGAATATCAATAGAACCATTTCCATTATCTGTTGCTGTGACAGTAGAACTAGAAGCTATAAGAGTCGTTAAACTTGAAGCAATTGAAATCAATGTATTTCCTCCTATTACAGTATGAGAGTATGAAACACCTCCAGCAGTAATAGTAACAACATCAGTAACAGAAGGAACGCCTCCAAGGGTCATTCTTATTACATTATCGGTTGTGTTTGTTACAGTTGAAGTAAAAGCAACTCCTGGAACTATTGCCGTAATATCTAAAGTACCAACTCCTCCAATGTTCGCATTTGCCGACACACTAGCAGACCCTCCTGTTATTTGATCAGCAAGGTTAACAGCAATTGCACTAGCAGATTGATCTGGATTACCATCATTAGGACTAATATCATTTGTAGTCATCGAATAAATTTCTGACCCATTTATAGTTATACTATAGGTATCACCTACCCCATGATTTGCATTTGTGGTTTCTCCTCTCAAGGTGACTCGATCAACTTGAGCAGTATCTTCTAATCCTCCTGTAATATATGAGCTTAATGTATTTGAGACTGGGTGACCTATTTGACCATCTGCAGTAAATCCAGCGGTTGAACAAGAAATATCCTGTACTAGTGCCTCTATTCCATCAGAATCAATAACAACATTTGGAGCAACAGTTACTTGACCAATAATAGTAGCTTCATCACAAGATGGGTTTCCAGTTGTTATTAAAGTATACTGATAAATTGTAGTTTGACTAACTGAAACTGTTGGTTTTCCACTAATTTCTTTTGTGTTTAGTCCAGATCCATTACCTAGAACAAGACCTGTAGGTAAAGTTAATAATGGATCAGCGTTTGGAACTAATGTTAAACCAGTTGCTCCTCCTCCCCATGTATATATAATTGGAAGGATTTCATTATTTGCACAAACTGTTTGATTTAAAGTAGCTAATCCTGAACTTAAAACAACTGTTGATGCAGGCACCAATGTTATTGCTCCACTTGCAGTATCGTGAGGTAAGCAACTTGTTCCTGTTGTTGTTAGAGTAAAAGCATAAGCTACAATAGAAGTTGGAGGAGTTGCTAAATCAGGAGTACCTGTTACAGTCATATAATTTTCATTAGCAATATTTCCAGAAGCAGATAAAGCAAGTGCTCCTCCCCCTCCAATTACTCCTGATCCAGGTAGGTCTATATCAAATGGAATTCCTTGAACGTCTGCTCTTAATTGTATTGATGATGTTCCTGTAACGGATGCAGTAGCATTATTACTAATTCTTACTCCAGAGGCAGTATTAATTTCTGAAACTAATCGTTGAGCAATTGTAACAGCACTTTCACTAGTACTAGTTGTAGTATAACTATAAGTAATTCCATCGATTATAATTCTATATTGGGCTGCAATTATGGTTGAAGCAGTAACATCAATAACATTTACCTGTCTAACTCCTATGGTGTTTAATACAACTCCAGGAGGTAGACCTGTTGTCCCAACTAAAGCTGGAATAGAAGCTCCAGTTGCTGTTCCTGTTAAATTAAATTTGATTCCCTCTATTTGTTGGCCTACGCATATTTGCTGAGCATTATCAGAGCCTGGGAAATTCGAATCAGAAGAATCATATTTAATTCCCTCTAAAGGATTAACCTTTATTGATCCTTGAATAAAATCATCTTCACAACCAAGAAGATTATTGGTTGTTCTGATCCTGTAAAAATAAGAAGAAGAAAAAACATTTCCTACATCAGGTGTTCCTGAAATTATAACTCTGTGAGAACCTACACTGTTTAAACTGGTTATTGTTGGTGTAACCGAGTTAGTATATTGTGAAAGTCCAAACGGTGCTCCAGCACTATTTGCAGTAAGAGTAATTTCACTTGCTCCAGGTCCTGCGGTGGCTTGAACTTTTCTAACAAGATCACTATTTATATTTGTTATAAGAGCATCTCTAACATTAGCTGCAGATAATCCAGAAGCAATAGTTGTATGACTATATGTAGATGTGGCTACTGGTGTTCCAGCTGTAACATACAAGAACACTTCTTCACCAGCAACAAAAGTCCCAGTAATGGTTACTATATCAACTTGATTCTGAGGAGCTGCAGTAGGATTGGTTATTCCATTTGGAAATATTTGACTTGAATTTGGGGTAATATCTACACTTGTTAATGTCCCTGTTCCTGTTATAGCTTTAAGCTCCAAACTATATCCTCCCCCATCTACATCAGATTTTAAATAAATAACATCATTAGCAAGATCAGCAATTGCATTGATTGCTGATGAATTATCAATTTGAGTAACTAAATCAGTAATAATGTTATCAATATTTGTTAGCCCAGTTTGAACGGTATGCTCGTAATCATTTTCATCAATAGTAACCGTTACCTTGTCATCAGCTGCAAATGTACCTGAAATATTAATCCTATTTTGCTGAGCAAAATCAGCAGATTCAATTATAATATCAGTAGCACCATTAGATAATTCATAAGTTATAGGGATTATGGCTGAATCGTTACAAACATCTTGGTTATCTGTTCCAGCAGCAGAAGTTAGTGTGATTTTAGAATTAGGTAAAATACTAATGGAAATTGTTTGTTTTGCATCTGGAGTACAGGACGTACCAACAGAAGTTACGTCAAAAGCATATGTTTTAGTACTGCTAACGGATTCTGATGGCGAGCCTGTTATGGTGACATAATTTAAATTATTAACATCTCCTACAATATCATCATCTAAGTCAAGAGTGTTAGTAGACGTTAAGGACTCATAAACAAATGACTTTCCTTTTTGATCAGCTGTAAGGGTAATAATTGATCCAGATGCAACAGCTGTTACAGGGCTTAATCTAATACCCGATGCATTATTAATTACATCTCTGAGACCAATTGCAATGTCACTTTCAGAATCTCCAGTAATAATAGTATATTGATAACTGTTTCCATTAATTTTTATAGTTAAAGTCTCACTTACAGTTAGTGTTCCTGACACTTTAGTCGTTTGAACTTGAAATTCTGAAAAAGGAGTCATAACCACACCTGGAGGAAGTCCATTTTGTCCAGCAAGCGCAGCAATTGTTGCTCCAGTAGCTGATCCCCCAACCTCTATTCTAATTCCATTAATATCACCTCCTTCACATACTGCTTGAGAAAGCTCTCCATTAGTTGTCGTTGAAACAGTAGTTCCAATAAATAAAGTACTTGTAATAGTCCCTGAGTGAATTAATTGTTCTGCTGGAATAACAGTTAAAGTTGCTGACTGAGTTGTTGAAGAAACGGAACAACTAGAGTATATATTGCCAAGTGATTGAACTGTATAAGTATATGTCATTGGTGCATCAACTGCAGGGTTGAGTCCTGAAAGATCTGGTATACCTGATAAAGTTAATAGACCTGTTCCACTAGTATTCTCTTGCGATAAAGTATAGCTAGATGTTCCAGTAGAGGAGAAAGCTGAAACTGAATATCCTTGATAAGGACCAGCAGCATCTGCTAGAAGTTCAAGAATATTTGAATTTGCATTAGCATCAACATCTAAACTTACATCAGCATCAATTTTTACTGCAAGTCTAGAAAGAAAAGTATTAATGGTTTCTCCGACTATGGTAGTAACAGTGTAAGTACTCGTATTAATTTGAACACCATAAGTCTCCGTTACCGGTGCTGTAGCTGGTCCAGTCCATGTAATTTCATCAGACTGTCTAGTGTCTGTATAACTCTGACCTATTCCAGGAGGAGTTTGATTAAATCCTCCATTTAATTGAGTAGTTAGAGAAACTGCTCCTCCAAATACTTTAAACGAGACGGGTATTATGTTTACTCCTTCGCAAACCTCCTGCGCATCAGTTCCAACTACTGTTGATATAGCAATACTAGGTGTTGGGAGAACTGTAATTGTTCCTGAAATAGTCCCATGAGGTAAACAAGATGTACCGTTAGTCTCAACAGTATAAAAATAAGTTGTGGCTGAAGTGACAGGATCAGGATCTCCAGTAAGAGTTACATAGTTATCATTAGCAATATCTCCAGCCACAGTTGTATCCATTAAAGAAGCATTTGTAGAAGTCGCTGTGTAAGTGAATGAAATTCCAGGTACTTTCGCTGTTAAAACTAAAGTAGTTCCAGAGGCAGTAGCATTAACTGGGCTAATTCTATTTCCTGTAGCAGTATTAATTTCTTGAACTAAGTTATCCACTACATTTTGATAAGTAGGAGTAGCAACAGAGGAGTAGGTATACACAATTCCATTTATAGAAGCAATAAAAGAAATGTTTTCTGACATCGTACCAGTTACATGTGTCGTATTCACCTGAGCAGTTGAATAAGGTGTTAAATCTATTCCATCAGGTAAACCAGTAAATAAAGTTAAAGGTGCAACCCCTGCGCTAATTGCAGAGCCTGACAAATCAAATCGTATTCCATCCAATTCACTTCCATCACAGACCTGTTGAGTTAATGATCCATTAGTTGAAGTACCACTTGCAAATGTAGTAGTTGCAATTGAGGTAGGGTGAGTTATTGTTTCAGCAGGCTTTAATCTTATCGCTCCAGTAAATGAAGTTTCCTCACATGAATAATAGTTTCCGGTGGTGTTTATAGTGTAGGTGTAAACAGTCAAATTATTTAAAGTCACAGAAGGTGTTCCAGAAATAGTAAATACACCAGTTCCTTTTATAGGGGCTACAGTTAAATTAATTGTAGGTTCTGTTCCGACTATAACCCCTTGAGGAACTCCAATATTAGTTCCAGTAATTCTTATAGTTCCACTAGCAGTATTGGTTGCAGTAAGGTTAGAGGTTAAATCTAAAGTTGTTGGGCCAGCTATTGAACCCGTTCCAGAAACAACTTTTGTAATGTTATCTATTGAAGTTCCAATAACTATTCCAAGTAGTTTAAATTTTCCGCCTCCCATATCTACTGCTTCAACTACATCTTTAATACCTGCTGTTCCATTAACTTCACTAACTAACCCTGTTACAATTTGTTCTTTAGAGGTAATTGTTTGCGTAGCTGTAAAGGTAGCCGAGCGAGCTACATCAGTTGTTACTGTTACAGTCCAAGAATCCGTAATAGCAGTTCCTTGACCTGTAACTGTTAATTGTTTTACATATTGATTAATTGCATCAGTTAATCCAGATCTAACTGTAGCTTGGGTGGAATTAGGTGGAGCAGAGTATGAAACAGTATGAGTTCCTGCTCCTTGAACAGTCAGGATTAAACTATAGGTTTCAGTAGCCGAACCTGAATTTGCTCCAGAAAAACTAATTTCATCGACTTGCTGTTGAGCTGTAAACACCCCGTTTCCATTTGGTAAACCGACTCCGATAGGTAATCCATTTAATCCATTTAAAGGAGCTATACTTGCTCCGGTAGCTCCATTGAAAATTTCAAAAGTTACTGGAACTAGAGCCTCACCTACACAAAGCTCTTGATTCTCAGTTCCTGAAGCTGAAGTTTGTAAAACGGATGAATTAGGTTCAACAACAATGTATCCAGTTGCTGTTCCAGGATTACAACTAGAGCCTGTAGTATTTACTGTATAAGTATATCTGGTGGGACTTGATACAGGATCTGTTGGTGTTCCTGAGATTATAAACACTCCAACTCCTTGAACGGGCAATGCCGAAGTTGAAATTGATAAGGCTGCAGATGTTTCTTGAAGTGAAACACTAAAATATGTAGCTACAGTTCTTGCCGTTAATCTAATTGTACCACTTACAGTATCAGCATCGGCATTTACATCTCGGGTTCCATCTGCCTCAGCATTGATTATATCAGCCAATCCTTTTGCAACTATTGCCTTAGCAACAGTTCCTGTAGCAACATATTCTCTCTCTTCTCCATTAATGAATATTTTAAAACTATCATTAACAGCAGTATTACCACCTCCCGTTACTATAATATCACGAATCATAAAAGTCTGAGAAGTTTGTCCAACGACTCCGTTTGGTAAGCCATTTGTGGTGCCTGAAACTAAAGCTGATATTTGAGCACCAGTAACATTACCAACAATATCATAAGTTATGGTAACCGGTAAAGATTGATTTACACAAACATCTTGAACTTCACTAGCTGCTGGAGATGTAATAGTAAGTGTTGGATTTGGAGGAACAATAAATGGAATGGTAACTGAAGGTGCTCCACACCCTGTAGATGTTGCAGTAATATTTACAGTCCCTGAAAATTCTGAATTCCAAGTAAGCACACCCGTATCACAATTAATAACCCCAGCATCATTATTGTCTATAGACCAGGTCACACTATTTCCTGAACCTGGATTAGTATAAAATTCTGTTGAAGCTGTTGATCCCGGACAACTAGGTAAAAAGCTCCCCCCTGCAATTACTATATCAGTTGGAGTAACTGCTCTACTTTGAATGACAATACTTCTAGTTGAAACAGGAGAGGTTGTTACTCCATCACAACCCATAGCAGTTGCATTTAAATTAAAACTTCCATGAAATCCGGTTGTCCAATTTATTATACCTCGTTGAATAAATTCCGTATCTGCCAAGTTTGTACCAGGGTCGTCAGGACTTCCGGTTCCAGGATTGACAGATGATAATGACCAAGTAATGTATTGATAGTTTTCCGACTCGGCAAAGAATTGAGTACTAGGTGTTGTTGCTGTTATTTCACAATTAGGTAAAGCACCAGTTCTATTAATTATATCTGGGCCACAAATATATTGAGAAACAGCTCTATCTAACCAATGACTAATTTCATATGCTGGAGAGCCTGGACTGCCCGGCACGTCTTGGATCTCTTTATCAATTAAAAATTCAGTACCATAATCACTATACCCTAAATAGTCTGCTTCAACATATAAACTAGCTAACGCCCAACCAGCACTACTGGCAGTTACACCATATTTTGATCCGTCCTGATACTCTCTGAATGTGTGAGTGGCTCCATTTATTTGACTTATAAAACTATCTCTTATTTGAGACGCAAGAGTACCTCCAGCCTGAGTAATGTAATCATAGCAACGTCCGTTTATGGTTACTTTATAAATTTCTCCTGCAGGAACCATTGAAGTATTGGTCATATTTGCAGTAGATATTCTTATAACTGATCTTTGTTTTAGCTCTAACATACTAGGCGTGGTTGGAGTAGCAGGAATTTGAAGAGTTGAACTGACTGAATTTATAGTTATTGCTGTTGCAGATGCTGAAGTTGAGGAAGTAGTTAATGATAGCTCAAAAGCAGGACTCGCGGCATCATCGGTAACAACTTTTACATATGTGTTTGCAATTACAGTTGCTGTAACGTTATATGGGTCCCCAGAAAAATTTGAATTAATTAACGTAGTAATTGATTCTAAAGTTGAAACAACAGTCAAAGGTGGGCCAGTAACTGTATAATTAACTGTTAATCCATCAACTGTGACACTCACTACATCAGTTACGGCTACAACATTTGAAACATAAATATGCTCCTCTATAGGATCTGCTGCATACACTTCAAGTGCAACTGATTGAGTATTAGAAGGACCATTACATCCAAGAGCAGCCACTGATATTGTTGCTGTTCCAACAAAGTTTGGATTCCAACTAACTTGTCCAGTACTTGAATTAATTGTTCCAGCCCCTGCTGTTATTGTCCACTGATATCCAGCAATATTCGATCCTCCACACGTTTCAAAAGAAGTGATTTCAGGAGTATCACAACTTGATCCATTATAAATTTTAGAACCATCCGAGTCTATGATAGTTTCTTGTTGTAATTGAGAATTTCCAACTGCCCCCGTAGCATAATTTGCCATTATAAATTCAGGTGTTGTAACTTGATTCGTTCTGGTAATAGAACCATCCAGTTGAGGGTCTAAACAATCAAAGCATCTAAAAGGGGTTATAGTAAAAATAGATCCAGTTGAAGTTGTTGCTGACTGGGTCGAAGTTACCGCTAGTGAAACTTGTGGAGTATTTCCTGCAGCAACTGTTGAAATAACAAGTGGAATACCTCTTTTTTCTGCTTCGATTGTTATTGTACTTCCAGCAACAGTTGAGGAAACTAGCCCAGAACCATCAATTAATAAACTAAGTTCAGTAGCTATAGTAGCTGCAGTAATTCCTGTTCCATATGTTTTAACATATGGAACGCCATTAATTATAATGTTATATACTTCTCCAGCTGAGTTTGTGTTTCCTCCTGTTAATGCAATAGTTGATATCGCTTGAGCTTGTTCGTTAGAAAAGCCAATAGTATGCTTAGCGTCTTCACGTCGATTAGAAATCATAATGGTTCCAGAGGCTGTGCTTTCAGCCCCAACTCCTAATCTAACTACACTTCCTTGATTGGTTCCATTGACTCTTGGGTCAGCAGTAATTGCAGCAACTAAAGCATCTACTAAATCATTTCTAGAGGTGGTTGCCGCTGTAACCGATACAGTAAATGTATTTATAATTACATTATATTTTTCTCCAACTTTTGGATTACCTGAAATATCTATTCTGTCTTTTTGGTAAGATTCTGTTAAAATATCAAAATCAATTGTACCAACACTGGGAGTTCCAGAAAATGTATAAACTCCATCAATACGTGTCATTGTGATCCCATTTTGACTGTTACTAGCTGTATTAGGATACCAATTAAAAGAATCTGATCCTAAGCGAGGTTCAACTGTATCAGGTATTTCTGGATTTGCGGCTTGCTCAACATCACTACCTAATTCAGTATCTCCATTATCAGCAATATCATAAGCTGTAGTGGGTAAAATCTGAAGATCTGCAGCACCTCCTGCAGCCTCAAATGAAACTGGAGTAATTGCTTCTCCTTCACATACAACTTGGTTTAAGGGCCCTGATTTAAGTAAAATGTCTTCAAATGGGCTAACTATAACAGTGGTAACTTCTGAATCAACTGTACATGTAGCTGTTGTTAATTTAAGTACAGATAAAGCTGAAAAGGAAGCAGACGCAGCTCCACCAGTGCCGGTAGTCACCGTTATTGCAGTTCCAGCTACTTTACCTCTTATATCAATAGTTCCATTTTGGTAATCATAAGCTTCAATTACTGTGTTTAATGGAGCTGTGTTATTTACCGCACTAACTATTCCTGAAGTGATGGCATTATTAGTTGTTGTGGTAACAACTGTAGTATATGTTGCTGTATTTGCTCCTACGTTTATGGTGTATATCTCTCCAACATCATCCCCACTATCAGAAACAGTTAATCTTTGAACAGGATAAATCGGATAGGTATTAGTTGTTGTTAATTTATAAAATGTGGTCTGAGTTATTTTGGTTCCTCCATCAGGAGTAAGAGTAGTTCCAGTAACTCCAGAATAACCCGCTCCCAAATTAGTAAAGTTTTCGTTATCTGTAGAACTAGACCATTGATAAGTTATTGCTCCAATATTTGGAGCTGGAGCTGCTGGTGAAACTCCAGTAGCAGTAATGTTTGCAAAGGTTGACGCTAAGGTTGAATCATAACAAACAGCTTGATCATCATTTGTATTGGCTTTTTGAATTTCATCAACAACCTGAATCATTATAGATGCACTATTTCTTGTACATAAATTTGGGGTCGAATCATCTTTAGCTATAGATCCTCCGGAAGAAGAATTAGTAGCCACAGATAATGTAAAATCAGTTCCAGGAGAATTATGAACCAGATCTATTACTCCAGAAACTGTTTGTGATGCTGTCACAGGTATAGATCCATTAGCATTAATTGCAGCAATTAAAAGGTTTGCATAAGTTCCTGTTGATGTTCCAGAAGTAATAGAAGTTAATATTCCATTGATACTAATACTAAAAACATCACCTCCGGTTGGTGTTCCAGCAATAGTAGCTCTATTTTCCTGATCAACTAATTGATTAACCACTTGACGTCTGTAATAACTTGTTGCAATTAATGCACCTGGAGGTGAAAAAGAATTTGAAGTCGCATTCGCGATATCTATCCAACTTCCATCAGTATTGTCAGGTGAATATTGCCACTGATAGCTTATTGTTCCATTTGGTGATGTTGCGTCCCTAACACTTACCAGAGGATCAGGAACAGTACCATAACAAATTTGCGTTGGCATACCTATTTGACCCACATCAATTGAATGAACAGTTATTTTATGAATTCCAGAAGGAAGTTCACACTGAACTACACTAGGGGACCCTGATACTCTTTGAATTATTCTTCTGTAATATGTTGTAGAAGAAATTGTAGGAACTGAATAGGTAGCAGCTTTTTCTCCTGTAATATCTGTATATGAACCAGGAGTATTATCCGGTGAGCTTTGCCATTGATATTCAATACCTATTCCTGCGGCAGTATCTCCAGTAACTGATAATGCCGTTGGAACAATAGAGGCATCTGATAGGTCTTGACAAAAAACTTGATTATTGCCACTATTAATTGTACCTCCTGCCAATGGATTTACAGTAATTGTTCCTGATATTGTTGCTGTAGCGCAGCCTGAATCCACTTCTGCCGTTAAAACTGTATAAGTATAAACTGTTGATATTACATCTGGTGTATTTGGAGTTCCAGAAATTGAAAACACTTTGGTTCCAGCATCAAATGAATAAATCACGCCATTTGGAAGACCATCAACTATAGCAGCAGTAGCAGGAATAACTGTTGCGCTTGATGCTCCTGTAATATTATATGTTATAGTTGATATTGCGGTACCCATACAAACAATCTGTGAAGTACTTGTCGCAGCAGAACTAAGAGTAATAGTTGACGCAGCACTAACATTAATTGTACCACTTAGTGCATCCGGTGATGCACAAACACCTCCTGCAGTAGTTGAAACGGTATAAGTATATGAAGCAGAGGCAACTCCTGAGCCAACAGTTCCACCAATTGTAATTCGATTTGTATTAGCTGTCGTTATCGCATTCGACATATTAGTAGCTCCTGCTGTACCTCCTATTTGTACTCCAAATGGTGTTCCACTAACTTTCGCTGTTAATGATAAAGCATCTGTTC
>JAQWSK010000006.1 GCA_029243245.1 Flavobacteriaceae bacterium | reverse complement strand
GTTAGATTTAACAGAGGTTATTAGTACCCCAACAAACAACTTAGTACCCAAAAGGGACTAAATCAGTACCCCAGGGTACTATAGGTGTATTTTTATATACTGTAAATCAAGTAGTTATAAATAGTAATGAGTACAGGTGGGGCCACCAACAAAAAACCCCTCTTCTTGAGGGGTTTTTTGTTAGCAAACTATTTAACAGAGAATTTAAATGATGTTTTTGAAAAATATTTTTCTCCCGGATTCAATTCAACTGATGGAAAATTTTTTTGATTAGGAGAGTTAGGAAAGTGCTGAGTTTCAAGACAAATTCCTGTTCTAAAATTATATTTCCCTCCTTTTTTACTCGGTAGTGTTCCATCTAAAAAATTTCCTGTATAAAACTGAATTCCTGGCTCATCACTAAATATTTCAAGTAATCTTCCTGAATTGGGCTCATAAGCTGAAGCAACAAATCGAAATCCCTGACTTTGATCGTTGAGAATCCAACAATGATCATAGCCTAATCCATTTTTTAACTGTTCATCTTTTATATTTATATCTCTTCGGATTGTTTTAGAGTTTCTAAAGTCAAAAGGTGTTCCTGATACATCTTGAAATTCTCCCGTTGGAATTAATTTAGAATTAACTGGTAAAAATGAGTTAGCATTTATCGCCAATTCATGATCTAAAATGTCATTTTGAAAATCTCCTGAAAGGTTAAAATATGAGTGCTGAGTGAGGTTAATAATGGTATTTTTATCTGTAGTTGCCTCATAATTTACTGTCAATTCATCATTATTATCTAAGGTATATGTAACTTTTACTTCAAGATTTCCTGGATATCCTTCCTCCATGTCTTTGCTTAAATATCTTAACTCAATTAATGCTGAATTTTCGGTGACAATTTGTTTAGCTTTCCACACCACTTTGTCAAAACCTTTTAATCCTCCGTGTAGATGATTATCACCATTATTTTTGACTAATTCATAGCTTTCACCATTAAGATTAAATTTACCTTCTGCTATACGATTCCCATAGCGTCCAATAATTGCTCCAAAATAAGGGCTACTTTCCTCGTATTGGGCTAAATCGTCATATCCTAAAACAATGTCCTCATATACGTTTTTTTTATTTTTTGCAGTCAAAAAATTGATGATTCCGCCAAAGGTTATTACACCTACTTTCATTCCATTTTTATTTTTCATAATGAACTGATCTACCTTAATTCCATCAGAAGTTTTTCCAAATGGTGTTTTTTCTATTTTAAGAGACGTACTGTCCATCTTTTTCGAATTATTATTACCACATCCTAATATCATTAAGGATATTAAATAAATAAAGTGACGTTTTATATTTTTTATCATTACAATAAGCTTCATTTAATAATTACTTAACATCTTGCAAGCACAATGAAAAGACTTATACTAATACTGACCGTTTTATTTAATACCTCTTGTCAACTAGAATCAAAATTAGAAATAAATGACTTAATCAATCAAGAGATCCTTAAAACTTATGTTGACACATTTAATAAAAATGATAATGAGATTTACAAACAATTTATTTCTAATAATGAGACTTTTAAATTTTTAAGTGAAAACATCCCTTTGATTGATATTCCAAACAAAGAAAAGGAAAGTGATAAACCAGTTTCGATTATAACAAATTCAATAAAATATTTTTTTAGATTATCATAGAGTTTTGAAATTTTAAATGTGCTTCCAATAGTAAATAATCTTACTAATCAATTCTTTGGCCTATTAATATTCTTCATTGTATTGGCTTTTATTAAATGTACTCATTTAAAAATATATCAATATCAGTTTGATTATGTTTGTATATTTTAAAACCAATAATTTAGTTAATGAAACTTTTAAACTCCTCTTTTAAACTTCCAAATGGAAGTCATTTACAAAATAGAATTGTAAAATCTGCGATGAGTGAAAATATGGGGACTTTGAAAAATGCTCCAACTAAAAATCTTATAAACGCCTATAAAGTTTGGTCAAAAGGTGAGTCTGGGCTACTAATTACTGGAAATATAATGATTGATTCCAAAGCAATAGGTGAACCACGCAATGTAGTAGTTGAAGATTATTCTAATTTTGAATTACTTCAAGAATGGGCAAAATCTATCGAAGGGACCAAGACACATATTTGGCCTCAACTTAATCATCCTGGACGTCAAGCATTTGCGGCAATAAATAAAAAAATAGTTGGTCCATCTTCAGTTTCTTTAAAGATGGGAGGAGCATCAGCAATGTTCAAAAAACCGACTCCTTTAACAGAAGATGAAATATGGGATATAATTAAACGTTTTGGGATAACAGCAAAAATAATGAAAGAAGCAGGATTTACAGGTTGTCAAATTCATGGCGCACACGGTTATTTGGTTAGTCAGTTTCTATCTCCTTTGAGCAACACCAGAAATGACAAGTGGGGAGGTTCAATAGAGAATCGAGCTCGCTTTGTTAAAGAAATATATAGAGAGATAAGAGATCAGGTCGGAAAAAAATATCCCATAGGAATCAAAATTAATTCGGCCGATTTTCAAAGAGGGGGGTTTACAGAGGAAGAATCAATGAAAGTTTTACAAATTTTATCTAATGAGGGAATAGATTTAATTGAAGTCTCAGGGGGAACTTATGAAAAACCTGCAATGGTTGGAATTAAACAAAAAAAAAGTACTAAAAACAGAGAAGCGTATTTCTTGGATTATATAGATAAAGCAAGAAAGATTACAAATAAACCTTTAATGCTCACTGGTGGATTTAGATCGGCCAAAATAATGGAACAAGCATTAGTTGAAGATAAACTTGACATTATTGGTTTGGCAAGACCTTATTGTATATATACTAATTTAGCTAAAGATATTTTATCTGGAAAATTAAAATATATAGACACCCCGCTACCCTCTTCGGGAATAAAAATGTTAGATAAATTAGGAGGTGTTGAATTACCTTGGTACGAATTACAGATCCATAGAATTGGAGAAGGAAAAAAACCAAATAAAGAACTTAGTGGTTTGGCAGCATTTTTTTTTAGTTTAAAAAATATTTTTTTCAAATCATTTTTTAAAAACTAAAGGATCAATTTAGACACACAAAAAGTATATTCTCAAACTCGTTAGTTTTATTTAAATAATCTAAACCAGTCATTTTCTCCAGCTATATAGGCAAACGAATATGGATTACCTGTACTAAGCAACTTTTGATAATATATTTTAGCTTTTAAAGTATCATTTTTTTCATATATATACCAGTTGGCTAAGCTATATAAACCAACTTCGTCAATTACGATTTCAGATTCTTTAAGCACACCCTTGTAAAATAAACACGATTGATGATAGCTCATATTTTCTATTATGTCCATGTTTTGGTAAATTTCATTAACAACAGTAATGGATTCTTCAATTTTATTTAGCCTTCTGTAGATCATATATAACCAATGCCCCGCGGAAACAATATTATCATCGTATTTATGCGTAACACTTCTATTGTTGAATGCTTTGAGTGCATTGTTCATGTTGTTTTTAAGATAATATGTCAGACCAAGGTGATACCATATATTACCGTGAAGCGTACTTAGAGGAATATTTTTCGCGTTTGGTAAACCATCAGGCTCTATTTGATCTGTTTTCTGATCAATTAATTGTGCTGCTTTTTCAAAATCACTTATTGCATTATCATATTGACGGGTAGAAATGTATCTGTGACCGCGGTGACGATAAAAACGAGGATCATTAGGATAGGTTTTTATTCCTAAGGTAAAAAGTTTAATAGCTTCTTTATAGTACCCCATATAGGCTGTTCTACGTCCATACCAAATTAAAGCTTCAGCATTATTTTGATTATCAAAATAGGTAATTTGTGCTGATTTAAATTGATCAAATGATTTTCCTTTCTTTATTTCGGGACTTCTTAGTGTATCTCCTAATAGTGTTATTGTTTCTATGGTTTTAGAAGGATTAATATGATTTTTCGAATTTTGATAAGAATCACAAGAAAATAAAGCAAGAGAGATAGATAAAAGATAAAAGTATTTCATACGTGTTTAAAAGAAACAATCTACAACTATCTAAGAAAAATTCAAAAGGGGGCAGTTGTTGATTAGGTATATCTTCTTCAGTAAGTTCAGGTATTTCTAATTTTCTTACATTTAAGTCTATGAAAAAGCTACTTCTTGTTCTATTGTTTATTCCACTTGTTTCTTCTGGGCAAACAGAAACAATCAAAGAACCGCTTATTCACACAGTGCTCTTTTGGTTGAATAATCCCGAAAGCCAGAAAGATCGTGTTGCATTTGAAACGGCAATACAAAAATTAATGGCAACCAATCCTCAAGGAGTGCAGTCTCATCTAGGAAAACCTGCTAAAACAAGTGAACGCGAAGTGGTTGACAATAGCTATACATATTTGTATTTAATTACTTTCTCTTCTATTGAAGCAGAAGCGGCTTATCAAACCGATCTAACCCATCTTAAGTTTATAGAAGAAGCGAAACACCTTTGGAAGAAGGTGGTGGTTTACGACTCGAATGCTTTAGAGTAGCTATCACATATAGTAAATTAGTAATTTAATAAAACTTCTAAATTCTTTAAAGAACCAGATATGAAATATTAACCCTGAAAAAAACTAAACCATAGGCATATCTTCTTCAGTAAGTTCAGGTATTTCTAATTTCATTACATTTATTGTATGAGATTATATAACAATGTCAGAAGACTATTATCTCTAGCTGTAGTCCTGTGCTTTATTGTCTTATTTATTTCCTGTGGAAAATCGGACGGACTTAAATTATTTAATGGTAAATCGCTTGAGGGCTGGGAAGGGTCAAACACTATTTTCAGAGTGGAAAAAGGATCCATAGTTGGGGGCAACCTTAAAAAATCCATCGATAAAAGTTACTACCTCTGCACGAAACAGAAATATCAAAATTTTGAATTGAAATTGAGTTCGAAATTTATAACAAGCGATTTGGAAATCAATGGAGGAATAAGTTTTAGAGCCCAACGAGTACCCCACTCAAACGAAGTTATGGGCTATCAGGCTGACATAGGATATATTGACGCCAGTGCAATTTCTTTATTTTCTGATTTTACACCGAAAGACACATCTGGCCTTTACCCACTCTGGGGAAGTCTGGTAGATGAGAATAGGCCCAACACCTCTCGATACCCTAGACCGGACATCTTTCCTGTCATAATATATAAAGTGGCTAACAGAGAACTAATTGAGGAAATTGTTGATTCGAATGGTTGGAATGAGATCCACATCAAGGCAAATGGCCCTGACATTGAAATTAAAATCAATGGAATTTCAACAGTTAAATATACTGAGAAAGGTGATGTGCCTAGAAATGGATGTATTTGTTTACAAACGCATTCAGGAGAACCTTATGAAATTTGGTATAAAAACATCGTAATAAATCAATTATAGCAATAATGCACTTGTGGAAATTGTGGTTGGGGCCAAATAAAAGTTCTTTATGTTATAGAAGATGAGGGTTTTATTTTTTTGAGATTTTCTGCCTTTTGTTTATAGCGATATTTCAACATAAAGATATGGAAGCGTTGTAATGGCTGTGTTCTTTCAACTTGATAAAAGTATTTTACTGTCCATTTGCTACCTTTAATTTTATTGCTACTTCCGACCCCATATCTCATCTTTTGTAAGCTATTGCCTGATGTTTTTTTCATAAATTCTATAGAAAAATACGGATCCCAATCCCAGTTTTTAATTTGGTATTCAAAGGCGGATCGTATTCTTAAGTATTCTTTAAAATCATTCTGTTTGTCTAATGAGCTTCTTTTTTGAAACGCTAAACGCAGAAAAACCTTTATTGGTTTTAGCTTTACCTCTTTTTCGGCTCCAAGCCGATATCTCCATAAGTTTTCGTAGCCTTGAACTTTTCCCTTATTATCATTTTTCGAATAATACCTAAGTTCTATTTCTAGATTGAGGCTTTTAGAAAGGGAATAATCAGCACTTATTTGTGAAATATAACTATCTACCGCTTTAAAGTCTTCTTTTAATCTATATAGTTGAGAAACACTTAATGAGAATTTTTCTTTTGGTTGATATATGTATGAAGCTGCAGCCCAAAACTTGGACTCGGAGAGCCCCTGACTTAAAATAAAATTAGAACACAATAATAATGTGAAGCTAATTAATTTATTCACAGAATATTATTATAAAACACGTGTACCTGAATGATTTTAGTTTTATGATCTATTTTAAATACATTATGGTTTTGAATAAAAAGGTTATGCTCTTTGGCAAGTTTATTAATTTCTTCATTAATCCTTACATCCATGTCTTGTTCATCTAATGGCAAATTCAAGATTATTTTATTTCTGACCTTTATTTCTTCTGCGTGTAATAAATATTTTTCTGCAAACAAAACAGATAAGCATACTGCAACATTTATTATAATTAATGTTAACCACCCAAAATCTCCAGCAGTCAATGCATTAATTACAGACAAGCCAATGGTAACAAATAAATAAGTTATTTCTTCAGGAAGAACTGTTTCTGTTCTGTACCTAATAATTCCAAAAATCGCGAATAACCCTAAAGCCATTCCAAAATTAAGGTCAATTTGTCTTAGGGTAAAGCATAAAAAAAACACTATTACACTTATAATAAAAAAAGTTGAAACATGCCTGCTTATTTGTTTACTGTGACGATTTATTATCTTGATAAGTATTGCTATGAAAAAGAGATTAAAGAAAAATCTTAATAGCATTTGAACCCATTCGTTATCCATTATAATTAATTGATCCATATTTTACTTAAAAATTAAAAAGTTTTATTTATCAAATTAAAAGATTATTAATTTAAAAATAAAGTTTATTAAACAAATTATTAATATTACAACACTTTTCTAGCTTTAAAAGTTATTAATATCGTGAGCAGACGTTAAGTCTTTTAAATGTTCTTTAGCTATATAAGCAAACACCTTTTTTTGTTCAGTCTTTATTAGTGATCGCACAGCTTCTGGAAGCTCTTTTTCATCTCTTACAGGGTTAATTATACAATCGTTTAGATATGAATATATTTCTGCTCCTGTAAAACTAAAAATATTCATGCTCACAAGTAACTGATTTGCTAAATTTCTAAATGAATCATGAGTTTCAATAGGGGGTTTTTCAACGATGTCATTTAAAAACCCTTGATCATCCAATTTCATAAGTGCAAACTTTGTTATTCTCTCCTCAGGAAATTTTAAATAAGATCGATCGTATGCAATTATTGAGTGAGGAGAACTTCTATGAAGCAAAAGTGTTTTTAAAACATTTACAGAATAAAGGTTATCCGCATTACAAACTGTGAATCTTTGATTCAACAGAACCGGGAATTGATCCAAAACCTGTTGAATACCATCCGCTGTTCCCAGGGGTTTAACTCTTCCTTGTGGAACATACTGAATAGGCAAAATAAATTCAAGGCCTTCAATTTCAGTACAAGAATTATTAACATCAATCCATTTGTGAAAAGCATTATTCTCAGGAGATGTTAATATGTATATATATTCATACCCTGCTTTTTTTGCATTAGAGCATAAATAAAAAAGCAAGCTTTTATCTTTGCCGTCTATAGGAATCAATGTTTTATGTTCTAATGAAGCGACCTCCTTAACTTTGCTTGATAAAGTAACTTCATCTAAGGTTTTTTTCATTCTAGAGGAGGCTCCTGCAGCCATGATAATTAAATTTTTCATGTTTTAAATTATAAATTAGTTAAACTTACTTCAAATACGTCTTTAGCTCCTGCTTTTAAAAAAGCATTTTTTATTTTAAAAACAGCACTAGGATTAACCATAGCAACCATGCATCCTCCTCCTCCTGAACCAACAATTTTTGAACCATAGGCCCCTGCTTTAATTCCTTTATTGATTTGATTTGTAATTTCTAAAGGAGTGTTCTTAAGTTCTTTTGCCAACAACTCTTGATGAGAATTCATTAATTCTGCTAATTCTTTGATTGAAGAATTATTTTTTTCTAATATTTTTTTAGCCCGTTTGGTAATCATATAATTTAATATTGTAGCTTTCCAATAGGGCCTGAGTTCATCAGGAAGAGAACTTTCATATTTCTTATAATCAGTTTCTTTAGCATTAATTAAAGTAAATGTATTATCAAATTTTTTAACGATGCCTAGAGCTTTTTGAGCATTTGTTCTTGCTTCTTTAAGCATATCAAGAGTATTTTTTGGTATTCCAGAATCAATTATTAACAATTTGCCTAAATTACCCCTAAGGTTCTTGTAAGTTTTATTTATAGTATCAATTGCAAGTAAGCCACCAACAGCTATAGTATATTGATCCATAATACCTCCTGGCTGTTTGAAAAACTCAACTTCAGCTAAAACACCCCATTTTGCAATTTGCAGATCAGTTATAGATTTATCTTTTGCAAACGCTTGAACTAAAAATCTTATCCAGCCTATTACTAATGAAGATGAACTTGAAAGACCTGCACCTATAGGAAGGTTTCCTGAAATTTCAATTTTATAACCTTTGTTGGGAATAATTCCTTCTTTACTTAACACAAAAAGGACTGATCTAAAATAATCTCCTGCCAAAATGGTGTTCGGGTTGTTTTGAAAATGAACTTTCAAGGATTTTTTAAAATTTAAAAGATTGATTTCAAAAAAAGAAAAGTCCGTAGGGATTGCTTTTAAGTAAACATATCGATTTATTGTCCCAGAAATTACTGGTAGCCCAAGATAGTCTTGATGGTCTCCATAAAAACAAATTCTTCCAGGAGTTGAAATTTCAATCATAAGCCCAATGTATAAATATTTTTAATTCTACAACATTGAAAAACCCTTATAAACAAGAAGTGTTCTTTTTCAAATTGAATCTATTTTTAATCTTTTTAAAGATTTCATTATTATTTGACACCTAAAATCATTTTTTTAGTATAATTGCAAGGTCAAACCTTTTTATAAATTGAAAAACATAATCACTTTTATTTTGGCTTTTATTTTTTTCTTTTCATGTAATAAAGAAAATAAGCTTTCTAATGATTTTTTCTCTGACGGAACAACTTGTTCGTTGGGGGAAAAAAATAATACTTTTGACTGTACAATGATTAAAAATGGATTGACCAGAGAATTTATTGTCTATGTTCCCGATTCTTATTTATTTCAAAATTCAGATGTTCCTCTTTTATTCAGTCTTCACGGTTTTTCAAGCTATGCTAAATGGAACATGCAATATACGGGCTTCCAATCTTTGGCCGAGGAAAAGGGGTTTATAATTATTTATCCACAAGGAACACGTTGGAGAACTGCTCCAAGTGATAAAAATGGTTATTCCACCGAAGGACAAACACATTGGAATGTTGGCTGGACAACTTCTTTGGGGGAAACTAGCACATCTGATGATATTGGTTTTATCGATGATTTAATTGAATGGTCTACAAACAATTATAACATAAATAAAGATAGAATATACTCTACAGGAATGTCAAACGGTGGGTTTATGAGTTATAAATTAGCTTGTAATTTAAGTTCAAAAATTGCAGCAATTGCATCAGTTACTGGTTCAATGTCACCTCAAACTTTTTCACAATGCAATCCTAAACATCCAACACCTATAATGCAAATTCATGGTTTGCAGGATTATGTCGTTCCATATTTAGGATATGAAAATCTTTGTAAACCAATGGATGATGTGATTAATTATTGGGTTGAATACAACACCTGTGACAGTAACCCAGTAATTACAATTATTCCTGATCTTGATGGTGATGAATATGGAGGCGTTCATAAAATTTTCAAAAACGAAATAAATAATGTTTCTGTTGAACTGTACTTATTAGAAAAAATGAGTCATGATTGGCCAAGGCTATATGGGCCAAGTGAATATGGTTTATATGATATTGATGCTCCATCTATAATTTGGAGCTTTTTGTCAAAATATGATATTAACGGTTTGGTTGATTAGACTTCAACAATTGTTAAAAAATAAGATGAGTTTATACTGGAAAATAACATCATTTTTAATCGTTTATTCCTAATAAACTGATATAATAAATGTTAAAATATTAATATGATAATATTTTTTAGTATATTAATTGTTTATAAACAAACAACATACTATGGATAAAATATTAAATCAAATTTTAGACTTACCTCATATGGTAAATCAAAAGCTTCCAAAAAACAATTTTAATGACATGATGGAAGGCTCAGAAGGCTCCTTTGGAGGCTGGGCAGGTACTTTTTACAAGGTTGGAGCCCTAGTTGTTCTTCTAGGAATTCTAATTGGAGCAATTACTGGCGGAATGGATGCTATTAACTCGGCAGAGGGTCTTGGCAAAGGGACTGCTGCTGTTTGCATGCTTATTTTAATATACGCAGCCTTTCCAATAGCTCAAACTGTAAGGTCGGCTGGAGACAGTTTGGCTGGATCCAAAAGTGGAATTATAGACTTCGTTTTTAGAGATCTTATTGTAGCTAACATTAAATTAGCAGGGCATGCTGGAGCTTTGGTAGCTTTATTTGGAGCATTTTGTGCTACCCTAGGCTGGCTGTTAATGGGCACAGATCCAAATATTTCTGTTGCTCCTGAATTATTTGCTGGAATAGCTTATTCTGTTAGCCTACCTATTAATGCGGCGGCTGAATTTTTAACAATGGTTCGCTTAGATTTTGTAGGAGGAGTATTAAAGGACTTTAGTGCTTGGGACGTTGCTGGTTCAGATGCTACTGGTTATAATATAGGAGGACTTGTGGCTGTTGGCTGGGAGTATGTTCAAGTTGCAATTGTTTTAGCAAAATTATATGTTTCTTTAGCAATTTATAACTTTCTTTATGGGCTTTTGAGTTCTTTGTCTAGCTGGATAAAAAACCCATCTCTTCCAATTAAAACAAGTTAAAATTAAAATAATAAATTTCATAAAAAAAGCCTTTACTTTTAGTAAGGGTTTTTTATGAAATTTATTCCTTTATAAATATAAGCTCGTATTTTATTTTAAGGTTATCTTCAATTTTAACAAGCATAAAGTCTGGAAGCTTTATTTGAAAGTCAGTAGGTTTAACATCAAACTCACCCTTTAGAATTATCTTTTCTTTTTTTCTTTCCCATGTTCCTTGAATTTGAACATTTTTTTCTAATCCGTGAAATGCAATTTTTCCTGATATGGTAAAATTATTATCCTTTAAAGTAAAGTAATCTCCAAAAAAACTTACACCAGGATGAAGCAAGACCTCTAAAACTTCTAATGCATGTGAATCTCTTCCTGAATTACCGCTATTAAAATCTTTAATTGCAGTTAGTATAGCAATTTTTGTGGGTTGATTGTTTTTTAGAACTAAAACACCTCTAATATTTTTGTTTAACCCGGACCATTCATGTAATATATGTTTCCCTTTGTATGAAATGAAAGATTGCTTAGAGCTTACTCTCCAATTTTCTTTCTCCACTTCCTGACAGAAAATAAAAGTTGAAGTCAATAAACAAAATAGTATTAATCTATTCATAGTCAAAATTTAAAAACTAAAACTGCGGTTGCAAAACTTCCAAACAAAGTGTAAGCAGATGCCCTATGGGCGACTCTATCTTTATTAGAAAAATAATTAGTTGAAAGCATCGCTGAAAAATGAACTGTCGCTAAAAGTTTATGTGCCTTAATGGAGTTTAACCCTTTTACTTTCTTGTTAATGAGTGGAGGCGGAGCAAATAAAGACAATCCAGCACCTGTGAAATAGCCAATTTTTATAAGACTACCCATGGTTTTATGTGTTTTATACAGTTCATAGTTACCATTATACAGTTTTCCTCCTATAATCCCCTCAGCCATCATTGCTAAAAGTGTTGCGTATCCAATCACTTGATGCGTTTTAAGCATCACCCTTCTAACCTTAAGCTCTTTTTGCCTCATTTTTATATTCAAAGGAACTATTCCAGTTTTTCTAAAAAGACCATTAGTTCCCCAAAACAACTTTTGGGAAAAAATCATCCTTTCAGGAAGCAAAGGAACTATGCTTTTTTCGTCTTCTTTAATTATGTTAAATAAGTCTTGTTCGGTTTGTGCCTCTATTTGAACACAAAATGAGAGACTAAAAAGAATCAATAAAATTTGAGGTTTTTTGAAAAAGTGTTCATTTATCAAGGCGTATATATTAAGTGTTACAAAATGAACAGTAAAATCTGAACAGATCTAAGTTTTTAAAGTTACAGGCTGAAGCCCCATTTGTTTTAAGTATTTAAAATGTGAGAGTAAAGCGCTTCGAGTGTTTTCATATTCTAAATAGGGTAAATGAAATTCTTTAGCAGTTTTTTTAACAATTTTTGCGATATCTGTGTAATGAATATGACTAATATGTGGGAATATGTGATGTTCAATTTGATGATTTAGACCTCCAGTAAACCAGTTCATAAACTTGTTTTTTGTTGCAAAATTAACTGTTGTGAATAGCTGGTGAATTGCCCATGTGTTTTTCATTGTTCCGGTATTTTTATCTGGGATTGGCATTTGTGCCTCTTCAATTATATGTGCAAGTTGAAAAACAAGACTAAGGATTAGACCTGCTGTATAATGCATAATAAAAAATCCTAAAAGAACTTTCCACCATTCTAAGTTTAAAAAAATTATTGGAAGAACTATCCACAAGACAAAATAAATTAACTTAGTAAAGAAAAGAATAAACCATTGTCTTATTGGCTGAAGTTTTTTCCGATACGTCAATTTTCTTTTTAAATACCTTCGTGTTTGTTTAATATCAGTAGTAATAGCCCAATTAATGGTTAATAACCCATAAAGAAATACTGAATAAATATGTTGAAAACGGTGATAAGCTGACCATTCACTATGTTTTGAAAAACGTATTATCCTTCCTGCTTCTAAATCTTCATCATGCCCATGAATATTAGTGTATGTGTGGTGAAGCATATTGTGTTGTACTTTCCAGTTATGAACATTACCAGCCAATATATATATGCTTGCCCCCATTAATTTATTTATCCATTTATTTTTAGAAAAGGAACCATGATTACCATCATGCATTACGTTCATTCCTACTCCCGCCATCCCAATTCCCATAACGACACATAAGCTTATTTTAGCCCATATATTGAGGTTTGTAAATAAAATCAAAAAATAAGGCGTAAGAAAAAAAGAAAACATGATTAATGTTTTTGAATAGAGCTTCCAATTTCCAGTCTTAGATTTTTTTAGTTTTTTAAAATGATCATTAACGCGTTTGTTTAGAGTTATAAAAAATTTTTTTGTATCATTTCTAGAAAACTTTATTATTTGATTTTTCATCATGTAAAATTTCTATAAATATAGTATTTAAAATTACTCAAAAGAATCAAAAATAATTTGATTTACCAGGTCAGCATGTTTTTCAATGTGCTCATGGTCAAAGGTGCTTATTTCATATTGATACTTCATTAATCTAGTTAGCATGAAAAAGCTACAACATGCTCCAAAAACAATACTAACAAAATTAGGTTGAGGAATTGCTGTAAATTTTGGATTGGCTGAAGCGTTATTAAGAGCGCTTTGGCCAATAAAAGTTAAAGGGTCGATAATTGAACTTATAAGATAGTCTGATCTCCAACTATTATGTCCCATTTCCATATATATTAATTTATAAAAAGGGGGTTTTTTAGCTGAATAATATATGAGTTGTCGAGTGTACGACCTTAGCATAGAGATTCCTTCTGTATCTTTTAATTCAGATCGTATATCTTGAAATTTTTCAACTATTGATCTAGCTAAATGGTCAACAGATCTTTTCCATAACTCTTCTTTGCTTTTAAAGTGATAACTAATTAATGAATTAGTTATTCCAACTTTTTCTGCAATTATTTTTAATTGCGCTCCTTCAAAACCATAATTTGAAAAATGATCTAGTGCTATTGTTAATAAACCATCGATGTCAAGCTCTTGAGCTAAGCTTGGGCGACCTCTTTTTCTTTTAGGTGTTTTTGGTTTCAAATAAATTATTTTACAATACAATAAAACTTCTTCCTTTAAATATAGTAAAATCCTATTTAAAGGAAGAAAGAGTTACTCTAAGAAATAATTTTTAATATAATATTAAATTTTAATTTAATATTATATATTGTAAATTTGAACTTAAAAAATAAGCAGAAAATGAATGTTTTAGTTTGCATAAGCAATGTTCCTGATACAACATCAAAGATTAATTTTATAGATAACGACAAGCTCTTTGACACTAATGGTGTTCAGTTTATTATAAACCCAAATGATGAATTTGGTTTGACAAGAGCCATTTGGCTTCAGCAAAAAGATCAAGCAATAGTAACTGTTGTTACTGTTGGTGATATTAGTTGCGAGCCTATTTTGAGAAAGTGTTTAGCGATTGGAGCAAACAAAGCTGTTAGAATTGATTATAATGCTTTAGATGGTTTTGCTGTTGCAGAGCAATTAAAATCATTGTGTGAAAAAGAAAGCTATGATTTAATTATTTGCGGAAGAGAATCTATAGATTATAACGGAGGAATGGTAGGAGGAATGTTGGCTCAAATGTTAGGATTTTCTTATATAACAAATTGTATTTCAATAGATTTAAACGGAAATGAAGTAGAAGCGAAAAGAGAGATTGATGGCGGTATAGAAACACTAAGCTCTTCATTGCCAATTGTTATTGGAGCTCAAAAGGGATTAGTTGAAGAATCTGACCTTATTATACCTAATATGAGAGGAATAATGCAAGCTAGACAAAAACCATTAGACGTTTTAGCTTCAGTTAATAGTTCTGTTAAATCTAGTGTTGATCAATTTGAAAAACCACCGGTTAAAGGAAGTGTTAAATTAGTAGATCCAGAAAACATAGATGAATTAATAAGCCTTTTACATAATGAGGCAAAAGTTATTTAAAAACACAAAACATGGCAATTTTAGTATATGCAGAAAGTCAAAATGGAAAATTTAAAAAGAGCTCTTATGAAGCAGTGTCATATGGTCGCGCATTAGCAGATGAATCTAATCAAAATCTGGTGGTTATTTCAATCAACTCTGAAGAGCCAAAGGTATTGGCAAATTATGGGCCCGATAAAGTTTTGTCAATAAAAGATGCTTCATTGATTAATTTTACCGCTCAAAACTTTGCTAATGCTATATCAGAGTATGCAAAAAAAGAGGAGGCATCTATTTTAGTTCTTAGCTCTACAGCTGATTCAAAATATTTTGTTCCTTTGTTAGCAGTTAAGCTTGATGCAGGGCTTGCTTCAAACGTTGTTTCTTCTCCAATTAGTATTTCTCCTTTAGTTGTTAAACGTTCATGTTTTACAAATAAAGCTTTTAATAATACAACATTGAAAGGTTCCACAAATATTATTTGTGTATTGAGTAATTCATTTGGTGTTCATGAAAAACAATCTCAACCTGAAATTATTGAAGTAAATACTTCGGCTTATAATGATAATAAGGTAAAAGTGAAATCTGTAGATAAAGTTATCGGCACAGTAAGTATTGCTGATGCAGATATTGTTGTTTCAGGGGGAAGAGGATTAAAAGGACCTGAAAACTGGCATCTTATAGAAGGTTTAGCTTCGACATTAGGAGCTGCAACCGCTTGTTCTAAGCCAGTATCTGATATGGGGTGGAGACCTCATACTGAACATGTTGGTCAAACAGGAAAACCTGTTGCTTCTAATTTATACATAGCTATTGGGATTTCTGGAGCAATTCAACATTTAGCAGGAATTAATGCTTCTAAAGTTAAAGTTGTAATTAATAACGATTCAGAAGCACCATTTTTTAAAGTAGCGGATTATGGTATTATAGGCGATGCTTTTGATGTAGTTCCTAAATTAACAGAAAAACTCAAAGCTTTTAAAAGTCAATAATATAGCTAAAAGCAAAGATTTAACAACTATAAATTCAGATAATTTTTTATAAAAAAAGCAGGTCCATCGACCTGCTTTATTAAAAGACAAGAATCATTTACAGCGGAGCTAAATTGCTTGGTGTCCGCTGTGTTTTAATTCTTAAATAATTATAATAAAACATAAGACACCTCCTTTCAAGTTTAAGTTAATTACGGCTGTTGTCACAGCATTATCACTTGTATCAAATATAGCATACGTTTGTTAAAATTGAAACTATTTAACTATTTTTTTAAGCGTTAAACCCTGAACTAAGATAGTGAACAAAACAATCATATAGGTTAAAAATAGGATGAGGTTTTTTCCTTCCCCTATTTGATCAGGAAGATTAAGTGCTAATGCAATACTTAATCCTCCTCTTAGGCCACCCCAAGTAATAATTAATGCAGTTCTTTTCTCAAAACTTTTAAAGAATGAAAGAATTTTGATAGGAGTCCAAACACCAACACCACGAGAAATAACCACTAAAATTATAGTTAAAATAGAAATTAAAAAATATCCTGAATCAAAATTTTGAAAGATTGGGATTATCTCAAGTCCAATTAAAATAAATAAGATAGCGTTAAGAGTTTCATCTAACAAATGCCAAAACTTGTATACATAATCTCCCATTGCTTTTTGCACCCCTACTTCTTTATCATCGGTATCAATATTTCTGTTTAAAAACAGTCCCATAACAACAACGCCAAGAACACCAGAAAAATGAAATTGATGTGAAATTACTGACACCAGCAACACAAGAGAAAGAGTAATCAAAACTTCGAGCTCTACATATTCATTTTCAATATACTTTACAAGTTTTAATCCTAAATAACCTATAAGAGCTCCAAGCGCTACGCCTCCAATAACTTCAGTAGCAAAAAGCATACTCACGCTTTCAGGAGTTATGTTTTCGATTCCTTCTAATTTAACATTCAATAGAGTAAGAAAAATTACAACACCAATGCCATCATTAAACAAAGATTCACCCGCTATTCGAGTTTCTGTTGTTGACGATAAATTCATTTTTTTAACCATAGCAAGAACAGCAATTGGATCAGTAGGCGCTATTAAGGCTCCAAACAATAAACAATCTATATAACTCAAGCCTAAATTATTTAATTCAAAAACAGGTTGTTCAACAAGCCAGAAAATTCCTGAACCTACCGCAAATGTTGAAAATAAAACGCCAAAACTTGCAAGTAAAAGAATTGTAACTTTATCTTTAAGCAGCTCATGGACATTAACACTAATTGCTCCAGCAAAAAGTAAAAAAGGAAGCATGACCTCGATTAGTAAAACCTCAAAATCAAAGCTTCTTATCACATCGGAAACGGTTTCTAAAAAGATTGGTGAAATTAGACCAATTGCCAAAACACTGATTGAAAGACCGATCGCTAAAACCATTAAACCAATTGTTTGCGGAAGTTTTAGCAACCTAAGATTAATGATTGAAAAAACAGATGCTAACAAAAGGAGAATTGTTGTAAGTTCAAGAAAATTCATAATATTTATTATTTTTTAAATGAAGTTTTTTTATAAACGCTATACATTTTTGAGATGTATTTGCCCAAAATATCGAATTCTAAGTTAACAATTTCTCCTTTAATTATTTTATGAAAGTTTGTATTTTCGTATGTATATGGAATAATCGCAACTGAAAAACTATTTTTTTTAGAGTTTATAACAGTTAAGCTAACCCCATTTATAGCTATGGATCCTTTTTCAATCGTAATATTATTTTGTAAAGGATCAAATTTAAAATTAAAAATCCAGCTTCCATCCTGATTCTTTACAGAAGTACAAACACCTGTTTGATCTATGTGTCCCTGAATGATATGCCCATCAAGCCTATTATTGATTTTCATGGCGCGCTCTAGATTAACTAAATCTCCGACATCTAGACTTTTAAAATTAGTTTTAAGCAGCGTTTCATTTATAGCAGTGACCGAAAAATAATTTTCAGTAACATTAACTACGGTTAAACAAACACCATTATAAGAAATGCTTTGATCAATTTTCAATTCATTTGCCAATGAACTTTTAATAGTAAAATTAATATTTGTACCACTCTTAGTAATTGATTTTATCTCACCAAGACACTCTATGATTCCTGTAAACATGACAGTTAAATTTATTTACCTTTGAAAGTAAAAATAGTTAATTTGGAGAATTAAAAACAATCAATGGACAAAATAAAAGTTGGTTTATCAATCGGAGATCCAAACGGTGTAGGACTGGAAATTATTCTTTCAGTTTTTGAAGATAAAAGCTTGTATGAGTTTATGACTCCAATTCTTTTTGCTTCCAAAAATATAGTCGAATTCCAAAAACAACATTTTAATAATAAAACTCAATTAAATTATATTGATAAAATTCATGATTTAAATAACAGAAAACTTAACGTATTTGAAATTGACATAAAAAATTATAATGTTAATTTCGGAATTCAGAGTGAAGAAGCTGGGGTTATATCATTTGAATCTCTTAAAACAGCAAGTGAAGCAATCAAAAACGAATTAATAGATGTTCTAGTAACTGCTCCAATAAACAAAAAATCAATTCAATCACAAAAATTTCAATTTACTGGTCACACTGAATATTTAGACATGAATTTTAATGGGGATTCTCTAATGTTTATGGTATCCAATGACTTAAGAGTAGCTCTTGTTACAGATCATATTCCAATAAACAGAGTTGCAGAAATGATTTCGTCCGATTTCTTAAAGTTTAAAATTAATCAAGTATTAATAAGTTTAAAAAATGATTTTGGAATTTTAAAGCCTAAACTCGCCGTATTAGGATTAAACCCTCATAGTGGAGATAATGGAGTGATTGGCAATGAAGATGATTTAATTGTTAAACCTACTATTGAGGAGCTTAATAAAAACAGAATCATGGTTTATGGTCCATTTGCTGCGGATACTTTTTTTGCTTCTGAAAATTATAAAGGATTTGATGCTGTAATAGCTATGTATCATGATCAAGGGCTTATTCCTTTTAAAACCTTATCATTCGGAAATGGAGTAAACTTTACAGCAGGGTTGAGTTTGATTCGCACATCCCCAGATCATGGAACTGCCTTCGATATTGCAGGAAAAGGAATTGCAAACTTTAATTCTTTCAAAGCAGCATTATTAGAATCCATTAAAATTTTTAAATTTAGGAATCATTTTAAATGATTTTATCTAACAAATGCAGAACAAAAACAATAGATTTAAAAAAAAATTTTTAAATTTGCGGCCTCAAATGTTACTAAAATGAGAGGTTTAAACCCCTTTGTAATTAATTTTGCAGGTTTAAAGAGAGGTAAACATAGTTTTAGTTTTGTTATTGACATTAAGTTCTTTGAAGGTTTTGATTATTTTGATTTTAAAAGTGTTGAATTAGAAACAAAGCTAGAATTTGAAAAACAAGAAAGAATGTTACATCTGTTTTTTGAGACAAAAGGGGAAATTTCAGTTCCATGCGATTTATCAATGGAATATTTTGAAATGCCTATTTTAAGCAAACTCAATTTAGCTGTCAAATTCGGAAAGATTTATAATGACGAAAGTGATGAAATTTTGATTTTACCTCACGGAAGTTATCAGATGGATATTTCTCATTATATCTATGAAATGGTTGTTCTTTCAGTTCCGCTTAGAAAAATTCATCCTGGAATAAAAGATGGATCTTTAAATTCAGAAATTCTAGAAAAATTAAAATTATTAGACCCCAAAGAAAAAAATATGCCCTCGGAGAGTGATTCTCGCTGGGACAAATTGAAAGATTTATTATAAAAACTAGTTTAAAATGGCTCATCCTAAAAGAAAAATTTCAAAAACTCGAAGAGATAAACGACGCACTCACTATAAAGCTTCAGATAAGCAGATAGCTACATGTAAAATTACAGGAGAAAATCATCTGTACCATAGAGCACATTGGCACGAAGGAAAATTATACTATAGAGGAAAGGTTATAGTTGATAATACTGAAATTGCTCAAGTTTAGAATTTTTTTTTAATTAAAAATCCTATCTTCACTTAATAGTCAAGTTGGAATAGCTGCCGAATAACGCAATTTAAAATTAGTAAATTGAAATATGGATATTAAAGAAATTCAAAATCTGATCAAATTTGTAGCCAAGTCAGGAGCTTATGAAGTTGAAATTGAGAAGAAAGATTTTAAGATCACAATTAAAACTTCTAATTCAGCAACAAAAAACACAATAACAACTATTGAATCTGCACCTGTTCTATCAAAGCTATCAAACGAAAAAAATATTCAAGATATTTCAAGTCAAGAAAATAATCATGAAGAATCTATTGAAAATGAAGATGACAAATATACAGTTATTAAATCTCCAATGATTGGGACTTTTTATAGAAAATCAGTTCCAGATAAGCCAGCTTTCGTTGAAGTTGGAACAGAGGTTAAAGAGGGAGACATACTGTGCGTTATTGAAGCTATGAAACTTTTCAATGAAATTGAATCAGAGATGAATTGTAAAATCATTAAAATTCTAGTTGATGATGGAACTCCTGTAGAGTATGAACAACCACTTTTTTTAGTTGATCCTTTCTAACATTTTATAGAATGTTTAAAAAACTATTAATAGCCAATAGAGGTGAAATAGCAATGCGAATTATTCGAACTTGTAAAGAGATGGGAATAAAAACTGTTGCAGTATATTCAAAAGCAGATCAAGAAAGTTTACACGTGCGTTTTGCTGATGAAGCAGTATGTATTGGTCCAGCTGAAAGTTCAGAATCTTATTTAAAACCTGCAAATATTATTGCAGCTGCAGAAATAACAAATGCTGACTCAATACACCCTGGCTATGGATTTTTATCTGAAAATGCAAAATTTTCAAAAATTTGTGAAGAACACAATATTAAATTTGTTGGAGCATCAGCAGAGATGATTGATAAAATGGGAGATAAAGCTGCTGCTAAGGAAACAATGAAAAGAGCAAAAGTTCCTACAATTCCTGGTTCTGAGGGATTATTAGAATCTTTAGATGAAGCTAAAATTTTCGCAAAAAAAATAGGCTATCCGGTTATGCTGAAAGCAACTGCGGGTGGTGGTGGAAAAGGAATGAGAGCGGTTTGGTCTTCTGATGAAATTGAAAAGGCATGGGAAAGCGCAAGAGCAGAATCTTTAGTTGCTTTTGGTAATGAATCCATGTATATAGAAAAACTTATAGAGGATCCTCATCACATAGAAGTTCAAATTGTTGGCGATTCTTATGGAAAGGCTTGTCATTTGTCTGAGAGAGATTGCTCAATTCAGAGAAGACATCAAAAACTAATTGAAGAAACTCCATCACCATTTATGACAGATAAGCTTAGAAAAGCAATGGGCGCAGCAGCAATTAAGGCGGCTGAATTTATTAAATACGAAGGAGCAGGAACTGTTGAGTTTTTAGTAGATAGGAATAGAAAATTTTATTTCATGGAAATGAATACACGTATTCAGGTTGAGCATCCAATAACAGAACAAGTTATTGATTTTGATTTAATCCGTGAGCAAATAAAGGTTGCTTATGGTATTCCTATTTCTGGAAAAAATTATTTACCTAAAATGCACTCAATAGAATGTAGAATAAATGCTGAAGATCCAGAAAATGATTTTAGACCATGTCCTGGAAAAATCGAAACACTTCATTTTCCTGGCGGTCATGGAGTTAGACTTGACACTCATGTATATAGTGGATATACAATACCTCCATATTATGATTCAATGATTGCAAAATTAATTACAACAGCTCAAACTAGAGAAGAAGCTATTAATAAAATGAAAAGAGCATTGGATGAATTTTTGATTGAAGGTGTTAAAACCACGATTCCTTTTCATAGGAAACTAATGGATAATCCTGATTTTATTTTAGGAAATTATACAACAAAATTTATGGAAAATTATTCAGGCTAGTTTGTTTTGAATAAGAAACTCGGCTATTTGAACTGTGTTTGTAGCCGCACCTTTCCTAAGGTTATCAGAAACTATCCAGAGGTTAAATGAATTTGTCTTAGAAAAATCTTTTCGGATTCTTCCAACATAAACATTATCACTACCCTCAGAGCATATAGGCATTGGATATGAATTATTAGCAGGATTATCTTTAACGATTATTCCATCTGTACTGTTTAGAAGCCTTTTGATTTCATCTACGGAAGCATTATTTTTTAAAGTAATATTTACAGATTCACTATGTCCACCTACAACAGGAATTCTAACAGCAGTTGCTGTAACTCCAATATTATAATTATTTAATATTTTATGTGTTTCATTAACTAATTTCATTTCTTCTTTTGTGTATCCATTTTCTTGAAAAACATCACAATGAGGAATGGCATTTTTAAGAATAGGATAGGGATAAGCCATTTCGCCTTTTTCTCCATTCAGTTCATTTTCTAATTGTTTAACTGCTTTAACACCTGTTCCGGTAATCGATTGATATGTAGATATAACCATTCTCTCAATTTCGTATCTCATATGAATTGGAGCAATAGCCATTAGCAGTTGAATTGTTGAACAGTTAGGATTAGCTATTATTTTATCTTGAGAATTTAAAATATTAGCATTTATTTCTGGAATAATTAGTTTTTTTGAAGGATCCATTCTCCATGCTGAAGAATTATCAATTACAGTGCATCCCTTTTCTGCAAATTTAGGCGCCCACTTGAGTGAAGTTTCTCCTCCAGCTGAAAATAGTGCTAGGTCAGGACTTAAGTCAATGGCTGATTTTAAAGAAATAACCTCATGAATCTTTTCATTATAAGTAATCTTTTTGCCTACAGATTTTTCTGAGGCAACTAAAATTAAATTACTATAGGGAAATTTTCTTTCTGATAAAATTTGGAGCATAATGTTTCCCACCATACCTGTTGCTCCAACTACAGCTAACTTCATAGGATCTCTAATGATGCCCAAAAGTACATTAATTTTTATTAGAATATAGATTCGTAATTATTTATAACAAATTCATTAAAAATAATTACGAATTACTCTACTACCCATACTAGTTAATAATTCATATGATATTGACCCTCCTGATTCTGCAAATGTATTAGCGGGCTTTTTCTTATTAAAAATCACAACTTCGTCTCCTTCAACACAATTTATATTGGTAATGTCTACCATGAACATATCCATACATATATTGCCAATTATTTCAGCTTTTTTGTTTTTAATCCAAACAGGAGCATTGCTGTTTCCAAAATACCTACCTATACCATCTGCGTGCCCAAGAGGAATAACCGCAATTGTGGTTTTTTTCTTAGCAATCCACCCGCTATTATATCCTACAAGTTGATTTTTTTCTAATTTATGAATTTGAAGAATTTTTGTAGTTAATTCTGCTACAGGCAAAAGGTTTTTATCCCATTCTATATTATTTGCGTATCCATATAAAGAAATACCTGCTCTTACCCAATCATAATTACATTCAGGATAGTTAAAAATCCCAGAACTATTTAACAGATGAAATTTTATGCTATTGTCAATATTAAGGAATAAACTTTTAATTGTTTCAAACTTTTTTATTTGACTATCCGTAAAATTATTTTTTCTTTTTTCTTCACTTGAAGATAAGTGTGAGTAAACTGATTTTATTTTAAAAGAAGAATTTGTGAGCTGTTCTTTAATCCAACCAATTTCTTTAGCATCAAAACCTATTCTATATAAACCAGTATTAAACTTAAGATGAACAGGGAAATTAGTTAGTTCAAGTTTTTTTAACTCAGAAGTTAAATCAACCCACATTCGTTTTGAAAATATGGCCGGCTCCAAGGAAAATTTAATGATTTTAGAAAGATCAGAAGTGTAAGGATAGAAAACAATGATATTACACTTTATACCATTTTTACGTAGTATTTTTCCTTCATATGCTGAGGCAACAGCAAGCTTGCGCACACCTAGACCTTCTAGACACTTTGCTATTTCGATGGCGCCGTGACCATATGCATTTGCTTTTACAACAGCAATTAATTCACTTTTAGGAGATATCTTAGACCTCAAAAAATTTAAATTATGAGACAGTCTATCAAAGTATATGTTTAGCGTCGTCAATTTTTATTTTTTTTCAAAACACTATAAAAAGCAGACCTGCTTAGTGCTTCATAGTTTGTTTTTTCTCCAATTACAATTAAATCTTCATCTTTATTTTTTCTAAAAGTATATTGAGCTTGACCTCCTGTTCTGAAACAAACAGCATGTAACTTGGTAACATCTTCTGCAATAGCCATTAAATTAGGCATTGGACCAAAAGGGTTCCCTTTATAGTCCATATCTAGACCAGCAATAATTATTTGAAAATCTTGATTTGCTAATTTATTGCAAACTTTAACAATTCCCACATCAAAAAACTGAGCTTCATCAATTGCTATAATATCATAACCTTTTATATGTTTTATTATTTCTTGAGAGGATTCTATAGCCTTAGCCTTTAACTGATTTTTATCATGAGAAACAATCATAGTTTTATCATATCGATTATCAAAAAAAGGTTTAAAAATTTTAACTTTTTTATTTGCAAGACGAGCCCTTTTTATTCTACGAATTAACTCTTCCGTTTTTCCTGAAAACATAGATCCACAAATAACCTCAATACTTCCAAATTGTTCACATGACTTTACTGTATTTTCTAAAAACATTTTGTAATTTTCAAACTGGGAGAATTCAATTTTTGATCTATAATAACAAAGGTATTAAAAAACAACACTGATGAAAGAATCATTACATTCAGAAATTATTTCTTTAGCTAATCAGATTTCCAAAATAAAGATCAACTCTTCACCAGATGAATATTATAGTCTAGTCATTGAGCTTTTCGAAAAAGCTATTCTATTAAAAAATATTAATTCTTCAAAGGAATATTCAAATTTTCAAGAACAATTAGCAAAAAATAATCTTCAGGTAATGCCTGAAAATAATCTTTCAAATATAGAGGATGAAAAGGATACAACACCTCCATTAATTGAAACCATCAAAGAGATGATTCCAGAAATGCCTGAAAATGAGCTTAATACAGATCTGTTAAATGGCAATTCAAATAATTTTTTGTTTGAAAAAAAGAAGACCTCTCCTCATAAAAATGAGAATCAAATACAGACAAAACTTAATGATCGCTTTGCTAAAATATTAAAAGTTGACGTGAATGATCGTTTAGCATTTATTCAGAAATTATTTGACAATAAATCAGAAGAATATGAAAAAGTGATGAGAAAAATATCCGTCATAGATGATTGGAATTCAACATATAATTTTATTCAAAACAAAGTTAAACCAGAATATAATTCTTGGAATGATAACTTACTTGTCGAAAAAAGATTTTTTAATTTTTTAAAAAAACAATTCAATTAATTCTAGATAAATTTTTTAAATGCCATTATACATAGTACCAACACCAATTGGAAATTTAAAAGACATGACGTATCGTGCAGTTGATATTTTAAAAAATTCAGATATAATTTTAGCAGAAGACACAAGAACAAGCTCAAGGCTTTTAAATTACTATTCAATTGAGAGAAAATCACAAAGTTTTCACATGTATAATGAGCACCAAAAGCTAGAGGATATTTTAAAAAAACTTCAAGCAGGGAGTTTAATTGCTGTAATTTCAGATGCTGGAACTCCTGGAATTTCAGACCCAGGATTTCTTTTAGTAAGAGAATCAATAGCAAAGGGAATAGATGTTTTTTGTTTGCCAGGAGCTACGGCATTAATTCCTGCACTTATTCAAAGTGGTTTTCCAACCGACAGGTTTGTTTTTGAAGGTTTTTTACCAAATAAAAAAGGACGTAAAACTAGACTAGAAGTTTTGGCTAAGGAAAAAAGAACAATAGTTTTATATGAATCTCCTCATAGAATTTTAAAAACACTTAATCAATTTATGCATTATTTTAATAAAGACAGAAAAATTAGTGTCGTAAGAGAACTTACTAAAAAGTTTGAAACACAATTTCGAGGCACAATAAAAGAGGCGATTGATTATTTTAAAGAAAATAAACCAAAAGGAGAATTTGTAATATCAATTTCTCCATATATAGACAAATAATTAATGAAGAAATCATGGAGGATATCAAAAGATTTAGATTCTAATAATGTTTCTAGTTTAGCAAATGAATTAAATGTTTCAAACATAATTGCTAAACTTTTAGTTAAAAGAGATGTTTATACTTTTTCAGAAGCCAAAACATTTTTTCGTCCACAACTAGAAGATTTGATTGATCCATTTTTAATGAAAGGAATGGGTGGTGCAGCTAATAAAATAAAGAAAGCATTAATTGAGAGTAAAAAAATAATGATTTACGGGGACTATGATGTTGATGGCACTACTTCAGTTGCAATGCTTTATTCATATTTAACTGCACAAAATGATAATATCATATATTATATACCTGACAGATATAATGAGGGGTATGGACTATCTAAATTAGGTATTGAAAAAGCAAAAGAAGAAGAGGTTGCTTTACTCATAGTTATAGATTGTGGAATTAAAGCCGTTGAACAGGTTGAGATGGCTAATTCATATGGTATAGATGTAATTATTTGTGATCATCATAATCCAGGAAAAACCTTGCCGAAAGCAACAGCAATATTAAACCCCAAACAAAGTGATTGCGAATACCCATATAAGGATTTATGTGGTTGTGGAATTGGATTTAAGTTAATCCAGGCGATCGAGCAGGACAAAGATCAAGGGCTTAGTTATATTTTAGAATATTTAGATTTAGTTGCAATAGCGATTTGTGCCGATATAGTTCCTATGACAGGAGAAAACAGGCTACTTGCTTCATTAGGTTTAAAATTGATAAATAAAAATTTAAGACCAGGACTTACTTATTTTTTAAAAAAAAAGAAAATAAATGTATCAGACTTAATTTTTACAATTGCACCTAGAATTAATGCTGCAGGTAGAATGAAACACGGCAAACATGCTGTTGAATTACTAATAAATAAAAAGGAAAATGAGATATCTTCAAAAGCAAGAGTAATTGAGTTATTTAATACTGAAAGAAAATTACTTGATGAAAAAATAACTAACGAGGCTTTAGAGCAAATTGAAACTTTATCAGAATTGGATAATTTATCAACTGTAGTTTTTCGTCCAGACTGGCACAAAGGTGTTATTGGAATTGTAGCCTCTAGATTAATTGAGCATCATTATAGACCTACAGTTGTTTTAACAAAATCAGGTGATATTTATGCAGGATCTGTAAGATCTGTTAAGGGTTTTGACGTTTATGAAGCATTATTGGCTTGTTCGGATTTTATTATCCAATTTGGAGGACATAAATACGCAGCTGGACTTACTCTTGAGCCTTCCAAGTATTCTGATTTTAAAACAGCTTTTGAAAAAGAGGTTTCTGCCAGAATATTACCAGACCAAATGGTTCCAAGTATCACTTATGATATGGAAATTACTTTGGATAAACTTACTAAACCAGTTTATAGAATTATTAACCAAATGAGTCCATTTGGACCATTTAACAGACAACCTCTTTTTTATATTAAAAATTGTGTAGATAATGGAGGTACAAAATTAGTTGGAGCCGATAATAATCATCTTAGATTAGAAATCAAAGATGGAGCAGAAATTAATTTTTCAGGAATTGGCTTTGAAATGGGGGAGTATATTTCTAAAATCAAAATGAAAAACAAATTTTCAATTCTTGCCCATCTTCAAAACAATGAGTTTAATGGAAATTCAAAACTTCAATTATTAGTAACAGATATTTCTTTTAAATAAAAAATTCTCCGCGATAATTATTGTTATGGATTCTTATAAAGCTTAATTAATTGTTTTGTAGACATATCGTGAGGATTATTTTTCTCTAATTCAAAGTCTTCTAATACTTTATTAGCAAGTTTTTTTCCAAGCTCAACTCCCCATTGGTCATAACTATATATGTTCCATATTACTCCTAGAGTAAATATTTTATGCTCATAAATTGCTATTAAAGCACCGAGGTTATATGGATTGAGTTTTTCAATTAATATTGAGTTACTAGGCCGATTTCCTTTAAACGTTTTAAAAGGAACCAACTCATTAGCAACATCTTCATTTTTAAGTTCATCTTCATTTTTACCAATCATTAAAGCTTCAGTTTGAGCAAAAAAGTTTGCCATTAATTTATCTTGATGTTCACGTTCATTATATAATGAAGTTTTAAAGCCAATGAAATCTGCAGGAATAAGCTTAGTTCCCTGGTGGATTAATTGAAAAAATGCGTGCTGGGCATTGGTTCCAGTAGCCCCCCATATCAAAGTACCCGTTTGATAATCAACTTGAGATCCATTTCGATCTACACTTTTTCCATTACTTTCCATTGATGCCTGTTGAAGATATGCAGGAAAGTTTTTTAAGTATTCTGAATAAGGGATTACGACTTCGCTCTCAGACTTATAAAAATTATTATACCAAAGACTAATAAAACTTAAAATAATAGGAATATTATTCTCAATAGGCGTGTTTTTAAAATGCAAATCCATATTGCCTGCACCTTTAAGCAGCCTTTCATAGTTTTCATATCCAACAGATAGGCTAATTGAAAGTCCAACTGCACCCCATAAAGAAAACCTTCCACCCACCCAGTCTTTCATGGGAAAAACATTTTTTTGGTTAATTCCAAATTCTGATATTTTCTCAAGGTTAGTTGAAATCGCTATAAAGTGTTTAGAAATTGAGTTTGGAGAAGCAGATTTTAAAAACCATTTTTTGACTCTATTTGCATTTGAAATAGTTTCTTGAGTTGTAAATGTTTTAGAAACTATTATAAATAGCGTGCTTTCTACAGGACATTTTTTTAGCACCTCTATAACATGATCACCTTCTATATTGGAAATAAAGTAGGTCTTAATATGATTTTTATAAAAACTCAGCGCTTCAGTAACCATTGAAGGCCCTAGATCTGATCCTCCTATTCCAATATTAACTACATGAGTTATTCGTTTTCCTGTATAGCCTTTCCATTGTCCATTAATAATTTTGTTAGAAAACTTTTTCATTTTATTTCTAACGACTTGAATCTCTGGCATAATATCCTTTCCATCAAGTAATATTGGTTTCCCACAAAAATTCCTCAATGCTGTATGCAAAACAGCTCTTTTCTCAGTTTTATTAATTTGCTCACCTTTAAAGTATGCCTTGATGGCTTCAGGAAGATTAGCCTCAAGAGCTAATTCTTTTAGCAGGAGTAGACTTTTTTTATCAATTTTATTTTTCGAATAATCTATAAAAAAGCCTTCCCATGAGCAACTCATTTCTTTAGCTCGACAAAAATTATTTTTAAAGTATTCATCAATACGAATATTCTTAGTTGCTTTGAAATGTTTTTCTAATTTTTTCCACGCCTCTAATTTCAGAGGATTTTTATTCACTAACGTCATTAGTTTGATTTTCTTCGTTTTGATTAACTAAAGTTTTTAAAAATTCTGGCTCAAAAGGAACGCAGTCTAAATCTGTTTTAATAGGGTCCATAAATGAGAGGTATTCCGCTTTCAGTTTTTTAGAGATAGGTTTCGCTTGAGGTAGTTTTTGTCTGAAAGGATCTACTTGTCTCCCATTTTTCCAGAACCTGTAGCAAACATGAGGTCCAGATGTATTCCCAGTCATTCCAACCCATCCTATTACATCACCCTGTTTAACATTTTGTCCTTTTCGAACCTTTCTTTTCTTCATATGTAAATACTGTGTAGTGAATGTATTATTATGTTTGACAGTAACATAATTTCCATTACCTCTTGTATAGGATGCTTTAACAACTTTTCCAGACGCTGTTGCTATAATTGGCGTACCAACACTTGCAGCAAAATCAGTTCCTTTATGAGGACGGATTCTATTTCCATAATATGCTATCCTTCTTTTAAGGTTATATCTTGATGAAATTCTACTAAATTTCACAGGAGCTTTTAAAAAGGCTCTCCTAAGATTTTTAGCATTTTCATCAAAGTAATCTATTATTCCTTTGTCATTATCAGATTCAAATTCAAAAGCATATAACCCTTTTCCCTTATGTTCAAAATAGGCTGCTTTTATGTGATTTACACCCAATGAAATTGAATCATCAACAAACCGTTCTGTATAAATCACTTTAAATTTATCTCCTTTCTGTAGTCTAAAAAAGTCAATAGTCCAGGCATATACATCAGATAAAAAATATGTTAACTGATCATTAAGACCACTTTCTAACATTGTCTCATAAAGGGAGCTTTTTATAACTCCAGAACCTTGAAGAGTTACAATTTTTATTGATTTTTTTACGGTTTCACCAAAAACACTATCTCGCAATTGAATCTTCCAATATGTTGCAACATCGGGTTCATATATTATAGCAATTGGAGAGGATATACTATCTTTTGTGAAAAGTAATTTATATGCTTTCCCAACAACAAGTTTGCGAGTGTTTACTTGCTTTTTCGTTTTTTCTAAAATCTTGTATACCTCAGGATAGTCTATCGAATTATTTTCTAAAATAGCGCCAAAAGTGTCTCCTCTCTTTATTTTCTTCTCTACAACTTTAAATTTATTCAAATCATAACCAAAGCGAATATTTGGAACATATTTAACTTGGGAAGAATCTTGAATAGTAAGATTATTTTTAGCTGATTCACACCCTTGAATTACAAGACTAAAGAATAATAAAATGATTAATTTGTTGAATTTCAAAAAGGTATTTTTTTCAAAGGTCTTAAAAATGAAATGAAAAATTTAAGAGTCAAACTTAAAGTTATTAAATGTTTGTCAATTAATTTTAATTTTAAATGGGTGTTTTATGTTTTTAAAATTTTCTAGATCGCAATCTAAAGAACCAATTGCAATATCAGCTTTGATACGAATAGGAATTCTATTAGCATCATTTGATACCCAAAGGGTAATGCTCTCGTCATCTTTAAAAACTCTCCCTTTTTGTACAACTGGAATTAATTTAAGACATTCAACCTTACCAAATTTAGTATTGAGAATTTCTATTCCCATGAATTTTAAATTGAAATCATAGTTTTCTTCATCAAAAAAAACATTAACATTAAAACTTTCATTTTGACTTATATTGTCTCTTGGAAAATAATTTCTTAGATAGTAAAAGGTTGAAATTAAATCTTGAGTGTTATTTTTAATTCTGTGTGAGCTTTGAATATTATTTTTTATATCATCAACAAAAGCTAAGTTATTTTCAGAGTCAAAATCAATAATTTTATTTTTTGTGTATCCACCCTCATAAATATCTCGAATAAATCTTAATGGTTCAATCTCTTTTGCCTTAAAATAACTTTCGTATATATCCTCCAATTTAAAGAAGAATCTTAATAATCCTTTTGTTCTTGCATATGCTTTTGCATGTAGCACATTAATTCCCTTGATTTTTTCTTGTTTAAGAGATAGAGTTGCATAACTGGCATTAAAAATCCCATAATGAATTCTATACTGAAGCCATTCACCAGTTTTAAATGCAGAGAAATCTACAACTTTTTTCATCGCTTCATTCTCCTGGGCAATAATCTTTGGAGAATCTACAAAAAAATTAAAAAACATAAAAAATATAAAAACTCTTTTAAGGGCCAAATAAATAAATTTTAATTTTTCCTTTTTTAAGGATTGCTGTAAAAATAAATACATAATGTCAAATTATATTATTTTCTGTCGACTGAATGTAAATTTTCATAAAGGTTTTTTGCTTTTGAATTTCCTATAACATCAATAAGTTCGTTTTTTGACGCCGTTTTTATATTCTTGAAAGATTTAAAAAATTTAATGAGTTTTATCTGAGTTTTAGACCCAATGCCTTTAATATTATCTAGAGATGAACTTAGAGCTTTTTCACTTCTTTTATTTCTATGCAGTTTTAACCCAAATCTGTGAGCTTCATTTCTTAACTGCTGAATAATTTTTAAAGTTTCTGATTTTTTATCTAGATAAAGAGGTACTGGATCACCAGGATAAAAAATTTCTTCTAATCGTTTAGCTATACCAATAACAGCAATTTTTCCTTTTAAATGTAACCTGTCAAGACTTTTGATTGCAGAGGATAACTGACCTTTACCACCATCTATGATTATTAATTGTGGCAACAAAGCCTTCTCTTCTTTTAGACGTTTATACCTTCTGTATACAATTTCTTTTATAGATGCAAAATCATCAGGCCCAGAAACAGTTTTAATGTTATAATGTCTATATTCTTTCTTGGAAGGCTTACAGTTTTTAAACACAACACATGAACCAACTGGATTACTGCCTTGTAAGTTAGAATTATCAAAGCATTCTATATGAGTAGGACTTTGTTTCAGTTTTAAATCTGACTTCATCTGTGAAATTATTCTATTAATATGTCGTTCGGGATCTAAAATTTTATTTTGCTTAAACCTTTCCATTCTATATGATCTTGCATTTTTAAGAGACAATTCAAGAAGTTTCTTTTTGTCTCCCGCTTTTGGCACTATGCATTTTATTTTAGGGCCTAAACTAATTTTAAACGGAAGTATAATCTGATTTGAATTTGATTTAAACCGCTGTCTTAATTCAACTAATGAAATTCTTAAAATTTCATTATTAGATTCATTCATTTTTTTTTTAATTTCAATCGTATAAGAACTAATTATAGCGCCAAATGAGACCTGAATAAAGTTTACATAGGCAAAACTATCATCAGAGAAAATCGAAAAGACATCAGCTTTTGATATTTTTGGATTTACAACTGTTGATTTAACTTGATAATTATATAAAACCTCAAGTTTTTCTTTAATTTTTTGAGCTTTTTTAAATTTTGTTAAAACTGAAAGATTCTCCATCTCATTTTTAAAATGGTCAATAGAGGCTTTAAAATTACCCTTGATCATTAATTTGATTTCTAATAAATTTTTATCAATCTCATTGGAGCTAATTGTTTTTTTTTCTTTCTTTAATAAGTGAATTAGTTCGTGATTCAAAAAAGGATAAACATCTTTAATTAACTTAATTAAAAACTTAACACTTTTTACATTTGTAAATGGACCAAAATATTGACCTTTATTTTTATTGACCTTTCTAGTATAAAATATTTTTGGTTTTGGTTCTCTTTCTATACATATCCATGGATATGTTTTGTCATCTTTTAAAAGAACATTGTATTTAGGTTTAAACTTTTTAATTAAAGTATTTTCTAATAATAAAGCATCTATTTCTGTTTCTACAACAATATTTTCAACTTTTATAATTTGTTTTACAAGAAGTTTTGTTTTAAAATGAGAATGATTTTTCTTAAAATAAGATGTTACTCTTTTTTTTAGGTTTATGGCTTTTCCTACATAAATAATTTTATTTTCATCGTTAAAGAATTTATAAATTCCGGGGCTCTCCGGCAAACTCATTATTTGTAATTTAAGATTAGTTACCTTCATTAAGCTAAATTAATGGTTTTCTTTTTTAAAGTTATTATTTGTAATACAATAATCACTTAAATTTACACTGTTAACTCATGATGAAAACTAAAATACAAATAAGAAAATTATATCAAAATAAAAGAGACAAGTTATCTATTGGCGAAATACATAAACGGAGTATTTCATTATCTAATAAATGCTTAAAAATACCAATTTGGCACATGGAGAATTTCCATATTTTTTTATGTCTTTCAAATAAAAATGAGATAGATACATCTCCACTTCTTTCGATTATTATGGGTAAAGACAAACAAGTAATTGTGCCAAGAATTATTAAACCAAATTTGTTAGAACATGTTATATTAAATGATCAAACACTATTGAGAACCAACTCATTTGGAATCCCAGAACCTCAAAACGGAAACATTATTTCTCCTAAAATAATTGATGTGGTTTTTACTCCTTTATATGTTTTTGATTTAAAAGGAAGTAGAGTTGGATATGGTGGAGGTTATTATGACAGATTTTTAGAAGAATGTAAAAAAGATACAGTAAAAGTTGGACTATCACTATTTGAGCCAATGAATTTAATACAGGATATTTCAGAATTTGACATAAAATTAAATTATGCTGTAACTCCAGATTCTATTTTTTCTTTTTGATTAAAAATTTTTTTATTGAAAAAAATTAAAATTGTAATTCCTATCGAAATTGAAGCATCAGCTACATTAAAAATATATTGAAAAAATAAATAATCTTCTCCGCCAATTATAGGAATCCATTTTGGCCAAGTCCATTCTATTAGTGGAAATTGAATCATATCCACAACATTACCGAAAAATAGTGGAGCATAACCTTCAACTGGAAGAAAAGTTGCAATTTGTCCATAGCTGTGACTAAAGATCAAACCATAAAATACGGAATCAATAATATTCCCTAGAGCACCTGCAAAGATTAAACACAAAGACCATCTTAAATAGGTAGAACTTTCTTTTTTATATAGATTTCGAAGCCAATAACCAATTCCGCAGATAGCTATCAGCCTAAAAAACGTAAGTAATAATTTGGAAGTCTTTTCTGGCAAAAAAGGTATAATGTCGTTTAGTTTTGCCCCCATTGCCATTCCTTTATTTTCCACAAAAAGGATTTTAAAAAAGTTCCAATTAACTATAGCCTCATTACTATAGATGGTTATGGGGTAATTGAGTTTTATATAAAATTTTGATAACTGATCTATTGCTAGAATTATTAGAATTATTATAATTCCTTGCAAAGGCATTATGTTTTTAACAAAATTATTTTTCATTTCGTTTTCAAAAGTATAATATCTTATTTTTTTAATCTAATGAAATATCTCAATTTTCTCATTTTCTATTAATTCCACTCCAACTAAATATAAAACTATAATTCCAAATAATTTCTTTCATATAATAAAGCTGACTATATAAATTTAAAATAGAATACAATTTATTTTTCCAGACACTGATTTGATTTCCAAAACATCATGTGAATTAGATTCTTCACAATTATTTTTTTTTTTCAAATTAGATAAAATTTTAATATTAGGATTATTAAAAATTATATCAGCAGAAATAGTGTTTATTAGTCCTGGGCTATTCCATTCACTAAGATATATTTCACCTCTTGATTGAGAAATATTTATACTACGGACTTTTCCATAAATATTTGTTGAAGCATTCTCAACATACAATTGAAGGATTAGTTTTTTAGGAAGAGAAATATTTAAACTTGTGGAGAGGTTTTTATGAACACTTAATTTATCATTAAATTTTATTGAATTAGAAATTAGTTTTTCTTTAATAAATAAGCTATCTCTCTTCAGTTTTGAATATAAAAATGTAAAGTTTTTATATTCCCCTCTAGTTGTATAGTCAACTTCAATAAATTCAGACTTACTATTTGTTATATTGATAGAACTTATCCAAGGCAGATTTAATTCAAGTATAGAAATATTTTTTGAATCAAAATGTTTATTAAATTTATTTTGTCCATTTATAATAAAGGGAAAACACAATATGAGTATGTGTAAATATTTTATTTTTGCATGTTTTTAGCCTTAATACTTAAGGTCGCGTGGGGGACTAGAGTTAATCGTTTTTTATTGATTAGCTTTCCTGTTATACGACAAACACCATAAGTCTTATTCTTTATTCTTATTAATGCATTATTCAAATCTCGAATAAATTTTTCTTGTCTTAAAGCAAGTTGAGTATTTGCTTCCTTGGACATAGTTTCAGATCCTTCCTCAAAAGCCTTAAAAGTTGGAGATGTATCTTCAGTACCATTATTGCCGTCATTCATGTATGAACTTCTAAGCAGATCTAAATCTGCATTAGCTTTAATAATTTTTTCTTCAATTAAGTTTTTAAATTTTTCTAGATCTTTGTCAGAATATCGGTTAGTAGTTTCCATTAATTTGTTTTTTTAATTAAAAGAGAAATATTGATTTTATTAAATTCTAATTTTATACCACCATGAACCTTGTCAACTATATTTATTGAAGAGGCAAGTGTCTCATCTTTTATATATTTTTTAAAAGATGAAATCGTTTTATCTAAAATGGAATTATTTGTGATAAATATTTCAATTGTATCAGTTACATCTAATTCTAGATCTTTACGATGATTTTGAACTCTATTTATAAATTCTCTTGCAAGCCCTTCATTAATTAACTTATCATTAAGCTTAATGTCAAGAGCTACTGTAATTCCATTACCATGAGCAACTAACCAGCCTTCAATATCCTTAGAACTGATTTCTACATCATTTCGCGCTAATGTAATATTTTTTTTATTAAACTTTAACTGAATTTCCCCATTTTGCTCTAATTCTATAATTTCATCAGTATTCATTTGATTAATTAAGGATACAATTAGCTTAATGTCTTTTCCAAAACGAGGCCCTAATAATTTAAAATTTGGTTTAATTTCCTTAACTAGTAATTCACTACTATTGTCAATAAGATCTACTTCCTTTACATTAATTTCTGATTTTAATTGGTTTTCAATTAAATAAAGATCTTGACGTTCTTTTTTAGAATTAACAGGGATCATTATTTTTTGAAGGGGCTGTCTCACTTTAATTTGTTCTTTTTTTCTAAGAGACAAAGCCAGAGATGTAATAATTCTGGCTTTATTGATTCTTTCCTGGAGAATTTCATTAATCATAGACTTATCAGCAGATGGAAAATCTGACAAATGAACTGAAATTGGGTTTAACACACCTGTAATTTTAGTTAAATCCCGAAACAGATGATCCATATAAAATGGTGCTATTGGCGCGGCAAGTTTTGAAATGGTTACCAAACAGTCATAAAGAGTTTGATAGGCGGCTATTTTATCTAAACCATATGATCCTTTCCAAAACCTTCTTCTGCTTAAGCGGACATACCAATTACTTAATTTTTCTTGAACAAATTCTGAAATAGATCTACAAACTTTTGTGGGCTCATATCTTTCATAATAATTTTCTACATCTAAAATTAAGCTGTTAAGTTCAGATAAAATCCAATTGTCAAGCTCATTTCTTTTATCATTTTCAATTATTTTTTGATTCGGAAGGAACCCATCAATATTAGCATATAAGCTGAAAAAAGAATAAGTATTATATAATGTTCCAAAAAATTTACGTTGGACTTCTAGTATACCATCTAGATTAAATTTTAGATTATCCCAGGGATTTGCATTTGCTATCATATACCATCTAGTTGCATCTGGACCAAAATCATCTAAAGTTTCAAATGGATTTATACCATTTCCTAACCTTTTAGACATTTTTTGACCTTTTTTATCTAAAACTAAACCATTTGAAATAACATTTTTAAATGCAATCTTATTAAAAACAAGTGCTCCAATTGCATGAAGAGTATAAAACCATCCTCTTGTTTGATCTACTCCCTCAGCAATAAAATCAGCAGGAAAAGCCTCTGCATTATCAATTTTATCTTTGTTTTCAAAAGGATAGTGCCATTGCGCATAGGGCATTGAACCTGAATCAAACCATACGTCAATTAAATCATTTTCACGAAATAATGGTGAAGTTCCATCTTTATTAGCTAATATTATTGAATCAACTATATTTTTATGCAGATCAATTTTTTTGTAATTTTTATCTGACAAATCTCCTTTTATAAAATCTTTAAAAGGATTATTTTTTGAAAATCCAAAACGGATAGACCGATTTATCTCATCTATTAGTTCCTCAACAGAGCCAATTACTTTGATTTCAGATTTATCCTCAGAGCACCAAACGGGTAAAGGAATCCCCCAAAATCGAGAACGTGAAAGGTTCCAATCATTAGCATTTGCAAGCCAATTACCAAAACGCCTTTCACCAGTTGACTTAGGCTTCCAGTTTATGGTATTATTTAGAGCAACCATTTTATCTCGAACAACCTCCACATTAATAAACCAAGAATCAAGAGGATAATATAAGATAGGCTTATCCGTTCTCCAGCAATTTGGATATGAGTGTTTATGTTTTTCAACTTTAAAAGCAAGATTTTCTTTTTTGAGACGGATTGCTATTTCTACATCTACAGAGTGTTCAGGAATATTTTTTTCAGAATAATATTCATTTTTAACATATTTTCCAGCAAGTGAACCAAGCTCCTTTCGGAATTTTCCTTCTAGATCTACTAAAGGAACGGGATTGTTATTTTCATCAAGGACAAGTAAGGCGGGGACTTCAGGAATAGACTCTTTGGCAACTTTTGCGTCATCTGCTCCAAATGTTGGAGCAGTGTGAACAATTCCAGTACCTTCATCAGTGGTAACAAATTTTCCTTCAATAATACGAAATGCATTTTCTGGATTATTTAAAGGGAGAGGAGATGACCTCCAAACTTGCTCATACCTAATACCTACTAAATCTTTTCCAAGACAATCATTTTCAATCCAATAAGGAATTTTTTTGTTTTTTGGACTGTACTCTTGAAGCTTAGAAACATTATTAACATGCTCATACTTATTTCCAAAGTGTTTTTCTATAAGTAACCTTGCGATTAAAACCTTAATTGGTAAAAAAGTATACTGATTAAATGTTTTAATAATAACATATTCTATTTTAGAACCAATTGTTAAAGCTGTATTGGAAGGAAGCGTCCAAGGGGTTGTTGTCCAAGCTAAAATATAGAGATCCTCGTCATCTTTAATAGATATGGGAAGACTTGATTTTATAGTTTTAAACATTGCAGTCACAGAAGTATCAGTCACATCCCTATATGTTCCTGGCTGATTTAATTCATGGGAACTAATTCCTGTCCCAGCTTTTGGTGAATAGGGTTGAATGCTGTAGCCCTTATATAACAATCCTTTATCATAAACTTGCTTTATTAACCACCAAACACTCTCCATGTATTTTGGATCAAAAGTTACATATGGATCATTCATTTCGACCCAATACCCCATTTTTTTTGTAAGTTGAGTCCATAAATTTGTATAGCGCATAACAGCCTTTTTACAGGCATTATTATAGTCTTCTATACTTATTGTTTTTCCAATGGCATCTTTAGTAATTCCTAATTCTTTTTCTACTCCTAATTCAACAGGAAGTCCATGAGTATCCCATCCAGCCTTTCTCTCTACTAAAAAACCTTTCTGGGTTTTGAATCGACAAAAAATATCTTTAATAGTTCTTGCCATTACATGATGAATTCCTGGGACTCCGTTAGCCGAAGGAGGTCCTTCATAAAAAACAAATGGCTTTTCCCCTGCTCTAAGAACTATACTCTTTCTAAAAACAGATTCCTTTTCCCAGAAATCTAAAATTTCTTGAGAAATTGAGGGGAGATCTAATTTTTCATATTCTTTAAATGCCATCAAAACTTTACTTTACTGAAGTAGCGAAAGTAATCAATTTATAAAATATAAATACTTAAACAAAAGATAAAAAGGAACTTAAAAGTCTACACTAATTCCAAGCTGAAGGCTTCTTCCTGGCTGAGAAATTCCAGAGGCAAAGGTTCTGTAATGAGTATCAAAGATATTATGTAAGCCACATTTAAAGGTCACTTTTTCACGATATTTAAAATTTGCTGATATTGAAAAGGTTTCCCAGGCTGGAGTTCCTGCATATTTACCTTCATCAATTAAAGGAGTTTCATCCAAACCATCTTCTCCACCATAGCTGTAATCATTCGGGTTTTTAGCATTACTGAAATTCCACTCTAGTTGAGCATTAATTTTAGATTCAGAATAATATACACCGTACTTTCCAAAAAGGGGGGGGATTGATGGCATAGGACCATTTTTAAAATTTTTATTTCCACGAGTATATGTGATACTTGCCATTGTATATATTTTATTGCTAAATCTAATGAAGCTTTCAAATGAACCTCCGTAAATATATCTATTGCCCATATTTTTGTTAGCTAAAGTGGGAAGCTCTTCTCCATCATAAATTATTGTATTTGGATCATTTGTACTTTGATCTCCATAAATTGTATAGTTTGAACGAACAATATGTCTTGATATTAGTGAGCCAAAACCTCTAATTGAAAACTTGTTAAGATTATTTTCAGATTCAAAAGACAATCCTAAATCTAGATTATATGCATATTCAGGCTTAAGAAAGAGGTTAGGGACTATAAGCGATCCTCCACTTTCTCGAATTTTCCCAATATCATCAATATTTGGATTTCTAAAGCCACTAGAAAGTAAAATATTTAATTGCATTTTTTTTATAGGACTATAGATCATTGATAAGGTATTTGTAAGAGCCCAATTATTGAGTGAAACTTTAGCCAATAATGAATTAACTAGAGCTTCTTCCTTCCAGGAACCACCAAGATCGGTATAGGTCAGCCTGGATCCAGCATTTAACGACAAGGAATCATTTAATTCCCAAACAAAATTAATGTAAGCAGCAAAGCTGTTATAATAGCTTCCATCACTTGGATATCTAGTTGGAATTGCAAAGGGAGCACCAAGCGCAGTTATTTCATTATTTAAAACAGTTAAAGATTTTATATATGCATTGGAGATTATGTTATTATTTATAAGCTCCAGTCCATAAGAAGCATTAATGGTATCAGATGGCATTGCGCTAAAGTCAGCATTAAAACTTAGAACTGATACTTCATCAAATTGATAATTCCTATTAAAACTATCAAACTTTCTATCTATTCGAGATTCTTTAATGTTTTGATAGGCAAATGTAAGGACCCCTTTTCTTAGTAGCGGATTTCCTTTGAAAAACTCAAGCTTAGGAGAAAATAAAAATCGTTTTTGGGGGCCATAATACCATTCTGCATATCGTAAAGTTGCATTTCTTATTTCATTTAATTTATCATATCGATCAATATTAGAAGAATTGGATAATTGTATGTTTAGAGATAAATAATTTTGACCAGTTAACTTGAAACGAAATTTTTGAAATAAGTCAAGCTGATTGTATCCAGTTTTTTTTTGAATTAATGGATTAGGATTTAGTGTTGGTGTAGCTTTATAAAATGAGTTAGTGTTTTCAGAGAAAAACTCAGTCAAACCCCAATTATTATATCCATGTGAGTTTTTTCGCCCCATCCGAATATCTTCAAAATTTGAAAAACTAATACTAGTTATTCCCCCCCATTTTTTAAAACTCCAATTAGATGTAATATTATTTATGCTTGATAAATTACCAGAATTAAAATCTGAATGAAATTCATTCTTGTTTTTAGTATCACTATTAATATCTGGAGTTTTTGTAAAATAATGAATAACCCCACCTAAAGCATCAGAACCATAACCAACTGAGGAAGGACCAAAAACAATTTCAACTCGCTCAAGATTATGAGGCGCTATTGTGATGGCATTTTGTAAATGTCCAGAACGATATATAGCATTATTCATTCTTACACCATCAATAACTAATAGAACCCTGTTTGCCTCAAAACCTCTTAAAACAGGACTTCCCCCACCACCTTGCGATTTTTGAACTCTAACACCAGGGCTTAATTCTAAAATTTCAGCACCTGTTTGGATAATACTTTTTTTTATTTTTTCAGAATTAATAATATTGACCTTTTCAGCAATTTTATTTTTTTTAGACAGGGATCTGGCTACCGAAAGAACTACACCTTCAAGGTTTTGCACCTTTGGCTCTAATTGAATAGTAATAAATTTCGTAGTTAAAGATAAAGTTAAAGTTAAAGTGTTATATCCATTTATTTGAAAAATTATTGGACTAGACAAATTGAATTCATCAACATTTGCTTCGCCCTTATAATTTGTAAAGGTGTTTTGAGTTTTATCAATTGAAAAAACAGCTACATTTTCTATTGGTTCACCTGAATTTGCATCTTCAACATAAATGGTTTGTGCATGAATTAAAAATCCGTAAGTAAAAAAGAATAATAAAACAATTAATTTTTTTTTACTTAAAAATTTCATGGAGAATAGATAAAGATTTAGGTGTTTTAAAACGTTGTAAATGTATACTATAATAGCGAATAATTTCATTTAACAAACTATTGCGAACACTCTTATTCCAGTTTAACATTTCAATTCCTTCAAAATTCATGCCTAAAATTTTTTTAAAATTTTTTAAATCTTTACCTAAAAGTATGTTTTTCGAATTACTATTATTTGTGAAACAACCGGTTGACAAGTCAAAACATTGATAATGAATATTTGAAGAATTTGGATAAAACCCCATATACCTTGTGAGTTCTATTAAAAATTTTATGTGAAAATTAGGGTTAGCATTATTGCGGTCTAACCAAAGAGCCATTGTTTCAAGGAAATTGTACAAGTTTTCATTTCTACCTCCTTCTTCTTGAAGGACACTCTTTAATACTTCAGAAAGAAAAAGAGTAATAGAAGTTTTTAAAATGGAATTATGAATAGAGGTTATAGGCTTATTTACTCTTACCTCTTTTATGTAATTTAATTTTTCTTTTTTTCTATGATCTGATATTATACTAATTAAGCTAAAAGGCTGAAATAAAGCTTTGTTAATGTTTCTTTTTTTTGATTTTAAAATTCCATTTAACATATAGCCTTTAACACCATTGCTTTTAGTATAACAATTTGCAATTAGACTAGAGTCTCCATATTTTATGGTAGATATGACTATTGCAGGAGTTTCGATCAAAATAAAAAAATTACACTACTCCTTGAGCTAACATTGCATCTGCCACTTTTACAAATCCCGCAATATTTGCACCCTTAACATAATCAACTTTATTTTTTTCTGTTCCATATTTAAGACAAGAGCTGTGTATTTCTGCCATTATACTTTTTAATCTAGAATCTACTTCATCTCTTGTCCAATTATAGCGTAAAGAATTCTGAGCCATTTCAAGTCCTGAAACTGCAACTCCTCCAGCATTTGAAGCTTTACCAGGTGCAAATAAAATATTGTTTTCTTTGAAAAAGTGAATTGCTTCAGGAGTTGCGGGCATGTTGGCTCCTTCGCAAACACAAATGCAATTATTCTTTTTTAACAATTCAGCATCTTTTATGTTTAGTTCGTTTTGAGTGGCACAAGGAAGAGCAATGGTGCATTTTATCCCCCATGGCTTTTCTTTTGAATGAAAACTGGCTTTCGGATATTTTTTGACATATTCACTAATTCTTTCTCGCTTTGTATTTTTTATATGCATCACGTACGCTAATTTTTCTGAATTAAGGCCATCTTTATCGTAGATATAACCTGAAGAATCAGAAAGAGTATGAACATTTGCACCCAACTGGATACATTTTTCAGCTGCATATTGGGCAACATTTCCTGATCCTGAGATTACAACAGATTTTCCTTTAATAGATTCACTAATATGATTTAACATTTGATTAGTAAAATAAACCACCCCATATCCAGTAGCTTCAGGTCTTATTAATGATCCTCCCCATGACACTCCTTTACCAGTTAAAACTCCGGAAAACTCATTTCTTAATCTTTTGTATTGGCCAAAGAGGTACCCTATTTCACGGCTTCCAACTCCAATGTCACCAGCGGGAACATCATTATTTGGGCCGATGTGTCTAAACAATTCAGACATAAAGCTTTGACAGAATCTCATAACCTCAGTATCTGATTTTCCTTTAGGATTGAAATCTGCCCCTCCTTTTCCTCCTCCCATTGGCAAAGTGGTAAGACTATTTTTGAAAACCTGCTCAAAGGCTAAAAACTTTAAAATGCTTAAGTTAACACTGGGATGGAACCTTAAACCTCCTTTGTATGGACCAATAGCTGAATTCATTTGAACGCGGTAACCTCTATTAACTTGTATTTCTTCATTATCATCAATCCAAGCTACTCTAAAAGAGACTACTCTTTCAGGCTCGACCATTCTTAATAATACATTCTGTCCATAATAGATATCTTTTGTTACTATGTAAGGGATAACAGTTTCAGCAACTTCTGTGACGGCTTGCATAAATTCAGGTTCATTTTTATTCCTTTCAGTCACTTCGTTTAAAAACTGTCTAATAATTTTTTCCATTTTTTCTATTTGACTTTTAAATTTATGCTTTTCTCGGCATTTGAAAGATGATTTTTAATCTTTATTTGAAAAGGATCGATATTATGTCCTCAATTTTTTCAATGTATTTTATTTCAATTTTGACCTTATTAAGATCAATTTTATTGAATTTAGATATTAAAATACATTTGAAGCCTAACTTGGCTGCTTCTTTTATTCGAAGATTTATTTTAGACACGGGTCTAAGTTCTCCTGAAAGACCTATTTCTGCTGCAAAACAGATATTTTTATTAATTGACACTTCATAGTAACTAGAAAGTATAGACGCTACAACAGCTAGATCTAGAGCAGTATCATTAACAGAGATTCCGCCTGTAAAATTTATAAACACATCCTTTATTCCCAAATTAAATCCCGCTCTTTTTTCTAGAACTGCTAAAAGCATATTTAGACGTTTTGCATTAAATCCAGTACTGCTTCTTTGCGGAGTTCCATAAACCGCAGAACTGACAAGAGCCTGTATTTCAAGTAAAAGAGGCCGTACACCTTCAACAGTTACTCCAACAGCTTGACCACTCAAACCATTTTCGTTTTGATTAAGAAGCAATTCACTTGGATTGGAAACAGCATTTATTCCCTTAGAAATCATTTTATAAATCCCTATTTCATCGGTTGCTCCAAATCTATTTTTTTGAGCACGTAATATTCTGTAGACATGGTTTCTGTCTCCTTCAAAATTTAAAACTGTATCAACCATGTGTTCCAAAACCTTAGGACCTGCAATTTGACCATCTTTAGTTATATGGCCAACTAAAAACACAGGGATGTTGCTTTCTTTTGCAAACTGAATTAACTCAGTAGTTGTTTGTTTTATTTGGGAAACACTTCCAACAGTGTTATCAATAACATCACTTTGTAATGTCTGAATTGAATCAATAATTACCAATTCAGGATTTAAATTACTTATTTCACGAAAAACATTTTTAATTCGTGTTTCATTTAAAACATAACTATTGTCATTGCAAAGACCCATTCTAGTTGCTCTGAGCTTAATTTGTTTTTGACTTTCCTCTCCAGAAACATAAAGTGTTCTAAGTTTTAAATTTATAGCTATTTGAAGAAGAAGAGTTGATTTTCCTACCCCAGGCTCTCCTCCAAGGAGTATAACAGAACCTGCTACTATTCCACCTCCCAAAACTCGATTAAGCTCATTATCAGAAGTTAATATTCTAGATTCGTCATCAACATTAATTTTTTGTAATTGAATAGATTTATTTGTTTTTGTATGACTTGATTTAAGGTCCCAATTTTCTTCTTTTCTCTTTTCAATAATTTCTTCAACTAATGTGTTCCATTCTTTACAGGAATTACATTGTCCTTGCCATTTTGAATGTTGAGTTCCGCAAGTTTTACAAAAAAAGGAAGTTTTAATCCCCATAAGGTTTAAATATAACGCTTTCGGTTAACGAATGGAAGAGCAATAAATGAAAATGCACCACAAATTATTATTAAAACAGTTTGAGAACTCCACATTATCCATCCAAATGCTAAACCGACTTCTTTACCAATTCCAAACGTTACCAAAACTAGAGCTACACTTAGAGGGTATATTCCGACACCGCCATTTGTGGTAGCTATTGATAAACCACCAATTACAAAAGCAGGAATTATCATTTCAACTGTAAGTTCGAAAGTCCCCGGAATAGTCCATTTTATGACATAAAACATTGATAAATACATTATCCAAATAAAAACTGTATGAAAAATAAAAGGCAATTTTTTTTCCATTTTTTTTATTGAACTCAATCCCTCCCAAAAACCATTAATAATAGATTTAATTTTATTGACGAATTGACTTTTTGATTTTTTTATTGAATATCCTAACAGGAAAACAATAACAATAATAGATATTCCAAATAAAGCTAATTGTGAAAAATTAATATTTTTCTCCACTATTAAAGTCCAAATAGTTTTATGTTGAAGAACTAAGGCAATTAAAATTAACAAAAGCAGTATTATGACATCAATTACTCTTTCAATCACTATTGAACCAAAAGCTTTTTCAAAAGGAATTTTTTCATAATTTGACAAAAAACTAGCTCTAATTACTTCTCCAGACCTAGGAACACCTAGATTAGCCAGATAGGCAACAAAAACACATAAAATTGTATTTATTAACCGGGGACTATAGCCCATTGGTGAAAGCAAAAATTTCCAACGATAAGCTCTTGATAAATGACTTAAAATGGAAAAAAACAAACCAAGGGCAACAAATTTTATATCGGCATTTTTAATTGATCGAAGTATCATTTTTCTATCCTCCTCAGTTGTTATATGGATCGATAAATAAACAAAAAATGCACCTAATAGAAGAGGAACAAAAAATTTCAAGAATGATTTAAAATTCATCAAGAGCTAAGTTATCGATAAGTCTGATTTTTCCAAGTTTTGCAGCGATAAATGCTCTAACTTTTTTCTCAGATTTTTTTTCAGCATTTAATAAGTTATTTTCAAATCGAATCTCAAAATAGTCTAATTTAAAATTATGATTACTTAAAAAAGAATTTTTAATTCTTTTTATAATTGTTTTTGCACTTTCAATCCCCCAAAGCGATCTGGCTATTTTTAATTGTTCAAATATAAAAGGGGCTTTATTTTTTTCAGATTCACTTAAAAAACTATTTCTTGAACTTAAAGCAAGCCCATTATTATCTCTATAAATCGGACACCCTATAATTGCTGTAGAGATTTTTTTTTGGACTACAAGAGATTTTATGATTAGTAGTTGTTGAAAATCTTTTTCTCCAAAATAAGCATTTGTAGGTAATAAAAGAGTTAATAATTTTTCTACGATAGTTGCCACTCCTTGAAAATGTCCAACTCTAATATTTCCTTCCATAATATTTTCAATATCACCAAATTCATATGAAGAGGAAATAATTGATGATTCATACAAGTCATTAGATTCTGGTGCGTAAATTATTATTTTTGGAGACACCTTTTCAATCATTTTAACATCATCATATAAGTTTTTAGGGTATTTTTTTAAATCATTCAGATCTTCAAATTGAGTAGGATTTACAAAAACAGTAACTATAACTTGGTCGTTTTCATTTAATGCTCTTTCAATTAAAGACATATGTCCTTTATGTAAAGCGCCCATAGTAGGCACCAGTCCAACAGTTTGATTTTGATCTATAAAATCATTCAAAATAGAATGTTGATTGAAAATATTCATTTTAGGAAAATATTAACGTCGCAAAGTAGCAATATTTTAATTCATTCATTAGAATTTTTGTAATTTCGCAAAACTTATAAACCACTGGTATATACTTTGATTTTATGAAAGACAAGCGAGTTCTTATTATATCACCTGAAGTTGTGCCGTATTTGCCGCAAACAGAACAAGCAATAAATTCTTTTAAAATTCCTAAGAGTATAAACGATAGTGGAGGTCAAATAAGAATCTTTATGCCTCGATATGGCCTTATTAATGAAAGACGTCATCAATTGCATGAAGTAATTAGGTTGTCTGGGATGAATTTAGTCATAAACGACATGGACACTCCTCTTATAATTAAAGTAGCGTCTATTCCAAAGGAGCGAATGCAAGTATATTTTATAGATAATGAAGATTATTTTAAGAGAAGAGCTATTTTAAGAGATAGTAAAGGGAAACTTTTTTCAGACAATGATGAAAGAATGATATTTTTCACAAAAGGTGTTATCGAAACAGTTAAGAAGCTTAACTGGTCTCCTGATATTATTCATTTACAAGGATGGTTCACATCTCTTTTCCCATTGTATTTAAAAACATATTTTAAGGATGATGCAATTTTTTCAGATAGTAAGATAGTGAGCTCTATTTACCCAAAAGATTTCGAAGGGGTTATATCAAAAAAATTCAAACAAAAGGTTGAATTTGATGGAATACCTGAAAATGAAATATCTGATCTGTCTGAATCTACTTATAATAATTTAATGAAGCTTTGTATAGCTCATGCTGATGGTTTTGTTTTACATGGTGATTCTATCGAAGAGGAGGTTATAGAAGTGATTAAAAAAAGTAAAAAACCATATCTGTCCCAAACAGATGGTGAAGATGAAAAATCTTATGTAGATTTTTATATAAAAAACCTTAGCTAATTTTCAAGTAATAATGCGTTTCAAAACTTTTAGTGCTTTTTTATTGGGAATTTCATTTTATTTAACCTCATGTAATCCTGAATATCACAACATTGGAACAAACCTTTTGATTGATCAGGTTTTTGAAACAGATGTATATACGGCCTCTGTTTTTACTTATCAAGAAAAATTAAAAGTCATTCAAACAGACGGGCTGCCTCTAAATCAAATAGGAAAAATCAATCATTCTTTCTTTGGAGAATCAAAAGGTAGCATAACATCACAATTGGTTATAGATCAAGATCCTTCTTTTGGAATATACAGTCAAGAACTTGAAGGTTCAGAAACGGGTGATTTAACCATTATACCTGAAAACGAAACTGTCACATCGGTTTATTTAGAAATCCCATTTTATAGCAACCAAAACGATAAAGATAATGACGGTGTAATTGACAACTTAGACATAGATCCTTTAGATTCATCAAGTGACACTGATGGTGATGGAATATCAGATCTTTCTGAAAACTCTGTTGGAACAAATCCTTTGAGTAACGATAGTGACAATGATGGAATTCTAGACAATGAGGACACTGATAGTTCAAGTTATGATGCGGAAAATAGAATATATGATATTGATTCTGTTTATGGTAATCCTAATGCTAAATTTACAATGAAAGTAAATGAGCTAACATATTATTTATCATCATTAGATCCTTACAATAATTTTGAAACAAATCAACAGTATTTTTCAAACACAAATTATTATGAACAGGGTTTTTATTCAACAGAATTATTTAATCAAGAAATTCAACTTAACTATGAAGAATTAAGGTTTAATTATACTGACGATGATCCTTCAACAGATGAAGTTGAAGATTCAACATATGTTCAGTATAGATATTCACCAAGAATTCGACTAGAATTAGAACCATCTTTTTTTCAAAAAAACATTATAAATGCTGAGGGTACTTCTAAATTGAAAAATTTGGATAATTTTCAAAACCATATTAAAGGAATTATAATTCGTGCTGAAAATTTCTCAGATGACTTATATTTACTATTGAATTTTAATGGTGCTGGAATTAAAATTAACTATGATTACGACTACTATGAAGGTTATGGAACCATAGAAATAGATGATGATGAAATAATTAAAAAATCAACCAGTTATGATATAACCCTTGGAGGGGTTATCATAAATTCATTGGAAAAATCTGGATTTGATCCCATAATTTCAGAAGCTATTTCTCAAAGTGATCTAGGAAACCCACAAAAGAATTTAATTATTCAAGGAGGTCAGTTTTATTCTAAGATAGATTTGTTTGATTCAACTAGCCTAGATGACAATGAAGAACTGGTTCAATTGAGAAATAATGATTGGTTAATTAATGAAGCTAATCTTGTTTTTTATGTTGATCCGAGTCAATCTATAGAGTCTCCAGACAATATATTCCCCGAGAGGCTATATTTATACGATCTAGATTCAGGGCTACCAATAAATGATTTTCTTATAGATAACACTATAAACACAGTATCAACTAACGCAGGAAAAAGTGTTTTTGGAGGACTATTAGAATATGATTCTGAAAACAACCCATGGCGTTATAAATTTAGAATTACTGATCATATTAATAAAATAATCAGAAAAGATTCTGTCAACTCATCATTAGCACTTATATCTGGAGCAAATATTTCTGCCATATCAATTAAAAAGGCTATCAATTCAAAAGATCAACATATTAAATATCCAACTACAGGTGTTCTAAACCCTTTTGGAGTTAAATTAGTTGGATCTCATCCTGAAGAGAGCTTAAAAGAAGAAAAAGTTAAATTAGAAATTTATTACACGAAGTATTAGATTTAAATTAGCTAACTATTGAAGAGTAAAGTAGTCAATTAAATCAATTAGTTATTTCCAAGGTTAAAACAGCTTTAGTAAATTAAAAGTAATCAATAGAAAAATAACACCAGTTAACCCTTGAATTAAGGTTGCAAAGGTGTGGGTTTTGTATGCGGTTTTAACATCTAAACCGCCCATTTGAGAGACTATCCAAAAATATGAATCATTTGCATGTGAAACTGTCATTGACCCAACACCTATAGCTAAAATTGCACCAACTTTACCAATCTCATTATCTAAACCAAAAACTGTAAGCATAGGTAAAATAATTGAGGCGGTAGTTATAATTGCAATAGTAGATGATCCTTGAGCCGTTTTTAGAGTAGCTGAAATTAAAAAAGGAATAATAATTCCTAGTGAACTATTGGGGTTAATTTCTTCAAACCATGATATGATATTTATGTTTTGAATTATTTTGCCTAATGCCCCACCCATTCCAGTTATCGCAATTATAGGAATGGCTTGCTTTAAAGAGAGAGTAAATAAAGATTTAAACTTTGTTTTCTTTATTGAAATATAGAACGAAATAATTACTCCCATAAAAAGCGCAAATATTGGAGTTGTAATAAAACTAAAGTTTGAATTAATTAAAGGTCTTAAGGACATGAATAAAATGGGAACCCAAATTGGAGAACTTGCTAATTTAAAGCTTAAAAAACCTTCTGAGTCAGATTGAGAGATTAGTTTTTTTAGATTTTCTTTAGAAAGAACATTGCTTCTTTTTATGAAATTTTGTGAATAAAAAGCTCCTACAAGAATAAGTATTAAAGCCAAAACTCCTCCGCAAATAAAAAGCATAAAAATATTTTTTAAACCTAAAGTTGCGGCAGCAGCTAATGGACCAGGAGTAGGAGGCACCAGTACATGAGGAGCAAAGAGTCCGGTTGAAAGGGCTACTGTTAATGTAGTTTTAGAGCTTTTACTTAATTCAGACAATTTTTTATTTAAAGCTGAAAGAATTACAAAAGCAGCATCACAAAAAACAGGAATTGAAACAATAAAACCAATTAAACTAATAAGATAAGTTAAAGGAAGTTTTGAAAACCTTTTTAGAATTCCAATTGCGATAGCTGTTGTGGCTCCACTTTTTTCAAGAGAAGCACCTATTAAGGTGCCAAAAAAAATGAGTAATCCTATATTTTTTGTAGTTGATGTAAACCCTAAAAAGATTTCAGATAAAATATCAGCGAGTTTAATATTTAGTGCGACCCCTAATAATAAAGACCCTATAAAAAGCACTAAAAAGGGATGCCATTTAAGAAAAGAAGTTCCAAATATAATCCATACAACAGTAATTATAATAAAAAAAATTTCTATATACATTGAGTTTAATTTATGTAAGATTTAATGGCTTTTTCAGCAGATATAGAAACTAAATCATATGCCTCTTCCATAGCTTTTTTGAGAGTATAGTTAGCCGGTTTAGTTGGCCAAGCTCTGGTTATCCCAATGTTTTTATATTGTTTGCTATTTAAGCTTACTTTTCCAGCTATACAGATTAAGGGTTTTTCGTTTTTTTTTGCTAAAAGGCCGACTTTTCCAATCAATTTATCAAAACAACTTTGATGATCTAAATGTCCTTCACCGCTTATAATTAAATCAGCATTAGCAATATAGGATTCTAGATTAAATAAATTACTTAAAATGTCAAAGCCACTATTAATTTTAGCATTTATTAATCCATAAAGTCCGGCGGCAGTTCCTCCAGCAGCTCCGCCACCATGAAGTTTTAATATATTTCTTCCTGTTGTTTTCTCAATTAATTTCGCAAACTTCTTTGATCCATTTTCAAGTTCTTGAATCGTCTTATGATTAGCTCCTTTTTGTCGAGAATAAATCTTTGCTGCACCATTTACCCCAAGCAATTTATTGTTGACATCAGCAGCTAGAATAATTTCACAGTTTTGAATTGTATAATTCAGATTATTAAAGATAATTTTTTCACAATCTGAAAGACCTTGACCTCCTCTTGATATAGGCAAATAGTCTTTATTTAATAATTCACCTCCCAGAGCCATAAATATTCCACTTCCTAAATCATGAGTTGAGCTTCCTCCAAGGCCAACATAAATTTTTTCACACCCTTTATTTAGGGCATGGTTTATAAGAATCCCTGTCCCAAAAGTACTTGTCATCATAGGGTTCTTGTCATTATCATCTAAAGCACTTAACCCAGACGCTTGAGATAATTCAATCCAAGCAATTTTATTCTTTTTTATCCAATAAATAGGAGCTTGTATTTTTGTGCCAATTGAATTTTCAGTAAAAATGTTTTCACTTTCACCATCCCCTATATAGTTTAAAAAATCTATAGCTCCTTCACCTCCATCAGAAAATGGAATTTTTTTTAAGACAGAATCAGGCAAAATCTTTTTAATTCCATCACTTATTGCCTCTGAAACTTGAATTGCCGAAAGACTTCCTTTGAATGAATCCGGAATTATTAAAATATTCATTAATTGAAAGGTTGTTTGAAAATGATAATTTATAAATTTAAGGACAATTTTAATTTATGGAACCACAAAGATCAATTTTAAAACATAACAGAAAAATTTTTTATAAAATATTAAATCATTATACTCTAGATCAGTTAAACAAAGTTCCTGAAGGATTTAATAATTCAATTTTTTGGAATGTAACCCATTGCATTGTAATTCAGCAGCGATTAATGTATTTGCTTTCGGGAAATAACATTCGTATTGATCAAAAATGGTTAGACAAGTATGACAAGGGTACTTTTCCAGATATGCCAGCAACAAATAAAGATTTGGCAGATGTTAAAAAATTACTATTCTCAACACTTGATTCTCTAGATAAAGATACTCAGACCACTATATTTAATAAATTTTTTTCCTTTACTACTTCAACAAATCAGCTTATAGATGATTTTGATTCAGCTTTTACATTTGTTATTTTTCATGACGGACTTCATCTTGGGAGCATTTTGGCTATAAGAAAATTTGTCTAGCCCTGGCAGATGTCTTGAATTATTTTTTGAGCATGTTCTCTAGAGTTTTCAATAAACCATTTATTAGTTTTTAATCCACCACAAACTACACCTGCCAAATAAACTCTCGAAACATTAGACTCCATGGTCTTGTCATTATATAATGGAGTTTTATATATGTCACTTTTAAAACTGACCCCTAAACTTTCAAGTAGTTTAAAATTCGGCTGATATCCTGTCATGGCTAAAACAAAGTCATTTTTTATAGAAAGTTCTTTTTTGGGAGTTTTAATAAAAATAAATTCATCCGTTATTTTTTGAACATTCGATTCAAAATATGCTTTAATACTTTCCTCTTTAATTCTATTTAGTATATCTGGTTTAGCCCAATATTTTACATTTTCTCCTATTTCCTTCTCCCTAATGATCATTGTGACACTTTTAGCTCCTTTTCTATATGTTTCTAATGCCGCATCAACAGCTGAGTTTGCAGACCCAATAATAGCTAGATTCATTCCAAAGTACGGATGAGGTTCTGAATAATAATGTTTTACTTTTGAAAGATTTTCTCCAGGAACATTAATAAGGTAAGGCAAATCGTAAAACCCTGTAGCAATAATTAATGCTTTTGTCGAGTAGTTATTTTTAGTTGTAGACAGATTAAAACCTTTTTTTGATTTATTAATGGTCGTGATTTCTTCATATAAATTTATTTTCAATTCTTTACTTGAAGCCACTCTTCGATAGTACTCAAGAGCTTCTGCTCTTGTTGGCTTTGGTTGTTGAGAAATAAAAGGAATATTTCCTATTTCAAGGCGGTCCGAAGTTGAAAAAAAGGTCATGTTTAAAGGATAGTTAAATAATGAATTTACTAAAGTGCCTTTTTCAATTATAGAATAATTCAAGTTTTTCTCTTTAGCAGAAATACCACACGCTAGACCGATGGGACCAGCGCCAATAATTATTAAATCTTTCATTTAACAAATTTACAAAGACTAGATTTATTAATAAGTATAAATTTTTATTATTAATATTTTATTTATTATAGATTTTAATTATAAAGAATGATAATATTTAACTAAAATGAATGTAATATAGTATATAATATAATTTTTATTTATTATAAATTATATTTTGATTGTTTTGTCTTATATATAAACATATAATCGCTGTAATAACAGTTGTTATTGAATATTCTATTTTTATAAAAGACACAGAAAATAGTATAATTATCCACCATATTGGTAGTAAAAAGAGGCCGCAATAAAATTTTACAGTGCTATAATAAACTTTATCCTTAAATTTAGACAGTACCCATTTCGTAATAATCAATACTGGAGCGTTCAAAATATAACCAATACTACCAATTATTTTTTGAATAAATGTTAATGATTTTAGTTCTTTAAATTCTTTGACCCCACTAAGCTTATCCCTGATTTCTTTAAAAGATTCTTTCCCTTTCAAATCTCTGATCATAGAACATTGCTTTGAATAATCTTCATTTTTATCAGGAATCCATAAGCATAATTTCATCCTTGCCTCTAAAGAGTCTCTTATATTATTTATTTGTTTAACCTCTGAAATACTGTCGTCCATATAATCTTTTATAAGCAACGGATCTCCATAAACTAAATGAATAAACGCTAGAGGATTTCTTCGATTACTATAATTAATACCTATTGGCATCATATATATGTTCTGATTCGGATATTTTTTTTGAGCTGTTAACGCAAGCCTACTACTCCCTTTTGATATGGGAATCAAAAAATAATTTTCATGCTGTCTCCCTTCAGAAAAAATTTGAACAGTTTGTTTGCCTCCTAATAGTTTGTAACATTTTTCAAAAACAGCATCATTATTTTTTAAACTTCCATAACCATCTTTAATTCTATAAACAGGAACCATTTTCATAGCTGTAAATAGCCTGTGCAAAATTCCGCCAAACACATCTGAACGAGTCAAGGATGTTATAACACCACCATGTTTTACTCCTACAACAAAAGGGTCAATAACACCATTTTGATGATTGGGAGATAATATTACCCCTCCATTTTTTGGAATTTTTTCTTTACCGTAAACAGTAATTTTTTTAAAGTAAAAATAGAACCCAATTTGCATTATCGATCTAATGCCAAAGTAAATAGGATTTCTCATAGATTCTTACCATCTCTTTCGATGGGTTTTATAATTATCAATCCCCCTAGTTGAGGATCATTGGAAATGTCATATGATCCTCTATATTCTTTTCCTATGGTTGTCCTTGCTGTTGAAACAATGATTGCTTCTCTCATGATTAAATTTTTTTATGTAAATCTAAAAATGTTTTATATTTTTCAATTCCTTTAGGGCTCAAGTATGGTGATAAAAGTTCATAACACGCATCGAGGCCTTTACTTACTATGTTTTGTTTTTCATTTTTAAAATGTGATTGAGCGTACCAAAAGTGACAAGTCATCCATATTTGATTGGAGAGTTTTTCATAGGTCTCCTCAATTATTCCAGGGCCATGAACCATATCACCTTTTCCTACCGCAACATAGATCATATTCTTTATTAACATAACTGATTTATGGATTTGAAATTCCAGTTCTTTGCCTAGGACTTCATAAGATTGGATAATATTGTGAGTGTCTAGATAAAAAAATTGAAATTCTTTTTCAAATTCTAAATAGATTCTAGCCACCTCTAAAGGAGTTGAATCATCAACAAGAAGTTTGTTTTCAGCTATTCTGTTGTTTAAAACATACCCTATGTATTTACAAACAAAGAGTACTAAATCTTTTTTTGTAGCAAAATGGTAATTAAAATTACTTAGACTAATACCAGAGCCTTTTGCAATTTCTTGATTCAGAACATTAAATAAGCCTCTTTCATTAAACAAGGTGATAGAGGTTAGTAAGATTTTTTTTTTAGTTTTATTTAGTGCTTCTAACAAAAGTATTGTATTCGAAACACTAAAATATTAATAAAATTTGTATAATGAATATTAATTTATAAATAATTTAACCTCCCACCATAAATAAAACTTACAAAAGCCAGTGAAACTATTTAAAAGGATTAAAACATTTTAAGGGTTTTGGTTTTGCGTCTCAAGGTATCAAAGATGCTATTTTTCAATTTTTTTTTATTTCACTCAGGTTTTGGAATTTAATCTAAAATCTCAAAAACAACATATTAAAGCAATAAATTTTTTCCGTATCAAGATTATATAGATTAAATGAAATTAATGAACAAACCCTTGTAATTCATGAAGTTAACTATTCTTCATCTTCAATTTAACATGTAAAAAAGTATTTAAAATTTCATTTGAACGCTAAAAAATACTATATTCACAAATCGGGCCATGATGTGCCCGAACCATTTTAAAACTAATAATACAGATAGGATACTTATTTTTTTATCGTAAACATAAATCAAACTTTATATAAATAAATCATGAGAACAACTTTTATTAAGATTATTTTCACCTTTACATTTTTATTAATTGCACCTTTAGCCATAGCGCAAAATACAATTAGCGGGGTAGTAGTTGATGAAAACAACGAACCTATACCTGGTGTAAACATAGTAATTCAAGGAACTACTGAAGGTACAAATTCAGACTTCGATGGAAATTATTCAATTACAACTAATCAAGCTTTACCTTTTAATATAACTGTTAGCTCTGTTGGATTTGGAACTCAATCCATAGAAATTTCTAATTCTGATCAATCAGTTAATGTAACATTAGCTTCTGGAACCAAATTAGATGAAATTGTCGTTTCTGCCTCTCGTAGACCAGAAAGTGTACAAGATTCACCTGCTTCTGTTACAATAATAAATAGTGCAGATATTCAAAACTCTCCTTATGTTCAGGACCCTGTTTCCCAATTGGTTAATGTTCCTGGAGTTCAAATGCAGCAACAGTCAGCCCAGTCTCTAAATTTTGAGATGCGAGCTGGTTCAGGTGTTTTTGGAACAAGTACATTTGTAATGTTAGATTACAGATTTATGGTAACACCTTCTGCAGGAACTTTCTTATCATATCAATCGGGGTTATCTAATCTTGATATAAAACAAATAGAAGTTGTTAGAGGGCCAGCTGGCGCACTGTATGGGCCAAATGTTACTTCAGGTGTAGTTCATTTTTTATCAAAAAGTGCAATTGATCATCCAGGAACTTCAGCTGAGGTATTTGCTGGGACTCAAGCCAGGACGGGTGGAGCAATTCGTCATGCACAGTCCAATTCTGATGGAACTTTTGGATGGAAAATAAACGCAAGATATGCTAAAGGGGATGAATTTAAACTAGATCCTTTTGCTGATGCTGAAACCATTAGCAAGCTTTCTAATACTGTTTCTCAGCCAGTTATTAGCGCTGAGGGATATGTAGATGGATCTCAAACTGGAGCTCAACTTTTAGGTCCAGCTGATTTAGATCCGGATGGTGATGGGAATCCACTACTTAATGAATACTCAAGCTATTCTTTTAATGCTCATATGGAGTTTCGTCCAAGTGCCAAAACTACAGGTCATATAGCTGCTGGTTTGAACAATGGAGGAGGATTATTTTTTAACTCTCAAGGATATGGTGTAACCCAAGGAACTGATATGTGGGCTCAGGCTCGTTTGACATCAGGTAACTGGTTCATGAATGCATACTATAGTAAAAATAATGGTGGGGATGATGAAAATCCTACTTTCTTATATGGAACAGGTTTCCGTCAAGTAGCTAAGCGTACTGCATTTGAAACGCAAGTTCAATACAACTTTGAAATTCCATCACTTAATTCGGAATTTATAGCTGGATTTGATTATCGTAATAATGGATCCGATTCTGAAAAAACTCTTTATGGTAGACAAGATGATGATGATGACTTCTTGATATCTGGTGTTTATCTTCAAGGAAAATCTACTCTTACTGATCAACTCAGCCTTACTTATACAGGTAGGTATGATAAGATTAATTTTATAGACAAAGGAAAATTTGCTCCTAAGGTTGCTCTTGTTTTCAAACCAGATCCAAGGAATTCATTTCGTGCTTCATACAGTATAGCAACTTTTGGTCCATCTGCTCTTCAAACATATATTGATTTTCCAGTTCTTACCCTTGCACCAGGAGTATATGATGTATGGTTAGCGGGTCAAATTTTACCTCAAAACTTTGCTCCAGTTGCTGATCAAGTGTTTGAGCTAGCAGGTTTAGGCGCTAGTTTACCTATTGCAACTCCAGGGTTGCCTAATATAGTTACAACTACAGCTGTTGGAGCTTTATCAGCAGCAGGAGCTGTTGCAGCTTTATCTGTTCCAAATGCTGCTTTAGGTTATGATGGATTTTCATTGGCGCCTTTTGCTCCTATACTTGAATCGGTTTTAAACAGTTATAACGCTGCTGGAGGACCTGATCCTGCAGGTTTTAATGGAGACTTCCGTGGATACAACTTATTTGATAACGCAAATATGGATTATGCAACTGACGCGGGTAAGGCTAGGATAGGAACTGTAGAAACTTGGGAAGTTGGATATAAAGGCTTAATAGAAGATAAATGGGCAATAGGATTAGATGTATATAGCTATAACCGTAAAGGATTTACTACATTCACTGCACTTGGACCTACATTTGGTTTAAGTGGTTTTGACACGGCGGCCTACGGTGCTCAAGTAGGAGAAGATGTTGCCGCTTTAGTTGCCCCTGGTGTTATTCAAGCAATTACACCAGCTGTAACAGCAGGAGTCACTGCAGCTGTAACAGCAATAATTGAAGCAGGAACCCTTGCGGCTGTTGTAGATGGAGCAACTGCAACATATCAACAAATAGCAACTGGATTAGCAGGCTTTGGATATACAATGGAAGGAATTTCTGCTTCTGGATTATCTGAGGCTGAGATGATTGCATTTGGTCTAGGTGCTACTGCGCTTCCACCATTACAAACAACTATTGATGGAACCTATGCTGCTAGTATTGGACCTGCACTAGCCGCTAACCTTGCACCAGGTGTTGCAGGAGCATTACCTGCTGCACTAGCTGATAACGCTGCCCCAGCAATTGCTGGATTAGCTGCTTTTGCTGGAGGAGCCTATGCACAAGGAGGTGATGGCTTAGCTCAACTCGGAGGAGGGGTGTTACAACCAGACGGCACTTATTCGTTTCAAGCTATGGGTTCAGTAGAATCAGACCGAGTTCCTCAAGGCGATGGGATGACTCACGTTTCTGCAGGATATCGTTCTTATGATAATGCTGAAAGAAGTCACTATGGTGCGGATATTTCCATTGATTACATGGCCTCTAAAAATTTAACTCTTTGGTATAATGCTTCATGGTTAAGTCAAAACGTATGGACTCCAGGGGAGTATGGAGATGATGGATTACTTTTCGCATCTCATTTAAACGCTCCACTATGGAAATATAGAATGGGAGCTAGATTGACTGGAGATAATGGATTTAGAGCAAGTCTTTCGTTCCAACATGATGATTCTTTTGAAGCCAGTCAAGGATCTTTCTTTTCTGGTGTTACAGATGAAAAAAATCTTGTTGACTTTAGTATTGGAAGAAAATTTGGAAAAATCCAACTTGATTTAGCTGCAACTAATTTATTCGATCAAAAATATAGAGCATATCCAGGCATGCCAATTATTGAGAGAACAGTAATATTAAAAGCAGGATTTAATTTCTAATACAGTATACAATACTGAAAACAAAGTCGCCCTTTTTATATCTTAGGCGTAGAAAATGGAATAGAAAGAGCAACGGGTTGTTGCTCTTTCTGATTTTGGAAGTGTGTTGTTAATCATATTAAAGACTTGATAGAATCTAATAATTAAGCTTTTCCACTTTTATTCATATTAAAATAAATAATAAAACTAGCTACAACAATATGTATAAGCAATTGCTTGTTCTAGCATTCAGCACACAAATACGATTACCTATTAAAGACTTACCCAAAGAAGTAGTTCAATCTATTGTGTGGCTTCTTTCGGAAGAATTATTCTATATAAATGTTCATGAAATGGTTTTTGATGATGGATTGTATGCATGGGGATAATTCATGTATTGCTTTGTGAAGCCTATATTTCACTATGTAAAATTTTAATTTTTGTATGTTGAATACAAATTATTTTAATATTATAGTATCTTATATTTGTTTTAAAAAAATTTAATTTAAAAGTTTTAACCTAAGACTATTAGTCTATATGACTTCTTTGCTAATCAAACACATTATGTAATTTCATAGACTTAATAGATCAAACAAATTGGCTAACTTCGGAAATTGAATACAAGGGTTCTTTATGTATGGGAAGGAACTTAAATAAAGTAGTTGTATAATTTAATATAAATTAAAAATCAAATAACATGTATAGTTTAGAAGGTCAGATAGCTATTATTACTGGTGGAGCCAGAGGTATTGGGGAAGGAATATGTGAAGTTTTTTGTAAGGCAGGAGCAACTGTTGCTCTATGGGATGTGCTTGATTCAGGAAAAGAAACCGCAAATCGAATTTCTTCTGAAGAAGGGGCGATATTTTTTCAAAAGGTTGATATTACTAGTGCTGAAAGTGTGGGAACTGCAGTTGAAGAAATTATTTCAAAATATGGAAAAATAGATATTTTAATAAACAATGCAGGTGTTATTCGTGACCGATCTTTTTTGAAGATGTCTTCTGAAGAATGGAATACAGTAATTAATATAAATCTTAATGCTCTTTTTGTTACTTCTCAGGCTGTTCTTCCACATATGAGAGAAGCAGGTTATGGTAGGATTATTTCTGCATCATCGATTAATGGATTTCAAGGGGCTTTTGGACAAGCTAATTATGCGGCAACTAAAGCAGGTGTTTCAGGATTTACTCGAGCTCTATGTAAAGAAGTAGGAAGGTTTGGAGTAACAGTAAACGCAGTAGCTCCTGGACTTATTAAATCTGTAATGTCAGATTCTATGCCAGAAGAAATAATTAAAGCTGGAATTGCTCAAATACCTGTTGGACGAATTGGAACACCCGAAGATATGGGCTATTGTTATTTGTTTTTAGCTTCAAAAGAAGCAGGGTTTATTAACGGAATAACTCTTCATGCAAATGGAGGAGCGATGCCAATGTAATTTTAAATATATGAATACACGAAACTTATTTGAATTAGAAGGTAAGGTTGCAATAATAACAGGCTCTAGCAAGGGTATTGGACTCGCTATCGCAAGGGGTTTAGCTGAACATGGTGCTAAAGTTGTTTTAAGCAGTAGAGATCAAAATGCAGTAGATTCTGTTGCAAATCAATTTAAAAAAGAGGGACTGACTGCCTTAGGGCAATCCTGTCACGTTGGTGATGAGAATCAGAGAAAAAATCTAGTTCAAAAGACTCTGGATTCTTATGGAAAAATAGACATTTTAGTTAATAATGCAGCCATCAACCCTGTTTATGATACTATTGAGAACATGAGTAGTGAGATCTATGATAAAATGTTGAATGTAAATGTTAAATCTATTTTTGACTTAAGTAACTTGTGTTTTCCATTTTTAAAAAAAGATAAAAATGGATCAATAATTAATATTGCAAGTGTTGAGGGGTTGAAACCTAGCCTTGGACTAGGAATTTACAGTGTGACCAAAGCTGCTGTAATAATGCTTACTCAAGTACAAGCAAAAGAATGGGGCAAACACGGTATTCGCTCAAATGCAATCTGTCCAGGTCTAATCAAAACAAAGTTTAGTTCAGCTTTATGGCAAAACGAAGCATTACTAGACCAGGTTAAAAACCGACTTCCCGCGGGAAGAGTTGCAGAGCCTATTGAAATGAGTGGCTTAGCCATTTATTTAGCTTCATCAGCTGGAAGTTATTCTACGGGTGGAATTTATACTGCTGATGGAGGTCATATGACTATTTAAAATATATTATTATGGAATCAAAAACTAATAACGCGTACAAATCTAAATTTAATTCTATCGATGAACTTGAAGGATTTTTAGGTAAAGAAATTGGGCTTACGAATTGGTATTCAATGAATCAAGATCGAATAAACACCTTTGCTGATGCAACAGAAGATCATCAATGGATTCACATTGATAAAGAAAAATGCGAAAAAGAATCACCATACAAAACAACCATAGCTCATGGATTTTTAATGCTATCAATGTGTTCTAAAATAATGTTTGACACTTATGAGCTTAATAATGTAGGAATGGTTCTTAATTATGGCTTAGATAAAGTAAGATTTACTAATGCGACCACTTCCGGATCAAGGTATAGAGGAAGAGTATCACTAATGGGATTTGATGCTAAAGAAAATGGTGCTAAATATAAAATGAAAGTAGTAATTGAACTTGAGGGACAAAACAAACCTGCATGTATAGCAGAGTTTTTAGCTCTTGCATATAAAAAATAAATTATGGAAAGAACCGTATTATATGATATATCTGCAGGTGTCGCAGTAATTACATTAAATCGACCTGATCGATACAATGCTGTAAATCAAGACCTAGTGGATGGAATTTCTGAATCTCTTAATAGAGCAAAAGAGGATGAATCTGTTAGAGCAATTGTTTTGACCGGTGCAGGAAAAGGATTTTGTGCGGGAGCTGATATGTCAGTTTTTGGACAAGAAGTTACTCCTGAACAAAGAAGGGATTATATAATAGATCAATACCAACCCTTAATGCGTCAATTTTTCAATTTGAATAAACCAATAATAGGAGCAATTAATGGCACAGCAGCTGGAGTTGGAGCTGCTTTTGCATTAGCCTGTGACCTAAGAGTAATGAGTGATAAAAGCGCAATTTTATATGCCTTTATAAATATTGGTTTAGGCCCAGATGGTGGAGCAAGCTGGCTTCTTTCTAGACAAGTTGGATACAGTAAGGCATTTGAAATTGCAATAAGTGGGAAAAAAGTTATGGGTCAGCAATGTTTAGAATTAGGCTTGACCAATAAAATAGTTGAGAATGATGAAATTGTAAATGATGCCATTAATTGGGCTAAAGAATTAGCAAAAAGACCAACTTTAGCCATTAGAATAACAAAAGAAGATATTGTTCATTCAATGAATAATGATTTAGATAGTACCATTGCTTTTGAGGCTCAGCGACAAGTTTTAGCTTTTAAAAGCTACGATTTAAAAGAAGGAGTAACTGCATTTGTAGAGAAAAGAAAACCAAACTTTAAAGGGAAATAATCAAATATATAAATGAACTTAGAAGAAGTAAAATCAAAAATTGCCAAGTTTGTAAAAGAAGAATTATATACGTTAGAACCTTGGATTTTAAATTGTGAATGGGAACAAAAACTCCCAAAACTTAATGAGCTAAGAGATAAGGTTAAATTACAAGGGCTTTGGTTGCCTCAAATTCCTAAGGAGTATGGAGGTCTCGGACTCTCTAATGCAGAACATGGTGAGGTAAGTGAAATTTTAGGTGCAAGCCCATACGGCCATTATGTATTTAATTGTCAAGCTCCTGATGCAGGAAATATGGAGATTTTAATAGAGTTTGGAACTAAAGAGCAAAAAGATAAATATTTGAAGCCTCTATTAAAGGGTGATATTCGTAGTTGTTTTGCGATGACAGAACCAAATTTTGCTGGTTCTAACCCCGTTAATATGGGAACTGTAGCAGAAAAAGAAGGAGAAAATTATATAATAAATGGTCATAAATGGTTCGCCTCTGGATTTGATGGCGCTGAATTTGCAATCGTAATGCTAATTTCAAACCCTGATTCTGAAAATCCACATAAAAAAGCAAGTCAAATTATTGTACCAACAAAAACGCAAGGGGTTAAATTTATAAGAAATATACAAATAATGGGTCATCCAGGTGGAGGATGGGAAAGTCATTCAGAAATTAAATTTCATAATGTAGAGGTTCCTTTATCAAATGTATTGGGTAGTGAGGGTGAAGGGTTTTCAATTGCGCAAAAGAGATTAGGTCCTGGAAGAATTCATCATTGTATGAGATGGATAGGAATATGTGAGCGTTCTTTTGACTTAATGTGTGAAAGAGCCTTATCACGTGAACTAGCTCATGGGAAAAAGCTATCAGATAAACAAACAATTCAAAATTGGATTTCTGAATGTCGAGCTGAAATTAATGCTGCTCGTTTATTAGTTCAGGATGCTGCTAATAAAATTGATGTTCAAGGCGCATATAAAACTAGAAATGAGATTTCAATTATTAAATTTTATTGTGCAAATGTACTTCAAAAAGTTGTTGACTGTGCAATACAAGTGCACGGTGCAAAAGGTATTACCGATGATACAATTTTAGCAGCCTATTATAGACATGAGAGAGCAGCTAGAATATATGATGGTGCTGATGAAGTTCATAAGAGTAGATTGGCTAGACAAATTTTGAAAGAATACACTGTTGATAATTCGCAAATAAATTAAAAGGAATATTGTGTACAAAGTAGATCAAGCTATTGATGTTCGTCAAGACGAGTTAATTAACGTAATTTCTTTGCAAGAATATTTGCATAAAAAATTAAATAATAATTCAATGCTTGAACTCCTGCAATTTCCTTCAGGATATTCTAATCTAACATATTTACTAAAAATGGGAAACCAGAACATGGTTTTGCGAAGACCACCTCATGGAGCAAATATAAAATCAGGACATGATATGCGTCGAGAGTTTAAAATACTTAGCGCATTAACAGGACACTTCAATAAAATACCACTTCCAATTATTTTTTGTGATGATAAATCTATTATTGGTGATGAATTTTACATAATGGAAAAAGTAAATGGAACTATTTTTAGAGGATCACAGCCTCAATCTGATTTACCAAAACCTGAATTAATTCCTAAACTAGTTAATTCTTTTGTATATACTTTTTCTGAAATACATTCTTTAAAGGTTCAAGAAATAGGACTTCAAGATTTTGGAAAGCCTGAAGACTATGTAATTAGACAAGTTAAAGGGTGGATTAAAAGATATAATAATGCAAAAACTCATGATTTTGACGGGCTAGATAAAACTATACAATGGTTATCTAAAAACATACCTAATAATTCAGAAGCATGTCTAATTCATAATGATTTCAAATTTGACAACCTTATGTTTGAAATTGGTGATAAAGTAAAGGTGAATGCTGTTTTAGATTGGGAAATGGCTACTATAGGAGATCCTTTAATGGATTTAGGAACTAGTTTAGGGTATTGGATTCATGAAACTGATCCTGAAATGATACAAGAATTAAAATTAAATATTACTTGTCTAAAAGGAACACCTTCTAGAGAAGAATTAGTTCATTTATATGGAGAAAATTCTGGACGATCGGTTCAAAATATTCTCTTCTATTTTGTTTTTGGCCTATTCAAAATTGCTGGAATTGTTCAACAAATTTATTATCGCTATCAAAAGGGATTTACTAAAGATCAAAGGTTCAAAGAGCTTGATAAAGGGGTTGAATTATTGGGAGTAATGGCCTGTCAGGCTATTCAAAAAAGAAAAATTGATTATTTATTTTAAAACAGATTTATAAAAAATATGGAAACAACAACAAAGGTAGACTTAGGAGATTTTCGTTTAGAAACTAGAGCTTGGTTAGAAGAAAATTGTCCTGAGAGTATGAGGCAACCTGTTAAAAGCACCAGTGATATGTATTGGGGCGGTAGAAATGCAAAATTTAGCAGCAAGGACCAAAGAACATGGTTTGAAAAAATGCTGAAAAAAAAATGGATAGTTCCCTATTGGGAAAAGAAATATGGAGGAGGAGGTTTAACAGCAGAAGAAAATAATATTCTTATTCAGGAGATGTCAAGATTAGGCTGTAGAAAACCTCTTTTTAGTTTTGGAATCGCTATGTTGGGCCCGGCTCTTTTGAAGTTTGCAACCGAAGAACAAAAGCTAAGATACCTTCCTGAGATAGTAGAAGGTAAAATATGGTGGTGTCAAGGATATAGCGAGCCTAATGCTGGAAGTGATTTGGCTGGTCTTCAAATGAAAGCTAAGGATAAGGGAGATCATTATTTAATTAACGGCTCGAAAGTTTGGACAACTTATGCAGATAATGCGGATTGGATTTTTTGCTTAGTTAGAACAAATCCTGATGTGGCTAAACATTATGGAATTAGCTTTATGTTAGTAGACATGTCAACAATTGGAGTAAGTGTTAGACCTATTAAATTAATAAGTGGAAAGTCTCCATTTTGCGAAACATTTTTTGATAATGTTGAAGTTCCAAAATCAAATTTGATTGGAACATTGAATGATGGATGGACAATAGCTAAGTATCTATTAACTCATGAAAGGCAGATGATTGGTGGAGTTGGAGAAACAGATATAAAAAAAGAAATAAGTGAAATTGCCAAAGATAAACTTAGTATGTTTTCAGGTCAATTAGATGACAGCTTGTTAAGAGCTCAAATTGCAAAATTTGAAATGGATGAAAAGATTTTTGAATTAACAATTCAAAGAATAGTGGATGAGGATAAATCAGGAAAACAGTCTGCTGCATTATCATCTTTTTTTAAATATTATGGAACAGAATTAAATATAAAGCGAGAGGAATTATTGATGCAAATAGGAGGAAATGATGCTTTATTATGGGTTGCAAATGATCATAATGATGCAGATGCAGCTAGAAGATTTTGTCGTTCCAAAGGAAATACTATTGAAGGAGGAACTTCAGAAATTCAATTAAATATTATCGCAAAACGGGTACTTAATTTACCCTCTTAAATATAAAAATTATGTTATTAATTTTAACAGAAGAGCAGAAGATGCTTAAGCAAGCAGCAACTGAATTTTTACAAACAAACTCCCCTTTAGAGAGTTTCAGAGAGCTTAGAGACAATAATTATAAATCATTTGACCCTAAGGTTTGGGAGGGGTTTGTTGAAATGGGCTGGACTGCCTTAACTATTCCGGAAAGCTATGGTGGGCTAGATTTTGGATATACAGGGCTTGGTCAGATACTAGAAGAAACAGGTAAAACTTTAACTAAATCACCACTTATTTCTTCAATATTGTTATCGGCTTCCGCAATAAGATTATCAGACAATGAAATGCTTAAGGCTAAATGGCTTCCTGAATTGATGAATGGAAAAACATTAATGAGCTTAGCTTTAGATGAACAGTCATTTTTTGATCTAAATTTGATTGAATCAACAGCTGTTCTTTCAGAAGATAATTTTATTATTAATGGAGTAAAAAAGATGGTAATTGACGCTTGTAATTCTAACTATTTAATTGTTGTAGCTAGACTAAATGATTCTATAAGTCTTTTCTTGGTAGACTCTAATTCAGAAGGAGTTAATATAAAAACAGACATTTTAATGGATGCGGGAAGTTATTCGTCTATTGATTTTAATAATGTGAATGTTCCTGCTAAAAATCAACTTAATATTAAAATTGAAGGTGAGAAAATACTTAAATCTACACTTGATATTGGTGCAATTGGACTTTCATGTGAAATGTTAGGGAGTGTTCAAGCAGCATTTGATCAAACAATTGAATATATCAAAGAAAGGGAACAGTTTGGAACCAAAATTGGATCATATCAAGGCCTACAACATAGAGCTGCAGATCTTTTTTGTGAGATTGAATTATGTAAGTCTATTGTAATAAAAGCACTACAGTGTATTGATAATGAAGATGAAAATCTTTCTCACTATGCTCATTTAGCTAAAGCTAAATTAGGAGAAGTATTAAAACAAACTTCTAATGAAGCCATTCAAATGCATGGAGGAATTGGAGTTACGGATGATGTGAATATTGGATTTTACTTAAAAAGAGCTCGTGTAATTCAACGTCTTTTAGGTGACACAAATTATCATTTAAACTGTATCGCAAAACAAAAAGGATACTGATATTAAATTAATTTTTAAAAGACTTAAAAACTACCTTTATTTTAGGTAAATAAAAATACAATTTTTATTAATCATCCTTATATTTGCAATCGAATTTAATATTAGTTTTAATAAAATCATTTTAACGATTACTTATGGCACTTAGTATTGGAAAAGTTTCACAAATCATCGGCCCCGTTGTCGATGTTGATTTTTCGGGGGAAAAGAACACCCTTCCTAAAATCTATGACTCATTAGAGATTAAAAATGTTGATGGCAGTATTTTAGTTCTTGAAGTTCAATCTCATATTGGTGAAGATACTGTGCGAACAGTATCAATGGACTCAACAGATGGCCTTAGCAGAGGGACTGAAGCTATTGCCACAGGAAATCCAATCAAAATGCCAGTGGGTGAAGAAATATATGGAAGATTATTTAATGTAATTGGAGATGCAATTGATGGCTTAGGAAATCTTCCTAAATCTGGAGAGCACGGATTGCCGATTCATAGAGAGGCACCTGCCTTTGATGAATTATCAACTTCTACAGAAGTTTTGTTTACAGGGATTAAAGTGATTGATTTGATTGAGCCTTATGCAAAAGGAGGTAAAATTGGTTTATTTGGCGGAGCAGGAGTTGGTAAAACAGTACTAATTCAAGAACTAATTAATAATATAGCTAAAGGCCATGGTGGATTATCAGTTTTTGCTGGGGTAGGTGAAAGAACTAGAGAGGGGAACGATTTGCTGAGAGAAATGCTTGAATCAGGAATTATAAAGTATGGAGACGACTTTATGCATTCTATGGAAGAAGGGGGTTGGGACCTTAAAAAAGTTGATAAATCTGCAATGAAAGAATCAAAAGCTACTTTTGTTTTTGGACAAATGAATGAACCTCCTGGAGCTCGAGCACGAGTCGCTTTATCAGGACTTACAATTGCTGAGTATTTTAGAGATGGAGCTGGTGATGGTCAAGGAAAAGATGTTTTATTTTTTGTAGACAATATTTTTAGATTTACCCAAGCAGGATCTGAAGTTTCGGCTCTTTTAGGCCGGATGCCTTCTGCTGTTGGATACCAACCTACGTTAGCGACTGAAATGGGGGCAATGCAAGAACGAATTACGTCAACAAATAAAGGTTCTATTACTTCAGTTCAAGCAGTATATGTTCCAGCGGATGATTTAACTGACCCTGCACCAGCAACTACTTTTGCTCATTTAGATGCGACAACAGTTCTATCAAGAAAAATTTCTGAATTAGGAATATATCCTGCTGTAGATCCTCTTGATTCTACATCTAGAATTCTTACTTCTGACATTTTGGGAGAGGAACACTACGATTGTGCTCAACGAGTTAAGGAATTATTGCAGCGTTACAAGGAATTACAAGATATAATTGCAATTCTAGGAATGGAAGAACTTTCAGAAGAAGATAAATTAGCAGTTGCAAGAGCTAGGAGAGTTCAACGTTTTCTTTCTCAACCGTTTCATGTTGCAGAACAATTTACAGGAATTCCAGGTGTATTAGTTGATATTAAAGAAACAATAAAAGGATTCAACATGATTATGGATGGAGAATTAGATCATCTTCCAGAGGCAGCTTTTAATCTTAAAGGAACAATTGAAGATGCTATTGAGGCGGGAGAAAAAATGTTATCAGAATCATAATGTATTTAGAAATTATATCTCCTGAAGCAATACTTTTTAGTGGTGAAGTTAAGTCGGTTTCTGTACCAGGCACAAATGGATATTTCCAAATGTTAAATAACCATGCTCCAATAGTTTCAAGTCTTAAAAAAGGAACAGTTACAATAGAAGGTAATCTTGAAATAACCACTGAATTTAAAAGTAAATTTGAACAAAAAGAAGGAAAAACTATTTTACAAATTAAATCGGGGACTGTTGAAATGAATAACAACAAACTTATTTTATTGTCAGATTAATTTATAAGAGATTATTTATTGCATCTTATTTAGTTGATCATAGATTAAATCTGCTTCCCATCCCCTATATTTAAGTGCTGAAATAAATTTTGTCTTTCTTTTGGATAAAATATTTCCTTTCGATGATTTCCAAATCTTTTTACTCAAGGTGATAAGTGTTTCGATATAATCTGTTTCACTAATTTCTTGTAGAGCATTTTTAATATTATAATCACTTACTTGATGATGTTTTAATTCAAATACAATCCTTTTTTTACCCCAACTTTTAATTCTAAATTTCCCTCTAGTAAAACATTTTGCAAAACGATTTTCATTTAAATAATTATTTTGAATTAAGTCACTAACGATTTGATCAATTGCAATAGGAATAATATTTATTTCTTTAAGCTTTTTAACAACTTCTTTATGAGATCTTTCTTGGTAAGCACAGTAATGTTCTAATTTTTTTTGTGCTTCTATAATTGACAAATATTGTTTTTTCACAGTGTAAAGTTAATTTAAAATAAAAAAACCGCTATAGAATACTTGTCTATAGCGGTTTTAAAATTAAGCTCGAAGTGTTTTTTGGTTTTTATCCATAAAACTAAACTTCAAGTAGAGATATGCATCTCTTGGTACAATACGTACCCACTTTTTATATTCAAAATACCATTTGAGTTGGATGGATGGAAACCCTTCTTTCAAATAAGATGCAATAAATGAATGAACATGTAAAAAAACTTGTTCATTTTTGTATTGCTTGTGCTTAACAATTTTGTTAAGTTCTGTGTTGATTTTATCTATTAAAACAATTGGAGCTTCTACTTCACTATTTGAATTAGGGTTAGGCTCTTTTGTTTTAATTTTCATTTCTGGTCGCACTCTTTGACGAGTAATCTGAATAAGACCAAATCGACTAGGCGGTAAAATTTTATGCTTCGCCCTATCTTGGCTCATTTCCTCTCTCAAATGCTCAAATAACTTCTTTCGATTCTCACTATATGTCATGTCTATAAAGTCTATAACTATAATACCCCCCATATCTCTCAGTCTTAATTGACGAGCAATTTCAGAGGCAGCAATAATATTGACTTCTAGAGCAGTATCTTCTTGATCTCTAGACTTATTAGAACGATTTCCGCTATTTACGTCTATTACGTGAAGAGCTTCTGTATGTTCTATAACAAGATAAGCACCGCGTTGCATTGATACTGTTTTTCCAAAAGCAGTTTTAATTTGCCTTTCGACTCCATGTTTTTCAAAAATAGGAGTTGTTTCAGTATAAATTTTCACAATATCTTTTTTCTTGGGAGCAATACTTTGTACATAGTCTTTAACTTCACTAAATATCTCTGGATCATCAATATGAATTCCAGTAAAACTATCATCAAAAATATCACGAAGAATAGAAGAAGAACGATTAATTTCACTCAAAACTTTAGTTGGATACTTATCTATTTTTTGCAGTTTGTTACAAAGATTTTTCCAACGTTTGAGCAATTGTTGTAGATCAGCATCAAGTTCAGCTACTTTTTGTCCTTGGGCCACTGTACGTATAATTATACCAAAACCTTTGGGTCTAATACTCTGTACTAAGCGTTTGAGTCTACTTTTTTCTTTGCTTTCTTCTATTTTTTGAGAAATTGATACTCGATCTGAAAAAGGCATAAGAACCATAAATCGTCCAGCTAATGATAACTCAGAGCTAACACGGGGACCTTTAGTAGATATTGGTTCTTTCACTACTTGAACTAAAGTTGTATATTGACTTTTTAATATTTCATCAATATTTCCATCTTTAGATATTTCATTTTCAAATCTAAATCTTTTAAGTAAGTAATCTTTATGTTTACCTGTGGTTATCTGTTTTATAAACTTTAACAAAGAAGGTAGTTTAGGGCCTAAATCATGATAATGTAAAAAGCCATCTTTTTCATGACCAACATCTACAAAAGCAGCATTAAGTCCCGGAATTGGTTTTCTGATTTTAGCAATAAAAATATCACCTACAGAAAACTTGTTGTCTTCAACTTCTTTGTTCAACTCAATTAATTTTCCATCCTTGAGCAGGGCAAAATCAACAGCAGAGGAATTCGATCGGATAATCAGTTCTTTTTTCACTCTGATAAATTTTATAACTATAACTATAAGCTATAGTTGATTAAACAATAAATTTTCAGGTATTAACCTGTGCTTTAGAATTTTAGCTAAAGCATTTCAATGAACATGGGTTTAATATTTTGAGTGCATCACCTATACACTTAGTCTTTTTTGTGACGATTAGCTCTTCTGCGTTTTTTTCGCTTATGAGTAGCCACCTTATGTCTTTTTCGTTTTTTACCGCTGGGCATATATGCTAGCTTTTAATTGTTATTAATTCAGTTTTATGATACGGCAACCTTAGCTTTAACCCCGTTTACAAAAATTTTTGCAGGTTTAAAAGCCGGGATATTATGCGCAGGTATTTTAACTGCAGTATTTTTTGATATATTACGTCCAGTTTTTTCTGCACGAGTTTTAATAATAAAACTTCCAAAACCTCGTAAATAAACATTTTCTCCTTTTTCTAAGGAATCTTTTACTTCGGTCATAAATTTTTCAATAGTAGGTTGGACATCTGCTTTGTCTATACCAAGTTTATCCGAAATGTTTGTTACGATATCTGCTTTAGTCATACTCTTGTCTTTTGATTGTTAATTGATTTAAAGGCTAGCAAATATATAAATTATTAATAATCTCTTTATCATCTTTTTATATTTAAGTGAGTAAGGTATATTTGAAAGTATGATTTTTTCTCAAATATTAATGGATTGGTATAAAATTAATTCTAGAGACCTTCCCTGGAGAGCAACCAAGGATCCATATAAAATATGGTTGTCGGAGATTATTTTACAACAGACTAGAGTTGAACAAGGACTCCCTTATTATCTTAAGTTTATAAAAGCATTTCCTACTGTATATGATTTAGCAAAGTCAAAAGAAGAAAATATTTTTAAACTATGGCAAGGACTAGGTTATTACTCTCGCGCACAAAACTTACATCTAACAGCAAAAGATATTGTAAAAAATCATAATGGTGTTTTTCCAAAATCTCATCAAGAGTTAAAAACATTTAAGGGAATCGGGGATTATACGGCTAGTGCAATAGCGTCAATATGTTTCGATATTCCAGAAGTAGTTATTGATGGAAATGTTTTTAGATTTCTTGGCCGATTCTTTGGAATAGAAACCCCTATAAACTCGAGGAAAGGATTTAATTTATTTAAAATTAAAGCTAATAAATTAATTAAGAAACAATCTCCTGGAGATTTTAATCAAGCATTAATGGATTTTGGTTCAATTCAGTGTAAGCCAAAAACTCCTATCTGCTTAGAATGTGTTTTTTCAACTAAATGTTATGCTTTTAAAAATAAAAAAGTGAATTTCTATCCAGTTAAAATAAATAATGTTAAAATTAAAACGCGATATTTTAATTACTTAGTAATTCACAATTCCCAAAATCAAACAGTTCTAGAACAAATAAATCAAAAAGGTATATGGCATAAACTATATCAATTTCCAATGATAGAGTATAATAAAATAATAGACAAACCTACAGATGAATTTCAAAATATAATTAGCAAATATTCTAAAGAAATTGTTTTAAAAATAAAACCAATTTTTAAAAAGCCTATTTTACATAAGTTAAGCCATCAAAAATTAATTATTCAATTTTGGGAAGTTGTTTTATCTAAGAAATCAATTCTCCCAATAGAAGAAGAAAAAGTGTTTTCATTTCCTGTTCCTGTTGTAATTGAAAAATTTATGACACAATTCTATAAGACGCTCAATTGATTTTTTATCTTTGAATAGATTGAATTTTTAAAAACTATAATATATGAGTGGAACTGTAAATAAAGTTATGCTAATTGGTCATTTGGGAGACGATGTAAAAATGCATTATTTTGATGGAGGAGGGTGTGTAGGTAGATTTCCTCTGGCAACAAACGAAAGTTATACAAATAAATCTTCAGGAGAAAAGGTTTCTCAAACTGAATGGCATAACATAATTGTTCGTAATAAAGCTGCTGAAGTTTGTGAAAAATATATTGGAAAGGGAGATAAAATTTATATTGAAGGAAAACTCAAAACTCGAAAATGGCAGGATCAGGAAGGGAAAGATAGATATAGTACTGAAATAATTGTTAATGAGTTCACTTTTTTATCTGGTAAGGGAGACACTGTAGCTCAAAAAACGGATAACCATAATTTAAATAATGAAATCAGTGATTCTGAAAAAGAAGAAGATTTACCTTTTTAAAACTTAAGTCCTAAGAAATATTTCTAATACTTTATGGATTTTTTTATAATTATTCAGCTTATACTTCTATTATTATTACTGATTTTATCTGCTTTAATTTCAGGATCTGAAATTGCTTTTTTCTCTTTAAGTAACTCAGAGATAGAAAATAATTTAAAGGAGGAAGAAACAGATATTAAAAGAATAAAAAGTCTTCTAAAAAAACCGAAACGACTTTTAGCAACGATTTTAGTAACTAATAATTTTATAAATATTGCAATAGTTTTAATTTTTGCAAATTTAAGTAGAATTTTTTTTAAAGGAATTTTTAATCCAATTTTTACACTAATTTTTGAAATTGGATTCATAACCACGATAATTCTTCTTTTTGGAGAAATTTTACCAAAAGTATATGCAAATAGAAATGCTATAAAATTTGCTAAACTAATGTCAAAACCAATAAAGATAGTAGATTCCTACATTCTTTTTTTCTTGACCTCACCTATGAGTAAAATGACTCATTTTTTAGAAAATAGATTTGGCACTCAAAATAATGATTTTTCAATTGACCAATTATCTCAGGCATTAGAATTGACTTCCGACAAAGAGACCACAATTGAAGAACAGAAAATTCTTCAGGGAATTGTAAACTTTGGAAACACAGACACTAAAAAAGTAATGTGTCCCAGAATCGATGTTTTTGCATTATCTAAAAAAGAAACTCTAAAAGAGATAATCCCAAAAATTATAGATAATGGGTTTTCAAGAATACCTGTATTTTTGGATCACCTTGACAAAGTTGATGGAATTTTATACGTTAAAGATCTTCTTCCTCATTATTCAGATTTAGAGTTTAATTGGACTAAATTATTAAAAGAACCATTTTACGTTCCTGAAAATAAAAAACTAGATGATTTATTGACTGAATTTCAACAAAAAAAAATTCACTTAGCAATAGTTGTTGATGAATATGGAGGAACTTCTGGACTTATTACCTTAGAGGATATTCTTGAAGAAATTGTTGGAGACATAAGCGATGAGTTTGATGAGTTGTCATTGAGTTATTCTCAGCTAGACAGACATAATTATGTTTTTGAAGGTAAAACAAGTTTGAAAGATTTTTATAAAGCTATAGAACTGGAGAACACCTCTTCTTTTGATAAAATTAGAGCTGAAGCTGAGACATTAGCAGGATTTTTACTAGAAGCTACTCAAGTGATTCCTAAACCTGGCCAAAAATTTAGTCATGATGGATATACCTTCCTAATAGAAACTATTGAAAATAAAAGAATTCAACGAATTAAAGTTACTATTCCAAAATCCTAATGATTAAATATATATTCTTACTTATGGTTTTAATTATTAGCTGTTCTGAAATTGATCAGCCTAAACCAAGAGCCGAATTAAGCCTTAACTATCCAAGACCTGAATATAAAAAAAGTGATACAGAAATTCAATTTAATTATGAATACAATTCATTCGCTAAAATAATAAAAGCCCCAAAGGGACAAAATCTATTTTATCCAGAATTAAAAGCGACTTTATACCTTTCTCATTCCACAATTAAAAATAATTTAGATTCATTATTAAATGACGCATATAAATTACCCAGTAAACATTTAAGAAAAGCACAAGAAATTCCTGAAAGAGTTTTTATAAATCAAGAAAAAAAAGTCTACGGAACAATGTTTAATGTTGTAGGTGATGCAGCTTCACAAATTCAATTTTTTTTAACTGATAGTAGTTATAATTTTTTAATCGGCTCATTATATTTTTATGTTAAACCGAATTACGACTCAATATTACCAGCAGTCAAATACATTGAGAGAGACATTATTAAATTAATTGAAACACTTGAATGGAATTATAAAGCTCACAATAAGCTTTAATAAATTCTGATTACATTTATGTAAAACAAATAATATTTTTTATGAAAAATGCTTTACTTCTAATGATAGTTTTAATGTGTCTAAATATTTATTCTCAAAAAAAACATATAGATATTCTATCATCTATAGATGAAAAACAAATGAAGTATGAAAGTATTGCTAAATCAATATGGAATCTAGCTGAAATGGGTTATCAAGAAAATGAAAGCAGTGAAATTCTTCAAAAAATATTAAAAGAAGAAGGATTTGTTATTGAAAAAGGAGTTGCTGAAATACCAACAGCTTTTGTTGCTTCGTTTGGAACAGGTTCTCCTGAAATAGGTGTTTTAGGAGAATATGATGCTTTACCTGGATTATCACAACAAGCTAAGCCATACAAAATATCAAATAATGGTAAAGCTGGACATGCTTGTGGACATCATCTTTTTGGAACAGCATCAGCAGCAGCAGCAATAGCTATAAAAGAGTATTTAATAAAAAATAAAAAATCAGGGACTATTAAATTTTTTGGATGTCCTGCAGAAGAAGGCGGGTCTGGAAAAGTTTATATGACTAAAGCTGGATTATTCGATGATTTGGATGTTGCTCTTCATTGGCATCCTTCTTCAATAAATGCTGCAAGTCCAAAACCTGCTTTGGCTAACAAATCAGCCAAATTTAGGTTTTATGGAGTTTCTGCTCATGCTGCTGCTGCTCCAGAAAAAGGAAGGTCTGCACTTGATGCAATTGAAGCAATGAATTCTATGGTGAATATGATGCGTGAACATGTTGATCAGAGCACAAGGATCCATTATGTAATTACTAGAGGAGGAGAGGCTCCAAATGTAGTCCCCGCTTTTGCAGAAGTTTACTATTATTCAAGACATACAAAAAGAGATGAGGTTATTAAGGTTTTTGATCGTATTGTAAATGCTGCTAAAGGAGCTGCTTTAGGAACGGGGACAACAATGGATTATGAAATGATTGGAGGAACACACGAGCTTCTTCACATTGAATCTTTACAAAAACAAGTTCAGAGTAATTTAGAAAAGATAGGAGGATATAATTATTCTGAAGATGAGAAGGTTTTCGCTAATAAGATATCAGAAAGCTTAGGCGTGAAACTTAATACAGAATATGTTGAAGGAGTTCAACCTTATAATTCGTCGACGCAAGCAAAAGGATCTGGATCAACTGACGTAGGAGATGTTAGTTTTGCATTGCCTACTGTTGGATTTAATGCAGCGACATGGGTTCCTGGAACTCCTGCGCATAGCTGGCAAGCGGTAGCGGCAGGAGGAACAAGTATTGGTGTAAAAGGAATGCTTGTTGCCGCTAAAACAATTGCTCTTACAGGGATGCAACTAATTGATAATCCTAAATTGATTTCTAATGCAAAAAAAGAATTTCTTATAAAAAGAGGAAAAGATTTTAAATACATACCTTTAATAGGTGATCGAAAACCTGCACTTGACTATAGAAACTAATAATATTTTTCAACCTTTTGGATCAATACACCTGACGACTAGAGGCTTAATTCTAAAATTTAATTAATATGAAACATTTACTTTTTTTATTAATATTTTTAAACTTTACCACAAACATAATTATTGCTCAAGTATTTTCTTTTAATGAAGAAGTTGGAAATTCTGAGGAGAATCACCGAATATTAATTGACAAAGATTATTTTGTAGAAACTGTTTATAATTCTATCGATAATCAATTTATTTATACTAGAGGAGGATTTTATACAAAAACTAAAAATAATTTCTTTCACGTTATTTTCGAATTCAATTCAAATTATGAAAAAGACAGTCTTAAAGAGATGACATATTCTGGAATAAATAAAATGGAAAAAATATCAAATTTAGATCAAAAGTTAGAAGGAAAATGGTTGATGGCTGGAAGAGTAGGTCCAAGTGGTGAAGAAAAAAGAAGAGACACAAAGCGTTCAAGAAAAACTTTAAAATTTTTAATCGATGGGCATTTTCAATGGACGGCATATAACACTGAAACACTTCAGTTTTTTGGTTGTGGAGGCGGAAAATATTCTGCTGTAAAAGGAGATTATAATGAATCAATAGAGTATTTTTCAAGAGATAAGACTAGAGTAGGTAAAACATTATCTTTTAAATATGAAGAAAAAGGAAATGATTGGTATCATAGCGGTTTTAGCAGTAAAGGAAAACCTTTACATGAAATATGGACTTTAAGAAAAACAGAATAAGTTGGAGTCTGTCGAGGAGCTACTAACTCTTTTAAAACTAGTAAAGAAAAGTGATACAAAATTTGTTGGTCAAAATTATCCATCTTCATGGGGCAGGGTTTTTGGAGGACAGATTTTAGCTCAATCACTTCATGCTGCTTATCAAACCGTTTCAGAAAACAGAATAGCTCATTCCATGCACGGTTATTTTATTTTGACAGGAGACATTAATCTTCCTGTTATATATGAGGTAGATAAAATACGAGATGGAAATAGTTTTACAACAAGAAGAGTAGTAGCCTATCAAAATGGGAAGGCCATTTTTAATATGGCAGCATCTTTTCAAAAGCAAGAGACTGGAGTTGATCACCAGATTGTGGCTCCAAATATTTTACCTCCTGAAGTTCTAAGAAGCGATATGCAACAGGTAGAAAGTTTGAAAGATAAAAATCCAAATTATTATAAAAGCTTAAAAAAAGCTCATCCTAAAATGTTTGATTTTAAGCCAGTTGAAATAATGTCTCACATAGAAACAAAAAATGCAATTCCTTTTAGCCATGTTTGGTTTAAAACCAAAGAAAAGATGAAGATAGACTTACCTATAAAACAACAATTGTTAGCCTTTTCTTCTGATATAAATTTAATAATGACTGCAACAAAACCTCATAGAGAAAAAATAAGAGATCACCCAATATTTGTTGCTAGTATAGATCATGCAATATGGTTTCATAGAGATTTTGAAATTGATGACTGGCTATTATACGCCATGGATAGTCCTAGTGCATCTTCTGCCAGAGGTTTTGCTAGAGGAAGTATTTTTTCTAAATCAGGTATTTTAATAGCATCCGTAACGCAGGAGGGGTTGATTCGTATTAAAAGATAAATATTTTTTATTTAGTATTAAAAATCCTTTTTTTAAATTCATTCATAATACTAGGGTTTTTTTGATTAAAGTTTTTTAATTTCAAATTATAATAAATAAGAATCTCTGTGAAAAAAAATGAGTATACATTCAGGCCTTTACCAAAATTTTTGACAGTTTCAAAAAGTAATATTGAAGGCTTAGGGTTATTTGCTAGCTCAAACATTCCTCTGGGAACAGATTTAGGAATATCTCATGTTTTTGACTCTAGATTTCCTGATGGATATATTCGATTGTCACTGGGAGGGTTTATTAATCATCATGAAATTCCAAATTGCAAAGCAGTAATTAGTAATAAAGATCCTGAGATAGGAGAAGTTAAACACATAAGATTAATAACTACTAAAAAAATTAATCAAGGGGATGAATTGACCGTAAGATATATTATTAATATTTTGGATAATCCTAGTTGGGAATTTGAATATGAAATATCTCAATAAAAATCCGTGCACTTAATTTTAAAAAAGCGCACGGATCAAACAAAACCAATTAAAAATTAAATGATAGAGCTTATTAAGACTTTAAAGATAAAGATCAAAGTGTTAAGAAAACCTCAAAATAGGGTTAAAGTGTAGTTAAAAAAAAGCAACATTGAAAAAATTTATAATTCTAGGACTTTTAACCTTTAATGGTTGTCAATCTATTAAAAATGAAAATTATTTAATTGCAAAAGAATTGTTTGAGAATTTCGACAATATACTATCTCCAGAAGAATACGCTAATACAATTTATTTTTATAAAGATTTAAGAGGGCTCTGGCGTAATCAAAAAGACTCCTTAGTTAACATTTATATCCCATATAAAGACAACTATTTTTCATTTAGTAATTCTTTTTTGAATCAGAATACAGAAAATGAAAAAGGCACCTTCTCTAGATATATTTCTAAATATGAAAGAGGAGTTCAAATTATTGGATATTATGAGATAGACAGATGTATCGTTAATTCGATAACATATACAAACCCCATTTATGTTATTTTTTTAAATGAAAAAAGAGACGTATACAAATGTGAACTATATTCCTCTGAAGGGGATTTAATAAAAACATCTAAAGAAAATTTCTTACAACAGATAAGAAGAGTAGTTAATTAGTTGTTTTTTTGATATTTGATTAATAAGGGTTTTTCAAGATCAAACTGTATGTTTAAAAAAAAATATGACTTCATCTTCACCTATTGTTCCTACTTTAATTGAAAATGTTTCTAAAGAAGTGGAACTTGCTAGAGACGGAAGAGATCTTTTAAATATGGATGGATTTTTTGTAGGCCCTACCCTTTTTACTGATGTAACACCAAAAACCACAATATTTAAACATGAAGTTTTTGGCCCTGTGTTGTCAATCATGAACCCTAAAAATCTTGATCAAGCTATTTCATGGATTAATGAGTTAAATTATGGAAATGGTTCTAGCATATTTACTCAAAGTGGAGCTGCAGCTAAACAATTTAGGACAAATGTTAACTGTGGAATGATTGGGATTAATGTTGGAGTTCCAGCTCCAATGTCAATGTTTCCATTTGCAGGATGGAATGATTCTTTTTATGGAGATTTACATATGCAAGGAAATGAAGGAGTACAGTTTTATACTAGGCAAAAAGTTACTCTTACAAGATGGGATAGGACATATGAAAATGAATCAGGCTGGTAATGATTTATAATTTTCATACTATAAATATGAAAATTTAAGTTACTGTAAGGGAGTTAAATTGGAAAAGTTTATTAACGTTTTATCTAAAATGACGTCAGACGCATTAGCTTCTGGAAGCCCACAAAACAATCTAATTATTCCTAATGAGTAAGAAATTCAATCTTTTTATAATAAAGGTTGGTAAAATCATTTAAGACTTAGAAGGCATTCTAAATTGAATAATAATTGATGACATTATTGTAATCAGTCCAATTAAAATAATTGAGAATTCAAGCCCAAATAAGTCAGCAGTAATTCCTGAAATTATAGCTCCAATTGCGTAACCTAAATCCCTCCAAAGCCTAAAAACTCCTATGCTTTCTGCTCTTTGTAATGGTGGTGATTCCTCAGCAATTACATTTAAAAAAGTTGGATATACTATTGCAGTTCCTATCCCTAAAAGGATACTTAGAAAAAGTAGTAAGAAAAAATAGTTTATAAATGGCAAGAATAAAATTGAAATACCTTGAATAAGCATTCCCCAAAATAGCATTCTTTTTTTTGAATAAAAATCAGATAATCTACCTGTAAACAACTGTCCAATCCCCCAAAATGTTGGATAGGCTGCTGCTATTAAACCTATTTGTTCTGTATTAAGGTTAATAGACAACAAAAGAATTGGAAGTAGTCCCCAAATCATACCATCGTTAAGATTATTTATTAATCCTGCTTGAGTGACAGAGCTAAGCGTTTTGTTTTTAAATGTAGTATCTATAAATACGTTTTCAAAAGAATTAAATTTGTTTGCTTTTGATTCAATATTAATAAATGACCTGGTTTCTTTTACAAATAAAATTGTTGTCAAAAGCCCTAATAAAGCAACAATAAATCCAATATAAAAAGGATAAGGAGTTATCCCATATTTATTCGCAATATACCCACTTAGATAAGCTGTAATTCCGACAGCTAAGTACCCTGAAAATTCATTTAAACCCATTGCAAAACCTCTATCTTTTTCCCCTACCAAATCTATTTTCATATTTATTGTACTACTCCATGTAAGCCCTTGATTTATTCCTAATAAAATATTGGCAAAAATTACCCAAATCCAAAAATTAGCATTAATTAAAATTAAGGGGACCGGAATTGCAAATAGCCAACCAATAATTAACAACTTCTTCCTTCCTATGGAATTAGCTAGTTTACCAAAAACATAATTTGTGAACGCCTTAGTAATTCCAAATGCTATTATAAATGAAAGAATAGCTGATTTTGATGATATGTTAAAGTTATCAGTTGCAAACTGGGGAATAATTGTTCTTTCAATTCCAACCATTCCACCTACAAAAGCATTAATAATTATTAATAAAATAAACTGTGCTAAATTTTCTTTTAGCCCCAATTTTTTTATTCTATCAGTCAAACTACAAAGGATTAAAACTAGTTATATAATAACCTATTTCTTCATCAGCTATCATTTCAACCATATCAAAAAAAGAACTTTCAGGATAACCGTATTGTGTGTTATATTCAATTTGGAAAGAAAAAGGATCTTCATAAATTCGTTTTTCAATTTCAATGAATAGATCATTTATAGTGAGAACCATTTCATGTCCCCATTCTTCATTTCCCGACACGTTATCTATCGTGTTTTCCAAAATACTTACAGAAAATGGATCGAAGAAAACACAAAAACAACTTATCCTAAAATACATTGAATAGGATGTTATATTTGAATCTACCCACTTCTTTTTATTATAATTAAGCTCATCAATAGCTGAGCATATTTTTTCAGTGTAATTACACTCATTTTTTGTTTCATCTTTTAAGCAAGAAAGAGCAATAAAACAAAACAGAAAAAGGATGTTTTTTACATTTAAAATGTTTTTTAGGAAAAGCATGGCTACTTCCTCATATTTTTTAGCAAATTTGTTAATGATTTAACCAATTCTCCAGTGGGGTTATGGGCCATATGCCTCATTCTACTTTTAGTTCCTAATGCTTTCATTTTAGAAGAAATATAAAATTTTGTGCAAAGATAAAAACTAACCTTTCAAATGCCTATAAATAAGTGTTTTTTTTATAATTATTCAAATAAAAAAATCTAGTTATTCTCTATTTTTTGTAGAAAAGAATTTGTTTTTTTTAGTCGCCCTTTTATTAGGTTTTCTAACTGTGGTTCTTGCCTTTGTTAAGGCGCCAGAGCTAGTAATACTTTTATTAGACAAGCTACTGTTGTTTAAAGAGTTAGAATAAGTTGATTTATTTTGTTTTTTAGACCTAGAATGAGAATCAGATGAATTCATTTTTCTTTCTCCAAGGATTTTACCGTCTACCCTATTAGCGTTGATTTTTTTATTTGGCTTTACACTCGACAATGAAGACTTATTTTTTGATTCAATTACCTTCCAATTTTTGGTAAAGATTTTACCGTCTATATTATTAGCGTTGATTTTTTTATTTGGCTTTACACTCGACAATGAAGAATTATCTTTTGATTTAATTACCCTCCAATTTTTGGTAAAAATTTTCTCAGATTTATTGGTTTTTGATTTCTGAGCATATGTTAAATTCACAGAAAACAATAAAAGAATGATAAATGCGCTAAACTTTTTCATATCAAAAATTTATAGGTTGTAACTGTCTAATATAGACAATTTAAGAGACTAAAAAAAAATATAATTGTTGATTTTATTTTTTTAGTGAAACTGGATTAGCTAAATCGGAAGTTACATAGGCTTCTGGGTTAACATTTTTTATGATTCGAATTACCTCTTTTCTTTTTCTTCTAGGAATAATACTCCAGCAGACTCTCACTTCACCATCTCTTCCTTCACCATTTATTACAGTTACAAGATACCCCTTTTCCCTTAATGCATCTGCTATACTTGGTGAATCAACTGACGAAAAAACTCTAACAACAATACTTCCTACTCCAATTATGTTTTCAAGATATGACCCAAGAATAGTTCCAGAAGCAAATCCAAATGCATATCCAGCTATTAAAATAGGATCATCAACATCTCTTACAACCTTTGAAACAGCGATTACCCATATACCAGACTCTAATAAACCTATTGAAGCTGCATAAAAAGATTTGTTTTTATTAACAAGTAATGCTCTGATTGTTCCTAGACTCTGATCAGCTAATCTTAAAAAAAATATAGTAATGGCAGATATTAATATTTCCATTTAATTTTTTAATTTAATTAATATAAATAACTCCGATTCCTTTTTTTGGCAATCTACATTAAATTGCTTGATTTGAGGTTTTAATACACTAATAAGAATTGATTTTCTTATTTTTAAATAAAAAATAAAAAATGAAAAAAATATTTACTTTCGGAATATTATTTTTTTGTTTTCAGCTTATGGCTCAAGATGAAAAAAATAATTCTGCAATTATTGAACAATCTGAGGAAGTAAAACCTATAAAAAGAGCTTCTTTAGGTCTTAAATTAGGTGTGCCAAACATGGCTTCAGGATCTTTTGAATATGTTCTTTCAGTCATGGAAAATCACTTTGCCCCTTATATTAATTACGGAGCCTATGATTTAGATTTAGATGAAACTTCAATTGAGTTGTCTTATTCAGAATTTGGGGCAAAATATTACTTTAATCAACAAGGAAAAGGTTTTTATACCGGAATAGGTGTTTCTAGCTTTTCTTCGTCACTTCAATATAATGACCTAAGTCTATCTGGAGGATTATCAGGTGTAGGATCTGTTGATTTAAATATTGACACAACAATATTAAAAGCAGGGGTAAAAACAGGAGGGACACTGTATTTTAGTATTGAATTAGGATATGGATTTGGAACAATTCCTGACTCATTAACCTTTACTGGTACTGCTTCAAATGGATTTTCAGAGTCGGTTACTGAAGAAATACCAAGTATTCCTGGGATAGGATCAGGAGGAATTGTTGTGGGAAATATTGGATTTGGAATTTCTTTTTAACCGACTGAATTAGTATTTCTTAAAAAAGAAAAAAGAGAATAAATATGTAATTTTTTAGAAAGGAAGATTATTTAAATCAACATTACCTCCTGAAATTATTATTCCAAGCTTTTTGTTTTTAAAAAACGCTTTATTTTTTATTATTGCAGCCAATGGAAGGGAACAAGAAGGTTCACAAATTATCTTTAATCTTTCCCAAATAATCTTCATTGATTCAATTATTTCATTCTCAGTAATTCTAATTATTGAATGAACCTCCCTCTGAATTATCGGAAAATTTTTATCACCTAACTGAGTTTTAAGCCCATCTGCGATTGTATTTGTATTGTCGTTTGTTTCAATTTTCCCACTTTTTAAAGAACGATAAGCATCGTCAGCTTCAAATGGTTCAGCACCAATAACTTTACAGTTATTACCAAAAAATTTTGCAGCTAATGCGCTTCCGGCAATAAGACCACCACCACCAACTGGAGTAAGCACATATTCCAGGTTATTAAATTCATACAATAACTCTTTACAAGCTGTTCCTTGTCCAAGAATTACATCATTATCATTTGAAGGATGAATAAAAGTTGCACCTTTTGATTGTTCAATTTCTTTAGCAGCAATTTCTCTTGCTTTTAGATTTGGTTCACATTCAATAAGCTCTCCTTTATAACCTTTTACAGCAGTTTTTTTTATTTCTGTTGCATTCGAAGGCATAACTATATATGCTTTTATCCCTATACTATGAGCTGCAAGAGATAGTGCTTGAGCAAAATTACCTGAAGAATGGGTTACAACTCCCCTTTTTTTCTGTTTATCGGAAAGTTGTAAAATAGCATTTGTAGCACCTCTCATTTTAAACGCACCCATTTTCTGAAAATTATCACATTTAAAGTAAAGGTCAGCTCCAGCTATTTTATTAATTTGACTTGAAGTAAGAACTGGGGTATTATGAATGAATGGTTTAATTCTATCATGACAATCTAATAATTCATTTTTGGTCATTTTTATTTTCTTAATCTGAAATAGATTTTTATAAAATTAATATTTAATATCTATTTCTTGCGCAAGCTTAATGTTTCTTGAAGAGGCGCCTAGAAGAATAGAATATATACCATTTTCTATTTTCCAATCATTAATTTCCTCATTCCAATATGATAGATCTGAAATAGGGATTCTAAAATCTATTTTAATTTTTTCCCCAGGATCTAACAATTTTGTTTTTGAAAATTCTTTTAATTCTTTAATAGGTCGGTTAATTTTAGAATTCTTTTTTGAAACATATACTTGCACAACCTCTTTACCTTTTTGAATCCCTACATTCTTCACATATAAAGAAATAACAATTGTATCTGTTTTTTTTGTTATTTGAAGGTCAGAATACTCAAATTCCGTATAAGAGAGTCCATGTCCAAAGGGGAAAGACACATTAATGTTTTCTTTGTCAAAGTGTCTATATCCAACATAAACACCTTCCTCATAAATTGTATAATCAATGTTTTTTATTTTATCTTCTTCGGCCTTTTCTTCAGTATTAATACCAAATATCACATCAGTTAACTTCATTGGTTTTCCATCCATTGGAAAATTCAATGTAGACTTATGATCATTTATATCATTTGGAAAAGTCATCGACAGCTTTCCACTTGGATTCATTTTTCCAGTTAAAATATCTACGACAGAATTACCACTTTCTTGTCCACCTTGCCATGCTAATAAAATAGCATCTGGTAAATTTTTCCATGAGTTGGTTTCAATTACTCCACCAATATTAAGAATAACAATTACTTTTTTTCCTAATGAATGATAAACTTTACATGTCTTCTCTATCATCCCTATTTCTTTTTTAGAAAGCAAAAAGTCATCTTTAATCTTTCTATCAATAATTTCCCCACTATTTCTTCCAATTGTTATAATTGCTAGATCAGCAGTCTTACTAGTTTCTTCAAGCAATTCAATAGAATAATTCATAACCATAGGAGTGGGGGGATTCATCATAGTCATAACTGCTTCAATTGCTCCTCCACCTTTTTGTTTTTTATTTGAATTTTTGGAGTTTTGTTTTTCATATTCATTCAAAGCTGTTTCATTTATCTGAAACCCATCGTTTTTGAGAGCTTCATCTAAAGCTACTGTATAAGCCTCGTTAACATCTCCAGAGCCTGTTCCCCCTGAAATAAAGTCATATGATGTAGCACCTATAAGAGCAATATTAGTTATATTTTCAATTGGGAGAATACCATTGTTTTTAAGTAAAACCATTCCTTCAGCCCCAGCATTTCGGCTAATTATTGCATGCTTTTCCAGATTTGGACTATTATCATAATCATAGTTTTCCATCTTTTTAGACTTCAAAACAAGCTTTAAAATACGCTTAACAGAAGTATCAATATTCTTTATAGGCAAGCTTCCATCTTTTGCAGACTTCTTTAGTTCATCCCAACTGTTTTTTGTTCCAGGTTCAATTAAATCATTACCCGCATTAATAATAGCTGTAGCACTATTTCCCCCAAACCAGTCAGTCATTACAAGCCCTTCGAAGTTCCATTCATTTCTTAAAACATCAGTTAAAAGTCGTTTGTTTTCAGGAGCATATATGCCGTTAATTTTGTTGTAAGATGTCATTATTGTCCACGGTTGAGATTTTTTCACAATTATCTCAAAACCTTTTAAATAGATTTCTCGTAGAGCTCTTTCAGATACTATAGCATCATTTGAATTTCTTGATGTTTCTTGATTATTTGCAACAAAGTGTTTGGGTGATGTTCCAACTCCGTTAGATTCTATTCCGTTTACCATTGCAGCTCCTATATTTCCAGTTAAAACGGGATCTTCTGAATAATATTCAAAATTTCTTCCACAAAGCGGATGTCTATGTATATTTACTCCTGGACCTAATATAACATCAATACCATAACTAAGGGCTTCATTTCCCATGGCATAGCCAACATTTTGAACCAATTCTGTATTCCAAGTAGACGCAAGTAATGAGCCGATTGGAAATGCAGTACAATAATATTTTTTATCATCATTTTCTCTTGTTGAAAGTATTCGAAGTCCAGCAGGTCCATCAGATAAATAGATTTCTGGAAGCCCTAATCTTGGAGTGGGCACAATAGTTCCAACAGCGCCAGGTATTCCATTAGAAGACCATCCAATTCCTGACCCCATTCCTGATCCTTTAAGTAAATGAATTTTTTCTTCTTTAGTTAATTTTAAAAGTAAATCATTAGCTCTAAATTCGATAGATTGGCGATCATCTTCGTAAACATCTAATTGTTTATTGCCGTTTCGATCTAAGAATTTATACCCGTTAATACTGATTTCTGAAATTTCAAATTGATTTATAGAATAATTATTTTCAAAATCAAGTAAATTTGATTTTAAATATAGACCTCCGCCACCAATAGAGATAATAATTAAAACAATAATTAAGAATAAAAGTTTTATTAAAACGTTTAATTTTTTTTTCATATTTCTAATATAATGAAGATATAATTAAGGCTAAATGAAAAGAGAAGCTTTATTGTCAAGCAATAAAAAATTTAGATACATGCTGGGAAGATCATGGGATGATTCTCTGGATACAATTCTTTTTATATTACTGAATCCTTCAGTTGCAGATTCTAAAAAAGATGATCCAACCATTAAGAGATTAATTTCATTTTCAAAAAAATGGAAATATGGAGGTTTTTGGGTTTGTAACCTATATGCATATATAACCTCGTATCCGAAAGAATTATATAATAATATAGATAACAATAGGACAAGAAAAAATAAAGAGTATGTAAAGAAATATATTTTAAAAAGTAAACGTATTGTCTATGGGTGGGGAGTAACAGAGCATGAACCTGAATGGCTAGTCGATCTTGTTAAAAAACCATATTGTTTTGGCAAAAATAAAAATGGAACACCAAAACATCCATTATACTTAAGTTCTAATACTGTGATGATTAAATATAAAAAAGCCCTTATCAAAAGATAAAGGCTTTAATTTATAAGCATAAATAATTTTAGTTTTTTGCTTGGTATTTGTAATAATCTTCAACAGGAATCATTAAATGATCATAACCAGTTCCTTCAAACATGATGTAAGGAGCTCCTGTATTAAAATCAGTTGTATTTCCTTTTAAAGAAGCAGGATCTTTTGGAAATAACATTAAATGTGCTCCAGATTCAATCCATTTACCTTCAGCGGAATCTTCTTTATTAAGAACCAATTGTTTTGTATTGTCTTCACCCATGTCTCCATGAAGCATCCAAGCCCATCCATCACTTTCCATTTCGGGTGTCCCTCCAGACATAAAGGCCATTGCCCATTTCATTGCCTCAGCATCTCCCACCATAGGCATTGCTTCATGTGGATTTTTCCATCCATTTTCAGGATCAGCCATACCTCTTGGGTTAGCAGCCATAGCAGTCCAACCATTTGTACCTTCCCTTAAAACAGTTCCATCAACGTCAACGACTGAACAGTTTTCTGCGATGAAAGATGGTGCAGCTGTGCTGTAAGCCCATATTTTCCATTCAGTGGAAGTGTGAGGGCCAGCTGGCTCTCCGTTTGTATTTACCACTTCAGTAGCTTCTGTTTCAGTAGCTTTTTGAACTGCATTATCGCAAGCAGATATAGTAAAAGCAATAATAAAAGCAGTAATTGTTAATTTTAATTTTTTCATTTTTTCATTTTTTTATTGAAATATCTCTGCAATATACAATTTGTAGGATTATAACATAATCTCAAAGAGAGAAACTGAAGCATTTTGATAATGTTTAGGCAAACCTTTATAAATAGATAGTTGGGTTAATCCTAAAAAGTTAAATCCGCATTTTGAGTAATAACTTATTAACTTTTTATTGTAACCAACTGTATCCAAACGAATATATTTTTTATTATGTTTTAGAGCATATTCTTTGGCCCATTCAACAATTTTAAGACCAAAGTTATTACCTCTATAATTTTCATGCGCAGCTATTCTATGAATATATATAGACTCCGTATTATGTTTTTCCCCCCAAATAAAAGGATCATCAAAAGTTATAGCCCAAACACATGCAATATTTTTTTTTATGATTAGTTTAAATTGTCTTTTTTCTACAATTTCATTCTTTACCATTTCTCTTTCAAAAACAGGCCAATAGTCAATAACTCTTTTTTTTTGATATTCAGCAGCTACCCTGTACATTTCAAAAATAAAATCAATATCAATTAATTCACTATTTTTAATTATCATAACAATTCACGGAGTAATTATAATTTGGTTAAAATAATAAAATGATTGGTATAAATACCATAATGAAATTTATGACATTAATTTTCTTGTCCTATTCTTTAAGTGCACAAAGAGGAAAAACTGGACAAGAAATTTTTTCAGATAGATTTCCTCAAAATGTTGAAGCAATTTCAAAATCAACACTTTTAATTTCAAACGAAACAGATCATGACATAATTGCACTAATAAGAGGGCAATACAATGAATATTTAAGACATGTATATATAAGGACTGGGGATAATTGGATTTTTGAGAACATGCCTATAACAAGATTTTACGTTCAATTTAAAGCAAAAGAATTTTATTTTGAAGACCTCAAAAGAATTGTTGTAAATTTTGGAGAGAAACATTCTTTTTATTTTTATTATGATCCCCAACAAGAGGAAGATTACAAAATAATAACTGAGCAAGATTTTTTTAAATGGTAATTTTATAAGCTTAAGTCATATTATAGATTAATAAAAAATATTTACATGAAAAATTCTTATGCTCTAGTAACTGGTGCTTCCTCAGGAATAGGACTTGAAATATCAAAGTGTCTTGCAAAAAAAGGATACAATTTAGTTTTAACAGCAAGATCAAAGGATAGATTAAGTCAAGTTTCAAAAAACATTCAATCAGAAAACAATGTTAAGGTAGATTTCATTTCCTGTGATTTGAATGACAAGCACTCACCATTCAAAATTTTTGATTACTGTAGTTCAAAAAATTATGACGTTTCTGTTTTAGTTAACAATGCTGGTTTTGCAAACCCGGATAAATTTCATGAGACATCAATGGAGGATGAGGAAAAGTTTATTCGAGTTTTGGGAATATCTGTAATTAGTTTAACAAAAGTTTTTATAAAAAAAATGCTTCAAAAAAAACATGGAAGGATAATGATTATTTCATCTGTAGCAGCCTTTGCACCTCCTTCTTCAATTCAATCTCTTTATGGACCAATTAAAACATTTATGAATAGATTTAGTGAAGGTTTAAATTTGAGCTATAATCGCAAAGGAATTACATCAACAGCTGTATGCCCTGGATATACAGTAACAAACTTTCATAAAGCTAGTGGAGTTCAAAATGAGATGGATAGGGTTCCAACCTTTATGAAAAAAGACGCAAAAAGAATTGCTGAGGAAGCAGTAGAAGCAACTCTTAAAGGAAAGAGTTTGTGTGTTCCTACAAAAACATGGAAAATTATTGTTTTTTTAATAAGGCTTTTGCCGTCTTTTGTTTTCTCTCTTTTGAGCAGGGCCTTAGCTCCTGGACGATATAAAAAGTAAAATAGAATTAATTTTTTACTCCTAAAAAAACATTAACTCCCTTTGGAACTGGATTTCCAGAAGTCCTCCTAAAACTAATAATTTGCCCGGTATGATAAATAGCATCGGATATAGGACCATTAATTAAATTCCATACAGGAAATGAAGATTGATTGGACTTTCTTTGGAAAACAACTTTCATTTTTTCAAGATCATCAGGTTTTGCTAATAAAAACTTATCACTAGCTAATTTTAATTGAGTTAGAGTTTCTTTTCTAAGAGAAACAAAATCTTTTGGGACTTCTTTTATAGGACGAATATTTGGAGTAGAGCTTGCTGCATTATTTATAGTGAGAGATAAAGAGTATATGTGTTCAAGAGTCTCATAACTTGATTGAGCATCTATAGAGGGCCTGTATAACAAATCCTTTTCGGTCAAACTTTCTGTTGCCCAGTAGTATCTAAAACCAACACCTTGGATCATTCTGGCAGTCACAGAAGAAGAAGAAATTTCCTTGGGAGCCTCAGGAATTTCAAAAAATGGAAGTTTGTTTTGTGAATGAGAATTATACATAAAAATTAATAAAAAAAAAGTTAGGTTAGATTTTATTTTCATCTGATTTAGTCACAATTTACTTTTAATTTTCTTTATACCAAGAAGATTTTTTACTCTTATTAGGATTGAATTTATATCTCAAAAAAATGAAGTTTTATAAACCTCAAAACTTATAGGCGTTCAATAACAATTGAGCTAGCACCACCCCCTCCATTACAAATTGCTGCACATCCAATTGTTGCATCTTTAGTTTGTAACACATTAATGAGAGTAGTAACAATTCTTGCACCAGAAGCTCCCAGTGGGTGACCCATAGAAACAGCCCCTCCGTGAATATTTACTTTGTTTATATCAATATTTAATATTTTATTAAAAGCCAAAGGGACAACTGAAAATGCTTCATTAACTTCAAAATAGTCAACATCAGTGGTTGACATTTTTGCTAATCCCAGTGCTTTAGGAGCAGCTTTAGTTGGAGCAGTTGTAAACCACTCAGGTTCCTGGGCAGCATCCGCATAAGATAAAATTTTTGCAATAGGATTTAAGTCATGTTTTTTTACTGCCTCAGCACTTGCTAAAACAAGCGCTGAGGCACCATCATTAATGGTAGAAGCATTTGCAGCCGTTACAGTTCCAGTCTTAGTAAAAGCGGCTCTTAATTGTGGAATTTTTTCGAAATCCACATTTTTATATCCCTCATCTTCCATTATCATAACAGGATCTCCACGTCTCTGAGGGACACTAACACCGATAATTTCATTAGCAAAAACTCCATTTTCATTAGCTGCAGCTGAATTTTTATACGAACGAATGGCATAATTATCTTGCTCTTGCCTTGAAATATCATATTTCTCTGCAGTTTTGTCCGCAAAAACACCCATTGATATTTCATTATAGGGGTCTAATAAACCATCTTTATGTAAACCATCAATTAATTCTGCATTACCATATTTATATCCGTATCTGGCTTTTGGTATATAATAAGGAACAGCAGACATATTCTCCATCCCACCTGCAACTATAAGATCAGACTGACCTAATAAAATGCTCTGTGCAGCAAGCATAATTGATTTTGCTCCAGAGGAACAAACTTTATTTATACTAGTACAAGGAACGGTATCAGAAATTCCAGCAGTTAAAGCTGCTTGCCTAGCGGGGGCTTGTCCCAAATTTGCAGAGCAAACATTACCCATAAAAACTTCATTTATGCTGTTTGGATCTAAATTAGCCTTATCTAGAGCACCTTTTATTGCTGCTGAACCAAGATTAGTAGCCGATACGTTAGCAAAAATACCACCAAAGCTACCTAGTGGTGTTCGAACAGCAGAAACTACATACACGTCTTTTTTTGTCACTACTTCCCAAATTAGAAAGAATTATTGTTCATTAAAGTAAATAAATCATATTTATAATCAAAGCCCCTGACTAAAAAATCAGTACTAATTTTTATGATTTTTCGTTTACTCTCCAACGACAACCAAAAATAATATATATGTTAATGGTTAATAATATAATTTGGCTTACATTCGCACTTCGTTGTTCACGCAGCGAAATAGCTTAAAGGGTATTAAAAGTATGGTTGCTTTTTTTGCCCTTTTCGTTTTTAATGAATTTTCCTTATCCTGCTTTTACCAGTTTGGCAAATTTTATTGAAGCAAATAGCCCCAAAATAGAAAATAGCACTAGCATAGTAAAAACGTATTGATGTCCAACAATCCCAGGGTAACTATCCAACAAATAACCCATAATAGGGCTTGCAAAAACATCTGGGGTGTATCCAACTACAGATATTATTCCTACAGCTGTTCCCATATAAGCTAAAGGGATATATCCTTCTTGAAATATAGCAAAGTATAGAGCTCTTGCTGCGTAGGTTCCAATTGCAATTATAATTAATGATAAGAAAAAAACAAAGTTCATATTTGATTGAATAACTCCAGAGGCAAAAATTATTGCTCCGATTAACATTATTATAAAACCAGCAATGATCCAGAAGACCCCACTTGTTTTATCTGCTAGTAAACCTATAATGACACATACTATCGGTCTAAGGTACAACTGTAATGCTCCAACTTCAGCAGCTTGTATTTGATCATAAAGCATCACATCAGAAGCGTATAAAGAATATATGTCAGTTAACTTATACCCAACATAAGCAGAAATTATAATAATCATTAATAGCCATACCGATGGGATTTTCATAACTGATTTAATATTAGAAAAAGAATTTGTTGAAGCTATATCTTTTATTTCATTTTCTCCTTCAGACTTCATATACACAAGCACTAAAAACCCTATTAAAGCAACCATAAACGAGGTGAATAAAATAACATAACGAAATGCTTCTTGACGCTCAATTAAATTGGCTGATTTAATGTCAGTTGTTAAAATAAATGAAAAAATAAAAACACCGATACTGCCCATTGAAGCCGCAACTAAACCTCTTCCGCCATCTAAAAATCCAAATGCTTGACCTTGACTTAAAGATCCTCCCCATAAACGGGTAGCTTTAATCATAGCTCCCCAAAATAAGAAAACAGTGGTAAATCCCCAATAGCCAAATAAGATCTGTAAGACTAAATAAGACGGAAAAGTTGCCATTATTAAACCTCCTAAGGAAGTTGAAAAAAGGGATAAAGCAATTAATTTTCTTGGTAAAAATTTATCTGCAAGAACTCCTCCATATAAATAAGATAGTAGCGCTACTATTCCGTAAACGGAAAACAAGCTACCTAATTCAAAATTTGTTAAGCGAAATACATCCAAAAACGTAGGCCTAAATACTCGAGCCAAAACATAGGGAAGCATATAGATTAACTCCCCTGAAAGTATTAAAAGTGTTATGTTTAAAAAAGAACCTTTGCTAATTTTCGGGTCTTGCATTTATCTCATGCTTAAGCTAACAAGTTATAATATTTTAATCTAAATAAAAGAAATAAAAATCAGGGATATCAATTATGGTTTAATTGGTCTTGGCTAATCAGTCAGAGGAAGTGAAATTATAAAAAGTCAAAAAACATCAAAAAAGGGAAAAAATGATCAAAAAATGACTAAAAATGATCAAAATTGAGTTAAAAATGACAAAAATCAATCAAAAATTGAATTTATAGAATTTTAATAATATAGTCTTTTTCGCATGCATTTACCTTTTTCAGACTGTATAAATTATTTGTAGTTTCTATTATATTAATTTGTATTTCTGAAGGTTCTTTATTTGTTTCTTCTTTATCATATTTCAATTGTGTTAAAACAATGAAGTTCTATTCCGTAATAGTTTTTGATTTGAAAATTTTACGGAGTCAATAATTCACGTTCCATAAAACTTTTAGCGAAGGCTAATGATTTTTTTCTTGCTTCTGGATTTCCTCCTATATCGACGCCTCGCTCAACACAAAATAAGAATCCAACTTTTTGAAGGGTGGGATTGGACATGGGCAGTCTCAAATAATTCATCAAGACATCTCCTTCTGCCGTTAAGTCAAATAGACAATCTTTGAAACTATAACCTTTTTCGTTTCTGCTAACAGGTTCCTTACTGTCAAATCCATGATGTGAATCAGGATATACAGTAATACCAATATTGGTGTTTTTAGACAATGTATTAACCAAATCTTCACACGGTGATGCGGGTGTCCAGTTGTCATCTTCACCAATTAAAATATGCATGGGAGCTTTTGTAAAAGACAGATTTTCTGGATTTATAAAACACGGAGGATAGAAAGCTAAATGTGCAGCAAAACTAAGTTTGGTTGTGATAACATTTTTTAAGGGCAACCAGCCAGAAAAAAGAGCTACTCCGCCACCCAAACTCCAACCAGTAATAGCGACTTTATCTTTATCAATATTAGAATGTTGCGCTAGAGTTTCTAATGCACGATACGCATCAAGTATTACAGCAGCAACCGTTACTTCATCTTGAGAACCTACTGTAGAGGTTATTCCCCTACTTTTAAAGCTGTTTAGCTCAAACGTTGCAAAGCCTTGCTCCTGGTACATTTTAATATAATCAAGATGATGTTCTCTCCAGCCCATACTTCCTGCAACTCCTATAATTAAAGGATATTTTTTATTATGATTCAAACTGTCTGTAGGGATAGTTAGTTGACCAAAAACGTTTTGCTTTTCTTGTTTATCAAGAGCAATTATAATATCACTGAGCGAAAAAGGATTTGCGCTTTCAAAATGAACAATCTCTTTATGAAATTGGGCGCTAACACTTGAGAAAACAATAAAAAGTAATAAGGTTAGTTGATAAATTATTTTGGGTGCTTTATACATCTTATCTATGTTAAGTTTTTATGAGAAAGATTTAAATCTATTTATACCCTTCTAAAAGTATGGAAAATAGGATTACTAATGCCCTTCAAATTATAAAAAAAGAGTTTTCCAGAAGTAGCTTTTTAATAGTGTATGTATTTAACTTAAATGTATGGAAATTAATAATACCTGAACTTACAAAAGAAGATATGCCTCGGGTTTAGTTTAACTATCTTTTATTTTTTTGATATAGATGTCTTGCTAATAAGGCTATTGAAATAATATATAATGTAATTGTCATTTCAAAAGGCAACCAATTGTCAGTAACTTCAAATGTTAAAATACCTGCACCTATTATATCTTTTATCATAAGAGCAAGAATAATTACCGTGCCAATTATGAATTGATATTTATCTAATACCTTTTTCATTAGGATTATTTTCTTTAAATGTAAGGAAATTAAAAATACCTGAACTTACACAGAAGAAGTAGCTTTTTCATTACTTAAACGTCATATTTAAACTCTACATACTCCTTATAGAGCAAATAGACTGCTCCAGAGGTGAAAGGATATATTAAAGGGTTAACCTCAGAAGCTATTAAAAAATTTAAGTTTAATAATTGCTCAAAAGCTTCAGAAAGACCGCACCCAAAACATTTTTTATCAAACAATAGAGCAAATAAACAAGGTATTCTGAAATCTAATAAGATAATTGAATGAAGAGTTATTGCAAAGAACTCATAAAAAACTACCAAACATAAAAGTTTGTTTCTCAGGTAAAGATGAAGTAAAAACAAACTAAGACGTCTTAATTTTAACTCCATCACTGTCTTTGAAGTTTCCTAAAAGAATCATTATAAAATCAATTAAAGTCCATATACCACAACCCCCAAGAGTTATAAGCTGTAAAACTCCAATCAAAGTATGTCCAGTGTAAAACCTATGAACACCAAAAACACCAAGAAACCAACACAACAATAGAGTTGTAATAAATCTATTCTCAGCGTTTTGGGTTCCAGGTTTAATTATTGGACTTCCACAATTAGGGCAACTTAAGGCCTTTTTACTTATTTTTTTACCGCAATCAGCACAAAACTTGAAGTTGTCTTCACTTAATTTATTTGAGGTCTCTTCCATCTGCTATTTTCAAATTTCCGGTCAATATCATAATAAACGTATAAAAATTTTATTAAATATACATTCAATAGTCATTAAACCAAAAATAATTAATAAAAAGAACTAAGCATAGCTACAAAAGGCTATGGGACACTCTTCTATAAATGTAAGTTTAATCTATTTAAGAGGATTAGAAACACCTGAACTTACGGAAGAAGATATGTCTGTGGTTTAGTTAACAGTTATAGTTCCAACCATTCCTGCGTGAATTGAACACTGATAATAGTATGTTCCAGCTTCAGTTGGTGTCCAAGAAACTGTTTCAGATTCAGTACCATTGTTGGTTATTCCACTTATCTGATTTCC
>JAQWSK010000005.1 GCA_029243245.1 Flavobacteriaceae bacterium | reverse complement strand
TTGATAGGCACTTCCACTTAGATCATAAATTATAGGTGTGATAGCAAGAGAAGGATTACATACTTCTTGAAGTCTTATAGATGCAATGGAAACTGGTGTAATTGTTTGAACTGGTGCAACGGTTATTGTTCCGCTTACAGTTGTTTCAGAGCAACTCCCCGAATTTCCTGAAGTATTTATCGTATAAGTATATGTTGTTTCAGTAAGTGGTGGAGCTGTTGGGGTTCCTTGAATAGTTAATACTCCTGCAGAAAAATTACTAGTAACTCCTGCTGGAAGTCCATCAACAACTAATGACGTAGGTGAAGCTACACTAGCTCCAGTTGCCCCTCCACCGATATCATATGTAATATGTGTAATGGCAGCATTAACACATACTGCTTTACTATCAGTTCCAGCAGCTGATGTTAATGAAACTGTTGATGCTGACTTTACCGTTATACTTCCTGATTTTGAATCATGAGTTACACAAGCAGTAGCTCCTGTAGTTGATACAGTATAGGAATATACCCCTGGAGTTGCAGCTAAATCTACTGTTCCATAAATTTTAAATTCATTAATATTGGCTGTAGTATTTATTGTTGTCATACTTGAGGACCCACTGCCACCTAAAATAATGGCTGAAAAAGCTAGACCACTTTCTTTTGCTGTAATATTTAATCCAGTTGTTCCACTAGTTGTAGCAGTAAAAGCAGCCAAAGTATCAGAATTAATTGCTGTAATCAATCCAGCTCTAATAACTGTTTTATCTGTTGTTGAAGAGTTATAAAGATATAGCCTATCATTAATAAATAATTTATAAGTCCCGGGTCCTCCCGAGGTCACATCAACCGTGTTCACTTGAAATGCAGTAGTTTGAAGGGTTTGTAATCCAGTTGGAAGGCTAATTGCAGTTGGACTAATAGTTGTTGCGCTTACACTTCCACCGCTTAAATCAAAAAATATTTCATCTATTGTAGAGCCTGCACAAACAATTGGGGTTGTTACACTCCCCGGTCTAACGGTTATATCCTCTTTGGGTTCAACCTTAATAAAAATAACATTACCAACTTCTTCGCATACCTCTCCACTTAGGTTATGGGTTGCAATAGCCACTCTTCTGTAATGAGTGCTGGAAACCATATTAGATGGAGGTTGATAGTTCTGAGTAGTCGCTCCTGCCGATATATAAACATCACCATCGGTGGATTTTTCCCATCTGTATGTTATACCAGCTGAAGCGGTGGGTGTGGGAGCCGTTCCAGTTAAATTTGCTGGAGTTCCATCATAACATATTGTCTGATTGGAAGATATTGTTCCCGCATCCGAAATACCATTAACATCAACAGTCACATAAAGTGTTGAATAACATCCTGTTGCTCCAGCTCCAGTGTAACCAGTGAACTCAAGTATCTCCCCATCATCATAGTTAGAAATGTGACTTATTGTTGTAATACTACCCGTTAATGTGACTGTTGAACTTTTATCTTTAAAAGTATAGGACGTTGCTCCAGAAATTGTAATAGCTTGAGTTGAGCCTTCACACACTGCAATACCTTTACTTGCTGTTAACATAGTAGAACCGATAAAACCATTACTATCAGCAGAAAATGTTGAAAGAGAAAAAGGAGTACCTGCCAGAGGGCTAGTAATTGTTAAACTTGTCCCATTGTTAACAACTGTAAGTCCACTACTCAACATTGCTGCTTCTAAATCTGCAGTTGCCGATACAGCAGTTGTTCTTGTATTTGAAGAGGTGTATGTAGTTCCAGTGGTTGTAATAGAATAAGTGTCTCCTGAGTCAACACTTCCACTTAAAGTTACTTGGTATGATTGATTTAGATTATAGGGCTCAAAACCAGTTCCTAATATTGTAATAGGAGATCCAGCATCTTCAGGAGTTAAAGTTACATTCAATGAAATTGGATAAGTTTGTTCAACACAACCCGATCCATTGGTGACTTGAGCGTAAATAACATCACCATTTGCAGGACTTCCTCTTGTATAACTGGAGCTATTTTGTTGACCTGTTACACTAGCATTATTTACATAGAAATTATAACCATTTGACCCTATTCCTCCTGCAGACTCAAAAGTAACAGGTTGATTACTACAAACCTCAATATATTTTGATCCTGCAACAATTCTTGGAGACCCAAAAGACATGGTGGATGATTCAGATGTAGAATAATTAAATGCGGCACCAGATACTGCACCAGTTATTTGAATAACATTTACATCAGTTGGAGATGCTGGAACACCAATATTTGACGCACTATATGCTGCATTACCATTAATATCTGCAGCGATAGCTGTAGCCACTTCAGCAACTGAAGAAACAGTTCCTGAGGCAACAGTAGTTGTAAAATCAACTCCTCCAAGGGTTACTGTGAATGTTGCTGTTGAAGCTCCTGTCTGTGCTCCAATTGCACCTAATTCGATTTCAAGTATCTGTTGTCTAGAGACTTGAGGAAAACCAGAGGTATTTAAATTAGAAGAAACAGGATTTGGACTTACTTTTATACTTGCAAAATCAGAGTCAATTATTGTACCTGGGGCATCATCTAAATAGACTTCTACAGCAAAACTATTGGGTCCCGGATTAACCATGTTAATAGCTTGATTAATCGTAAAAGATACAGTGTCTGCAACATTTACTCCCGGAGCATCTATTATATATGTCGCTGAATTTGCTCCTGAAACAGTAATTCTTACAGTTGCAGAAGTAGAACCTAATTGTGCGCCCGTATTATTTGTTAAAACGGCTGAAAAGTTGTAAGATGTTGTTGGGCATACATCGGGAATAGATGGAGAAGGAACCACTACTCCTTGAAATGAATCAAAACGAATAGTTTGAGATGATAAAATAATAGGGAATAATAGTAATCCTATTACCAAAACATTTAACATGTATTTAATAAAGTTTTTCAAATCTCTCACCGATACAGTTACCCAATTTAACGTTTAATTACCAATTATAGTGTATAAATAGCTAAGTTTCTTAATTAAGATAATTAAACAAATTAGTAACTAGAATCAATCCTACTTGTTAATGGAATTAAAACTTTTAAAAATAGTTGTATTTTTATAGGCATATGCAAGTACGATTATACACACTATTAATAATTGTTTTTATTTTTGGATGTTCAAATGAAAAACGTTTTGAAACCGATCAAAGTTTTTTAAGGTATACACTTACCAGCAGTCCTGAAAATTCTCAAAATATAATTAACACTATAGTCCTTCATTCTGCACCGTCTACTTTTAAGAACATTATGGTAGATTTTGATGTTTATCAGGTAAATTATACTAATAAAAATAATGGCGAATCTAGTGAAATCAGATACTTCACTTTAAATAATGGTGAAATATACAGACTAGGGAAGGGTCCTGATTGCATAATTTTTTCAAAAGAAATACGATGGAATCAAAAAGGAGAGTTAATATCTAATTTCAAATCGTGGTATGAAAAAAATTCTAATGAAAATAAATTGTCTATTAAAAACCCTAAGGGAGCATCAAATATTTCTAGAAATCAAAAAGAAAATACGACTAGCTCTTTACCCAAAAAAATTAGAAAAGTTATCTGCAAATAACTATATGAAATTATTGCTTTTCATCCATTGATCATTGTAGATTTTTCCAATATAACGACTACCAGAATCATGAAGTAAAACAACTACTATATCCTCCTGTGTAAGCCTCTCTTTTAACTGAATAACGCCTTTAATTGCTGCCCCACATGAATTTCCAGCAAATATCCCCTCTTCCTTTGCCAATTTTCTTGTGTAAATAGCTGCATCTTTATCAGTAACTTTTTCAAAAAGGTCAATCATACTAAAGTTTACATTTTTCGGTAAAATATCCTCCCCTATACCCTCAGTTGTATATGGATAAATTTCTTTTTCATCAAAAATTCCTGTTTCATGGTATTTTTTAAATACAGAACCATAAGTATCAATTCCCCATATTTTGATATTGGGGTTTTTTTCTTTTAAAAACCTCGCCACACCAGATATTGTTCCACCAGTTCCAACTCCAACAATAAAATGAGTCAATTTCCCCTCAGTTTGCTCCCATATTTCTGGACCAGTTTGCTCATAATGGGCTTCAGCATTAGAAGGATTATCATATTGGTTTACATACCAAGAGTTTGGAGTTTCTTTTCCTAATCTTTCAGAGACACTATAGTATGATTTAGGATCAGTTGCAGGAACATTAGTTGGACAAACAATTACTTTTGCTCCCATAGCTCTGAGTACATCAAATTTCTCCTTAGACTGCTTATCAGTTGAAACACAAATCAATTTATACCCTTTAACTATTGCTACTAATGCAAGCCCCATTCCCGTATTTCCAGATGTTCCCTCTACAATTGTACCACCTGGCTTTAAAAGACCTTTTTTTTCAGCTTCTTCAACCATTTTAATTGCAATACGGTCTTTTATTGAAGCTCCCGGATTAAAGAATTCTAATTTTGCTAAAACCTTAGCTTTAACTCCTGATGTAATTTTATTAAGTCTTACTAAAGGAGTGTTTCCAATAGTATCTAAAATCGTATTTGATATTCTCATCAATAATTTATTTAATTTAAAAGGTGTTAATGTTTTCTAATGTTTTGGCTTGGAGATATATTGCTAATTATTTTAGTGGGAAGCCAAAGTAATAATAAGCAAGTTAAAATAATGCCAAAATTTATATAAAACCATTCAAAAGGGTTTAATTCTACAGGTGCCGAATTAACATAGTACGTTCTAGGATCTAATCTTATCCATTTCCAATATTTTTGAGAAAAATAAAAACTTAATGCCAAAATGTTTCCAAGTAAAACACCTTTAATTATAATTTGAAATCCATTCCACAAAAATATTTTTTGAATTTGAAAGTCTATAGCTCCAATCGTTTTAAGTAACCCTATCATTGAGGCTCTTTCAAATATTAAAATTAATAAAGCTGTTGCAATATTAATAACTCCAACAAATAACATTATAATTAGAATGATTATAATGTTCAAATCAAAAAGATCTATCCATTGGAAAATATTTTTAAATCTATTCTTTAAAGTCATTACATTTATATTTGGAGGAAGGCTTTTATATAATTGATTTGCAGTAGCTAAATCTTCATCGTAATTCTTTAAAAAAACTTCTATTGCCCCTACTTCATCATTAGACCATCCATTTAAAGTTCTAACCTGAGTTAAACTTCCTAAAACATAAATCTCGTCAAAATCAGAAAAATCAGACTCATAAATTCCAACAACTTTATACTTTCGTTGATTAGGGATTAATTGAGAGTTGTCCCTTTTAAAATAACCAATAGTCTCATCACCAATATTTATGTTTAATCGTTTTGATAAAAGTCTTGATAATATTATTTCATTACTATTATTTTCACTTAAATTAGGGAATCTTCCCTCTGTTATAAATTCTGAAAAAACTGGGTAATAAAAGCTTTGATCAACTCCTTTAAAAACAATGCCCTCATAACTATTATCAAATTTCAATAACCCTGCCTTATATGCTACTTTTTGATAATTTTCAATGCTGTTTAATTCATTTAAAATTGAAAAATGATCTTTATTAATTTTAAATGAATTAACAGATAGCTGTGAAGTATTATTTTCAAAAGTAGAAATTGTTAAATGTCCATTAAAGGCAGCGGTTTTTTGAGATATAGCTTTTTGCAAACCTCTTCCAGTGGCAACTGCAATAATTATAGTCGCTATTCCAATAGTAACAGCTAATGTTGCAATTTTTATTATACGAGCTGAAACATTACTTTTGGAAATATTAGTTTGCCTTATTCGGTTAGCTAATAAATAGGTTATATCCAAAATTAATTTTTTATGACTTTCAATTTCAAAAATACGGTTTTATTATTTGTATGTATTTTTAGTTTTTTTTATAGTTTTTGTCAAAACCAAGTTTTAACTGGGGCTGATCAATATGATGAATATATTCCGTTTTTAGAAAATAAAAGTGTTGGAGTTGTCGCTCATAAAGCTAGTAGATTAAAAATAAATAATGACATACATTTAGTTGATTTTCTAGTTAAAAAAAGAATTACAATTAAAACAATATTTGCTCCCGAACACGGGTATGATGGTAGAGCAGATGATGGAGCTCTTTTATTAGACAGCAAAGACGAATCAACCGGGTTAAATATTATTTCTCTTTATGGAAAAACAAAAAAACCTCTTCCTGAACACCTGGAAGGAATTGACATATTAGTTTTTGACTTACAAGATGTTGGAGCTAGGTTTTATACCTTCTTATCTACCCTTCATTATGTTATGCAAGCTTGTGCAGAAGCAAATATTCCCATTTTACTTTTAGATAGACCAAATCCAAACGGACATTATGTTGATGGTCCGGTTTTAGAAATGAAGTTTAAGACTTTTGTTGGAATGCATCCAGTACCAATCGTACATGGCATGACATTAGCAGAATATGCCAGAATGATTAATGGAGAAGGTTGGCTAGGAGAAAATCTAAAATGTGAATTAAAAATAGTTAAAATAAAAAATTACACACATCAAACTAAATACATTTTACCAGTTAGACCTTCACCTAATTTACCCAACACTCAGTCAATATCACTTTATCCTAGTTTATGTCTTCTTGAGCCAACTACCATGAGTATTGGTAGGGGCACTGAAAAACAATTTCAAATATACGGTCATCCTAATTTTCCAGAATCAAACTTTAAATTTAAACCATCAGCAAACTTTGGTTCAAAAAACCCGAAATGGAATGGTGATATATGCTTTGGGGTCTCACTTGAGAAAATTGAAGTTTCTGACCGATTAGATTTAACATGGTTAATTGACGCCTATAATAAATTACCCAAAAATTACATTTTTTTTAAAGATAGTTTTGAAAGAATAGCCGGAACAGGAAAGCTTAGAAAACAAATTATAAATAAAGTTCCCATTCATCAAATAAGAAAAAGCTGGGAACCTAAACTTGGAAACTATAAAAAATTGAGAAAAAAATATTTGATATATCCTGATTATGATTGATCTTCTTGGCAATGCTATTTATAATTATCATGTTAATAAAGTTGATAGTCCATTAATAACATGGACTAGCTATACAGGTAAAGACTCATTGGATTGCAAATATTTCTTTAGAAAATATAATGAAATGCCACTGATAGAACAAAAGGCTCTTCATTTAGCAAAAGGAAAAATTCTAGATGTTGGATGTGGGGCAGGTTGCCATAGTTTATATTTGCAAAATGTTAGAAAACAATCGGTAACTTCAATAGATATTTCAAAAAAGGCTATTGAAGTTTCAAAGCTTTTAGGCTTAAAAAACACGATCAATAAATCTTTTTTTGATCATATAAGTAATACATACGATACTATCTTATTTTTAATGAATGGTGCTGGCATATGCGGAACACTAGACAAGCTTGAGTTGCTTTTGCACCATTCCTTAAAACTCCTTAATAAGAATGGTCAAATATTAATTGATAGTTCAGATCTAATTTATCTTTTTGATAAAGATATTGATGGGGGTGTTTGGGTAAGAGGTGATAAATATTACGGAGAATTAATATATAATTTGAGTTATAGAACTCAAGTAGAAAGTTTTCCATGGCTTTATGTTGATTATAAAAAACTAAGAGAAATAGCCGTTAAAATAAATTTTAAGTGTGAAAAAATAGCTAATGGAGAAAATCATAATTATTTAGCAAAACTTACTAGGGTATTTTAAGATACTTATGTGTTTGTAAAGAAACTTTCCATTTTGGATTTTTCATTACATAATCAACTATTTGTGGCATCATTTTATCTCGCTTACTCCATTCGGGCTGTAAAAATAATCTACACTTATTATTTACCTTTTCTGCTTGCATTTCAGCAAATTTAAAATCATGTTTGTTATAAATTATAATTTTCAACTCATTAGCAATTGAATACGCAGATTTTTTAGGTTTCATGTTTTTTTTTGGTGAAAGACAGAACCAATCCCAACATCCAGTAACATTATAAGCTCCAGATGTTTCCAGATGAATTTGCATACCTTTTTCTTTAAGTAATTTCGTCAAAGGATTCATGTTCCACATCAAAGGCTCTCCTCCAGTTATTACAATAGTATTTGAACTTTTATAAGCCTGGTCAACTATAATGCTAATATTTGTTGGGGGGTGCAATTCTGCATCCCAACTTTCTTTAACATCACACCAATGACAACCAACATCACAACCTCCGACACGAATAAAGTATGCAGCACTTCCTTTGTGATAACCCTCACCTTGAATAGAATAAAATGCTTCCATTAATGGAAGCATTTCTCCTAATTTTACTTGATCAATGTTATTATTAATGCCCATATAACAAAGATAGTCTAATGCCATTGACTGAATAAAAAAAACATAACTTTAATGTATGAAAAAAAAATCTCCTTTCCACCTTGCAATTCCTGTTGACAACTTACCTAATGCAATTCATTTTTATGAAAATGTATTAGGATGTGTTCCTGGAAGAAAAAGTGATCATTGGGCCGACTATGACTTTTTTGGGCATCAATTAGTTGTGCATGTTGATCCAACTTACAATTCAAAAAAACACTATAATGAAGTCGATGGAAAACCTATTCCTGTTCCGCATTTTGGAGTAGTTCTTCCATGGAATGATTTTGATCTTTTTGCAAACAAACTTGAAGAAAGTAAAGAAATTGTATTTACAATATCTCCATATCTTAGATTTGAAGGTTTGCCTGGTGAACAAAAAACACTGTTTTTTTACGATCCAGCAGGAAATGCTCTAGAATTCAAAAGTTTTAAAAATATTGATCAACTTTTTGCAACTTAAAAATAAAACAGCTGTCTTTTCAAACAATACACTGAACTAATATTGTTTTAATTATTTATAGTAATTCCTATAATTCACAAGTATTTAATGTAGAATGATTAATCTTTTCTTTGACAAGCTAAAAGTGTATTTTTTAACAACATAGATATAGTCATCGGACCAACACCTCCAGGAACTGGAGTAATATAACTCGCCTTTTTTGAAACATTTTTAAAATCTACATCCCCCTTGATAACATAGCCTTTTGGGTTAGTATTATCAATAACTCTAGTTATACCAACATCAATTATTATAACGTCTATCTTAACCATCTCCTTTTTTAAAAATTCTGGAATTCCAAGTGCAGAAATAATTATATCTGCTTTTAATGTTAATTCATTAATGTTTTTAGTTTTACTATGAGCAACTGTAACTGTTGCATTTCCATATGGACCTTTTTGACTCATTAAGACACTTATGGGTCGACCAACTATATTACTCCTACCTATCACAAGACAATTTTTTCCAGAAGTAGTAATGTTATAACGTTTTATTATTTCCATTATACCAAATGGCGTTGCCGGAATAAATGTAGGGAGTTCAAGAGCCATTCTTCCAAAATTCGTTGGATGAAAACCATCAACATCTTTTTCGGGATCAATGGCTTGAAGAACTCTGTTTTCATTAATATGCTTAGGAAGTGGCAATTGAACTATGTAACCGTCTACACTTTTATCTTCATTAAGTTTTTTAATTTCTAGTAAAAGATCTTTCTCAGTTACTGAGTCTTTTAATTGAATTAAAGTTGAGACAAATCCAACTTGTTTACATGATCTAACTTTACTTCCAACATAAGTAAGACTAGCCCCGTCATTCCCGACTAAAATAGCTGCCAGATGAGGCTGTTTCATTCCTAAAGACAATCGCTTATCAACAACTTCTTTTATCTCAACTTTAATTATATTCGAAAGATTTTTTCCGTCTAGAACTTTCATAAACTTATCGCTGGTTTTGAAACATTTGCATCACTTGTTTTCCTTTTCCACCCTGCATCATCTTCATCATTTTACTCATCTGATTGAACTGCTTAATCAATTGATTAACTTCTGAAATATCTCTACCTGAGCCATTTGCTATTCTTTTTTTTCTATTTTGATTTAAAAGATCAGGATAAGACCTTTCTTTTGGCGTCATTGAAGATATAATTACTTCTATATTTTTGAATGCATCCTCATCAATTTCTTGATCACCCATCATTTTTTTTGCTCCTGGAATCATCCCAACGAGATCTTTGATGCTTCCCATTTTTTTTATTTGACTTATTTGACTTAAAAAATCATCAAAACCAAATTTATTTTTTGCTATTTTTTTATTTATTTTTCGGGCCTGTTCCTCATCAAATTGATCTTGAGCTCTTTCAACAAGAGAAATTACATCTCCCATTCCTAAAATTCTATCAGCCATTCTTTCCGGATAGAAAATATCTATTGCATCCATTTTCTCTCCAGTTCCAATAAATTTAATAGGTTTATCAACTACATGTCTAATGGATAGCGCTGCTCCTCCTCTTGTGTCACCATCTAGTTTTGTTAAAATAACTCCATCAAAATTCAATTTGTCATTAAAAGATTTTGCAGTATTGACTGCATCTTGTCCTGTCATTGAATCAACTACAAAAAGGGTTTCACTTGGATTAACACTTTTATGAATGTCAGAAATTTCCTTCATTAAAACTTCATCAACAGCTAACCTTCCGGCAGTATCAATTATTACAACATCATTTTTTTCTTTCTTAGCAATATCAATTGCTTGATTTGCAATTTTAACTGGATTTTTTTCTTCAATATTTTTAAAAATAGGAACATTAATTTCATTTGAAAGAATCTCAAGTTGATCTATAGCTGCTGGTCTATATACATCACAAGCAACAAGTAGAGGCTTTTTGGCTTTCTTTGTCTTTAAGTAAAGAGCTAGTTTAGCAGAAAATGTGGTTTTACCCGATCCTTGAAGGCCAGACATTAAAACTACAGATGGGTTTACTGATAAATTAATTTCATCAGCCGTTGATCCCATTAATTCAGTCAACTCATCCTTAACAATCTTAACCATTAATTGTCCTGGGTTAAGACTTGTTAAAACATCTTGGCCTAATGCTTTTGATTTAATGGTATCCGTAAATTTTTTTGCAATTTTATAATTAACATCCGCGTCTAATAACGCTCTTCTAACTTCCTTAAGTGTTGCAGCAACATTGATCTCAGTTATTTTTCCATGTCCTTTTAGGACTTGGAACGCTTTGTCAAGTTTTGCAGAGAGATTATTAAACATTTAATACTAATAATAATTGTTAAAGTTACTATAAACTATTGTTTTTCATTAAATAAAATTTCTTAGATTATTTAAAAATTTTTATTTAAAATAGCTTTACATTCTATCAGGAACTTCAATTCCTAATAAAGAACATGAATTAAAAATAGTATGTCCAACTTTTTGAGTTAAAACTAGTCTAAAGTTTTTAAGATTTGGATCTCCCTCTCCAAGTATTGATATGTTTTGGTAAAAAGAATTAAAAAGCTTTACTAGATCATAAAGATAATTTGCAATTAATGCCGGGCTATATGATTCTCCTGCTTGTTTAACAATTTGAGGATAAATCAACAAATGTTTTAGAATTTCTTTTTCTTTAATATCAATTTTTATATTGTTATTAGGTTTCCAATCAATTTTTTTAGTACTTCTTAAAATAGATTGAATTCTTGCATAAGCATATTGGATAAATGGGCCTGTGTTTCCATTAAAATCGACTGATGCCTTAGGATTAAATAAAATTCTTTTTTTTGGATCCACTTTAAGAATAAAATACTTCAAAGCTCCCAATCCTATCTGAAGAAACAACTTTTGAGGATTTTCTACATCTTGAATTTTACCATGTCCTACAGAAATTTCCATAGCGGAATTTTGCATTGAATGAATTAAATCATCTGCATCTACTACAGTTCCCTCTCTACTTTTCATTTTTCCAGATGGTAGATCTACCATTCCATAACTTAAATGATGAAGATTATTAGACCAAGAATATCCTAGTTTTTTTAGGATTAAAAATAAAACCTTAAAATGATAATCCTGCTCATTTCCTACCGTATAAACCATTCCGCTAATTTTGGAGTAATCTATAAAACGCTGGAATGCAGTTCCTAAATCTTGTGTCATATAAACAGAAGTTCCGTCCGATCTTAATAGTAATTTTTCATCTAATCCATCAGACCTTAAATCCACCCATACAGATCCATCTTTTTTAGAATAAAAAACACCTTTAGATATACCTTCTTTAATTATTTTTTTACCTAAAAGATATGTGTCACTCTCATAGTAATAGGAGTCAAAATCAACACCCAACTTTTTATATGTGTTTTCAAAGCCATCATAAACCCAATTATTCATTTTACTCCAAAGATCTCTAACCTCTTTATCATTTGATTCCCATTTTTTTAAAAGGTCTTTAGCTTTTATATAAATTGGAGCATTAGTTTTTGCAAATTCTTCTGTTTGCCCATCTTCAATTAAGCTTTTAACTTGAGTATTGAATTCTTGATTATATAAAACATAGAATTTACCAACAAACTGATCTCCTTTTAAATTATAATCAGAGGGAGTCTTATTTTCACCAAAAAATTTCCATGCAATCATTGATTTACATATATGAATACCTCGATCATTTATTATTTGAGTCTTTACAATTTTATTTCCATTTGCTTTTAAAATCTGAGAAACAGAATAGCCAAGTAGGTTATTTCTTATATGACCTAAATGAAGGGGTTTATTCGTGTTCGGAGAAGAATACTCAACCATGATTAGATTAGCATCATTCTTAGGTTCTATATGACCATATTTTAAATCGTTTTTTACTTTATCTAGAAATGAGATGTAAAAGGAAGAAGTAATTATTAAATTTAAAAATCCGTTAACAACATTAAAATCTTTGATTAAATCTAATTTAGATTTTAGCTCTGAACCAATTAATACACCTAATTCTTCAGGTTTGATTTTTATTTTATTTAAAAGAGGAAAAAGAACCAAAGTAATATCTCCATCAAAACCTTTTCTTGTAGATTGAAACTCAAAATTTTCATTGGAAACTTTAAAAGTTTTTTCTACAAATTTTTCAACTATTTCACTTATTTCTCTTTCCATATTCAAAATATCGAGTAAAGATAATTAAACTCATGGTATTGCTGTTATGAGGAATTATAATTGAAACAAGGTGATTGTAATCTCAGAAAACTCTATAATTTAGTTCCAACTTTACGTAATCTACTTCCATTATAAACTTGACGTGGACGACCGATAGGTTCTTTATTTAATCTCATTTCTCTCCACTGAGCTATCCAACCAGGTAATCGGCCAAGGGCAAACATTACAGTAAACATTTCTGTTGGAATTTCCAATGCTCTATAAATTATACCTGAATAAAAGTCAACATTAGGGTACAATTTTCTGTCAACAAAATATTTATCATTTAATGCTTCGCGCTCTAATCCTTTTGCAATATCAAGAATAGGATCCTCAATTCCAAGATTTTTTAAAACATCATCAGCTGTCTTTCTAATAATTTTTGCTCGAGGATCAAAATTTTTATAAACTCTATGTCCAAAGCCCATCAAACGAAAGGGATGATTTTTATCTTTGGCCATTTCCATAAATTTACTTGTATCTCCTCCATCTCTTTTGATTAATTCCAACATTTCAATAACTGCTTGATTAGCACCTCCATGTAACCTACCCCACAATGCGGAAATTCCAGCTGAAATTGAAGCAAATAAACCAGCCTCAGATGAGCCTACAATTCTAACAGTCGAAGTAGAACAATTTTGTTCATGATCTGCATGTAAAATTAAAAGCTTATTTAAAGCACTTGTTATTATATGGTTGTTTTCATATTCTTCATTTGGTTTTCTAAACATCATTTGAGATAAATTTTCTACATAGGATAGAGAATTATCTGAATAATTAAGTGGTAATCCTTTAACTTTTCGGTGAACCCATGAAGTAATTACAGAAAATTTAGCAATTATTTGTACAATTACATGATACATTTTATCCTCAGAATTAACATCAACAGATCCTGGATTAAAAGAAATTAAAGCAGATGTTAATGAAGCCAAAACTCCCATTGGATGAGCTCCATGTGGAAAACTTTTTAAGATACTTGTAATATCTTCATGAACTAAAGACTCTTTTCTGATATCATTTTCAAATTTATTTAACTGCTCTGATGATGGCATTTCGCCAAAAATCAGTAAAAAAGACACTTCAATAAAACTTGAATTACTTGCCAAATCATCAATATCATACCCTCTATACCTAAGAATACCATCTTCACCATCTAAATATGTAATATTACTAACACAAGATCCCGTGTTTTTAAAACCAGGATCCAATGTTATTAATCCTGTTTTAGCTCGCAATGTTTTAATATCTATTCCTAACTCCTCTTCAGTTCCTTTTATAAGTGGAAACTCAAATTCTTTTTCTTTAAAATTCAGTGTTATTTTTTTATCCATTTTATATTATACTATTTTTTTTTCAAATAAACAGCACTTTCTATAAATTAAATGCTTTTGATTTGGGATAATATGCTCTATCTGCTAATTGCTCTTCTATACGAAGTAACTGATTATACTTTGACATTCTATCACTTCTAGAGGTAGATCCAGTTTTAATTTGACCAGTGTTTAAAGCAACTGCAAGATCTGCAATAGTATTATCCTCAGTTTCACCTGATCTATGTGACATCACAGAAGTAAAGCCTGCATTATGAGCCATTTTTACAGCTTCCATTGTCTCAGTTAAGGTTCCTATTTGATTAACTTTAATTAAAATAGAGTTAGCATATTTTCCATCAATTCCTTTCTTCAATCTTTTAACATTCGTGACAAATAAATCATCACCAACCAATTGAACTTTATTTCCAGCAATTTTGGTTAAATATTTCCAGCCTTTCCAGTCATTTTCATCCATTCCATCTTCAATAGAAATTATAGGGTATTTGTTAGTAAGTTCAAATAAATATTCGGCTTGTTCTTTTGAATTCCTAATTTTTGCATTTTTCCCTTCGAAAAATGTGTAGTCATATTTTCCATTTTTATAAAACTCTGAAGAAGCACAGTCAAGCGCAATTTTTACATCAGAACCTGGTTTATAACCTGACTGTTTTATTGCTAATAAAATAGTGTCAAGTGCATCTTCAGTTCCACCTAGTTTAGGAGCAAATCCACCTTCATCTCCAACTGCAGTACTAAAATTTCTTGCTTGTAAAACTTTTTTTAAATTATGAAAAATTTCTGTTCCAATTTGCATCGCATGAGAAAAATTATTTGCTCCAATTGGTATAATCATGAATTCCTGAAAAGCTATAGGAGCATCTGAATGAGAACCTCCATTTATTATATTTATCATCGGTACAGGTAAAGTATTGGCTCCATCCCCACCAATATGTCTATATAAAGGAATTCCTAATTCTTTTGCTGCAGCTTTAGCAACTGCAAGTGAAACACCTAAAATTGAATTAGCTCCAAGATTAGATTTATTTTCAGTACCATCCAGATCTATCATTAGCTGATCTATTTCTTTTTGATCAAAGACAGATAATCCAACAATTTTAGAAGATATAATAGAATTAACATTTTCAATTGCATTTTTTACTCCTTTTCCCATATAATCACTACCTCCATCTCGTAATTCAACTGCTTCATGTTCACCCGTTGAAGCTCCTGATGGAACTGCAGCTCTGCCTAAAATTCCGTTTTCTGTTACCACATCTACTTCAACAGTAGGGTTACCCCTTGAATCTAAAATTTGTCTTGCATGTATTTTATTAATTAAGCTCATAATTTAATTTATATAGTTAATATTTAAGAAGAAAAAGTTTTCATTAAATCTAAAAATTGATCAAATAAATAATTTGAATCATTTGGGCCTGGTGCTGCCTCAGGATGATATTGAACCGAAAAACAATTTTTAGATTTAATCTTAATACCTGCAATAGTATGATCGTTTAAATGAGAATGAGTTATTATTATATCTGGATTTAATTCGGCGGCTTCCTTATCAACTGCAAATCCATGATTTTGAGAAGTTATCTCTCCTTTTCCAGTTTCATGATTAATAACTGGATGATTTATACCTCTATGACCATTAAACATCTTATAAGTTGGAATACCATTTGCTATAGCAATAACTTGATGACCTAAACAAATTCCAAAAAGAGGTAAGTTTTTATTAATAATTTTTTTTGCAAGATCTTGGGCTTGTAATAAAGGTTTAGGGTCTCCAGGACCATTTGATATAAAATAACCATTAGGATTCCACTCGGATAGCATTTCAAAAGAGGAGTCATACGGAAAAACTTTCACATAAACATCTCTTTTTACCAAATGATTTAATATGTTTTTTTTAACTCCAAGATCTAGAGCAGAAACTTTATACTTTGCTTTAGGATCTCCAATGAAATATGTTTTTTTTGTAGATACCTTTGAAGCTAATTCCATCCCATCCATACTATGAAATTTTCCTAATTTAATTAGTAGCTCGTCTAAATGATCTAACTCTGTCGTAATAACAGCATTCATTGCTCCATTATCTCTAATGTAACTAACCAATGCTCTTGTATCAACATCTGACACACCAACAATTTTATTTTCTTTGAAATAAGAAAGCAAATCTCCTTTAGCGGAATGCCTTGTTTGAGTATAGCTAAAATTTTTACAAATTAATCCTGCAATTTTAATTTCTTTTGATTGAGCATCATCATCCAAAACACCATAATTACCAATATGGGCATTTGTTGTAACCATTATTTGTCCAAAATAAGATGGGTCTGTAAAGATTTCTTGGTAACCAGTCATACCAGTATTATAACAAATTTCACCAAAACCAGTTCCATCTATTCCAATGGATTTTCCAAAAAATTTTGTACCGTCAGCGAGAATAACAACCGCTTTATTTAGTGCTTTATAATTCATAAATTTATCTAACAAAATAACATAAAAAAAAGGGTAATCTAAAATGACTATCCCTTTCAATTATAAAACTAAAAATTTTAATTTTAGTTTTATTTTTCATTTGTATCTTCTTCTCTTTTATCCTCAAGTTTTACCCCCATTGACTCATTAACTTCAGTTGACTTTTTAGATTTACGCCTTCTTCTAGCTTTTTTATTTGTATCTGAAGCTATTGAATAAATTTCATTAAAATCAACTAATTCTATCATAGCCATATCAGCATTGTCTCCTAAACGATTACCCATTTTGATTATTCTTGTATAACCTCCTGGACGATCTCCAACTTTATCAGAAACAACTCCAAATAATTCAGAAACAGATTCCTTACTTCTTAAGTCACTAAAAACAAGTCGACGATTATGAGTAGTGTCATTTTTAGATTTAGTTATGATTGGCTCAATAAAAACCTTAAGAGCTTTTGCTTTAGTAACAGTTGTATTAATAGATTTATGCTTTATTAATGAGCAAGCCATGTTAGATAACATTGATTTACGATGGGCCCTCTTTCGACCTAAATGCATTACTTTTTTTCCGTGTCTCATCTTAATTTAATATATAGAAAATTTGACTTAATCTTTATCTAATTTATATTTTGACAAATCCATTCCAAAAGAAAGTCCTTTTAAAATAACTAATTCTTCTAACTCTGTCAACGATTTTTTTCCAAAATTACGAAACTTCATTAAATCATTTTTATTAAAAGACACCAAATCTCCCAGTGTGTCAACCTCTGCAGCCTTAAGGCAATTAAGAGCTCTTACTGATAAATCCATATCTATAAGTTTTGTTTTAAGCAACTGACGCATATGTAAAGATTCTTCATCATATGTTTCGGTCTGAGCAATTTCATCAGCCTCAAGTGTAATTCTTTCATCAGAAAATAACAAGAAATGATGAATCAAAGTTTTGGCAGCTTCAGTCAGGGCATCTTTTGGGTGAATAGAGCCGTCTGTTATAATTTCAAAAACTAATTTTTCATAATCAGTTTTTTGCTCTACACGATGATTTTCTATTGTGTATTTTACATTTTTAACAGGTGTAAAAATTGAATCAATAGCTATTACTCCTAGTTCTGAAGATGAATTCTTATTTTCTTCCGCAGGAACATAACCACGTCCTTTTTCAATTGTCAATTCCATACTTAATTGAACTCCTTTTTCAAGATTACAAATAACATGGGTCGGATTTAAAACTTGGAATCCAGAAATAAATTTTTGAAAGTCAGCAGCTTTTAATTGATCCTGACCACCAATATTTACTGTCACTTTCTCGTCTTCTACATCATCAATTTGCCTTTTAAACCTAACTTGTTTTAAGTTTAAAACAATCTCTGTTACATCTTCAACTATTCCTTGAATAGTTGAAAACTCATGATTTACACCTTCAATCTTTACTGAAGTAATTGCGAATCCTTCAAGTGATGATAATAGCACTCTGCGAAGTGCGTTTCCAACCGTTAATCCATAACCAGGTTCAAGAGGACGAAACTCAAATTTACCTTCGAAATCTGAAGAGTCTATCATGACAACTTTGTCGGGTTTTTGAAAATTTAATATAGCCATAGTGAATGCTTCTTTTATTATTTTGAATATAGTTCTACGATCAATTGCTCTTTAATATTTTCAGGTATCTGAAGACGCTGTGGATTAGTTACGTATACACCTTGAAGGGTATCACGATTCCATGTCAGCCATTCATAAATACTTGAATTATTATCCAAAGAATTAATTATGATCTGTAATGATTTTGATTTTTCTCTTACTCCTACAACATCACCAGGTTTGAGCTGGTATGATGGTATATTTACAATATTGTCGTTTACAGTAATGTGTCGATGCGAAACTAGTTGGCGAGCCCCACTCCTTGAAGGCGACAAACCTAAACGAAAAACAGTGTTATCTAGACGAGATTCACATAATTGAAGTAAAACTTCACCAGTAACTCCTTTCGATCTATTAGCCTTTTCAAATAAATTTCTGAACTGACGTTCCAATATTCCATAAGAATATTTTGCTTTTTGCTTCTCCATTAATTGGATTGCATATTCAGATTTTTTTCCGCGTCGTCGGTTATTACCATGTTGGCCTGGAGGAAAATTCCTTTTTTCAAAAGACTTATCTTCTCCGAAAATAGCTTCTCCAAATTTTCTAGCTATTTTTGTTTTTGGACCGGTATATCTTGCCATTTCTTAGTTTTTAAATATTTGATTACTATGAATTAAGGTCTTATCCTTCGATAGTATTTAACAAATATGATTAATATATTTAGACACGTCTTCTTTTAGGAGGACGACATCCATTATGTGGTAATGGAGTAACATCAATTATCTCAGCTACTTCAATACCGTTGTTATGAAGGGTTCTAATGGCAGACTCTCGACCGTTACCAGGCCCCTTAACATATACTTTAACTTTTCTTAACCCAGCCTCCTGAGCTACTTTAGCACAGTCCTCAGCTGCAGTTTGTGCTGCATAAGGTGTGTTTTTTTTAGATCCTCTAAAGCCCATTTTACCAGCTGAAGACCATGAAATTACTTCTCCTTTTAAATTAGTAAGAGATATTATTATGTTATTGAAAGAAGCATTTATATGGGCCTCACCCGTAGCTTCTACAATGACTTTTCTTTTTTTTGTTACTGTTTTTGCCATTGTTATATCTTATTTAGTTACTTTCTTTTTATTTGCAACAGTCTTTCTTTTACCCTTTCGAGTACGCGAATTATTTTTTGTTCGCTGACCCCGAAGCGGAAGACTAGATCGATGACGAATGCCTCTATAGCATCCAATATCCATTAATCTTTTTATATTTAATTGGGTCTCTGATCTCAACTCACCTTCAATTTTAAAACTTCCAACCGCATCACGTATACGCCCCGTTTCCTCATCAGTCCAATCTTGAACTTTAACATCCTCGCTAACTTTTGCAGTTGTTAGTATTGTAGAAGCACGACTTCGGCCAACACCATAAATATACGTTAGTGCTATAACTCCTCTTTTTTGTTTTGGAATATCAACTCCTGAAATTCTTGCCATAATTTATCCTTGTCTTTGTTTGAATCGAGGATTCTTTTTGTTAATAACATACAAAGTACCTTTTCTTCGCACAATCTTGCAATCGGCACTTCTTTTCTTAATTGATGCTCTTGTTTTCATTTAAATCATTATATATTAAAATCTATAAGTAATTCTAGCTTTTGATAAGTCATAAGGACTCATTTCTAATTTTACTTTATCACCAGGTAATAACTTAATATAATGCAATCTCATTTTACCTGAAATATGAGCTGTAACAACATGTCCGTTTTCTAATTCAACTCTAAACATTGCATTAGACAACGCTTCTATTATATTACCCTCTTGTTCTATAGGTGCTTGTTTAGCCATATTTATATTGTTGGGGTTATTGTTCTACGATTTTTACCTGTTTTCATTAAACCATCATAATGACGATTCAATAGGTAAGAATTAATCTGTTGAATAGTATCTATAGCAACACCTACCATAATTAATAAAGAAGTTCCTCCATAAAACAATGCCCAGCCTTGTTGAATTCCCATTAATTTTACAACAACAGCAGGAAAAACTGCAATTGCTGCGAGAAATAATGATCCTGGAAATGTAATGTGAGACATAACTGTGTCTAAATAATTTGATGTTTCAATTCCAGGTTTTATTCCTGGAACAAAGCCTCCACTTCTTTTCAAATCATCAGACATTTTATTGGTTGGAACTGTAATAGCGGTATAAAAAAAGGTAAAAATTATTATTAAAACTCCAAACAATACATTATACCATAAACCGAAAATATCCGAAAACTCAGCTTGCATCCATTGTCCAATGTTAGAATTACCTAAAAAACTACCTATATATACTGGGCCAAACATCAAAGCCTGAGCAAAAATTATAGGCATGACTCCGGATGCATTTAATTTTAAAGGTATATACTGTCTAGAGCCTGCAATATTCTGTTGCGAAGCTCCTCCTGCAGTTCTTCTAGCATATTGAACCGGTATCTGACGAACAGCCATAACAAGCAAAACAGATAATAATATAATTATAATCCATAAAACAAGCTCAATAAGGACTAACATTAATCCTCCATTATTTTCACTAACCCTAGATATAAATTCCTGAGTAAAAGATAAAGGAAGGTTTGCTATAATTCCAACCATGATAAGTAATGAAATTCCATTACCAATTCCTTTATCAGTTATTTTTTCACCTAACCACATAGCAAAAATTGTTCCTGTAACTAAAATTGTTACAGATGAAAAAATAAATAAAGGACCTCTTCCAAGTATGAAAGCACTATCAGGAACACCTAAAGCACTTAAACCAAATAAATAAGCAGGCGCTTGTACAACACATATTGCGATAGTTAACCATCTTGTAATTTGATTAATAGTTTTACGACCACTTTCTCCTTCTTTTTGAAGTTTTTGAAGATATGGAATCGCAATACCCATAAGCTGAACTACAATAGAAGCTGAAATATATGGCATAATTCCTAAGGCAAAAACAGACGCATTAGCAAATGCTCCTCCCGTGAAGGCGTTTAAAATTCCTAAAAGACCTCCAGCATCAGTTTTTTGAGCTAAGGATGCAAGTTGAACAGAGTCTATGCCAGGAATAACTATTTGAGCACCCAAACGATAAACCAATAATAAAAACAATGTCATTCCAATCCTTTGTCGAAGTTCATTAATATTGTAAATATTTATTATGGTTTCTAAAAACTTTTTCATACTTATTGTTCTAAGCTAATAACTTCTCCTCCTGCCTTTTCAATAGCAGTTTTAGCGGTAGAAGTAAATTTATGAGCTGAAACTTTTATTGAAGCTTCAATTTTTCCTCTTCCTAAAATTTTTACAAGATCATTCTTCCCAGCTAAACGAAGTGAAATTAAATGATCAATAGTAAGCTCACCTTTTATTTTTTTTGAATCAACTAAACTTTGAATAGTATCAATATTAATAACTGTATACTCTTTTCGATTAATGTTTTTAAAGCCAAACTTTGGAACACGTCTCTGCAAGGGCATTTGTCCACCTTCAAATCCTAATTTTTTAGAATATCCCGAACGAGATTTTGCACCTTTATGTCCTCTCGCTGCTGTACCACCTTTTCCTGAGCCTTGACCACGACCTAATCTTTTACTATTTTTATGTGTTGACCCACTTGCGGGTTGTAAATTACTTAAACTCATTTATTTTATTTTTAAGCTTCAACAACTGAAACCAAATGTTCTACCTTTTTTATCATTCCTAAAATACTAGGAGAAGCATCATGTATAACCTCTTTTCCAATACCTTTTAAACCCAAAGCCTCAAGAGTTCTTTTTTGAGACTTAATTCTCTTAATACTGCTTTTTAACTGTTTAACTTTAATTTTTTCCATTTTAATAGATTTAACCATTAAATACTTTATTAATTGACACTCCTCTTTGATAAGCAATTGTTTCTGGGCTTCGTAGTTGAAGTAATGCATCAAAAGTAGCCTTTACCACATTGTGAGGATTAGAAGATCCTTGAGATTTTGAAAGAACATTATGAACACCTACTGCTTCTAATACAGCTCGAACAGCTCCGCCAGCAATAACTCCAGTTCCTTCAGAAGCTGGCTTCAGGAATACTCTAGCACCCCCATATTTTCCTTTTTGCTCGTGAGGTAATGTTCCTTTTTTTATAGGAATTCTCACCAAGTTTTTCTTTGCATCCTCAATAGCTTTAGCAATAGCTTCAGATACTTCTTTTGATTTACCTAAACCCTGTCCTAAAACTCCATTCTCGTCACCTACAACAACTATTGCAGAAAAACCAAATGCTCGCCCTCCTTTAGTTACTTTAGTTACACGTTGGACACCTACCAAACGGTCTTTTAAATCAAGTCCTGCCGGTTTAACATATTCGATATTACTATAGTTTTGATACATATATTTAATCTATTAAAATTTAAGACCTGCTTCACGAGCACCCTCTGCTAATGATTTAACTCGACCATGGTATAAATATCCACCACGATCAAATTTAACAGTTTGTACACCCGCCGCTATTGAACGTTCAGCAATTAATTTTCCAACGATTGCAGATTTTTCAATTCTAGATGATCCAGAAACATCTTTTTCTCTTGAAGATGCTGTTGCAAGAGTTTTTCCATTTTGGTCGTCGATTAATTGAGCATAAATTTCTTTATTACTACGGAAAACAGCTAATCTCGGCTCTGATGAATTTCCTGATATTGTTTTTCGAATTCTTTTTCGAATTCTATCTCTACGTTCTGTTTTTGTCAATCCCATTATATAAAATTATGCTGATTTACCTGCTTTTCTTCTTATTTCTTCTCCAACAAACCGAATACCTTTACCTTTATATGGTTCAGGTTTTCTGAATGACTTAATTTTAGCAGCAACAAAACCTATCAATTGTTTGTCGTGCGATCTGAGCTTTATTATTGGGTTTTTTCCTTTTTCAGAAATTGTTTCAACTTTAACCTCAGGAGCTATATCAAAAACAATATTATGGGAATACCCTAATGCTAAATCAAGTATTTGAGCCTGATTAGTCGCTCGATATCCAACGCCAACCAATTCTAGCTCTTTTGTAAATCCCTTAGAAACTCCCTCTACCATATTATTCACTAACGCTCGGTATAATCCATGTTTAGCATTTGAATCTTTAGTTTCTAGTGGGTTTATTACATTTAAAACACCATTCTTATTTTCAAAAATAACACCAGAATATGATTGAGTTAACTCACCAAGTTTACCTCTAACGATTATTAAATCCTCTTGAATATCCAAAGTTACACCTTCTGGTAATAATATGGGGTTGTTTCCTATTCTAGACATTTTTTATACAATTTCTTTATTAATAAACGTAACAAAGGACTTCGCCTCCTACCTTTTGTTTTTCTGCTTGTTTTCCTGTCATCAAACCTTTAGATGTAGAAATAATTGAAATCCCTAGCCCATTTAGCACTCGAGGAAGGTCATCACTTCCAGAATACTTACGCAATCCCGGAGTACTGATTCTTTGTAATTTTTTAATAACAGGATCTTTAGTATTTAAATCATACTTTAAAGCAATCTTTATATTGCCCTGATTATTTTTTGTTTCTTCAAATTTATAACTAAGAATATATCCTTGATCAAAAAGGATTTTAGTCATATCCTGTTTTAAATTAGATGATGGGATGTCAACTACGCGATGACCAGCACTATTAGCATTACGAAGTCGAGTTAAATAATCTGCAATTGGGTCTGTATTCATATATATATATTTTTACCAGCTAGCTTTTGTTACTCCTGGTATTAATCCTTTATTTGCCATCTCTCTAAATGTAACACGAGAAACTCCAAACTGACGTATATAACCTTTTGGTCGCCCTGTTAACTTACAACGATTATGTAAGCGAACCGGAGAAGCATTTTTTGGTAATTTTTGGAGAGCTTCATAATCACCAGCCTCTTTTAAAGCTTTTCGTTTAGCAGAGTACTTTGCTACTATTTTAGCTCTTTTTACTTCACGAGCTTTCATTGATTCTTTTGCCATATTAATTCTTTTTAAAGGGAAGGCCCAATTCGTTCAACAATGACTTTGCTTCCTTATCTGTTCCTGCATTGGTAACAAATGTAATGTCCATACCACCTATTTTATTAACTTTATCAATATCAATTTCAGGAAAGATAATCTGCTCTGTAACTCCAAGGTTATAATTTCCACGTCCATCAAAACCAGTTGATTTTACGCCTTGAAAATCTCTTACACGAGGCAATGCTACAGTAACAAGTCTGTCTAAAAACTCATACATTCTCTCTCCACGAAGAGTGACTTTGGTTCCAATCGGCATCCCTTTTCTTAATTTAAAAGAAGCAACATCTTTTTTTGATATTGTTGGAACAGCCTTTTGACCCGAAATTTGTGTTAACTCATCTACAGCATAATCGATAAGTTTTTTATCTGATACAGCTGCACCGACACCTCGACTAATAACAATTTTATCAAGTCTAGGTACTTGCATTATATTAGAATAACTAAATTCTTCTTTTAGAGAATTCATTATTCTTTCTTTATATTCCTTTTTAAGTCTTGGTTGATAGTTCATAATTATAAAACTTCATTTGATTTTTTAGAATATCGAACTTTTTTATCATCCTCAATTCGAAAGCCTATTCTGGTAGTCTTTCCATCTGAATTAAGTATTGAAAGGTTTGAAATATCAATTGAGGCCTCCTTTTCAACAATACCTCCTTGAGGGCTTTGAGCACTTGGCTTGGTATGTTTTTTAATTAAATTAACTCCCTCAACAATAGCTCTACCTGAATCTGAAAGAATTTTGACTACCTTTCCTTCACTTCCTTTTTGAGCTCCAGTTATTACTCGAACATTATCTCCTTTTCTAATTTTAAATTTTGCCATAGGTTAAAATTTATAACACCTCAGGTGCTAATGAAACAATTTTCATAAACTGTTTATCCCTTAATTCACGGGCAACAGGACCAAAAACTCGAGTTCCTCTCATTTCTCCAGTTTCGTTAAGTAAAACACAAGCATTATCATCAAAACGAATATATGATCCATCTGAGCGTAGAATTTCTTTTGTAGTTCTAACAACAACTGCAGTAGACACCTGTCCTTTTTTAACTGTACCTGCAGGTGTAGCATCTTTAACTGTAATAACTATTTTATCACCTACAGACGCATAACGTCTCTTTGTACCTCCTAGCACCCTAATTGTTAACACTTCTTTTGCGCCAGTATTATCTGCAACCTTAAGTCTTGATTCTTGTTGTAACATTTTATTTTGCTCTTTCTATTATTTCAACTAATCTCCAGTTTTTTGACTTACTCAAAGGACGAGTTTCCATTATTTTAACTGTATCACCGATATTACAATCATTTGTTTCATCATGAGCGGTATACTTTTTAGTCTTTAGAACGTATTTTCCATACATTGGATGTTTGGTTCTCTTAACTTCAGCAACAATAATAGATTTTTCCATTTTATTACTAGTTACTACCCCAATTCGTTCTTTTCTAAGATTTCTATTTTCCATTATAGTTATTCCTTATTGGTTTATTCTTTAGCATTTTTTGCTGTTAATAAACGTGATATTGTTCTGCGGACATCTCGAATCTGTATTGGATTTTCTAGAGGTGAGATCGAATGTGTCATTCTTAAGTCATTTAATTGTTTTTTGAATTCCTCTAGTTTATCTATTAAATCTTCTAACGAGAGTTTTTCTATTTCTGTTTGTTTCATCTATCGTCAGTTTGGTTTTCATAATCTCGAGCAATAATAAATTTAGTTCGAACAGGTAATTTTTGAGCTGCGAGCCTAAGAGCTTCTTTTGCTATCTCTAAAGAAACTCCTGCAACTTCAAATATTATTCTACCAGGTTTAACCACGGCAACAAAATATTCTGGTGCTCCTTTACCTTTCCCCATTCTAACTTCCAAAGGTTTTTTAGTGATAGGCTTATCTGGGAAAATTTTAATCCATAATTGCCCTTCACGTTTCATGTATCTAGTGGCAGCAATCCTAGCAGCTTCAATCTGCCTAGAAGTTATAAAGTGAGAATCTGTAGATTTAATACCAAACATTCCATTAGATAACAGATTACCTCTTTGAGAAAGACCTTTCATTCTTCCTTTTTGTGCTTTCCGAAATTTTGTTCTTTTAGGTTGTAACATGATCCCTAGTTAATTCAAATTATTTTCTTCCACGTCTTTGTTGACGAAGTCCAGATTTATTATTGTTTTTCGAATTTAATCCTGATTTTTTTTGCATTCCAACAAGTGGTGATAATTCTCTTCTTCCATAAACTTCTCCTTTCATAATCCATACTTTAACACCTAATCGTCCATACGTAGTATGCGCTTCTACTAGAGCGTAATCTATATCAGCTCTAAAAGTTGATAATGGAATACGACCTTCTTTATAAGACTCGCTTCTTGCCATTTCAGCACCATTCAAACGTCCTGAAATTTGAACTTTAACGCCCTCGGCATTCATCCTAATAGATGAAGCAATTGCCATTTTAATTGCTCGTCTATATGAAATACGGTTTTCAATTTGACGAGCAATACTAGCAGCAACAAGTTTTGCATCTAACTCAGGTCTTTTAATCTCGAAAATATTTATTTGAACTTCTTTTTCAGTGATTTTCTTTAACTCTTCTTTGAGTTTATCAACTTCCTGTCCTGCTTTACCAATGATTATACCTGGACGAGCTGTAGTAATAGTTACAGTAATTAATTTCAATGTTCTCTCAATTATAACATTTGAAACGCTAGCTTTTACTAAACGAACATTGATATACTTTCGGATTTTATCATCCTCAGCTAATTTGTCACCGTAATCACTACCTCCATACCAATTAGAGTCCCAGCCTCTTATTATTCCCAAGCGATTTCCAATAGGATTTGTTTTTTGTCCCATAATTTAATCTTCAATATTATTTGCACCCAAAACTAGGGTTACATGATTTGATCGTTTTCTGATTCGATGAGCACGTCCCTGGGGAGCTGTACGAAGGCGTTTAAGCATACTTCCACTATCTACTTTAATTTCTTTTACAAATAATGCTGCATTTTCTATATCATTTTCTTCATTTTTAGCTTGCCAGTTCGATATTGCTGACAGCAATAACTTTTCTAATCTACGTGAAGCTTCTTTTGAGCTAAACTTAAGTATAGAAAGAGCTTTATTAATATTTTCTCCTCTAACCTGATCTGCTACTAATCGCATTTTACGTGGAGAAGTAGGACAATTATTCAATTTTGCAAAAGCAATATCTTTTTTATCATTCTTTATGAGTTCAGCACTCTGTCTTTTACGATTTCCCATAGTGCTTATCTATTACTTTTATTTTTAGCTCCAGCATGTCCACGAAATGATCTTGTTGGTGAAAACTCGCCTAGTTTATGTCCAACCATGTTTTCTGTAATATAAACGGGAACATGGGTCTTTCCATTATGAACTCCTATCGTTTGTCCAACAAAATCAGGTGTAATCAATGATGCACGAGACCAAGTTTTTATAACAGTTTTCTTTTTGTTTTCTATATTCTTATTAATCTTAGCATGTAAGCTATGATGAACAAAAGGACCTTTTTTAAGTGAACGTGCCATAGTTTATTTTTTTCTTCGCTCAATAATGAACTTGTTACTTGCTTTTGTTTTTGTACGTGTACGGAATCCTTTAGCAGGAATCCCATTACGGGAACGAGGATGTCCTCCAGAAGCTTTACCTTCTCCTCCACCCATTGGGTGATCAACCGGGTTCATTGCTACAGGTCTTGTTCTAGGACGACGACCCAACCAACGAGAACGTCCAGCTTTTCCAGACACTAACAACTGATGATCTGAATTAGAAACTGCACCAACTGTAGCTAAACAAATTGTTTGAATTAATCTAGTTTCACCTGAAGGCATTTTAATTGTTGCAAATTTACCATCTCTAGCCATCAATTGAGCAAAAGCACCAGCACTTCTAGCTATAACTGCACCTTTTTCAGGTTGTAGTTCAATACATGAAATTATCGTTCCCAAGGGTATTTTTGATAATGGTAAAGAGTTTCCAATATCTGGCGAAGACTTATCTCCAGAAGAAATTTTCTGACCAATTTTCAATCCGTTTTGAGCAATAATATACCTTTTCTCTCCATCTTTATATTCAAGAAGCGCAATAAATGAGCTTCTGTTAGGATCATATTCTATTGATTGAACGGTTGCAGGAATATCAAACTTATTTCTCTTGAAATCAATAACACGATAACGACGTTTATGACCACCACCTCTATGACGAATAGTCATTTTACCTTTATTATTTCTCCCACCACTTCGCTTTTTGGCTTCAAGCAAACTTTTTTCGGGTTTATCAGTAGTAATTGCATCAAAGCCATTTACTACTCTAAATCTTTGGGCGGGCGTTACTGGTTTTAATTTTCTAACTGACATTTATCTAATATTATAAATTACTATAAAAATCAATTACATCACCATCTGCTATCTGAACTATAGCTTTTTTTAATGCATTCGTTTTTCCATGCTGAATACCAGTCTTAGTATATTTTGTTTTTCGATCTAGGCCATAGTTCATAGTTCGAACTTTATTTACATTTACTCCATAAGAATTCTCAACAGCTTTTTTTATCTCAATTTTATTAGCTTTTGTGTCAACAAGAAAAGTATAACGGTTATTCAACTCGCTATCTGATGTCGCTTTTTCAGTGATAATTGGTTTAATTATAATACTCATTTATCTAAACTTTATTCAAAATTGATTCTAACTCGGCAATTGCACTTTCTGACAAAACCAAACTTCTAGCATTGGTTATTTTGTAAGTATTTAATTCTGAGTTAATTACAACTTGAGAATTTTTTAAATTGCGCGACGACAAATATACATTTTTATTTGGCTCTCCCAATACCAGTAAAGATTTTTTACCATCAATACCTAATGCCTTTAAAACATTTATGTAAGAAGAAGTTTTAGGTTCTGATAATTGAAAATCTTCTAGAACAATAATTGCTTTATCATTAGCCTTAATGCTAAGTGCAGATTTCCTAGCTAAACGCTTAACTTTTTTATTAACTTTTTGGCTGTAGTCTCTTGGCGAAGGTCCAAAAACTCGACCTCCTCCCCTAAATATAGGATTTTTAATACTACCCGCTCTAGCAGTTCCAGTTCCTTTTTGTTTTTTTATTTTTCTTGTTGAGCCCGTAATATCAGCACGTTCTTTTGACTTGTGAGTACCTTGACGCTTATTTGCCAAATGTTGTTTTACATCTAAATAGATTGCATGGTTGTTAGGTTCAACGCTAAACACTGAAGGATCAAGCTTTGCTTTTCTTCCGGTGTCTTTTCCTTCGATATTTACAATAGCTATTTCCATTATTTACTTATTATTACATATGAATTTTTGTGTCCAGGCACACAACCTTTAATAACAAGAAGGTTTTTTTCTAAAACTATCTTAATTACACGTAAATTTTGAACTTGAACATTTTCATTACCAGTTTGACCAGCCATACGCATACCCTTAAAAACTCTAGCAGGGTAGGATGCAGCACCGATTGATCCTGGAGCACGAAGACGATTATGTTGTCCATGAGTAGCTTGTCCTACTCCAGCAAAACCATGTCGTTTAACTACTCCCTGAAATCCTTTTCCTTTAGATATTCCCGAAACATCAACAAATTCTCCTTCAAGAAAATGTTCAACTGTAATTAGGTCACCCAGTTTATAATCTTCACTAAAATTTTGAAATTCTACAAGTTTACGTTTGACAGGAGTGTTAGCTTTTTTAAAATGACCCATAGCCGCTTTAGAGCTGTTTTTTTCAGACTTGTCGTCGAAGCCTAATTGAAGGGCTTCATACCCATCAATATCTTTAGTTCTAACTTGGGTAACCACGCAAGGACCAGCCTCTATCACGGTACATGGAATGTTTTTTCCATTACTATCATAAAGTGATGTCATTCCAACTTTTTTTCCGATTAATCCAGACATGATTACTTTTAATTATTTTAATTATACTTTTATTTCTACCTCAACACCACTAGGTAATTCTAATTTCATCAACGCATCAATTGTTTTTGATGAAGAGCTATATATATCTAATAAACGCTTATAGTAACAAAGTTTAAATTGCTCACGTGATTTTTTATTTACGTGTGGTGAACGTAATACTGTAAAGATTTTTTTGTTTGTAGGAAGTGGAATAGGTCCAGTTACTACAGCACCTGTTGTCTTTACTGTTTTTACGATTTTATCAGCAGACTTATCTACTAAATTGTGATCGTAAGATTTTAATTTTATTCTAATTTTTTGACTCATCGATCGATAATTAAACGTTTTTTCCTTTTACATCTGCAATAACCGCTTCAGAAATATTTGATGGGGTCTCTGCATAATGCGAAAATTCCATAGTTGATGTTGCTCTACCCGAAGAAAGTGTTCTTAATGAAGTTACATATCCAAACATTTCAGAAAGAGGAACTTCAGCCCTTACAACTTTAGCCCCCGCCCTATCGTCCATTGAATTAACTTGTCCTCGACGGCGATTTAAATCACCTACTATATCTCCCATATTTTCTTCTGGAGTTATAACTTCAAGCTTCATAATCGGTTCCATTATTACAGCTTTTGCAGATTTAGCTGCTGCTTTAAATCCTAATTTAGCAGCTAACTCAAAAGAAAGAGAATCTGAATCAACTGCATGAAAAGAACCATCCTTCAATGTTATTTTCATAGAATCAACTTCAAATCCTGCCAATGGACCATTATTCATTGACATCTTAAATCCTTTTTCTACTGAAGGAATATATTCTTTTGGCACATTTCCACCTTTAATCAAATTGACAAATTCTAGTCCTGATTGTCCTTCTTCAGCAGGTTCAATGTCAAATACAATATCCGCAAACTTCCCTCTACCTCCAGATTGTTTTTTATAAATTTCTCTATGTTGAGCTTTTTCAGTCAAGGCCTCTTTATACTCAACTTGTGGTTTTCCTTGATTTACTTCAACTTTAAATTCTCGTCGAAGACGATCAACTATAATATCTAAGTGAAGTTCACCCATTCCAGAAATAATTGTTTGGCCAGAAGCTTCATCAGTTTTAACTTGAAAAGTTGGATCTTCCTCAGCTAACTTAGCTAGAGACATTCCTAATTTGTCTACATCAGCTTTAGTCTTTGGTTCAACCGCAATTCCAATTACTGGATCAGGAAAATCCATGCTTTCTAATACAATTGGTGATTTTTCTTCTGAAAGAGTATCCCCGGTTTTAATGTCTTTAAAACCTACTGCAGCTCCAATATCTCCTGCTTCAATAAAATCAATAGAATTTTGTTTATTAGAGTGCATTTGATATATACGTGAAATCCTTTCCTTATTTCCAGATCGATTGTTTAAAACGTATGAACCTGCATCCAATCTTCCAGAATATGCACGAAAAAATGCTAAGCGCCCAACATAAGGGTCAGTAGCAATTTTAAAGGCTAATGCAGAAAACGGTTCTTTTACACTTGGCGGTCTTGCAATCTCTAAATCTGTTTTTGGATCAGTACCAATTATAGCCTCTTTATCTTCAGGTGAAGGTAAATAACGGCAAACAGCATCTAATAAAAATTGTACGCCTTTATTTTTAAAAGAAGATCCGCAAATCATAGGAATAATACTTATTTCTTGAGTAGCGGCTCTAAGTGCGTCATGAACTTCATCTTCCGTTATACTATCGGGATCGTCAAAAAATTTCTCTAATAATACTTCATCATATTCAGCAACAGCTTCTATTAATTGATTACGAAGTATTTCTGCCTCTTCTTTAAGTTCTGAAGGAATGTCTACAACATCAAATGTTGAACCATAATTGTCATCATGCCATACAATAGCTCGATTTTTTACCAAATCAATTATACCCTTAAAATTTTCTTCATCACCAATATTTAAAACTATTGGGACAGCATTTGATTTAAGCATATCTTTTACTTGCTTGCAGACACCTAAAAAGTTCGATCCTTGACGATCCATTTTGTTAACAAAACCAATACGAGGAACCTTGTAGTTATCGGCTAAACGCCAATTTGTTTCTGATTGAGGTTCAACGCCATCAACAGCTGAAAATAAAAAAACCAATCCATCAAGAACTCTTAAAGATCGGTTTACTTCAACTGTAAAGTCAACGTGGCCGGGAGTGTCAATTATATTAAATTGATAATCTTTAGCTTCTGATGTGACTTCACCTTGTTCAGAAGGAAAAGACCATGTACAAGTTGTTGCTGCAGATGTTATAGTAATTCCACGCTCTTGTTCTTGCTCCATCCAGTCCATTGTAGCCGCTCCATCATGAACCTCTCCAATTTTATGACTAACACCGGTGTAAAAAAGAATCCTCTCAGTAGTAGTTGTCTTACCTGCATCAATATGAGCTGCAATTCCAATGTTTCGTGTATATCTTAAATCTCTTGCCATTTTAAATTGAATCTTATTGAATTAGAATCTGAAATGAGAAAAGGCTTTATTTGCTTCAGCCATTTTATGGGTATCTACTCTTTTCTTAACAGCGGCACCTTCTTCTTTTTCTGCAGCAAGACACTCATTTGCAAGTCTAAGAGCCATAGATTTTTCGTTACGTTTACGCGCATAACTAATTAACCACTTCATGGCTAAAGAGACTTTTCTGTCTGGACGAATTTGCATGGGTATTTGAAAAGTAGCTCCTCCAACTCTTCTACTTCTAACCTCTACATGAGGCATAACATTAGAAAGAGCGTCTTTCCATATTTCAATCCCTGTTTTTTCATCTTGTTCTTGCTTTCTCTCCTCTATAATTTCAATAGCATCATAAAAAATTTTGAAAGCTGTAGATTTTTTGCCATCCCACATAAGATTGTTTACAAAACGTGTAACTAGCTGATCTTTAAATTTAGGATCTGGAAGTAATGGGCGTTTTTTTGCTTGTCTTTTTCTCATGATTAATGCTTGAAGAAATTATTATTACTTTTTAGGCCGTTTAGCTCCATATTTAGAACGTCTTTGAAGTCGTCCTTCAACTCCAGCTGTGTCTAGTGCTCCACGAACAATGTGATAACGAACTCCTGGTAAATCTTTTACTCTTCCGCCACGAACCAAGACTATAGAATGCTCTTGAAGATTATGTCCTTCACCAGGAATATAAGCATTAACTTCCTTCCCATTAGTCAATCGAACACGAGCTACTTTACGCATTGCTGAGTTCGGTTTTTTAGGGGTTGTTGTATATACTCTTGTGCATACACCACGACGTTGTGGACATGATTCCAAAGCAGCCGATTTACTCTTTTTAGTATTAGTGACTCTTCCTTTTCTTACTAATTGTGCAATAGTTGGCATATATTATTTATCAATTTTTATTTATTGAAATCCCCTTTTTGGGCGTGCAAATGTAGAATATTTTTTTTGTCTTTCAAATCCAAAATTGCGGTTTTTTAAAAAAAAATGATATTTAATCCTTAATGAATAAGCATTAAGATTATTTTTTAATAGATCAACAATAAATATCAGTGTTGTTATTGAATTGATTTTATGATATTTAAGTTGTCTATTAATCTACATGTGGTGAAATATTGTTATTAAATTTTAACTTTGATTGATAGAGTGTTTTTTAACTTCTAAAGAGCAATTAAACCTTAGTCTCTATATTTAGTCTATGCATAGATTACCCATAGGTTTAATTAGGGTCATTTGATTTTTATTGAAATTTTCAACAAAATATTATTAAAAACTGTTAAAATATTTCATTAAGTTTACGCGTTCAAAAAAACCATGAAAAATAATTTCTTTTATTCAAAGCTATACTTCTTAATGTCAATAACAATACTGAGTCAAAGTGTTCAATCTCAGATTGGAAATTCGGGTGGATCTCAAGACATGACAGATACTAGAATAATGGATGCAATGACTGATCTTAAAAATCGAGTAGTTAGAAAAGCTGATACTCCAAAAGATATTAAAGGAACTTATTATTTCAATAAAAATTTTCAATTGTCTGATGTTATATATTTTGGAGAAAAATTAGAAAATAAACTATTTCTCAGATATAATGCCGCCAACGATGAAATTGAAATGGGAAACAGTTCAACACAAAAAGACGCTGAAGAAATTTTATTAAAAAGCGCAAAAGTTAATGCCATAATTGATGGTGAAGAATATAGACTGTTACCCCATCGTTTAAAAGAAACTAATTATCCAATTATTGGATATTTGGTTGTTTTAGTTGATCATTCAAAATATTCATTGTTTTTAAAACGAGCCAAAGTCTTTATGAAGGCTGTTGAAGCTAGAACTTCTTTAGATAGATCTTTCCCTGCTAGATTTGTAGATGACATATCATTTTATTACAGTTCTTCAGGGGATACTCCAATTCCATTAAGAATAAGTAAATCTTCCATAATTAGGATGTCAGGTGAAAACGGTTCAAAAGTTAGAAGTTATATTAAAGAAAATGATATTAAGATAAAATCTTCGGAAGGTTTAATCAAAGTTTTTGAACATCTCAATTCATTATAAAGTCAAAAATATAGGAGTTAAAGTATTCAATTAATCAAAAGAGTTCATTTCATTGTTTTGCTGACTTAACTATCTAAAAATCAATGTAAAATGAAAATTTTTGGTTTTTCTTAACATTTAACCTATATTTATAGCCAATTTTTTTATTTAAATAAATTATTAATTAACCTAAATATAAAGTATGAAAAGCTTATTAAGACTGATGATGGTTAGTTTGCTTGTGACGCAAGTCGCGTTTTCGCAAAAAACAATCACAGGTGTGGTCTCTGATGACCAAGGTATGCCGCTCCCAGGAGCTACAGTTCTCGAGCAAGGTACTAGCAATGGTGTTTCCACCGACTTTGATGGTAATTATTCCATTGAGGTAGCTGAAGGATCTGTTTTAGAATTTAGTTTTGTTGGATATGAAACTTCAGCAATAACGGTAGGAGCCGACGATCAAATTAATGTGTCGCTAGCTCAAGGCAATGAACTAGAAGAAGTTATCGTGACTTCTCTTGGTATTAAGCGTGAGAAGCAAGCCATTGGGTATGCTGTTTCAGAAGTTGAGTCTGATCAATTAGAACAACGTGCTGAAGGAGATATAGGACGTGTCCTTGCTGGAAAAGCATCTGGTGTACAAATCACCAATGCATCTGGTGTCTCTGGATCTGGAACAAGTATAGTTATTCGTGGATTTAATACGTTTAGCCAAGACAATCAACCTCTCTTTATAGTTGATGGGATTCCTTTTTCTAGTGATACTAACGCTCAAGGTAGCTTTGTTGATGGAAACAGTGGATCTTCACGTTTTCTTGACATCGACCCAAACAACATTGAGAGTGTTAACGTTTTAAAAGGACTTGCGGCCTCCAACCTTTATGGTACTCAGGGTCGTAACGGAGTTATCTTAATCACAACTAAGTCAGGAAGTACTGCTGGCTCAGGTGCTAAGCAAACTGAAATTACTGTTAACACATCTTATTTTAACGTAGAACTAGCCTCAATGCCAAATTATCAAATGGGCTATGGTAATGGTTTTGACCAATCATTTGGATGGTTCTTCTCTAACTGGGGTCCTAGCTTCAATGAAGGTGGTCCTGCAGGATGGGGTGGACAATCTTCAATTAATGGATCTGGATCATGGGCCGCTGGTCTTATTGGACCAAATGCAGGACAGTCTGTTACAAGAGGATACTTAAAACACCCTTATGTAACACAAAGTAGTGCTACTGGTACATATGATATCCTAGAACTAATAGGTCTTAACCAAACATCTGAATACAAATGGCAACCATACGATAGTGTTGGAGGCTTCTTTCAGACAGGTCACACTGCATCTACTAACATGAACTTACGTGGGGCAAGTGAAGATGGGTCTATTTCATACAACATAAATTATGGTAATCTTGAAGACCAAGGATTTACTCCTGAAAACTCTTTAAGAAGAAATACTTTAAGTTTTGGAGGTCGTGCTGTTTTAACTAATAAATTTACAATCAACGGAACTTTAAACTATTCGAACACTAACTTTAAATCTCCTCCAGTTGCTGCTGGATATGGTTCTAATGTAGGTGGTGAAGGTGCTTCTGTTTTTGCAAATGTATTTTATACACCACGTTCTGTAGATTTAGTGGGACTCCCTAATACTAACCCAGTAACTAAAGCTTCTTTATACTACCGTAACAACAATGGAATTCAAAATCCAATTTGGACTACTAAAAACGCAGCAAACACTCAGTTGGTTGATCGTGTATTTGGTGGAGCTAGTATATCTTATAGTTTTAGCGATAATCTTAATGCATCATACCGTTATGGTCTTGATGTTTATTCTGAGAACAATGTTAACTATGCAAACAAAGGAGGTAAGACTGGAAGTTTGATTAATCAAAATGGTATATACGAGACTTGGAATAATAGAAAGAGTATTTATGACCATAACCTTTCTGTAGCTGGTAGTTATAAGTTTGGTGAAATTGGTATGGACTTCACGCTTGGTTATACAACTCGTGGTGATGTATACGATAGAAACGGAACTCGATCTATTGGTCAGCAGGTTTACGGTGTACTTCGTCATTTCAATTACGAACAACAAGATGAAATTCAATATTACGAGGCACGTAACATTAGAGGTCTATATGGACAAGCTTCATTTGACTACCAACGTTATGCTTATTTAACAGTGTCTGCTCGTAAAGACTGGGTGTCTAACTTGGCATTGGAAAATCGTGAAATCATTTATCCATCTGCAAGTGTTTCATTCCTTCCAACCTCTGCTATGCCGGAGATTAAGAGTGACATATTGAATTTGTTAAAAGTTCGTGCTAGTTATGGTACATCTGCTAACTTCCCATTTGGATATCCAATTGCTGCAACAATGTTTCTTGACACACAAGATTTCTTAACAGATGCTGGTGGACAAGTAATCACTAACACTTCTGGATCTCTATTAGGTAATCCTAATTTAAAACCAGAAACTATTAGTGAGATAGAGTTTGGTATTGAAGGTAGATTTCTTGACAGCAGATTAAGTGTAGATTTCTCTGTTTACAATAAAGGGACAAACGACTTAATTATAAGTCGTCCACTTGACCCTTCTACAGGTTATACTTCTACTCAAACTAATATTGGTGAAATAGAAAATAAAGGTGTTGAATTAGATCTTGGACTTGATATTATTAGGGGTCAAGATTTAAACTGGACTGCATTTATAAACTATTCAGCAAATGAATCAATAGTTACAGATCTTGGTCTTGATACAGATGAAATCGTTTATGCTGGCTTTAGTAGCTTAGGTAACGTAGCCAGAGTAGGAGAATCTTTAGGTTCCATTGTGGGATCTAAAATCACAAGAACTGATGCAGGCGGATTATTAGTCAACAACCAAGGTAGTTATGATACTACATATGGTACAAATATCATTGGTGATGCTAATCCAGATTTCTTGCTTAACATCAGCAACAGTATTAATTACAAGAATTTATCATTTAATTTCTTGATTAACCATGTAAATGGTGGAGATATTTATTCTATGACTGTAGCAACATTGCTAGGTCGTGGTTTAACAGATGATACGCTAGATCGTGAGCTTTCATTTATTTTACCTGGTGTAAATTCTGCTGGAGCTCCAAATACAAAACAGATCAACAACTCTACATTCTACTTTAGTAATGTATTGTATGGTCCGGATGAACTCCAAATTTATGATGGTAGTGTATGGCGTTTAGGAGAGATATCTCTTTCTTATGATATACCAGAATCGCTTGTAGATAAAACACCGTTTGGTAGTATAAGCTTAACTGCTTCAGGTTATAACCTGTGGTATAATGCTTATAACACACCTGAACATGTTAACTTTGACCCAAATATCGTGGGAACAGGAGTAGGTAACGGACGTGGATTTGACTATTTAAATGGTCCTAGTGCTAAGAGGTACGGGGCTAGTTTGAAACTTACTTTTTAATTATGAAAAACAATATAATCATGAAATCAATGAATAAATTTTTCGCAATTTGCCTTGGAAGTCTACTTGTATTAAGTTCATGTGAGACTGCTGATTTGGAGCTTACTACGAACCCAAATGCTTTAGATCCTAGCCAGGCAAGTGCAGACTTTTTCTTGAATGGAATTCAAGAAGATTTTGCATCATGGGCTCACTCCTTTGGAGATGTTGGTGGTGATTTTGCTCGTATTAACTATATGAGCGGAAGAACTTATGCTAACGTATATTCACCTAACTCTTTTGATGGCCGTTGGTCATCCGCATATCGAGGTATGCTTGAAGATATAAGACTGATGAATGCCTTAGCTGCAGAGCGACCATATGCATTAGGAATGGGAGAGGTAATGGAAGCATATATATATTTAACACTTGTAGATTATTTTGGAGATGTACCCCAAGCGGAAGCACTTGATGCTCTCAACGGTGTATTGAATCCAAATGCATCTCCAGGAGCAGATGTATATGCACATGCTATCCAAAAATTAGATAATGCTATTGCTAACTTCAACATTGGTGGAGGAGCACCTGCAAATGACTTCTTTTATAAAGGCGACGCATCAAAATGGATAAAAGCTGCAGGTAGTCTTAAGAAGAAGGCTTATTTAAATACGGGTAATACCTCTGCTTATAACGGGGTTTCAAACTACATTAAAACCAATGCTGATGATTTCCAATTTCAATGGGGAACTAACGCAGCTCAACCAGACACACGTCACCCATTTTACCGTGGTAGCTACACTCCAACAGGAGGAGGTTATTATATGGCAAACTGGTATATGAAGACAATGATGGATGGTATTGATGGTGTTAGAGATCCACGAATTCGTTATTATTTCTATCGTCAAGTTCAGGAAGTTCCTGGGTTTGATGGTGCAGAACCTGATGAAGAAGTTTTAGAATGTGGTCTTGAAGGTTACTATAACCCATATGCTGCAGGAGTAGTTTTCTGCTCTCCAGGTGGAGGTTATTGGGGACGTGATCATGGAAATGATAACGGTATTCCACCAGATGGATTCCAGAGAACACTTCACGGTAGTTATCCTGCTGGAGGTAAGTTTGATGATAGATCATATGCTTCTCAGAAAAATGGAGCAGGTGCTGGAGGAGCAGGTGTTACACCTATAATGCTTTCCTCATGGCAGCACTTTATGGATGCAGAAGTTGCTGGTATTGGAACTGCTGCAGGTACAACTGCAGTATTAGCTGGAATAGCTGATTCAATGTCAAAAGTTTCTGGTTTTGCTGGATCTCCTAGTATGGCTGCTGAAAGCATTGATGTAGCTGATTATACAGCTAAATTTACTGCAGCATGGACTGCTGCAAGTACAGCTGAAAAAGGAAATATGTGGGCAAAGCAATATTGGATTGCAATGTGGGGTAACGGTACTGATGCATACAATGCATACAGACGTACAGGTTATCCTTCTGATGTTCAACCAAATATTGAACCTCAGCCAGGTGCATTTCCACTTTCAATGTGGTATCCAAACAACTATACTGCTAGAAACTCGAACGCTACTCAAAAAAGCGATTTGACGGGTAAAGTATTTTGGAATACTCAAAGTCATAACCTTAAATAATATATAGACATGAAAAAAATTATAACTTTATTTAGTTTATTGTTGATTACAGTTTCTTGTCAAGAACCTGAAACAACAATTAACGATGTGCTAGACAATTATGTAACAGGTGCTGTATTAAGAGGTTGGAATCCTGCGGGAGACTACAATTACTTCGCGCCTTCTACATCTGTATTTACAGTTGAACTTGAAGAGCATGATGAACAGAATGGTGCATTAATGCAAGATGTTCAGGTTTTCGTTGCCCTTAATGGTCAAGGCGAAGTCCTACTAAGAACATTAACACCTTCTGATTTTACAACCGGTCCAACAGGACTTCCTAGACACAACTTGACAGTTTCTCTTGGAGATGCTATATCTGCTTTAGGATTGTCGTCTTCCCAGTATTCTGGTGGAGATACAATCAATATTCGTTTACAATTAAATTTAACGAATGGTATTAGCTATACTAACACTGATGCTGCAAGTTCACTAACAGGATCTTACTTTAAGTCACCTTATATATATAACATGGTGATTAAGTGTATTCCTACTGGTGCTGTTGCTGGAAACTATACCGTTAATATGATTGACTCTTATGGTGATGGATGGAACGGCGGTTATGTAAGTGTTACAGTTGATGGTGTTGAAAGTAAGATAGGAATTCCTGATTATTGGGGTGATTTTCCTGAATTGGAGCCTGAATTACTTTGGACTCCAGGATCTTATTCTTCTTCATCATACACTTTAAACATACCTAGTAGTGCTACAACTATGTCATTTGCATGGGTGAAAGGAGCATGGGATAGTGAGGTTTCATATACTATTATTTTTAATAATGGCGTGGGTGGACCTGACCAAACTGCAATATCTGAATCATATCCAGATGCAGGTGTAAAAGTATTAAGTGTTTGTCCATAATTGACGAATTCAAAATACTAACAAAAAAAAGGAGATCAAATGATCTCCTTTTTTTTTATTTCAACTTTAAACAAAAATATATAGAGTATTTTTAAATAATGGAAAATAATATTGAAATATATGGTATTCATGCAATAATAGAAGCTATAAATTCAGGAACTAATATTGAAAAAGTGTGGCTCCTTAAAGGTAATAAAGGATCATTATTCCAGCGCCTTGAACAATCCTTAAGACAAAGTAATATTCCACATTCATATGTTCCGAAAGAAAGACTAGAACGGTTTAAGAATAAGAATCATCAAGGAGCTGTTGCCAATATATCTAAAATAGAGTTTGTCGAAATTGAAAAATTATTAGAAGATGCATTTAAAAAAACTAATTCGCCAACTTTTATATTACTCGATGGGATTACAGATGCTCGAAATGTAGGCGCAATACTTCGATCTTCTGCAGCAACTGGTGTTAATGGCTTAATTATTCCTCAAACAGGAAGTGCTCCTATCAATGATGCTACTATTAAAACATCAGCTGGTGGAGCTTTTAAAGTTCCTATTTCAAGGGTTAATCACTTAAAAGATGTTGTCTATTTATTAAAATCTTACAATATTCAAATAGTTGCTATAACTGAGAAAGCAGAAGAAAATTTATTTGACATAAAAATTGGAAATGCATCTGCAATAATAATGGGATCTGAAGATAAAGGAATTCAAAATGGTCTTATTAAACTATGTGATAATTCTGTTAAGCTACCAATGGAAAAAGAGATAAATTCTTTAAATGTTTCTGTTGCTTGTGGTATCGTTTTATATGAAAAAATAAGACAACAATTAACTGATAAATGAATAACACTCCTTTAGCAGAAAGAATGCGTCCTCGGTCATTAAATGACTTTGAAGGGCAAAGCAAATTACTTGGACCAAAAGGAACGCTAAAGAATATAATTGAGAGCGGGTTAATACCCTCGATGATATTATGGGGTCCTCCAGGAACTGGAAAAACTACTTTGGCAGAGCTATTGTCAAAAATACAAGAAAGACCTTTTTATCAAATTTCTGCTATTAACGCAGGGGTAAAAGATATTAGAGAGATCATTGAAAAGTCTAAAAACACTGGCGGACTGTTTACAAAAAAAAACCCGATACTTTTTATAGATGAAATACATAGATTTAGTAAATCTCAACAAGATGCTTTGCTAGGGGCGGTTGAAAAAGGTATTATAACTCTAATTGGAGCCACAACAGAAAATCCAAGTTTTGAGGTTATCAATGCATTATTATCAAGGTGTCAAGTATTTATTTTAGAACCATTACCAATTGAATCACTTCGAAAAATTATTACTAAAGCTATAAATAAGGATGAGATTCTTTCAAAAAAAAATATTTCTGTAATAGAAGATGACACATTGCTAAGACTTTCAGGAGGGGATGCAAGGAAGCTATTGTCAGTACTTGAATTAGTTGTAAATGTACTTGATAATTCAAAAACTATTGATATTTCTAATGATAAGGTGATGGATGTAATTCAAACAAACATGTTAATGTTTGACAAGGCAGGAGATTTGCACTACGACCTTGTATCTGCATTTATTAAATCTATAAGAGGAAGCGATCCAAATGCGGCAATATATTGGTTGGCAAGAATGATTGAAGCAGGAGAAGATGTTAAATTCATTGGAAGAAGGTTAATTATTCTGGCCTCTGAAGATATTGGGAATGCAAACCCAAATGCATTATTAATAGCACAATCAACATTTGATGCTGTAAACATAATTGGTCTTCCTGAAGCAAAAATTATTCTTAGTCAATGTGTAATTTATCTAGCCAGCTCAGTTAAAAGTAACAGTAGCTATAAATCAATACAAAAAGCTCAAGAAATCATTAAAGAAACAGGAAATCTTAGTGTGCCTCTTCATTTAAGAAATGCACCAACAAAGCTTTTAAAAGATTTAGGGCATGGGGAAGGCTATGGTTATGCACATGATTTTTCAAATAATTTTGTTTCTCAAGAATATTTACCCAATGAAATAAAAGATACTTGCTTTTACATACCTGGAAATAATCAAAAAGAAAATACTCTACGTAATCATTTAAAAAATCTTTGGAAAGATAAATACAAATATTAACGATTTCTCCAGAAGAATGGCGTAAACAAAATTAATACAGTGAATAATTCTAACCTTCCTAGCAACATAAGAAATGAAGCCCACCATTTACCAATATCCGGTAGGAGAGCATAGTTAGAAGAAGGTCCGAAATCTCCAATCGCTGGACCTACGTTACCTAGACTAGCGGCTGATACTCCAAAAGCGGATTCATAATTTAATCCCATAGCACTGAAAACCAAAACGCCTAATGCAAACAACAGCATATATAGAATAAAAAAAACTGAAATATTATAAATAATACTTTGATCTAAGATTGACCCATTAAAACGAGATCTTACTATTGCGCTTGGATGTAGAGACCTTTTAAATTCTAATAATCCACTTTTAATCAGTAATAAATGTCTAACAATTTTAATTCCTCCAGAAGTTGAACCTGCTGACCCCCCAACAAACATAAGTCCAAAGAAAAACATTGTTAAAAAGGGAGTCCAAGCAGCAAAATCAGCTGAAACAAGCCCTGTTGTTGTAATAACAGCAACAACTTGAAAAAGAGAATGTCTAATGGTGCTCTCTAGTTTACCATAAACTTGAGGATGTTCAAAATTTGATTTTGATAAATCTACATTGTTAAATAAAATAAAAGCAACAATAATAACTGAAATTAAAATAAAAGTAAAATAAGCTTTAAACTCTTCATCTTTTAATATTTTTTGAATTTTTCCAGTAAAAACAAAATAACTCAAAACAAAATTTGTACCAGAAATAAACATAAAAAATATTATTATATATTGAATGATTGGATTATAATTCCAATATGCTATACTAGCATTTTTAGTAGAAAAGCCTCCAGTTGCAATTGTACTCATAGAGTTATTAATAGCATCAAAAAAACTCATTCCAGCAATATTCAGTAATAATGTTTCCGTTAAAGTAAATCCAACATATATATACCATAGCCTTTTAGCTGTGTCTGTTATTCTTGGATGCAGCTTATCTCCATTAGGGCCTGGGGCCTCTGCGCTAAAGAGTTGCATTCCTCCTACACCCAATAGAGGCAATATGGCTATTGTTAAAACAATTATTCCCATACCTCCTATCCAATGAGTTGTACTCCTCCAAAAAATTATACTTTTAGGAAGGCTTTCAATGTCATTAAGAATTGTAGATCCTGTTGTAGTATATCCAGAAGTTGTTTCAAAAAAAGCAAAAGAAATTTGAGGAATTGTTTCAGTTAATAAATAAGGCAACATTCCTGAAAGAATCATCAAAACCCATCCTAAAGTAACTATTATATAGCCCTCCCTTCTTTGAATTTGTTTTTCATGATTTTTTGTGATGAACATTAATATTAATCCCAGAAAAAAAACACTAAATCCAGCTGAAAAAATCTCTAGGGTAACTCCATCTTTAAAAATTAAACTTACCAAAGCAGATAAAAACATAAATCCTCCATTAAAAAGAAGTAAAACTCCCATTAAATAGATTATTATTTGATAATTAATTCTATTCATTATTAAGAAAATAAACTTTCAACTTTTTTTATTGAACGAGACAAACAACATACTAAAATTCTATCCCCTGATTCTATAACATAATCTCCTAATGCAATTTTACCTACTCCAGATTTTATAACTCCTCCAATATTTGCAGTTCTAGGAAAATCCAAATCTTTTATTTTATATCCTGTTACTTTAGATTCTGGTTTTACAATAAACTCTAGAATTTCAACATTAAGATTATTAAGGGTAGTCATGTCAACAACTTCTCCTCTTCTTATATATCTAAAAATTGTATTTGCAGTTAAAAGTTTCTTATTAATTAATGTATCAATCCCAATAGATTGAGAAAGCGAGAAATAATCCATATTCTCAACTAAAGCTATAGTTTTCGAAACATTTTTGGAATTTGCCATTAAACAAGACATTATATTGGTCTCAGAGTTTTCAGTAACAGCTATGAATGCATCCATTTCCTCAATAGACTCCTCATTAAGAAGTTCTACACTTCTTCCATCTCCATGAATTACAAGAGCTTCAGGATAAGATTCGGCAATATCGTAAGCTTTACTTTTTTCTTGTTCAACTAAAGTAACCTTAAATTTTTTCTCACATAAGGTCTTTACAGTTCCTCTTCCAATTTTTCCACCACCAAGTATCATGACATTCTTAATAGACTTTTTTTCTTTTCCAGTTAATCTGTAGAGTTCATCCACTCCTTGTTTTAAGGTTATAAAAAAAGCAGTGTCACCAGTCTCAAACAATGTGTCTCCTCTAGGAATTATAGTATTCTGTGTTCCATTTCTTTGCAAAGCAATCGGCATAAAATGCAAATCTGGAAAAATATTTGCAGATTCTTTTACTGATTTTCCAACAATAAGAGCATTATCTCCTAAACTAGTTCCTATTAAAGTTAACTCACCCTTCTCAAATTCATAACTATTACTAAAAGCAGATTGATCAAGTAATTGCATTATTTCTTCTGCGGCTAATGCTTCAGGAGAAATAAGTTCATCAACACCTAAATTATTAAAGTTAACAGCATCGTTTTTCTTTAAAAATTCAAGAGTTGAAATTCTTGCAATAGTTCTTTTACATCCTAATTGTTTTGATAAAGCTGCTACAGTTATATTTGTTGTTTCTTCAGAAGTTACAGAAATAAACAAATCGGATTCACCTACTTGAGCTTCTTCCAATAAAGAAATAGAAACACAATTACCCCTAATTGTTCTTATATCTAAATGAGTTTCAGCATAATTTAAACGTTCTTTATCAATATCTAAAAGCGTTATATCTAAAGATTCAAATGAGAGTAATTTGGCTAAGTGAAACCCAACCTCTCCAGCACCAGCAATAACTATTTTCATATTTTTGTGGCCAAAAAGTTACACAAATATACAAATTCATAAAATTAGAAGTAAAGTAAAATAAAAAATGAAATTTGAAATGTAGTTTGATTCATCTTAAAAAACCAACACAAATTAAAAAGGTTCTTAAGTTTCAACAATATTTTATTAAAAATGGGGTTTATACAACTAAAAGACAGCCTTTACAAAACTTGTTTGGTATATAATCTAAAGTGAACCTGAAACATAAAACATATTATCTATTAATACTATCCTCTTTATTTATAATAACTAAAGTATATGGACAATACCCTACAGTAAAAGAGAGAATAATTAATTTACCCAATTTTGATGAAAAATTTCTTCATTACGGATATTATGTAGGGGTTAATTCTTATGATTACAAATTTGAATATATAAATGATTATTATAGGGTTAATAACTATCCTGATGTTCAAATAGAGTCTATGACTGGTTTTAATGTAGGCCTAATTGGAGATATAAGAATAAATAAGTATTTTAATTTAAGATTAGAGCCAGGCCTACTATACTCTCAACGCAATTTAATATACCCTGATCTTCCATTTTTTGAATCTGAAAATGATCTTATTAGAGAGGTTAAGTCTACCTATATTCATATTCCTTTACTAATAAAAATGAGTGCAAAAAGAATAAATAATTTTAAACCATATGTGACTTTTGGTATTTCATCAGATTACAATCTTTCAAGCAATTCAAAAAACACAGATGATAATTCCAGTAATGTTTTTAGAACACTTTCAAAAAGTTTTAATTATGAAATAGGTTTAGGCTTTGATTTTTATTTATACTACTTTAAGTTTTCACCATCTATTAGAGGAGTTTTTTCAATGCAAAATGAATTAATTCCTGATTATGATGATAATAGCCCATGGACAAGTAATTTGAAAAACATGTTTTCTAGAGGATTTGTAATAAACTTTACTTTTGAATAATTATTTATTTTGTCTGAATCTCTCTCCAAGAATGATAGAAACTGATGAGGCAACATTTAAACTATCAATCAATAAATTATTATTATTTTTAGGTATAGTAATAGAATTATCAATAAATTCATAAACTTTGGAGGAGATTCCATTAGACTCATTGCCAAAAACAAATATCGATTCTTTTTTTAAATTTAAATCATAAATTGATTTTCCGGATAAACTAGTGCCATATATATTCATTTTTGATGTTTTAATAAATGATGCCAAATCAACATAATGACATTTAACTCTGGAAATTGAACCCATAGAGGATTGAACTACTTTAGAATTAAAGCAATCAACAGTATCTTTACTACAAACTATATCATTAATTCCATACCAATCACATGTTCTAATAATAGTTCCAAGATTCCCAGGGTCAGAAATCCCATCCAATGCTAAGATAGAACTCGATATTTTATTTAGATCAAAAACATATTGGGGCTTAATAAAAAGTCCTAGATAATTACTTGCATTTTTCAAATGACTCAACTTTTGCATATCTGTTTTTGTGATAAAATCTGCTGGAAAAATTGTACTGTTTTCAGTAGTAAACAATTTAATATATTTGAAATTTGCTTCCAGCAGCTCTTCAACTAATTTTTCGCCTTCAGCAAGAAAAAGTCCTTTCTTTTGTCGGAATTTCTTTTGCTTGAGATGTTGTATTTGATTAATCAGACTTTTAGTAACCATTCAAAAAATGTACTTTTGATTATAAATTAATTTAATTTGAATTCTTCACTTCTAAAATTACACAATATACTTTTCATTTTACTACTAATTATGAGTTGTAGTAGTGAAAAGTTTTTAAAAAAAGGGGATAATCTTTTATCCGAAAATAGACTATATATTAATAGTGAAGAAAAAAGGTCAAATCCTGCTAAACAACTAATATTACCTAAACCAAATACTTATTTTTTGGGATTACCACTTAAAATGCAATTAAATCAGTGGGCAAATGAATCACCTAAAGAAAATTTTGAGAAATGGTTAAATAAAAAACCCCAGAGAAGAGAAAAATTAAATAAGTTGTTATCCTCAAAACAAGTTTATCAACTAGAAAAATACTCTGTTCAATTAAACTCATGGCTAAAAAAAAATGGGGAAGAACCAAGCTTAATTGATAGCTCATTGATTAAAAACAATATTAAAAGACTTAATCAATATCATAAAAATTTTGGTTATTTCGATGTTGTTTCGAATTTTGAAATAAATAAATTAAAACCAAAAATTCAAGAGGTAAAATATAAGGTTGATCTTAAAGAGATCTATACAATTGATAATTTTATTGATGAAATAAAATCAAATGAGCTTCGTGATTTGTTTTTGAATAATAAAAAGAAAAGCTTTTTAAAACCAGGAAACTCATTCACTATACAAAGTGTTGAAAAGGAAAGAAATAGATTAATAAAGTTATTTAGGGATAATGGTGTGTACAATTTTCAACAAAACAGTCTGCAATTTATAGCAAAAATAGATAGTAGTGGAATAGATAAAAAAATTGATGTAGTAATAGAAATAAACCCTATTCAAAGAAGAGTTAATGATACTCTTATAACTATACCTTATAAAAAACATAAAGTCGATGAAATAAATGTTTTTATTGAGTCTTTAATTAATAATGATTTAAATTATAATTATAATTCATCATACAAAGGGTTTCAGATCTATTCGAAAGAAAAATTAAAATATAAAAATAAGGCAATTACAGATCCTATTTTTATTAAAAAAGGGGAATGGTATAGTGATAATGATAGAGCCTCAACATATCGTTATTTCAACTCTCTAAGAAATTTCAAATACCCTAGTATAACATATGAACCTAGCTCAGACAGTACTTTAGTAGCTTCTATTATTCTGACTCCTAAAGAAAGGTTCTCATTAGGACTAGATATAGACATTTCTCATTCTAATATTCAAAATATCGGAATGGGGTTAGGGATTAGTACTGGAATAAGAAATATTTTTAAGGGTACAGAAGTTTTAGATTTCAGAATTAAAAGCACTCTTGGAGCGTCAAGAAATTCTGCAATTGCAAATGATAGATTCTTTAATTTATTTGAACTAGGAGGAGATATAAAAATTCAATTCCCTAAAATAATATCACCCATTTCTTTTGAAAAATTTATACCTAGAGAAATGGATCCGATTACTCAATTAAACTTTGGTACTACTTTGCAAGAAAACATTGGGCTAGATAAACAATATTTTGGAAGTAGTTTCGAGTATCAATGGAGTCCTAAAAAGTCAAAAAAAATTAGTTTTAAACTTGTAGATTTTGAATTTGTAAATAATAAGAATATTGAAAATTATTTTAATGTTTATAAAAACTCATATGACCGGTTAAATACTATTGCAAAAAACAATTTTATCAGTGATCAATATCTAGGATATGATGGAAATTTAAGCGTGCCCGAAGGATCAAATTCTTTTATTGAAGATGTTCAAAATGGTAACTTAGAAATTATAAATCAAGCTGATTTGGACAGGATAAATAGCATAAGTGAGAGGCAAAATCGTCTTACAGTAAATAATCTAATTTTAGGTTCTTCATTAATTTTCAACACTAATAGTCAAGAAAGTTTAATTGATGAAAATTTTCATCAATTAAAATGGAAATTTGAATGGGTTGGGAATGTGTTGAATAAACTATTAGAATGGTCTTCTAAAAAAAATGATTATGGGGAATATGTTATTAATGGCGTAAGACCCTCTCAATACATAAAGACTGAAGTTGATTATATTAAACATTATCCCACAGGAAGAGATCGTGTCTTAGCTTTTAGATTTTTTGGAGGAATAGCACTACCTGTTGGAAATTCATCTAACATACCTTTTTCCCGTTCATATTTTGCTGGTGGTGCAAATGATAATAGAGCATGGAAAGCATATAAGTTAGGACCCGGTACAACTAAGAATAACAATGAATTTAACGAGGCTAACCTAAAAATTTCAACCAATTTAGAATATCGTTTTCCTTTAATTGGACCTCTCAAAGGAGCTCTATTTATTGATGCTGGTAATATTTGGAATATAGCAGATAATGTGAAGGACCCGGAGTCTCGTTTTGAAAATATATCTGATTTAAGTGAAATTGCAATAGGTTCAGGTTTTGGAATACGCTATGATCTTAATTTCTTTGTATTTCGATTTGATACTGCTTTTAAAACACATAACCCATCCCTTATAAAGCAAAATAGATGGTTTAGCGAATTTTCATTGAAAAAAGCAGTATTTAATATTGGTATTAACTATCCTTTCTAATTTTAATTTTTAATTTTACGAAAAAAATAATCAATGAGTTTACCTTTTCCTCCAGGGGTTGTAACTGGCAAGAATGTTCAAAAGATTTTCAAACTGGCTAAAACTAAAAAATTTGCAATTCCAGCAGTTAATGTTATTGGATCAAATACAATTAATGCTGTTCTAGAAACATCAGCGAATCTAAACAGTCCTGTAATTATTCAATTCTCAAATGGGGGATCCTGCTTTAATGCTGGTAAAAGTCTTTCTAATCTAAATCAGAAAGCTGCAATTTCTGGTGCGATTTCAGGTGCAAAACATATTCATGAATTAGCAAAATTATATGGCGCATATGTAATATTACATACCGATCATTGTTCTAAAAAACTTTTACCATGGATTGATGGTCTTTTAGATGCTAGTGAAGATTTTTATAAAAAAAACGGTTATTCATTATTTAGTTCTCATATGATAGATCTCTCTGAAGAACCATTAGAGGAAAATATAGAAATATGTAAAACATATCTAAAAAGAATGAAGCCTTTGGCTATGACGCTTGAGATAGAATTAGGAATTACTGGAGGAGAAGAAGACGGAGTAGATAATAGTGATGTAGATGTGTCAAAACTTTATACACAACCTGAAGAAGTTTCATATGCTTTTGAAGAATTAAATAAAATTAGCTCTCAATTTACAATTGCTGCAGCTTTTGGTAATGTACATGGAGTTTACAAACCTGGAAACGTAAAATTAACTCCAAAAATCTTAAAAAATTCTCAAGAATATATCTCTAATAAATATAATCTTCCCTCTAATACTGTAGACTTTGTCTTTCATGGTGGGTCAGGTTCCTCTGAACAAGAAATTAAAGAATCTATTGGTTATGGAGTTGTGAAAATGAATATTGACACTGATTTGCAGTATGCTTTTACTGAAGGTGTTAGAGATCATATGAATGATAAGTATGAATACCTCAACTCTCAGGTAGGAAATCCAGATGGCGCTGATCAACCTAATAAAAAATATTATGATCCAAGAAAATGGTTAAGAATGGGGGAAGAAACATTCATTAATCGTTTGAAAAAAGCCTTTGAAGATTTAAATAATGTTAATACATTAGATTAATTATAAAAAAGTATGAGCTGGTTTAAAAGAAGTGAAAAAGGAATTCTTACTAAAACCGAAGAAAAAAAAGATATTCCTAAGGGTTTGTGGTATAAAACTCCATCAGGGAAGATTGTTGAAACACAACAACTAGCTGAAAACTACTATATAAGTCCTGAGGATGATTACCATGTTCACATAGGTAGTAAAGAATACTTTGAAATTCTTTTTGATGAAGGCGAATTTACTGAGTTAGACAAAAACTTAAAACCAAAAGATTTTTTAAATTTTATTGATAATAAAAAATATAAGGAGAGAATTAAACAGGCTCAAAAAAGAACTAATCTTAATGATGCAATTAGAACAGCAGTTGGTAAATCAAAAGGGAAAAAATTAGTAATCTCATGTATGGATTTTGCATTTATTGGCGGGTCAATGGGCTCTGTTGTGGGAGAAAAAATTGCTAGAGCAACTGATTACTGTATTGAAAACTCACTTCCTTTACTGATAATTTCGAAATCTGGTGGAGCTAGAATGATGGAATCTGCAACATCTCTTATGCAAATGGCAAAAACTTCAGCAAAATTAGCTCATTTAGCAGAAGCTAAATTACCTTTTATCTCGTTATGCACGGATCCCACAACTGGAGGCACTACAGCTTCTTTTGCTATGTTAGGAGACATAAATATTGCTGAACCGAAAGCTTTAATTGCATTTGCTGGACCCAGAGTAGTAAGAGATACTACTGGTAAAGATCTTCCAGAAGGATTTCAAACTAGTGAATTTCTTAAAGAAAAAGGATTCTTAGACTTTATTGTTCATAGAAGCAAGTTAAAAGATGAGATAAACAAATACATTGATTTAATCCTTAATCAATGTATCAGATAATAATTTGTAATTAAAAAGAGGTGTTTATTAAAAATAATTATATTTGCAAGCGCTAAAAGCGCATACATAAAAATCATTTAAAATAATATTGGCATGTATTTATCAAAAGAAATAAAAGAAAAGATTTTTAAAAAATATGGAAAATCTAAATCTAATACAGGATCTACAGAGGGACAAATAGCACTTTTCTCTCATCGTATAAACCACTTATCTGAACATTTAAAAAGTAATAGAAAAGATTTTAATACTGAAAGGTCTCTAGTAGGATTAGTAGGTAAAAGAAGAAGTCTTCTTGATTATTTAAAATCTAAAGACATAGAGAGGTATCGTTCTATAATAAAAGAATTAAGTATACGAAAATAGCCTAAGTATTTAATCACAGGTTAATATCTTATTTTTTCATTGGTTGCCCAACACACAACAGTTAACTTAAACCTTGAAAAATGAAACCAAAAATATATAAAGAAGAGATTAAACTACCTGATGGAAGAATAATCTCCATAGAAACGGGTAAACTTGCAAAGCAAGCCCACGGTTCAGTTGTAGTGCAAATGGGAAAAACCATGTTGTTATGTACAGTTGTATCAAACTACAAACAATCAGATGTAGACTTTTTACCTTTAACAGTAGATTATCGAGAAAAGTTTGCGGCTGCAGGACGCTATCCAGGAGGCTTTTTTAAAAGAGAAGCTCGCCCTAGTGATGGTGAAGTTTTAACTATGCGTTTAGTTGATCGTGTATTACGTCCATTATTTCCAAAAGATTATCACGCAGAAACACAAGTGATGATTCAATTGATGTCTAACGATGAAGATGTAATACCAGATGCTTTAGCCGGTCTTGCTGCTTCTGCAGCTATTCAATTGAGTGACTTTCCTTTTGAATGTGCTATTTCTGAAGCTCGAGTAGCTCGTGTAAATGGTGAATTCGTTATTAATCCAAGCCGTACACAATTAGCAGAATCTGATCTTGATATGATGATTGGGGCTTCAGCAGATTCAGTAATGATGGTTGAAGGTCAAATGGATGAAATTTCTGAAGAAGAAATGGCAGATGCTATAAAATACGCACACGAAGCAATTAAAGTTCAAGTAGCTGCTCAATTACGTTTAGCAGAAGCCTTTGGAAGAAAGGAAATTCGTGAATATGAAACTGCTGAAACTAATGAAGATCTTGAGAAACGTGTTCGTAATATGGCTTATGACAAATGTTTCGCTATTGCTAAGAAGGGAACTTCTAAAGCTGAACGTAGCGCTTCATTCTCTGAAATCAAAGAAGAAGTAGAAGCATCTTTTACTGAAGATGAAATGGCTGAATTTGGACACCTTATTGGAGGTTATTATAGAAAAGCTGAAAAAGAAGCAATACGTGAATTAACGCTCAGTGAAGGAATTAGATTAGATGGACGTAAAACTGATGAGATCAGACCAATTTGGTGTGAGGTCGATTACTTACCCTCTACTCATGGATCTTCAATTTTTACTCGTGGAGAAACTCAAGCATTAGCTACTGTAACTCTTGGAACATCAAGAGATTCAAATAAAATTGATATGCCTTCTTATGAAGGTGAAGAAAATTTCTATTTGCATTATAATTTCCCTCCTTTTTGTACGGGTGAAGCTCGTCCCTTAAGAGGAACCTCACGTCGTGAGGTTGGACATGGTAATTTAGCTCAACGCGGTTTAAAAGGGATGATTCCTGAGGATTGCCCATATACTGTGAGGGTTGTATCTGAAGTTTTAGAATCTAACGGATCATCATCTATGGCTACAGTTTGTGCTGGAACAATGGCACTCATGGATGCAGGTATTCAAATTAAACGTCCAGTTTCAGGAATTGCAATGGGATTAATATCTGATGGTGATAGATTTGCTGTTTTAAGTGATATTTTAGGTGATGAAGATCATCTTGGTGATATGGATTTTAAAGTCACTGGTACTTCCGATGGAATAACTGCATGTCAAATGGATATTAAAATTAAAGGCCTTTCATATGAAATACTAGTAAAAGCTTTAAAACAAGCAAGAGATGGAAGGCTTCATATTTTAGATAAAATAACTGAAACCATTGAAAAACCTAATGCAGATGTAAAGCCACATTCGCCAAAAATGGTAACTAGAAGAATTCCAAATGAATTTATTGGACCATTTATTGGCCCCGGTGGAAAAGTGATTCAAGAACTTCAAAAAGTAACCGGTTGTACTATCGTGATTAATGAAGATCCTTTAACTGAAGAAGGAGTTGTTGAAATTCTTGGAACAGGAGAAGAAGGAATTGAAACTGTATTATCAAAAATAGATTCTTTGTTATTTAAGCCAGTAAAAGGAGACAATTACGAGGTTAAAGTAATTAAAATTTTAGATTTTGGAGCAGTGGTAGAATATAATGAAGCGCCTGGTAATGAAGTTTTACTTCATGTAAGCGAAATAGCTTGGGAAAGAACAGAGAATGTTAGTGAAGTTTTTAAAATTGGTGATGTTTTAGAAGTTAAATATTTTGGCGTGGATCCTAGAACTAGAAAAGAAAAAGTTTCTAGAAAAGCATTATTAGAACGTCCACATCGGAAAGATTAGTACTAAATAAATATTTATAATTAAAAAAATCTCCTAGTTAGGAGATTTTTTTTTTAAAATTATGTAACCTTTTTTTATTTATTACGTATAAACAAGTATAACACTAATTTAAAAAATGAGACAACTAAAAATTACAAAACAGGTTACAAATAGAGAAACAGCATCTTTAGATAAATACCTACAAGAAATTGGTAAAGTAGACTTAATCACAGCTGAGGAAGAAGTAGAATTAGCACAAAGAATAAAAGCTGGCGATCAAGTTGCATTAGAAAAATTGACTAAAGCAAATTTACGTTTTGTAGTCTCAGTTGCAAAACAATATCAAAATCAAGGATTAACCCTACCCGATCTAATTAATGAAGGTAATTTAGGATTAATTAAAGCTGCTCAAAGATTTGATGAAACTAGGGGTTTTAAATTTATATCATATGCTGTTTGGTGGATACGACAATCCATTCTTCAAGCTCTAGCTGAACAATCAAGAATAGTAAGGCTTCCTTTAAATAAAATTGGATCAATAAATAAAATTAATAAAACCTATGCTTTTTTAGAACAAGCTCACGAGCGTCAACCTTCTCCCGAAGAAATTGCAAAAGAATTAGATATGACTATTAATGATGTTAAAGAATCATTAAAAAATTCCGGTCGTCATGTTTCTATGGATGCTCCTCTTGTGGAGGGTGAAGATTCAAATTTATATGATGTATTAAATATTGGTGAATCTCCTAATCCTGATAGAACTCTTCTTCATGAATCCTTACGTACAGAAATTGAACGCGCACTTGAGACATTAACTCCTAGAGAAGCCGATGTAGTTAGATTATATTTTGGCCTAGGGAACCAACATGCTATGACATTAGAAGAAATTGGAGAAACTTTTGACTTAACAAGAGAGAGAGTTCGACAAATTAAAGAAAAAGCTATAAGACGACTAAAACATACTTCAAGAAGTAAAATATTAAAAACTTATCTTGGGTAAAAATAATCTATGAAAAAACTTATCGCACCTTCAATCCTTGCAGCAGATTTTGGTAATTTAGAAAGAGACTGCAAGATGATTAATGAAAGTAGTGCAGATTGGTTTCATATAGATATAATGGATGGCGTCTTTGTTCCTAATATTTCTTTTGGCATGCCAGTTCTAGCATCAATAAATAATCATGCTGAAAAACCCCTTGATGTTCACCTAATGATAGTTAATCCAGACAGATATATTAAAAAATTTTCTGATCTTAATGCTGAAATATTAACTATTCATTACGAAGTATGTGATCATCTTCACAGATCTATTCAAGAAATTAAAAGCAATGGAATGAAAGCTGGAGTTGCTTTAAATCCTCATACACCTATTTCTGTTTTAGATTCAATTATTAATGATATTGATTTAGTTTGTTTAATGAGTGTTAATCCAGGTTTTGGCGGTCAAAAGTTCATCAAAAACACATTTAAAAAAATAAGAGCTTTAAAAACCCTTATTGATACAAAAAATTCTAATACGTTAATTGAAATTGATGGTGGAGTAACTGACCAAAATGCTAAAGAATTAATTGAAACGGGAGCTGATGTATTAGTTGCTGGAAGTTTTGTTTTTAAATCAAACAATCCATTAGATACAATTACTAATCTTAAGTCAATTATTAATTAGAGACTTATTATATCTATTATATGGAGGCTTACACCATAGAATTTTTATCTATAGAATGGACAAGAAATTTATTTATAATAATTTCATTTATTGCGTCTTTTCTTTTTATTGGTAAATTCCTAAGTAGTAGACAAAACTTACTAGTTGCAAAGACAATTGGTTTTTTCTTACTTCTGGTTACTGTCATTTCACATTTAGGAAATTTAGAATCAGGTCAATGGAGCGTTAAAGAACACTTACCATTACATTTATGCAGTATAAATGGCTTAATATGTATATGTATCTTATTTATTCCTAAAAATAAAAAATTATTTGAGTTTAATTTTTTTGGTGGTGTTTTAGGTGGGTTTGTTGCTTTATTAACTCCACAAATAAATGATTATGATGGAAGTATATTAGAGTATTCGGTTTATTATTTACAACACGGAATGATAATACTCATTCCACTATATCTTTATTATTATTTAAATTATAAACTTAGACCCTACTCATGGTTGATGACTTTAATTTTTTTAAATATTCTTATGGCTATACTTATTCCTTTAAATTCATATTTAGGTTCTAATTACATGTATGTAAATGAACCCCCAAAAGTCAAAAATCCATTAATCATTGGTGAATGGCCTATTTATTTAATAAATCTAGAGATTATAATTATTATTTTATTTGCAGTTACATATTTTCTATTTACTAAAATTTCGATTTTTAAATCTAAGTCTTTATGAAAAATGAAGCCTTTAACTAAATTTATAGAATTGAAAAGTCTAAACAGAAAATCCACTCAATGAGTGGATTTATTTTTTGTGGCCCAGAGAGGATTCGAACCCCCAACCCTCAGAGCCGAAATCTGATATTCTATCCAGTTGAACTACTGAGCCAGTATTAAATTATACCTAAGAAGAAAGTTTTAGCCTAACAATATTAGAAATTGTTCTTCCGTTTGCTTTTCCCGCTAATTTACTGGAAACAACACCCATAACCTTTCCCATATCTTTCATTCCTTTAGCTTTAATTTTATTGATTGATTCAATTACAATTAATTCAATTTCTGATTCAGACAGTTGCTTAGGAAGAAATTTTGATATAATATTTGCCTGAGCTTCTTCAGGCTCAGCTAAATCAATTCTATTTTGTTTTCTAAAAATTGATGAGCTATCTTTTCTTTGTTTAACTAATTTTTGAAGGACTTGAATCTCTTTAGCTTCTGATATATTCTCACTTCGATTTTCAGTTTTTAGTATAATTAAAGAGGATTTAATTGCTCTTAAAGCTTCAAGACGAATTACATCTTTAGCTTTCATAGCTTCTTTAAGTTCAGTTGTGATTTTATCTTCTAAAGACATTTATTTCTATATTTAATTTTATCTAATCAACATTATCATGTAGAAAGGAATTATTCGACTTAATCTGAATATCATCATTTTCATTAGTTTCAACAATTGTTTTAGGATTATCATCCCGAAGTTCTGGTTCTTCAAGATTTAGTCCATATCGTTTATATGCAGGTTGTTTTTCCATTTCATCAATTTTACTTGAACTATTTTTAAAAGAATAATTAAATTCTTTTAGATGAATCATTCTTTTTTTATTTTCTAAGGATGCTGTTTCAATAATTGATTTATCAAATGGACTTTGCTCATTATTTTTCTTCGGGTCAATGAGTTCAGCCTCATTAACTTCAATATTGAATAATTCAGAGTTTGATTTTTCTTTATTATATTCAAGTTTATCAACTTCATCTTCTAAATCATTATTTTTATTATTGTCCTGCTTTAAAGATTCAGCATCTTCAATATTCTTAGCTTGATCGGTCTCAAATTTGTCAATATCAAAATTAAATGTGACCTCAGATTTAATTTCATTATTTATTCTACTTGATGGAATTCCAAAATCAAAGGTAGTCTGGTTTTCTTTTTCAACACCTAACAACTCTTCATCTTCTAACTCTAATGATTTGATTTCTTCACTAAGATTGTTTATTATAAAATTTCCTTCAAACTCATCATTTATTTCGCTTAGAGGCAATGACTCTAATTGTTTCTTATCATTATCAAATGAGTCAGTTATTTCAATTTCTTTCTTTTCGATGTTGCTTTGATAAATATCATCACCCTTGTCTTTCATAAAACTAATCTTTTCATCATCACTGTCAATAGCTCCCAAAACTTCTTCATAATAAACATCTATATCCTTAATCTCATCAGTTATAAGTATTTTAAAACTTGATTCCTCTTTACTAAACTCATTAGTCAAATCATTCATTTCATTAACTTCCTCATTATCGTCTAATTTATGATACGTGACTTTTTGATCATTTGGAACTAATATATGCTCCATTCTCTGATCTTCTTCAAGTGTATGAATAATTTTTTTAGATTCAGTATTTACAATTTCATTTTGTTGATCAATGTCAAAACCAGTAGCAATTATAATAACGGAAATTGCATTTTCAAGTTTTTCATCTTCACCAACTCCCATTATAATATTAGTATTATTTCCAGCTTCTGATTGTATATAATCATTAATTTCTCCAATTTCATCAATTGTAATTTCTTCAGTACCAGAAACTATTAATAATAAAACATTTTTACTTCCAGTTATTTTATTATCATTTAACAAAGGAGAATCTAATGCCTTGACTATTGCTTCTTGAGCTCTGTTAGTGCCACTAGACATTCCTGAACCCATAATAGCAGATCCACTATTAGTTAGTACTGTTTTAGCATCTTTAAGATCAATATTTTGAGTATAATGATGAGTTATAACTTCGGCTATTCCTCTAGCAGCTTTAGATAAAACCTCATCAGCTTTAGCAAACCCAGCTTTAAACCCAAGATTTCCATATACCTCTCTAAGTTTATTATTATTTATTACTACTAAAGAATCAACTTCAGATTTAATATTCTCTAATCCCTTTTGAGCTTGATCTAACCTAAGCTTTCCTTCAAATTGAAATGGCATTGTAACTATTCCTATTGTCAAAATCTCTAATTCTTTTGCCATTTTAGCAATTATAGGGGCAGCTCCCGTTCCAGTTCCACCTCCCATACCTGCAGTAATAAACACCATTTTTGTTTGAGTAGTTAAAAGACTTTGTAGGTCTTCATAGCTCTCCTGTGCTGCACCGGCACCTACTTCAGGATTTGCCCCTGCACCCAAACCTTCTGTTAAAGTAGCTCCTAATTGAATTTTTATAGGAACAGGACTTTGATTTAAAGCTTGAGCGTCTGTATTACACACTACAAAATCAACCCCTATTATTCCTTGTTGAAACATGTAATTAATAGCATTACTCCCTCCTCCTCCAACTCCAATTACTTTAATTACATTACTCTTGTTTTTTGGTAAATCAAAACTAAAATTTGTGCTATTCTCTTGATCCATTATACTAGCTTTATTTATGCATTATCTAAAAATTCCTTAAACTTATCTACCCATTTATCAAAAATTGATTTTTTGGGCTTTATTTTTTCTAACTTCAATTCAGAATCACTATTAACTTTTTCAAAATTTCCTGATTCAGTAATATCATCAGAATTATTTATTTCATTATCAGCTTTAGGAGTGTTTGAATTATTCAAAGCATTCATTAAAAGCCCAACAGCAGTAGAAAACATGGGACTAGTATTTTTATGAGAATCTCCTGCCAGATGTTCTCCAGGGTATCCAATACGAGTGTCCATACCAGTTATATATTCGACTAATTGTTTTAAATGATTTAATTGACTTCCTCCTCCCGTTAATACAATTCCAGCAATAAGTTTGTTTTTTTGTTCACTATGTCCATAATTTTTTATTTCTAAAAAAATTTGTTCAATTATCTCAACAACTCGAGCATTAATAATTTTTGATAATGTTTTTAAAGAAATTTCTTTTGGATCGCGACCTCTTAGGCCAGGAATAGAAACAATTTCAGTATCTCTGTTTTCTCCAGGCCATGCAGATCCAAATTTTACTTTTAAAAGTTCAGCTTGTTTCTCAATAATAGAGCACCCTTCTTTTATATCATCAGTAATTACATTTCCTCCAAATGGTATAACAGCCGTATGACGAATTATTCCATCTTTAAAAATTGCTAAATCAGTTGTGCCTCCACCTATATCTAATAAAGCAACACCAGCTTCTTTTTCTTCATTACTTAGTACTGCATCAGAAGACGCAAGAGGCTCTAAAGTAATATTACCCATTATTAAACCAGAACTTTTAATACATCTACCTATATTTCTTATGGAAGAAACTTGTCCTACTACTACATGAAAATTTGCCTCAAGCCTCCCTCCATACATACCTATTGGTTCTTTTATTTCAGCTTGTCCATCTACTTTATACTCTTGAGGAAGAACATGTATAATTTCCTCTCCAGGTAACATAACTAATTTATAAACCTGTTGAATTAAACGTTCAATATCATTTTCATCAATAACCTCTTCCGGATTATTTCTTGTAATATAATCACTGTGCTGTAAACTCCTTATGTGCTGTCCAGCTATCCCAACAACAACTTCTTCAATTTCTAAACCAGAAATACTTTTAGCTTCTTCAACTGCTTGTTGAATAGATTGTATGGTTTGAGTTATGTTATTAACAACCCCTCTATGTACTCCTAAACTTTTAGATTTTCCAATACCAAGAATTTCAACTTTATTAAAATCATTCTTTGCGCCAACCATAGCTACTATTTTAGTAGTGCCAATATCTAATCCAACCGAACTATGTTTGTCCATTTTAATTAATGTGTAGAAACAATTTGATCATATATTGTCAAATCAATTTGTTTTGGTTTATTAATAAATTCATTCTCTGTTGCATAAGCGCAAAAGGCTTTTAGTTTATCTCTCTTTTCTTTTATGTTTTTTAAATTACCCCAAAAGACCACAAAATCATGATTTCTTAATCTTAAAGAGTACCCAAATTTTTCATTCCAAATTTCAACAAACTCACTTTTCAAATAACTATCACTAATAATTAATTTTGACAACTTAACTAGGTCTTCTATCTTATCATCTTTAAAGTACCCAGAATAAATTGGGACTATTGGTGTATAATTATTTGAAAAAAGAATTTTTTTCCCAAAAGGGTCTAAATAAAATCCTTCATTCTGAATCCTTAACAAAGCTGTACTTTCAAAAATTTTAACATTAACATTTCCTTCAATATCACTAAACACCTCTGCTTTATGAACTTCAGGTAATAACTCTATATATTCCTCAAGCTCTCTCAAATCTAGTTTAAGATTTGATTGGTTGTCTTCATTAGCTATTTTTTGTATCAACAATTTATTAACTAGAGAATCATTTAAAAAATTAGATCTGTTTTCATTAAATAAAATATTAACTCTAGTCTCATTTCTATTCATAAAATTCCAATGTGATAAAATGCCTAATCCAAATAAAGACACTAGAGTAAAACCAAAAAACAATTTTCTTTTATTCATTGTATTGATTTTATTTTTAAATACTTGTCAATGTAATCCCCAATACTACCAGCGCCTAATACTGCTATGACATCTGCATCGTTATCATTCAAATTATCATTAAACTCTTTTTCATCTAGAAGAGTTGCTTTACAAGTTATTTTTTTTAGTATCTTATTGCTATCTATACCCGGAATAGGAGCTTCTCGAGCAGGATAAATTTGCATTAATTTAACACTATCAAATTTTGATAATTGGTAAGCAAAATCATCAATAAAATCTTTGGTTCTTGAAAACAGATGTGGTTGAAATACTACTTCAATAAATAACCCTGGATATTTTTCTCTAAGGGTTTTGTTTACAGCATCTATTTCGGTAGGATGATGAGCATAATCGTCAATTATTATTTTATCATCTATTTCATGAGTTGTCATTCTTCTTTGAATTCCATTAAAAGTTCCTAATGATAAAATAATTTCTTCTGATGCATAACCAGATTGACAAGCTAAAGTAAAAGCAGCTAACATATTTTCTAAATTATGCTTTCCTATTACTTTACAAAAAATATTTGAAAACTCTTTTTCTGGCGTTTTAACATCTACAATATATCCATCATTAACTTGATTACAATTATAGAAAACATAATCAGCGCTAACATTTATACCATATGTTAGTCCTTTTAATGAAATTGAATGATGAATAATTAATTGACTTTTAACATTCTTAGAAAATTTAACAAATGCTTGTTTCAATGATTTATGATTTTTATATATATCTAAATGATCTGCATCTAGGGATGTGATACATGCTACAAAAGGTCTGAGTTTTAAAAATGATCTATCAAATTCATCAGCTTCAACCACTGTCTTTTCAAAACCATTATGAATAAAATTAGTTTTTTCTGGCAACATTATACCGCCGACAAAGGCAGAAAATGATGTCTTAGTATTTTTAAAAATATGTGTTAAAATTCCACTGGTAGTAGTTTTCCCATGTGTTCCTGCAATTGCATAAGATTCTGTATTATTAACTATTGAAGCTAAAAACACAGCTCTTTTAATAGGATTATATCCTTTCCTAATAAAATAAGAAAAAATTGGGTGTTCAGGTTTAATTGCTGCTGAATAAATAATTTCTATTTTACTTTTTTCAGAATATTCTGGTATATCATTAATTGATTCTGTAAAACTAATTTTTACACCCTTACTCTCAAGCAAATCTGTTATAGCTGAAGAAGCCCTATCAAATCCGAATACATTATAACCTTTTAGAATTAAATATTGAGCTATTGAAGACATTCCAATACCACCAATTCCAATTAAAAAATATGTTTTAAGACCTTTCAATTTATTATTTTTTTTATGTTTCTTACAATTTCGTCTGTTGCATTAGGTTTAGATCTTTTTTGTAATTTTTCTTTCATTTCATTTCTTAATGAATCATTTAACCAAAAATTCGTTAATACAGTTTTAAAATTTTCATCAAGATATTTTTCTTCAATTATCTCAGATGCTTTTTCATTATATAATACCATAGCATTATGATATTGATGATTTTCAGCAACATTTGCTGAGGGTATTAAAATTGAAGGAGTGCATGTTATACAAATTTCAGAAATAGTCAATGCACCTGATCGAGAGATTAAAGCATCTACAGCTTTATATAAATAATCCATTCTAGTAATAAAAGGTATTATTTTTATGCTTTTTGTTTGTTTAATCTTATATCTTTCATAATATAGTTTTCCACATTGCCAGATAACCTGAACTCCCAAATCATTAAAAACATTTAAATAATTACTAATTACCTGGTTTATTTTAAGAGCACCTAAACTCCCACCAATAATTCCAATAACTGCTTTGTCAGGATCCAGGTCAAAATATGATTTTGCATTTAATGATTTTAAATCATTCTCAATTATATCTGTTCTTACAGGATTTCAAGTTAATACAATTTTTTCTTTTGAAAAGAATTTTTCCATATTAGGGTAAGCTACAGCAACCAATTTTGCTCTTTTTCCAAGTATTATATTTGTTACACCGGCATATGAATTTTGTTCTTGAATTAACGTAGGATAACCTAAAATTTGTGAAATAAAAACTACAGGACCACTAGCAAAACCACCCGTTCCGATAACAGCATCTGGTTTGTATCTGATCACTATAAAAATTGACTTTATAAGACTAATCAAAAGTTTGAAAGGAAATAGAATATTTCTATAAGATAAAGAACGTTGAAAACCATCTATAGGAAGCCCAATTATAGAGAATCCAGAATCTGGAATTTTATTCATCTCCATTTTACCAATTGATCCTACAAATAAAATGTTGGATCCTGGATTTTCTTCTTTAATTTTATTAGCAATTGACAGTGCAGGAAAAATATGTCCTCCTGTACCACCCCCAGAAATAATATATTTATTTGTCTTCACTTAAAATGGCTAATGGGTTCTTAATTTTCGTATCATCTTGATTATTATTTTGAATTGAACTACTCACGCTCAAAATAATACCTAATGCTACAAATGTCATCCAAGCTGAAGTGCCTCCGCTACTAACCAAAGGAAGCGTTTGGCCAGTTACAGGAAAAAGCTGGAGAGTAACACCTATATTTATAAATGCTTGAAAAACTATTGGAATTCCTAAGCCCAAAACTAAAAGTTTTCCAAATAAATTTGAAGTTTTATGAACGATAACAACTATCCTAAAAAGGAGAAGTATATATAATAAAATTAAAATTATACCTCCTATAAGACCATATTCTTCAACAATTATAGCATATATAAAATCCGATGAGCTTTGTGGAAGAAAATTTTTCATTACACTTTTTCCAGCACCCTGCCCATATACTCCACCTGTAGCAATTGCAATTTTAGCTCGTTCAATTTGATAATTTCCATCTGCATTTCCAGATCTAAAATTTTCAATCCTACTAGTCCATGTGTCAATTCTATTTGGAATAACTTCAGGAAATACTTTAGCTGATAAAAAAAATATAAAAACAATTATCAATCCAAAACCTAATATGTAAATAAGAAACTTTGATGGATAACCGCCAATGAACATTTGAACCATAACCATAAAAAAAAGTATCGCTGCAGTTGAAAAATTTGAAGGAAATATTAGCATTATAATAGAAATAATAGGGATCCATAATAACCAAAAAGACCTTTTAAACTTTAAATAATTATTATCAGATTTTGACATATAATGAGCCACATAAATCATTAGAATTATAGATGCAAGTGTAGAGGTTTGAAAACTAAAACCAATTATAGGAATCTCTATCCATCTATTTGCATTTGCTCCACTAATTACATTTTCTTGTGAAGCAGTGTAAATCAGTAAAATAAAAACAACTGGCATCATTAAAACAGAAATTCCTTTAAAGTATGTATATGGAATTTTATGAACAGCAAATAAAAGTGAAAATCCAAATGACATTATTACAAAATGTTTAATCAAGTATCCTATGGGTGTTCCTTTTCCAATTACATAAGCAAGATTTGAGCTTGCACTAAAAACTGGCAAAAAGGAAAATATTGCTAATAATGATATAATACACCATAAAACACGGTCTCCTTTAATCCAATAATTTCTCGAAGTTAAACTCATAAATTTCTTACTGCATTTTTAAACTGATTTCCACGATCTTCATAACTTTCAAATAAATCAAAACTAGCGCAAGCTGGTGATAATAAAACTGTTTCCTTTTTTTTGGAAAGGTTGTGAGCTATTTTTACAGCTTCTTCAATCGATTGTGTTTCAACCATAATATTTGTTACTTCATAAAAAACTTCAATCAATCTTTGATTATTTTTTCCTAAACAGATAATCGCCTTAATTTTCTCCCTAACTAAAGGTAATAGTTGCTCATAGTTATTTCCTTTATCAACCCCTCCAGCAATCCAAATTCCTTTAGTATTTAATGTTTCTAAAGCATAAAAAGTTGCATTAACATTTGTTGCCTTAGAATCATTTATATAATTCACATCTTGGATCTTTAAAACATGTTCAAGGCGGTGAGGCAATCCTCTAAAATTTGATAAGCTTTCACGAATACTTTTTTTATTCAATCTAAATATGGATGCAATTGTAGAAGCGGCCATTGCATTAAGTAAATTGTGTCTTCCTTTAAGCTGAAATGTATTAGCTGAAATCATAGTGTTAACGTTTTTATATTCAATAATTATTCTGTTATTTTTTAATGAGGTTGTTGAGCCCCCTTCTATATTAAACCCAAATAAATGTTTTTGAGCTTCAATTGATTCTTGTTCAACTGCTTTAATTAAAACTGGATCATTTGAATTTAAAAGCAAAAATTGATCATTAGTTTGATTTAAAGTTATTCTGAGTTTAGACTTTATATAGTCATTAAAATTATTATTATAGCGATCTAAATGATCTGGAGTAATATTAGTTATTACTGCAACATCAGGAGCAAAATCAATAATATCTTCTAACTGAAAACTACTTAATTCCAAAACATAAATTTCAAAAGAGTTTTCTGCAACTTGTTGAGCAAAACTTTTTCCGATATTTCCTGCTATACCTACATTTAATCCAGAATTTTTTAATATATGATAAGTTAGTTCTGTGGTAGTAGTTTTTCCATTACTTCCTGTTATTCCAATAATTTTTGCGTTTGTGAATCTTGAAGCAAACTCTATTTCTGATAAAATTGGAATTCCTAATTTATTTGCATTTAAAACTGAAGAAGAAGAATTAGATATTCCTGGGCTTTTCATTATCCAATCTGCATTTTTTAAAAAACTTGATTTTTGTACATTTTCTTCCCAAGAAACCCCCCAATTTTTAAATTTATCTTTTATATCACTTTTAATTGGACCTGAATCGGATACAAAAACACTAAATCCTTCTTTAATTGCCAACTGTGCTGTTCCAACTCCACTAATTCCTGATCCTAAAATAACACACTTGTTTTTCATCTATCTTATTTTTAATGTTACTATAGTTAGAATTGCAAATAAAATCCCCAAAATCCAAAATCTCGTAACAATCTTACTCTCGTGGAATCCTTTTTTTTGAAAATGGTGGTGTAGTGGTGACATTAAAAACACTCTTTTACCCTTACCAGTTTTTCGTTTAGTATACTTGAAATAACTGACTTGGATTAATACAGAAAGTGTTTCAATTAAAAAAATTCCGCATAATAATGGAATTAATAACTCTTTCCTAACGATTAATGCTATAACTGCTATAAGAGCTCCAATTGTTAAACTACCAGTATCTCCCATAAAAACAACAGCAGGGTATGTGTTATACCATAAAAAACCAATTAATCCTCCTAAAAAAGCTGATATGAAAATTGTTATTTCACCAACTTGTGGAATGTACATGATATTTAAATAATCAGCAAAAACAAAATTACCTGATATCCACGCAAATATTCCTAATACAAAAACAATTATAGCAGAACTTCCAGCGCTTAGGCCGTCTAATCCATCAGTCAAATTAGCTGCATTAGATACGGCAGTTATTATAAATATAACTATTGGAATAAAAATCATCCATGTGTAATTAATCAAGCTATTATCAATCCACGTAATCAAATTAGAATAATTAAATGCATTGTCTTTTATTAGAGGAGTATTAGTTACAAAAGCTTTTTCTGCAGGAGCAAAAGGAGTTTCTGTTTTAACTATTGCTATATCAGAGGCTTTAAACTTTTGACGGACAGTTATATCAGAATGAAAATATAAAATAGATCCAATAAAAATTCCGAGAATAATTTGACCAATTATTTTAAACCATCCCTTAAGTCCATCTTTGTTTTTTTTAAAAACCTTTATATAATCATCTATACCGCCAATCAAGCCCATCCATAAAGAAGTTATTAAAAGAATAATGATGTATATGTTTTCTAATTTAGCTAGAAGAATAACAGGAATAATTGTTGAAAAAATAATTATTAAACCTCCCATAGTAGGTGTTCCTGTCTTTTCTTTTTGCCCGTCCAATCCTAAATCTCGAACTGACTCTCCTATTTGTAACTTAGACAAATAGTTAATTATTCTTTGACCAAAAACTAAAGAAAAAGTCAAAGAAATAATCATAGCAACTGCTGCTCGAAAAGACAAAAACTGATACAATCCAGATCCTGGAAATTGATATTTATGCTCAAGGAATTCGAAAAAATAATACAGCATATAATTAATTTTAATTTTTAAAATATTTTTTAGCTATCAAAAAATCATCAAATGGAATTTGAGAATCATTTATTTCTTGATAAGCTTCATGTCCTTTTCCAGCAATTAGAATAATATCTGATTGATTTGAAATATGTTTAGAAGTTTTGATTGCCATTTCGCGTTCCTCAATATTTAAAATTTTGTGATAATCTTCAGGCCTAACTCCTTCAACCATTTGATCTATAATGTCATTTGGTCTTTCATTTCTTGGATTATCAGAAGTAAAAATAACTTTATCACTTTTCTGAGATGCAATTCTTCCCATTTCATATCTCTTCTTTTTGTCTCTATTACCTCCACACCCTATTATAGTAATTAAACTTTCATTTTTAGTTCTAATTTGATTTATTGTATCGATTACATTTTCTAGTGCATTTGGAGTATGTGCGTAATCTATTATTACTAATCCCTTTTTATCAAATTGAAATGTTTGAAAACGACCAGGAACATTTTTCAACATACTAATACTCCTTAAAGTGTCAGACTCTGATAAGCCTAATAAAATAGCAACACTATATACCGCTAATAAATTTGAAGCATTAAAATTTCCAAGCAGACTTGTCCATACTTCATTGTTGTTTATCTTGATAAGCATTCCATTAAATTCACATTCTAAAACTTTAACATTAAAATCTGCAAAATTGTTCATTGCATATCCTGATTTATTTGAAATACTATTTTGTATCATAAATGATGCATTTTTATCATCATTGTTTACTAAAGAAAATGCAGATTTTGGAAGTCTATCGAAAAAAAGTTTTTTAACATTTCTATAGTTTTTAAAATCTTTATGATAATCAAGATGGTCATGAGTTAAATTAGTAAAAACAGCACCTGAAAAACTCAGTTCATCTATTCTTCCCTGAGAAATACCATGAGATGAAACCTCCATAAAGCAATACTTAACCTTTTTCTTAACCATTTCTGATAAAAAATAATTGGTAGTGATTATGTTAGGAGTTGTATACTTAGTGGGAAACTCATTTGTATCATATTTTATATTAATAGTTGAAATCAAACCTGCTTTCTTATTTTGATTATTAAAAAGCTCAAATAATAGGTTAGATATTGTAGTCTTTCCATTTGTTCCAGTAATTCCAACCAATTTTATTTTGTTTGATGGATGATCGTAAAAATTTCCAGAAATTATAGCAAGTGCTTTAGTTGTATTTTTAACTTTAATATAAGTATATGATGTTTGTATTTTTTTTGGAAATTTTAAACATACTATCGCTATAGCTCCATTTTCAATTGATTCATTAATATATAAATGTCCATCCGATTTAATTCCTGATAAAGCAACAAATAAATTATTTTTTTTAACCTTTCTTGAATCAACTTCAATATTAGATATTTTTTGATTTGACGGGCCTGACATTGCAACTATTGAAACCTTGTATAATATGTCTTTCAATGATTTTATCATAGATTTAAATCAATAGTTTTAATTTTATCTAAAAGTGTTCCAGGCATTACCGACTGATTTTTTATTTTCCCTCTATTTCCTTTTATATTTACTTTTATATTCTTCTTTTCAAGGATAGCTAACGCGTCCATTGGCTCAAGTCCAATCAAATTTGGAAGGGTATTTTTTATTTCAGGTAAAATGTTTCTTGAATTTTTTAAGTTTGAAATAGAGACTATTACTTCTTTAGGAATTCCCGTATAAATCTTCTTTACTATTTTTTTAAATACAGGTGCTGCTACTTGGGCACCATAATATCCTTTAGACTTATTTGGTTTATTTATTACAACTATACAAGAATATTTAGGTTTTTCAGCAGGAAAATAGCCGACGAAGCTTGAAATATATTCGGTTGTATTAGTTGTATAATCAGTTTGCGTTGTACCTGTCTTTCCAGCAATTGTAAAATTGCTATCTTTTATATTATTTGCAGTGCCCCATTCTTTATCTACAACATTAAATAGCATTTTCTTAACAGCTAAAAGTGTTCTTTCTGAGCAAACAGAAGGGTTCAATACCTCCTTTGAAAATTCAATATGGGCTTTTCCGCCTAATCGACCAATTTTATCTATAAAATTAGGCTTAACCATTATACCATTATTAGCTATAGCATTATAAAAAGTAAGTGTTTGTAATGGAGTTGTTGAAACACCGTATCCCCAAGCCATCCATGGTAGACTAATTCCACTCCATTCCTTATCTGTTGGATAAGGAATTTTTGGTAATGCCTCCCCTTTTATTGGAATATTCAATAATTTATGAAGTCCCATGTTATAGATTCGATCTACAAATTGTTTAGGCTTATCCTTATAGTTGTCATATATGATTTTAACAATTCCTGTATTAGAAGAAACTTCAAAAACCTTAGATGCTGATATTTTGCCATAACCTCCTTTTCTCGAATCTTTTACCTTTTTGCCATATATAATTCTTTCTCCATTTCCTGTGTCAATTATGTCTGATGGCTTTACAACCCCATCCTCTAATGCGGCAATAATACTCATTAACTTAAAAGTTGATCCGGGTTCATGAGCAGTTCCAACAGCATAATTTAATTTTTCAAAATAAGTTTTATTAGATGTTATTCCTAAATTCGAAATAGCCTTAATTGCCCCAGTTTCTACTTCCATTACTATAACTGTTCCATATTCAGCCTCATATTTCTCCAATTGTTCTAAAAGTGAATTATGGGCTATGTCTTGAAAATTTATATTAATAGTAGTATATATATCATATCCTTCTGTTGGTTCTTTTTCGTTTGTATTATTAATTGATTTCCATTTACCATTAGCTATTTTTCGTTTCAATCTATAGCCTTCTTTTCCTTCCAATAAACTCCCATAAGCCCCTTCGAGACCTACTCTAACAAATGTTCCGTCTGGATCTTGACGTTTATAACCTATTGTTCGTTCTGCAATTTTTCCGAGTGGTCTCTCTCGTGTTACTTTTTGCTCAATTATTAATCCTCCCTTGTATGAAGGTAAATTAAAAAGAGGTAAGTTTTTTAAAGCTTTTTGCTGAGAATAGCTTAAATTTTTTCCAACCAACCAGTAACGATTACCGCTTAATTTAGCTGCTTCTAAATCGTTTTTGATTTTCAAAAGGTTTTTAGATGTTATTATCGATATTCCAATAGCTAATTTTTCTTTGTATTTTTTATAATTTTGGCTTGACACGACCTTAGAGTCCCATCTTAATTCATATTTAGCTACAGATGTTGCTAATAAACTCTGATCATCAGAATATATGTTTCCCGGAATGGGTTTTACAACAACATTTTTAAGCGTTCTTTCTTCAGCGATTTTATTGTATTTCTCCCCTTCAACTGTCTGAATATAAATAAGTTTAGAACAAAGTATGATGGATAATAAAACTAGGGTAGATATAACAAAGTAAAAACGAAAATTAAATTTATGGTCTTTCAAGTTCATTTTGTTACAATAATTTTTGTTTGCGGAGTTTTAGAAGAAAATATACCCTTATCAGAGAGCACATTAACAATATTAGACTCCATTTTTAATTTCATCAAATAAGTCCTTTGTTCAATAAATTCACTTTTTAATGCTTTTATCTGCTCATTTAAATTTGCAATTTTAAAAACCTTATTGTCAGCAGAGTGACCACTTGATATCATTATTAAAGCTAGAATTGAGAAAAATAAAATCATTCTCCAATTCTTAAAAGAATCTTCTTTAATCAAAAATTCCATTTTCAAAAAAGAAACTATTTTTTTAATCATTTTTTTAATTAAATATTCTTTCAGCTACCCGAAGCTTAGCACTCCTAGACCTATTATTTTTATTTATTTCATTTAATGAAGGTATTTGAACTCCTCCTATTTTTTTGAATGGTAAATTTGTATTTCCAAAAATATCTTTAGGAGCTTCACCTTCAAATTTCCCTTCTCTTATAAATCGTTTTACTAAGCGATCTTCTAAAGAATGATAGGATATACAAACTAATCTACCTCCCGGAATCAATGATTCGGCTGTTTGGTTTAGAAAATCTTTAATGACGTCTAATTCATGGTTCACTTCTATTCTTAAGGCCTGGAAAAGTTGTGCCAATGTTTTATTTAAAAATCTTTCTGGAAATATTGACTCGACCACTCTTCTTAAGTCTCCTGTAGATATTATGGGAGCAATTGACCGTTGGACACCAATAACCGCGGCCAATTGCTTTGATTTTCTCAATTCCCCATAATTCTTAAATAACTTTTCTAACTCTGCTTCTGAATATTTGTTAACAATAATAGAAGCAGATAGGCTTTGATCCTTATCCATTCTCATATCGAGTGGGCCATTAAGCCTAGTTGAAAAACCTCTTTCTTTAGAATCAAATTGATGAGAAGAAACTCCAAAGTCTGCTAAAATACCATCAACTTTATTTATTTTATTTAATTTCAAGAATTTATTTAGGTACCTAAAGTTTGAAGAAATAAATAATATTCTATCATCATTTATTTTATTTAGCATAGCTTCATCATCCTGATCAAAAGCAATGAGTTTTCCCTTGTTAGATAATTTTTCCAAAATAGCTTTACTATGGCCTCCTCCTCCAAATGTAACATCAACATAAATACCATCTGACTTGACAGCTAAGCCATTTATTGATGAATCAAGAAGAACTGGTTTATGATACATCTCCATTATTCTCTCCCATTACTTCTTCGGCTAATAAACCAAAATCAATTGTTGCCTCATCAATTGATGCTTCATATAAATCTTTATCCCAGATCTCGAGAATATTTACCGCTGAAGAAATAACAACTTTTTTGTTGATTTTAGCATGTGAAATTAAGTCTCTAGGAATTAATAACCTCCCTGAAGAATCTATATTCACTAATTTGACACCAGCTGTAAATCGTCTAATGAAGTCATTATTTTTCTTATTAAAACGGTTCAAAGAATTAACTTTTTCCATTAATAAAGTCCATTGTGTTATAGGATATAATTCTAAACAAGAATTGAAAACTGCTCTCTTAATAGCAAATCCCTCTCTTATTCCTGTTGCTATTTGTTTTTTTAACGACACAGGAATCATTATTCGACCTTTATTATCTGCCTTACATTCGAATGTTCCAATAAAATGATTCATTTATAAAGAAAATTTACCCATCAATACTCAAATATAATTAATATTATACCACATTTTACCACAAAATACCACTTATTTATATTTTTTTTCAACATTTTCTTTAAAAACATTCAACTATAATTAAAATGCTATATTGATTAGTAATTGAATATATTTGTCACATTATAGCATAAAAAATGAGCCACATAAACCTTATTGAAGAAAAGTCATTTAAATATGTTGAATATGGTCAAGGGCAACCAATAATAATTCTTCACGGCTTAATGGGTGGGCTAAGTAATTTTAATAGTGTGTTGTCTTTTTTCCCTAAAAAAGGATATAAGATTATAATGCCAGTTCTTCCGTTATATGATTACCCGTTACTAAAAACAACCGTAAAAGCATTTGCAGAATATTTAAACAGATTTTTATTATTTAAAAAATTAGATTCTGTTATTCTTCTTGGAAATTCTTTAGGAGGACATATTGGACTCCTTTTTACTAAAATGTTTAAATCAAAAGTGCTTGGACTTATTCTTACAGGCAGTTCTGGTCTCTATGAAAACTCCATGGGGGATGGGTATCCTAAGCGTGGCAACTATGATTACATTAAATCAAAAACAGAAGAAGTGTTTTTTGATCCAAAAGTTGCAACTAAAGAACTTGTTGATGAAGTTTTTGAAAGCGTCAATGATAGAAATAAATTAATAAAAACACTAACTATAGCTAAGAGTGCTATTAGGCATAATATGGCTGATGATCTTCCAAAGATAAAAACCCCAACATTAATAATTTGGGGCAAGCAAGATAATGTTACGCCTCCTAATGTAGCAAAAGAATTTAACGCCCTGCTTCCTGAATCTCATCTAATATGGATTGACAAATGTGGTCACGCACCAATGATGGAACACCCCGATAAATTTAATGTGTCTGTTTTTGATTGGCTTCAAAAAAAGAGTTTTTAGTATTATGCAGGTTTTAAGTTCTGAATTTTTAATAAGCAACACTGATGTTGCAAAATGTCCCAATAACTTTCTGCCAGATTATGCTTTTATAGGCAGATCAAATGTTGGCAAATCTTCTTTAATTAATGCTCTATGTAATAAAAAATCATTAGCAAAAACCTCTTCAAGGCCAGGAAAAACCCAATTAATCAATCATTTTTTAATTAATAAAAGTTGGCACTTAGTTGATCTTCCTGGATATGGGTATACGAGAACCTCAAAAACGAAAAAGAAAGTATTTCAAAAGTTTATAATTTCATATTTTAAAAAAAGGAACCAGTTAGTTTCTGCTTTTGTTCTCATTGACATTAGACACAAACCTCAATTAATTGATTTAGATTTTATGTACTGGCTTGCTGAAAAAAAAATCCCTTTTTCAATTATTTTTACTAAATCTGATAAACTTAAACCAGTTAATGTAAAAACACATATTGAAAATTATTTTAAAACAATGAGTGATCAATGGAGCTTACTGCCAAATCATTTTGTTACGTCGACTCTAAAAAAAAATGGTCTTGAAGAGGTCTTAGATTATATTGGAAATCTCAATATTACTCTAAAATAGAATTATTTTAAATCCATTTTTTCAGCAAAATAATCACAAAAATCATTCATTGTAGCTGTCATTTTATCGTCTTGAGTAGCTCTATGAAATGTGCTAGCCATACTAATCAAACTTTGATGAAAAAATAGTTTCATTTCATCTAAAGGCATATCTTTTACCCATAAATCCATCCTAAGAGACTCTTTGTTTTTTCCATCCCAAAGTGTTAATAGCATAGCCTTTGCATCCTGATTTTCAACTCCTCCATCTGGGGCAGACCACGTTATGTTTTCAGGAATTTTATTTTCATCTAAACTAACATTAATGGTAATTGGTGATTGTCTATTTATTGCCATGTTCTTTTTGGTTTATATTTTGATTTTTTAAATATTTCATCCGCAGGAAGTTTTAAAATTTCTTGTAGCCCTGCTTTAGGAAAATTATCTGAATATGATCTCACTATTTGCCATCCAATCCACTGACCTACTCTGCCTGGCGAATCATTATCTATTTCTAAATAAAATTTTGAAAAGGGTGACGGCAACAGGAACCTATTCTCCAGTCTTTCATCAGTGCTATATAATAATTGTTTTTCAATTATGTATTGCCATATAAATAATTCATTTTCTTTCACCCATTTATTTTCCTCTTCTAAATATCCTATTTTGACTGCATCATTTTGATGTGGCGTTATTATATCTTTAAAATAAAGCTGCTTTCCATAAAAAATCATTTTTGATAAAAAATCTCTGTTTGAGGGTTTTATAATTAATTTTTGAGCATATTTTTCCGCTATATGAGATGATAAAAAACTAATATCCATTTCTTTTTTAATAAAAAGTGGAATTCCATCATATAAGTTATTGTTGAAGCCTAAATAAGAATCAATAGAAATTATCAATAAAGAATCTGCTAATATTAATTTATTTTCATAATCAACATTATTAATTATAGATATAACTCTAGGGGGATCAATATCTGAAAACTCATATTTCAGATGTTTAAATAAGTGTGAAAGTTCACCCTCAATATCATTTAAATTACTAAACTTATTGTCTACAGCTTTTTGTAATAAATTATATAAAGTATCATTAGCTTTTTTAATCCAAAATGTATTTGAATAATTGTCAGGAAACAAAAAAGGATACTTTTTCTTTACATCAAGAATATTTGATTCAGTCAAAGTATCAAATGCTTTATCAAAGCGATCAATATTAATTTTAACTATAATAGAATTAATTTTAGCTTCTAAATTATTAATTTTATTACAACCTAAATTGAACAAAAATAAGATAGAAAAAAATTTTATAAGACGATACTTCATTAAATTGAAAATTATTTTCAAATTTTTATCTTTGCACAAATTTACACCCTATAATAGGATTATTAGATGAAATCTCCGGAAAAAGTACAAAAACATATTGTTAAATGGCTCAAGGAATATTTGGTTAATTCAAAACAAAATGGTTTTGTGATTGGAATCTCAGGAGGAATAGATTCTGCTCTTACATCAACATTATGTGCCCTAACTAAGTTTCCAGTTTATGTGATTGAAATGCCTATTTATCAAAACATAAATCAGGTTTCAAGGTCTAGGAATCATATGAACTGGCTGGTTTCTAATTATGAAAATGTGACACCAATCTCACATTCCCTTACTAAGGTGTTTAATGCTTTCAAAAGTGAAATTGAAAAAACAACACAGCAAGAATTAGACTTACTTAGTTTAGCTAACACAAGAGCTAGATTAAGAATGACTGCTTTATATTATTTTGCAGGCTCTTATAAATGTTTAGTAGTAGGCACGGGAAATAAAGTTGAAGATTTTGGAATTGGATTTTATACAAAATACGGAGATGGAGGAGTAGATTTAAGTCCTATAGCAGATTTACTTAAATCAGAAGTTCTTTCATTAGCATCTCACTTAAATATTTTAAAAAGTATCTTATCTGCAGATCCAACTGATGGACTCTGGGATGATGGAAGGACAGATGAAGATCAAATAGGGGCAAAATATGAAGACTTAGAAAAGGCAATGGAGTTAATTAAAAATAACATTTCTGATAATAATCTAAATAAAAAACAAATTAAAATAAGAAAAATTTATCAAAAGCTTCATTCCCAAAATAAACACAAAATGTTATCAATTCCAGTATGTTTTATACCTAAGGAGTACTTATAAAACCCTATTTAATTTATTTGAAACAATTTTTTTTAACAAATTGTAATTCATAATATCTTCAAGCAAATCTTTATTCTTTTTTGAATTGTCTTTAACAAGTTCACTTTTCAAATCATTAATTTTATCATTAATTAAATTTTTTCTCAATGTTAAAATAGTTTCACTTACTAACTGACCAATATCATGAGTTTTACTCTTTACAAAAATGTTTTTTGTTTCCCAAGAATGAATAAAATAACGCTCTGTTTCCATAATTAGATCAACAATCACAGAGTTTAACTCAATGTTCTCAGAGAAAACTAACTTACTTATAGCAGAATCTGCTTTCATTTGATATGCAGAAACAAGTTTAGAAAATAGCTTGCGAAAAATAGGATCTGCCAATTCAATCTCATCCTCTTGTAAATCAAGAAAAATCTTTTCATAAACCTTAGATTTAATTTTTTCAAAACTTTCTATGAGATCTCCCTCCTCGTTTGATTTAATAACTACATCTTCATACTCTGCCTCTAAATGTCCATACTGTAAGAGTATTGAAATAATTTGTTTTTCTAAATTATAAGAATCATCTATTCTTTTTGTGTTATCTGTTTTATTGATTACTTTTTGAGGAACTTGATATTTAATTACATTTTTATTTCTAAATTTTTTATTTTTTTCTTGAGCAAAAGCACTAAACAAAACCTCCTCACTAACATCCATAATTTCAGAACAACTCTTTAAATAAAATTCTTGTTGAATTATATCTGGAATTTTAGAAATACTTTGAATTATATCTCTAACCGTTGATGTTTTTTTTATTGGATCATTTTTGCTTTCATCAAGTAAAAGCTTAGCCTTATATTGAATAAAATCTTTGGTATTATCATTTAAAAACTGTTTTAAAACAGAAGGAGAATTGCTCTTTGCAAAACTATCAGGATCTTCTCCATCTGGAAAAGCACAAACTCTAACATTAATGCCTTGTTCCAAAATTAAATCTATTCCTCTCAAAGCTGCTCTTATTCCAGCTGGATCTGAATCAAATAAAACTATAATGTTAGATGTCAACCTCTTGATCAATCTAATTTGATCAGATGTTAATGCGGTTCCTGAAGATGAGACAATATTTTTAATTCCAGATTGATACATTTGAATTACATCTGTATAGCCTTCTACCAAATAACAACAATTCTCTTTTGCAATAGATTGTTTTGCTTCATAAAGCCCATACAAAATTTTACTTTTATAATAAATGCTACTCTCTGGTGAATTTATATATTTTGCAGTTTTCTTATAACTTGACAAAGTTCTTGCACCAAAACCTTGAACACGGCCAGACATACTTCTTATTGGAAAAATAACTCTTCCCTTAAAACGATCAATATTGTTTTTTTGATTTTTATTCAAAATAACCAATCCTGTTTTGGTCATAAAATCAATTTTATATCCTTTTTTTAGAGCATCCTTTGAAAATGCATCAACTTTATCTTGGGAATAGCCAAGTTTAAAAAATTTAATAGTGTCATCTGTAAAACCTCTTTCCTTGAAATAAGAAATTCCAATTGATTTACCCTCATCTGTATTCCATAAAGAATTTTCAAAAAAATTGGAAGCATAATTTGAAAGAAGATACATGCTTTCCCTATCATCATTCAAGAGCTTTTCTTCTTCAGTCTGTTTCGTTTCTTCAATTTCTATAGAATATTTTTTTGCTAAATAACGAATAGCTTCAGGATAAGTAAAATGCTCGTGTTCCATTAAAAAAGCAACAACATTACCACCTTTCCCGCTACTAAAATCTTTCCAGATTTGTTTCACAGGTGACACCATAAAACTTGGTGTTTTTTCCTTTGTAAAAGGGCTAAGCCCTTTAAAGTTAGCGCCTGATTTTTTTAATGAAATAAAATCTCCAATAATCTCCTCTACTCTTGAGGCTTCATAAACTTGATCAATTGTTGTTTTGTTTATCACTAAAAGATTTTTTATAAAAGTATAAAAAAAGTAAAAGATTTATGCTTTTCTCTTCACAACATAGTTAACCATTAATTCCAATGCATCTCTATATTTGTTTTTAGGGAAATTGTATAGAACATCCAAGGCTTTATTTTTATATAAATACATAGCATTCAATGCATACTTAACACCTCCTAAATTCACAACCTTTTCAATAACTTTTCTTACAGTTTCATTATCGTTATTATTATTTTTAACCGCATTAATTAGCCATTTTTTTTCTTTTTGTGTAGATGTGTTTATTGCATAAATAAGGGGTAATGTTATTTTTTTTTGTTTTATGTCTATTCCTATAGGTTTACCTATTCTGGCATCTCCATAATCAAAAAGATCATCTTTAATCTGGAAAGCAATTCCTATCAATTCACCAAACTTGTGAAATTCAAAAACTTTTTCTTCAGAGTTATTAACTGATTTAGCTCCAATAGCACAACATGCTGCTAATAAAGATGCTGTTTTCTGTTTGATAATTCTAAAATAAACATCTTCTGTAATATCTAGCTTTCTTGATTTTTCAATTTGTAATAATTCACCCTGACTCATCTCTCGAACTGCAACCGAAATGATTTTCAATAAATCAAAATCTTCATTTTCAATGGAAAGAAGTAGGCCCTTAGACAAAAGATAATCTCCAACTAAAACTGCTATTTTATTTTTCCACAATGCATTAATCGAAAAAAAACCTCTACGTTGATTACTTTCATCAACTATATCGTCATGAACCAACGTTGCTGTATGAATTAATTCTATTACTGTAGCTCCTCTGTATGTTCTCTCGTATACTTTATTTTCTTTAGATAATAACTTAGCGGAAAGAAACACAAACATTGGTCGCATTTGCTTTCCTTTTCTTCTTACAATAAAATTTGTTATACGATTTAACAAAGCAACTTTAGATGACATAGAATTTGAAAATTTTTTTTCAAACAATTCCATCTCTTTATAAATTGGTAATTTAATTTGCTCTGTTACTTTCATCTTTCAAAGATAATCTATATGAAACAGACTTTATTAAACTACAGACAATTCATTATTCTTGTTCGCTAGTTGACCACAAGCCGCATCAATATCTTTTCCTCTAGAGTGTCTAATTGTTACGGTTATTTTAGCATTTTCTAATGCCTTTTTGTATTCAATTAATTTTATCTGGGGAGCTTGAATAAATTTTGAGTCTCCAATTGAATTATATTGAATTAAATTTACTTTAGATGGAATTTTATAGCAAAATCTGATTAAAGAATCAATGTCCTCTTGCTTATCATTAATACCTTCCCAAACGACATATTCAAAAGTAACAGGCTTATTTGTTTTTTTATACCAATATTGAAGTGATTCCATTAAATCTTCCAGTGGAAATTTTTTTGTAAAAGGCATAATTTGTTCCCTTATTAATTGCCTTGCGCTATGGAGGGAAATAGCTAATCCAAATTTTACTTTATCATCAGCTAATTTTTTTATCATTTTAGGAATTCCTGATGTAGATAAAATTATTCTTTTAGGAGAGATTCCTAGACTATCTGGTTCAGTTATTTTTTGTATAGCTGATAAAACGTTTTTGTAGTTCATCAATGGTTCTCCCATTCCCATAAAAACAATATTCGTTAGAGCTCGGTTATAATACAACTTACTTTGTTTTCCTATAGCAACAACCTGATCAAAAATTTCATCAGGATTAAGATTCCTCATGCGTTTTAATAATGAAGTTGCACAGAAACTACAATCTAAACTACATCCGACTTGAGAAGAAACACACGCGGTAATTCTTTTACTTGTTGGTATTAAGACCGATTCAACTACTAACCCGTCATGTAATTTTACAGAATTTTTTATTGTACCATCTTTGCTTTTTTGTTGAAAATCAATTAAAATATTATTTATGAAAAAATTTTTTTCTAAAATTAGACGAGTAGTTTTAGAAATATTAGTCATTTCATTAAAAGAAAAAACACTTTTCTGCCACAACCAATTGTAAACTTGTTTAGCTCTAAATACTTTTTCTCCAATACTTTCAAAAAAAGATTCTAGTTCTCCTAATGATAGGGCTCTAATATCTTGCTTTGTTAGATTTTCCATTTTAATTAAATGATGAGCATCGCATCCCCATAGGAATAGAATCTGTATTTTTCTTTTATTGCTTCTCTATATGCATTCATAACCATATCATGATCTGCAAATGCAGAAACCATCATTAAAAGAGTAGATTTTGATCTGTGAAAATTTGTTATCATACAATTTGCAATTGAAAATTGATGAGGTGGAAAAATAAATTTGTGAGTCCATCCGTCATGAGGTTTTAATCTTTGAATTGAAGAAACAGAGCTTTCTAATCCTCTCATTACAGTTGTTCCTACAGCACATATTCGTTTCTTTTTAAATAAAGCGGTGTTTACAAATTCCACTGCTTTATCTTCAATAATTAATTCTTCCGAATCCATTTTGTGCTTTGAAAGATCTTCAACCTCCACTGGGTTAAAAGTTCCTAATCCAACATGAAGTGTTAATTCTGCAAGATTAACACCCTTAATTTCAAGTCGTTTTAAAAGATGTTTTGAAAAATGAAGGCCAGCGGTAGGAGCTGCAACTGCCCCCTCATGTTTTGCATATATAGTTTGGTATCTCTCCCTATCTCCATCTTCAACGTCACGGTTGATGTATTTTGGAAGAGGAGTTTGACCCAATTCATGTAGTTTTAATCTAAATTCTGAATAAGCTCCATCAAATAAAAAACGTAATGTTCTTCCTCTAGAAGTTGTATTATCGATTACTTCAGCAACCAGTGATTCGTCATCACCAAAATATAACTTATTTCCAATTCTTATTTTTCTTGCTGGATCAACTAACACATCCCATAGGCGTTGTTCTTCATTAAGCTCCCTAAGCAAAAAAACTTCAATTCTAGCTCCAGTTTTTTCTTTATTTCCATACAATCTGGCAGGAAAAACCTTTGTGTTATTTAAAACAAGAACATCATCTTCATCAAAATAATTTATTATATCCTTAAATGTAAGGTGTTGAATATTACCATTACTTCTATCTAACACCAATAAGCGAGACTCATCTCTATCTGGAGTTGGATATTGTGCTAATAGAGAATCAGGAATTTCAAAATTAAAATCGGATAGCTTCATTTTTATTTTTTTTGAAATGCAAATATACTATCCTGTTATAGGGAATGTCAAGCAATTTTCAAAATAATATTAAATTATTTTTTAATACACTTAAAACCAATTCTTTGCAAATCCTTCCAAAAGTCAGGATATGATTTATTAACTACATTAGCATCCTCGACAATCAATGATACTTTGGTGGCTAAAGGAGCAAAGGCCATTGCCATTCGATGATCTTGATAAGTAGACACTCTTATATTATGATTTAATGTGTTAGATGATTTTATGTGAATACTCTCATCTGTTATAGATATTTTAGCCCCTAGCTTTATTAATTCCTTTTTTAAAGCACTCAAACGATCTGTTTCTTTTATTTTTAATGTATGTAGTCCGTATAAATCGCACTTTATCCCTAAGCCGTAACAAGTCACAGCAATTGTTTGTGCTATATCAGGAGAATCTATTAAGTTTAAAGAAATTTGTTTAGGAATATTAAAATCTGACTGCTTTATAAGAATTAATGTATTTCCTTCAAATTTAGATAAAACTCCAAGTTTTTTGTAAATAGACATAAGACAAGAATCACCTTGTAATGATTTCTTTTTATAACTACTTAATCTTAAGCTTGAATTTTCAGAAAGAGCCACAATACTATAAAAATATGACGCAGAGCTCCAATCAGATTCAATAGTAATTATTTTATTATCAATAGTTTCTTTATTAAAAATAGTAAGTTTTTGATTTTTAAACTCAACTCCTATTCCTATTGTTTTCAACAATGACTCAGTCATTTTTATATAGGGTAATGAAGTTATTTCTCCAGACAATTCAATAGTCAATCCATCTGGCATTTTTGAAGCTACTAACATTAAAGCTGAAACATATTGACTGCTTACAGATGAAGATAATTTTACAATATTTTTTAAAGGATTTGAACCTTTAATTCTTATTGGCGGATAACCATTTACGTTTTCATATTCAATTAACGCCCCCATTTCTTTTAAAGCATCAACTAAAATTTTAATTGGACGCTCCAGCATTCTTTTTGATCCTGTCAATATAACAACACTTTCTAATTTAAATGCGTAATAGGCGGTTAAAAACCTCATTGCAGTTCCAGCGTGATGAACATCGACTATGCTCTTTGATGACTTTAAAGCATTAATAATTGTTTGAGTATCATCTGAGTTAGAAACATTAACTAATCTAAGGTTTGGATATATTGCTTGTAATAGAAGTAATCTATTTGATTCACTTTTAGATCCTGTAATATTTATTCTCCCTGTAAATTTAGTTGTTGTATGTGATAGGTGAATATCCATTTTTTATTTCAATTTTTTATTTTGATAATGACGATTTTTATCTCTTTTTATTTTTACTTTAAGTTTTTTATCAAATGCTTCTTGTAAATCTATATTTGTCTGGTTAGCTAAGCAGATTACTACAAAAATAACGTCAGCTAATTCTTCTCCTAGATCTTTATTTTTATCTTCTTCTTTTTCGCTTTGCTCACCATATCTCCTTGCAATTATTCTAGCTACTTCTCCTACCTCCTCAGTCAATTGAGCCATATTTGTTAAAACATTGAAATATCTTACACCATACTCAGATATCCATTGATCGACTATTTTTTGAGAATTTTTAATATCCATATTTATAATTTTATATTAATAATTTATCTAAATCTTTGTAAGAGCTTACAATTGGGCACTTATAATGAATCGATTCATTGTTTGAATTATAGTGAATTGCATTCATGCCAACGTTAATTGCTCCCAAAATATCTGCAATTAAATTATCGCCTATCATTAAACAATTTTGTGGATTTTCATTTGTCAAACGAAGTGCATAATTAAAAATCTTACTGTCAGGTTTTTTTGAATTTGCATTTTCTGAAGTAATAATTTTGTCAAAAAAAGGAAGTAATCCTGAAAGTTTCATTTTTTTATACTGAACATCTTCAAACCCATTTGAAATTATGTGTAAATCATATATTGGTTTTAATTTTTCAAGTAAATCAATGACCCCTTCAAATAAAAAAGTTTTTGTTGGTAAAGTTTTTATGTATTCATTAGAAATTTCATTTATATATTCGGCTTTATAGTTAAAATTTAAACAATTAAAAGTTTTTTGTAAGCTTCTAATTCTTAATTTTTCCTTACTAATTTTATTTTCACTATAATCTCTCCAGTATTTATGATTAATTGGCACATACCATTTTAAAAATTCTGAATGAGAAAACGGAAAATCATAGATATTAAAAATATGCTTAAAAGCTAAAGAGGAATTTCTATCAAAATCCCATAAAGTATGATCTAAGTCAAAAAATATTGTCTTTACTTTATTTAGATTTTTCATGTTCACTAATATATTCTAAAAAAGAGGACCGCCATGATAAATTTTCATTAGATTTTGATAACATTTTAGGGGTAAAAGCAAAACCAAAAATAGAGTTTTCAAGAGGTAGTTTTGAATAATATTTCCTAATAAGATTAAATGCTTTTTGACTTGATAGTTTTCTTAATGCAACCTCAGATACAGCTACAGGGTATATTTTTAAAGGACTTTGAACCTCATTCATTAAATCATAATAATAAAACGGAATTGAAGTGCTTGCTCTATATCCAACAGAGTTAACATAGCCCATGCTGTAATCCTCCAAAACTTCATTTTGAACTAACATTGAATAGGTTTCAGGCAATGACAATATGCCAAAATTAAGTCTAACTTTATGTGAACTTCTGTGTATTAGACTTGTTAAGCTACTCATTTCTTGTTTTAAAGCTTTTGAATTTTTTTGTGCAAAAAAAGAAACCAGTAAACTGAGAGGGATTTTATCTGAAACATTCTTAATTAATTGATTATATGATGAATTAAAAATTGAAATTGCACCACTATCAAAACTATTTTGAGTATACCTGAAAAAACTCAAAAGATCATATTTAATATTTTTAAACTTATCAATTAGAAAATCATACTCTAAATAAGGGTCTTTTGTAATTCGCAGTAAAACATAAATTTGATTTAAAAAATTTGTAAAATTTAAGTTCCAAATAGAATTCAATGCTTGAAAAGATGACAATATAAGAGATTTATGACGAAACATATATGGGTTCGAAACTTCAAGAATTGGAAGTATTTTTTTATTTAAAATAGGAGTTTTAAATGTATTATCAAATTTATTATTTATAATTTGTCTTAGTTCATATACCCAGATGTCCACAATTGGTTTTTCTAAAAAATTATTCTTATAAGCTACACTTTCTTTGTATTGAAATCTCCCTTTTGAATCTTTTAAATGTGGTAAATATTCTTCATAACGGCTTATCAAGTAAAAACTTGCCGCAAAAATATCAAATGGCATAGCTGATTTATCAAGAACATTAAAAAAAATAGGATAATTTTTAATATATAAAACATCAATTGAAATATCTTGAATTCCCTGATCAAGTAAAAGTGTCGATGAACAAAAAAACAATTCATTTCCTAAAGGTTTATTTGAATAGCTTAGCTTTGGACCGTTATGAACGACAAAATCTTCAATTGAGCTAGAAACTCTTATGTCTATTTCAAGCATTCTAAAAAAAATATGCTTAAAAATATAACGAATCCTTGGAGTTATTTTAGGAGTATAAACCAAAAGCATTTAAGTGATTTTTTATGTTTAGCTAAAATAAGAATTTTACTATCATTCCTAAATTTACTTCATAGCTAATTATACTTCATTTAAAAGAGCCCATAGCCCGTCTTTAAGATCATTAAGTCCTTTGTTTGAAATAGATGATATCAAAAAATGAGGGGTTTTATCAAAATGGTTTTTCATTTCAATTTTATATTCTTCTAAAAGTTCATCGTCTAATAAGTCACATTTAGTTAAAGCAATTGCAAAATTTTTATCCAATAATTCAGGATTATATTCTTTAAGCTCAGATAAAAGAATTTTAAAATCTTTCTTTACATTTTTTGAATCACAAGAAATCATAAATAATAAAATTGAATTTCTTTCAATATGACGTAAAAAATAATGCCCCAGTCCTTTTCCTTTTCCTGCTCCCTCAATTATTCCAGGAATATCAGCAATAACGAAAGATAGAAAATCACGATATGGAACAATTCCTAAATTTGGCTTAAGAGTCGTAAATTCATAATCAGCAATTTTTGGTTTTGCTCCAGTTACAGCAGCTAGTAATGTAGACTTTCCAGCATTAGGGAAGCCAACCAATCCAACATCAGCTAACACTTTAAGTTCAAGAATTACATCTAGTTCTTTTCCTTTCTGTCCTGGTTGAGCATATCTTGGTGTCTGTCTAGTAGAGGATTTAAAATGCCAATTACCTAAACCTCCAAGACCTCCCTCTAGTAAAATAACTTCTTGTTGTTTTACTGTAATTTCAAAAAGTATTTTACCAGTATTTGTGTTTTTAAAAACAGTTCCAACAGGTACATCTATGTATATATCCTCTCCTTGAGCTCCAGAACTTCTATTTTTACTACCATTCTCTCCGTGACCTGCTGAAAAATGCCGCTTGAATTTGAAATTATATAACGTCCATAAATTTGAATTAGCCCTGATTATTACATGTCCTCCTCTTCCACCATCACCACCATCAGGCCCACCTTTAGTTATATATTTTTCTCTATGAAGATGAGTAGACCCTTTACCGCCATTACCAGAATTAACATGTAACTTTACATAATCCACAAAATTACCTTCAGTCATCTCATTGAATTTGATTCATCAAATTACTTAATCGAACTCTAATTTCATCAATTGTTCCAATACCATTAATACTGTGTAATTTTCCAATAGAATTATAATACTTTATTAAAGGGAAAGTTTTTATATTGTATTCTTTAAATCGATTACGAATCTTATCAATGTCTTGATCGTCTGTTCTTCCACTTAACTGACCTCGCTTGATTAATCGATCTTCCAAAACCGAATCTTTTGCATCCAAAAAAATTGTAGCTGTTATACTCATATTAATAGATTCAAGAAAAGAATCAAAAGTCTCAGCCTGAGATATTGTTCTAGGGAAGCCATCAAAAATAAAACCCTTAATTTCATGATTCTTATTAACCTCATTTTTAAGCATATCAATAGTGATCTGATCTGGAACTAAATCTCCCTTTTCTATATATGATTTAGCTAAAAGGCCAAGTTTACTTTTATTTTTAATATTATTGCGAAATAAATCTCCAGTAGATATATGAGTTAAATTATATGTGTTTTTTAAGAACTCTGCTTGTGTTCCTTTACCTGCACCAGGTTTTCCAAATAATATAATATTGATCATAAAAGTAAATTAAAAGCTCAAATATACCCAATTTGTTTAGCATTTTTCGAATCACCAAAAGATATACGTATTTTTGCCAAAAAGCATTAAATGAATTTTTTTTCAACAAGTAAAAAACTTGGAATTTTAGGGGGTGGGCAACTAGGGAAAATGCTTTTATACAGCACTCAAAAATGGGATATAAAAACATTTGTTTTGGATCCCAGTAAGGATGCTCCTGCAAGATTAGGCTGTGACACTTTTATTCAAGGCGACCTAATGAATTATAAAACCGTATTAGATTTTGGAAAAAAAGTTGATATATTAACAATTGAAATTGAATTTGTAAATGTAGACGCTCTGTATCAACTCAAGAAAGAAGGTGTAAAAGTTTATCCTCAACCTGAACTAATTGAAATTATTCAAAATAAGTTTTTACAAAAGGAATTTTATAAAAAAAATAAAATTCCCACTTCTAACTACAAAAATTTCTCAGATTTAGAATCTTTAAAAAATGATGTAGCAAAAGGAAAAATCTCCTTTCCTTTTGTATGGAAAGCTTCCAAAATGGGTTATGATGGATATGGGGTTTCTATAATTAGGAAAAATAAAGATTTAGAAGACCTTATGGATTGTGAATGTATTGCTGAGGATTTTATCCACTTCAAATCTGAACTTGCTGTAATTGTTGCGAGACGTGAGCAAGGAGAAATACAAATATATCCTGTAGTTGAAATGGAGTTTCATCCTACTGCTAATCAAGTTGAACATGTTCTTTGTCCTGCTCGAATTCCAAATGATATAGAAATAAAAGCAAAACAAATAGCTTTGGAAGTCTCAAAAAACTATAAGCATGTTGGATTGCTTGCTGTCGAACTATTTTTGACTGAAACAGGAGAGATCTTAGTTAATGAAGTTGCCCCAAGACCTCACAATTCGGGACATATCACAATTGAATCATCATGCACAAATCAGTTTGAACAGCATTTAAGGGCAATATTAGACCTTCCGCTTGGAGATACTAATACTAAAGTTCCAGCGGTAATGGTAAACCTTGTTGGAAAAGAAAACTATTCAGGACCTGTTATTTATAAGAATATTGATCAAATTCTTGCAATAGATGGAGTTACTCCTCATATTTACGGTAAAAAACACACTCGTCCATTCAGAAAAATGGGTCATGTAACAATAGTAAATAAAACTTTAAATAAAGCAAGAAAAATAGCAGCAGAAGTAAAATCAATAATTGAAGTAATCTCAAAATAAAATGAAACAAGTAGGAATTATAATGGGTAGTAAATCTGATCTACCAGTAATGAAAGAAGCGATAGAAATTTTAAAAACGTTTGATATTAATACTGAGGTAGACATAGTTTCAGCACATCGAACACCTTCAAAATTGATGGAATATGGGAAAAATGCTCATAAAAGAGGTTTAAAAGTAATTATTGCCGGAGCTGGTGGTGCTGCTCACTTACCAGGAATGATAGCTTCTTTAAGCCCTTTACCTGTTATTGGAGTTCCAATAAAATCTAGCAACTCAATAGATGGATGGGATTCTGTTCTTTCTATACTTCAAATGCCTGGAGGTGTTCCAGTTGCAACTGTTGCGCTTAATGGAGCTAAAAATGCTGGAATATTAGCTGCACAAATTATCGGTGTTGACTCAATTAAAGTTCAAGAAAAAATAGTTAACTATAAAGAGGCCTTATCTCAAAAGGTTATTGACAGTTCAAAAGATATAAATTAATAAAAATTGCAAAATCCTCTATATCTTGAGTTTAAGACTCCTTTTAAATCAGCTCCTTTTTCAAAAATACTTCCAAAACATTTTATTGATGCGATTCCAAAAAACATTAATGATTCTCTCAAGTCAATTACATCAATATCTAATCAAAAGGAAAGTCCAACTTTTAATAATACAATCATTAAATTACAAGACTCAAGTGTTTTATTAGGTAGAAATACAAGTTTACTATTTAATTTAAATAGTGCTGAAACATCATCTGAATTACAAAATATAGCTCAAAAAATTGCACTCAAGTTAAGTAATTATAAGAATGATATACTTTTAAATGAAAAACTCTTTGAAAGAGTTAAATATGTTTTTTTAAATACTGATAGATTAAAACTTTCTTCTGAGGAATTAACCTTGTTAGATAAAGAATTTAAAACATTTACTAGAAATGGGGCTTTATTGTCTGATGAGGAAAAACAAAAGCTAAGAGAAGTAGATGAACTTCTGGCAGTGAAAGCTCTTGCTTTTGGAGAGAAAATTCTATCAGATACTAACAGTTATTATCTTCATATTCAAGATGTAAAAAAATTAAAAGGCCTTCCGGCTTCTTCGTTAAGTCAAGCCGCAAAAATTGCTGCAAGTAAAAAATTAAATGGATGGGTATTTACCCTAGATGCTCCAAGTTATATTCCTTTTATAAAATATTCAGAAATCAGAAGTTTAAGAAAAGAAATTTCTAAAGCCTATGGAAGTAGAGGCTTTAATAAAAACGAAAATAATACTACTGAGATAATTAAAGAAATGATTTTTCTTAGAAATAAGAGGTCAAAAATTCTTGGATTTGAATCTCATGCTGAATTTGTTTTAGAGGAAAGAATGTCTTTATCTGAAAAAAATACAAAACAGTTTATAACTGATTTATATGAAAAATCATTTCCTTTTGCCAAAATGGAATGGGATGAACTAACTTCTTTTTCTAAAGAAAACTTGGGGATAAATAAACTTGAAAAATGGGATATTGTATTTGTAACGGAAAAATTCAAGAAATCATTTTTGAAAATAGATGAACTTGAATTAAAAAAGTATTTTTCTTTAGATAAGGTTCTTTTAGGCTTATTTAATATATTGGGAAGACTTTATGGCTTATCTTTTTTAGTAAATAATGAAATAGACGTATATGCTAAATCCGTTTTAGTTTATGAAGTATATGATGATGATGAAAATTTCAAGTCATTACTTTATATAGATTTATATCCAAGAAAGGGAAAAAGAGATGGTGCTTGGATGACCAGCTATTTGGGACAAAAGAAAAATCAAAGGCCACATGTTTCGGTGGTTTGTAATTTTCCTGCACCAAACAAATCAAATATTTCTCTAATCAGTTTTCAGGAAGTAACAACCCTATTTCACGAATTTGGACATGCCATTCATGGAATGTTAGCTAATACTAATTATGAAAGTTTAAGCGGTACAAGTGTCTTATGGGATTTTGTTGAATTACCAAGTCAAATAATGGAAAATTGGTGTTATGAAGAAGAAGCTTTAGAAATTTTCGCAAGACATTATAAAACCAATAAGTCAATACCTACATCTTTAATTAAGAAAATCAAAACTTCAAGTCAATTTCAACAAGGTATTCAAACTCTAAGACAGCTTGGTTTAGCCTCTCTGGATTTAAGTTTTCACTCTAAAGACATAAAAAAAATAAAAAATATAAAATCTCATGAAGATTTTATTTTAAAAAAATTTCAATTTATTAAACCATACAAAAATCAATGTTTAAGCTCCTCTTTTTCTCATATTTTTCAAGGTGGATATTCAGCAGGATATTATAGTTATAAATGGGCTGAAGTACTAGATGCTGATGCATTTGAATTATTTTTAGAGAATGGTATTTTTAACAAAAAAATTGCGGCAAAATTTGAAAAATATATACTTTCTAAGGGTGGAACCGAACACCCTATGAAACTATATAAAAAGTTTAGAGGTAAAGAGCCTGACCCTATGGCTTTAGTTAAAAGAGCTGGCTTAATAACAACAAATTAAAAAGCCAAAAAACTGGTATTCCTTCAATCCAAAATCTTGTATAGTTCAGTGATTTATTCTTTGTAGTTTTAAATAAAGTATAGGCTAAAATTAAATAGATGATAAACTCAATTATTTTATAATAAAAATTAATATCCTCAATAAAATAAAGAAAAAAACTATTTAATGTTAAGAGTAAAAACCCAAATAATTTACTTTTAAAAATTCCAAATTTCTGGGGTAATGTTCCTAGTTCACTTTTATCAAAATTAATATCACGAATTTCAAAGGGAATAGTTGCAACAACTACAAAAATAAAACGCTGAATACCCATAACTAAATAATGAAAAAAATTATGGGCATTCATCTCATTTATCAAAGAAAGATAACTAACTAAAGTCCAGGAAAAAGCAACTAAAAATATCTTAATTCCATTAGTGTTTCTTAAGCTTTTGTTTGATGATGGATTTGGAATTACGTATAAAACAACTACGGCAAAACATATTATAAAAATACTTTTTATTAACAAATCAACTTGAATGAAACACCAAAAGCCTACAACAAATGCCAAAAAAGAAATCAATATTATTTCATTAGAAATCAGCTTTCTGTTTTTAAGAAAAATTGATCCATATTTTATTTTATTATAACCAACAATTGAAGAAGTAACTATAAGACAATCTAAGTAAGGAACATCAGATGAGTCTATATAGATGAATGAGATTTTATATAAAGCCCAAACTGCAAAAGAAACATGTAAACTACTTTGTAAATAAAACTCAAAAAGTGATTTAACTATTTTCATATAGCAAAACTAAACAAAGTGTTTTTTATAAATTTTTAGTTAAAAAAAGATGTTAATATCTAAAATAAATAATTAAATTTTGAACTATTTTTGAAAAAAAAAGTAATGAATACAGATCTGTTTGAATCAAGACATATTGGACCCCGACCAAAGGAAATAACTGAAATGTTAAATTTACTTGGGCTAAAAAAAATACGTCAATTAATTAATGAAACTATCCCTAAAAATATTCAACTAGAAAAACCAATGAATCTTCCTAAGGGGATAAGTGAAAATTCATTTTTAAATCATATCAAAGAAGTTGGTGAGAAAAATAAAATTTTTCAAACTTATATTGGGCTTGGATATAATCCTACTATCACACCAGCTGTTATTCAAAGAAATATTCTAGAAAATCCAGGCTGGTATACCGCATATACACCATATCAAGCGGAAATTGCTCAAGGAAGATTAGAAGCTTTATTTAATTTTCAAACTGTAATTTGTGACCTCACAGGTATGGATTTAGCTAATGCATCTTTATTAGATGAAAGCACGTCTGCAGCAGAAGGAATGACAATGTTGTATAGTTTTTTAAATTCAAGAATTAAAAAAACCGGTTCAAATAAATTTTTTGTTCATGATCAAGTTTTACCTCAAACATTATCTGTTTTAAAAACTAGAGCTACTCCACTAGGAATAGAATTAGTTATTGGAGATCCTGAAAAATTTGAATTTACAGATAGATTTTATGGTGCTTTAATTCAATGTCCTGGGAGGTATGGTGAAATAGTTAATCTTCCAAAAATAACAAAAAAATTAAAACACAATGACATTAAATGTATAGTTGCAGCTGATATTCAAAGCTTAGTTTTACTTGAAGGTCCAGGAAAATATGATGTTGATGTTGTAGTAGGAACTAGTCAACGTTTTGGAATTCCACTTGGTTATGGCGGACCTCATGCAGCTTTTTTTGCAACTAAGGAGATTTATAAGCGAAATATACCTGGAAGAATAATTGGTCAAACTAAAGATACAGATGGCAATCCTGCCTTAAGAATGGCATTACAAACCAGAGAACAACATATAAAAAGAGATAGGGCTACTTCAAATATATGCACTGCTCAAGTACTTCTTGCAGTGATGGCTGGAATGTACGCAGTTTATCATGGTCCTGCTGGGCTAAAATATATTTCGACTAAAATTCATGAAAACACGAAATCATTAGAAAAAAAATTAAAAAGTATTGGACTAAAACAATTGAATAAATTTTATTTTGACACTATTAAAATAAATATTGATTCAACTAAACTTAAAAAAATAGCTGAAAAATCGGAAGTTAATTTCAATTATATTGATAAAAACACTGTTTCCATTTCAATTAATGAAACAACTAATCAAAATAGCTTGAATGAATTATTTAATATTTTTAAAACCTATTCAGGTAGTTCAGATGTTAATAAACAAAACTCAAGTAAAGTCTCTTTAGTTAGGATTCCTGAGTCGATGAAAAGGTTTAAAAAATTTATGACTCACCCTGTTTTCAACTCCTATCATTCTGAGACATCAATGATGAGATACATCAAAAGCCTAGAACTTAAAGACTTAGCTTTGAATCATTCAATGATTTCACTTGGATCATGTACAATGAAGCTTAATGCTGCATCAGAGATGCTGCCTTTAAGTTCTCCAAATTGGAATAATATTCATCCTTTTGCACCTATTGATCAAGCTAAAGGGTATCATAAAATCTTAAAAGTATTAATTACTCAATTAAATAAGATAACTGGATTTCACGCGACTTCCATTCAACCCAATTCTGGAGCTCAAGGAGAGTATGCTGGTTTAATGGTAATTAGAGCTTATCATTTATCAAAAGGTTATAAGTATCGAAATATATGCTTAATTCCGGCTTCAGCACATGGAACTAATCCTGCGTCAGCAGTTATGGCAGGAATGAAAGTTATTGTAATTAAAACAGATGAAAAAGGAAATATAGATTGGAATGATATTAAAGAAAAGGCTGAGTTTTACAAAGAAAATTTAGCTGCATTAATGATTACTTATCCATCTACTCATGGTGTTTTCGAGAGTCATATTCAAAAGATCACAAAACTTATTCATGATTCAGGTGGTCAAGTATATATGGATGGTGCTAATATGAATGCGCAGGTGGGGCTAACCAGTCCTATAGTTATTGGTGCTGATGTTTGTCATCTAAATTTACACAAAACCTTTGCCATTCCTCACGGAGGTGGAGGGCCTGGAGTTGGACCAATATGTGTTGCAAAACATTTAGCGCCATTTCTACCAACAAACCCAATCATAAAAACAGGAGGCGAAAAGGGAATAAGTGCTATTTCCGGAGCTCCATGGGGGTCTGCATTAGCTAGTATTATATCCTATGCATATATTAAAATGTTAGGAGGAAGTGGTTTAAAAAAATCTACTGAAGTTGCCATTTTAAATGCTAATTATATTAAAAAATCCCTCGAAGGCGCATATGATATTTTATATGCTGGAGAAAATGGTAGAGTCGCTCACGAATTAATTATAGACTGTAGAAGTTTTAGAAAAAAGGGCATTGAAGTTGTTGATATAGCTAAAAGACTTATGGATTATGGGTTTCATGCGCCAACTGTCTCTTTTCCTGTATCCGGAACTATGATGATTGAACCAACAGAAAGTGAAACTTTAAGTGAAATCGATAGATTTTGTAGAGCAATGATTTCAATAAAATTAGAAATTGAAAGTGAAAACCATGAGGATCTTGAGATGCTTAGAAATGCTCCTCATACTTTAGAAATGATTACAAATGATTTATGGCCTTATAAATATAGTCGAAAGAAAGCGGCTTTTCCTTTAGATTTTGTTAAAGAAAATAAATTTTGGCCGAGAGTCAGAAGAGTTGATGAAGCATTTGGGGATCGTAATTTAGTTTGTAGCTGCATTCCAATAAATGGATATCAAAATATTGATAATCAGTAAATTATATATAAATTTTATCGCAATTAATAAGTATTTATAAATATGAACATCACACTTAATTATGTTTTTATTAGTGAAGAGAGTCCAAATATCAATAGTATTGTCTATATATTATGAATTCAAAAATAATTGGTACAGGAAGTTATATTCCACCAAAAACTAAATATAATAATACCTTTCTAAATCATTCATTTTTAGATGTTGATGGAAATCCAATCCCATCAGAAAATGATGAAATCATTAATAAATTTGAATCAATTACGGGTATTAAAGAGAGAAAATATGTTTCTGACTCCTTGACATCTTCTGATATAGGTTTTGAAGCATCAAAAAATGCTATTAAAACATCGAATATAGATCCAGAAACAATAGATTACATTATTCTGGCTCATAATATTGGAGATGTAGCTCAAGGATCGAATCAAGTTGATGCAATGCCTTCATTAGCATCAAGAGTAAAGTCAAAACTTGGAATAGAAAATCCTAATTGTGTTGCTTATGATATTTTATTTGGATGCCCAGGTTGGTTAGAGGGAGTTATTCAGGCACATGCCTTCATAAAAGCAAAAATGGCGAATAGATGTCTGGTTATAGGTTCCGAAACTTTATCTCGTGTAATTGATCCTAATGACAGAGACGGTATGATTTTTGCCGATGGTGCTGGCGCTGTAATCATTGACTCTTCAGAAGGAAATAGTGGAGTTTTAAGTCACAAAACTGTTACCTACTCCGATAATGGTGAAGCTAATTATATATTTTACGGAAAATCAAATAATTTAAAATCTGATAATACAAAGTATATTAAAATGAAAGGTAGAAAAGTATACGAATTTGCATTAAACAAAGTTCCTGATGCAATGAAGAAATGTTTTGATGAATGTGGTCATAATATAAAAAGTTTGAAAAAGATATTTATTCATCAAGCCAACCAAAAAATGGATGAAGCTATTATAAAACGCTTTTATAAACTATACAATTCAAAGGTGCCTGAGAATATTCTACCAATGAATATTGAAGAGTTTGGAAATAGCTCAACGGCCACAATTCCTACACTTCTTGATTTAGTTATTAAGGAAAATTACAATGGTCACGAAATAAAAAAAGGAGATATAATTCTTTTTGCTAGTGTTGGATCAGGAATGAATATCAATGCTGTTTCATATCAATACTAATTTTTTTCATTTATAGTTTTTCCTTTTTGTAATTTTACAAAAGACATGAAAATTATAGTAAATATCGGTAGTTATTTTTTAATGCTCCAAAAAGTGTTTGAAAAATTCACAAAATGGTCAGTCCTGAAATCCTTAATTTTTAAAGATATCGAGGTACTAATTATTGGATCTATTGGAATTGTTAGTGTTATTTCCTTTTTTGTAGGAGGAGTTGTAGCTATCCAAACAGCTCTTAATCTAACTAATCCTCTTATACCAAGAAACTTAATAGGTTACGCCACAAGACAGTCTATTATTTTAGAATTTGCTCCTACTTTTATGTCTATAATAATGGCTGGAAAAGTAGGTTCTTACATAACTTCGAGTATAGGAACCATGAGGGTTACAGAACAAATTGATGCTTTAGAAGTAATGGGAATTAATACTTATAACTATCTTATTTTTCCAAAAATAATTGCTTTATTACTCTATCCATTTGTTATTATATTTTCAATGTTTTTAGGGATCTTTGGAGGTTATCTAGCTAGCGTTTTAGGGGGTCTTTGTTCTAGTGCTGTGTTTATTGAAGGTCTTCAAATAGATTTCATACCATATCATGTCCAATATGCGTTTATTAAAACAATTCTATTCTCATTTCTTTTAGCTACTATACCATCATTTCATGGATATTATCTCAAAGGTGGAGCTCTTCAAGTTGGTAAGGCTAGTACTACTTCTTTTGTTTGGACTAGTGTTGTTATAATTTTAGTTAACTTTTTAATAACACAATTAATACTAGCCTAATGATAGTTGTAAAAAACATATCTAAATCATTTGATGAAACAACTGTATTAAATGGAGTTAGTGCGTTTTTTGAAAAAGGCAAAACAAATCTAATTATTGGACAAAGTGGATCCGGAAAGACAGTTTTATTAAAATGTCTACTTGGTTTACACACTCCTGAAGCAGGAAAAATATTTTTTGGCGATAATTCATTAACTGATATGAATGAAAAAAAAAGAAGACTGCTTCGACAAAAAATGGGTATCGTTTTTCAGGGAAGTGCACTTTTTGACTCGATGAATGTTGAAGAAAACATAATGTTTCCAATGAGAATGTTTACTACTAAAAATGATGATGAAATTTTAGATCGAGTTAATGAAGTTATTGATAGAGTTAATTTGACTAACTCAAATAGTAAAATGCCTTCAGAATTATCAGGAGGTATGCAAAAAAGGGTGGCAATAGCTAGAGCCATAGTTATGAATCCTAATTTTTTATTTTGTGATGAACCCAATTCAGGATTAGACCCAAAAACTTCAATACTAATTGACAACCTTATCCAAGAAATTACAAAAGAATATAATATAACAACAGTAGTAAATACACATGACATGAATTCTGTTATGGAAATTGGAGAAAATATAATATTTCTTCAAAATGGAAAAAAAGAATGGGAAGGATCTAATAAAGATATTTTCAAAACTGATAATAAGCCATTTATTGATTTTGTATACTCCTCCGAAATACTAAAAAAAGCTCGAAAAGCCCTAAAAGAAAGTTAGATTTAACTTGCTAATGTAACTTCAGCTAATGGGTTAAATAAATACTTTCTTCCAGATGATTTCTCTTCACATTCATAACACTTTCTTCGCTTTGATCCTTTTTTAAAAATTCGACCATTATGAATTTTAAAATAATTTCCTTCAGGAATTTTAAACACATATAGCTTATCCTCTTTTTCAAAAGTTTGTAAAATCATTACTAGATCTAAATCAGAATCTGAAGAGGCTTTAGGGTTTATAAAATGTTTTTTTAGAACTATTAAAAGATTTTCAGGAAAAATATTTGAATTTAAAAATGGTGTCATTAGATTTTTATATGTTTTTTTCCATTCTTTACCATGAGGTCTAATGTTTTTTCCGTATAATTTATATGTGACTAGATGTGATATTTCGTGAATTAGGGTTATTAAAAACCTGTAAGGACCAAGATTAGAATTAATTGAAATTTGCTCAGTTCCATTTAAATATTGCCTATAATCACCATGTTTAGTATATCGTTGTTTAGTAATTCTAAAGATAACAGGGTTATCCTTAACATATTTCGCTAAAAGAGCATGAGCCTTTACAGGTGTATAATCAAATATTGTTTTAAAATCATTACCCATTATGGAGTTGATAAAGAAATAGGAAGTAGCTTTCCGTTATATAGTTTATGACCTGAAATTGAAAATTCTAAGATATAAGAAGCCATTTTTTTTGCTGAAACACTTGCTCTATATCCAGGAAAAGCCTTATCTAACATTTCAGTCTGAACAGATCCAAGAGCTAAAACATTAAATGAAGGACCTGTTTTATTATACTCTTCTGCAAGCAATTCGGTCAATGTTATTAGCGCTCCTTTACTGCTTGAATATGCTGAAAGTCCAGCAAATTTTGAACTCCCTTGAACACCTCCCATGCTACTAATATTTAAAACATGTCCATTTTTGTTTATAATTGGTAAACTCAAACGTATGAGAGAAGCAACTCCAAACACATTAACACTGTAAATATATTTAAAGGTTTCACTAGAAGTCTCTTCAAAAGATTGATTTACTAGGGATCCTGCATTATTTATTAATATATCTAGTTTAACTTGTTTTTGGGATAATTTTTTAATGAACGATTCAATAAAAATATCATTTGTTATGTCTACAGAATACGAATCAACACCAATGACAGATTTTAATCTAGTTATATCCCGAGATATAGCTATTACTTTATGACCCTGAGAAGCAGCTATTTTAACCATTTCAAATCCAATACCCTTACTCGTGCCAGTTATTAAAATAGTTTTTTTATTTCTCATGAATTGAAGTAATAGTAAATTAGAATTTATATTACAATAAAATTCCTATTGGGTTTTCTACAAAATTTCTTAAGGTTTTTAAAAATGCTGAACCTGTTATACCGTCAACAGTCCTATGATCACATGCCAAGGTTAGTTTCATAGTATTGCCTACAATAATCTTACCTCCTTTAACAATTGGCTTTTCAATTATTGCGCCAACAGATAAAATTGCTGAATTAGGTTGATTTATAATAGATGTAAATTCCGAAATCCCAAACATTCCAAGATTTGATATTGTAAAAGTACTTCCATCCATTTCTGCAGGAGTTATTTTTTTTGATCTTGCACGAGTTGCCAGGTCCTTAACTAATTCACCAATTTTTAATAAACTTTTTTCATCTGCAAATTTAACAACAGGAACTACAAGTCCCTCATCAACTGCAACAGCTACTCCGATATGAATATGGTTGTAGTGAACTATTTTATCATCAGACCACCTTGAGTTAACTTCAGGGTGAAGCTTTAAAGCTTTTGCTGTTGCTTTTATAATTAAATCATTAAAAGAGATTTTTGACTCTGACAAATTGTTGTGCTGAGTTCTAAATGAAATCAAATTCTCCATATCAAATTCAACTCCTAAATAATAATGAGGTGCTGTAAATTTTGATTTAGAAAGTCTTTTAGCGATTGTTTTTCGCATTTGACTATTTGAAAATTCAACTAAAGACTCTTTGCCTTGAATAATTATATCTTGATTTAATAAAATCTTGCTAGATTTTAAGTTTTCAATATCTCTTTTTATAATTCGACCATTATCACCACTTCCGGTTACTTGTGATATTATTATTCCTTTTTCACTAGCCATTTTTTTTGCTAAAGGCGAAGCAATTACTCTTTCATTTTTTATAGATTCAGTAACAGTAGTATCTTTTTGTTCCTCTTTAGGCTTATACTTTTCATTGACAGGTTCTTTCTTTTCAACTATTTTATCTAATCCAATTTTATTGCTAGAATCTTTATTTGAATTTAATGAGTCTAACACTTGATCTACATCTGTGTCTTTATCCCCTATAATTGCTAAAACACTATCAACCAAAGCAGATTCACCTTCTTTAACCCCTATATATATTAGGTAGCCAGAATAAAAAGACTCAAACTCCATTGTCGCCTTATCGGTTTCAATTTCAGCTAAAATATCCCCTTCTTTTATGACATCACCAACTTTTTTATTCCAAGAAGCAACAACACCCTCTTCCATTGTATCACTCAACCTAGGCATATTAACAACCTCTACTTTACCTTCTGATAATATAGATTTTTCATGATTGTCATTTTCACTATCTGAGTTAATAGTAATTTCTGAAGCTTCTGATTTTTTATTTGATTCATCTATATAACTTGTTATATCTTCTTCTTTATTTCCAATAATAGCAAGTAAGCTATCAACAGGAGCCGTTTGACCTTCACTTACCCCTATATGTAGAAGTTCACCTTCATAAAAAGCCTCAAACTCCATTGTTGCTTTATCTGTTTCAATTTCAGCTAAAATATCTCCTTCTTTTATTACATCACCAACTTTTTTGAACCATTTTGCTACAGTGCCTTCTTCCATAGTATCGCTCAAACGAGGCATGTTTATAATTTCTGGCATATTAATCTAATTTATGTTTCAAAAAAGGATAATCTTCTTGTTCATATACAGCATCATACATCAAATTCTTTTCAGGATAGGGAGATTCATTAGCAAACTTTTCACACTCAAGCACTCGTTCTTTAACAGACTTATCTATCTTCTTTAATTGATCTTGGGTAGCATATTTCTTTTTGATTATGACATCTTTTACCTGAACAATTGGGTCTATTTTACGATACTCTTCAACTTCTTCCTTAGTTCTGTAATGTTGAGCATCAGACATAGAGTGACCACGATATCTATAAGTTTTCATTTCTATAAAAGAAGGTCCTTTTCCCAATCTAGCATGTTTAATTGCTTTATCTAATGATTTAGCAACTAAAACAGGATTCATACCATCAACAGGTTCACAAGGCATATCATATCCAAGTCCCAGTTTCCAAATATTCTGATGACTAGCCGTTCTTGCAACTGAAGTACCCATGGCGTATCCATTATTTTCAACAATAAAAACAACTGGAAGGCTCCATAAAGTAGACAAATTTAATGTTTCATGAAGGGTCCCTTGCCTAACCGCGCCATCTCCTAAAAAACACAAAGTAACATTATCTCTATTAAAATATTTATCACCAAATGCCATTCCTGCCCCTAAAGGAATTTGCCCCCCAACAATACCATGTCCACCATGAAATTTATATTTTTTCGAAAAAATATGCATTGAACCACCCAAACCATTAGATGTTCCAGTAGATTTTCCAAATAATTCAGCCATAACTTTTTTAGGATCTTCTCCCATTCCAATAGGTTGAACGTGGTTTCTATAAGCGGTTATCATTCTGTCCTTGCCAAGCTCCATAACGTGTAATGCTCCAGCTAAAACAGCTTCCTGACCATTATACAAGTGTAAAAACCCTCTTACCTTTTGCTGAATATAAACTGATGCCAGTTTGTCTTCAAACTTTCTCCAAAAAAACATGTTTTCATACCAATTAAGATATGTGTCTTTGGTAATTTTTTTCATAAAATCTTAATGATATATGTTTAATTAATTGAAAACAAAAATACTGAATTCTTGTGAATTTTTAAATGCTTTCTAAAATATTAAAGGCCAAAGAAAATCTTAACGTGTTTTCTAAAGGACTGCGAACATTTGAAGTAGAGAATAAATAAGAAACATTAAAATTCATTTGATTAATTAAAAACCCTGTTCCAAATGTTAAATAACGCCTGGCTCCTTTTGTTTTACTTTCATTAAAATATCCTGTCCTTAATGAAAATATTTCCTTAAAAACATATTCAAAGCCTAATGCCCATGTAACCTCCTTAAGCTCTTCTTTAAATCCATCAGGAGCATCATTAAAAGATTGCATCATACCTTTTAAAAATCCAATATCTGGTTGTTTGTATCCTAAAAAATTGTTCGATTCATCATAAGTTGCTATCGGAGTAGGAACTAATAATTTATTTAACTCAAAATTAAAACTTAAAGCATTATCATCTTCTAAATAAACTTCAAAACCGGTTCCAAACTTAAGATTTGTTGGAATAAAATTTTGTTTACCTCCTACATCATATTTTAATCTAGGCCCTATATTAGATATGTTAAAACCAGATCTTATAATTGAATTCATCCCATTAATTTCAAATGATTTACTTTGGTAAAAGCCTGCAATATCAACACCTAAAGAATTGGCAGAATTATTATCTGAGTCGCTAGAAAGCTTTAAGTCAGATCTAATATATCTTACCGCAACAGCCATAGAAAAAAATTCACTTAATTTTAAAGAATATGATAAATCAAGAGTCAACTCGTTTGGACGCTCAACTCCCTGATCGACTATTGAACCTGCAATAACCTGGTTAAACTGAACATCACCAAGACTAAAATATTTAAAACTAGTAGCCCAAGAACTTCTTTCATTAAGTTTTCTATAGTAAGTAACATTTCCTAAAAAAATATCATTTACAAGTTTACTCAAATAAGGAGTATAGCTTATACCAAATCCGCCCGATGTTTTTACAAAAGAATATTTGGCTGGATTCCATTGTTGAGAAAAAGCATCTGAACTCGTGGCAACCCCAATATCTCCCATCCCTGCAGCCCTAGCGTCTGGAGTTATCAATAAAAAAGGAACACCTGTTGTAACAACTCTGTCTTGGGCATTTATCTCTAGAATAAAAACAGATAATAAACCAGCTACTATAAATAAATTTATATTTCTTTTCATTTGCATAATCATAACGATAAAAATTCATCTTTGGTATTAAAAGTTTTAATTTTTAAACCTTATGTCTTTTTCTTCAAAATAAATTTTAAAAAATGGATACTAAAAATTTATTTCTAACGTTAAACTGTTGTATAATTTAACGAGTCTATCATTTAAAATGATCTGATCGTGTTAAAATTATTATATTTGTGTAAGTTTTTACAAACCTAAAGCATCTATGAGCATAAACAATACATATCGTTTACCTCTTTTGGTTCTATTACTATTAGTAGCTAGTGGTTGTGGGAAAAATAATACATCCAGAGGAACTGGATGGGGTATAAACGCAAAAAATAAAGGTTTTCAATATAATACCGACTTTGAAGAACAAGAAACTGGTCCTGGACTAGTATTTATTGAAGGAGGTACCTTTACAAAAGGTCAAGTTCAAGATGATGTAATTCATGATTGGAATAATAGTCCTTCTCAACAACATGTAATGTCTTTTTACATTGACGAAACTGAAGTTACCAATATTATGTATATGGAGTACTTAGATTGGCTAGAAGCTGTTTTTCCTCAAACCGAACCAAGATATAGACAGGTATACAAACAGGCTCTTCCAGACACTTTAGTCTGGAGAAATGCTCTTGGATATGTTGAAGAACTAACTACAAATTATCTTCGTCATCCAGCTTATGCAGAATATCCTGTTGTTGGTGTTAGTTGGGTTCAGGCGGTCCAATATGCTGAGTGGAGAACAGATAGGGTAAATGAATTCTTGTTAGAACGAGAATCATATGTTAAAAAAGACGTTCGTTTTGAAAGTGTAGGCCCAAACAGTACTTTTAATACTCAGGCTTACCTAACTCGTCCAGAAAGTGCCTATGGTTCTAAAATTGATAGTCTAGATGGTGGAGAAAACCCGCTTATTAATTCTGGTAAAAAAGGTACAACCAAAAAAGACACTACTACTGTTAATGTTTATGCTGGAGTTGGTAAAGGACTACTCTTGCCTTCTTATAGGCTTCCAACAGAAACAGAATGGGAGTATGCTGCTTTAGCTCTTGTAGGAGATAGAGAATACAACAACTATAGAGGAAAGAAAAAATACCCCTGGCAAGGAGAATATACAAGGTCTCAAGACCGAAAAATGGAAGGTGATCAATTAGCCAACTTTAAATTTGGAAAAGGTGATTATGGAGGAATAGCTGGATGGTCAGATGATGGCGCTGACATTACAATTCAGGTTAAATCGTATCCTCCAAATGATTTTGGAATATATGACATGGCTGGTAATGTAGCTGAGTGGGTAGCTGATGTTTACAGGCCTATTATTGATGATGAATACAATGACTTTAATTATTTCAGAGGAAATGTTTTTTATAAAAATAGAATTGGAGAAGATGGTAAGGCTACTGTTATCCCTTCAGATGAATTAGTTTACGATACACTTCCCAATGGTAGGGTAATATTAAAAAAAATCCCGGGTGAGTTAGATCAAGTAGAAATTGATGAAGAAGAGACCTTCTTAAGGCAAAACTTTTCCGAAAGCGATAATCGAAACTTTCGTGATGGAGACAGAGAGTCATCCCGAAAATTTGGTGAACAACCTGAAGAAGGAGAAACTAGTATTCGCCCTGAATCCACAAGCATGTATGATGCGCCAACTTACGCTAAAGTAAGTGTTGATGAAAATGGACAAATCATTAGAGAAATTGATAAATCTGCCAAAAGAACTTCATTAATTACTGATGAAGTACGGGTTTACAAAGGTGGGTCTTGGAAAGATAGAGCTTATTGGCTAGACCCAGCACAAAGACGATATTTGCCTCAATATATTGCTACAGAATATATTGGTTTTAGATGTGCTATGTCTCGAGTTGGATCAAAAAGTCAAAAGAAGAAATCAGCACGTCATAGACGTGGACGCTAAATCTTCTAAAGGCATCCATCAGGATGCCTTTTTTTATGATTGAAATAAATAAAATATATAAACTTTTTATAAAATCATCAGGAGTATATACTGATACAAGAAAACCATTAATCAACGGAATATTTATAGCTCTTAGAGGATCTTCCTTTAACGGGAATAATTTTGGTTCAAAAGCAATTAAACAAGGAGCTTGTTTAGCTATTGTTGATGATTTTAATGTAGCTGAAAAGTCTGAAAGATTTATTTATGTTGAAGACACTTACTCTACATTAAAAAATCTAGCTAATTATCATAGAAAAAAATTAAAATGTCCAGTATTTGCAATTACAGGAAGTAATGGCAAAACAACTACAAAAGAACTTGTTAAAGCTGTGATGCAAGAAAAGTTCAAAACCAATGCAACCATTGGAAATTTAAATAATCATATAGGTGTTCCTTTAACTTTATTAAATACCCCTTTATCGGCTGAATTTACTATAATTGAAATGGGTGCTAATCACCTAAATGAAATAAAGAAACTATGTGAAATTGCTGAACCAACTCATGGATATATAACAAATTTTGGAAAAGCTCATATTGAAGGTTTTGGAAGTGAGATTGGAATTATGGAAGGGAAATCAGAATTATATAATTATTTATCAAATTCGGGGGGAATTATTTTTGTTAATATTGATAATCAAAACCAAGTAAAAAAATTAAATAAAATTCCTTTCATCTCTTTTGGGAAAAGTAAAAAATCCAACTATCCCATAGCATACAATAAAAACACTACTAATAAATTAGATTTAACTTTTAAAGGCTTTAACTTTATTAGTGAGCTTCATGGCAATTATAATCTTCAAAATTTAGCGGCTGCAATTGTAATTGGAAATTATTTTAAAGTTCCAATAAATAAAATTCAAAAAACAATTGAATTATATAAATCTAATAACAATCGATCTCAATTTTTAAAATTGAAAAACTATAATATTATTTTAGATGCATATAATGCTAATCCTTCAAGTATGGAAGTAGCTATTAAAAGTTTTCATGAAAGTTATTCCAGAAAAAGCGTATTAATTATTGGTGATATGCTAGAGCTAGGTGATTACGCTTTGACTGCTCATTATGAAATAATTAGTTTAGCAAAAACATTATCTTTTTCTAGAATAATTTCAGTTGGTGAAAATTTTAAAAATGTTGAAATGCCTTTGTCTAATTTTGATAAGTTCAGTTCTACTAATGAGTTAATAAAACATCTTAAAAGCAATCCAATTAAAGAAAAAAATATTTTAATTAAAGGCTCTAGATCTTTGGGTTTAGAGAAAATACTAGTCGTTTTCTAAAAGCAGATCAGACACTTTTTTTCCAACTAAACTTCCTAATGCTAATCCCATTCCTCCTAAACGAACTCCCATAACTGTATTATCATAAATTTTTTTTATAATAGGTTCCTTAGTAGAGCCAAAGGCCATAATACCTGACCACTCCATATCTAACTCATATTTAGTATTAGGAAGAATTATAGAATCTAAATCATTAATTAAAGAGTTTTTAATTGTTTGATTGATCCCAAATTGAATTGTCTGTTCATTTTTAATGTCTAACTGTCTTCCTCCTCCGAATATTACACGGTTTTGAAAGTTTCTAAAATAATAATAACCCTTATTATAATGAAAACATCCCTTTAGCTTTAAATTTTTAATTGGTTTAGTTATAATTACCATTCCTCTTCCAGGATTAATATCATAATCTGGAAACCATTTCTTTGTAAAAGCGTTAGAACAGATTGCTAAATACTTGGATTTAAATGAGATCTTTAAATCCTGACCTAAAACATGAATCTCATGATTTCCGGAATTTAAATGAAAGCTTTCTACATTTGCTCCTGAAATTATTTTAATCCCCTTTTGACTAGCTAATTTTTGAAGTTCATAAATAGCTGTTCCTGTATTTATCTGTGATTCAAAAGGATTAAATATTAATTGTTGAACTAACTTATTAGATAGGCCTAACTTTTGAATTTTATCATTTCTTAAACTAAAAGTTTTTTTATTAAATATAGACTGAAGTAACCTGTTAAATCTATCAATAGGGGTTTCAAGGTCTATCTTATCATCAAAAAAAAGTTCATAGCCTCCATTATTTTTTAAATCAAGTTTTTTTGAAGAAATTGTATTTTTAAGAAGTTCCAGACCTTTAACTCTTTGTTCTACCAAATTAATTAAAGAATCTTCAGACATTTTCTTACTGTCTTCAATTAATTCTGAAATAGATCCGAAGCAAGCAAAACCAGCATTTTTAGTACTTGCTCCATTTGGGAAAATATCACGTTCCAAAATTGCAATTCTCGCCTTAGGATGTTTTTTATTAAACGATAATGCACTAAAAAGACCTGAAATACCTCCGCCTATAACTATAAAGTCATAACTAGTAAATGCAATTTTTTCCCAATAGCTTATCATTAATTTACTTATGAAAGCTAATTTAGATAATTAGATTTATGCTTTAAAATAATTTAAGAATTAACTAGGAAATTTATTTAGAATTTATTTTTCAGATTCTTCTTTATATTTTTCTCCAGACTCATCTTTAGATTTGTTAAAGAGGTCTTTTCTAAATGTTTTTTCAAAGCGGTCTGGAATATAGTTTTTATTTTCATCCTCTTCATGTCCAAATGAAGTACTAAAGAAAGAATATGCTATAACTCCACCAAATAAGACGGTAACAAATATTACTATTATAACTGCCTCAGAAATATACTCTTAGTTTAATTAGTAAAATAGTATGATTTATTAGAATTTTTATAGACTTAATATTTTGACTAATTTAGAAGGCGAATATTATATTAAATGAAAAATATTATACTCTTTCTCTTATTTTCTTCTACTACTTTATTTGCTCAAGATTGGCTTGTAATTGAGCAGCATACTGAAAACAGATATAAAAATGGCAAAATGAAAGTTGTGATAGATGATGGAAAATCACTTAAAACTATTGAATTAGAAGATCCATCATTTGCCAACCTTATAAAAACACTTCAGGGCGAGGACTTCGAGTTGAAATTCGTAGATTCTTCTTTTATTATAGAGGGGAAAAAACAAAAACCAATCACTCGATATTACTTTATTCGAAAAGATTTATAATATATTTAAAACATGCGAACCTTAAGTTTAAGTTTATTTATTTTAATATTTTTTAATTGTCAGAAAAATAATGACTGCATTACTATACTAGAAAAAAGAAGTGTAAATAATAAATATTATTTTTTATTTGAAGCAGAAAATTTTAATAATAGTAATAATCAGCAATCTACTAATGTTCCAGATCCATATTCATCAGGAGAAGTAGATAATCAAACATACCAAAGCTTTAGTGTTGGTGATGAATATTGTAATATTTAATTAATATTATGGAATTTATTGATGAAGCTTTACTGGAATATGCAATTAAAAAAAGTAGTGAAGAGTCTGATTTACTTAAAAATTTAAGAAAGGAAACACATCAAAAGATTCTTCATCCTAGAATGCTAAGTAGCACTATTCAGGGAAGATTTTTAAGTTTTATTTCTAAATTAATTAAGCCAAAAACTATTCTTGAAATTGGAACTTATACCGGTTATGGATCTCTTTGTCTTTCTGAAGGGCTTGGTAAAACTGGAAAAATCCATACTATTGAAATTAATGAAGAGTTAATTGCTTTTCAAAATCAGTTTTTTAACAAAAGCAATAAAAGAGATCAAATTCATCAACATATTGGAGATGCACTAACGGTAATTAAAAAAATGAAAAAACAATTTGACATTGTTTTTTTAGATGCAGATAAAAGCAATTATATTAACTACTTGAAACTTATAGTGCCAAAGCTAAAAAAAGATGGAATTCTTATTTCTGATAATGTGTTGTGGAGTGGAAAAGTTCTTGCTAAGCCAGAAAAAAATGACATAGACACTAAAGTGCTTCAAAAATTTAATACGATTCTAAAAAACCACCCTCAACTAGAAACAATTTTATTACCGATAAGAGATGGTTTAAGTTTAAGTAGAAAAATTTAAAGCTTACGTTTAATCGAATCTGTTAATTCATCTAAATCTTTTTTTGCACTTTTAATCTCATCATTTAATTTTTTAGCTACAGAAGCAGAAGAGTCCTCAACATTAGATGATTTTTGAATTTCAGATTTAATCTCATTAGTTGCATGTCGAATTTGATTAATCCCCTTAGCCATTCCTTTTGCAATAGATGGAATTTTATCTGACCCAAAAACCAATAGAACAATAAAAAAAATTAATGCTATTTCAGATCCACTTATAAATAGATGCATTTTCGATATTTTTATCAAATATAAAAAAACCGACATAAACTATTAATCAGAAAGCTCAAATGATTTTAATTATTCATATAAATTATCCTTTGATTTTAGATTTAAATTTATCAAAATCGGAAATGGATTTTTCTTTTGGCCAACTATTATTTGAATTATCAATATCAGCTGTTTCCCTATCAGGGTCAACTTTTACTCCAATCAACTCTTTGTTTGTAGCCAATACTTTTCGAACTAAACTATCATTTTTTCTCCACACTTGTACAGGGTATTTAACTCTCTCTTTTGTTCCATCCTTGTATGAATATTCAACAATTAATGGCATGACTAAACCTCCTGGTTTTTCAAATTCTATTTCATAAAAATATTTAGGAGTATTAATCTTTTCTTGTTCAACACTGTCAAAATTTTCATCTATATATTTTTTTAAGGGTTTTGAGGTATTTGTTTTACTAATGCTCTGCTCATCAGAATTATTTGACTCAGCATCTTCTTCAGGAACCATAAAAACATATAAAGGGGGTAGGTCATCTACTGTGAGTCCATAATTTGATAGAATTTTATCAACCTCAGGACCAGGATTTGATGAAACCACATATTTTTTTACATCTTTAACTCCTATATCAACATAATCAGTTGAATAAAACCATCCTCTCCAAAACCAATCTAAATCAACAGCGGAAGCATCCTCCATAGTTCTAAAAAAGTCTTCAGGAGTAGGGTGTTTAAACATCCATCGTTGAGAATAAGTTTTAAAAGCATGATCAAATAATTCTCTTCCCATAACAGTCTCTCTTAATATATTTAGTGCCGTTGCAGGTTTTGCATATGCATTTGGTCCCAATTGAAATACATTTTCAGGATTTGACATTATTGTAGAAATATTCTCTTGATTTCCTGACATATAAGGAACTATTTTTGAAGGGTCTCCTCTTCTTGAAGGATATTTTTCAAGAGGGCTAATGGCATTTTTAAAATTCTCGCCAAACTCTTGTTCGGTCAAATACTGCATAAAAGTATCTAATCCTTCATCCATCCAGCCCCATTGACGTTCATCTGAATTAACAATCATAGGAAAGTAATTGTGACCAACTTCATGAATTATAACACTTATCATTCCGTATTTTACTCTATCTGAATACTTACCATCTTCATCAGGACGACCATAATTCCAACATATCATTGGATATTCCATTCCTTGATTTTTAGCATGTACCGAAACTGCCTTTGGATATGGATAATTAAACGTATACTTTGAATAAGTGTCTAATGTTTGAGCTACAGCAACAGTTGAATATTCTTCCCATAGTGGATTTCCTTCTTTTGGATATAATGAAACTGCCATAACTTTTCTTGAACCAACTTTAACTGCCATCATATCCCATATAAATTTTCTTGAACTAGCAAAAGCAAAATCACGAACATTATTAGCTATATATTTCCACGTTTTTTTCTTTTCTGAAAACTCTGACTCTTTTTTTATTACCTCTTCCTGATTTACAATAACTACAGGTTTATCAAAAGAGTTTTGAGCTTGTTTATATCTTTTATATTCCAGGTTTGTAAGAACTTCACGTGGGTTTTTAAGATCTCCCGTTGCTTCTACTATATGATCTGCTGGAACAGTTAAATTAACTTCATAATTTCCAAAATTAAGAGCGAATTCTCCATTTCCCCAGAACTGATAATTCTGCCATCCTTCTACATCATTATATACAGCCATTCTAGGGAAAAACTGAGCTATCACATAAGCTCTATTTCCATCTTTAGGAAAATACTCATAACCTGATCTAGCACGGTTTTTTACATGATTGTTAATTTTATACCACCACTTAATTTTAAATGAGTATTCTTCCCCAGGTTGAATACTTTTAGGGAGGTCTATACGCATCATAGTATTATTAATTATATACCTAAGAGGTGTTCCTGAAGTTGTCTTGACCCAATTAATATTAAATCCACCATCAAAAGGTTCTTCAAAATAACTAGAAACAAATGTTTCCACTGGGATTAGAGGTTCAACTCCATCTCCATTTTTTTTCAAAGCGGGAGCATCTTTTTTGCGAATATTTTGATCTAACTGAACCCATAAGTACTCTAAATGGTCTGGTGAATTATTTTTATATGTAATAGTTTCTTCTCCTAATAGACGAGTGTTTTTATCATCGAGATCTATGTTCATAACATAATTAACTTGTTGTTGATAGTATTCAGAACCAGGAGCTCCAGCAGCAGTTCGATATCTATTTGGTGAAGCAAATTCCTCATACAACTGCTTAAATTTATTATTATTTAAATGTCCTATTTGAGGCTTTGATGCTAGTTCATCTTGGGCACTAATATTAAAACTTCCTATAAATAAAAAACTTAATGCGTATAAAATATTCTTCATAATTCAATTTTTTGCTAATATATTACATAAAAAGGTAATACAATACATGCTAATTTATTTTTAAAAAGTGTCCTTGTTCACTCAACTAAGAGTGTTGATTTAAAGATACTTGTATTAAGTAAAAAACTTTTTCTAAGCTTGCCATCTTTAAAATGAATGATGTTTTGTTGATTTTCAAAAAAATCAAACAAAATACTATTTTCAAAGGTTATGCTATTAATATTCTCATTTAAATTTATTTCATAATAAACTTGAGCTAAATCTTCTTTGTATTCTTTTCCCAAAAAGTAAAACTCAACCAATTTATTATTAACCATTATCTTAAAATTTTTAAAAATATAAATGTTTAAAATTTGATTTACTTTTTTATTATTTGAATCTGGATCAACTTTTAAGTTAAAGTCTCTTTCTTTGATCATCTTTTCAAAATCATCGACAAACATTCTAATAGTTATTTGTAATGTGTTATCCTCTCTATTGTAATTAATCTCAGTAGTTGAAACATAATAATCATGTGACTTATGCTGAAGATTTACTGACTGCATTAAAATTATAAAAACAAACATCACTGATCTATTAAATAATGTTATTATAACCATTATAACTACTAATTATTTGAAATTCTTGATTGATTTTTCTGAAAAAAATTCATTATTTTATTATGTTCATTTCTTTTAAAACTCTCTCTTACGGGAAAGTTATTATATGCTCCTGAAACAAATTCATAGACTTCGTCTTCTGTTATATGATAGGTCTCCATGAAAAAGTTAATACCATAAAATTTAATCAGGTTTGCAACAACATCGAACTCAATATCAAGCTTACGTTTCTTTTTTAAACGCTTATAGTATCCCGAAACATGCTTATATACAGCTTCAATGTCTACAGCACCTCCTACAGGCAATAAAATCGTGTTTATTATTAACCTTTTACCAGACACTATTTTCTCTTTTCTTGTTCCTTTAAATCCTGGAATACCAAGATTGTAAAAATTTATAGGCTTAACCCCAGAGTTTTCAAAATCTTTAAATAAATCCCCAGATAAGTCATGCGGTTTTACTACTACTTCAGATAATTTATTCACAAAGGTTTCAATTGGAATTATTATCTCTTTACTTTCTAAAATTTTATTATTAACCACTATAATTTTAATTTTAAATTGAACAGCTGAAATAAGTAATGTGTCGTTTAACGTACTGAAAATCTCAAAATACCCTTTATCATCTGTAATAGTTGCACTGCCTCTTGTTTTATTAATAATATGAATCGATGAAACAGATAATGAGTCATTTGTTGAAACTCTTCCATTAATTACAGATGAGTTATTAACCTGAGCATTTAGATTTGTAATTCCAGTAAATAAAAGCAAAACTAAAACTCGATGCATTTAAGGATTTTTTTTATAATCCTCAACTACACTATATAGGTAATCAATCAATAAAAATTGTTTTGATTTTAAAAGCAATTCCTTTGAAGGTAATTTCTCATCCAAATAATTCATAAAACCAACTATCTGATCCTGTTCAATACCCAAATCTTTTGTAAAGAAAGTATCATCAAAAACATATGGAAGAACCTTACTGGGGATTAAGTTTTTTTTCTCTTCATCCGATGAATTTAAAACTAGTTTTGCAATCAGTTTAGCAACATTAATAAAATCAATTCCATTATATAACTGACCTTGTCTGAGAATAGTATTATCAAGTTTTGAGGATTTGTCCTGAACATAATCAAATCCTTTAAATTCCTCTTCTTTAAGATCAATAAATTTTTGAGTATTTTCAGGGCTAATTACAATTTCATCAAGAATATTTACTCTTTCAGTTATATTTACAACTAATCGGTTATTAACTAAAATTTTATCAGTTATAACAATACTTTTAAATTTAAACTCAACAGATGAAAAGACAATTTCATCTCCTTTAAAAACTGGTATTTGAAACTCTCCATCTGAATCAGTAATGGTATTGTGTTGAGATGTGTTATTTATAACATTTGCAGCAATAACATTATTATTTCTGTACAAAAGTTTACCTTTTATTAAATTTCTTTCCTGAGCAGAAAGAAAAATTACTGATAAAAGAAATAAGTATAATAAAACACTTCTCATGAAAAATTTAATTAGTACCAGATTACTTCGAGCGGGAGACCGGGTTCGAACCGGCGACATTCAGCTTGGAAGGCTGACGCTCTACCAACTGAGCTACTCCCGCAGTAAAACAAATATATAAATTTGGTTTTAGTTAAAGACTTTATTATTTGACAATGAACATGCTTAACATCATATATTTGTATAAACTAGTTTTTATTTATGAAAAAAATATTTTTATTGCTCTATTGCTTTTCAATTTCGTACGGACAACAAAAAATTAAATTTTCTGAATTACAATTAATAGGAATGTCAGAAATTAGTATGATAAAAAATCAAGAATTTCAGTTACTTCCACAAGCAGCAAATTCTTTTGAATTAATGAAAAAAGCAGCATTAAAAGATAGTGTAAATATAAAAATTGTTTCAAGTTTTCGTTGTTTCGATCAACAAAAAAAAATATGGAATCGTAAGTTTGAAAAAAATAATTCACTTGGATTATCAAAGATTGAAAATATTTTTAAAATAATTGAATATTCAACTATTCCTGGAACATCAAGGCATCACTGGGGGACTGAGATTGATATAATTGATGGTAATATTAATCCTGAAGGCGATGTTTTATTATCTGAAAAATTTTATGATAACGGACCTTATGTACGACTTAAAAAATGGCTTGACAATAATTCTGAAGAATTTGGGTTTTATCTTGTGTACACAAATAATAACGCGCGAAAAGGATTTAAACATGAGCCATGGCATTACAGTTACGCGCCTTTATCTATTCCAATTATGAATGATTTTTTAGACTTAGACTTAATTCATGTATTCTCTAAATATAACATCAATGGCTCTTCATCCTTTACTAATGATTTCATTAACTTATATAAAGAAAATTTTTTATTGGGTATAAATCCAGATTTAAAGAAAGAATGGAATTAATAATGAGACTTGATAAACTTGTAAATGATTCCAAGTGCTACCTGATCCTAAGCATAATATTGGAAGAGTATTACATTGGAGCCTTTAAAGTTAGAGATACAAAAGGGAAGGTTTATTTAACAATGCTATTTGTTCTGAGTGAAATAAATAGATACGCTTACATAATGGACCGTTTGATAAGATAAAAGGATTTTAACGAATAAAAACCGGGAAATTTTCTTCTATTGAATCCTTGTTACTAAAAGAATATCCATTCTCGCTAAATTTTAAAATATCATCCATTGATTTTGCAGCTGTTTCGATTAAAAATCTAGACATAACTCCTCGTGCTTTTTTAGCGTAAAAAGAAATGATTTTAAATTTTCCATTTTTAAAATCCTTAAAAACTGGAGAGATAACTCTATTTTTAATACTTTTAAAATTAATAACCGAAGAATATTCTTTACTCGCTAAATCAACTATAATTTCCCCTGGGTATACCTCATTTATAATCTGATCAGTTATTTTTTTTGTCCAATATTCATAAAGATTATTATTTGATCCTACTTTTAATGGTGTCCCCATTTCTAATCTATAAGGCTGAATAAGATCAAAGGGGCGTAATATTCCATATAAGCCTGAAATAATCCTTAGGTTATCTTGTAATAAAGTGAACTTTTTTTTTGGTAATGAAAAGGCGTCTAGACCAAAATAAACATCTCCATTAAATGTAAAAATAGCTGGACGTGAATTCTCAGTTGTAAATGGGGTTTTAAAATTTTGATTTCGCTCCCAATTTAGTCGACTTAATTTTTCTGATAAATGCATTAAACCACTTAAACTCTTTACTGATTTTTTCTTTAGTACACTATTTAGTTTATTTGATTCATTTATAAAATGTGGTTGGGTTTCTTCTATGACTGGTGTTTTAGAAGTCAAATCCATTGATTTTGCAGGCGAAATAAAAATCTTCATTTGAAAGTATTTTAAAGTCTATACTAAATTAATAGATTTCTGTTGAATTTTTATCTTTAGTATATCAAAAATAATTTTGACTATTTCTTGAATATTTATCCCATTTACTAATAACACTACTAAAATCTTCAGGCAATTCAGAATCAAATGAAATATAATCATTACTTATAGGATGAACAAAGCCAAGTGTTTTGGCATGAAGTGCTTGCCTAGGCATAATTTTAAAACAATTTTCAACAAATTGCTTATACTTAGTAAAGTTAGTTCCTTTTAAAATTTGATCTCCGCCATATCTTTCATCATTAAAAATTATATGTCCAATGTGTTTCATATGAACTCTAATTTGATGTGTTCTTCCAGTTTCAAGTTTACAGCTAATAAGAGTTACATACCCATATCGTTTTAATACTTTATATTGGGTAATTGCAGGTTTTCCATTCTCATTTTCTGGAAAAACTTTCATTTGTAAACGGTTTTTTGGATTACGTCCTATATTCCCCTCTATCATACCTGTTTCATTTTCAACATTACCCCAAACTAAAGCCAAATATTCCCTTGTTGTAGTTTTATCATAAAATTGTTTAGCTAGAAATGTCATCGAAGATTCTGATTTAGCTACAACTAAAAGACCAGAGGTGTCTTTATCAATTCTGTGAACTAATCCAGGTCGATGATTATTATTAACAGGTAATTTATCAAACATGTATATAAGGCCATTTATCAAAGTTCCTGAGTAATTTCCATGACCAGGATGAACTACCATTCCAGCAGGTTTATTAACTATTATTAGACTTTCGTCCTGATAAACAACTTCAATTGGTATTTTTTCAGGCACTAGAAGATTTTCATACTGAGGATATGTAAACAAAACTTGAACTTGATCATTCCCTTTTACTTTATAATTTGACTTTACAACAAAACCATTGACATAAACACTACCAGACCTAGCTGCCTGCTGTATTTTATTCCTAGTTGAATTTTCTATTCTATTCATCAAGAATTTATCCACTCGTAAAGGGTCTTGACCTTTGTCAGCTCTAAAATTATAATGCTCATGTAAATTTTCATCATGTGAAATTTGTTCATTTGTCATAAGCGATTACCGTTACCTAAAATTAAATCTATCTTTGTTGTTTTAGGTAAAACAGATCCTGGTGCAATTTTTTTCCCTTGATATCTGATTTCTAAAACCATTTCTTTTCCAATATTATCTCGATATGTAATTTTACCAACTTCAAGCCCAACAGCTTTTAACATTGATTCTGCATTACGTTTTGTAATTTGAATAATGTTTGGGACACTTATTTTTCTATATCCAGAAGGATTCAATGTTAAATAAATTTTACGATCTTTTTTAACTTCACTTTGTGACTCAGGAAATAATTCTATTACAGCAAATGGAGGAAGTTTTGGATTAAATTTAGCAGAATCAATTACTTCATACCGTAAATGATTTTCATCAAGCATCTTAATTGCCTCATTTAATACTATTCCAGTGATATCTGGAACTAGTTTATGATTATTATGATGAGTAATTATATTTAAACCTTTTAGAGTTAGAATAATCATTATAGTAAAAAAAATAATTGCCTTAATTATTTGCTTTATAAAACTACCTGAAAATAAAAATTTAAAAAAAATAATATACTAATTTGAATCAAATATAACACTTTTGCAATGCTATTAAATCTGCTACCTTTGTAATAATGTTAAGTAAAAATAAAAGTGTTATTGGGGTTGCTTGTGGAGGGTATGGCTCGGAAAGAGAAATATCATTGAAAAGTGGATCTGTAGTATTAGAAAATTTAAAAAAATCAGGCTGGAATGTTTTTCTTTTAGTAATTAATATTGAAAAGTGGTTTATTAAAATCTCTGAAACTGAAAAAATAGCTTTTTCAAAAAATAATTTTAACTTTAATTTTAAAGGAGTTAAATACGAATTTGACGTTATTTTTAATGCACTTCATGGATCTCCAGGAGAAGATGGTCAATTAGCAAGTAAACTTAGCTTCAAAAAAGTCCCTCACACTAGCTGTGATTCTTATCCTGCAGCTTTAACATATAATAAAAGAGATTGCCTCTCGGTCGTTGAAAAATATAATATTCCAACTGCAAAATCGATTTATCTAAATAAAGGAGAGTTATTTAAAGAAAAGGAAATCATTGATCAGCTAGGTCTTCCTTGTTTTGTTAAAGCAAATAGAGGTGGAAGTAGTTTTGGGGTATATAGAATAACTAATAAAAATGATCTTAATTCAGGTATTAAAAATGCTTTCAATCACGATAGTCAAATTATAATTGAATCAGAGCTAAAAGGACGAGAGGTTTCGGTGGGAGTTTATAGAAATAAAAATGGTATTATTTGTCTCCCAATAACCGAAATTATTCCAGAAAATGAATTTTTTGATTATGAAGCAAAATATTTAGGAAAGGCTCAAGAGATTACACCTGCTAAAATTTCAGATGAGTGGAAAAAAGAAGTTAGCAAAATAGCCATATATCTATATGATAAATTAGAATTAAAAGGAATCTGTCGAAGTGAGTTTATTTTTGTAAACAACACTCCTTATCTACTAGAAATAAATACTGTTCCTGGATTAACCAAGGAAAGTATTATTCCAAAACAATGTAAAGCCTCTGGAATTGAACTTCATGAGTTATTTGAAGACCTATTAATTCAAGCAATGATTAAAAATTCCTAATTTTAATAAAATTTATGAAAATGAAACGTGCTCTTTTCCCTGGATCCTTTGACCCAATAACTAATGGGCATGAAGATGTAATTCTTCGCGCCCTTCCTCTTTTTGATGAAATTATAATTGGCGTAGGTATTAATAGTGAAAAAAAATATATGTTTTCAATTGAAAAACGATTAGCATTTGTTAAAAGTGTTTTTGATAAATACAAAAAAATAAAAGTTCAATCTTATGAAGGTTTAACTATAAAATACTGTAAATCTGTTGATGTAAAATTTATTCTAAGAGGATTGAGAAATCCTGCTGATTTTGAGTTCGAAAAAGCTATCGCTCATACTAATAGAAAATTATCTGGTATAGAAACTGTGTTTTTATTAACTTCAGCTAAAACCTCTTTCATAAGCAGTGGAATTGTTAGAGAAATCATAAATCATAGTGGTGATTATAAGGCTTTAGTCCCGAAATCCGTTGATTTTTCATCAAAATAAAAGTTAAAAAGAACTTTTATATTAGAATGCATGTTGTTCATTAAATTATTTATTTGAGATTGATTTTTCCAAACTGCTTTTTCAATATTTTCTTGTAGTTGTGGTTCCAATTTACCCTTGTATTCTGTACTCATTAAAAACCAATATGTTTTCTTTAACTTATATTGTCCATTCCTTTTATATATATGAAATGTTGTTGGTAAAATAGCTTTTGAAATTAAATCTAAGACTCCTGTTTCTTCTATTACTTCTCTTATTGCACCATCAACAATCATTTCTTTTTTACCAAGATGTCCTTTTGGCAAATCCCATTTACCATTTCTATAAATTAACAAAAACTCTTTCTCTTTGTTAAAAACCATACCTCCTGCAGCTTCAATAATAGGAAAGTGCTTTTCTAGATGTTTCATTAGTTTTTCTAAATCTGAATGATAGTAATAAACATATTTAGTCTTTTTTGATTTTAAGGCTTTAATAATAATATCAGAATTAGAAAATTTTGAATGAATTAAAGGAGCTGTATCAGTGTTTTCAACTATTGATGTAGTAAGAATTAGAGGCTTCTGATTTAAAAAAACTTTATACATTTGCATATGATTTTTGATCAACAAACCGCAGTAAAAACTGCAAATTATCTATTACAAATTAATGCAATTAAATTGAGCCCTGAAAATTCATTTTCATGGGCTAGTGGATGGAAGTCTCCTATCTACTGTGACAATCGAATAGTCCTATCCTATCCTAAAATTAGAAATTATTTGTGTGATCAACTAGCTATTCAATCTAAATCTATTTATCCAGAAGATAAATATATAATAGCTGGTGTTGCAACTGGTGCAATTGGGATAGGTATGTTAGTAGCGCAAAAATTAAATTTACCCTTTATATATGTTCGGCCAGAACCAAAAAAACATGGTAGAAAAAATCAAGTAGAAGGCTACATGCCTAGTAATTCAAAAGTAATTGTAATAGAAGATTTAATTTCTACAGGAAAAAGCAGCCTAATTGCTGTTGAAGCTCTAAAAAGAGAAGGTGCAGATGTTTTAGGTATGTTGGGAATTTTTACATATAATTTTAAAATAGCTGATGAAAATTTTAAAAACTCAAAAGTAAACTTAAACACTTTAAGCAATTATGATATATTGATAAATGAAGCTTTAAATCAAAAGATTATTGATTCTGATTCATTATCCAAATTAACAGCATGGAGAAAATCCCCAGATAATTAGAATTTCTAATATATCATTTTAATTTCTTTCGATTGAAAATTTTTAACTTTTCCATTATTAAATTCTAATTCTATTAACCCATTTAAATGTACTCTACATATTAAAGCTTCAACTAAACTTCCGTCTATTTCAAATTCAATTTTTTTTTTCCAAAAAAATAATTTATTATGAAACATTTTACTTAACTCCTCTATAGATAAATTAACACAAAAGCTCATATAAAACATTAAATTTTGAGATAAATTCTGAATAAAATCAGTTATAGGTGGCTTTTTTTGTGTTTCAATAAAAACGCTAGTAGCATTAGGTAATTTATTAAAAGATTTTTCATATAAATTAATTCCAATACCAATTATTGATTTAATTTGAGGTCCTTTTATTTGATTTTCTGCCAATATTCCACAAATTTTTTTATTTCCTGACAAAATGTCGTTGGGCCATTTTATAGATAAATCTGGAACATTAAAATAATCAAGTGTTTTGATCACAGCTAATGCAGAAGCACTATTAATAGAATAAATCCATTTAGAATTTAAATTTTCAAAGCATTTGTATACACTAAAAGCTAGATGGCTATTAGTTTCTCCTTGCCAAACAGATCCATATTGACCAACTCCATCTGTTTGATTTAACGTCCAAACTCCATCACCTGACTTTATATTATTAAACTTAAGCAATTTTTTTAATTCTTTATTTGTGGATGAGCTGGCACTAAGTTTGCGTAAGTTTAAAAGAAGCATAAAATGTAGCATTAAGGAAATAAAAAATAATAAATTTGTACAATATTAAATATTTTAATGGTAAAAGACATCCCAAATACAGAAACTCTAATATCAAAAATTATTGGAGGTATTGAAAAAGTAAAAGGTGTTGAGGTTAATCTAATAGATCTACGTCCAATTCAAAATACTGTCTGTAGTTATTTTATTATTTGTACTGGAACATCAAGCATTCATGTAAATGCAATAGTTAACTCTGTACATAAAACTGTTAGCAAAAATCTTAAAGAAAAACCATATCATACAGAAGGTGCAGAAAATGGAGAATGGGTGTTAATTGATTATATTGATGTCGTTGTACATGTTTTTCAGAAACAGATTCGTGATCGTTATAATTTAGAAAGTCTTTGGGGTGATGCCCAGAATATACAAATCGCTTCAAACTATTAATAAATATGGAAAATAATAAAAATAAAAAGTCTCAAAAGCCTAAGGTTAATATTTACTGGGTTTATGGAGTTGTGATTACAATCTTATTAGGAATGAGCTTTTTTGGTGGTGATTCAAATTTTAAAAATATTGGTAAGACAAACATTACTGAATTTGAAAGATACTTAAATGCAGGTGATGTAAAAGAAATAATTGTTATTAATAAAAATTTAGCTCAAATTTCATTAAAAGAAGATGTTTTATCAAAAGCTGAGCATCAAAGAGTTAAGTCTACAAACTTTCTAGGTCAAGAAAATTTAAAAGGTCCTCATTATCAATTTGAAGTTGGAAATTTAGAACTTTTTCAACGCAAACTTGAAAAGGCTGAAGAAAAAGGTATTGATTTCAAATATGAGTTTAATACTATTGAAAATCGATGGTTAGATGTAATTATAGGTTTTCTTCCAATTATAATAATAATAGGTGTTTGGATTTTTCTAATGAGAAGAATGTCAGGAGGCGGGGCTGGTGGAGCTGGAAGTCAAATTTTTAATATTGGAAAATCCAAAGCTAAACTTTTTGATCAAAATACAGATGTAAAAACAACTTTTAAAGATGTTGCTGGCTTGGAAGGAGCAAAAGAAGAAGTTCAAGAAATTGTAGATTTTTTAAAAAATCCAACTAAATATACTGCTTTAGGAGGTAAAATTCCTAAGGGAGCGTTGTTAGTTGGAATGCCTGGAACTGGAAAAACTCTTCTAGCAAAGGCCGTTGCTGGAGAAGCAAAAGTTCCATTTTTTTCGCTTTCTGGATCAGATTTTGTTGAAATGTTTGTTGGAGTTGGGGCCTCAAGAGTAAGGGATTTATTTAAACAAGCTAAAAATAAATCTCCTGCAATAATTTTTATTGATGAAATAGATGCTATTGGAAGAGCAAGAGGAAAAAATAATTTCACTGGTTCAAATGATGAAAGAGAAAATACTCTAAATCAATTATTAACAGAAATGGATGGGTTTGACACTAATTCAAATGTAATTGTTTTAGCTGCTACTAACAGGGCAGATGTTCTAGATAAGGCTTTAATGAGGGCTGGTAGGTTTGATAGACAAATTTATGTAGATCTTCCAGATCTAAACGAGAGAAGAGAAATTTTTAAGGTTCATTTAAAACCTTTAAAAACAATTAAATCCTTAGATTATGAATTTTTAGCTAAACAAACTCCGGGGTTTTCTGGAGCCGACATTGCAAATGTCTGTAATGAAGCTGCACTAATAGCTGCTAGAAAAAATAAAAAATCTGTAGGAAAACAAGATTTTCTTGACGCGGTTGATAGAATTGTTGGTGGACTTGAAAAGAAGAACAAAATCATAACCAAAGACGAAAAAAAAACTATAGCATACCATGAAGCAGGTCATGCGGCAGTAAGTTGGTTTCTTAAATTTGCTGCTCCTCTAGTTAAAGTAACAATAGTTCCTAGAGGGCAATCATTAGGAGCTGCCTGGTATTTGCCAGAAGAAAGAATGATTGTTAGAACAGAACAAATGCTTGATGAAATGTGTGCATCTCTTGGGGGAAGGGCTGCTGAAAAAGTTATGTTTGATAAAATTTCTACTGGGGCTCTGAGTGACCTAGAAAAAGTAACTCGCCAGGCTAGAGCTATGGTCTCTGTTTATGGTTTGAATGATAGTATTGGAAATATTACTTATTATGATTCATCAGGGCAAGGTGATTATAATTTTACTAAACCTTACTCTGAAGATACTGCTAAAAAAATAGATAGTGAGATATCAAAAATTATAGAAAAACAATATCAAAGAGCATGTGAGTTACTTAGTTCAAATAAAGAAAAATTGATTGCACTAGCTGAACGTCTTTTAGAAAAAGAAGTTATCTTTAAAGATGATTTACAGAAAATTTTAGGAAATAGGCCATATGAAGACTTATAACAAAAATTTGTTTGAATCAGGTAATTAAAATAAATAATAAACAATTTTAAATTGTGAATTTTTGGAATAGTCTTTTTGGTAAGAAGAAAGATAAAAAAGAAAATGAAAATTCCCGGAGTCCTTTCATGTCAGAAAAGAAAGACCCGATTGAAATTTCTTTTGTTAACAATTTTAAAGAAAAAGGTGGTCGTTTTTTGTTTGCAGAGTCAGAATCTGATTTTAAATCCTTTTTTGAAAACATCCTTAATGAAAATCATTGGAGTAAATCAGATATCTTTTCATTAGATTCAGAAATAGTAAAAAACTTTAATATTGACGTCAATGAAGACGGAATAATTTCTAAAGGAAAAAAAGTTGCTTTTATTAAGTGTGAATTTCTTATTGCTAATACCGGTGGAATTTTAATCTCGAGTAATCAAATCAAAGACCTTCCTTTAATTGAATTGCCAGAATATATTATAGTCAAAGCAAATACAAATCAATTTGCTAGAGATGTAAGTGAAGGCATGAGCAAGTTAAAAGCCCTTTATTCAAAAAATTTGCCGACAAATATTACCACACTAAATGCTAAAAATCCAGAAAAAGAATCTTATTTTTTATCTCATGGAAATAGTGCAAAAAATATTTATTTATTACTTCAAGAGTAAAAAATGAACAACGTAATTATTCGTTCTTTTACAGGTTTAGCGTATGCTTCAACAATATTGACGTCCCTATTTTATGATTCAAGATTATTTTCATTTCTTATATTTCTATTGTCATGCCTAGCAATATTTGAATTTCAAAGGTTGTTAAAGCTAAAAAACATAATCCCGTATATTTTACTTGGGATCATGTGCTTTTATTTTTTACTTCAAAAAATTCAATCTCAAACAATTTCAATTATACTATTTATAACTTTAGCCTCACATTTATTGATGTTAAAATGGTTGTTTCATAAATCATTTACGAAAAGATTTATAGTTTTATTTTTAACATATGGATATATTGTTTTTAGTTGCTTTTTTATAATCGTAATCCCATATTCATCTGGTGAATACAATCCTAAATTAATGTTATTTGTTTTTGTTTTAAACTGGGTAAATAATTCTTTTGCATACTTATTTGGAAAAATATTTGGGAAAACCAAATTGCTTCCAAAAGTCTCACCTAATAAATCTTGGGAAGGCTTTTGGGGTGGATTAGCTTTTAGTTTTATCGCTGCTTTCTTTTTTTACAAACTTCAAATAGACATCAAGCCTATTCAAATCATTATTTGTTCCATATTAATCCCTGTTTTGGCCACATTAGGCGATCTTATTCAATCTAAAATAAAACGTGATGCAGGTGTTAAAGATTCAGGTAGTTTACTTCCAGGACACGGAGGGTTTTACGATAGGATGGATAGCATTATATTTATAGCGCCATGGGCTTTTTATATTTTAAATAAATTTTAAATGTTTCACAAAGAAGGTTTTATTATTATAATCATTAGCTTTATTTTAACTGTAGCTATTTTTGTTTTTTCAGAATATTTTATTGTATCTCCTCAGTTAAATAATATTTTACAGTTTTTTTCTATTTTTTTATTAATAATAGTTTTACAGTTTTTTAGAAATCCTAAAAGAACGGTTATTCCAAATGATAAAAAAATACTTTCTCCAGTGGATGGGAAAGTAGTTGTTATCGAGTCTGTTTACGAAAAAGAATATTTCAAGGCTAATCGAATACAGATATCAATTTTTATGTCTCCAATAAATGTTCATGTAACACGATATCCTGCAAGTGGTAGAATTACTTATAGCAAATATCATCCAGGAAAATATTTGGTAGCCTGGCATCCCAAATCTTCACTAGAAAATGAAAGAACTACAATAGTAATAGATACTCCTGAATATGGAGAAATTCTATACAGACAAATTGCAGGTGCTTTAGCTAGACGCATTGTAAATTATGCAAATGAAGGAGATAAAGTAATTCAAGGAGATGATGCTGGCTTTATAAAGTTCGGTTCAAGAGTAGATGTGTTTCTCCCTCTTAACACTCCTATAAATATTAAACTTAACGAGATTGTTAAAGGTGCTCAAACTATAATAGCTTCAACCTAATGAATTTAAAAGAAGTGTTCAAAGAAAGTTTGCTGGTTTAAAGGTTTTGGTTACTCTAAGGTATTGCGCCAAAGGTAAGGTAATGTTACATACTTATTGCCTAATATAAAGATGCTGAAACAAAGAATTCAGTAAGTAAAATGCATCTGATAAATACCTTTAAATTGAATGCCCTTATTCAGTTAAAACATTTGACCCAAGAAGAAGCTAGGATACTTTATATAAGTGAAATAAAAAATCGTCGTTACTTTATATTTTTTAATCTGCTTTTCAAATTTTTAATCTTTTCTTTTGTGTCAGAAGCTTTTTTTCTTTCTAGATTAATTACTGCATTGGGAGCATTTTTAACAAATTGAGAATTAGATAATTTATTCAATATTGAGTTAAGGAACCCTTCTAAATGATTTAATTCATTATTTATTCTATTTAATTCATTTTTAGAATCTATCTTTCGATCTAGTGGAATAAAAAATTCATTAGTTCCGATTCTAAACACACCTCCTTTTACTTGGTTATTTTCGTCTGAAAATACTACTTTATCAAGTTGTGCCAGTCTAGATATGATCTCTGAAAACTCAATAGTTTTAGAATTAGAATAAAAAAGACTTAATAACTCTCTTTGTCTTAAATTATTTTCTTTTCGAAAATTTCTTACAGCTCCTACAATTAATTTTACATTTTCATAATTTTTCAAAACTATTTTATCATATTTTTCAAAAACTGGCCAAGAGCTAATCACTAAAGAATCGGAAATATTCCTTTGTTTTATTATGTGCCATATTTCTTCTGAAATAAATGGCATAAAAGGATGAAGTAATTTTAATATTTTTTGAAATTGATGTTTTATTTGATCTATTGATACTTTATCAATTGAAGAACCATAATCTGGCTTCATCACTTCTAACAACCATGAACAAAAATCATCCCATAATAACTTATAAATTGTCATGAGTGCATCTGAAATTTTATACTTTTCAAAATAATCATTAATAGTCTCTAAAGCTTTATTAAAAGTATTATCAAAGCATATTATTGCGTCTTTTGAAGCAATAGGTTGATCAATCTTTGAATCAATCTTCCAGCCATCAATTAAACGATATGCGTTCCAAATTTTATTAGCAAAATTTTTACCTTGTTTACATAGATTTTCATCAAATAACAAATCATTTCCCGCTACAGAACTCAGCATAAGCCCTACTCTTACAGCATCGGCACCGTATTCTTCAATTAAACCTAATGCGTCAGGAGAATTACCTAATTGTTTGGACATTTTCTGTCCTTTTTGATCACGAACTATTCCTGTTAAGTAAACTTTTGAAAAAGGAAGTTTATCTCTAAATGTATAACCTGCCATTATCATTCTAGCCACCCAAAAAAACAAAATATCTGGTCCTGTGACTAAATCTTGTGTTGGATAATAATAATTTATTTCTTCATTATTAGGCTTATTAATTCCATCAAACACTGAAATTGGCCATAGCCAAGAAGAAAACCATGTGTCTAAAACATCATCATCTTGTCTCAAATCAGAAATTGATATATTAAGATTTTTAGATTTAACCCTTGCTAATTCTAAAGCTTTTTCTATTGACTCAGCGACCACAAAATCATCATTGTCTTTACCATAATAATACACTGGAATTCTATGACCCCACCATAGCTGCCTGGATATATTCCAGTCTGTAATATTTTCCATCCAATGACGGTAAGTCTTTTTAAATTTTTTTGGAATTAATTGAATTTCATTAGTTTCTAGGACAGCTTCCAAAGCTGGTTTGGCTATACTTTTCATTTTTAAAAACCATTGTTCAGAAATTCTGGGTTCTATTATAGCATTAGTTCTTTCTGATAAACCTACTTTACTTAAATGATTTTCTTTTTTTACAAAACATCCGAGACTCTCCATTTCTTTAACAATTGATTTTCTAACAATAAATCTATCTTGTCCTTCATAATGTAAACCAAATGAATTTAGAGTACCATCTGGGTTTAAAACATCTATGAAATCCAATTTGTGTTTTTCTCCTAAACTTTTGTCATTGGGATCATGTGCAGGAGTAACTTTTAAACAACCTGTTCCAAATTCAATATCAACATACTCATCTAAGATTATTGGTATAGATCTTTCAACTATTGGTACTATGGCATTTTTTCCATGTAAATGTTTATATCGATCATCTTTTGGATTAATACAAATTGCAGTATCTCCAAGTATGGTTTCAGGTCTTGTAGTTGCAATTATAAGAGATTCATCATGACCTTCAATCTTATATGAAAGATAATATAAGTTGCCTGATTTTTCTTGATATATAACTTCCTCATCTGACAAAGTAGTTTGAGCCTGTGGGTCCCAATTAACCATTCTGTAACCTTTATAAATTAATCCTCTATTATATAAATCAATAAAAACATTGATTACTGATTTTGACATTTCAGAATCTAAAGTGAATTTTGTTCTGTCCCAATCACATGAACATCCTATTTTCTTTAGTTGTTCGAGTATAACTCCACCATATTCATTTGTCCATTCCCAAGCATGCTTTAAAAAATCCTCACGTGTTAAATCATTTTTTGAAATTCCATCTGTTTTAAGTTTTTCAACGACTTTAGCCTCTGTAGCTATTGAAGCGTGATCAGTTCCTGGAACCCAACAAGCGTTAAAACCTTGCATTCTTGCTCGACGAATAAGAATGTCTTGTAATGAATTATTCAACATATGTCCCATATGTAAAACTCCTGTCACATTTGGAGGAGGTATTACAATTGTATATGGCATACGTTTGTCAGGAGTAGATTTAAAATAATCATTTTCTAACCAATACCTATACCATTTATCTTCAACTGCTTTTGGAACAAATTTTGTGGGAATTGACATATATTTATTTATCTAACTTTATGCACTACAAAAGTAACAAGGCTGTTTGTATTTAAAAAACTTAATTAAAGATGAATAAATCTAAAAAAAAAAATAAAGCCTATAAAGATTAATAAGTCTTTTCTATCTTAGATAAATGATTCAATTAGAAGAAAACAAATCAATTGAAAAGCTTACTACTATTGGGGTAAAGGCTATAACATATCGATACTGCAAAATAGAAGAAACATCAGATCTGCTTAATCTTCTTAAATCAAATTCACTGCCTATAAAAATTTTAGGCGGTGGAAGTAATATTTTATGGACTAAAAATTTTGATGGTTTAACAATCCATATAAACACTAAAGGTGTTTCAATTGAAAAAGAAACTGATTCATATATAATTGTAAATATTCAGGCAGGTGAGAACTGGCATGAATTTGTAATTTGGTCTATAGAAAATGGTTATGGAGGAATTGAAAATTTGGCATTAATACCTGGAAACGTGGGTGCTGCACCCATTCAAAATATTGGAGCATATGGGGTTGAACTAAAAGAAGTATTTCTTGAGTGTTCAGCAATTGATCTTAGATCTTTAAAATCAAAAGTTTTTTCAATTAAAGAGTGTCAATTTGGTTACAGAGATTCCATTTTTAAAAATCAAGAAAAAAACAATTATATAATTACCTCAATTAAGGTTCAACTATCAAAAAAAGGACACTATAAATTAGCTACAAAATATGGAGATATTGAAAAACTAGTTGGAAAAGCACCTCTTATTCCATCTAATATAGCAAAAGCTATAATAGATATCAGGACCTCAAAATTACCAGATCCAAAACAAATTGGAAACTGCGGTAGCTTTTTCAAAAATCCAATTATTGATGAGGTTTTATTTAAAAATTTAATAAAGAAATATACTGAAATGCCTAATTATTCATCTAAAGATGGATATAAAATTCCAGCTGCTTGGTTAATTGAAAAGTTAAATTATAAAGGTTATCGAGTTGGAGATGCAGGTGTTCATGAAAAACAAGCATTAATACTTGTTAATTATGGTAATTCATCTGGGGCTGAAATTTTAAAATTGTCAAATAAAATAAGTAAAGAGGTATATGAAGTCTTTGGAATTAATTTAGTTCCAGAAGTTAATATTTGGTAATTATTGCTTGTTCTTGGAGTCCATCCAAATAGTAATTGGTCCATCATTAATTAATTTAACTTTCATTTCTGCTCTAAAAACACCTGATTCAATTGGTTTTCCTAATGAAAAGTTTAGCTCTGTAATAAATTTTTCATACATTAATTTAGCATGTTCTTGACCAGAAGCCTTCATATATGATGGTCTGTTTCCTTTTTTTATTGATGCCATTAAAGTAAATTGACTTACAACTAAAACTTTACCGTCCACATCTTTAACAGATAAGTTCATAACATTATTTAAATCATTAAACACCCTCAAATTAAGAACTTTATTTACTAACCAGTTTATGTCATCATCATCATCAAAATCTTCAACACCCTGAAAAATTAATAATCCTTTATCAATTTCACCAACTATTTCATCTGATACTAAAACTTTTGCCTCTATTACTTTTTGAATTAATAATCTCATGAATTTCTGTAAATTTTATCATCTTCTAAAAGCTGTATATAGCTATTATAACGAGAAGAAGAAATCTCATTAAGATCAATTGCGTTTTTAACTCCACAGCTTGGCTCATTGACATGGAGGCAATTCTTAAATTTACATTTATCGGAAACTTTGTTAAATTCTGGAAAATACTTACTTATTTCATTCTTTTCCATATCTACTAATCCAAAACCTTTTATGCCTGGAGTGTCTATTAACTTAGCTCCATTTCCTAAATCAAACATTTCAGCAAATGTTGTCGTGTGCTGTCCTTGCTGGTGTTGTTCAGAAATTGAAGATGTACGAAGTTTAAGCCCTGGAGATAAAACATTTATTAATGTGGTTTTTCCTACACCAGAATGCCCAGAAAACATGCAAACTTTACTATTAATCAGCTCATTTAATTTATTAATATTTTGAAGTTTTAATGCTGAAATCTTAATACAATTATAGCCAATATTTTCATAAATTTTTGACATCTCTTTTATTTTTGATTTTATTTCAGAATCAAAAGTGTCAGTTTTATTAAACACTAAAGTAGATTTAATTTTATATGCCTCAGCTGTAACAAGAAATCTATCAATAAATAAGGATGAGGTTGTTGGATTATTGAATGTAATTAATAAAAAAGCATGATCAATATTTGCAGCAATAATATGCGTCTGTTTAGAAAGGTTTACAGACTTCCTAACAATATAATTTTCTCGTGGTTTAATTTGAATAATTAACCCTTCATTTTTTGCTGTAGAAGCGTCCTCTTTAACAATCACTTTGTCTCCAACAACAACAGGGTTAGTAGATTTAATATTATCTAAACGTAATTTACCTTGAATACGACAATTTATAATTTTGCCCCCAGCAACAACTTTGTACCAACTTCCAGTAGATCTATATACTGTACCTAAAATCACTTTTTTTGACAAAGTAACAATATTTTTTTTCGATCGCATAGTCTTAAAGTAGCTTATTGAATTGTTATCTTTGATTATTAAACAAACAAAATGTCGAAAGTTCTATTAATGATTCTTGATGGCTGGGGCAAAACAGTAAACCCTTCTATATCAGCTATTGCAAGTGCTAAAACTCCCTTTATAGATAGTTTGTATAAAAATTACTCACACTCAGAGTTGCTTACTCACGGAGAATATGTTGGGCTTCCAAAAGGCCAAATGGGAAATAGTGAGGTTGGGCATATGAATTTAGGAGCTGGAAGAATTGTTTATCAAGATTTAGCTAAAATTAATAACTCAATAGATAACAATACATTAAAAAAAGAAAAAGTACTAATTGACGCTTATAATTATGCTAAAAAAAATGATAAAAAAATTCATTTTTTAGGTCTCTTTTCTAATGGGGGTGTTCATTCACATATTAATCACTTAATTGAATTATTAAACATAGCTAAAAATGAAGCTTTAAATAAACTTTATATTCATGCTTTTACAGATGGTAGAGATGTTGATCCAAAATCAGCAATAGGTTTTATTAAAGAGATAAAACCAATACTAAAGAAAACTGGGGCAAAAATAGCTACACTTATTGGAAGATATTATGCTATGGATAGAGATCAAAGATGGGAGAGGATTGAAAAAGCACATAATCTCTTATTAAAAAATGAGGGAAAAGAAACCAATGATTTAATTAAAGAATTAAAATCTAATTATCTTAAAGGGATTACCGATGAGTTTATTCCTCCATTAGTAAATATGAAAGACAATATGCCTATTACAAAAATAGAAAAAGATGATGTTGTAATTTTCTTTAACTTTAGAACAGACAGAGGTAGAGAGCTAACTCAATCATTAACTCAAGTTGCTTTTCCAAAATTCAAACTAAACCCAATTGAGTTATATTTTGTTACACTTACAAATTATGATTCATCATTTAAAAATTTAAAAGTAATTTTTGACAAAGAAAATTTAAAAGACACTTTAGGGGAAGTTATTTCAAAAGCTGGAAAAACTCAAGTTCGAATTGCTGAAACTGAAAAATACCCTCACGTTACATTTTTCTTTAATGGAGGTAGAGAAAAAGCATTCAAATATGAAGACAGGATTTTGTGCCCATCACCAAAAGTAGCGACCTATGATTTAAAACCTGAAATGTCAGCTTTTGAAATAAAAAATTCAATCATAAATAAAATAAATGATGATCATCCTGATTTCATCTGTTTAAATTTTGCTAATCCTGATATGGTTGGTCATACTGGTAATCTTAATGCAGCAATCAAGGCCTGTGAAACAGTTGATTTATGTACAAGTGAAATAATAACTACTGCCATAGAAAATGGTTATACTAGTTTAATAATTGCAGACCATGGAAATTGCGAAACTATGATTAATAAAGATGGAACACCAAATACGGCTCATACTACAAACCCAGTGCCAATTATTTTAGTGGATGATCAAAAAAGAAAAATAAACAAAGGTGTTTTAGGAAATGTTGCGCCAACAATTTTAGATATTCTAGATATTCAAAAACCTAAGACCATGAAAATGGATTCACTTTTATAATTTTTAAAATGAAAAAAATAATACCACTTATAACATTTATTTTACTTGGTTGTAATTCAAGCTTACATCCTCTTCCAGTTGTTCATGGAGAAACAATGGAAGGTGAGCCATTTATTATGGGAAAAATAAATCGTCAGAATCTGCTAACATACGAACACAGTAAGTGGTTTTATGAAGAATACAATAGATATAAAATTCCTAATGGTTGGATTGAAAAAAATAAGGCCTCTTTAAATGAAATGAGTCTTAAATTATTTTTGGGCACATGGTGTGAGGATTCTGAAAGAGAAGTTCCTGGAATGTTAAAACTTATTGAGTTTTCTGGTTTTGATCTTTCTAAAATTGAAATGTATGCTGTTTCTGGAGAAAAACATACACTCGAAAATTATGAAAAGGGATTGAATATAACGAATGTTCCTACATTAATTTTTTATAAAAACGGCAAAGAAATAAATCGATTTGTAGAATTTCCTAATTTTTCTTTAGCAAAAGATTTGGAGACTATCATTCAAGGTGAGTCATATAAAAATCCTTATCATGAAATTCAAATAAATGAATAGAGCTGTTTTAAAATCAAAAGAAGAAATTAAATTAATAAGAGAAAGTGCTACGATCGTATCTAAAACTTTGGGAATGCTTGCTTCAGAAATCACACCTGGTGTTACAACCCTTAAACTAGACAAATTAGCTGAAACTTTCATACGAGATAATGATGCAAAGCCTGGTTTTTTGGGTCTTTATGATTTTCCAAATACTTTATGTGTATCACCAAACTCTCAAGTTGTTCACGGAATCCCTAATGACAACCCACTCATAGAAGGCGATATTGTTTCTATTGATTGCGGGGCAATCAAAAATGGCTTCTATGGAGACCATGCATATACTTTTCCCGTTGGAGAAGTAGATTCTAAAGTCAAAATTCTATTAGATACTACAAAAGAATCTCTATATAAGGGTATTGCTGAGTTTAAAGTGGGAAATAGAATTGGAGATATTGGCTATGCAATTCAAAATCATTGCGAATCAAAAGGATATGGTGTTGTTAGAGAGCTTGTAGGGCACGGACTAGGAAAAACAATGCATGAGCCTCCTGAGGTTCCAAACTACGGTAGAAGAGGACAAGGAAAAAAACTTGAAAATGGAATGGTACTAGCTATAGAGCCCATGATCAATATGGGGACTCACAAAATTAAACAATTAAAGGATGGTTGGAGCATTATAACCAAAGACAACCTGCCAAGTGCTCATTTTGAGCACAACATAGCACTAATAGATGGAAAACCCAACTTGCTTTCTACCTTTATGTATATAGATTCAGTTCTTGGAATCAATTCTAGTCAAGAAACACCTTTTATCAGATCTGAAATTATTTAATAATGCAAGTAATTCTTAAAATTTTTCCAAGAGCCTTTTTAATTAAACTGAGTCTCTTAATTCAGCCTCTTCTTTCACTAGTCTTTAAGGGTTCAAAGTTCACAGATCCAATTAATGGGAAACAGTATAGTCGATTTCTATCTTATGGATATAATAATATTAGGCCTAATGCTCTTTGTCCTGGAACTTTATCTTTAGAGAGACATAGATTATTATGGTTATATCTTAAAGGCGACTCAGATATAGAAAATCAGTTTTTAAAGGTCTTACATGTAGCACCAGAGCAAGTTTTTTTCAAAAAATTTAAAAATTTTAATAAATGGGCGTATACAACAACAGACTTATATTCGCCGCTAGCAGATGTCAAAGCAAATCTTTGCAATCTTCCTTTTGAGGATGATACTTATGACCTTATTTTATGTAATCATGTACTCGAACATATTATTGACGACACAAAAGCTATGGAAGAAGTTTATAGAGTATTAAAACCAGGCGGTAGAGCTATCCTTCAGGTCCCTTTAGATAAAAGAAAAGAAAAAAGCTATGAAGATTATACAATAACTAATCCCAAAGATCGAAATAAACATTTTGGACAGTATGATCATGTTCGAATTTATGGGATGGACTTTTTTGATCGATTATCTAATGTTGGTTTCAAGTGTGAAAAAATTAATTTGACATCAAAACTATCTGATGAAGATATTTCAAAATACGGTTTAATTAAAGGAGAATTAATCCCTGTATGCTGGAAATAATTTTATAAATGAACGACGCTCTTATAATTGTTTTTTGTAAAAATTTTTTAATTGGAAAGGTTAAAACTAGACTTGCAAAATCAATTGGAAAATTCAAAGCTCTAAGAATATATAAACTTCTTGTAGATAGAACAATTTCAGTTTTAAAACAGGTAGAGTTTGATGTTGTTATTTTTTATAGTGATTTTATTCCTCACGATCAGAATTGGTCCTTTGCCAAACAGCAAAAAGTTCAAAATGGTAAAGATTTAGGCACTCGAATGAATAAAGCTTTTAAATGGGGTTTTGAAATGGGGTATCAAAATATTTGTATTGTAGGAACTGACCTTTGGAGTATAGAAAAAAAAATTTTTCAAGAAACATTTGATGCATTAAAAAATAATGATATTGTTTTTGGTCCAGCTTCAGATGGAGGTTATTATTTATTAGGTTTAAAAAAAATGAATAGTTCGCTTTTTAATATTAATTCATGGGGAACTTCTAAAGTACTTGAAGACAGTGTTAATGAGATTGATTATAACAATACTGTTTTTTATCTTCAAGAATTGAATGATATCGATACTGAAGAAGACTTAAATAAACATAATGATTTGAAAGCTCTAATTTAAAAATAGCAAGCTTCACATAATGAATTTAATAATTTACATTTAAGTCGTAAATTAGAATATGAAAACACCACTTATAATATTATTTATTTTTATTTCATTAAACTTTTTCTCTCAAAGAAGTATTCATGAAAGATGGAATATTGAACTAAATAAATATGTGAATGATCAGGGCCAAGTTGATTATATTAATTGGAGTAAAAACACAAATGGACTAAATGCATATATCAGTGTGCTTAAAAAAAATCATCCTAAAAAACACTGGACCAAAAACCAAATTATGACTTATTGGATTAATGCTTACAATGCATTGACAATAAAACTTATTTTAAACAATTTTCCTTTAAGTAGCATAAGGGACATTAATGATCCATGGAGTAAAAAAATAATAGATTACGATTCAAGCAGTTATTCATTAGACGAAATAGAACACAAGATTTTAAGAAAAATGGAAGATCCAAGAATTCATTTTGCCATAAACTGTGCCTCTATTTCTTGTCCAAAACTTTCTAATTTAGCCTACATGCCAAATAAACTTGAGAAACAACTTGAAGATGCAACTAAACATTTTTTGAAGGATTCAAATAAAAATAAAATCATTGAAAATGAAATTGAGATTTCAAAAATATTTTTATGGTTTAAAGAAGATTTTGGTAATACCAATAGTTTATTAAATTTTATTGAAGAACATTCTTCAATAAAATTTAATAATCGCAAAGTTAAATATTTGCCATACAATTGGAATCTAAATATAATTCAATAGAATTATATTATATTTAATTTATTTACATCCAAAAATTAATTGAAATGTGGAAAGCTTATCACCTTATTAAAATTTCTTTATCAGCCGCTTTAACTGGAATAATTTGTTGTATAGGGCCTGTAGTTTTATTTCAATTTGGACTAATGAGTGGTGTTTATGCTATTTCATTTGCAGATTTTTTTTATGCTGAGGATGGGTCAATAGGGATTGGTGCAATTATTTTAAGAGTTTTAGGCTTATTTATAGTAATCATTGGAGTAATAAGTTATAATAAAAAAGAAGATTGTAGTTTGAATTCTGAAAAACAAAAAAAAATCAATAAAGTTTTATTTGGAGTCATCGTGTTGATTATTTCTATTTCACTGTTTTTGACATTAGATGAGTTTTCAAGTGTTTATTTTGATAGATATATTGTCCCACAACAACAAATTGAGCTAAATATCAAGTAACTGGTTTTTTACAAGCCTTATGAAATTGTCTATAATAATACCTGCTTTAAATGAAGAAAAATCTATAGGTAGTGTAATAAAATCTATACCTAAAATTTACCATGATTTAATAGTCGTTGACAATGGATCTTCAGATGAAACCTCAAAAATTGCTCTTAAGAATGGAGCTACAGTAATTATAGAAAAAAAAAAAGGGTATGGATATGCTTGTCTTAAAGGAATAGATTTTCTTAAAAAAAACCCTCCAGATATAGTTGTTTTTATAGATGGTGATTATTCGGATTATCCAGAAGAAATAACTAAAATAATTGAGCCAATATTTCAAAACAAAGTAGATTTTGTAATTGGTTCTAGGGTTAAAAGTCTAAGAAAATATGGTTCTATGACACCCCAACAGGTTTTTGGAAATAAGCTAGCTTGCTTTTTAATGAGTCATTTATATAAAAGTAACTTCACTGATTTAGGCCCTTTTAGAGCAATAAAATGGAAAACATTGGAAAGTTTACAAATGAAAGATAAAACATATGGATGGACTGTTGAGATGCAATTAAAGGTTTTAAAGAGGAAGATATCTTACTGCGAAGTTCCTGTAAAATATAGAAGAAGAATAGGCTTTTCAAAAGTGTCTGGAACTTTAAAAGGAACTGTTTTAGCTAGTATAAAAATAATAAGTTGGATATTAATGTATCATTTTAGAAACTAATTGAATTTTATAATCAAATGTTGTTAATTCTTGGATTAATTTTTATCTACTCAAGTTGCTTAATTATTATTTTTTTTTATGCCTTGGCTCAACTGAATTTGTTAATTAATTATTTGGGTGAAAAAAATAAACCCAAAAATTTAATGAAATGGGACTTTAACAATAGTGATGAAATTCCTTTTGTAACAATTCAACTTCCAGTTTACAATGAATTATATGTTATTGAAAGACTATTACTTACAGTAGAAAAAATTGAATATCCTTGTAAGAAATTAGAGATTCAAGTTCTTGATGATTCAGATGATGATTCATCCAAATTAACTAAAAAGTTAATTGATAAAATTAAAAGAAATGGAATTAATATCGTTCATTTAAAAAGAAAAAAACGAACAGCTTTTAAGGCTGGAGCTTTAAAAGAAGGACTGAAAAAATCTAAAGGGGAATTTATTGCAATATTTGATTCTGATTTTGTACCTAACCCAAATTTTTTAATTAAAACTATTCCTTATTTTAAAAATACAAAAGTCGGAATGGTTCAAACTAGATGGGGATATATTAATCGAAATTTTTCAATTCTAACAAAGGTCCAAGCTTTTGGGTTAGATGGTCATTTCACATTAGAACAAGTTGGAAGATATGCCAAAAATCATTTTATTAATTTTAACGGCACTGCAGGCGTATGGAGAAAATCTACAATAATTGATGCTGGAAATTGGGAAGGAGACACGATAACTGAAGATCTTGATATAAGCTACCGTGCTCAACTTAAAGATTGGAAGTTTATTTATTTAGAAAAAATTATTACTCCAGCTGAATTACCTATAGTAATAAGTGCTATTCGTTCTCAGCAGTTTAGATGGAATAAGGGTGGGGCTGAAAATTTTCAAAAAAATATTTATAAAGTTTTAAAGTCAAGTAAAATCAACCTTAAAACTAAAGTTCACGCTTTACTTCATCTATTAAACAGTACTATGTTTTTAAATATTTTTTTAGTTGGATTTTTAAGTGTTCCTATGCTTTATATTAAAAATAAATGGGTTGAACTTACTTGGTTCTTTAATTTGAGCTCTCTTTTTATAATAAGCACTTTAATATTTTACGTTTTCTATTGGTTTTTACATAAGCAAAAGCACGGATCTGGACTTTTGAGTATTTTTAACTATACTATAAGATTTCTTACTTTTTACTCTATTTCAATTGCTTTTTCGGCTCATAATTCTATTGCTGTTATACAGGGCCATTTGGGTATAAAAAGTCCATTTATTAGAACTCCAAAATTCAATATTGAGAGTGATAAAAAAAATTCTCATATTAAAAATAGGTACCTTGAAAAGTCGATAAGTTTTTATACTCTAATTGAGGCATTAATGTCTCTTTATTTTTTATTTGGTTTATATAGCGCATTTAATGTCGGTAAAAATGGAGACTTTGGCTTTTTTCCTTTTCACTTATTACTTTTTTTAGGTTTTGGTTTTGTGACAATTAAATCTTTTATTAAAATTAAATGAGGTTAGAAAATAAATATTTATATGCGGTTTTAGTTCTTACATCGGGTTTATCTCTGCTTTTATATGTGTTTATTGGTTACTATGTTGAAAGAACAGAAACAAATACTTTACTTATATCATATGGTTCTCTTTTTATACTATTTACAATAATAATGTGTCTAAGAATTACACCATTAATAATTTTGACATTAGGTGTGATTTTCAGATTAGTTTTAATTATATCATTTCCTGAATTATCTCAAGATTTTTATAGATTTTTTTGGGATGGGAACTTACAACTGATGAACATAAATCCATACTTATACTCCCCTAACGATTTAATCATTAAGAATGATTTATTCTACTTAGCCAATGATTTATTTTTCGGAATGGGAGAACTATCAAATAGTAATTTTTCAAATTACCCTCCAATTAGTCAATGGAGCTATATTATTGCATCATATTTTGGTGAAAATAATTTGGATTATTCTGTTCTTGTTTTAAGAATAATTATAATTCTTTTTGAATTAGGCACATTCTATGTGTTTTATAAATTATTAAACTTTTTAAAATTGCCTTTAAATAGAATTGGTTGGTATTTTTTGAATCCGCTTGTAATTATTGAATTAACTGGAAATTTGCATGGTGAGGGAATTATGATATTTTTCTTTCTTTTAGGAGTTTTATTTTTATTTCAAAATAGGACTGTAAAATCATCTATAATGATGGCTTTTTCAATAAGTTCAAAACTTGTTACTTTAATACTTATTCCATTATTTTTAAAAAAATTAGGACTTAAAAAAAGTCTATATTACTTTTTCTTAATCACTGCATTTTTTTCATTATTGTGGATACCATATATGGATGAGAATTTTTATATGAATTACCTTCAAACTATACAGCTCTGGTTTAATCGTTTTGAATTTAATGCCAGTATTTATTATATAATACGAGAAATTGGTTTTTATTTTAAAGGATATAACATAATTAATACATTTGGAAAAATAGCACCGTTTATATTGATGTCAGGTATATTGTTTTTTACTTTTTTACAAAAAAATAATAGTCTAAATCAAGTACTTAAAAATCAATTATTACTTCTAAGTTTCTATTTTTTTATTGCTACTACAGTTCACCCATGGTATATAGTTTCATTAGTAGCTTTATGCATTTTTACTCCTTACTTTTATCCGATAGTATGGAGTGCAACTATTTTTTTATCATATGCTTCATATTCATCAAGTGAAGTTAATGAGTATCCACTAATATTAATTTTGGAATATTTAATAGTATTTAGTGTTATTATTTTTGAGACCTTTGGAGGTGAAAATAAAATGTTTAAAGCATTTGCAAAAAATTCAACTCTTTCGAAGTAAGCTCTCTCCATTTCCCCCTGGGTAGTTCCTTTTTTGATAAAGAACCATAAACCACTCTGTCAAGTTGTTCAACCGTATAGTTTATTTTTTTAAAAAGCTTTATAATAACGCTTGGAGGAATATTAAAACACTCTACACCTATATCTTTTTTTGTGGCTTCAGCAACATGAGAGACATCCTTAAGTTGAATTTCTTTATCAAAAATTCTATGTGGTTTTTTTGCAATGTCTATATCTGATTTAGTTATATTGTTATCAAGAACTATTTTATAAATCATTCTAACTCCTTTCTTAGATTGAATTATTTTTTTTCTTAAACTAAGATCGTCTGTTAGAATTAATAAACCTGTTACTGTCCTTCCCATATCTCCAATTGAAGTAAGTTTTTGCGATCCAGGAATATTAACTAGATCCTGTACTGTTTTTTTTGCTGTTTTTCCCGATGACATTCCTAAAAAACCTTTAGGTTTATTTAATAAAATGTATGATGGTTTTTTAGCTTTAATAGTTTGACCGTCATATTTAACTTTATCTGTGGGAAGTATTTTATGACCCATCTCGGTTATTATTTTTCCATTTACATTGACCATTCCTAATTTTATTAATTGATCTGCTTCTCTTCTTGAACAAACTCCTGCATTAGAAATAAATTTATTTAATCTAATAGGTTTATACTTAAAAGAATTTGAAGAGTCTTTTGAGCGAAGTTCCGAATCGATATTTTTTTTCATATCTATATCTAATTGATAATAGTAATACTAAATATTCCTGTTAATGTCCGTAATTTTAAAAATTGTGTAGCCAAAGATACTCCTTTTGTTTTGATGCCATCTATAAAAGAAATATACAAAATGATATAAAAAATGCTTTAAAAAAAACATGTTTCGAAGAGATGCTTTTAATAATTCTATTATCAAAAAAGATACACAGTCTGTAAGTTATAAACTTCTAATTCCTCTTTGGCCTTTAACCAGTTTTGAGTAAAACCAAGAATGTAACCCCCTCCTCCCGATCCACAAAGTTTTAAATAATAGGAGTTATTGTTGATTCCTTTTAGCCATATATCTTTATATTCATCAGGTATCATAGGGTTAAAATTTTTAAAAACTAGTTTTGATAATTCTTTTAAATGCATGAATAAGTTTTTGTAATTACTTTTTAAAAAATCTTCAACACATTTATCAGTAATTGAAATAAATTGATCCTTCATCATTTTACTAAAAGATTCGCTTTTCATATTTTCCATAAATAACTTTACCATTGAAGCTGTCTTTCCTTCCGATCCACTATCCAATAAAAAAACAGCTCGTTTGCCATTCATGTTTTGAGATGGAATAACTGTTGATTCTATATTTTCACTTGAATTAATAAGAATAGGAAGACTTAAATAACTATTTAAAGGATCAAAGCCTGATGACTTTCCATGAAAAAATGATTCCATTTGAGAAAAAATCAATTTTAGTTTTTGTAATCTTTGGTTATTCAAGTTTTCCAAAACACTTATTTTATTTTTTGCATATCGATCATAAACTGCAGCAACTAAAGCTCCACTACTACCTACCCCATATCCTTGTGGTATATTACTGTCAAAATATATTTTTTTTTGTATGTCATTTCTGATTTTATCCCAATCAAAGCAGACAACTTTTGAATCAATTAATTTTAAAGAGCTTATAAAATCGTTAACTCTTTTATGAGATTTTATCTGTAAAATATTCAACTCTATTTTTGATATTTTCAAAGACCCTTTAAAATAATTATAGGGTATTAAAAGACCTTTGGAGTTTTTAATAATTCCATATTCTCCAAAAAGCAAAATTTTAGCACAAAAGAAAGGCCCTTTCATGTTTTAAAGTTATATTTTTTTAGACCCTGGACCTACACGGTCATTAATAAATTGTTTTGAATGACAGTATTTTAAGAGTTTTTCGATAATAAAAAGTTGAACTTTTTTAAAATATTGATTGGGATATAACAGATGAATATTTGCTCCAGCATCTAAGGTATAACAAATTGGTATTGAAGTTTCTTTTCGAAATTCATAAACTTCATTTATTACAAATAAAGTGTTTGGATGCATAAGAATATATGATGGAGAGGATGTCATCATCATTGCATGAAGAGATAAGGCTTCTAATTCAACAATTTCAATAAAGCTTTTAAGATCTCCTTTTATTAAAACATTTCTAAGTCTATCCATATTTTTATCAGCTTGAATAAATCTATTTTCAGCATATGGATTTGATTTCATTAGCTCATGACCCAAAGAGCTACTAACTTTCTTTTCGCTGTCATCTATTATGAGTATTGTGTCCCTATAACTATTAAAAATAGGTGATATATCTTTTAGGACGGTACCATATAATAAGCTTGAATTCTTGTAAGCTTTAGATTTTCCCCAATAAACTAGAGGCCCCTCTATACTTCTTGAAGCACTTCCTGATCCTAAACGAGCTAAAAAAGAAGCTTTTTTGAAAAAATATGTTTCAGAAATTTTAGAATCAATTTGTTTTTCAATCTCCATGAAGCAAAGTGCTAAAGAAGACATTGCTGATGCTGATGAAGCAATTCCACTACTGTGTGGAAAAGTGTTATGACTTTCTATATCAAAAAAATGACTCTTAACGGCTGGAATATATTGTGATATCCTATTGATAAATAGATTAATTTTATCATTAAAAGACTGCATAGTTAATCCATCAAATAAAAAAGAAAAATTTTGATTTTCATTTTCTTTTTTTGGTCTGTATTTAATTATTGTAATTGTTTTACATTGAGATAATGTAAAACTGATAGATGGATTTTTTGGGAGCTGTTCATCGTATTTGCCCCAATATTTAATTAAAGCAATATTACTAGGCGATTCCCATGATGAAACTCCACTTACAAGCTTGACTCTTTTAAAAATAAAGTCCTCTCTAGTCATAATATTTGTAAAGATATCATTTTGAAATCTTAATAAAGTGACTGATTAAAAGATTTAAATAATTTTAATAAATTCTATCTGGATAATCTGTTATTATAGCATCAACACCTAATTTTTTCATTTGATTTATGTCTTTAATATTATTTACAGTCCAAGTATAAATCAAAAAATTTTCAGATTTTATTTTAGCTACATTTAATTTATTTAAAGAATTATAATTAGGATTAATTGCAAAAGCATTTAACTCTTTAGCAATTGGGATAGCATCAACCGGATCATCTTCAGTTAAAACTGCTATTCTTACTTCTTTATTTAATTGTTGAAAAGCCTTAAGTTCATTCCAGTCAAAACTTGATATAAAAATTCTATCTTTTGTCCAGTTAGTCGATTTAAAATATGAGTTTAATAGTTGGTGAATTAAAAATGATGTATTAGTCCCCTTAAGCTCAATATTTAGTGTTATTTTACCATCAATTAAATCTAGGATTTCCTTAAGCGTCGGTATTTTTTCAGTTCCTAAAACATTTAATTCTTTTATGCTATCTAAAGACATTTGTTCAATAAAGCCAATGCCATTAGTAAGTTTTTCAACAGATTTATCATGAAAGACGACTAATTCGCCTGAAGCGCATCTAAAAACATCAATTTCAATTCCATCAACACCTAAGTCAATAGCTTTTTGAATTGATTTAATTGTGTTTTCAGGAGCATGACCTTTAGCTCCACGATGACCAATTACAAGGGGTTTTTGATTATTATCACAAGCTACAATCATAATTAATAAAATTAAACTAATAGATTTTCTTTTCATGATTTTAAATATTTTTTATTTGGTCAAAACCCAAAATTCCCAAGGTCGCATTCGGTATTCATACGAATACGACAATCGTTTGGGTTTATTGTCTTGGTATCGCTTAAACATTCCGTTATATGGAGAGGTAAATCCAATATGATCTTTAGACATATTAGCTATATAGACAATCGTATCTCCTGCTTTAGAACGTTCAAAAGCAAGGACTTTATCTCTTAATGAGGTTTCTATTGGACTGTATTTACCCGCCTCTTTCCCTGCATGTAACGCTGGGTGAGTTGTCTTAAGTTCTCCCAATTGTTTTAATAGTTGATAAGTCTCACCTGCTACCCGTGGGAAACTATCTTTTTCAAAAAAGAGTAACCGTTTGTTGAGATCATATTCTACACCACTATATAAAAACGGAAGTCCTGGGGCCATATAATTAAGTGCCATCATGGCATGGGCAGCCTCTCCATAGAGCTCATCAACCGAACCTGCCCATGCATTTTCATCGTGTGAGCTAACAAAATTTAATAATAAGTGAGCTGGGTCGTGTTTTAGAATAAAATTTTCACGGTGATTTGCATAATCATTTACTGATTTATGCCCGTGAACAATATCTTTAGTCAAATGATAGCCAGGAAAATCATAGGATGCGTTGAAATTCTTCAAATGCTCCATCCCTCCAGGATGATTTGCATCGGTTTCACCCAGTAGAAAAACCGGTTTCAATTTTTTAATGGCAGCAAAAGTATTTTCATAAAAATCCATAGGAACAGCATAGGCTTGATCGACACGGTATCCGTCAATATCAACTTCTTTAATCCAATACAACATAGCTTTTTTCATCGCTTCACGCATGGAAGAATTATCATAGTTAAGATCAGCAACATCTGTCCACCCAAACGACTCTCCTGTTCTAGGATCAATTGGATCAATAATTTCTCCTGCTTCATTTTTTAAGTAAAATTCAGGATGCTCTTTAATCCAAATATGATCCCATCCCGTATGACCAGGCACCCAGTCAAAAATAACATATATTCCCATTTGATGAGCTTTATAAACTAATCTTTTAAGATCCTCCAATGTTCCAAACTCAGGATTTACTCCCTTATAATCCGAGACAGCATAATAACTTCCAAGAGTCCCCTTACTTTTAGTCTTAGATATTGGATATGTTGGCATAAGCCAAATAATATTCACGCCTAATTCCTTGATTTTGCTAAGGTCTTTAGAAAAAGCATTAAAAGTTCCCTCATTAGAGTATTGCCTAATATTAACTTCATAGATAATGCCCTTAGCTAAACTTTCATTAGAAATTGGATTAAAAATAATTGGATTTCTTGGCTCTGGTAATGGAGGCTTACAGTTTATAAATATAAATGAAATAATAATCAAGATAGTTTTCTTCATTTGATTTGATTTTTTGGGTTCTTTTGAGTTAAGACAAATTAGTTATTTTCCATTAATTATAATTTTAACTTTTGAATCACCTTTCCAAATAAAATTATTATGGTTTTTACTCAAATTAATTTCAAGTAACGAACCTTGTATGTTAATTTTAAATGAAAGCGATTTCCATTTTTTTGGTAGCTTGTTTTCAAAATATAATGTATCACCAGTAATTTTCATACCTCCAAAACCTTCAATAATAGTCAACCAACTACCTGCCATACTAGTTATGTGTAATCCTTCATCAGATTCTATATTATAATCATCTAAATCTAATCTTGATGTTTGGAGATATAATTTATAGGCTTCATCAATCATACCAATACGAGAAGCTAAAATTGCATGAATAGATGGGGAGAGAGAAGACTCATGAACAGTGAAAGGCTCATAAAATTTATAATGTTTTTTTAACTCCTCTAAAGAAAAGTTCTCTGAAAAAAAATAAAATCCTTGAAGCACATCTGCTTGTTTAATGTATACAGATCTTAAGATTCTATCCCAAGACCAGTTTTGATTTATCGGTCTTTCTGATTTTTTTAAATGACTCACTTGAATCAATTCCTTATCTAAAAACCCATCTTGTTGAAGAAAAATTTTTTTTTCATTATCATAAGGTAAATAGGTGTTTTTAATTATTTCATCCCAAAGGTTAAATTCATTTGAATTCCAATTTGTTTTTTTTATGATTCTTGAAAAGTCCTTAAAATGAAATTTTTGAATTTTTTTTATTTGTTCCTTTGTGAAGATTAAGCACCATCTTGCTATATAATTAGTGTACCAATTATTGTTAACATTATTTTCATATTCATTTGGACCTGTAACTCCTAATATTACATATTTATTTTTATCTCTAGAAAATGAAAACCTTTGAGCCCAAAAACGTGATACTGCAATTAAAACTTCTATTCCCATTTCTTTGATATAATCAAAATCCTTAGTGTACCGTAAATAATTGTACATAGCATATACAATTGCTCCATTTCTATGAATTTCCTCAAAGGTTATTTCCCATTCATTATGACATTCTTCTCCATTCATGGTAACCATTGGAAATAATGCCGCACCTTTATCAAAGCCTAGTTTTTCTGCATTTTCAATTGCTTTATCTAATTGAAAATAGCGGTATTTAAGTAGGTTTTTGGAGACGGATTGATCTTTAGTTAACATGTAAAAAGGAAGGCAATAAGCTTCCGTATCCCAATAGGTTGAACCTCCATATTTTTCACCAGTAAATCCTTTTGGGCTAATATTTAATTTTGGATCTTTCCCAGAATATGTCTGATTAAGCTGAAAAATATTATATCTAATTGCTTGTTGAGATTTTGGATCACCTTCAATTTTTATATCGGATACTTCCCAAATTTTTTTCCAACTTTCTATTTGTGTTTTTAATAATTTTTCAAAATCAATCTCTATGTGTTTTTCCACTATTTCTTTAGCTTCTTCAATAGGGTTCTTAGGAAAATTTACATTTGTTTTTACATAGCCACCAATTTTAATAAACTTAAGAGTTTTTCCTTTTTGAATATCAATCTTAAATGATTGCGATATTTTACTTTTAGATTTACTTTTTATTGGCAAAGGATCTATTACTTTTTTCTCATAAAATAATTTATTTGCCATGTAGGTACATACTTCGAACTTAGTTTTGTTTGTCTCTGAAATAAGACCTGAAAAAAGTTTAGTTTTCTTTAAAGATTTGATTTTCCAAAATGAATCATCCCAGTTGGAATCCTGATTGACTATTCCTGCATCAATATAAGGTTCTATTAATATTTGACAATCCGTGTTTACAGCTAATAGTTTGTATTCGATCCCACCTAATGAATTTTCATTTAGTGATATAAACCTTGTGACTTCAACCAAAATTTCTATTCCATTTACAAGTATTATTTGGAATTTTCTTTTATAAATTCCTTTTTGCATATCCAACACTCTTTGAAAATGTTTGACAATTCCCTTGTTCAGGTCTAATAATTCACCATTAACTTTTATGCTTATACCTATCCAATTTGGTGCATTTAATACTTTTGCAAAAGATTCTGGATATCCATTTTTCCACCAGCCAACTTTAGTTTTATCTGGATAATAAACTCCACCGATATAGCTTCCTTGAAATGTGTTTCCAGAATAATCTTCTTCAAAATTAGCTCTCTGTCCCATATATCCATTACCAATACTAAATAAACTTTCAGATGATTTTACCTTACTTTTATCAAAAGTATTTTCAATAATTTTCCATGGATCGATAAGTAGGTGGTTATTTTTCATTTTTACAAGAAGTGCTTTAAAATTTTATTTGATTTAATTGACAAAAATCCTTCTATATTAAACAAAGTGTTTTTTAGTTCTTTTTTTGAATTACATATTCCAACAACATTCATTTTAGCAAATCTAGCAGCTTTAACCCCAGCTTCAGAATCTTCAAAAACAATACATTCTTCACAAGAGACGCCAAGTTCTTTTGCTCCTTTAATAAAAACTTCAGGATCTGGCTTAGAATTAACAACGTCATTGCCATCTATAATAACATCAAAATATTTTGTTAGTGAAAGTTTATTTAAAACTATTATTGAGTTTTTACTTGCTGATCCCAAAGCAATTTTTATTCCCTTTTTTTTTAAAAAACTAAGAATTTTAAATACACCTGGAAGTGTATCTTCTTTAGTTAAATTTTTAATCAGATTAAGATAAATGATATTTTTCTCTTCTAAAGTTTTAGTGAATTCTATTTTTGAGATTTGTTTATTAGACCATTTTAAAATATTAATTAAAGAATCTGATCTGCTAATACCCTTAAGCTTCTCATTTTGAGTCTCATCTAATTCATAGCCATATTTTTGAGATATTTTTTTCCAAGCCAAAAAATGAAATTTTGCTGTATCTACAATAACCCCATCTAAATCAAAAATTGCACTTTTCATGTTATATATATTAATTTTTCTAAAATAACAGATTTAAAAAATTTATACTATTAAAAATTTGATTTTCAAAAGTTTCGAAACCGAAATTGATTTCGTTTTATTTATTCCTGAGGAGCTAGTTGAATCTCAAGCCCGTTTAAATCTTTTGTAATATTTATTTGGCAACCTAAACGACTGTTCTTTTTTACATTAAAAGCTTCAGACAACATAGCATCTTCATCATCAGTTTTTTCAACTAAATCATGAGATGAAATAATATAACATTGACAAGAAGCACATAAAGCCATTCCACCACAAATACCTTCTACTGGTATATTATAAGCCTTGCATGCTTCCATAAGGTTAAGGCTCATGTCAGTCGGAATATTCAAAATATGATATATTCCATCTCTATCTAGAACTTTTATAGAAATTTTATTTTTCAATAATTAATGATTAAGATTTTAAACTAACTACCTTTTCAATTTGAGGAACATGTTTTTTTATAGTCATTTCAACTCCTTGTCTAAGAGTCATCTGATTTACACTACAAGAAACACATGCTCCATGAAGTTGAACATTAACAACCCTATTGTCTTCAATTGACACTAAAGATATATCTCCCCCATCAGAAGCTAAAAATGGTCTAATTTCATCTAAAGCTATTAGTACTTTTTTTTTGACATCAATACTTTTCATAATAATTAATTAACTGCACTGCATCCTGTCATATTAGTTATTTCAACTGCTTTTGTTGGAGGTAGACTTTTATTTCTCTTTATAACCTGATATGCTAATTCTTGAGTTACTGAAATAAAAGAATCAGCAACCAAACTATCATCTTGAAGAGCAGCTGGCCTTCCATAATCAGCTGCTTCTCTAACAGTTTGCATCAATGGCAAAGAACCTAAAAAAGGTATCTTTTTAGATTCTGATAAGTCTTTAGCTCCATCTTTTCCAAAGATATAATACTTAGAATCTGGTAATTCCTCTGGAGTAAAATAAGCCATATTTTCAATAATTCCTAGAATAGGAATTTGTATTGTCTCTTGTTGAAACATTGCTATTCCTTTTCTTGCATCAACTAAGGCAATTTGCTGAGGTGTACTAACAACGACAGCTCCAGTAATAGGTAATGATTGGACAATACTTAAATGAATATCACCTGTTCCTGGTGGAAGATCTATCAATAAAAAATCTAACTCTCCCCATGCAGCATCAAAAATAAGTTGATTAAGTGCTTTTGAAGCCATAGGCCCTCTCCATATAACCGCTTGATCAGGTTTAGTAAAAAACCCTATGGATAATATTTTTACACCGTAACTTTCAAGTGGTTGCATCTTAGATTTTCCATCTATTTCTCTAGCAAGTGGTCGTTCTCCTTCTAAATCAAACATCTGTGGCATAGAAGGTCCATAAATATCAGCATCCAAAACTCCTACTTTCAATCCCATCTTTGCCAAAGTTACAGCAATATTAGCAGTAACCGTTGATTTACCTACTCCTCCCTTACCTGATGCAATAGCAATGATAGATTCAATTCCAAGTATAGGTTGACCTTTAATAGGCTGAGAAGCAGATGGCTTTGAAGGATTAACTTTGATATTAGTTCTAATTTTTGCTTTGGCTTGAATTTTTGAATGAATTGCTTTACGTATTTCACCCTCCATTTTATTTCGAGCCTGAAGGCTAGGGTTATTTATTTTTACATCTATATCAATCTGATCACCAAAAATTTGGATATTTGTTACTCTGCCACTAGTTATTAAATCCTCTCCACTTTCAGGATTAATAATAGTTTTAAGAACATTTATTACGGATTCTTTACTTATTTTCATCACTTATTATTAAAGCAAATATAGTTCAAATACAAGCAAAGAATCTATGTTTATACTTTATTTTTAAATGGCGGTAAGCTCATAGAAGGATCCCAAAATAAAGAGGAAAAATTTACAATTTGATTATTCTTGATTTCTACTCCCTCAGATTCTAATAATTGTTGCATTAAATTAGTTCCTTCAAAATTGTGTTTTCCAGTTAATAGACCTATCTTATTTACAACTCTATGTGCTGGCAACTCAGGAATTTTATGACTAGCATTCATTGCCCATCCTACCATTCTTGAAGATTGGGGAGATCCTAAATATTTTGCTATTAAGCCATAACTAGTCACTCTTCCAAAAGGAATTTTATTCACAACTTCGTATACATTTTCAAAAAAAAGTCCTTCATTTTTTCTCATTCCAAAAATATTGTAAGTATGTAATAGGTCTGTTTTGTTTTAAGAACATTTTTTCATAAAAGGTTTGAACATCAGTTACTTCTTCAGGAACATTCATGCTATGATAGATATCATGATTCGCATAATTTATATGGCATGGCATATTTTTTAATAATCCAAGTAAATAACCATGTAAAAACTCACTATCAGTTTTTAAGTGAACTATACCTTTATTAATTAAAATAGATTTGTATTTAGCTAAAAATTCAGGATTTATAATTCGATGTTTAGTTCTTTTATATTTAATCTGAGGATCAGGAAATGTTATCCATATTTCAGAGATTTCATCACTTGCAAAAATATTTGAAATCAATTCAATTTGAGATCGAATAAACACAATATTTGAAATTTTTTCTTCAATTGCTTTTTTAGCTCCTTTCCAAAATCTAGCCCCTTTAATATCTATTCCAATAAAATTTTTATTTGGATGTTTTTTTGCTAGATAAATTATGTATTCTCCTTTACCACAACCTAATTCAATAATTATTTGATTATCGTTATTAAACCAATCTCTCCCCCATTTCCCCTTAAGATTAAAATCATCAATAACTAAAGCGCTTCGACTAGGTTGAATTACGTTTGGAAAATTTTCATTTTCTTTAAATCGCCTTAGTTTATTTTTACTTCCCACAAAACATAATTATTAAGTTAAGATCTTATTTTTTAATGATTAAATAACTTATAAAGTTATGCTTTTTGTAAAGTAAAAGAAAACTCTGAACCTATACCTTTTGTACTTTCCACATATATTTTTTCTTGATGAGCTTCAATTACATGCTTAACTATAGCTAACCCCAGTCCAGATCCTCCTTTTTTTCTATTTCCTGACTTATCAACTCTATAAAATCTTTCAAATAACCTGGATAAATGCTCTTTATTTATACCCATACCATTATCAGTAATTCGAATAATTAATTTATTCTCATTTAAATCTTGAATACTAACTTCGGTTGTTCCATTATCAATACCATATTTAATAGAATTCATAATCAAATTTGTAATGACTTGTTGAATTCTTTCTTCATCGGCAAGAACATTGATTGATACTAAATATTCTCGATCAAAAACTAATGAAATATTTCTTTTATTAGATTGAATTTCTAATAATTCGAATACATTCTTTATGATCCTTAATAAATCAAAAGAATTTAATTCAATGTTTTTTACTCCTGATTCAAATTGAGTTATTAAATCAAGATCTTTTACTAAATATATTAATCTGTCTACAGCTTTTGAAGATCTTTTTAAATACTTTTTTAAAATATTCGGGTCATTATAACCTCCCTCAATAAGAGTCAAAATATAGCTCTGAATTGTAAATAAAGGTGTCTTTAATTCATGAGATATATTTCCAATAAAATCTTTTCGATGATTGTCTTGATTTTTTAATAATTCTATTTCTAATTTTTTTTCACTAGCATATTTCTCAAGGCTTTTAGATAAAGATTCTAAATTGGTTATGTTATATTTATTATCTAAATTATGCTCTTTAGAATAAAACTCATCTAATAATTTTTTAACACTTTTATTTAAAAAATATCTCAAACTAATATTGATAAATAAAAAAATGCATAAAAAAGAGATAACACTTGAGATTATTAAAAAAGTGACGTCAACAAAAATAAATTTTGATAATAAAAAAATGATTATAAGTATTATGTAAACTCCAAATGAGATAAACAATGAGTCTGCAAGATTTTTATTTTTTTTCACTAATTATAAATCTTATTTGCTAATAAATTTATACCCAACACCTTTTATTGTTTCAAAATAATCATCTCCAAATTTTTCTCTCAGCTTCCTTATGTGAACATCAATTGTCCTATCTCCTACTACTACTTCTGAACCCCATACTTTTTCCATTATTTTTTCTCTTTTAATAACTTTTTCTGGTTTAGATGCTAAAAAATATAATAATTCAAATTCTTTTCTAGGAAGTGAAAAGACTTTACCATTGTAAATAACACTATATTTTTCTCTATCTATTAAAAGACTTCCTGTTTTTATAAGCTCCTCATTTAAATCAGTATTATTTAATCTACGTAACAAAGATTTTACTTTAGACATTAAAACCTTAGGTTTAATCGGCTTTGTTACATAATCATCAGCACCAGCGTCAAAAGCTGCAACATAGGAGTAATCTTCTCCCCTTGCGGTTAGGAACATTATAATTGTATTATTAAATTTTGAATCCTTTCTTAATATCTTACATGCTTCAATTCCATCCATATTCGGCATCATTACATCCATTATAATTAAGTGAGGCATATATTCAACAGCTTTAATAACTGCTTCAGACCCATCACTAGCTGTAAATATTTGATACTCTTGATTTAAAAGATTATATGACAAAACTTCTAACACATCAGGCTCGTCATCAACTAACAATATTTTAATTTTATTATTATCCATGGATATATAATTATTACGAATCTAAACATTATATTATTTATCTATTTTAAATTAATATAACATTACCATAAATTATAATTTTTCTAGTTTATATTTTAAAAGTGAATGTATTTTTAAATATTTAATTTTGTTCTAATGATAATGAAATTAAATAATTATTTTTATAATATAGAGTCAGAGAAAAATTTTGAAATCGCTTGTTTTAAGCTTTTATCCAGGCATTATAATTCAAACTCTGTATATAGAAGCTATTGTGATTTAATCAATAAACCTCCAAGTTCTATTAATTCAATTAGAGAAATCCCTTTTCTTCCAATTTCATTTTTTAAAACCCATAAAGTCAAAAGATTTTCTGAAAAATCAAAAATAATATTTAAATCAAGTAGAACAACAAACAAAACCCCATCACAGCATTTTTTAAAAAATACTATTGATTATAAGAAAAGTTTTTCTAAATCATTTGAATTGTTTTATGGAAAACCTAGTGATTGGGTAATATTAGCTCTTCTACCAGGATCTCAGGAAAGAAAGAACTCTTCACTAATTTATATGGTTTCTGACCTAATAAAACAAAGTAACTCAAATGTAAGTGGGTTTTATTTGGATGAGTTCGAAAAACTATACAATGTACTTTTAGATCTTGACTCAAAAAATCAAAAAACAATTCTCATCGGTGTTTCTTATGCTCTATTAAGTTTTATTGAAATGAATAAAATAAAATTGAAGCACACAACAATCATTGAAACAGGAGGAATGAAAGGAAAGAGAAAAGAATTAATCAGAAATGAACTTCATGAAAAACTATGTAATGGATTTGGTGTTAAATCAATTCATTCTGAATATGGAATGACTGAATTACTATCTCAAGCTTATTCAATTAAAAATGGATTATTTGAGTGTCCTCCATGGATGAAAGTTTTATCAAGAGAAATAGATGATCCATTAACAATTTGTGAATTCGGACAAATGGGAGGACTAAATATAATAGATTTAGCAAATTCTGATAGTTGCCCTTTTATAGCTACAGAAGATTTAGGAAAAGTATATTCAGATGGAAGGTTTGAAGTTTTAGGAAGGTTTGATCAAGCTGAAATAAGAGGATGTAATTTAATGGTGTTTAATTAAATTTTAAGACAAAATAGTTTTTTTTTCCTCTTTGCAGCAAAATAAATTGATCTCCAATTAAATCAGATATAGTTAAATTGTAATCTTCCGATACTTTTAATTTATTTACTGAAATCGACTTTTCTTTTAATGATCTTCTAGCTTCGCTATTCGATTTAAGAAAACCCGTTTCATTTGATAAAGCAGAAATTATTGATAACCCTTCATTAAGAATTTTTTTTGAAAATTCTGCTTGAGGAACTCCTTCAAATATTTCTACAAAAGTACTAGAGTCAATCTTCATCAATGATTTTGAGGTGTCTTTACCAAATAATATATTAGAAGCCCTTTTAACTTTATTTAATTCCTCTTTGCCATGAACTAATTCGGTAACAAAATCAGCTAATTCAAATTGTAGAACTCTTAAATGAGGAGCATTACTATGCTTCTTTATAATCTTTTCAATTAAACTTAATTCTAAAAAAGTAAATATTTTGATATATGATGAAGCGTCCTCATCAGAAGTATTCAACCAATATTGATAAAATTTATATACTGAAGTTCTTTTTTTATCTAGCCAAATGTTTCCATCTAACGTTTTGCCAAACTTAGTTCCATCAGCTTTGGTTATTAAAGGACACGTTATAGCATATGCTTTTCCTTTAGATTTTCGACGTATCAATTCGGTTCCAGTTGTAATATTCCCCCATTGGTCACTTCCTCCCATTTGAATTTTACAATCATAATTATCATACAAATGAAGAAAATCATACCCTTGAATTAATTGATATGTAAACTCAGTAAATGATATACCTCCTTTAGATTCACCTGCTAATCTCTTTTTAACTGAATCTTTTGCCATCATGTAATTGACAGTAATATTTTTACCAATTTCTCTTGAAAAATCAATTAAACTAAAATTTTTCATCCATTCATAGTTATCAATTAAAATAGCAGAATTTTTCTTTCCACTTTTAAAATCTAAAAACCTTTGAAATTGGGATCTAATTGAATCAATATTATTTTCCAATGCCTCAGTGTCAAGTAATTTCCTTTCATCATTTTTTCCAGAAGGATCACCAATCATTCCTGTTGCACCACCAAGAAGAACTATCGGACTATATCCATAATTTTGAAAATGCATTAAGATTATTATCTGAACAAGACTTCCTATATGTAAGGAATCTGCTGTTGGATCAAAACCAATATAACCTCTAGTTTTATTTGATAGTAGAAACTCTTCTGTATCAGGTGTAATATCATGTAACATTCCACGCCATCTCAACTCCTCAACAAAATTTTTTGACATAATTAGATAGTTGTAGTACAAATATATATTTATAGAATGAAACAAAAAATGAAACTCAAATATTGTATTTTTATAAAATGGTATTAATTACTGGATCAACTGGTTTTGTGGGCATGAATCTGCTTCAAAAATTATCTAAAACTAAAGTTGTTGCGCTATATCGCTCTGAAAGAAAAAAAAGACTAGTTGAAGATTTCTTTAAAACTACAAATTCGAGAATAGAAAATATAATTTGGAGAAAATCTGATATTAACAATATTATTTGTCTTGAAGAAGCTTTTGATGGTATAACCCATGTTTATCATTGTGCTGGTTTTATCTCCTTTTCGAACAGTGATAAAGAAAAACTTTACAAAATTAATATAAGAGGGACTGCAAATATTGTAAATCTTTGCATTGATAAAAAAATAACAAAATTAGTTTACTTAAGTTCAATTTCTGCTTTAGGAGAAGAAGTAAATAAAATTGAGGTTAATGAAAATACAATTTGGAATAACACACATGATAAAACATTTTATTCATATTCAAAATATAATGCTGAATTAGAAGTTTGGAGAGGAATTGAGGAAGGTCTTCAAGTTGTAATAATTAATCCAGGAATAATAATGGGAAAATGCATAAAAACAGATACTCCACAATCAAAAATCGAAAAAATGCTTATTAAATCTCCCTTTTGTTTTTTCACAAAGGGTAAAAGTGGTTTTGTTAATGTAAATGATGTAGTTGAAGTCTCTATTAAACTAATGAGGAGCAATATTTCAAATGAAAGATTTATTATAGTAGCAAAAAATTATAGCTATTTAACAATCATTGCCAAATTAAAGCAAAATCTTAATTTAAGAAAAGCAACTCTCTCTTTAAATAAAAGAATATTATACATGATTTTATTCTTTGATTTTATTTTTTCATTCATTGGATTAAAAAAAATGTATTTGAGTATAGGTTTAATTAAATCAATTTTTAATAAAAGATTATATAATGGGGATAAGATAATTAAATTCTTACCAAACTTTAAATACACCGACATCTAGTTTAGATCTATTTTAAGTTTAAAGATTCTTTTTTCTTTAGTTTTTGTTCTTTAATTTTTTTTGCTTGTTCTTTGGATAAAACATCAATACTATCAATTAATCTCTCCATGTTAGATTTAATATTTTTATGCATTTCTAAATATATTTTTGGAGATTTGGCATAGTATTTTTGATTTTCCATAAGTTGAAGACAGTCAATTTTGTATTTTTCATAAATGTACTTATCCCCAAACCATTTTTTTTCCAAAATTAAAGTTTGATAGTTTCTAGAAATTGATTTCATTAAAATCATGTCCTGTATAATTGATTCCATTTTGTTTTGAGGAATAAGATCTTTTGGTTTTTTAACTAAATCAGTCTGACAAGAATTTAAACAAAATGATACTATTAATAAAATTATTTTATTTTTATTCATCTATCAAAAGTAAGTTGTTTTCCAGCGTCAGTTTTTAAGATATTTCCATTTTCATATACTTTAGTTCCGTTAACAAATGTTTTTTCAATTTTAGCATCAAAAGTAATTCCTTCAAATGGAGACCATCCGCATTTATATAATAGTGATTCACTAGTTACTTTAGTTTTAGCATCTAAATTTACAATAACGAAATCTGCATAGTATCCTTCCCTTATGAACCCCCTTTTATGTATTTCAAATAAAATTGCAGGATTATGACAGGCTTTTTGAACTAATTTTTCTATTGAAATTTTTCCGTTCTTTACAGAAGTTAATAATGCAAGCAATGAATGTTGTACAAGTGGTCCTCCAGATGGAGTACTTAAATAATCATTGTTTTTTTCTACTAAAGTATGTGGTGCATGATCGGTAGCAATAACATCAATTCGATCATCATTTAAAGCTTTCCATAATTCAATTTGATCTGATTTTGATTTAATTGCAGGGTTCCACTTAATTAAAGGTCCCTTCTTCTCATAATCATTATCTGTAAACCATAAATGATGAATACACACTTCAGAAGTAATTTTTTTATCTTTCAATTCTTTTTTATTAGAAAATAGTTTAGTCTCTATTCCCGTGGATAAATGAAAAACATGTAATCTTGCTCCAGTTTCTTTTGCTAAAGAAATAGCTTTTGATGAAGAAATATAGCATGCTTTCTCAGAACGAATTTTAGGATGTAATGAAATTGGAATATTTTTACCAAATTCTTTAGTGAACTTTTCTAGGTTTACTTTAATCGTCTTCTCATCCTCACAATGAACTGCAATTAATAAATCTGTAGAACAGAATATTTTTTTTAAAATTTCTGGGTCATCTACAAGCATATTTCCTGTTGATGAACCTAAAAAAATTTTTATTCCAGCAACTTGGTTTTTATCTAATTTTAAAATTTCACCAATATTTTCATTTGTTCCGCCAAATAAAAATGAATAATTTGCCGCAGATGATTTAGACGCTATAGAAAACTTTTTATCTAACTCCTCTTTAGTTGTTGTTTGAGGAATAGTATTTGGCATTTCAATATAAGATGTTATTCCGCCAGCAACAGCCGCAATTGATTCACTTTCGATACTTCCTTTATGAGTTAATCCCGGTTCTCTAAAATGAACTTGATCGTCAATTAATCCTGGAAGAATATATAGTCCTCTAGCCTCAATTATTTCAATCTCAGAATTTGGAGTAATATTAGGTTTGATCTCAATTATTTTATCACCTTCTATAAGAATATCATTTTTAATCTGACATCCTTCATTTACAATAATAGCATTACATATAAGTTTTCTTTTCATTATTATGTTATAATTTAATAAAAACGTAACTTCACAACACCTATTATCGCTTCCCAAAAAATACTTGTATTCATTTTTGACTCTCCTCTTATTCGATTTTTAAAGATAATAGGATGTTCCGTCATTTTGTAACCCCTTGTCCAAGATTTATACTTCATTTCTATTTGAAATGCATATCCTATAAATTCAATTTTATCGAGTCCTATATTTTCTAATACCCTTCTTTTATAACCAACATATCCAGCAGTAGGATCCTTAATAGGCATTCCGGTAATTATACGAACATATAATGACGCAAAGTAGGACAATAAAATTCTTCCTAATGGCCAATTTACAACATTAACTCCTTCTTTATATCTTGATCCAATCACTACATCTGAATCATGTTTTAAAATATTAATCATTTCTGGAAGAGAAACTGGATCATGAGAAAAATCCGCATCCATTTCAAAAATAAAATCATATTTTTTTTCAAGCGCCCAGTAAAAACCATCAATATATGCAGCACCAAGACCTGTTTTATTTAATCTATCTATTATAAAAAGCCTTTTTTTATTTTCCTTAATTATTTTTTTTACTATTATAGATGTTCCATCTGGAGAATTATCATCAACAACTAATATGTGACATTTAGCTAAGTATCTATATACACTGGAAATAATTTGTGATATATTTTCTGCTTCATTAAAGGTAGGGATGATAATTAGAGTTTTTTTCATTATTTACAAACTTAAATAATTTTTTAACGATCTTAATCATATTAATCGAATTGTAAAATGATTAAAAACTAATACTTTTATATAATGGAATTTTGGTTAGAAAGATCTTTAGATACTCAGGGTTGGGTCCAAATCTTATTTCTTTTGTATTTGGGTATAATTTTAGTTCTAAAATTGATTGATCCAGTACAATTCAATTCATTTGTAAGAATTTTTAAATTTAAAGAATATAAAAGAAGATATTCTATTAATATAAATTTTAAAGTTTTCAAGTTATTTTATATCCTAATATTTTTTTTAATTTCAGTAAGCTTATCTTTTCTTATTATTCTTTATGAAAATAAAAGTTTTGATAAAGCAATAAGTCTTAATAGATATTTAAAGATTCTCATTTTCTTAAAAACATTTATTGTACTAAGGTTTTTAATAATTAACTCAATAATTAAAAATTTAAAACTATTTCCAATGATAAAGCCTTATTATTTTAAGATCCTTATTTTTTATGGCTATATTTTTATTTTAACTATGGGAGTTTTATCAGTATTCTATCTGCAAAATAATCTTTCATTAGTTACTATCAACTTATTAATTGGCTGTTTAGCCTTAATTTTTACATCTTATCATATTTTTGTTTTTAAGGAATTTATTAAATTCTATTCAAAAAACTTTCTCTATTTATTTTACTATCTTTGTGCGTTCAAAATTGCCCCTTGGCTATGGTTTTTAAAAATACTACAGAGGGACTGAAAAAATTTTAATATGAAATTAAAAACAATTTTGGTTTCCCAACCTGAGCCTGCCACTGACAAATCCCCATATACCAGGATTCAAGAAAAATACAAGCTAAAAATAGACTTTAGGCCATTTATTCATGTTGAGGGAGTTAATGCAAAATCAGTTCGTGAGCAAAAAATTGATTTCGCAGATTTTGATAACATCATTCTGACCAGTAGAAATGCCGTCGATCATTTTTTTAGGCTTACAGAAGAAATGAGATTCAAAGTTCCAGATAGTACAAAATATTTTTGTTTATCTGAAGCTGTGGCATTTTATCTTCAAAAATATGTGGTATATAGGAAGCGTAAAATCTACGTTGGTGATAAAACTATCGAAGACTTATCTAATGTTTTAACAAAATTTGGAACTGAAAAATATTTATTACCAACTTCGGACTCATTAAAACCTAGCATACCCGAAACACTAGACAAATTAGAGTTAAATTGGAAAAGAGCTAAATTATTTAAAACTGTTGTTAGTGATTTATCAGACCTAAGAGATGTTTATTATGATGTTTTGGTCTTTTTTAGTCCTTCAGGAATAGAATCTTTATTTAAAAATTTTCCAGACTTCAAACAAAATGAAACTAAAATTGCAGTCTACGGTCAAACTACGATTGATGCCGCTAAAACTGCATTATTAAGAATAGACATTTCAGCTCCAAGCACAGAAGCTCCATCAATGACTATGGCTATTGAAAAATATATTAAAAATAATAAATAATTTATTTATAAAATATTTTGTTAGTTCAATTTTAAAAAAATTTAAATCATACTAAATCATTTTATTTAATTTAGCAATATAAAGTAAGAGTTAAATTCTTATAATTTACAATAAATGAGAATAGACAAAAAATGCTAAGTATAGATGGTATAGATAAAATAATTTTAAAAGAACTTATTTCCGATGCCAGAATGCCCCTTAATAAAATCGCATTAAAGGCTGGTATTTCTGGAGCGGCTGTTCACCAGAGAATAAAAAAGCTGGAAGGTTCTAGCTTAATTTCCGGTTCTCATATCGAGTTAAACCCTAAAACCTTAGGTTACAAAACAATGGCTTTTATAGGAATTTATTTAGACAAAGCTATGAATAACTTGGCAGCCGTGAATAAATTAAAAGAAATACCTGAAGTTTTAGAATGTCATTATACGACTGGAAACTGGAGTGTTTTTGTTAAAATATTATGTAAAGATAATGAGCATTTAATGAGTCTTCTAAACAATAGTATTCAAAAAATTTCTGGAATATCAAGAACTGAAACTTTTATTTCTTTAGATCAACAAATCTTTAGACAAATAGCTATATAATTAATTCTTTTTTGATTTTATTTTAAAATAAAGAATGATTAAACTAATTACTAGAGTTATTGTGTTTGCCGCTATAAGTGATGGGCTTCTATAGTAAATACCATAAACTAACCATAGAGAAACCCCTAGACACATTACCAAATACATACTTAAAGAAACACTTTCAGCTTTTTTTGTCTTCCAAATTTTATATGCTTGAGGAACATATGCAGATGTGGTTAAAATAGCTGCTATAATTCCTATTATTTCAATATTCATCAATACACAACATTTACTATTTTACCAGGTATTATGATCACTTTTTTTGGAACCTGCCCGCTTAATTGTTGAACTGTCCTATCATCATTCAAAACTACCTCTTCAATATCTTTAATACTCAGATTAAGAGCTAGCTCAATTGTAAATCGCATTTTACCATTAAAAGATATAGGATAATTCTTTATAGACTCAATCAAATAATATTCATCATATAAAGGATAGTCTTCTCTAACTATTGATGAATTATTCCCTAGTAAAGACCATAACTCCTCAGAAATATGTGGTGCGAAAGGAGATAATAAAACAGATAATGGCTCTAAAATTTTTCTCTCATTACATTTTTGAATTGTTAATTCATTTACACAAATCATAAAAGAGCTTATACAAGTATTAAATGAAAAGTTATTAATATCATCTGTAATATTTTTAATAGTTTGATGCAATGATTTTAATGAATTTTTTCTGGGTTCCTTTTCAGTAACATTAAAAGAACCTGAGGGATGATACAATCTCCATAATTTTTTTAAAAAAGAATGAACTCCACTAATACCTGAAGTATTCCATGGTTTTGCTTGTTCTAAAGGCCCTAAAAACATTTCATACATTCTTAGAGTGTCAGCTCCATAGGCTTCACATATTTGATCTGGATTTACAACATTATATTTGGATTTAGACATTTTTTCTACCTCTCTAGTAACTATGAATTTACCGTTTTCCATGATAAAATTAGCATTATTAAACTGCGGTTGCCAATTTTTAATTGCTTTGCAATCCAACTCATCAAAACTATTAACCATCGAAACATCTACTCTTATTAGTTCTGAATTGAACTTACTTAAAATATTTTTAGAATAATAATCATTTGTTCCTGATTTCCTATGAATAAATGCAGAAGATCCTAAAATCATTCCTTGATTTATTAATTTTTTTGCATATTCATCTACAGGTAATAATTCAAGGTCAAATAAAAATTTTTGCCAAAACCTTGAATACAAAAGGTGGCCAGTAGCATGTTCACTTCCGCCTAAATAAAGATCAACATCTTGCCAATAATCAACAGCTTCCTTACCTACAAAACTCTCATTATTATCAGGGTCCATATATCTATAAAAATACCATGAACTTCCAGCCCATCCTGGCATTGTATTTAATTCTAGTGGAAAAATGCTTTTGTTATTTATAAGCTTATTTGAAACTACTTTTTTTTCTGCAGTATCCCATGCCCAATTTTTGGCATTTCCTAAGGGAGGAGATCCTTTGGAAGTTGGAAGATAATTTTCTACCTCTGGCAATTCAAGAGGTAGATTTTCTTCTTCAATTGCCATTGGAGTTCCATTTTTATAATAAATTGGTATCGGTTCTCCCCAATATCTTTGCCTGCTGAAAACTGCATCTCTCAAGCGGTAATTAATCTTTCCTTTCCCATATCCCTTTCTTTCAATAAATGAAATAACCTTTTCAATTGCCTGGTCATAATTTAATCCATTTAAAAATTCTGAATTCATAAGCTGAAATCCGCTTTTTTCAGTAAACGCATTATCAGAAATATCAATGTCTAAAAAAATATTATTTATAGTTATACCAAAATGTTTTGCAAAATCATAATCGCGTTGATCTCCACAAGGAACTGACATAACTGCCCCTGTTCCATATCCTGCTAAAACATAATCACCAATCCATATTGGAATTTCCTCTCCATTGAGTGGATGAATAGCATATGCTCCTGTAAAAACTCCACTTATAATTTTAACATCAGACATTCTATCTATTTCTGATCTTTTTGATGTGGACTTAATATAACTTTTAACAGAATTATATTGAGTTTTAGATGTGATTTTAAGAACCTTTTCATGTTCAGGCGCGAGAGTCATAAAAGTCACTCCAAATAATGTGTCAGGACGTGTTGTAAAAACTTCTATTTCATCCGAGATGTCTTTTATTTTGAATCTTAATGATGCTCCTTTTGATTTTCCAATCCAATTACGCTGCATTTCCTTAAGTGAATCAGGCCAATCAATTTTTTCAAGTCCTCGGATTAATCTTTCGGCATAAGCTCCAATCCGCATACTCCATTGAGTCATTTTTTTCTTTTCAACTAAAAACCCTCCTCTTTCTGAAACTCCATTAACAATCTCATCATTTGCTAAAACAGTACCTAATTTAGAGCACCAATTCACCTCTGTTTCTGATAAATATGCTAAACGATAGTTTAATAAGATTTCTTCTTTTTGTTGTGGTTTAAATGAATTCCATTCTAGAGCTGAAAATTCAAGAATTTTTGAATTTGATATAACTTTAAGGTTTTGTGTGCCACCTTTTTCAAAATGACTAATCAGAATAGAAACAGGGAGAGCTTTGTCTTCATTAGTGTCATAATAGCTGTCAAAAAGTTTTAAAAAAATCCATTGAGTCCATCTATAATAATCTGATTTTGATGTTCTTATTTCTCTAGACCAGTCAAAAGAAAATCCCATTTTATCAAGCTGTTCTCTGTATTTTTCAATGTTAGCTTCTGTAGTAATCTGAGGATGCTGTCCTGTTTGAATTGCATATTGTTCAGCTGGCAATCCAAAAGAATCATATCCTTGAGGGTGTAAAACATTAAAAGATTTATGTCTTTTATATCTAGCGATAATATCACTAGCGATATAACCTAATGGATGACCAACATGTAAGCCAGCTCCTGATGGATAAGGAAACATATCTAGAATATAGTATTTTGGAAGCTTACTATAATTACTAGTTTTAAAAGTCTGATTTTTTTTCCAAAATTTTTGCCATTTATATTCAATTTTCTTAAAATCGTAGCTCACAAGTATTCTATTTTAAATGGTAAAAATACATTTATTGATTGAAAGGAAAAAGAATATAGGTGCCTAAGCTCATAAATCATTTGGGTTTATTAATTTTATAATCTAATTATTTGTCTTGTATAAAAATTTCGAAGAAAAATACCAAAGGCGTAAATTGTTAAGCACCTATATTTCTGTAGTGCTGATTAATGTTATAGTTGTTTTTTTAATAGGCTTATTAGGTCTTCTATTGTTTAATTCTAAAAAAGTGGCTGATCACTTTAAAGAACAAATAGCACTGACAATTTATTTTAAAGACAATTCAAAGCCTATTGAAATTAAACAAATTCAAAAATCTATTAAATTTCAAAAAACAACAAAAGCTGTGATTTTTACATCAAAAGAAGAAGCTGCAAAAATTTATGCTAATGAAATTGGCGAAGACTATATGGAATTTTTAGGTTACAATCCTCTCGAAAGCTCTCTTGATGTCTATTTTAATGCTGATTATGTCAAGCCTCAAATTATAAAAAAAATAAGTAGTGATTTGTCAAAATATCAATTTATTTCTGAAGTTCAATATGATCAACCACTATTAAATCTTCTGGACAAAAATATTAATAAAATTGAGTTTTGGATTTTATTGTCAAGTTTTGTTTTTGTTCTTGTAGCAATCTTATTAATCAATAGCTCAATTCGATTATCAATATACTCAAAACGATTTGCTATAAAAACTATGCAACTTGTTGGAGCAACAAAGTGGTTCATTCAAAAACCTTTTCTTTTAAGATATTTTAATTTAGGAGTACTCTCTTCAACTATCTCAGTAATAATTTTATACATAATATTTCAAGAAATTCATAAACATTTTCCAGAATTAAATATACTTCAAGAAAGATTAACAGTAATTATTATTTTGTCTTGTGTCTTCACTTTTGGATTAAGCATTACTTTAATAAGCACATTTTTTGCAACTAAACGTTTTCTAAATTTAGAATCAGATGAAATTTACTAATAAATCAAAAAAAGACTTTTTATTTAATAAATCAAATTATAAATGGTTGTTTATGTCCATAATCACAATTGCTTTTGGCTTTATTATTATGGCTGGAGGAGGAAGTAAAGATCCTAATTTTTTTAACGATGAGATTTTTAATTTTAGACGTATTCGATTAGCTCCTACAATTGTGATAATTGGTTTTGGAATTGCTGTATATTCAATTCTTAAAAATCCTGTAAACAAATAAATGGAAGAGCTTCAAGTATTTCTTCTGGGGGTAATCCAAGGATTGACTGAGTTTCTTCCAGTTTCATCGAGTGGTCATATTGAAATTTTTAAATCTGTTTTCAATATCACTTTTTTAAAAAACCAAGGGCTACTTCTTACTTTAGTTCTACATTTTGCAACTGCTTTAAGCACTATTTGGGTTTTTAAAAAAGACATTTTAAAAATTTTCATAAATAATACAAAACAAGATAACAGATTTGTTTTAAATATTATTATTTCTATGATTCCTGCAGTTTTTGTTGGTTTATTTTTTGAAAAACAAATAAATTATTTATTTAACTCAAATATTCTTTTAGTAGGTATCATGTTATTAGTAACTGCAACTTTATTGTATAAAACAGATAAAATTAATCCTAATTTTAAAAGTATAAGTCTTATAAATGCTTTTTTAATTGGAATGATTCAAGCTTTTTCTATTCTTCCTGGAATATCAAGAAGTGGTGCAACTATAGCAATGGCTGTGTTTTTAGGGATTGGTAAAAATGAAGCAGCTAGATTTTCTTTCTTAATGGTAATTCCACTTATTTTTGGAAGTATGTCTAAAAGCGTTTTAGGTTTTTCAAATACAGAAAATTTAGATTTTACCCCTATTTTATTGATAGGTTTTGTTTCAGCTTTTTTTACAGGAATAATAGCTTGTAAATTAATGATTAAACTTGTCAAAAAAAGTCAGTTAAAATATTTTGGGTTATACTGCTTTATAGTCGGATTATTAGTAATTGGTCATGAAGTTATTTAATAGCAGTGATAATCTTAATGAAATTTTAGAAGGAAGATTAGTTCTAATTAATAAACCAATAGGTTGGACTTCATTCCAGGTAGTAAATAAAGTTAGACATAAGCTGACTAAGGCCTTTAATATAAAAAAATTAAAGGTTGGGCATTCTGGAACCTTAGATCCTTTAGCTACTGGGCTCTTAATAATTGCCATTGGAAAAGCTACAAAACAAATCAGTGAATTACAGAATATGTCAAAAGTTTATATTGGAACTTTCTGTTTTGGATCAACAACACCATCATATGACCTTGAGACAAGCCCTGATAAGCACTTTTCTTTTGAACATTTAAACGCAAAAATAATTATTGAAAAAACTATAGGTTTTACAGGTAAAATTAATCAAAAACCACCTATTTTTTCAGCTATAAAAAAAAAGGGAAAACGTTTATATGAATATGCAAGAAATGAAGAGTTTATTGATCTAGAAACCCGTAAGGTTGAAATCAAACGGTTTGAAATTAAATCAATTCATTTGCCTAATGTAGATTTTGAAGTCAAATGTAGCAAAGGGACTTATATAAGGTCTCTTGCGCATGATTTTGCAAAGGCACTAGATAGTGGAGCTCATCTTTCTTTTTTGAAACGAATTTCAATAGGTGATTATAAAATTAAAAATGCTTTAGAAATAGATGATTTTGAAAAATTAATTTAATATTTTTACAGAAATATTTCTAATGAAATCATTAAACATTAGTTCGATAAAAAAGACTAACCATTCAAAATATAATCAATTTCGAAATAACTCTGATTTGGTTTCTGAAATTATTCAGTTAAAAAAAGAAAAAAATGCAGTTCTTTTAGCTCATTATTATCAGTCTCCTGAGATTCAAGAAATAGCAGATTACCTAGGAGACAGTCTTTACCTTGCCCAATGTGCTCAGAAAATTGATGCCGATATTATTGTTATAGCAGGAGTTCATTTCATGGCAGAAACAGCTAAAATAATAAATCCTTCAAAAATGGTTTTGCTTCCAGACTTAGAAGCAGGTTGTTCTTTAGCTGATTCTTGTCCTCCTAATGATTTTAAAAAATTTATTAAAAATCATCCTAAAACAGTAGTTGTAACTTATATTAATTGTTCGGCAGAAATCAAAGCTCTTAGCGATATAGTTTGCACTTCTAGTAATGCAGAAAAAATAATTAACAGTATACCAAAAAATAAATCTATACTTTTTGCGCCAGACAAAAATCTAGGCAACTATTTAATTAAAAAAACAGGAAGAGATATGATTTTATGGGATGGTGCTTGTATTGTTCACGAGGCATTTTCTCTTGATAGAATAATAGCTTTAGCAAAAAAATATCCGAAGGCAAAATTTATTGCTCATCCAGAAAGCACTTCACCTGTGCTAAATATTGCAAATTTTATTGGAAGTACCTCAGCCCTATTAAAATATATAAAAACTGACTCAAGCAATTCATATATAGTTGCAACTGAATCAGGTATAATTCACCAAATGCAAAAATCGTGTCCTGATAAAACATTTATCCCTGCACCTGTTAAAGACGAATCATGTGCATGCAGCGAATGTGCTTACATGAAATTAAACACACTAAAAAAGCTTCATAATTGTCTGTTAAATGAATCCCCGCAAATAAATCTAAATGAAAGGCTGATTAATAAATCGAGAAAATCCATTGACAGAATGTTAGCTTTAAGTTAATTTTTTTATAATGCCAAATTCCTTTTATAAAGAGTATAAAAAATCAATAGATTTTTTTATAAAAAATGCTTTAAGTGAAGACATAAGAGATGGTGATCTTACCGCAAAAGCCTGTATTTCATCTAAATCTATTAAATCAGCGAAGTTAAACGTCAAAACACCTTGTATAATTGCAGGAATTAATTTAGTAGAAAAAATTTATAAGTTTTACGATTCTGAAATCAAATTCAAAAAACTCATAGCTGATGGAGCTTATGTTAATATAGACTCAACTCCTTTTCTAGTAGAAGGAAATACAAGATCAATTTTAGCCACCGAAAGAGTAGTTTTAAATACTCTACAAAGGATGAGTAGTATTGCAACCATAACAAATAATTTAAAAAAGAAAATTGAATCATTTGATACTGTCCTACTAGATACAAGAAAAACCACTCCAAACTTTAGATATCCAGAAAAATGGGCAGTTAAAATTGGTGGTGGACAAAACCACAGAATGGGACTTTTTGATGCAATAATGATAAAGGATAATCATATAGATTATTCAATTACTTTAAAGGAAGTTCTCCTAAAAACTCAAATTTATCTTGAAAAATTAAAACCAAAAAAAATTTTTGTAGTAGTTGAAGCTAGAAATATTAAGGAAATTAAAAAGGTCTTAAACTTTAGTTGGGTAAACAGAATCTTGTTAGATAATATGAGTATATCCGAAATAGAAAAAGCTGTTAAAATCATAGGTGGAAGAATTCAAACTGAGGCCTCTGGAAACATAAATGAATACAATATTGTAAATGTTGCAAAAACAGGAGTAAATTATATTTCTATGGGAGCTTTAACTCATTCTGCTCCATACATAGATTTAAGTCTAAAAGCTTATTAAATTAAATATTTAAAACCCTCATATATTATTTGTCTATATTTATCTTTGTAAGAAGATTTATCAAATGCAACATAAAAGAATTTTACTCAAATTAAGTGGAGAAGCACTAATGGGAGATCAAAACCATGGAATAGATCCTTTGCGATTAGATAATTATGCCAAAGAAATAAAAGAAATTCAAAAAGAGGGAGTGGAAATAGCAATTGTTATAGGTGGTGGCAATATTTTTCGAGGAGTTTCTGGAGCAAGTAAAGGCATGGATAGAGTTCAAGCTGATTATATGGGAATGCTGGCAACTGTAATTAATGGTCTTGCACTTCAAACTGCTTTAGAAGATAATGATATCCCAACTCGTCTTCAAACAGCAATTAAAATCGAAGCAATAGCTGAGCCGTATATAAAAAGAAAAGCAACTCGTCACTTAGAAAAGGGAAGGGTTGTTATTTTTGGATGTGGGACAGGTAATCCTTTTTTTACAACTGATTCCGCAGCTGTTTTAAGAGCAATAGAAATAAATGCAGGAGTGATATTAAAGGGTACCAGAGTTGACGGTATTTATGATGAAGACCCAGAGGAAAATAAAAATGCTGTTAAATTTGAATCCCTTTCTTATGATGAAGTTTTAAAACGTGGATTAAAAATTATGGACACAACGGCTTTTACACTTAGTCAAGAAAATAACTTGCCAATAATTGTTTTTGACATAAATACAAAAGGAAATTTAAAAAAAATAATCAATGGTAAGTCAATAGGCACAAAGGTTTATATTTAATTAATATGGAGGAAATAGAATTTATTATTGAGGCTACACAAGAAAGCATGGTTAATGCCATAAAGCATCTTGAAAAAGAGCTGTTAAATTTAAGAGCCGGAAAGGCAAATCCAATAATGTTATCTAACATCGTGATTGATTATTATGGCTCCAATGCTCCTTTAAGTCAAATAGCAAATATAAGCACGCCTGATTCCAGAACTTTAACTATCCAACCTTGGGAAAAAGCATTGATGCCTGATATTGAAAAGGCTATTTTAATAGCCAATATAGGGTTTACTCCTATGAATAATGGTGAATCAATTATAATAAACATTCCTCCTATGACTGAGGAACGAAGAATTCAGCTTGTTAAAATAGCAAAAAATGAATCTGAGAATGCAAAAGTAAGTATTCGTAATTCTAGAAAAGAGGCAAATGATGAGATAAAAAAGTCGGAAGTGTCAGATGACATGAAAAAGAATCTAGAATTAGATGTGCAAAATTTGACAGACACATTTATAAAAAAAACTGATGATCTATTTTATAATAAAGAAAAAGAAATTCTAACAGTTTAAAATTCTTCTAGTTTAAAATCCAATATGGTGATAAAAAATAATTGGAATTTTTGGGAAGTTATTGCTCGCTTAATTCTTAGAAATCGTGTTTTAATTTTAACAGGAATAGTATTAGTTACATTTTTTTGGGTAAGCCAGTGGCAGTATATACGTTTTACTTTCTCTGAGGCAAATTTACTACCCGACAAGCATATAGATAATATTAAATATGATGGTTTTATAAAACAATTCGGAGATGAAGGAAATGTTTTGCTTATTGCAGTTAAGGATTCAACTATTTTTAATCAAAAAAAGTTTGAAGCTTGGAATATTTTAAACACTAGATTATCTGAACTAAAAGAAATTGATTTTACAATTGGTACTTCAAATATTAAAACCTTAATAAAAAATACAAAAAATGAAAAATTTGAAGTAAAATCTGTTTTAAAAATTGATGAAATTAATAAAGTCGATATATCTGATTTTAAAGAAACGTTATTTTTAGAGCTGCCTTTTTATAAAAATTTAATTTATAGTGAATCAACTAAAACTCTTAGATCTATAGCGTATATGGATCCAAACTTAGTTAATACTAAGCAAAGAAAGATTTTTATTATTGATGTTTTTCTTCCTCTTATAGAATCTTTTGAAAAAGAAAATAATGTAGACTTGAAAGTCTCTGGCATGCCTTATGTAAGAACATTAAATGCACAAAATATAGTTGACGAAATTAGCGTTTTTGTATTATCTGCAATGGCATTGACTTCATTAATTTTCTTTTTATTTTTTAGATCAATTCGTGCAACTTTAATTTCACTTCTAGTTGTTTTGATTGGTGTAATGTGGTCATTTGGAATACTCGGATTTCTAGGTTATGAAATAACTGTTATTACTGCGTTAATTCCCCCACTAATAATAGTAATAGGTGTTCCGAACTGTATTTTTTTAATTAACAAATATCAACAAGAAGTTTCAAAACATGGAAATCAAATAAAGTCTCTTCAAAGAGTTATTGTAAAAATAGGTAATGCAACTTTAATGACTAATTTAACTACCGCATGTGGATTTGCAACATTCATATTAACAAATAGTAAAATACTTAAAGAATTTGGAATCGTTGCTTCAATTAATATTTTTGGTATTTTTTTGCTTTCACTTTTTTTGATTCCAATCATTTACAGCTTTTTACCAATACCCAGCTCTAAACATTTGAAACATTTGAAAAATAAATCAATTGATAACTTTGTTCAGTGGATGGAAAATAATGTTAAGTATAATAGAATTAATGTTTATATAATTTCATTATTGGGATTGATTTTTGGAATAATTGGTATCTACCAAATTGAAATTTCAGGAAGTTTGATTGAAGATATGCCTAAAAAGTCAAATTTTTTTAAAGACATTAAATTTTATGATGAGGAGTTTTCAGGTGTTGTGCCGATTGAAGTTTTAATTGACACCAAAAGGAAAAATGGAGTATACAGTCTAGCTACCCTTAGACGTATAGATGAGTTTCAAAACACTATTGAAGAGTATTCGGAATTGGCTCCCCCAATATCTATTGTAAACGCATTTAAGTTTGCGAAACAAGCTTATTATAATGGTAATCCTAATTATTACAAACTACCCACATCACAAGAAAATAAATTTATTTCAAAATATATCAATAATGCAAATAATGATGTAGAGTTATTATCCAATTATATTGATAGTACTGGTCAATATGGAAGAATAACTACTTTTATGAGAGACATTAGTACAAACCGTATTGAGGAAATAGAAAAAAATTTGAAGTCTAGTCTAAAAAAAATATTTCCGTCAGAAAGATTCAATGTGTTATTAACAGGTAAATCTTTACTTTTTTTGAAAGGAACAAAGTATCTAGTAAAAAACCTTTTTCTGTCACTTTCACTTGCAATACTTCTCATTGCATTATTTATGGCATACATGTTTAGGTCTTTTAAAATGATCATTATTTCATTAATACCAAATCTTCTTCCTTTGATTATTACTGCTGGCGTCATGGGTTTTAGTGGAATACCTCTTAAAGCATCTACTATACTAGTATTCAGTATAGCTTTTGGAATTTCTGTTGATGATACTATTCATTTTTTGGCAAAATACAGACAAGAATTAAGTGCAAACAATTGGAAAATTAAGTCTGCTATATACTCAAGTCTGAGAGAAACTGGAATAAGTATGTTTTATACTTCTATTGTGTTATTTTTTGGATTTGCAGTTTTTATGACTTCCGATTTTGGAGGAACAGTGGCTCTTGGTGGTCTAGTTTCAGTTACATTGCTTTTAGCCATGTTAGCAAACTTAATATTACTCCCTTCACTTTTAATTTCTATGGAAGACAAGGTGAGTAATAAAAAAACTCTAAAAAAACCTAAAATAAAAATTATTGAGGAAGATCAAGAATGATTTATTAAACAATGAAACCTTAACCAAAATAGTATATTTGCATTAGTAGAAATTATAAGTAATGATGAAAAAAATTGACATCCTTCTTTCCAAGAATGAACCAAAAATAAATGTTGAGGTGTGCGGTTGGGTTAAGACATTTAGAGGTAATAGGTTTATTGCAATAAATGATGGTTCAACTATTGATAACTTGCAATGTGTAATTGATTTTGAAAAAACAGAGAATTCTCTTTTAAAAAGAATTAATACAGGTGCTGCAGTAAAAATTATTGGAGACTTAATTGAAAGTCAAGGAAGTGGACAAAACTTAGAAATAAATGTAAAAGAAATTTCAATTATAGGTGATTCAGATCCAGACATATATCCAATTCAACCAAAAAAACATAGTTTAGAATTTCTAAGAGAAAAAGCGCATTTAAGAATCCGAACTACTACTTTTAATGCGGTAATGAGAATACGGTCTATTCTCTCCTTTGCTATTCATGAATTTTTTCAAGGAAAAAACTTTTACTATATGAATACACCTATTATAACAGGAAGTGATGCTGAAGGTGCTGGAGAAATGTTTAGAGTAACCACATTACCCTGTTCAATAAATTCTAATAAGGAAAATAGTTTTAAGAAAGATTTTTTTGGTAAAGAAACACATCTAACTGTATCAGGACAACTTGAAGCAGAAAGCTATGCGATGGGGCTTGGAAATGTTTATACATTCGGACCAACATTTAGAGCAGAAAACTCAAATACCACAAGACATTTAGCAGAGTTTTGGATGATAGAACCTGAAATGGCTTTTTATGATTTAAATGATAATATGAATTTAGCTGAAGAATTTATTAAGTCTATATTAAGTACCATTCTTTTGAAATGTGAGAAAGATTTGAAGTTTTTAGATGACAGATACAATAATGAACAAAAAAAGAAACCTTTAATTGAGAGAAGTGAAATGGGTTTAATTGAAAAGATGAATTTTGTTGTAAATAATAATTTTAAAAGAATTACCTATACGGAATCAATAGATATTTTAAAAAATTCCAAACCAAATAAAAAAAATAAATTTAAATTTAAAATAAATGAGTGGGGAGTCGATTTACAAAGTGAACATGAAAGGTTTTTAGTAGAAAAATATTACAAATGTCCAGTAATAATATATGATTACCCTGCGAAAATCAAAGCCTTTTATATGCGAATGAATGAAGATCAAATGACGGTTAGAGCAATGGATGTTTTGTTTCCTGGAATTGGAGAAATTGTTGGAGGTTCTCAACGTGAAGAAAGGTTAGAAGTTTTAGAAAAAAGAATGAAGGATATGGGAGTAGATGAAGATGAATTATCTTGGTATTTAGATCTTAGAAGATTTGGAAGCGCTCCTCATAGTGGTTTTGGGTTAGGTTTCGAAAGATTAGTTCAATTTACTACTGGAATGGCTAATATTAGAGATGTGATACCATTTCCAAGAACACCTCAAAACGCATCTTTTTAAATTTTGTTTATAATCTTATTTTCTACCTTTGATGTAAATATAAAGTTAAATGCTCAAGCAACATCTTAATTTAAAATTATCACAGAAACTGTCTCCTCAACAGATTCAGTTAATGAAGCTTATTCAACTTTCTACTTTAGAATTAGAACAAAAGATACAGAATGAAATTGGTGAAAATCCTGCTCTTGAAACTGGTAAAGAATCTATTAACAGTGATGATTTTAATGAGTCTAATGATGATCCTAACATCACAGAGACTGAAAATATTAATATTGATGAATACATAAATGATGACGAAATACCCTCATATAGAACCGAAATAAACAATTATAGTTCTGACGACGACGATGGTAAAATAATTCCAGTTTCTGGAGGAATAACCTTTCACCAAAATCTTAAGGGTCAAGCACAAAATTTAATCTTAGGTAAAAACGAAGGGCCTATAGCTGATTTTTTAATTGGTAGTATTGACGAGAGTGGATATATAAGAAGAGATGTTGATGATTTAGTAGACGATTTAGCATTTTCGGAAAATGTTTATGTAACAAGTGATCAAGTAAAAAATGTTTTAAAAAAAGTTCAAACACTTGATCCTGCAGGTGTCGGAGCAAGAAATTTAAAAGACTGTTTAGTTTTACAAATAAAAAGAAAGACGAATAAAAATGAAATATTAGAGTTGACAGAAAAAATTCTGATAGAATCTTTTGATGAGTTCTCAAAGAAACATTATAAGAAACTTATTAATAAATACATGATTAGTGAGGCAACTCTTAAGCTAATTATTGAATCAATATCAAAGCTGAACCCTAAACCTGGAGGAACTTTAGCTAATGAAAGTCGAAACAATCAAATTATACCTGATTTTATTCTAACTATCGATAACGGAAAGCTTAACGTTTTATTAAATAGGCGAAACGCTCCAGAACTTCATGTTTCCCCCAACTATAAAGAAATGTTAAAAGGATATAAAGAATCTTCTTCCAAAGATAAAGCTAACAATGAAGCAGTTCATTTTATAAAACAAAAGTTAGATTCTGCAAAATGGTTTATTGATGCAATAAATCAAAGATATCAGACTCTTTTTATAACTATAAATGCAATAGTTGAACATCAAAAGGAATATTTTTTAACTGGTGATGAAAAATGCTTAAAACCAATGATATTAAAGGATATTGCTAATAAAATTAATATGGATATTTCAACTATTTCAAGAGTTGCAAATAGTAAATATCTAGACACTCCATACGGTATTAGATTAGTAAAAAGTTTTTTCTCTGAAGGAATGAAAAATGATGAAGGTGAAAATATTTCAAGTATTGAAGTAAAAAATATTTTAGAAGAATTTATTTCTGCCGAAGATAAAAAACATCCTTTAGCAGATATGGCTTTATCGTTATTATTAAAAGACAAGGGTTATATTGTGGCTAGGAGAACTGTTGCTAAATATAGGGAACAGCTTGGGTTGCCTGTAGCTCGATTGAGAAAAGAGATATGAAATTAAAAAAAATAAAAAATTAATCCAATGGTAAGTAGCTTGAACTGACTTAATTTATTATTTTCAGAATCAACTAATCTAGGAGTCAAGTCATATCCAACAGAAAAGTTCCATGTATTATATCCCAAATTTATAATTGATCTTGGTGTTAGTTTTCTTAAAGCACTACTATTCTCTTGAACAAAATTATACTGAAGTTGTGTGCCTAAATAGACTCTCCAAAAGTTGAATGAGGTTGAGGTTGAGGACCTCCATCTTATTTCAAAAGGTAAGCTTAAGGATCCATATTTTACTGAATTAAAACTCTCAGATGAAATTGAGCGTGTTTTTAAGTCTAGATTAGATTGAAACTGAGTATATGCATATCCTAAACCCATAGCCATTGACCATTTTCCTTGTTTATTTAAAGGAAAATCTCTGAGAAAACCAAAATGAATCTGGCTAGAAAAATCATTTTGTTGGATCAATGGATTTTCTCCTTTAATAAGAACATAATTAGTTCCTATATAAAATTGATCTTCTCTATATTTTAAATTGGAGAGTGAGTCTGGAACAAAAGACTGAACCTGTCCAAAAGAAAAAAATATACTAGTAAAAAATAGAAATATATAATTAAAACTCCTAATCATTTGCATGCTTAAAATTAAGTAAAAAAAGCACCATAAAAGACACTTTTTTTAAACCAAAAAAAGCACTTAGTCCATGTTTTGAGTGTACTCTCCAATACGAGTAGTATAATTTATTTTCAAAGCATTTACTTTTCTTAACTCCTGTTTAATGTCACTGACTAAACCCATCTTTGTCTCCCCATCAACCTTTAATGCAGTTGTCAATACATTTTGAAGTTCTTGCCTTTTTGAGGCTCTTTCAGCTAAAACAAAAGCTCCAACCTCTTCAACAATAGCAAACTTATCATTCAACTGAATACGTGCTTCAGATCCATACTTATCCATATATCTAGACGATGGCTTACCTGCATATATATACATTACTCTGTCTTTTTTATCTAACTTTTGAACCTGATCAGCCGCAGGCAGCGAGTTATTTACCATTAGTGTACTATCTCTCATCACAGTAGCTACCATAAAAAAGAATAAAAGCATAAATACAATATCGGGAAGTGATGCAGTTGAAATTGCTGGTAAATCTCCTCCTTTTTTCTTTTTAAACTTAGACATAATTTACTTAGTTTTTATTAGGTTCTGCCTCTGACAACTTCTGAGGGTACATCGATTTAACAATATTTAATTGTGGCTTGAGTTTTTCTTTTTCATCAGAAGAAGTTCTTGGATCTGCATAACGATTATTTGCTTGAACAAAATTCATTCCACTCATTGGATTTAATCTTAAATACTCTCTATTACGCAACTCATTATACGCTGCTACTAATTCATTTTGAACAGCTATATAAACCTTGTAAGATGTCTCACGATCATTTTTTAATGAAACAATTGCTTTTTCAGGGTTATCTGAAGATGAAGGATTTTTTTTGCCTTGACAATAATCACATGAGTCTTCTCCAGCTCCTCCTCCATTGTCTAAAAATTCTATTGCTAGAGTTCTAACGTCAGATATATCTTTCAACTCCTCTTCAACAAGTAATTGGTTGTTTTTATTTACAACGACAGTAAAAATGTTTCTCTCTTTAATTATAGGTGGGTCAATTACTTCTTCAATTGGAGGAAGTTTTCTATTAAGTCCACTGTCTGTTTCGATAGTAGTAGTTACAAGAAAGAAAATCAAAAGTAAAAAAGCAATATCGGCCATTGAACCTGCATTTACTACTGGCACTGATCTTTTTGCCATAATTATTTATTTTTTAATAATTTTTTTAATACTTGAAAACATCATAGATCCAAAAGCGATAAAAGTAAGCATGTAGAAAGATAGAATTCCTGTACCCACCCATCTAGACCCACTAACAGAAAGAATTTTACCATCTTTCATTGGGGTTTCAATGCCCTCCGATAAACCATAACCAATAGCAATAATTAATAAAAATAAACCAGATGCTATCATTGCTTTTTTTAATTTATTTGAATCAGAAGCTAAATTCCTTATAGAAAAAATTAGAGTTACAACTATAGCTATTGATAAAATTATTAAAGCTAAACTTATAAGAGGAGTGACTGATGAAAAATCTCCCATACTAGCATCCATTTTAATTTGATCATCTCCTAGACCCATTATTCTAAAAAGGAAAACAACACCTAATACACCTAATAATCCGCTTAATATTTTAATAATATTTTGAAAATTCATTTTTTGAAATGTTAGTTAATTTATTTTTTATTAGCTACAAGAATATCAATTAAACTAATTGATGCATCCTCCATATCATTAACGATACTATCTATCTTCGCAACAATATAATTATAAAAAACTTGAAGTATAATTGCTACTATAAGTCCGAAAACAGTAGTTAAAAGAGCAACTTTAATACCACCTGCAACAAGAGAAGGCTGCATATCTCCAGCAGCTTCAATTTTATCAAAAGCTTGTATCATGCCTATTACAGTTCCCATGAAACCAAGCATAGGAGCTAAAGCAATAAAAAGAGATATCCAAGAAACATTTTTTTCTAATTGACCCATTTGAACTCCTCCGTAAGCTACAACAGCTTTTTCAGCACTTTCTACTCCTTCATCTATACGATCTAGTCCTTGATAAAAAATAGATGCTACAGGTCCTTTTGTATTCCTACATAATTCTTTTGCAGCTTCTACTCCACCCGAAGATAATGCTTCTTCAACTCCGGAAGTTAACTTATCAGTATTAGTGGTCGCTAAATTTAAATATATAATCCGCTCAATCGCTATGGCTAAACCTAGGATTAAACAAATCAAAACGATTCCCATAAACCCTGGTCCACCTTCAATAAAACGAGTTTTTAACTCCTGAGTAAATGATGGAGCAGCTACTTCTGCTTCATCAATATCTTGAATAGCAGTGATATTTTCTGAGTTTTCTATAGAATTTGTATTAGCTGTCACATTGTAACTTAACATAAGAATAGTCGCAGTAGTGAATGCAATGAATATTTTTTTCATTTTAATAAATTTTGTTCTTGTTTAATTATAAGCGTTAAAGATAAAAAAAAAAATATACGTTTTAAATAAAATTTATTTTGATAAGAATCAACATTATAGATAACAACATATACCTTTAATAAAAATTTGCTGAAATACTTTTTATTAAATGTCCTAAAAGAGATAACTACAAGACACATTTAGCTCTGATCCAACAACAAAAGTTCTGAATAAATTAGTTTGTTCAATTAAATCATAGTGATTTTGAAGTCTTATTCTTAATAGTATTTCTCCGTAAGACACAATAGATATTTCATCTATACAAGGTTAATAAACAAAGCTATATTGTTATAAGCCTAGTAAATACAATCATTTGATTTAAAGACTTGTGGTGGAACTAACTTTTGAAATTAATTTTATTAAATTTAAATTTTATATTAAAACCAAACTTAAAAACATAAAATTTATGCCCCTTTTTATTGTCATTTGTGGAATTTTGTTGCTCTTTACCCTAATAGTTTTTGGAAGATTGAATGCATTTATTTCTTTCATTTTAGTTTCTTTAGTCATTGGAATAGCTAATGGAATGCCAATCAATCAAGTCATTGAATCAATTGAAAATGGTTTTGGAAACACCCTTGGGGCATTAGTTATGATTTTAGGGCTTGGAGCCATGTTTGGAAAAATAATTGCAGACAGTGGAGCTGCTCAGCAAATATCATTTAAACTAATAGATGTTTTCGGCATAAACAACATTCAGTTGGCTGTTATGCTTTCGGGTTTTATTATTGGTTTAACTATGTTTTATGAAGTTGGCTTCGTAATTTTAGTTCCACTTGTTTTTACGGTTGCATCATCATCTCGATTACCTTTAATATATGTTGGACTTCCTTTGTTAGCATCTTTATCTGTTGCCCACGGATATTTACCTCCTCATCCTGGACCAACTGCAGTAGCAATTCTTTTTAATGCAAATATTGGTAAAACACTAATATATGGAACTATAATTGCTATTCCTGCTATTGTCATTTCAGGACCAATTCTGTCTAGGGTTATAAAAAAAGTAGACGCTAAACCTTTAAAGTCTTTTCTGCCTCCTGAAGTATTTGACAAAAAACAATTACCTAGTTTTTTCATTAGTATTTTCTCAGCTTTATTCCCTGTATTTCTAATCAGTATGTCAACGATTATTACAACTTTTATGTCTAAGGAAAATAGCTATTATGCTTATGTAAAGTTTTTTGGAAATCCTTCTATAGCTTTATTAGTTTCGTTAATGTTTTCTATTTATACTCTTGGAGTTTATAAAGGAAGGACTATAGATGAAATCATGACAAAATGCTCTGATTCAATTAAAAGTGTAACAATGGTTTTACTCATTATAGCTGGATCTGGTGCTTTAAAAGAAGTTTTGATTGATAGTGGAGTAAGTCAATATATTGGTAGTTTATTGAGAACTTCTGATTTATCTCCTCTTATATTAGGATGGGCGATTGCAACTCTAATAAGAGTTTGTGTTGGGTCAGCTACTGTTGCTGGATTAACTACTGCAGGGATTTTAGTTCCCATAATTTCAAACACTAATGTTAATCCAGAATTAATGGTTCTAGCAATTGGTTCAGGTAGTCTTATGCTTTCTCACGTTAATGATGGAGGGTTCTGGTTATTCAAAGAGTATTTTAATGTTTCTGTCAAAGACACACTTGCAACCTGGACTGTTATGGAAACTTCTATAGGTATTATAGGTATTATTGGTGTATTAGTCTTAGATTTATTTATTTAAAATTAAAAAAGAAAAAATGAAACTATTACCCTCTCAAAGACTGAAAAATCTTAATCTAGAATTACCCCCAGCGCCAAAACCCGCAGGGCTATATAATCCATTAGTTATCTCAGGAAATCTACTTTATATTTCAGGTCAGGGTCCAGTTAAATTAGATGGAAGTCAAATGATGGGAAAAGTAGGACAAGACATGTCTGCTGTAAAAGGAAAAATTGCTGCTAGACAAGTTGGATTAACAATGTTAGCAACTATAATGGAGCACTTTAAAGATATTGACAGAATAAAAAGAGTTGTTAAAGTTCTAGGTATGGTAAATTGTACATTAGAATTCACAGAGCATCCTTTTGTTATTAATGGCTTTAGTGAGTTAATGAAAGATGTATTTGGCGAAGAATTAGGAATTGGAGCAAGAAGTGCAGTTGGAAATATTCTTCCTAGAAATATTCCTGTTGAGGTTGAGGCTATTTTTGAATTACATTCTTAGGTATATGAAAAATAAGTCCTCTGAAAAGGATTGGTTTGAAGTAATTGATTCTGATAAATTGACAAGTCCAGGACTAATAGTTTTTCCAGAAATAATTAATAGAAATATTAAAAAAATGGTATTAATTGCTGGCTCCGAAAAAAGACTTTGGCCTCATGTAAAAACTCATAAAATAAAAGAAGTAGTCAATCTTCAAAAAGAGTTTGGAATTAAAAAATTTAAATGTGCTACAATTTGTGAAGCCCAAATGCTTGCTAGAAGTGGGGTTGAAAAAATTCTATTAGCTATTCAACCTTCAGAAAAAAATTTAAAACTTTTTATTGAATTACAAAATTCATATCCAAAAATTGAATTTTCAACTATTGTAGATAATCATGATTCATTAAAATCAATGTCTTATATCGCTAATAAAAAAAATATTAAATTATTATTATGGTTAGATATTAATAACGGCATGAATCGAACTGGCGTCTTTTCTAAATCATCGGCTGTTGAATTGACAAAAAAAATTTTTAATAATCAAAAATTAATATTTAAAGGGCTTCATGTATATGATGGACATATAAGACATGAAGATTATGAAAAAAGAAAAGAGGAATGCGATAAAGCATTTTCATTTGTAATTAACATAAAAAATGAAATAGAAAAAAATGGAATACCCGTTAAGGATTTAATAACAGGTGGTTCCCCTACCTTTCCTATTCATGCTAAAAGAAAGGGTAATTTTCTAAGTCCTGGAACAACTCTTTTGTGGGATGCTGGATACGGAGGGCTATTTCCAGAAATGCCTTTTGAGATAAGTGCAATTATAGTTTCAAGAGTTATAAGTAAACCTAATAAAGATTTACTTTGCTTTGATCTAGGACATAAATCTGTAGCATCTGAAATGCAATTACCTAGAGTAATTATTTATGGTCTTGAAAAAGCAAAACATATTAGTCAGAGTGAAGAACATCTGATTGTGGAAACGAAGAAATCAAAAGACTATAAAGTTGGAGATATTATTTATGCAATACCCTATCATATATGCCCAACAGTTGCGAAATATGAGTACGTTCAAACTATTAAAAAAGGAAAGATTTCATCAACTTGGCAAGTAAAATCAAGAACTTATAATTTAAATGATTAAATAATGTCTTTTATTTTTGATGCGCATTTAGATTTAGCAATGAATGCTCTAGAGTGGAACAGAAATCTAACTCTTCCAGTTAATGAAATACGAAAAAAAGAACAGTTTTTAACTGATAAACCTGACCGTGGGAAAGGAACTGTTTCTTTAAAAGCAATGAGAAATGGTAATATTGGTTTATGTGTTGCAACACAAATTGCCAGATATGTTAAACCTGATAATAATTTACCAGGGTGGAACTCTCCTGAACAAGCATGGGCTCAAACACAAGGTCAGTTAGCTTGGTATAAAGCCATGGAAGAAATTGGAGAAATGGTTCAGATAAAATCCAAAGAAAATCTTAATAATCATCTATCTAATTGGAATAAAAACAAATATAAAAATCCTATAGGATTTATCTTGTCCTTAGAAGGATCAGATTCTATTATATCAATAAACCACCTTCACAAAGCACATGAATATGGCTTAAGAGCAATAGGTCCAGCTCATTATGGTCCTGGAACATATGCTTATGGTACTGACTCCTCAGGAGGTGTTAGTCTAAAAGGAAAAGAACTACTAGATGAAATTGAAAAACTCAATATCATCCTTGATGTAACTCATCTTTGTGATATAAGTTTTTGGGAAACAATGGATAGGTTTTCTGGAGCTGTCTGGGCAAGTCACAGCAACTGTAGAACTCTAGTTCCAAATGAAAGACAATTTAATGACAAACAAATAAAAGAATTAATTCAAAGAAAAGCAGTGATAGGAGTCTGTCTTGATGCTTGGATGATTATACCTGATTGGAAAAGAGGGGTTTCAACACCTAAGGAAAGAAATCTTTCATTAAACAAAATAGTTGACCACATTGACTACATCTGTCAATTATCTGGAAATTGTGATTATGTTGGAATTGGATCAGATCTGGATGGAGCTTTTGGAAAAGAGCAATGTCCATTTGATCTTAATACAATTGCTGATCTTCAAAAAATAAAGCCTATTCTTAAAAATAGAGGTTATTCAGATATAGATGTTGATAAAATATTTCATAAAAATTTTATTAATTTCTTACTAAATGCCTGGAGTTAATCTGATAAGTAAAATTTAATGATCAAAAATATTTATATTATGATAAAATTGATTTCATCATGAAAAAAAATCTTCAGAAAATAATTATTATTTTACTTTACTTAATGGTTATTATTTTATTCTTAAATGAATTAAAGAAAGATTCTGTTCCAACTATCCCAAAAATTGCTATTGCTGGTCTTGGTATTGAATCTAGCACTTTTTCTCCTGCTGTAACACATGAAGAAGCTTTTCATCCTAGATTTGGTGATGAAATTTTTGAACGCTATCCATTTTTATCTGAAAATTCTAATAATAGAAAAAGAGCAAATTGGTTTCCTACTTTAGTTGGAAAATCTTTACCTGGTGGAATTGTAACTAAGCAGGCTTATGAATCATTGGTAAATCAAACTTTAAATCTTCTTAAAGAAAATCTTCCTTATGATGGGTTGTTTTTAGATTTACATGGAGCAATGAGTGTTCAGGGATTAAATGATGCTGAAGGGGATTATATAAAAAGAATAAGAGAAATTGTTGGATATAATACCATTATTTCAACTTCAATGGATTTACATGGAAATGTATCTGAAAAACTTGCTGAAGAATCAGATTTAATTACTTGCTATAGAATGGCTCCACATGAAGACGCTATGGAATCTAAACAAAGGGCATTAGAAAACCTATTAACTAGAATTGAAAACGGAAAAGGGAAACCATTATATAAAGCTTGGATACCTATACCTATTTTGCTTCCAGGTGAACAAACTAGTACTAGAATAGATCCAGGTAAAAAGCTTTACTCGCAAGTTGAGCCTATTTCTAAAATTAATGGAGTCTTAGATGCTGCAATTTGGATTGGATATGCTTGGGCTGATGAACCTAGAAATCATGCGGTTGTTGTAGTGACTGGAGATAATGAAAAAAATGTGAAATCCTCTGCTGAAAAATTAGCAAAAAGTTTTTGGGAATATCGTAATGAATTTGATTTTGTTGCACCAACAACTACTTTAAAAGAAAGCCTAAAACAAGCAATTAATAGTGATAAAACTCCATTTTTTATTAGTGATATGGGAGATAATCCAACTGCAGGAGGAGCTGGAGATGTTACTTGGACTCTAAAAAATTTATTAGAAAGGGAAGAATTTAAATCTATTAAAGGGCCTTCATTAATATATGCTTCTATCCCTGGTCCTGATCTTATTGATAAAGCATTAAAAACCGGTGAAGGGAAGCAAGTTGAAGCTTATGTAGGAGCTCAAGTTGATAATAGATATTCCCCTCCAATTTTACTCAAAGGAATTATAAAGAAAATTAAAAAAGGTGATATTCATGCGGAAATGGAAGTGGTGGTTCAGACTGGAAGCATAAATGTTATTGTAACAAATAAAAGAAAGCCCTATCATCATGAAAAAGATTTTAGCGAATTAGATTTAAGCCTAACAGATACTGATATAGTAATTGTAAAAATTGGTTACCTAGTTCCTGAACTTTATGAAATTCAAAAAGACTGGGTAATGGCATTAACTCCAGGTGGTGTTGATCAAGATTTAATTCGTTTGGGATACAAAAATATTAAACGGCCTATGTTTCCTGTAGACAAGGATATGAATGATCCAAATCTAAACGCCCGATTAATTCCAATTTCAGGAAGTTCAAGCGAATTATAATGAAAGTTGTATTTGAAGAAACAAAATTCCTAATTATTCACGCAGATGATGCAGGATTATCACATTCTCAAAACAGTGCTATTATTGAAAGTCTTGAAAAGGGAGTAGTAAACTCTTATAGCATAATGATTCCTTGTCCTTGGTTTTATGAAATAGGTAACTATGCTAAAGCAAATTCTCAATTTGACTATGGTATTCATCTAACTCTTACATGTGAATGGGAAAATTATAAATTTGGTCCTGTATCTCCAATTGAGGATGTAAAAAGCTTAGTTGATAAAAATGGTTATTTTTTCAGAACTAGAGATGAACTAAAAGAATTTGCCAATGAAAAAGAGGTAAAAAAAGAATTAAAAGCGCAAATAGAAAAAGCGTTGAATTATGGATTAAATCCAACTCATATTGATTCACATATGTATAGTGTTGGAGTAAATAAAGAGTTTTTTAATTTATATAAAGAATTAGGGCAATTTTATAATCTTCCTGTACTTTTAAATAACAAATTATTAGAAATGGTTGGACTAAATGTAAAAGAAAATATTAATAAAAATGATTTTGTGTTTGATGATATCTGCATCGGTAATTACAAACACTTCGCTAACAATAAATTAAAAAAATATTATTTAGACTTTATTGAGAATATAAAAAGCGGAGTAAATATTATTTTAATTCATCCTGCTTTTAATGACCCTGAAATGAAAGGTATAACTATTAACCATCCTAATTTTGGCTCTGAATGGAGACAAATAGATTTTGAAATATTCACGAGTCAAGAAATTAAATCCAAAATTGAGAAAAACAATATCCAATTAATCACATGGAAAGAACTAACTCAAGCAAGAACTGAAAAAAGAAATGAATAATCAATCATTTTGTTGCCATTGAGTGTGAAAATATTGATCTAAAGGTTTGTCAACTCTTTGATAGGTGTGGGCGCCAAAGAAATCACGTTGTGCCTGAATGAGGTTTGCTGGCAGTGTTTCTGTACATAATGCAATCCAATAATTATAAGCACTTGAATAACAATCTAAAGCAATTTTTTGATCTACAGCATGGTGAATTACAGCTGCAGCATCAGGTTCGGAATTGGTGAGTAAACGAATGAATTTCGTATTTTGAAGTAACTTTTTCTCTTTTGAAAAAAATTGTACAAGCTGCTCCATTAAATTAGACCGGATGATACATCCTTGCGTCCAAACACGAGCAATTTCACTAGGCTTATACTCCCATCCGTGAATTTTAGTCGCTTGTTCAATTAGGTTAAACCCTTGAATATGATTAATTTTTCGGGCAAATCCATATGCTTTTTTAAGCACAGATAGTTCAATAGTGTTGGACTTACCGATTTGGGGGTTGCTCTGAGACAACACAGTTCGTTGTGCTTTCATCAAAGAAAGATAGCGAGAAAAAACAGCGGAAGTCATCATCGAATTAACTTCTCCCAATGCTAAGGCAGCAGAACTTGACCACATACCTGTTCCTTTGTTACTCGATTGGTCTAGGATTAAATCAATTAAAAAGTGATCGCCTTCTTTTTTCTCAAGAATTTTGGCAGTAATTTCTAAGAGATAACTTGCCTCCGAACCCGTGTTCCATTCGTTAAAAACAGAAACTATTTCCGGGTAATTCATCTGACGAGACAATAGCGAAAAAGTTTCTGCTAGAAGTTGCATTTCGACATATTCAATACCGTTATGTATCATCTTTACAAAATGTCCAGCTCCTTCAATACCCATATAAGCATGACAGGGATTCCCCAAGATGTCTTTAGCGGCAATTCGATTTAAAACAGGGCTGAGCAGGCGATAGGCTTTGGAACTACCTCCGAACATAAGTGAAGCGCCATGACGAGCTCCAAGAGCTCCTCCAGAAACCCCACAGCCAGAAAAAGAAATCCTTCTTTTTTCTAGTACTTGGAATCTTCTTTGAGTATCTGAATAATGTGAATTACCACCATCAACAAGGACATCACCTTCGTTAAGTAAGGGCAATAATTCATCAACCAGTTTATCAACAGCAGAACCACTTTTGATCATTACCCAAATTTTGCGTGGCCGTTCAAGGGCGTCAATGAAATGGCTTAATTCAGTGAAACCAAATACATTTTTAAATTGAGAATTGTTTGAAATAAAAATATCTATAACCCTTTCTTCTCCGGGAACTAATCGATTATAAACGGCCGTAGAAAAATTATTTTCAGCACAATTTAATGCAATTCCTTGCCCCATTACCCCCATTCCAATAACTCCAATAGTTGCAGAATTTGAAGGATTTATCTTTTTTAAAAGAGTCGCACTCATCTCTGGTAAAGGCTTCTCAATGTTCAGGTAAATTCCATAAGAGGGAAGTTCTAGCACGCTAAATTGTGAGTGAAGTAATCGGGGATCAAAAAAATGATTTTTACGATTTTTTAGACGTGCTTGAATCAATTTAAATGAACCATTTAGCACCACCCAGGTAATCCCACTATTTTGATCTGAGAGAATACTTCGATAATCTTCTTTAAGCGCTGAACAAGCTAAAATAGCTTCGCCTTTTTTGGACCATTCTTTAATTTTTTGAGCCAAAAGAGAAAGCCATGGTATTCGATCGGAATCTTCTAAGCCAAGTCCCAACTTCATTTTGTCTTTGTTTGATTTGGAATGAAAATCATCTGCATCATAAAAAGGCCATGTTGTTTGTTGCGAAAGCTGTTTTCCAAGGCTTGTTTTTCCAGTTCCACTAACACCCATTATTACTATCATATCATTTTCAGTTATCTTTTCAAAGATAAAAAATCAATCTACTTTTTATTAGATATTATTAAAAGGTAAGGTTAGATAATTTAAATACTTTGGTTATAAGTTAATTAAACAATATATTGTATGTAAAAATTTTTTATGAACAAATTAATCAGAAAAATAATTATCATATTTATTTTTATTGCTTGTAAGTTTAGCTTTTCACAACCTAATATTCCAATAAACGAATGGCAAGAAAAAACTATACTTCTTATTGGTGCTCATCCCGATGACGATTACATGTCTCATGGAACATTAGCTCTTTTAAATGATCATCAAAACAAAATTTATATACTAACACTTACTACAGGAAATGTTGGAACAAAAGATTTATATATGAACAAAAATGATTTATCAAAAATAAGAAGACAAGAACAGATAAATGCCATGAAGGTTATTGGCCTTTCGGAAAATAAATATATTAATTTAGGCTATGATGATGGTAGACTAGAGTTTGCAGATAGAGAGGAAATTATTGGAAAAATAGTTCACCATATTAGAAAGATTAAACCTGATGTTTTAATGTCGTTTGATCCGGGCTATAATTATCAGGTTTGGCACAAAAGTGATCACAGAGCTGCCGCATATTTAACAGCTGATGCTGTTAGGGCAGCAGAATGGCACCTGATGTATGAAGGAGACATAATTCATAATAAATTGGAAGCATATGCTGTCCCAGAATTTCTTTTTTACGGAGGTAATATTAGTGATATAAACACCAGTGTAAATATTCAAAAATATGTTGAAAAAAAAATACTCTCAGGTTCAAAATATTTGAGTCAATGGTCTAGTGGCTGGAATGATTATTTGGGATCAGATATTAATAACTATCCAAAAGGAGAAAAAGATAGGGTATTTAAAAGACTAAGAAAAAGAATAAAATTTGTAAATGATATACCAGTAGAGCAATTCAGATATTATAAAGGTATTCCTGATGGAATGGGTCGAAGTCCAAGATACTAGCTTGGAAATACGATTGACAAAATTGTAATATTTAATTATCGGTCTTTTTTGTGTTATTATCAAAACTATGTGTAAAAATTCATTATTTATTTTAATTCTTTGTTTTTTAATTCTCAATATTCATTGTGAGTCACAAATCAAATTAAAACCAGTAACTATTAAAGATTTTTCAGTTTTTATTGACTCAACAAACTATATAACTGATGCTGAAAAATTTGGATGGTCTTTTATACAATTGGATGTATTTAACTTTGATATAATTCAGAATGTTTCATGGAAATCTCCTAACGGAGAGCCAATCAAAAACTTCAATTTACCTGTGACACAAATAAGTTATAACGATGCTTTGGCGTATTGTAAATGGGCAGGTGTTAAATTACCCACTTACGATCAATATTGGAAAGCAGTTGCAAATGACAAAAGACCTGTAATTAGTGAATCTAAATCTATCAAAGAAATTAATAACATCAATATAGTTGGAAATGTTTGGGATCTTACCACAACAGAAAATATAAAAGGTGAAATACGATTAGCTGGTGGCTCTTATTTATGTTCACCTAAAACTTGCCATGGAACTCAGCGAGAAAGAAAATTATTTGTAGATAAAGAAACTGCTAATACTCATATAAGTTTAGTTGTATATAAACCTTAAGGTCTAATTAGTTAAAAAAATTTTTTAATATATATTTTTATTTAATTGTTCGTTATTGCTCATCTAAAACTGGTATATTAAATTTTTTAATAGTAGCTTTTGTGTGTGCCTCTTTCATAGATCTTTCCATTTTTTTAACAATTTCAGGATGATTAGTAGCTACATTATTTATTTCTTTTGGATCTTTATTTAAGTTATAAAGTTGAAGTTTTGATGGTCCTTTTAATAAATCTTTTTTTATTCCCTTCCATTGATTAAATCGAATAGCTTGTTGCCCTCCATAGGCAGGAAATTCCCAATAAAGGTAATCGTGTGTTTTTTGCTTTTTTCCAATCAATGTAGAGTAGTAACTGATACCATCATTATCATAAGATGTAGGTTCACCAATAATATCAGCAACAGTAGCAAAGAAATCATAAAAAGTACTAGGGTGAGCAGATTTTGATCCACTTTTGATTTTATTAGGCCAGGTTGCAATAGTAGGCACTCTAATTCCACCCTCATTAACACTGCCTTTGACAGTCTTTTTAGAATTTACAAAAATCCCAGTGCTATTAAAAAAATCAATATCAACTTGCTTTAAGTGAGTTGGGCCATTGTCACTTGTAAAAATCACAAGAGTATTTTCGTATTTTCCAATTTCTTTAAGTTTAGCCACAATTTCACCCACTTGTTCATCCAAATAAGAAATCATCGCAGCATAAGTAGCCATAGGAAACTGATTAGGATAATACCCTTTATCACCTATATAAGGTTTTTCTTTTCCTATTTTTTTTCTATAATAATTTACCCATTTCTCTGGTGCTTGAAGTGGTAAATGAGGAAGAGGGCTCGCATAATACAGAAAAAACTTATTGTCTTTATTTCTATCTAAAAACCCTAATGCCTCATTGTGCATTAGAGTTGGTCCATAATCATTTTGATTGTAAATTTCATAGCTTGCAAGACTATTAGGATCCAGACCTATCTTAAGAGCACCTTTATCAACAATTTTATTGTTAAGAATATGCCTTTCTTTATTTTTCCATAAATGACTTGGATAAAAAGTATGGGCCTGTCTCTGACAATTATAACCATAAAAAAAATCAAAACCTTTATTATTTGGAATACTATTAGTGTTGGGTGCGCCAAGACCCCATTTACCTACCATTCCAGTTTTATAACCATTAGATTGAAAATAATTAGCAACAGTTCTTGTTGAGTCAGGCAAAGGACGCTGTCCTTCAAGTTTAGAATCTTCAAACATTGCTTTAAAGCTCCAGACATCACCTCGTTCCTTCCATTCATCATTTCCTCTAACTGGATTATTACCTGTGTGAAGTCCTGTCAAGAATACGGCGCGAGCAGGAGCACAAACAGGAGATCCGGTATAATGATCCGTCAAAATCATTCCTTGTTTTGCTAATTCATCAATATGGGGGGTCTCAATTACCTTTTGACCAAAAACTCCTAATTCACCATATCCTAAGTCATCAGCAAGAATATAAACAAAATTAGGTGACTCAATTGTTTTATCTTTTTGAGAGCATGAAACGAAAGCAAAGAAAAATATGACAACAAGTATTAATTTTTTTTTCATAATTATTACATTGACTTAATTCTACCATTCATTTTTTTATTATGAATTAACATCAATAAACTATCAACAAACTTTTGATCATAGTAAGTATTGATCTGATTTGGAATTGGAGCGCTTCTATTGTTCCTCCACGTATTTAATTCATTCAATAGTTCGTTAGTTTTCTCTTGATTTATTTTGCTCAAATTATCTGATTCTGAAATATCTTTTTCTAAGTTATATAACTCTAGACTATTATCTTCAAAGTAGTGATGTAATTTCCAATTATCTTTTATTATTACTGATCCTGGTCTTGTTCTAAACAAAGGGTCAGTCCCATTATCTTTTTGAACATTGTAAGGCTCTAAATAAATTGGAAAATGAAAGAACAAAGCTCTTTTCTCTAAATTTTCACCCTCAAAAATTGGATTAAGGTCTAATCCCTCTAATTCTAAATTTTCGTTTTCATACCCAATTATTTTTTTTATGGTTGTGAAAAAATCAATATTTGTAACTCTTTCAAAAGATTCACTTTTTTCTTCAATTTTCCTTTTCCACGAAAAAATTAAGGGGACTTTAATTCCACCTTCATAATAAGATCCTTTTCCAGCTCTGAGGGGAAATTGATTTGATATAGATCGAATTCCACCATTATCAGATGTAAAAATTATTAATGTTTTTTCTGATAGCTTTAATTCTTCGATTTTATTTAAAATTTTACCAACATTCTCATCAAGTGATTGGATCATACCAGCATAATCTGGACGATTATGATTTTCATCTCCATTAATATCAGAATATTTTTGCTGATATTCTTTTTTTGATTGAATTGGAGTATGAACAGAATAAAACGGAACATATGCGAAAAATGCTTTGTTTTGATTTTTATCAATGAACTTGATTACTTCATCACCTATTCTATCAGTTAAATATTCTCCTTCAGGACCGTCTTCTAGTTTTGGGTTAGTATATGGTGAAAAATAGCCCCCTTTTCCAGGACTTCCTTTTTTATGTCCGCCAATATTTACATCAAATCCGTTTTGCTCGGGGTGAAAACCTTTTGGTCCCAAATGCCATTTACCAAAATGGCCATTATAATATCCTTGACTTTTTAACATCTCTGGAATTAAAAAATATTTTAAATCAAGAATTGTATTATTCTTTATTGGAATTAATTTTCTTGTTTTGCTGTTTCCTCTATCTGATCTACCTACTGTATATATTTCGTGTTCTGTTGTGAATTTTCCTGTTAGCATAGATGCTCTACTTGGAGCACAGTTAGCCGCTGACGCATAAGCATTGTAAAATATCATTCCACTTTTTGAAAGTTTATCTATATTGGGAGTCTGATAGTATTTTGAACCCATATATGACAAATCATTCCACCCTAAATCATCTGCAACAATTAAAATAATATTAGGTCTTTCTTTTTTATCTTCATTATTATGACATGAAATAAATAAAGTTAAAAAAATTAAGATTAGTGTTTTATTCAAAATTACTTTTTAGATTAATGGATTGTATTCCCAATATAATTACTACATCTATGTTCAAACCCATCTATTTTAATTAAATTAAATAATATTTATATTGAACTTTTAAAATATTCAATTTTAGAATAAATTAAGTTAATTCACTAAATAATGAATCAAATTTTTAAATTTATTTTTGTCTTTTTAATTTTAATAAGTTGTAATTCAAAAAACACAAGGCCTAATATAATTTTGATATTAGTAGATGACTTAGGGTGGAATGATTTAGGATATTCTGGAAGTACATTTTATGAAACTCCAAATATTGATAGTTTATCTAATGACAGCTTTAAATTTACAAATGCATATGCTGCAAGTCCAGTTTGTTCTCCAACTAGAGCTTCTATTATGACAGGAAAACATCCTGCACGAGTAAATATAACAGATTGGATTCCAGGAATTGATCCAAAAAACAAACCTCTTTTAGGGCCACAAGACTTACATGAGCTTCCATTAAAAGAAATTACCATTGCTGAAAAGTTAAAAGAATATGGATATAAAACTTTTTATGCAGGTAAATGGCATTTAGGGTCTGAGGGTTTTTATCCAGAAGATAATGGGTTTGATATAAATGTTGGAGGTTTTGAAAAGGGAAGCCCAATGGGAGGATATTATTCACCATATAAAAATCCTAAATTGAGTGACGGTCCAGAAGGTGAATATCTTACCGATAGATTAACAAATGAATCAATAAGTTTAATTAAAAATCATGATAAAAATAAACCATTTGCTCTGTTTCTTTCTTTTTATAATATCCATACTCCCATTCAAGCGAATTTGAAACATATAGATTATTTTAATGAAAAATTATCTAAAATGGATGATAACATAGTTAGAACCAAAAAAGAAGGACAAGCAATAACTAGATTAAATCAAACTAATGCAAAATATGCTTCTATGGTCTACGCTATTGATGAAAATGTAGGAAAACTTATTAAAAAACTCAAAGATTATGGTTTGTATGAAAATTCACTTATAATCTTTACATCCGATAATGGTGGATTGTCAACAGTAAATAGAATTGCACCAACTTCAGTATATCCATTAAGAGCAGGGAAAGGATGGCTTTATGAAGGAGGGGTAAGAATTCCTCAGCTAATTAAGGTGCCGGGGAATACTAAAACTAAAAAAATTAAAGACTTAACGGTTTCTTATGATTTATTTCCAACTATTGTAGATTTTGCTGGAATTAAAAACGATATAAATATTGACGGTATAAGTTTAATGCCAACAATAAAAGAACAATCTAAAATTAATAGAGAAGATATTTATTGGCATTTTCCACATTATCATGGGAGCTTATGGAAACCAGGCTCATCTATCCGATCAGGTGATTGGAAATTAATTCTTCATTATGAGTCTAATAAGGCTGAATTATTTAATTTAAATAAGGATCCAGGTGAATTAAATGATTTATCATCAGTGTTTAAAGACAAAAAAGAAATTTTATTAAAAAAATTAAATGATTTAATGAACGAAACAAATGCAAATAAAGTTTCAATAAATCCTAATTTTATAAATTAAACAATCAAAAAGTTGAAAAAATATAATCCATTATTATTACTATTTATCGTAGTTTGTATTCTAGGTTGTTCTAGAAGTTCCGAAACTAAAACAAAACCTAATATATTATTTATAATGTCTGATGATCATGCATATCAAGCAATAAGTGCATATGATGATCGATTGATACAAACACCTAATATTGATAAAATTGCAAATGAAGGTATGCTCTTTAATAATGCATGTGTAACAAATTCTATATGTGCTCCTTCAAGAGCAGTAATACTAACGGGAAAACATAGTCATCTAAATGGTAAGATTGATAATCATGCTAAATTTGATGATTCACAAACTACTTTCCCTCAACTTTTTCAGAAAGCTGGATATCAGACAGCTATGTTTGGCAAGCTTCATTTTGGAAACAATCCAAAAGGAGTGGATGACTTTTTAATACTTCCTGGTCAGGGAGACTATATTAACCCTAGATTTATAGGAAAGGATAAAGACACAATCATTACTGGCTATGTTACAGATATAATTACTGATTTAACTTTAAATTGGTTTAAAACCAAAAGAGATAAAACCAAGCCATTTTTGATGATGTACTTACACAAGGCCCCTCATAGAGCTTGGTGGCCCAGTCCAGAGAAGTTTGCTGAGTTTTATGAAAAGGAATTTCCAGAACCTGAAACCTTGTTTGATGATTACACTGGAAGAGGAACCGCCGCAAAAACAGCAGAAATGAATATTCTAACTCATATGCAATATATGCATGATAGTAAAGTTAGACCATCAACCATAGAAGAAATGGGTAAAATAGAGCCTGAGATAGTATATGTTAAAGGTGACGGAACTTTAATGCGTCCAACTGCAAAAGGATTTAATGGTCCTTTTGGGAGAGCTAATGAAAAGCAAAAGAAAAAATATGATATTACTTTAGATAAGATCAGTAAGGACTTTAAGGCGAATTGGCCAAAAATGAATAACAAAGCAAAAATGAAATGGAAATTTCAAAGATATATGCAAGATTATTTAGCAACTATTTCATCCGTTGATGATAATGTTGGGCGTGTATTGAATTATCTAGAAGAGTCTGGTTTAGATAAAAATACGATAGTAGTATATACCTCTGATCAAGGATTTTATCTTGGTGAACATGGATGGTTTGATAAAAGATTTATTTATGATGAATCCTTTAAAACACCATTAATGATTAAATGGCCAAATGTTATTAAACCAGGAACAACTAGTGAGGAAATGGTTCAAAATTTAGATTTTGCTCAAACATTTTTAGAAGCAGCCATGATTGAGGCTCCAAATGATATGCAAGGTGAAAGCCTTATCCCATTATTAAAAGAAGATTCTGAGAAATGGAATAGGAATGCAGTTTATTATCATTACTATGAATATCCATCTGTTCATATGGCTAAGAGGCATTATGGAATTGTAACTAAGGAGTTCAAATTAACTCATTTTTATTATGATATAGATGAATGGGAATTATATGATCGTTTAAAAGACCCTAATGAAATAAATAATGTATATAAAAATTCTGAATATAAAGATGTTGTTGAAAAATTAACTCAAGAATTGAAAGAAATGAGAATTAAATATAAAGATTCTGAAGAATTAGATAAAAGCTTTATTTATTAATTTGTACTCATACACAAGACTAGCTTGCTAAAAATGCTTCTTGGGTATTCCCGGAAAAAACATATTAGTGGTTTCTTGATGTTTTTTGTAGTCGGGCCTTTTCTTTAAAGAGTAATATTCTGAAGGTATTGCCCCTGTATAATAAACAAGGGTAGTATACATAATTCGAGAAATATAGATTAGAGAAGCTAACAATCCTATCCATAATAAAGATTCTTCATAAGGCAAGAGATACAATAAAGAGGGCACTGAAGATAAAATAAGTGCATTCCAAACCATCCACTCGGCAAAATAATTAGGATGACGACTATACTTCCATAAGCCAACATTACAAACTTGTCTTTTCTTATTTTGTAAAAAACATTTCTTTAAAAAATTTTGTTTTTGAAGGTCTGCTATATGCTCCATTATAAAAAATAAACTCCACATGATATATCCTAACAATTCAAGAGGAGCTATATTCTCTTTCATATTAAATGCTTGAAGCATTGCAGGTATAGCCAAAAAAGTTATGTTGGCAAAACATTGAATCATTATTTCATATTGAAGCGAACTATTTCCGTTTTTGTATCCTAATTTTTTCCATCGTTTTCTTTGAAACTTATATCTCGAAAGTTCCGAATCCAAATGTCCCTTTTTAAATAATATTAGTGCCCCTATCCCCATTCTCAATCCTGAAAAGAAATACATCCCCGCAATGCAGTAGGTTCTTAACCAATAACCTTCCCCAAAAATTAATATTAAAACTGATATCAAAACAAGTCCCCAAGGCCAGGCAATATCAACATATGACATCCGCTTTGTATAGTATGCTGGAATACAAACTACAAATAAAAAAAGTAGTGTCTGGGTGAAACCATTCCAAGCTGTAAACTCCTTAAATGAAGATGTATACATAAGAAGAACGAAGCAAAATACGAAAGGAAGATATCCAAGACTTCTTCGAAGTATATTACTTAAGACTCTTTTCATTAATTTTACTTAGTGGTTAAAGAAATATATATAATAATTATATAATGAAAATTAAATTACTATAATACAACTTAAAATAAAATTCTATAATTTAATATTTTTTAATTTAAGTTAAATTTAGTTTTACTATTTTCACTTTTAAACATTATTTATATGTTAAATTATAAATTCATTAAAAATATATTTTTTATTTTTTTAATCTCTACTTCAACTTATTCTCAAAATATTTATAATGCAACAAATGAAAATTTAAATGCTAGAAAATGGTTTGAAGAGGCTCGTTTTGGTCTATTTATTCATTGGGGGGTTTATAGTGTTTTAGGGGATGGCGAGTGGGTAATGAACCAACAAAAACTTTCAATTCAAGAATATGAGAAATTACCTAGTTTTTTTAATCCAATTGATTTTAGTCCTAAAAAATGGGTTCAGATGGCTAAGGATGCCGGTGTGAAATACATTACTATTACTAGTCGTCATCATGATGGTTTTTCAATGTTTAAAACAAAACAAAACAATTATAACATTGTTGATGCAACTCCTTATAAAAAAGATGTTTTGAAGCTTTTAGCTGATGAATGTCATAAGCAAGGAATTAAAATATTTTTTTATTATTCTACTTTAGATTGGCATCATGATGACTATTTTCCAAGAGGTAGAACTGGAAATGAAATTGATGGAAGAAAAGAAGGTGATTGGAAAAACTACATTTCATTTATGAAGGCTCAACTTACTGAATTACTAACTCAATATGGGCCTGTTGGTGGAATTTGGTTTGATGGTCACTGGGATCAAAAAGAGTTTAATTCCAAAACAAAAAAATGGGGAAAAGATATGGTTGATTGGAATTATTCTGAGATTTATGACTTAATTCATAAACTGCAACCTAGTTGTCTAATTGGAAATAATCATCATTTGGCACCTATTCCTGGTGAAGATTTTCAAATGTTTGAAAGAGATTTACCTGGAAATAATACAACTGGTTGGGGGTCTTCTTCAGAAGATATAGGTGAATTGCCTAAAGAAATTTGTGAAACTATTAATGGTTCATGGGGGTTTAACTTAAGAGATCGAAATCATAAATCAAGTAAAGAATTAATTCAATATCTAATTAAATCTGCAGGTTATGGAAGTAATCTATTACTTAATGTCGGACCAATGCCTAATGGACAAATTCAACCAAAACATAAAGAGTCTTTAAAAGATATAGGAAATTGGTTATCTAAATATGGGGAAACAATATATAAAACTAAACAAGGGCCAATTCAACCAAGAGAGGGTGTTGTCTCTACTCAATTAGAAAATAAGATTTTTTTACATTTTATTAATTCTGATAAAAATATTTTTAGGTTTGAAAGTTTTTATGAAAAAGTGAAGAGTTTAAAATATTTTGATAGTGATGCCAATGTTAAGTATTCAAATAAAAATAACTTATTAATTGTTGAGTTAGAAGACAAAAAAAGAGATTCAATAGACACTATTGTCACTTTGGTACTTAAATAAAACAAAAAGATATTTAACAAAGAGCAATAAAGACAGAAAGATAGGTGATAGAATTTATAAATTAAAGGGAATTGAACCATTAGGTTATTTGTAACTAAGAAAATCTTTTTTGATAAGAAAGTATTAGTTGCAACTATAGTAAATAATATGAACTCTAGAGATGAGATGCGGAATTTATCAATTGAACTTTCATACTTACTCTTAGAAATGGAAAATAAGTAGAAATATACCGACTATATGTCTAACCTTAACTAAAAAACCCTCATAATCTAATGAATTATAAAGGTTTAACTTTTATTGTTGGGATCTGGACGGGACTTAGAGGAACTGATCTAACCTCAACATTAATATCAGAATCAATAATTTTTACAATAAATAAACTTTCATTATCTGAATCAAGCATTTGGGAAAACTTCTGCTCATTAATTAATTTATTTACCATTTCAGGGGTTGTATTACTGTGACCCGAAATCAAAACATTTTTCCCATAATTACTTTTGACAAATTCTTGAATGTTTATTTTGTTTGGTGAGTATATTTGAGGTTTAATTTTTTTTATATTGGAAACAAAAGCAATAGTTTGTTTAGTTCTATTGTAAGATGTCGTATAAATAGCGTTTAATGGAATACTGTCAAAATATAAAGCCCAGTGTTTCGCCCGATTCATTCCCTTTGTTGTTAAATTTGGATTTTGTTCGTCTGGATCACTTCTGTCTTTCTCAGCATGGCGAATTAAATAAAATGTCGCGCTCTTGTTTTTTGTGTCTGAATTAACCTTGGCCTTACAAGATGTTATTAAACCAAATAATACTGATAAAATAATTAGCCGATTAATCATTAATTCTCTTGAGTCTTTTTGTGAATTAAAGAATACCCAATAATTATTGGGTATTCTTTAATTAAAATAATTATTCATTTTCGCCTTTAACTCTCTCATGCACACTAAAGGTTTGAACTTTACCATCGGCTATTAAAGCATCATGAATTTGAAAAACAATCACTTCCTTACCCTCAACATTTAATGTCAAATCATGCCCAGAAGTAACCCACTGTCTTAATTCTCCCTCTTTTGTCGTTAGATCGTTTGCTATAAAGTATTTTGATGTCCATTTTGGTGAATTTTCTTCAAACCATTGGGTTAAAAATTCTTTATGTGCTTCAGACCCTTCAATATATTCTCCTCTAGGACCTCTAGCTGTAAAGTTATCAGAATTCATGCCCATAATGGCCTCAAGATCTCTTTCGTTATGAGCTTTAATATATTTTTCCCAAACTTCAACATTAGTCATTGATCCAGCTACTAATGTTCTTTTTTCTCCTTCATCTGATACGTCATAACCTATAACTAGAGCTGGTACTTCAGGCGGTGATGGCACAGGTGGTGGAGTTTGAGTTGTTGTACTATCTCCGAATTGACATGATATAAGAATAGATCCTATTAATATCAATGCTATAAAATTTTTCATTTTTAATTTAATTTATGAATTAAGTCCAAATATAGAAAACACTGTTTATTTTTAAAAATCATATATGTTATTAATTTACATCATAATAGGAAATTTCTTTGAAGTGGATCCCACAACTATTTTAAGCTGTGTTCAAAATAAAAAAACCCTTTGAAACCTTTATGTATATAAATTACTTAAATGTGTTAATTTTATATTAAACTATAAACACTCAAGTATTTAGGAGAAAATCACGGTTTTATTTTGATATACCATAACCTTTCGAGCCACATGGAGTTGTAATGCTTTGGATAAAACAACTCTCTCCAAATCTCTGCCTTTTGAAATAAAATCATCAATTGAATTCAGATGTGAGACATGAGTAGTGTTTTGTTCTATAATTGGACCTGCATCAAGTTCTTCAGTAACATAATGGCTTGTAGCACCAATAATTTTAACCCCTCGATCATAAGCAGAATGATAAGGTTTTGCTCCTGGAAATGCAGGCAAGAAGGAGTGGTGGATATTAATTATTTTATTGGGATAATACTGAATCAGTTCTGAAGAAATGATTTGCATGTAACGAGCTAGAACGATAAAGTCTACATTTTGTTTCTTCAATAATTTAAGTTGTTCTTGCTCCGCCTCTTTTTTAGTTTCTTTTGTTACTGGAATATGATAAAAAGGTATGTCAAAACGTTCAGCAATACTCATCAAATCTTTATGATTACTTAGAATAAATGGAATTTTAACTTTTAGTTCCCTAGATTGATAACGAGATAAAATGTCATATAAACAATGATCGTATTTTGAAACAAAAAGAGCCATTTTTGGTAATTGATCATTTAGATAAATATCTGTTTTTAGTTGATAGGGATCTCCTATTGATTGATTGAAATCGGTCTTAAAGTTTTCGAGACTATGTTCTTCTATAAAGATTTCGAATTCTACACGCATAAAGAATATAGTATTTACTCGATCAACGTATTGGTCTATGTATACGATGTTTCCATTGTTGTCATGGATGTAGTTCGTTACTGCAGCAATAATTCCCTTTTGATCAGGACAGTTCATGACAAGAGTAATTCGTTTCATAGTATTTTTTGGCTAAATTATCAGTTATAAAATTATTGACAAATTGAAAAAATGATTTTTTATAAAATTTCACAAAATAATTTATATTTGTTAAGCTCAATCTGAAAAAACTACTATACCATCGTCTTCCTATTAAATATTAACTCACTAAGAGAGAAATCAATAATTGATGATTTTTTATAATCTATTATTGATGAAATCAAAAATTAGATGTTTTTGGGTGTTATTTTTTGTTTTCAAAATTATTTTTGGTCAAGTAACACTTGCACCTTCTTTAAGTGCTGAAGGAGAACAGGTTTACTGTCCACAATCTGAAGAGTTTATAGTCACAAGCTTTAATATTGATAATCTAAATCCCAATATTATAAATTCAGTATATATCCAAATATCATTGGGCTATGTTTCTTCAGAAGACATACTTAAACTAAGTGGTTCTCATCCGAATATTACTAGCTATTGGAACTCTGTAGAAGCAAAGCTAACTTTAACATCTATTACAGCAGGTGAGAATTCAAATTCAGATCTTATAAATGCTGTTAAAGAAGTAGTTTTTTATAGCAGTAATCAAAATTTATCAAATGACAAGACATTTTCTTTCACTCTTGGTTCAGCAAATTACCTTCCTTCAACAGATCATTATTATGAATTTTTTTCTAGTGTAAATATTACTTGGAGTAATGCAAAAATTTTAGCTGAAAATAAAACTTATTTTGGGCTTCAAGGGTACTTAGTAACTATTCTTTCACAAGAAGAAGCAGATATTTCAGGAAGTCTAACCAATGGTGTAGGTTGGATTGGTGGATCAGACTCAGAAAATGAAGGCACTTGGAAATGGGTTACTGGGCCAGAAGCAGGAATTATATTTTGGACTGGAACAAGTACTGGAACAACTGAAAATTATGCTAATTGGAATAATAACGAGCCTAACAATTTAGGTAATGAAGATTATGCTCACATCACTGATCCTTCTATTGGTTTTCCGGGGTCTTGGAATGACCTTTCGAATACTACAGCAACTTCTGGTCCCTATCAAGCACAAGGTTATATGGTTGAGTATGGAGGCTCTCCCGGTGATCCTGAGCTCCAAATTTCTGCAAGCACAAAAATAATAGTCCCTAAACTAATTAGCTACACTCCTGATGAAGCTTGTCTTGGCGAATCTATCACATTAACAGCAAATGCAAATCATTCTGACATTAACTGGTATAATAGTGCTGAGGGAGGTACAGTTCTCCACTCAGGAACTTCATTTACTGTCCAAACATCAGGCACAACGACCTATTGGCTTGATATAATTCCTGGTGATTGCATAAATGAAATCAGAACACCTGTTATTGCAACAGTTCATCAATATCCTGAAATTATTGAAAGAAATCTAATTATTGAACAGTGTGATAATGACTTAATTAATGATGGAAAAACGCTCTTTAATTTAAAAGCATTTGAACCATTAATTTCTTTAGATCATCAAGAAGAATCATTTGAATTTTATAACGAATCTGATTATAATATTGATTCATTAATTTTAAACCCCTCTGAATACATAAATTCTAATTTTGAAGATCAATTATACCTAAAAATTATAAATCCTTTTGGATGCTTTGAGACTGCTACACTTACTTTAAAAGTTGCTGCCAGTTTAATTGAATCTGACTTTCTTCTTGAGTTTGAAAAATGCGAATCTGAATTTAAGCTTCTTGAACCAGGTATTGAAATTTGGGACACCACAACTTTAGAGACTATTAGGCAAACTCTTATTGATTCTGATCCTAAATTCTCAGCTCAAAATATAACAATAACATTTTATTTTAATGAAAATGATGCTTTTTTAAGACTAAATAAAGTTGAAGAACAAAATGAAGAATTTATTATGAATGATCCTTATGTTCAAAATATTTGGGCTAGAGTCGATAATATCGATTTAAATATAATTTCTTGTCTTGGGATCAAACAGGTTGCAAATCTTCGAGTAAAAAAACTTCCTGAATTTGAATGGATAGATAATATTGATATTGTTTGTCTCAACTTAGATCCTGTTTTATTAAAAGTTCAAGCATTAGATGATCGAGAATATAATTATACTTGGACGAAAGACGGATTAAATTTAAACGAATCAGGAGAAGGAAAAATATATATAAACGAAGGTGGGCTATACAAGGTTACTGCAGTCACTACAAGCGGAACTTCTTGTTCTAAAACCATAACAATAGCGCTAACATCATCTGAAATTGCAAATATTACCCAAGCAGACCTGGACATAATTGATCAGGCTGGAGATACAGGCTCTGTAGAGATTAAAAAAGAAAATATAGGTATTGGAGATTATGAATTTGCAATGGATGATGTTTTTGGGGTTTATCAAGATTCCCCATACTTTGACAACCTACTTCCAGGTATTCATAAAGTCTATGTTAAGGATAAAAATAATTGTGGAGTAGCAGAAATTGAAGTCTCTATTTTAGGTCACATGAAGTTTTTTAGCCCAAATGGAGATGGAGTAAATGATTATTGGAATGTGCTAGGTGTAAGTCAAAATTTTCAACCAAAAACCAGAGTTTATATCTATGATCGAAGAGGTAAATTATTAATTGACTTAAATCCCTTAACCAACGGTTGGGATGGAACGTATAATGGTTTAAATCTGCCTCAAGATGACTATTGGTTTCATGTTTATTTTGAAAATGGAAAAGAATATTCTGGGCATTTTAGTTTATTAAGACCATAATTATGATAAAATATTTAAAATGTATTTTATTTATGGTGATTCTTCTCAATAGTTTCAATGTTAAATCACAGGGTTTTATCCCAATATTTAATGAATATCTTTCTGAGAATCTATATCTAGCTCATCCAGCGATGGTTGGTGTTAATCTTTCAGGAACTAGAATTCAATTTGGAAGCAGAAAACAATGGTTTAACATTAAAGAAGCACCAGGTACTAATTTACTAACCCTAGAATATAAAGCCAAAGCAAATTCTATCTTGGGTGTTCAAATAATTAATGACCATAATGGATACCATTCAAAAAAATCTCTTTATTTAACCTACGGATATCGTATTTATTTAAATGATGAAATATGGAATACAAAAAGATCTTTTCCAACAAAAAATGATAATATCAAAGAATTATCATTTGGATTAAGCTTAGGGTCAGTAAAATATAATTTAGATCAAACTAGTTTTGACTCAAGAATTATTGATCCTTTATTAATGAATAATTCAAGTCAACAAAGTTATGTTACCTTTGATGTAGGGACAGCATATGTTTCTACTCATTTATCTTCTCAGTTTTCTATAAAAAACATAACACTAAATCCTTCAAACTCAAATAGTGAGGAATCTAACGTTTTTAATTCTACCAATTTCAAACATTATTTATTTTCTATACAATATGAAATATACTCAGATAATGGCTGGAATTTAGAGCCCTCGTTTCTGATACAATATTTAGAAAAAACAAAAGAGAGGAGCTCCGATTATAATTTAAAACTTTATCGAATTATTCCAACTGGTAGAATTTGGATAGGTATTTCATATCGTAGAAATTCAGTAGGAATCTCATATGAAGATAATGGAACTATAATTAATCAATATTATAGGCACTTAACACCAATTTTAGGCTTGAATTATAAAAAATATGTATTTTCATATCACTATACTTCTAATCTTGGAAAACTTAATATAGGAGCGTCAGGACTCCATTATTTTACAATAGGAATAACCCTTTAAAGGTTATTCTAAATTATTTAAAACAAATAACTAACTTTAAAACAAACAATTTTGTTGAGATTTATAATTGTCTTCATCGTTGGAAAAATATACTAATTTAAAAAAATGAAAAAATCTTTAAACAGACGAAAATTTATTGGTGCCAGTTTAATTGCTTCAGCTGGACTTGCTTTAAAAAGCAATAAAATATGGGGAGCTCCTAACTATATTCCATCACTTTTTAAGCCAAATTCTAAAATTAATGGTGTTCAATTGGGTATGATCACATATTCATTTAGAGAGATGGAAGATCAGAGTGCAGAAGCTACATTAAAAAATGTTTTAGAATGTAATATTAGTGCAATTGAATTAATGGGTGATGTAGCCGACACTTTTGCAGGAGCACCTAAAAACCCTATTAATCTCAGAAAATATTACAGGTTTATGCGTGGCAATATGGGGGGCACTTTAACTCAAGATCAAAAAAATGAAATGAAAGAAATGGAAAAGGAAATAAAAGCCTACAATGAAATCAAATCTAAATGGCGTGAAAATAGTTCTATGAAAGCTATTGAAAAACTTCGAAAGATGTATAATGATGCTGGTGTAAGTATTTACGCTTTTAAACCTAGTCGTTTATTAGGACCAAAAAACACTGATGCTGAAATTAAATGGGCGATGCTAGCAGGAAAAACTCTTGGGGCTTCACACGTTACTGTTGAACATACAAAAGATGAGGCACTTACACTTAAATTGGGTCAAATTGCAAAACAGTTAGATGTTTTTGTTGCATATCACGGACATGAACAACAAACTCCAGTTTTATGGGATACGGTTCTTAAACAATCAAGTAATAATGCCATTAATTTAGATTTAGGACATTATGTTGCCGCTGGAAATACTGAACCTCTACAAATTTTAAAAGACCATCATAAAGAAATTAAAAGTATACACATAAAAGATCGCCAGAATCCTGAAAATGGGAAAAAGAATATGTCTTTTGGAAAAGGAGATACACCTATAATTGAGGCGCTTCAATTAATTCGTGATAAGAAATATAATTTTCCAGCAACAATTGAATATGAATATGAAACACCTGAAAACTCTACTATTATAGCAGAAATACAAAAATGTGTTGAATATTGTACAAAAGCGCTTCAATCATAAATATTTAAAAAGCAATCTTGTTCTATTGCCTTTATGTAATAGATTTCAATCAATTACAATTTATAAACCCTCCGAGGAAACTATAAGTAATATGCTTAATTTTTAACTGCAAGTTTGAGTTAAAATACTTCTTCTAATGCATATTATTAATGCGCTATAAAAACTCCCTTAATTTGGAAGATTTATTTATGTACCTTAACTGTTTTTAATTACTTAACCATTTCCTAAATGAATAATCGATATTTATTCACACTACTCTTTATCGCTCTTCTTTGTGTATCATCCTGTTCAATGCCGAAAAAAGAAACTACTCAAATTGTTTGGGATAGTTGGGGTGTTCCTCATATAACTTCTAACAATGTAGAAGAACTTTTTTTTGCTCAAGGCTGGGCACAAATGCATAATCACGCTAATCTTATTGTAGAACTATATGGAAGGGCACGAGGTAAAGCAGCAGAATATTGGGGAGAAAGCAAATTACAAGACGATATACTCATCCACACCTTAGGTTTTGAAGAATTGGCCATAGAATGGGAAACTAATCAAGATCCAGAAACCAAACGAATCTATAAATCGTTTGTGAATGGACTAAATGCGTATGCTGAAAAACATCCAGAAGCGATTGAGGAAAGCAATAAAATCGTTTTGCCTTTAACCACAAAAGATCTCAATATGCATAGTATGTATGTGATTTTCACACGTTTTATTGGAGGAAATGATCTTGGTCGTGTGAAGAGATGGCCAGATATGGGTAGTAATACCTATGCAATTGGTCCAAAAAAATCGGCTTCGGGGAATGCAATGTTGGTGCAAAATCCACATTTGCCATGGTGGAAAGAATTTATCTTCTTTGAATCCCACTTTAAATTGAATGGTAAAAACATGTATGGAAGTAATTTGGTAGGTATGCCAGGAATTTCTATTGGATTTAATGACCATTTAGGATGGAGCCATACCGATAATACTATTGATAATGCAGACACTTATGAGTTAGACCTGAAAGAAGGAGGATATGTTCTTGATAATAAAGTCGAAAAATTTAAGACTTCTAAAAAAAAGCTCCAGATCAGAAAAGCGGACGGCAATTTAAAGGAACATGAAATTACAGTACTAAAAACTGTTCACGGGCCTGTTGTTAATCAAAAAGAAAAAAAGGTTTTAGCAATTCGTATGGTGGGTTACGATCGCCCTAATATGTTTTTACAATGGTGGAAAATGATCAACAGTACTAATTTTGACGAATTTGAATCAGCATTAAAAATGGCACAAATTCCTTTTTGGAATGTAATGTATGCTGATAAAGCAGGAGAAATTTTTTATTTATTTAATGGTTTGGTCCCAAAGCGTGATGAAAAAAATTGGTCATACTGGGATCGTATTATTCCGGGTGGAAAATCATCCAATATATGGACCGAAGTTCATGCATATGAAGATTTACCTAGAGTAAAAAATCCCATGAATGGTTGGTTACAAAATGCAAATGATCCGCCTTGGACTTCTACTATTCCAATAACATTAGATCCAAATGCATACCCCGATTATATGGCGCCTAAACATATGTATTTTCGACCACAACGATCAGCTAGAATGCTTCTAGAAGATGAGTCAATTACCTTTGAAGAGTTACAGAACTACAAACTCAGCACCCGCTTGGAATTTGCCGATCGAATTTTAGATGATCTATTTGAGGCAGTAGATAACTCAAATTCGGATAAAGCAAAAGAAGCTAAAATAGTCCTAGAAAATTGGGATAGAGAGGCTAATGCTAATAGCAAGGGCATGCTTTTGTTTTACAATTGGGCAAAGAAATTTAATGTCTGGAATGTCACAAACTATGCTACCCGATGGAGTATTAAAAAACCAAACACTACCCCAGATGGCCTGGCTAACCCAATGCTTGCTGTACAGTTATTAGAAGAAGCAGCATTTGAAGTTGAGAGCAAATTTGGAAGTTTAGACACTTCTTGGGGAGATTATTATCGAATTAATTATAATGGAAAAAATCTCCCTGCAAACGGAATTGATGGTTCAATGGGGGTTTTACGCGTTGCCTGGCCTGGAAGTGCTGACGAAAACAATATGTATGTAGGTGGTGGAGATTCCTGGGTAGCTGTCATTGAATTTGACAAAAAAATAAAGGCTAAAGTTTTGCTCAGTTATGGAAATGCTTCACAAAAAGAATCAATACATAATGGCGATCAATTAGAATTATTTTCCAAAAAAAAATTACGCAATGCCTGGATCTATAATGAAGATATCAAAGCAAATACGGTGAAAGTGGAAAGTCTTAGTGAAAACACTTTCATAACTATTAAAGATTAGTACTATACTTAAAAAATGACTTAGCACAAAGAGAAGAGATAACTGATGGATATAATCATTATGTAAAACCTCTTTTAAGTTTGTTTAAGCATACGTGAAATTTGAAAGATCAAGCAAATATATGAATGCTTTTAAAATTTGCGGGGCTTATTTGAGAAGTAATTCATAATTCCCTGCAACTTCTATTCCGGCAGATAAACCGGTATCATTTAAGACTGTTTGGTTAGTTTTTTTATCAAATAAAACCGTGTGAATTTTAGAATCCATGCTTTCTTTTATTCGCCCATTCATAAACCCTAAAAGTGGAGCGGCTAGAGATGTTGCTTTTTCTCTTTGTGCATTTATTTGCAATCGATAACGTCTATTTTCCATCTCAATTTGAACTTCTTTTTTGCTGACTCTACAAGCTCGTAGTTTAGATCTATTGTAGGTTGTAAATTCAATTAGTTTGTCATTAATTAATACACCGGCTATATGTCCAATAAAAGCACTTTTTATCCAAGGTATTTTAGCGATGGAAACCTTGATGGAGGTTTCCATTTGTGTAAAATGATTACTCTGCATCCATATATAACCTTCAGGAAATGAATGTCCCCAATCTTTTTCCATATACCCTTTCCCTTTATTGAACGATAGGCTTTTCCCGTTAAGAATCAAAACTCCTCTAATACTATGATTCATGCTTAATATACCATGGTAACATTCCATAAAGGGAACAAATGAAAATGGCCCCATAATTCCAGGCGAGAAAAAACTTTTTGGCCATGGAGTGAGATTTTCAAAAAAAAGCTCTCCTTTGAGATGGGGTAAATTAAGCTTCAGTTTGTTTTTGCTAAAAAAATTTTTCTGAATTTTTAATGCATGTTTTTTTGGATCAGGCTGAAACTCTTTTGCTTTAAATTTATGATATGATGCATTTAAATTTTTACCATCTAACACTTGAATAAAAGATTGTTTTTGTCCATTTTCATCCATGGCAATTCCAGGAATTATCGCCAATGCATGCATTTGATTTTCACTGACAACTTTATAGTACCAACCTTCAAAAAAACGTTTTGATTTTCCCCAACCATGGTAGCACTCAGGATGCCATAATGCATGAATTTTATAAGTAATCATATATTATAATTCACTCTAATTATTAATTAAATTTAATACATCTGTATTATGCACAATAATTAACTGATTAATATATCTCTAACTATTAACTTAACCTCACGAAAAAAACCCCTACTATTAATAGGGGTTTACAAAGGTCTATGCAAAGAGGAATGCTCTTGTACTATTATATAAAATGTTAATTCCCATCACAACCAGGTTTGGCATCTAAATCTGATTCCAAACGCACATTACCCAATCCAATATCAACACCCGTTCGTGCTTTGATTACCAATGCAGAAGTAATGTTGGTCATGTCTAGTCCTAATTTTTCAAAACAGCTTAAGCTAATTCTATACTCTTTCCAGTCACCACTTATGGTAATATCTAATGTATTATCGCAGATAACACTGTCATCACATTGGCCAATTTGTACAACAGCATCAGAACCAGTAAATGATTTTGCATTAAAAGTTAATTCCATAGCACCATTTGACTGACGCACCATATCATTTGGCTTAGCAGAAGAAATGCGCAAATAATCTCCATCAGATTTGGTCCAGTTAATTCGTAAAGCATCTTCTTGAGCGATATGGTCTGTTTTACTTATAATCAATCCGCCGACAGATGTTGGGAAACTTGCGATTTGCTTTACCAAATCTCCAGAGCTTAGCCATAATCCCCAAGGAGCAACTGCAGTTCCTTTGCTGTAGAATTCACCTGTTGAAGCTAGGTCGCTATTTTCTAATCCAGATTTTTCTGTAAATACATCAAGATTGTTTTTACTAGCATAGGTAAGTCCGTAACCAAATTTAAATAGAGCTTCATTGTTTTCAGAAACTACGGCGGTAGCTGGCCATGTAAAAGACAATCGACCCATGAAATCGTGTGATGGATCTCTCTGGAATAATAAATCAGAAACACCACCACCTTCACTTCCAGGTAACCATGCAGCAACAAATGCATCAGAATTATTAATCTCTGGATTCGTCCACATTGGACGTCCGGATAAGAATACAGATACTACAGGAATTCCTTTGTTTTTATAGGTCCCCAATTTGTTAACGTCAAATCCGTTAGGAACAAAATCTAAATTCTCACGATCTCCTTGAAATTCTGCATAAGGATCTTCTCCATATACTGCAATCACAGCATCAGCTTTTATAGAAGTATCACCATTTGGAGAGAAAATTACTTTCCCACCTGCTTCATTAACGACTTCTTCAATGCCGTATAAAATAGATGTTCCATTTGGGAATTCATCATTGGCATGACCAGTTCCTTGCCAAGAAAGTGTCCATCCACCACTGGCTTTAGAAATGCTAGCAGCACCATCTCCAACAACCAATATTGTTTTAGAAGCATCAATAGGCAATACTTGGTTGTTATTTTTAAGCAGTACCATGGATTCTCTTACCGCTTGTCTTGCAATGGTTCTGTGTTCTGGCAAACCCAAAAAGCTTTGTTTACCCGCGTTGGCTCGCGTACTCGGAGCGCCTTTTTGAAAAACACCTGATGCAAGTTTTACTCTAAGAATACGACGAACGGCATCGTCTAAACGTTCCATAGAAATGGTTCCATCTTTTACTTGTTGTAAAGTACTTTCATATAAACCTTTCCAACTATCTGGAGCCATATACATATCCAACCCTGCATTTAACGATTGTGCACAATCTGTATTAGTACATCCTGGTACTTGACCATGACCATTCCAGTCACCAACTACAAATCCATTGAAGCCCATTTTTCCTTTCAATACATCGGTTAGCAATTCTTTATCGCCGTGTAGTTTTCTTCCTTGCCAACTAGAAAATGAAACCATCACTGTTTGTACACCAGCAGGA
>JAQWSK010000011.1 GCA_029243245.1 Flavobacteriaceae bacterium | reverse complement strand
TACCGTTGTAGTAGTGGGGTTAATTGGCTCTTTGTATGCAATTCTAGGAGGACTCAAAGCAGTGGCAGTTTCAGACACGATCAACGGTTATGGCTTGCTTTTGGGAGGATTGGCAGTTCCTTTGTTAGCGCTGTTTAGTATAGGTGACGGAAACCTTTCTGTAGGCTTGGTAAAAGTATTTGAACATGCTCCAGGTAAATTCAATGTTATTGGAGCCAAAGATTCTGTACTTCCGTTTGAAGTCCTTTTTACGGGTTTAATTGTGAATCAAATTTATTTTTGGTGTATGAACCAAACAATCATTCAAAGAGCCTTGGGTGCCAAAAACTTAAAAGAAGCTCAAAAGGGGTTATTATTTACTGGTCTTCTAAAAATTTTCATCCCGTTAGTGATCATCTTGCCGGGTGTAATAGGATTTTACTATTTCGGTGACTCCTTGTATACAAGTCAAGATATGGTTTATCCAGAAATTATAAAGAAAGTTTTACCAGCTAGTTTTGTGGGAATTTTTGCTGCCATAGTAATGGGTGCAGTATTGAGTACTTTCAACAGCGTTCTTAATAGTGCGGCAACTATATTTAGCATAGATTTATATAAGAGACATTTCAACACTGAAGCGACAGATCAACGATTAGTTTATATTGGCAAATTTACCTCTTGTGTTTTAGCCATTTTTGCCATTGCAGTTGCCCCATTTGTTGCTAGGGCTCCCGATGGTCTGTATCAACTCCTTCAACAGTTAAATGGTATTTTCTTTATTCCTATTGCTTCTATTATGTTAGCTGGATTTTTTCTAAAGAAAGTATCGGCCACTGGGGCCAAAGCAGCATTATTTGTAGGACTTGCTTTTTATATTACAACCACTTTCATTCTAAAAACAGATATACACTTTGTTCATATTTGGGGTATTGAATTCTTAATTAATCTAGCGGTTATGTTTGGTGTTTCCTATTTTTACCCTCAAGACAAGGAATTTAAGACTACAGATCTGCATATATTAGATATGAAGGAATGGAAATATACTAAACACTTGTCTATTTTTCTTTGTTTTTTGACCATATTGATTTATATCCTGTTAGGGCAAAACTAATGTAACCTTCAACACAAAATTTGCTAGATTAAATTTCTAAAGTATAATCTTCAATAAATGAATCTGTTATGGGGTAGTCCACAATCTGCTTTATCTGAATATGCTTAAACGTAAGACAAGGACAATGAATTTTTTGGAAAAACAGACTTTGCTCTTGGTAATATGAAAAATAGCTTGATGAAAAACAAATACAGGGACTGTCTATTTTGGTTATATTCTAAGGTATGGATTCTCATCGATTGAAGAATAATAAGACTCAAAATCACAAAAAAATAATGTTTTTTGGCAGGAATTCTTCATTACTTAGGAATTTCTTTAATTATTAAATTAAAAAAATATGTCATAAAAAATAGAAAGACAAAAAGGACTTATTTTTCGTGTTTCAAGACAGCAAATTTACCTTTGTCCCATCCATGTACCAAGAGATACAGCTCCTTAGATCCATTTTCCTTCTCCACATAATGTGGCCAAACCTGATGAATATTAGTTAATGTTGGAATATTTAAACCTCCAGAAATCACTGTTGATTCTAATTTTTCACCTGTATGGATATAGATGGGAGCAGATTTCTCCTCACCAATGGCACTCAAAGCATTTAAGAAATAATACTCCGTTTTGTAAGCGACATTACAAATAAGACTGCCCACTGGAATATCACTAAAGATTTCCAAAAATTTGCCTCTCTTGGTAAATTTCACTATTCGTCCTGCCGCTCTATTGGCAACAAGAATGTGTTTTTTGTGTGCGTAAATACCGTGTGCCAACCATTTTTTAATCATAACTCATTTTAGTTAACTCTAGTTAACTTCTCAAAACAATTGATATACTTGTCTTTAGTTAACTTTAAAGGGATTTCTTATGTTTTACAGGGGCTACGGGAGGTGCTTAAATATATAGTTTCAAGTCCCGCCTCGAGTACAAAGCCTTCCTTAAAAAGGAAGGCTTTTTTGTTGTATATCAATAACTTAAGAGTTGAGTGTGAGGTTTATTCAATGATTTTGTCCTATTGTATTTGCCATATCTATTTAATACTATTAGTGACCTGGTTTTTCCACTTTTTATACAATTCATTTAGCTCTTTTTGTATTTTATTTTCTTTAGAAATTAAATTTACTCTTTCTTCCACATCAATATCAAGATTATTTAAAAATTCCCCAAGCTCTAACTCCACCATTTCATATTTTGCTTCCTCGTCATTAAATGATTTACGTAGTTTCCAATTTCCTTTCCTTACTGCGATTTCATGACCAGTGTCCCAAAAAAGATAATCGTGTTGAATGTTTTCGTTTTTTCCTTGTAACAGAGGAGAAAGACTAATTCCATCAACATAATTTGGGATTTTGATTTTAACCTCTTCACATATTGATGGCAATATATCCATAGCACTTATCATATTATTGTAAACTCTACCTTTTTCATATTTTCTTGGATAAGAAACTAACATCTGTGTTCTAATACCTCCTTCATACAAAAGATATTTTGACCCTCTTAATGGGGTATTGTCTGCATAAATAGGAGTTGAACCTCCATTATCACTAATAAAGAAAATAAGCGTGTTTTCTCGTAAATTCTTTTCTTCTAGCATATCGAGAAGTTTACCAATTTCTTGATCCATATAGTGTACTTGCCCCAAATAGTGTGCTCTTCCTTCATCGTTGTTTGGAAATCTTCCTTTGACATACCACTCATAATATTCTTCTACTGCTGGATTCCAATCATGATATCCTTTAAGTTTAAATTTATCTAAATATTCTTGAGGTAGTTGATGCGTAAAATTATGAGCAGCGTTAAACGCAATTTGCAGAAAGAATTTATTGTCTTTGTTTTTATTAATAAACTTCCTAGATTTTTCACCCACTAATTTGGTAAAAAACGCAATAGTATCTACAGGATTTTTATTTTCCCAAAGTGAACCTTGTCGCAATGTTTGTCCTTTTCTCATATACTTTTCTTTTGTTTCAATAAAAGCATCTTCAATCTCTTTTTTATGATTTATATAATGCTTGCGTGCAGAAGTGTGTCCAAAATAATAATCAAAACCATGATTGAGAGGGAAACTACGATTGGAAATATCTGAATCATAGTCTCCATAATGTACTTTTCCAACATAGCCTGAATGATAATCTTTTTGCTTTAACAATTCTGGAATGGTTTTATATTTAGAATCATGCAATCCATCAGCGCTGTACCAATATGAACCTAAACGTTGAGGATAAACTCCTGTTATTATTCCAATTCTAGATTGATTACAGATAGGAGAATTGTCGTATGCTTGAGTAAAACGCACACCACTATATGCTATACGATCAATATTTGGTGTAAACACATCACTAGCTAATTTTGCACATCCAATATCTGCATAACCTAAATCATCTGCAACGATAACGATTATATTGGGGGTAATACTATTTTTAATTTGCGCGTTCTCATCTTTTGTTTTACAAGAAGTAATTATTGCAAATATTACTGGAATAATAAAGAGTATTTTTAAATTGCTCATCTATAGTTTTTAACACATAAAACTTAAATGTAATAAAAACCCTCTAAACTTAATTAGAGAGTTTAATAAGATATGCTTCAGGTTTATTTATAGTTTATAATGTCCTTTAGCTAGAAATGAAGTATTGCCATCAACAGATTTAATAAGTGGTGATCCTTGAATATTAGCAAGTCCTTTATTATAGATTAGTTTTTTTATACCATAAGTTTTTCGTTAGATTTTGGCAGAAAGAGTTCGAGAATGTTATTGCAGTGTTAATTGAAAGGAGATTTTTATATGGCCAGTTCTTTATTTTATTTCAAACAATTAATTAATCTCAATAAGGGTTAAAAAAATTATTGAATAACTATTTGTTAGTTGAAAACAAGATCAGTTTCAATGACTATTTCATCTAAGATTAATTTGTCTCCTAAATTCTCAAAAAAAGTTCCTGAGCGAAAGCGCACATCATATTTAGATCTATCAAAGCTTAAATTAGCTTTCCAATTATTATTAGTGTTAGTCATTGTAAATGTTACGGCATGAGTTATTTCTTTAATAGTTAAAAATCCTTCCATTTTAAATTTTTCTGAATCAGCAACAGGATTTGTAATTTCTAAAATAGCTTCAGAGAATTTATCTACAGAAAAGAAATCATCTGATTTTAAATGCGCTTCTAGTCTTCCTCGGTAATCTTCAGGCAAATCCTCATTTTTTAACGTTTTCATGTCTACAATAAACTTTCCTGAAACTGGCTTATTTTTTTCTAAAGTTAAAATCCCTGATTTAAAAACTAGAGACCCATAGTGTTGCTTAGAAGTGATCTCTTTTCCTGTCCATTTCAATTTGCTAGATGAAGTGTCTAAGGTAAGTCCTTGACCTATACTTGTTGATGTGATTAAAAGAGTTATAATTGTAAAAATTCCAATTTTCATTTTTAATATTTTATTTAAGTGAGATCCATCACAGCATCCATTTGGATCAGATGTGTTTCCACACTGACATTGAGACTTGTTATTTCTTATCATAATTTTTAATTTATTTAGAGTCAAATATATAAATAATAGTTTACTTTTGTAACTTATTACCTTTTAGTAACTAAAAAACTAGTAACTCCTTTGTAACTAATTAAAATGGAAAAAACAAAAACATGTCCCGTTTCAACATTTACAAAAATGCTTGGAGGAAAATGGAAGCTTAATATTATCAATACCATTCGTAAAAATGATAAATTACGTTTTGGAAAATTACATCTCTTAATTTCAACTATTTCAAGAAAAGTATTATCGGATCAATTAAAAGAGTTGGAAAAAGATAATTTGATTATTAGAACTCAATTTCCTGAGATTCCCCCTAGAGTTGAATATTCTTTAACAGAAGCATCAATTAACTTATATTCTGTTTTTAACGAAATTGAAAACTGGTCAGACACTTTTATTCAACTCAAGCAAAACTCAAGAGTTTAAAAAGTAACGTCCTTTTTCCATATATTTGTTATATCATTTATAAGCCTATATTATATGCAAAAACATTTCTCAAATTTTCAAATTATAGTTGCAATTATTTTTCTTTTCGTTTTTTTTTGGTTTATAGTTTTTTAGATTTTTGACAATGAGTTAGAGTTTTTTTATGGAATATTTAGAATTATTCATAGAATCTTTTTTAGGAACATTAAACTGGATTTTTAGACAAATTTTTTTTAGAGTAGCCAATACTGAAAATTATTTTTGGGGTTTAATTATAATTTCATTAGTCGTTTGGATTCTTGAATTAGCTTTTCCATGGCGAAAGAATCAAAAAATGTTTAGACAAGATTTTTGGTTAGATCTTTTTTATATGTTTTTCAACTTTTTTTTATTTTCAATTTTTATTGATGGATTTTATAAAATTATAAATAAAGCTACATATAACTTATTTTTATTGAATGCAGATTCTATTACTTTATTTAAATTATCTAATTTTTCTCCAATAATTCAATTAGTGATTTTCTTTGTTATTTTGGATTTTTTTCAATGGATAACACACATTTTATTACATAAATATGACTTTTTATGGAAATTTCATAAGGTCCATCATTCAGTTAAGGAAATGGGATTTGCAGCTCATTTACGTTACCATTGGATGGAAAATATTTTATATAAACCTCTAAAAGTTTTAGCAATTATGCTCATTGGTGGATTTGAACCAGAGCAAGCATTTATAATTCACTTCCTTGCTATTACTATTGGTCATCTTAATCATGCTAACATAAATTTAAGTTATGGACCCTTAAAATATATTTTTAACAATCCAGTAATGCACCTTTATCATCATGCATATTCGTTGCCAAATAAATTTAAAACAGGAGTCAATTTCGCAATTAGCTTGAGCGTTTGGGACTATATGTTTAAAACAAATTATATTCCAAAAGCAGAGGGTAATATAAAACTTGGATATGAAGGAGATAGTAGTATGTCAAAAGATTTTATTGGACAATTATTTTATGGATTTAAAAAAGGAGACTAAAAATATTAATTTAGACTCCACCTCATCCCTAAAAAAAATCTTATCCCTTGATTTGAAGCAAAAACATAGGAAGGATCAAATGTTAAAGCATAAGGGTTCTCTAAAGTTGGTATAGCATTTCCATTTTGATCAAAAACCACATTATTATCAAAAGGATCAAAAGAACGAGCAATACTGTTTTCTGGGGGAGTAAAATTTAAAATATTTTTAATACCACAATAAAAATCATAACTCTTTTTAAGAGTCTTTGTTATTTGTAAATTAATTATACTAAATATAGGAGAAAACTCATCTCTTGGATCCAATGAACCTAATCGAGGCAATCTCATTTTACCTACTATGTTTCCTGTTAAATCTATTTTATAATTATATTTAATAAATTTCTTTTCTACTCTCCAAACTCCCTGAAAACTTTCTGTCAAGTATGGAGTAAATTTTTCTTCATTTTCAATAATTGATGAATTAATAAAAGTTGCACCCATGTTAATTCTGAGTCCATTATTAAATAATGAATTAAAATTTATTGAAGCCCCTTTAGTTATGGATTTGTCTTTTAGATTATCGTAAAGTATTAGGTTTGGGTTTGTGTCATAATTTGGAACAATTTTATTCGAGAATTTTGTCCAGAAAACACTAGTATCAAAATCTAAGATATACCCTTGCTTAGCATATATGTTTTTTACATAATTTATATTTGTGTTCCACGATCTTTCTGGTTTTAAGTCATTTAAAAACACAACTTCTCTTGCTCCAGTTAGCGCAGCATGATCCTCAGTAAACACTTTGGCAATTCTATACCCTGATCCTATGCTAAATCTAAAAACAGAAGATTTATCTTGATTTGTAATTTTATAATTAAACCTAGGTGTAAGTATACTTCCATGAATGGAATTATGATCATATCTTATTCCAAGTAAAAGAGTTTTAGAATTAGTAATTTTTATTTCGTCTTGAATAAACAAACCGGGTAGATTTGTTATCTCTGCCATATTAGAAGAAGAGTTGTCATTGAATGTTGCTGTTGAATCATCATCATAGTATGTGTATCTGTATGCTAAGCCAAACAGAAAAGAATTTCTTTTTAAATTTTTACTCCAGATTAATTGACCAAAACCTATTGATTGATTTGCATTATATATTGTAGTTCCGTAGACTGAATTTTGATTATGATTATTGAAACTAAATTGTAAAAATAAATCTTTATTAAGGTTATATTTTCCAAAAACTTCAACTCTACTAGTATATATACTTTCTCCATAAACCTCATTTCCACCTCTATAATTTGAAGACCAATTCATTTGACCGCCCCACCTGTCTTCATAGACATACCGAATAGCAATTGATAGATTATCATAAAAATCTAACTTGTTAAAAATTGATAACCTATCTACTAGAGTTAGGTCTGTAAATCCATCATTATTGTTGTCAATAGGGTTAGAATAATTAAAATAATTAAGCCCCATTAATCCTTTTAGTTTATTTTTTGAATTATACTTAAAGCCTAAATCTGTGTTAACTTCTCCCCAACCAGAAGTAAAAGAGTCAAATGAAAACTTTGATGCATTTGCAGGTATCTTAGTTATTAAATTTATTAATCCACCTATTGCTTCTGAACCATAAAGAGTTGATGCTGGACCTTTAACAACTTCAACTTGTTCAATGAAAGATTGGGGAATACCAGTTAATCCATAAACTGTTGATAACCCACTTACAATTGGAAGACCATCAATTAAAACCATTGTATAGCTTCCTTCTTGACCATTAATATGTATGTCTCCTGTACTACAAACATTGCAATTTAGTTGAGGTCTAACACCATTTATTATTCCTATTGATTCAAAAACAGAAGGAGTTGGGTTTGCCTTAAAAAAATCTTTTGTATAAACCTCAACTGGAACTGGACTATTTAATTTTGAAACGGGCTTTAATGTTCCAGAAATAACGACTTCATTTAATTGATCATCTAACATGAGACTTATTACACCAAGATCTTTTTGGTTATAATTGATTTTACGACTGTAAGATTTATGACCTAGATATGAAATAATTATTTTGGGATTCTTTATATTAGATATGTTTAAGGTAAAATCACCAGATTGGGTAGTTGTAGTTCCTATTTTAGTTCCACTAATTATAACAGACGCTCCTTTCAGGGGGTAGCCTTCAGAAAGCACTTTGCCTTTGATAGAATAAACTTGACCAAATGAGATTTGAATAAAACATAAAAATAAAAACACAATTCGAATCATTATAAAGTTTTATACTACAAAACTATTAAAAAGTTTTATACTGCAAAACATATATGAAAAAAACAATTGAAAAAGAAAATTATCTTAAAACTATATACAAGTTTGAAGAGAATAACAATAAAGTGTCAGTTACCGCACTTAGTATTTATTTTAAGGTAAGTAAATCTACGGTTTCAAATATGCTTAAGAAATTAGTTAAGATGGGATTCATTGATACTATGCCGTATAAACCTATAGAATTGACAATAGACGGAAGAAAAAAAGCAATTGAAATTATTTCGAAACATAGACTTATTGAACTGTACTTGGTTAAAGAAATGAACTTTACAGTAGATGAAGTTCATGAAATTGCAGAAGAAATTGAGCATATTAAGAATTCAAATTTTTTTAATAGAATGAGAGAAATTCTAGGTGATGAATTATTTGATCCTCATGGCTCAGTTATTCCAAAAAGTGATTATTAACCATCAAGAACAATAAATTAAAATATAAAATAGTTACTGTTAGAAAATGAAAGAATATTTTCCAATATTAGAGTGGGTTCCCAAGCTTTCTAAAAAGTCAGTTCAAAGTGATTTTATTGCTGGATTGACAGTTGGAATTATGTTAGTTCCTCAAGGAATGGCATATGCTCTTCTAGCTGGATTACCTCCTGTATTTGGACTTTATGCAGCTTTAGTTCCTCAAGTTGTTTATGCATTCATGGGCACTTCACGTCAGTTATCAGTAGGACCGGTTGCAATGGACTCATTATTAGTTGCATCTGGTTTAGCTGCTTTAAAACTCTCAGGTATTGATGAATATATTTCGATGGCAATTTTTTTAGCATTTATTATGGGTTTGATTCAGGTTCTTTTAGGGTTTTTAAGAATGGGTTTTGTAGTTAATTTTCTTTCTCAGCCCGTTATTTCTGGTTTTACTTCTGCAGCAGCTATTATTATTGGTTTAAGTCAATTAAAACATTTAGTTGGTGTTTCTTTTGAATCTAGCAATAAAATACACTGGATTATATTTGAAATTTTTGAAAAAGGATCACAAATTCATACACTAACATTATTAATTGGAGCATTAGGCATTATAGCATTAGTCCTTTTGAAAAAAATTAACCCATCAATTCCTGGAGCTTTAATAGCAGTTATAATCTCAAGTCTTTGGATTAAATCTTTTGGAAGTGAATCAGGTATTTCTATTGTTGGATTAGTTCCGGAGGGCCTCCCGGCTTTTAAGTTTCCAGAAATAGAGTTTTCAAAAGTTTCTAAGATTTTACCATTAGCCATTACTTTATCATTAATTGCTTTTATGGAAGCTATTTCAGTAGCAAAAGCTATTGAAGAAAAGAAAGATTACACTGTTAATCCCAATCAAGAGTTGATTGCTTTGGGAGCATCAAATATTGTAGGCTCAGTGTTTCAGTCATATTCTGTTGGAGGGGGACTATCAAGAACAGCCGTTAATGATCAAGCAGGAGCAAATTCAGGTCTTGCATCAATAATTAGTGCTATAGTTGTAGGTCTTACGTTATTATTTTTTACTCCTTTATTTTACTATCTGCCTAATGCAATTTTAGCTTCTATAATTATGGTTGCTGTCTTTACCTTAATTGATATTCAAATGCCAAGAAAATTATGGAAATCTAGTAAAAGTGAATTTTACGTTCTTTTATTTACTTTTTTAATAACACTTTTCATAGGAATACAGGAAGGAATAATTTTAGGTGTTTTAATTTCATTACTGCTATTGGTTTATAGATCTACTCAGCCTCATGTAGCTGTACTTGGAAAAATTAAAGGAACTGATTATTTTAAAGATATTGATAGATTTACAGAAGATATTGAAACTTTTGAAAATCTACTTTTACTTAGATTTGATGAACAAATATATTTTGGCAACTCACAATTTTTTAAAGAGCAACTTCTTGATAGAGTTAATCAAAAAAAAGGAAAATTAAATGTAGTTATTCTTAGTTCAGGAGGAATTAATTATATTGACTCAAGTGGAATGAAAATATTGAATGAAATAGTTTTGATCTTAAAATCAAAAAACATTCAATTTTATATAGCTGGAGCAATTGGACCAGTTATGGATAGTTTATTTAAAAGTGGAGTTGCCAAAGCAATTGGTGGACAACATTTTTTTGCTAATACTCAGCAGGCTTTTTTGTATTTTATTAATAAGAATCCAAAAAATAAAATAGAAGAAAAAATAAGTTTGCAAGCAAATACAGAAATATTAGAATAAAAAAAATGAAAGTAGAACAAATTTATACAGGATGTCTTTCACAAGGGGCATATTATATTGAAAGTAATGGTGAAGCTGCAGTTATTGACCCATTAAGAGAAGTAAATGAATACATTGAAAAAGCTAAATCTCGAAATGTAAAAATTAAATATGTTTTTGAAACTCATTTTCATGCGGATTTTGTTAGTGGTCATTTAACACTTTCCAAACGAACTAATGCCCCCATTATTTTTGGACCTAATGCCAATCCCAATTATGAGGCAATAATTTCAGAAGATGGACAAAATTTTAAAATAGGTGATTTAACTATCACAGTTATGCATACCCCTGGTCATACTATGGAAAGTACAACATACTTGCTAAAAGATTCAAATGGTAAGAACCATGCAATTTTTACTGGAGACACATTGTTTTTAGGAGATGTAGGCCGTCCAGACCTTTCACAAAAATCTAATGAAATCACGGTGGAAGATTTAGCTGGGATTCAGTTTGATAGCTTAAGAAATAAAATTATGCCTTTAGCTGATGATGTAATTGTTTATCCTGCTCATGGTGCTGGATCAGCTTGTGGTAAAAATATGATGAAAGAAACTGTTGATACTTTGGGTAATCAAAAAAAAATGAATTATGCTTTGAGAGCAAATATGACAAAGCAAGAGTTTGTAAAAGAAGTTACAAATGGATTAATGCCCCCTCCAAATTATTTTCCTTTAAATGTTCAAATGAATAAAGAAGGGTATGAAGACATAGATTTAATTATAAATAGAGGTATTAATCCAATATCAGTTTCTAAATTTGAGGATTATGCCAATGAATCTGGAGCTATAATATTAGATGTTAGAAATCAGCAAGATTATGCTAAAGGACATATTCCTAGGTCAATTTTTATTGGTCTAGATGGAGACTTTGCGCCATGGGTTGGAACATTAATTAAAGATGTAAAACATCCAATTTTACTTGTTTCTCCAAAGGGTAGAGAAGAAGAGGCCATAACTAGACTCTCCAGAGTTGGGTTTGATAACACTTTAGGCTATTTAGAAAACGGCTTTTATTCTTGGAAAAAATCTGGCAAACAAATTGATACGATTAATTCGATTTCTGCGAAGCAATTTGAAATGCAAATAAAAGATAATGACTCAGCTATTTTCGATGTTCGTAAAAATTCAGAATATGAATCTGAACGAATTTATAACGCAATAAATACTCCGTTAGATACGATAAATAATTATTTAACTGATATGCCAGATAATAAAGATTTTTACCTTCATTGTGCAGGGGGATATAGAAGTATGATTGCAGCATCAATATTAAAAAGCAGAGGATTACATAATATGATTGAGGTTAAAGGTGGTTTTAACGCCATAAAAAAGACTGCTATTTCAATAATATAGACTTAACTTTATCATAATGAAAAGGCTAAGTTTAATTTTATTGTTTTTTAGTGGAATGATAAATATTTATTCACAGTCATGTACCTCCAACTTTACACTTTCAGACTTTAATCTTGCTAGGGATGCTACTGTTTCTGGGAATGAGGCAACATTAACTACAGCATCAAACTCAAAGAAAGGAATGATTTGGTCTGATTTTAAAATTGACTTAGATAAGAATTTTAGTGTAGAGGCTGACATGTTTTTTGGATATAATGATCAGAATGGGGCAGATGGAATCGCTTTTGTAATGCAACCCTTATCTAATGATCAAGGGACTGGAGGAGGAGGAATTGGGTATCTAGGTATATCTCCTTCAATCGCAATAGAGTTTGATACATGGCCAAATTCTAATGATCCAACAAATTGGAATGACGATCATGCAGCAATAATTAAAGATGGAGTACCAAGTAGTAATCATTCAGCCATAACTCCATTTAATAATTTAGGAAATATTGAAGATGGGAATTATCATAGAGTGATAATTAATTGGGAAGCCTCAACTCAAACTTTTTCAATGTCATTTGATGGAGGATTAAAACTTAGTGTGGTGTATGATATTAAAAATGAAGTATTTTCTGGAAACTCGGAAATTTATTGGGGATTTACAGCTGCAACAGGAGGAGCTAATAATCTTCAAAAAGTTAAATTCATAGAATATTGTCAAACACGTATTGGATGTAATGATTTACCTGAAATATCAGCTGGATCTACAACAATCATTCAAGGACAAAACACAGTATTATCTTCAACAGCTACTTCTTCTACTTTTTTATGGTCTAATGCTTCAACTGCAAGTACTCTTTCGGTTCAACCATCTTCATCAACAACTTATACTTTAGCTATTACAAAAGATGGTTTAACTTGTCAAAAATCCATATTCATTAATGTTTTGCCTGACTCTGATGGTGATGGAGTACCTGACATTTTAGATACTTGTCCAAATACTTCAAGTGGTGAGTCAGTAGATTCAAATGGATGTTCTGAATGTCAAAAAGATGCAGATGGTGATGGGGTAGTAAACTGTATAGATAATTGTATTAATAATCCAAATACTGATCAATTGGATACAGATTTAGATTCAATTGGAGATGACTGTGATGATGATGATGATAATGACGGTTTTAAAGACACCGAAGATATTTTCCCCCTTGATTCGACGGAGTGGTTAGATAATGATATTGATCAAATTGGTGATAATGCAGATACTGATGATGACAATGATGGCTTTACTGATGTTTTTGAGATCCAATGTAACTCGGACCCACTTGATTCTTCATCTTTTCCTGTAGATACTGATGGAGATGGAGAATCTGATTGTCAAGATTTAGATGATGATAATGATGGGTTAACCGATGAAGAAGAACTAGCGATTGGGACTGACACGCTTGATGCTGACACCGATAATGATAATGTGGATGACTTACCCGATGCTTTTCCACTGGATCCCGATGA
>JAQWSK010000016.1 GCA_029243245.1 Flavobacteriaceae bacterium | reverse complement strand
GGTTTGGCACCTCGATGTCGGCTCGTCACATCCTGGGGCTGGAGAAGGTCCCAAGGGTTGGGCTGTTCGCCCATTAAAGTGGCACGCGAGCTGGGTTCAGAACGTCGTGAGACAGTTCGGTCTCTATCTGTAGTGGGCGTTAGAAATTTGAGTGGATCTGTCTTTAGTACGAGAGGACCGAGATGGACTGACCTCTAGTGTACCGGTTGTTCCGCCAGGAGCATTGCCGGGTAGCTACGTCGGGAAAGGATAAGCACTGAAAGCATATAAGTGCGAAACCTACCACAAGATGAGATTTCTTTTAAGGGTCGTAGGAGACGACTACGTTGATAGGTCACAGGTGTAAAGGCAGTAATGTCATAGCCGAGTGATACTAATTACCCGTAGGTCTATCGTGGCACTTTTTCTTTAGAAATTTAATTTAAAGTATTTGTATTTTTTGATTTGTATTTTTTCAATATGTTAACTTATTATAGAGATGTAAATCTCTGAAAATTAAGGTGGTTATAGCAATGGGGCTCACCTCTTCCCTTTCCGAACAGAGAAGTTAAGTCCATTAGCGCAGATGGTACTGCCATACGGTGGGAGAGTATGTCGCCGCCTCCTTTTAAAACCCTTCACTTTTAGTGAAGGGTTTTTTAATAAGCTATTAAATCCCCGGACATATTCTTTTTTGGAAGAAGGGATGATCCCATTAAGAATTCATCTATCTGATGAGCAGCTTCTCTTCCTTCTGAAATTGCCCAAACAATTAGAGATTGTCCTCTTCTACAATCTCCTGCAACGAAAATCTTATTTTTATTAGTTTGGTATTTGTTCAATCCTTGAATATTTCCTCTTTTATCAAAAGTTAAATCAAACTGTTCTGGAAGTGTTTTTTCTGGCCCTGTAAAACCTAATGCTAAAAGTACTAATTCACATGGCCAATCTTTTTCGGATTCTTTATTTTCAATTAATTTAGGCCTTTTATTAGGAATTTTCTCCCACTTTACTTCTACTGTTTTTAAACCAGTCAGGTTTCCATTTTTATCACCTAAAAACTCTTTTGTTAAAATATTCCATTCTCTATGACTTCCTTCTTCATGTGAAGATGAATTTTTTAATTTAAATGGCCAATATGGCCAAGGATTCTCATCAGTTCTATAATCTAATGGCTTTGGCATTATTTCAAAATTAGTTACACTTTTTGCTCCATGACGATTTGAGGTTCCAATACAATCAGAACCTGTATCTCCTCCCCCAATAACTATCACATTTCGATCTTTTGCTAAATATTTTTTATCGCATTTATGTTGCCCATCCACAGCTTTATTATTGTGAGAAAGGAAATCCATTGCCTGAGCTATTCCTTTTAGATTTGATCCAGGAATTAGAAGATTTCTTTTAATTGATGCCCCTGTAGATATAAGTATAGCGTCAAATTCCTTTTCTATATATTCAGTGGTAATATTTTTTCCAACCTCAATACTACATTTAAAAACAATACCTTCTTTTTTTAATATTTCTAATCTTCTATCGATAACTTTTTTCTCCATTTTAAAATCAGGAATACCATAACGGAGTAGTCCTCCAATTTTATTTTCTCTTTCATATACTGTTACATTATGCCCAACACTATTAAGTTGTTGAGCAGCAGCAAGCCCAGCTGGACCTGACCCAATGACAGCAATTTTTTTACCTGTACGGTTTTTAGGTAGTTTTGCAGTTATCCATCCTTCAGAAAAACCTCTTTCTACAATATATTTTTCAATTAATTCAATTGATACTGGTGGTTTAACAATTCCTAGCACACATGCCTCTTCACATGGAGCAGGACATAATCTTCCAGTAAACTCAGGAAAATTATTGGTACTATGTAATATATCTAAAGCACTCTTCCATTCATTTTCATATACAGCATCATTGAAATCAGGAATCATATTTCCTAATGGACATCCGCTGTGGCAAAAAGGCACTCCACAGTCCATGCAACGAGCTCCTTGTTCCCGTAATTTTTTTTCATTTGGTGCAACTGTAAATTCTTTATAATTTTTGATTCTACTTTTGGGAGCTATCACCAACTCTTTAAGCCTATCATATTCAATAAAACCTCTTATTTTTCCCATTAATTATATAGTTTTTTCAGTTTCTTTCATTGACATTATTTTTAATGCTCGTTTGTAATCTGTGGGCATAACTTTAATAAAATTATTTTTTGATTTAGCCCAGTTTTGTAAAATATAATTTGCCTTTGGACTTTTTGTGAATTTATAATGATTAATTAAAAGAGCGTGTAGTTCTTTATAATCATTTTCAAGTAGATTTTCTAATTCAACCATTTCAAAATTAAATTTCCTATCATCAAAAAAATTATCTTTGTTGTATATATAAGCAACTCCTCCACTCATTCCTGCAGCAAAATTTCTTCCAAAGTCTCCTAAAATTACGGCAATACCACCCGTCATATATTCACATCCGTGATCTCCTATTCCTTCAACTACTGCTTTTGCACCTGAGTTTCTGACGCAAAAACGCTCTCCCGCAATTCCATTTATATAGGCTTCACCTTTTGTAGCTCCATATAAAGAAACATTTCCTATAATTACATTTTCATTAGGAATAAATGTTGCTTCTTTAGGAACTTTAGCTATCAAAGTAGCTCCAGATAGACCTTTTCCAAAATAATCGTTTGCAGTACCAATAACTTTCATCAAAAGACCAGTCACTGAGAATGCTCCAAAGCTTTGTCCAGCAGTTCCATTAAAATTAATACTCAAAGTATTTTTAGGAAGACCATCTGCTCCATATAGTTTTGAAATCTCATTACTTAAAATAGCTCCTACTGTTCGATCGGTATTTTTGATTGAAAATTTTAGGTTTTGATTCTGTTTTTTTAATATTGCAGGTTGTGCTTCATCTATAATTTTAAAATCTAGAACATTTTCAAGTTTATGATCCTGTGGGACTATATTTCTTTCTCTATACCCTGTTGGAACGTCTGGTTTATATAGGACTTTAGAAAGATCAATTCCCTTTGCTTTATAATGATTTATAGCATTCTTCATATTAAGTTTTTGAGATTGTCCAATCATTTCAGTAATTGTTCTAAAACCCAATTCTGACATAATTTCTCTTAACTCTTCAGCTACATAGTGCATATAATTGATTACATGTTCTGGTTTTCCTTTGAAATTCTTTCTTAATTCTGGATCTTGAGTTGCAATTCCAACTGGACAGGTGTTAAGATGACAAGCTCGCATCATTATACATCCAGAGGCAATTAATGGTGCTGTGGAAAAACCAAATTCTTCTGCGCCTAATAAGCATGCAATAGCAACATCTCTTCCTGTCTTCATTTGACCATCACATTCAAGTACAATCCTGCTTCTTAAATCATTCATTACAAGTGTTTGTTGGGCCTCAGCAATTCCAAGTTCCCATGGAAGACCTGCATGCTTTAATGAAGTAAGCGGTGATGCCCCTGTTCCTCCATCAAACCCTGAAATAAGTATAACATCTGCTTTAGCTTTTGCAACCCCAGCAGCAATAGTTCCAACTCCAACTTCTGAAACTAGTTTTACATTAATTCTAGCAGAACGATTTGCATTTTTCAAATCATATATTAGCTGTGATAAGTCTTCTATAGAGTATATGTCATGATGAGGTGGTGGTGAAATTAAACCTACATAAGGAGTAGAATTTCTTACGGATGCTATATAAGGATTTACCTTAGGGCCTGGAAGCTGTCCCCCCTCTCCAGGTTTTGCTCCCTGTGCCATTTTAATTTGAATTTCTTGGGCAGAACTTAAAAAATGGCTAGAAACACCAAATCTACCAGACGCTACTTGTTTTATGGCAGAATTTCTATTGTTTCCATTCTTATCTGGTATAAATCTTTTTGCGTCTTCTCCTCCTTCACCAGAATTGCTTTTACCTCCAATTTTATTCATTGCAATTGCTAAGTTCTCATGAGCTTCCTGACTTATTGAACCAAGTGACATAGCTCCAGTTTTAAATCGCTTTACTATTTCTGTCCATGGTTCAACCTGGTCAATTGGAATTGGGTCAAAACTTGAAAATTCAAATAAACCACGAAGGGTCATTAACTTTTCGTTTTGGTCATTAATCATTTTGGAAAAAGCTTTGTAGCTTTTTGGATTTTCTTGTCTTACTGCTTTTTGTAAACTAGCAATGGTTATAGGATTTACTGAGTGTAATTCTCCATCTCTTCTCCATCTATAATCACCGCCAATTTCTAATGAGAGTCCTGTTTTTGATTTATGATTGTATGCTTTTGAATGCCTAGAACTTATTTCTTTTTCAATTTCGTATAATCCTATTCCTTCAATTCTAGTTGCTGTATTACAAAAAAATTGATTAACAAATTTTTCAGACAAACCAAGGGCTTCAAATATTTGAGCACCCCTGTATGAGTGAAGAGTAGAGATGCCAATTTTATTCATTATTTTAACAATACCTTTAGCAATAGCTTTATTAAAATTGATTATAGCTTTATCAGATTTAATATTGATAAAACCTTTAGATGTTTGATTAATAATTATTTCATTAACCATGAAAGGATTGATTGCACTTGCTCCATAGCCAAATAATAATGCAAAATGATGGGGCTCTCTTGGTTCGGCTGATTCAATAATTATTCCAAATTTAGATCTCTTTTTAAGTTTTTTTAATGAATTATGTACATGAGCAGTTGCAAGTAAAATAGGAATTGGAGCCATCAATTTTGAAACTCCCCGGTCAGATAGTATAATGATATTGACTTCATTATCTAATGCTGTTTCAGTTGATTTAACTATTTCATCCAAAGCCTTTTCTAATCCATTTAATCCTGAATTAATTTTATATAAAGTAGAAACAGTATAACTTTTAAAATGCTCACTTTTAATGAATTTAATTTTATCTAAATCTTCATTAGAAATAATAGGGTTTTGTATACTTAGTTTCTTAGAATGATTAGAAGTAATTTCAAATAAATTAAATTCGCTACCTATTGTTAAACTTGTATCAGTAATTATTTCTTCTCTTATTCCATCAAGAGGAGGGTTCGTCACCTGTGCAAATAACTGTTTGAAATAGTTATAAAGTAATTGAGGTTTATTAGAAAGAACAGCTAATGGAGTGTCAGTCCCCATTGAGCCAATAGCTTCTTTGGCTAATTTACTCATGGGAATTATTATAATTTTAATGTCTTCATAAGTATACCCAAACATTCTCATTCTAGTTTCAAAATCTTCATTTTCATTTTGAGTTACATTCCCTGTATATGGTATATCTTTTAAGGTTAGAAGATTTTGTTTTAACCATTTTTTATATGGATACTTTTTTGATATTTCTATTTTTATTTCCTCATCTTCAATTATACGACCTTCATCCATATTTACTAGAAAAATCTTGCCCGGTTTAAGTCTTCCATGACTTTTAATATTTTTTGGAGAAACATCAAGAACACCAGTTTCAGAAGACATGACTACATAACCATCTTTTGTAACAGAATACCTAGATGGTCTTAAGCCATTTCTATCAAGAAGAGCGCCAATATATTTTCCGTCAGTAAATGGAATAGAGGCAGGACCATCCCATGGCTCCATTATACATGAATTATACTTATAGAAAGCTTTTTTATCTTCATCCATTGATAAATGTTTTTCCCAAGCTTCAGGAACAAGCATCATCATGACTTCAGGTAAAGATCTTCCAGTTGCAAGTAAAAGCTCTACAACCATATCCATTGATGCTGAATCAGACTTTCCAGGTAAAATAATTGGTATTATTTTCTTAATATTAGAACCAAATAAAGGACTGTCAAGGAGCTCCTCTCTTGTCTGCATACGACTATAATTACCTTTAAATGTGTTTATTTCTCCATTATGACACATGTAACGAAATGGTTGAGCTAAATCCCAAGTAGGAAAAGTATTTGTTGAGAATCTTTGATGAACTAACGCTAACCTTGTTATTACACTTGTATCAGATAAATCTGGATAATAATCTTTAATATCTTCAGGAATTAATAAGCCTTTATAAATCAAAGTGTTTAGTGATAAACTGGAAAAATAAAAATAGTTAGCCTGTGAAAGTTTTGAATTTAAAATACTATGTTCGGAAACCTTTCTTGATATGAGAAGTTTTACGTTGAATTCGTACTCTGTAATTTCTATATCCTCTTTTGCAATGAATACTTGCATTATAAATGGCTCTGTTTGAGCAGCAATATTTCCCACAACATCTCTGTTAACAGGAACTTTTCTCCATCCTAAAATTCTAAGATTTTGTTTTTGAATTTCTTTTTCGAATACGCCAATACAGTAAGTTCTTTGGTTTTCTCTTTGAGGTAAAAAAACCATACCAACCGCATATTCACCAATATTTGGTAGTTTAAAATCACACATAGTTTTAAAAAAATCATGAGGAATTTCAATTAATATCCCAGCTCCGTCACCAGTCTTACCATCAGAACTTACTGCTCCACGATGCTCAAGTTTGCACAATATATTTAGAGCTTTATGGATTATATCATTTGTTTTTTTTCCTTCAAGACTACAAATGAAGCCCGCACCACAATTATCATGCTCAAATTCAGGACTATAAAGACCTTGCTTTTCTGGAAACATACTTTGGTTTGTTTTTTCTAAAATAATATTTTAGCACCCTAACCTTCAATAATTCATTAATCATTATAGGATAATATTATTAATGAGAATATTTACCTTTAAAAATGGCAATTTAGTATTCTAATACACTTATTTTTATAAAGTTGATAATTTTATTATTGTGAAAAAGAATAAATTTAGAGTTTTAGGAGTAATGTCAGGAACTTCTTTAGATGGAATAGACTTAGCTTTAATTGACTTTTGGATTGATCCATGGAAATTTAATCTAGTTAAAACAGTCACTATACCATATTCTGATCAATGGATTAAAATTCTTAATAATATTTATTCTCAAGGCACTAACAAAATTAATGAGGTTGATAATAAGTATACTGTTTTTTTAGGGGGAATAATAAGAGATTTTATTATTAATAATCAGATTAAAGACATTGATTTTGTTAGTTCACATGGTCATACCGCAAAGCATATTCCGTCAGAGGGAATAACACATCAATTAGGAAACCTTTCTATGATTAACTATAAATATAATTTGACAACTATTTGTGATTTTCGAAATCAAGATGTTCAGTTGGGAGGTCAAGGAGCTCCATTAGCCCCTATTGGAGATGCAATACTTTTTTCAGATTATACAGCGTGTTTAAATCTTGGAGGTTTTGCTAATATTTCTAGAGAAGTTCAAGGTAAAAGAATCGCCTATGATATTTGTTCGGTTAATCTAGTTTTCAATTATTTAGCTCAAAAAAATTTTTTATTATATGACAAAGATGGTGATTTAGCTAGGTCAGGTGAACTTGTTCCAAAGTTTTATGATGAACTAAACGAAATTGATTTTTATAATTTATCATATCCAAAATCATTAGGAATAGAATGGAATGTTAGTATAGTATACCCAATAATTATTGAAGCTTTAAAAAACAGTAGTTTAGAAGATGTTATTCATACATATTTGAAGCATATCGTATTGAAAATCAGTGATTGTTTAAATGATGATGATAAAGTTTTAGTTAGTGGAGGTGGAACTCTAAATAAATTTCTAATTGAAACCTTAGAATCTAAAACTAAAGCTGAAATAATAGTTCCATCAAGAGATTTGATTGAGTACAAAGAGGCATTAATTTTTGGATTATTAGGATTGTTAAGATTTTTAAATATAAATAATTGCTTGTCATCAGTTACAGGAGCATCTAAAGACCATTGTTCAGGAAAGATATTTAAAATGAAACCATAACTTTTTATTTATATTTTATACATTCGTTATCATTCAACTCTTAAATTCTTTTCTTAAGAGTTTAAATTATATTTTAAATATGGAAATTATTGTAATAAGTATCTTTGTTACAGGTTACCTAGCTATAACCTTGGAACATAATTTAAAAATTGATAAGTTAATTCCAGCTTTGGCTATGATGGCATTTTTATGGGCAATTATTGCTCTTTGGCATTTACCTGTTTTTGATGTAAATACAACCCTAAAACAATTAGAACCGACTCATATTGATGAAATTTTATTACACCATTTAGGCAAAACAGCTGAAATCATTATTTTTCTTCTTGGAGCTATGACTATAGTTGAAATTATTGATTATTTCAATGGATTTTTTACAATTAAAACATTTATTAAAACTAAAAGTAAAATAATGCTATTATGGATTTTTGCAGCCTTAGCTTTTATTTTGTCAGCTATAATTGATAATCTAACAGCTACAATAGTTTTGATAACAATACTCCAAAAAATTGTTCATGATCGTGATTCTAGACTTTGGTTTGCAGGATTAATAATCATTGCTGCTAATGCTGGAGGAGCTTGGTCTCCTATTGGAGATGTAACTACTACAATGCTATGGATTGGAAACAAAGTAACCACTCTTAATTTAATTGGGTATTTATTTCTTCCTTCTGTTGTATGCGTACTAGTCCCTGTAATAATAGCCTCATGTTTGCCAGCTTTTAAGGGAGAGATATCAGTTAATGATAATAATGATGATGTAACTTCACATCCAAAAGGCGCTATTATGCTTTATTTAGGACTTAGTGCAATTGTTTTTGTTCCGTTTTTTAAAACTATGACACACTTACCTCCTTATGTGGGGATGATGCTTTCTTTGGCAATAGTTGCAACATTTGCTGAAATATTTAGTAATGCTAAAATTCATATGAGTTCAATTGATCTTGAAAGTGATTTGCACTCTAGTCATAGTCCGGTACATAGTTCATTGTCTAAAATTGAATTACCTAGTATTCTATTTTTCTTAGGTATTTTATTATCTGTTGCAGCATTAGAATCATTAGGAATTTTATTTGAATTTGCAGAATCTTTAAATGCTGTAATTCCTAATACTGATATTGTTGTTATTCTTTTTGGATTTGGATCAGCTGTTATAGATAATGTTCCTTTAGTTGCTGCCAGTATGGGTATGTTTTCTGAATTAATAGATGACCCATTATGGCATTTTATTGCTTTTTCTGCAGGAACAGGTGGAAGCATGTTAATAATTGGATCTGCTGCTGGGGTAGTTGCGATGGGAATGGAAAAAATAGATTTTTTCTGGTATCTAAAAAACATTTCCTGGTTGGCCTTATTAGGTTTTTTATCTGGATCAGCTTCTTTTATATTATTGCGTAATTTTATTGCATAAATAAAATTTAAAATCTTTTTTTTCGTTATAAATTATAATATTCTAAATCAACATGTTTATTTATCAAGAAAACTCAACTTTACAAACAGAAAAAACAATTTCATTAATAGAATTAATTGAAAATGGCGGAACTGGGGGAATGCTAATTATAAGTATTCTTTTTGTTTTACTCGTGGTTGTTATTTACATATATTTTGAAAGATTATTTGCTATTATAGCTGCATCAAAAGTTGATAAAGGCTTCATGCCTCAAATCAGAACACATATTTTAAGTGGAAAAATTGATTTAGCAAAAACTTTATCTCAATCTCAAAACAATCCAGTTGCAAGATTACTAGAAAAAGGAGTCTCTAGGATAGGTCGTCCACTTGAAGATATTAATTCTGCATTAGAAAATGCGGGAAAAATTGAAATTTATAAATTAGAAAAAAACGTAAGTGTACTGGCTACTATTGCTGGAGTTGCACCAATGATAGGATTTTTGGGCACTGTAATTGGAATGATTTTATCTATTTTCGAAATATCAACAGCAGGAGGTAACATTGATATGCAATTACTTTCAAATGGTCTTTATACTGCTATGACAACTACTGTTGCTGGATTGATTGTTGGAATAATTGGCTATATAGCCTACAATCATTTAGTTGTTAAAACCAATAAGATTGTTTATCAAATGGAAGCAACTTCATTAGAGTTTTTTGATTTATTAAACGAACCTACATAGTAATGAATTTTAAAGGAAGAAACAAGATTAGTCCTGACTTTAATATGTCTTCTATGACTGATATAGTTTTTTTACTATTAATATTCTTTATGATTGCCTCAACTCTTTCAAAGCAACTTGATACAATTAATGTAGAATTGCCAAAAGCTAAGGGTAAAACTGAAAATAGAAAATCAGTTGCAGTTGCGATATCTTCTTCTAGCTTATTATATGTTGATGGTCAGTTAGTGAATAAAAATAATTTACAGCAAACCATTATAAATAAAATGGAAGGAATTCAGCCTCCTTCAATTGTTTTAAGAGCAGCAAGAAATGTTCCAATTGATGAAGTGGTTTATGTAATGAATATTGCTAACCAAAATAGTATAAAAGTTATTCTAGCTGTTGATGCCAAATAGAATGAGATTTTTTAAGACCCCATACGAGCGTAAATCTTTTTTGATTACCATTTTTATGGTGATTTTATTACTATTACTATTCTCTTTTATTGGCTTAAAATATATTGATCCTCCTATAGAATATGGAATGGAGGTTAATCTTGGCTTTAATGAAACAGGAAAAGGTCTAAAAGCTGTGAATAAAGAAAATGTTATCCCCTTAAAACCGTCTAAATCAGAAACAATTCCTAGTGAATTAGTTACTCAAAAAAACAGTAGCTCTGAAGTAGTAGAAAAAATTAACAAAGATTCATTAAAACCAATTGTTAAAAAAATTGATTCTGGATTAGAAACAATTAACACAGAAATTAAAAAACCAAAAGTTAGTGACGCGACTAAATCAATTATTTCCAATTTAATGAATTCAGAAAATAATTCAGAAAAAGATCAAGGAGAAGGGGAAACGGATGATTTTTCTGATCAAGGAAAAACTGATGGCAATCCATATTCAACTATGTATTATGGTCAAGAGGGAAGGGGAGGACAAGGAGTTGGGTATGGATTAAGCGGAAGAAGTCTTCAGATAAATGGTAAAGAAATACAAGATTGTAATGAGTCAGGAACTGTTGTGGTTAGGATTGTTGTGAATAGAAAGGGAGAAGTTGTTTCTGCAAAACCAGGAGTAAAGGGAACTACTAACAGTAATCCATGTCTTTTGAAACCTGCGAAAAAGACTGCGTTAATGCACAAATGGTACTCTGATTTAGATGCACCTGAAAAGCAAGTTGGTTTTGTTGTTATTGAGTTTAAATTAGTGGAATAATTAATGAATTCTTACGAACAAGCTTTAAAATTTTTATTTGAACAACTTCCTTATTATCAAAGACAAGGTAGTAATGTTTCAAAATTCAATCTATCAAAGATTAAATCTTTTACAAATAGACTTGAAAATCCACATAAAAAAATTAAAACTATTCATGTAGCTGGAACTAATGGCAAGGGAAGCGTATCTCATATAATTGCGGCAATTTTACAATCTAAAGGGTTAAGAGTTGGAATCTATTCTTCGCCTCACCTTCTTACTTTTAGAGAAAGAATTAAAATTAATGGAGAATATATAAGTGAGGAATATATTTTAAAATTTGTTAATAAGCATCATGACTTCATGAGCTATAGGTCTCTTTCTTTTTTTGAAATGACAGTAGGTTTAGCTTTTATTTATTTTTATGATCAAAAGGTTGATATTGCTATTATCGAGGTTGGCATGGGAGGAAGATTAGATGCTACTAATATTATAATCCCAGAGATTTCAATAATAACTAATATTGGTTTAGATCACACCAAAATTTTAGGAGATAGTTATTCAAAAATAGCTAATGAAAAGGCCGGAATTATAAAAAAAGATGTTCCAGTTTTAATAGGAGAATATCATCCTGAAACAGCTCCAATTTTTAAAAGAAAAGCTGATGAGGTAGGTTCTGACATTTATTTTGTAAAAAAATCAATAAAAGATTATATAAGTGATTTAGTGACTCTTTATCAGCAGCAGAATTTAAATATAGCTATAAATGCAATTAAACATTTGTCAGGCTTTAATTTTTCTGATATTGAAATTAATTCAGCTATTTTAAAAGTTAAACAACTTACTAACTTTATTGGAAGATGGGACATAATAAGTATTGATCCAAAAATTATTATTGATGTTACCCATAATATTGAGGGGTATAGATTTATGCTTGATCAATTAGAAAACGAGAAATATGAAAAACTTCATTTAATTTTAGGTTTTGTTAAAGAAAAAGATGTTAGGGCTATTATAAAATTGTTACCACGTAATGCAAGTTACTATTTGTGCTCACCTTCAATTGAGCGCGCCATGCCTTTAGATGATCTATGTAGTCTAGCTAAAGAATCTAAAATTAATTTCAAATCCTATACATCTGTTAATAATGCTTTAATTGCTGCAAAAAAAAACTATAAAGCTGATGATTTAATTATTGTTTCCGGGAGTACTTTTGTAGTTGCTGAGATAATATAAAATAAATCTATTATACTTATTTTGAAATTTTAATTAGTCACTAAATTCTTTTTAACATTAATAACCTGAAATCAATCAGCTCTTTACCTTTCTTTTTTAATCCTCTTAAAATAAGTGTTCCTTTGCCTTTTTTTAAACTAATAACACCCATATTTAAAGGTATAAAATCTTTAACATATGATTCAATTCTTGGAGACCTATCATTTTCTTTTCCAAATTCGTCTGGGTCATGATATTTTGTTATACTAGAAGAAATTTGAGAATCTGATAAACTCAACTCAATTTCAGAACCCAAAGCATCTTTTGAGCAAGTATAATATACAACAACCTCAAACTCTCCATCTTCAGCAACTTCGGCATCCCAAGTTATTGTGTCTTCAATATTAACCCAATTTGTCATATAACTACAATTTGGGTAATAATTGGATCTTTTAATTAACCCATTTGCTTTTGCATCTCGAGCTGGAATTTGAGTATTCTTTAATTCTGGATGACCTATGATAAATGCTCTATTATCTTTTGTTTTTAAATTAATCAACACTTCATTTTCCCATTTAGTTTTAGCCATTTTCATTTTTTCAAAAACTTCAATTTTCTTAGAAGAAATATCTTTTAGCTGTTTGGGATCCTTGTTCATGTCATAAAGATTATTTTTAGTATCGAGTCTAAAATCTTGACTTCTTATACTTAATCTACCCCTCCAATAATTATAAATATATCTGTCTTCCCATCTATTATTTTTCTCAAAAATTAATTTTTTTAAGCTTAACCCGTCTAACTTATTTTTTGGTTGAGTTTCGATTCCAGCTAAATCTTTTAAAGTAGGCAATAGGTCTATTGCGGCTGCAATTTTATTTACTACTTTTCCTGCTGGGATTATACTTTTCCAATTAATAATCATTGGAGATCTAACTCCACCCTCGTCGGTAGAACCTTTTATACCTTTCATCCCTCCATTCCATCTGTGACCGTTAGGCCCATTATCGGATAAATAGACGATGATTGTTTTTTTATCTATTTTTAGCAACTCTAAGGTTTCTAAAATTCTTCCAACGTTCCAATCAACATTTTCACACATTGCCAATGCAGCTTTAGGATGATTAATTCCAGACGAGATGTCATTGGGAATTTTTGACACAGTACCTTTTTGAGTCAATTCTTTATCTTTAAACTTATTCCAAAATTCATCTGGCACTTGCATTGGACTATGAGGTGTGTTAAAGGGTAAATAGAGAAAAAATGGATTGTCTTTATTTCTCTTCATAAATTCTATCCCATGATTTGTTAAATCATCTATTATGAATCCTTTTCCTTTAACTAATTCTCCGTTTTTTTCTAAAACAGGATTGAAATAATTACCCCAATGTCCTGAACAAAATCCATAAAAATCTTCAAATCCTCTTGTGTTAGGATGGTAGGGTGCTTGCATTCCATTATGCCATTTCCCATATGCTGCAGTTTTATAACCTGAGGCTTTAAAAACATCTGCTATCGTTTCTTCATTAATATTTATTCTTTCCCCTCCCAAAGAAACATCATAAACACCTGTTCTTACATGATGTCTTCCAGTTAAAATCTCTGCTCTTGTTGGTGAACAAACTGGACTTACAAAAAAACGATCAAATCTAACTCCATTAAGAGTCATTTGATCAATATTTGGAGTATTAATATCCTTGTTTCCATTAATACTTAAATCACCCCATCCTTGATCATCAGTTAAAATAACAATAATATTTGGATAGGTATTGGTTTTATTTAATTCGCAGGAAAGAAATAAAGAAACAAATACAACTATTAGAAGTCTAATAAAATATTTTATTTGTAACATTGGATGATATTATATAATATGAGTTTATGTTAAATATAAAAATTACCAAACAGACCTTGATATTATTAATTCAAAATAAACATTTTAACATTAAAATTTTTGATGATTTAATTAGAATTTTCATTATTTCTTTTTTTTGTACTAATCAAGTTCAATGTCAAAAAATAAATGAGAGCTATAGAATTCATCCTCAAAAAATTGACGAATCTATCAATATTGATGGTTTTCTAAATGAGAAAATATGGGAATCTGCTGAAGTTGCAAACGATTTTTTTATGATTCGTCCAACTGATGGAAAAAAAGCAAATCAACATTCAGAAGTTAGAATTCTATATGATGAAAATAATATCTATTTTGGAGTTGTTTTTTTTAATAACAGTGTAAAGGGAGATTACACAGTAGAATCTTTGAAAAGAGATTTTTCTTTTGGAAAAAATGATAATCTACTCATTGCAATAGATCCATTTAATAATTTAACAACAGGTTTTTCTTTTGGCTTAAATGCATACGGTGCCCAATGGGATGGTACAATGTATAATGGAGGTAAAGTTGACTTAAACTGGGATTCAAAATGGATATCAAAAGTTTCATTTGATAGGGATAAATGGACTTGTGAAATATCTATACCATTAAAATCAATCAGATATAAAAAAGGCATAAAAGAGTGGGGAATAAATTTTGGGAGACTGGATCTTAAAGCAAGTGAAAAATCAAGTTGGGCACCTGTTCCAAGACAATTTCCATCCGTTTCACTTGCGTATACAGGAGTTTTAGTTTGGGATTACCCACCCCCTGACCAAGGAAAAAATATTTCATTAATACCATATTATCTTTCAAATATTATAAAAACAGATGGTTATAAAAGAAGAAACAATCACATTGGAGGAGATGTAAAAATTAGTGTTTCAAGTGCTCTAAATTTAGATTTGACTTTAAATCCAAATTTTTCTCAAGTTGAACTAGACCAACAAGTAACTAATCTCGATAGATTTGAACTTTTTTATCCTGAAAGAAGACAGTTTTTTTTAGAAAACGCTGATTTATTTGCCAATTTTGGATACGAGAGGCTAAGACCCTTTTTTTCAAGAAGAATTGGTCTTGGCGTTCCTATTGAGGGAGGTCTTAGGCTAAGTGGAAACATAAATGAAAAATGGAGAATTGGATTAATGGATATTCAAACACAAAATGTAGATGAAATTGGATTGCCAAAACAAAATTTTGGGGTATTTACTATACAAAAAAAAGTATTAGAAAGATCTAGTATCGGTCTTATTGTAATCAATAAAGAATCATTTTTTAATCAAAAAAATAATATTCTTACTAAATCAGAGTACTCAAAGTACAATAGAAATATTGGTTTTGAATACAACTATGGTTCATCAAATAATTTATGGAATGGTAAAGCTTTTATATTGAATACTTACAGTGATGATAAAATTAAAAACGATTATTCTTATGCTTCTCATTTGCAATATAGCTCTGCAAATTGGAAGTGGAGAATACAGCAAGAATATGTAGGGAAAGATTTTAATGCTGAAGTTGGTTATGTCCCTCGAAAGGGATACTATAAGTACCTGTCTTCTTTAGGATATTTATTTTATAAAAATAATTCTAGAATTGTTTCTCATGGTCCAGGATTTATGAAGACCTATTTTTTTAATAAGTCGCATGAAAAAACTGATCTTTTAGATCAGTTTTCATATGTAATTAATTTCGCCAACAGAAGTAGTGTAAATGTATTTATAAATAAAACTTATATCAAATTGTTAACTGATTTTGACCCGTTAAGATCAGAGATAAAATCACTAAAGGAAGGATCTATTCATAAATGGAACTCATATGTTTTAGAATTTAATTCTAGGCCCCAAAAAAAATTCACATATAAAATAAATGGTTTAATTGGGGGATATTATCAAAATGGAAACAGAAAAAGTTTATCAGCAGAATTAGGGTACCGTATTCAGCCATATATCAGTTTAAATTCAATCATAAACTATAATTCGATTAATCTTGAAAGCCCATGGGGAAATTCTAAATTTTGGCTGGTAGGATCTAAATTGGACTTAACATTAACCAATAAACTTTTTTTTTCAAATTTATATCAATACAATGAACAGTTTGATCTTTGGAGTTTTAATTCTAGATTACAATGGAGATATAAACCTGCTTCTGATTTATTCTTAGTTTTTAATAGTAATGAGGTAATTATTCCTTACAAAATTAGATCTTGGAATATTAATTTAAAATTAAATTATTGGCTTAATTTAAACTAACGTATGATTACTATTTAATTAAATAATCTAATTTTTTACTTTATCAAAATATTCGTTTTGAAGGATTAGAGTTTGATCATCATTTTTTACAGACTTGATAGCTTTAACTAATGATTTAATGGTAGATTCTGTCAAAAGTTTTCCTAACTCCAACGATGCCATTTCACTAACTCCTGCATAATGATTTGGAAACGAAGCATACCACCAGATAGCTGTATAAAGATCTGAGTTTAAAGTGAGTCTTTTTTGATTAAGTCCTGATTCATTTTTCGCATAATTCATTTTAACTAAATCAGGACGCAAATATAATAATGAAGAAGTTTCATTTTCTCCTCCATGTTGATCGAAAGAAGAATCGGATTTTCTAATATTATTTGCTCTATCTAATACATCTTTTGGGGTTTTTGGATCAAAATAATAGACAGCATAATCCCTTCTTTTTTCTAGTTGATTTTGTATAAAGTATCTAATCATTTGTGGATTACCACCATGACCATTAACAATAATAATTCTTTTAAATCCATTTCTTCCTATTTCTTGGCAAGTAGCTTCTAATAGTTCCATTGTGAGTTTACTAGGCAATGAAAATGTTCCATATTGTTGTTTAGCCTCGTTTATTTGTCCGTAAAAATAATCAGGAAAAACTACTGCATATTCACTTTTTGTAGCCCGAGCTGACCACTCTCGTACTTTAATTAAATCTGAGCCTATTGGTCCTTGCGGCCCGTGCTTTTCAAGTATTCCAATTGGAAGTATACAGGTATAATTAGATTTTTCTAGTGCTAATTCCCAGTCGCTAGCTGTAAGCTCATCCCATCGGGCAGGTAATTGTTGACTAACTAATGAAAAAGAAATTAAAAAAATTAAAACGATAAATCTCATTCATCTAATTTATCTAAAATAAAATTAAGTTCAAGTGTTTTGTATATTAAACGTATAAAGTAAAAGTTAATTCTGTATAAAGTAATATCTTGATTTTAAGAAATTAAGAGAAATCATAGCTATTATTTAATATCTAAAAAACAATTAATGAAAAACAATAAAGTATGTTCTATAATTTTTGATTTAGGAGGAGTTCTAATTGATTGGAATCCTGATTACGTTTTTTTAGATGTTTTTAAAGGTAATGTTCATAAAATGAATTGGTTTTACAAAAACATTTGTACTGTGAATTGGAATGAAAACCAAGATGCGGGATATCCTATTTCTAGAGCTACTGAAGAAAAAGTAATAGAATTTCCCGAATATGAAAAATTGATTAGAATGTATTATGACAGGTGGGATGAAATGTTAAAAGATCCAATACCAGGAACACTAGATATATTAAAAAAATTAGTTTTATCTAAAAAATATAAAATTTATGCTTTAACTAATTGGAGTTCTGAAACTTTTCCAAAAGCTTTAAAAAAATTTGAATTTTTAAAATGGTTTGACGGAATTATTGTTTCTGGAGAAGAAAAAACAAGGAAACCATATAGAAAAATATATGAGATAACGATTAATCGTTTCAATTTAGAACCAAATAAAACATTATTTATTGATGATAATATAAGCAATATTGAAGCTGCTAAAAAATTATTTATCAATTCTATTCATTTTAAATCGCCTAAACAATTAATAAAAGATTTAAAAAACATGAGTATATTATAAACATAAAAAATTCTATTATACTTATTTTAATAAAATCACATTTACTAATCAATTTGTTAACATTAAAGAGTTAATTGTGTTTTGCAATTTATAAGTATATATTAATCATTAATTTAAATTACTAATTATGAAAAAATTTTTTTTATTATTAATTATGACCAGTTTTGTGGCTCATTCTCAATATTTTTCTATAACCTATGTTAAAGTTGATCAGAAGAACATTGAAGATTTTGAAAGAAAAGAAATGAACTATTGGGCGAAAGTGGCTCAGCAAAACATTAAAAACAAGAAACAGCTTGGATGGGCATTAATGAGAAAAGTGGGAACGGCTGGGAACAATGATGTTAATTATGCGTTTGTAAATGCTCATGAAACTATATCTGATCAACTAAACTCTGGTTGGTTGCAATCATTAGAGTCTTTAGGATATAATTTTCAAGATATTTCTTCTGAATATGAGGTTTATGAAACACACTATTATAGAATTCAAGATGAGGTTCAAGGTAATAATGATGCTAAAGTTTGGATATGGAATTATGCTAAACCTAAGAACCTTAATGGTTTTTTGTCTGAAAACAAGAATCTATGGAAGCCTATACATGAAAAAAACATAAAATCCAGTTCAAATTCTATGAAAAATTGGGGTATTGCAACTAAAATATATCCTAGCGGAAACGATGAATCTACCGTAATGACATGGGATGGTTTTAGCTCTGTTGAAGATGCTCTAAAAACATTGGATTTGACTGATTGGGTTGGACCTAAAGGATCTAAAATGAATGAATATGATCCAGATGGATTTCGTTTAAGAGTTATTTGGGAACAGCTTAAATTTGTTAGTTTTGAATAATTTAAAATTATTATTAAAAATGCCCTTTATAAAGGGCATTTTTAATTTTAAAAAAGATGAAGCAGATAAAGAATAAACTTTTATATTTGCCTTTCAAAATTAGTGTTAGTTAAAGCGTCATATTTTACATTAGCTATTAACAATTCAAGTAAAATACTACTTAAATTCTATAAACACTTCATTTGGGCGCTTAGCTCAGTTGGTTCAGAGCATTTGGTTTACACCCAAAGGGTCGGGGGTTCGAATCCCTCAGCGCCCACCATTTCAACCTCACTTTTTAAGAGGGGTTTTTTATTTATATGCGGATTGCTATGTGGATGGAAACACCTACTCGAAAGATTGTTATGTGTCGCGAAATGAGATTTTAAATTTTACTCTCTGAGTTTGTGATTAAACCCTCCAAAATCAGCTAAATATTCAGCTTTAGTCATCCGAAGACCAATAGGTGCATAGTCTCCAATATAATTTTTGGCGTCGTGGGTTATTACATGGGATCGGTTCGTCGAAAAATTAGGCAAAGGAACTTTATTTAGTGTATAAGCAGCAGTCGTTCCTTCTTTCGTTAACAGGTTTCGATATATTAAATATCCTTTGTTACCTGGTAAAGTCCAAGGCATAAAATTATATCCTGCAGTTTCTGCTTTTTCTCTTAGTTCAGGTATTTCATCGGCAATTACAAGAGTTACAAAGCTGTCTTTATTAAGTTTGTATTGGCTGTCGTAAATTCCATCAAAATTATTGGTAATGTTATCTCCTAAATTCATTGAAGAATAACGAACATCAGCACTATCAAATTCTGAACTGTTTTTTGGAGAGGTTGGTACTTTCCACCTAATAATATAAACATCATCATCGTCGTAATTTAAAAAAGTACGCACATATTGGTTGTCATTATTTGGATAAAGCCCTGTTGCATCGCCCCGATAAAAGCGAACATTATTGTCTATTTGAAAAGAATACCCAGCATTAATTCTGCCTAGTATTTGTGGAGTTGTCATTAATAAATTGCTTGTTTCGGGAATCGTTACAGACTCTTTTGAGTCTAAATCAAATACTTCAATCTTAGGTAAATCAACACCAGCACGGTCTCCTCTAGCTGGAACGTAATATCGTAGTATTAGGGTGATTTCTTCTTCGCCGTCTATAAACTTCAATACATTATCGTTTGTGTCAAATTTAGAAACTGACTCTGGAACCACAAAAAGGGTATATAGATTTTTATTTATAGAAGTTTCTTTTTTTTGGTTTTTGAATGGATTTGAAGAACAATTTTCAGCTTTTATTTGTGTGTCGAATATAGATGCAGTGGAATTTCTATCTTTTCCATAAACATTGTAACTAAAATATCTTGCCTCTGGAAATTCTCCTTGAATTTTAAACCCAACATTCGGAAAGTCGTTTTTATTTACAACAACTGCCCAGTAATTAACAAATTCATCTGGCCAAAAATCTACGGTTTGGTCGTGTCCCAAATATTCTGCCCAATAGTCATCCGTTCCGTTTACCTGGGTTATATCACATTCTTTCGTTTTGTTGAATCCTGTGTCACAACCAACTATTAAAAGAGTTGCTACTACTATTAAAACAAAGGAGTCATTTTTCATATAATATTTTTATTGAGTTGTTTATCAGATTACTAAGACATCACCTCCAAATATAGAAATACATAATAACATTAAAAATAAAAGTAATAAAATAAATATTTTGGTTATTATCTACCAAGTAATTTGTGTGTTTATTTATTTCTTATTTAAAAAAGTAAACTAAACATTTTTATATAGTAAAATATTACCTTTCACTTAGATTTTATGACTAATAATTTATGAATAAAAAAAATCTAACTTTTCTGGTAAATAAGTATGATCTTTTTGAAGTTTCTTTTTCAGATGACAGCATTCCAAGTTTAAAAACCGATGAAGTCATATTAGAAATTGAAAGGTATGCTTTTACTACAAATAATATTACGTATGCAGTTATTGGGGACACGTTAGGTTATTGGAATTTCTTTCCAGCTGAGGAACCTTATGGTATTGTCCCAGTTTGGGGTTTTGCAAATGTTATTTCTTCTCAAAATGAAAATGTTTCTGAGGGAGAAAAGTTTTATGGATATTTTCCTATGAGTAAATACTTAAAAGTTTTACCAAAAAAGGTAAACACCCATGGCTTTATAGATGATTCTAATCATAGAAGAAAACTTCCTTCAGTATACAATCATTACTTAAAAATTTCAAAAAACACAGATGAATCAGTAGAATATCATCCTTTAATAAAACCTCTATTTTTAACTTCGTTTTTGAATTATTATTTTTTGAAAGATGAAAAATTTTTTGAATGTGATCAGATAATTCTTACAAGCGCATCTTCTAAAACAGCTTTATCTTTGGCATTTTTATTATCTAAAAATAAACTAGAAGACAAAAAAAAAATTATAGGTATTACATCGGATAAAAACATAAAATTTTTATCAAAAATTAAATTTTATGACACTGTTTTATCTTATGATAATGCAGAGGAAAAACTTGATTCAGCAAAATCAATAATAGTTGATTTTGCTGGGAACTCTGATTATCTAAAAAAATTATCTGATTACTTAGCAGACTCATTAAAATATGTCAGTTTAATAGGATTAGCAGATTGGTCTTCAAAAACTAATTTTAAATCAATTCCTAATTCTAAATTTTTCTTTGCTCCAAATCATGCTGAAAAAAGATACAAAACAATGGGAGTTAAAAAAACCACATTATTGGCTGAAGTCTTATTGAAAGAATTTATTATGAAAATTAAACATGACATAAAACTAAAATATTTTAATGATCCCAAAGAATTGCATGAACTGTATTTAAAATCCTTAAAAGGAAAAATAGATCCAAGTAAGGGTTATATTGTACAGCTAAGTGATTAATGAACCTTTGATGAGGTTTTTATATCTTAGCAATGATGACACTTGATGAAAGATTTAAAGCTCTTGCTACAAATAATGCTCCTGGCCAGGAAGTCCGACAAAAGCTAGGAGATCTTAACACCATTATGCTTGGCGAGAAACTTGATGGAGTTCATATTGATTTCTCCCACGGGGATGTAGATGCCTTTCCTCCAACACCCAGTTCTGATGAAACTTGGAAAGAGGGTTTTATTAGAGGTGGATCTCAAGCGTATACTGAGTATAGAGGATCGGCTGAAATAAGAGATAGACTAGCTGCTAGACTTGGGAAGTTTACTGGCAGGCCAATTGAAGCTAATAGCGAATTGATTATAACTCCTGGAACTCAAGGGGCATTATTTTTGGCACTTGCTTCAATGGTTGATGCTGGGACAAAAGTTGCTGTAGTTGAACCTGACTATTTTGCCAACCGTAAACTTGTTAAGTTTTTCGGAGGTGACATTTTATCAATTCCTTTAAACTACAAAAATTCTCAATCCGTAAACAGTCCAGATCTAAATCGAATTGAAGACTCATTTAAAGCAGGAGCAAAGGTTCTAGTCTTTTCAACACCCAATAATCCTACAGGTCTTGTCTATTCAAAAACTACAATAACTAAAATAGCAGATCTTGCAGCAAACCATGATGTGAGTGTAATTGTGGATCAACTGTACTCTAGAATGCTATATAGTGGTGAGGTCTATACTCATCTTCGTTCTTGTGATGTTCAGCCTGAAAATCTTATTACTATCATGGGACCATCAAAAACTGAATCTCTTAGCGGATTTCGCCTTGGAGTCGCATTTGGCACACCAAAATTGATTGAAAGAATGGAATCCCTTCAAGCTATAGTTTCTTTGCGTGCTGCAGGATACAATCAATCAGTTCTTGATACTTGGTTTCAGGAACCTTTGGGCTGGATTGAAAATCGTATTCGAGAACATGAATCAATAAGAGATGAATTACTACAAACTTTCAGGGCTGGTAATATCTATACAGCAACTCCCCAGGCTGGCAGTTATCTTTTCCCACAACTACCCCCGCTTCGTGTAGATTTATATACTTTTATACACTTACTGCGATATCAGGCAAAGGTTATAGTTACGCCTGGATCAGAATTTGATCCAGCTTGTATGGATAGTTTCCGACTCAACTTTTCACAGGATTACTCTGCAGCAGTTTCAGCAGCAAAACGAATTGTAAAAATGGTGGAAATTTACCGCATATGAACAAAATTAGTTAAGGTTTATTTTGAACATAATTATAGCATGCTTAATTTAAATAGAAAGTTCGCTTAAAAAGAAAATGAATAAATATACAGACCAAGAATTATTGGCTATGTTTATAAAACCTGAAAAAAGAAATTATGTTTTTAATTATATAATTAATCTTTATCAGGAAAGAATATATTGGCATATTAGAAAAATATTAATATCTCATGAAGACGCTAATGATGTGACTCAAAACACCTTCATTAAAGTTTTTGAAAATTTAAGTAAATTTAAAGGAGAATCAAAAATATACACTTGGATATATAAAATAGCAACTAATGAATCTTTGTCTTTTTTGAAAAAGAAAAAAAGATATCTTTTTCAAACTTTAAATGATGCCGTTTCTACTAGTTTATTAAGTAATCTAAAATCTGAACAATATTTTGATGGAAATGATGCTGAAAAGAAACTACAAGAGGCTATACTAATATTACCCACCAAGCAAAGAATAGCTTTCAACATGAAATATTTTGATAATATGAAATATGAGCAAATTTCTAAAATTTTAGGAACTTCTGTGGGTGCTTTAAAAGCAAATTATCATCATGCAAAAAATAAAATTCAAGAATTTTTAAAAGAAAATTAAACCTTTTTATAATTATACTATCTCATTAAATAGATGAAACAAAATACTGACATAGAGAAACTTAAATATAAATCACCATTTCGTGTTCCGGATAATTATTTTTCTCAACTTAAAAGTGATATTCATAAGCAATCCGAAAACTTGAATTTTAATTCAAAACTTTTAGAGTATTTTAATCTGAAAATTATTGCTCCTGTGTTTGTTTTAACATCTTTATCATTAATAATCATATTGAATACTATAATTAATTTAGAATCTAATAGTGAGAGTTTTTTAAGTGATGAAATTTATGTTGAAATTGTTGATTTTGAAATCGAAAATATAGATGAGGAGTATTTGTTCGAATTTTTCACTGAAGAAGATTATGCTTTTTCTGATGAAATAGAATACTTAATTGATAATAATACTGAGTATGATTTAATAATAGAGTAAACTTAAAACTATCAAAATGAAAATTACTAAATATCTAATAATATTAATTTCACCACTTTTCATATTTTCTCAAGCTAGTAATGAAAAAAATGATAAAGAACAGAGATTTGAAAGAATGGAAAGTAGAAAAATCGCCTTTATATCTGACAAAGTTGAATTGTCACCGGATAAGGCTCAAGTTTTTTGGCCGATTTATAATAAATACAATTCTGAGATTAAATCTGTTCGTGATAGTAGTAAAAGTATAATTAGAAATTACAATAATAATAAATCATTTATGAGTAATGATGAATTAGGAAAGGTTATAGATGCTGTGCTTAAAATTGAGCAACGATATTTAGAAATTAAAATTAAATATGTTAAAGACTTTCATAAAATTATTTCAAACAAACAAATAATTGAATTACATCAAGCAGAAGAATCTTTTAAAAGAGAACTGTTAAGGAGAATTAAAAAAGGAGAAAGGAAAACATCAGACTTTCAATTTTTTAAACCAAAAAGAAATAAGTTATCTGAAGACTGATTAAATGAAATTATTTAAACTAATTATTTTGATTTTTTAAAAATTGAGGACATTTTATCACGTTCTTCTTCAGCAAGTTTTTCATCAACCAAAATTCTACCACTGTGCTCATCTGTAATTATTTTTTGACGAGAAGCTATTTCCATTTGTGTTTGAGGAGGGATTGCAAAATATGAGCCTCCTGAAGCTCCTCGTTCAACAGGAACAATAGCTAGACCATTTCTAACATTTGAACGAATTTTATGATAAGCATCAATTAAGTGTTCTTCAATGTTTTCTGAAAATTCCTTAGACTTTTTAAGAAGTAATTTTTCTTCTTTTTCAGTTTCACTCATTATTGAGTTTAATTCTTCATTTTTTGCATTTAAATGATCTGTTCGTTCATCTAATTTGCCTTGAACTTCTTCAATACTTAATGTTTTTTGTTCAGATTTAATTTGGAATTCTTTTATTTTTTTTTCTGCAAGTTCAATTTCTAACTTTTGATATTCCTGCTCTTTTTGAATAGAGTTGTACTCTCTATTATTTCTAACGTTTTTAAGGTTTGCCTCGTATTTTTTATCTTCTTCTTTTGCAACTTGAATATTATTTTTTTGTAGAGCAATTTCCTGATGGTACTCTTCAAGTTCTGTATTAAAATTATCTAAACGAGAGGTAAGACCTGCAATTTCATTTTCTAAATCCTCAACTTCTAAAGGAAGTTCTCCTCTTACACTTCTTATTTTGTCGATACGAGAGTCTATTAATTGAAGATCAAATAGAGATCTAAGTTTTTTTTCTACTGAAATTTCTTTTTTCTTGGCCATGCTAGAAATAGTTAACGGGATTAGTATTTGTATACGCTAAAATGATGGCAAAATTAGGAAATTTTTTCTTAAGATAGTCATGTATTAAATTTTTTGTAAACTGTTCACTTTCGAAATGACCAATATCAATTAAAACTATTTGTTTATTTGCTTCAAAAAAATTATGATATTTAAGATCTGCTGTTACATATGCGTCTGCTTTTTGTTCAATTGAATTTTTTATTGCAAATGCTCCAGAACCACCTAATACAGCAATTTTTTTAATTTTTTTATTAAGCAAACAGCTATGTCTTATTGATGTTGTGTTCATTCGAATTTTGAGGAATTCTAAGAACTCTTTTTCTTCTAGTGATTTTTCTAAGTCTCCAATTCTTCCCATTCCAATATGATTATTTTCTTTATTTGGAATAAGTATTTGGGAGTTTTTAAGACCTAATTTTTCTGATATTTTATAATTTACACCTTCAACATGATTATCCAGGGATGTATGTATTGAGTATATAGATATTTTATTTTCTATAGCTTTTAAAACTGTTTTTTCAACATAGCTATTTGTCGTTAATTTTTTTATTCCAGAAAAAATAATAGGGTGAAAACTAACGATTAGATTACAATTTTTTTCAATTGCTTCAATTACAACTTGTTCTGTAGTATCAAGTGTAATTAAGGCTCCTGTTAAATTTAAATTTGGATCACCCACTAATAGACCTACGTTATCAAAATTCTCAGCTTGAGAAGTAGGCGCCCATTCTTCTATTGTGTTAATGAAATCTTGGATCTGCATTTTCATTTTAATGTACAAATATAGTATTATCTTTCAGGGGATGAAATTGATTCGAAGATTACTATTTCCTATAGCAATGTTGTACGGTTTAATATTATCAATTCGGAATGGATTATTTAATATTAAAATTTTTAAAGGTCAACATACAACAATACCTTCTATTGGCATTGGCAACTTGTCAATCGGTGGAACAGGAAAATCTATAGTTGTTGATTATTTGATTACTATACTTCATAGAAACTATTTTATTTCGGTTTTAAGTAGGGGTTATGGAAGGAAATCAAGGGGGTTTATAATGGCTAATACTTCAAGTACGGCATTAGAAATTGGTGATGAACCATTTCAGTTTTTAAAAAAACACCCAAAAATTCGAGTAGCAGTGGGAGAAGACAGGGTAAGAGCTGTAAATAAGCTATTAAAAATTGATTCTAAAATTAATTTACTCATACTTGATGATGTAATGCAACATAGATGGATAATTGCTGACCATCTTTTACTCACAACAACATATGCAGACCCTTTTTTTAATAACTTTCCTTTTCCTTCTGGAAACTTAAGAGAATTTTCAAAAGGAAAGAAAAGGTCAGAATCGATTTTAGTCACAAAATGTCCATCAGATATTGGTATGAAGGATAGGATCAATTTTGAAAAAAAATGTAAACTCGCATCAAATCAAAAGATTTTTTTTACAAAGATAAGCTACTCAAAAACTATAATTAATGTTCAAAACAAGCAGTCTGTTGATTATCTTAAAGGAAAAAAAGTAATTTTAGTTACAGGAATAGCTAATCCACACCCTTTATTAGATTTTTTAAAATCTAAGAATATTTTGTTTAAACATTTAAATTACAGGGATCATTTTAATTTTAATAAACGAACTATTGAAAAAATTAAAAATGAAGCAGGCAACTCTTTAATTCTTTCCACTGAAAAGGATTATGGCAGACTTTATCCGTTAATGAAATCAGATAAACTTTTTTACATTCCAATTAGTTTGTCATTCTTTTCAAAGAATGAAGAAATAGAATTCAATGATAGGATAAAGTCCTTTATTGATGCAAAACAAAACGCTATTACCTCTAATTGATATGTTTGTTGGCCTTATATGATGATCTTACCAAAGGTCCACTTTCAACATGTCTAAAGCCAAGATTTAAGGCATAATCTTCATACTTTTTAAAACTATCAGGAGTAATAAAAGATGTAACAGGAAGATGTTTTTTACTAGGCTGAAGATATTGGCCAATTGTAACAACATTAACATTAGCGTTACTTAAATCATCAAGTGTTTCATAAACCTCATCTTCTTTTTCACCAAGACCAAGCATGATTCCAGACTTTGTTCTATTTACCCCATTTTCATTTAAATATGAAAGAACCTCAAGACTTCTATCATACTTTGCTTGAACCCTAACTTCTCTGGTTAGTCTTCGTACAGTCTCCAAATTGTGAGATATAACTTCGGGAGAAACTTTAATAATTCTATCAAGATTAGTTTTATTTCCCTGAAAATCAGGTATTAAGGTTTCTAACGTTGTTTCTGGATTTAATCGTCTGATAGCATTAACAGTTTCACTCCAAATAATTGAGCCCATATCCTTTAAATCATCACGGTCTACTGAAGTTATAACAGCATGTTTGATTTTCATTATTTTGATGGATTGAGCTACTTTTTCTGGCTCTTCCCAGTCAACTTCTTCTGGCCTACCAGTTTTTACTCCACAAAAACTACATGATCTAGTACAAATATTACCAAGAATCATAAAAGTTGCTGTTCCTTCTGCCCAACATTCTCCCATATTTGGACAACTTCCTGAAGTACAAATTGTATTTAATTTGTATTTGTCTACTAGACTTCTTAAATCAGTATATTTTTTTCCAGTCGGTAATTTTACTCTAATCCACTTAGGCTTTGGAACTCTAGTTTTATTTTCAGAGATTACTGTAGTCATATTTTTTTTGGAAGAGTAATTTATTCCATTTAGATTTTAATTCTTTAACATCACTTTTTTCTAAAATCTTCAATAGTATATTATTCAAAGATACAAAACTTCTTTACAAGCTAAATAAATACCCTATAGCGAAAGTGGTTAAAAAAATAAGGCCTGCCCAACTTAAAAAAGTCATGAATTTATTTGGCTGAAATTCTTTAGGCATGTGATTACTGGTAACTAATCTGAAGTTTACCCATGCAAAAAAAGGAGTAGTTAAAAATGATAAAACTGTAGCAATTTGCACTAAAAGACCCATCTCAGATTGAAAAAACATAAAAATTCCAATTGTACCTATTGCTAAAACAAATAAAAATTGTAGATAAAAATCTCTTTTATCATTCATTAAAATTTGTAAGGTTTTTGAAAAGGCTCGGGGTGAAGCATCTAGTGTGGTAATAGAAGTACTAAACATAGTTGTAAAAGCTGCTATTGAAATAATACCAGCAGTTGAAGTGCCAAGATTTTGTGTGTATAATTCTATTAATTGACCAGCAAAAACTAGACCTTGATTTGAAAATTCGATTTCAGAATTATACATAACTAAGGCTCCTAGAGCCATAAAGCATATTCCTAGAAATATTGTTGCTCCGTATCCAACATTAAAATCAAAAAGACTTTCTTTAAGGTTGATTTTAGATATATTTTTTTGTTTTTCAACTGACCAAATTGAATGCCAAATTGAAATATCCATAGGGGCCGGCATCCAACCCATAAATGCAATTAAAAATAATAACCCTGAACCTTTTGGTAATATCTGTTCAAATGGAGGATATGTGTTTGATTTTATAAAAGCAACACTTACGGCCATTATAGTACAAATCGAAAGAACAATAATAATTAGCTTCATGAGATTGTCTAATAATTTGTATTTACCTATTATTAATAAAAATGAGCATATTACAATTATAATTGAGGCCCACGCAGTTAGATTGACACTAATTCCGAAAAGATGAGCAGCAAGACCAGCTGTAACTATTGTTACGGCTGCTTGAATAGTAAACATGTTGGCAGTATTTAGAATAGCATAACCCCATAAATAACCATTTCCTAATTTTGCATAACCATCTAAAAGTGTCTCACCAGTTGCTACTGCATATCTAGGCCCATATTCAAAAAAAGGGTATTTAAAAAGATTAATAAGAATAAATGCCCAAAACAAACTCCATCCATAATCAGCTCCAGCTCTAGTTGAATACACTAAATGAGAAACACCAATTGCCGCACCTGCAAAAAGAAGTCCCGGACCTAATCTTTTTAACCTATACATTTTTATCTAATTTCTCTGCCAGAAGACGTTTTGCTCTAAGTATTTTTACCTTTATTGTATTCAATGGCTGTTTGAGCTCTAAACTTATCTTTTTGTAACTGTAATCCTCAAAAAACCTAAGTTGTAGAATTTTGCGGTATTCTTCTTTTAAACTTTTAATTGTATTTAGAAGATCATCAAGATTCTGATCACTTATCATACCCTCCTCTGGACTTGGCATACTGTCAATTATTTGAAGAGTATCAGAATCATCAATAGGGTCAGAGAGTATTTTTTTTTGGGATTTCTCTTTTCTTAATTGATCCACATGTAAATTTTTAGATATGGTAATCAACCATGTTTTAAAAGTAAATTTTGAATCAAATGAATCTAGTCTATCAAAAGCTTTAGTAAATGTTTGAATTGATATTTCTTCAGCTATTTGACTATTTCCAATCCTTTTGAGCTGATAATTGTATAGGTATTGCCAATTTAAATCAAATAAGACTTGAAATGCTTTTTGATCATTTCTTTTGGCTTGAAAAATCAATTTGTCTTCTTCCATAAATTTATTTCCTAAACTGGAAACTTTAGTTAGCCTGAGGATTTGGAGTTTTACAATCTTGATCTTTTGGAAGCTTGCCACACATACCACAAGGCTCATTATTCTTATTTAGAAATGGGTTTTGACTGGCGCAAGTTCCAGCAAATTCACCATTTTTTTTCCCCCATATTTTAACAGCTATGCCTGCAAAGCATATGCCTAGTAAAACTGTAGTTATTAAAAATAATTTCATTAAACAAAGATATAAAAATCAATTTAGGTTAGATTAATTGTATAAATAGGAGGTAGGCTATGAAGTTAAAAAAATAAGAATTTAAATTCCCACACTTCGAATATATATATGATAAAAAAAACACACGCTACTGAAAATTTTAAAACGAACCCGCTAATTAACCCTAAAATAGTTCCTAGTGATGCTTTTACAGCTAATCCAAAATTTTTATTATCATTAATTAATTCACCAATTAAAGCTCCTAAAAAAGGACCTATTAATAATCCAAAAGGACCTAAAAAAATAATTCCACCAATTAATCCAACACTAGCCCCAATAACACCTTTTCTGGATCCTCCAAAAATTTTTGTTCCTAGGATAGGAATTATATAATCAAGCAAAAAAATTAAGAATGCTATTATAAATGTTATTATTAAAAGTGTTTTATTAGTCTTAATTTGTTCAATTTGATATAAAAATAAAAATCCAAACCACCCAGTTAAAGGTCCAGGGATTACTGGAAAGAAACATCCAATTAAACCTAATAACATAAATAAAAAGCTTAGAGTTAAATAAAATAAATCCATTATTATATTTGTTTCATAAAAGTAAACTTTTCAATAACATTAAAAAAAAAGGTACAGGTAAAAGTTGTAATTTAGAAATTCAAAATTATTATAATTAAATGCAATTTTTCAAAGGAATTAGCTTTGTCTTGCTCAGTTTTTCTTTTTTTGGCTGTAATTTTATAGACACCAAAAAAGTTTCTAATGAAGAAATTCAAGTTGCTTCAACCTGGTCTGAAAAAGATCAGCCTCCATCTTTTGAACAATGTGATGTTTTATTAGATTTATATGATCAAAAAAAGTGTTTTGAAGAAAATTTATTGAATATGATATATTCAGGCCTTGTATCTTTAAAAGTTATGTCTTCGGAATCTTTTGATTCTGAAATAATTGTGGTTATAAAAATTAATGAAAATGGATTGTTTAGTATTGATAAGTTTGATGATTCAGATGGATTATTTAACAAAGTGACTAATCTTGAAAAACAAATTACTAAGATTGTAAAGAATCTCCCAAAAGCCTTACCAGCTATCAAAACTAATGTAGGCTCTTATGTTAATGTTAAATTTACTTTGCCTATTAAAATTAAAGCTAGTGTTTTAGAATGACAGAGAAAGAAATAATTATACTTGGAATTGATCCTGGAACAACGATAATGGGTTTTGGAGTTATAAGTGTAATAGATCAAAAGATGAATTTATTGGAATTAAATGAACTTCAATTAAAAAAAGAGAAAGATCATTATACTAAGTTGAAATTAATTTTTGATAGAACAATTGAGCTAATTGATACATACCATCCTGATGAACTAGCTATTGAAGCTCCGTTTTTTGGAAAAAATGTTCAATCTATGTTAAAATTAGGAAGAGCTCAAGGTGTTGCTATGGCTGCAGGTTTATCAAGAGAATTAATTATTAGAGAATATTCTCCTAAAAAAATTAAAATGTCAATCACTGGAAACGGTAATGCCTCTAAACAACAAGTAGCAAAAATGTTGCAGAATATATTTAAAATAAAAGTTTTACCAAAAAATTTAGACTCTACTGATGGATTAGCGGCTGCAGTTTGCCATTTTTATAACAGAGATTCTTTTTGTTCTCCAAAAAAATATTCGGGATGGTCTGCATATGTGAATAAGAATCCTTCTGTATTAAAAAAAAGATTCAATAGCTAGTTATGGCAGGAATTTACATTCATTTTCCGTTTTGTAAACAAGCTTGTACGTATTGTAATTTTCATTTTTCAACATCATTGAAAAATCAGGATCTTATGGTTAAATCTATGTATCGTGAATTAGAGTTAAGGGATGATTTTTTTAAAAATGAATTAATAAATAGTATATACTTTGGAGGAGGATCTCCTTCCCTTTTAAGTTCAGAAATAGTGGGTAGATTTATTTTAAAGATTAAAAAAACGTTTAATGTTTCTAAATCAGTTGAGATAACTATAGAGATAAATCCAGATGATTCATCTAAAGAATATCTAAAAGGATTGAAAGAAAATAAAATTAATAGATTAAGTATAGGAGTTCAATCTTTCATTGAAGAAGATCTAAAATTAATGAAAAGAGCACATACATCTAATCAGGCCTTTAAAACTATGAAAGAGGTAAAATCTCTTTTTAAAAATTTTTCTATTGATTTAATTTATGGATTGCCAAATAGTAATATTGAGAAATGGAAATTTAATTTGAATACAGCTCTTTCTTATAACCCACCACATATTTCGTGTTACGCTCTTACAGTAGAGCCTAGAACTGTATTGAAAAAACAAGTTGCTTTAGGCGAGGTTTTATTAATTGAAGAATCCGAAGTCAAGGAACAATATAATCATATGATTAATTATTTGGAGAAAAAAAAATACGATAATTATGAGTTTTCTAACTTTGCCCATTCAGGAAATTACTCAGTTAATAATAATGGATATTGGATAGGTAAACCATATCTAGGAATTGGCCCATCCGCACATAGTTTTGATGGAAACAATGTGAGAAGCTGGAATATAAATCAAAACAATATTTATATAAAGTCTATTAAAGAAAACAAGCTACCAATTACCGAAGAATATTTAAGTTTAAAAGATAAATTTAATGAAATAGTTATGACTGGATTAAGAACGTCTTCAGGTGTTTCACTAAAAATAATAAGAGAAAAAATAGGAAAAAAATTCGTAAACTACCTTGAGGAAAACTCTAAAAGTCGAATCCTTTCAAATGATTTATATTGGGATGGAGATTATCTTCATATCACTAAAAAATCTAAATTTTTATCTGATGGAATTGCTTCTGATTTGTTTATGATAGATTTATGATCTCCTATTTATTATATAATTTAACAAAGTTGTTATAAAAATGAGGGATTGTTTCAATTCCTTTAAAAAAGTTAAACACCCCAAAGTGTTCATTCGGTGAATGAATAGCATCACTATCTAGACCAAACCCCATTAAAATTGTTTTACAACCTAAAACTTCTTCAAACATTGGAACAATTGGAATGCTTCCTCCATCTCTAACAGCAAAAGGAGGCTTGCCAAAACTTTTTTCATATGCTATATGAGCTGCTTTATATGCAATGTTTTCGGTTGGAGTCACATATGCCTGTCCTCCGTGATGAGTAGTAACCTCAACTTTAACTGAGAGTGGAGCAATTTTTTTAAAATGTTTTTCAAAAAGATTACTAATTTTTTTCCAATTTTGATTTGGAACTAATCTCATGGAGATTTTAGCGTATGCTTCACTTGGAATTACTGTTTTGGCCCCCTCTCCTGTATATCCTCCCCATATTCCATTTACGTCAAGTGTAGGGCGAATCGATTTTCTTTCGGGCGTAGAAAAACCTATCTCACCAGACGTAAGGTTAATATCTAGTGATTTTTTGAATAACTCATCACTGAATGGTACCTTTGACATTTCTTTACGTTCTTCACTAGTTAATTCAATTACATCATCATAAAATCCTGGAATAGCTACTCTATTTTTATTATCTTTTAAACTGCTGATCATATCACAAAGAGTATTTATGGGATTAGCAACTGTACCACCATATAAGCCCGAATGCAAATCTCGGTTAGGCCCTGTAATTTTTACTTCCATATAGCTTAAACCTCTTAACCCTGTAGTTATTGATGGTTGATTATTATCTAAAATCCCAGTATCTGAAATCAAAATAACATTAGCTTTTAAGTGATCAGAGTTTTCACGAATAAAAATTTCTAAATTATCACTCCCGACTTCTTCTTCTCCTTCAATAATAAATTTAACATTACAAGGAAGATCGTTATTTGAAATCATTAATTCTAGTGCTTTAATGTGCATAAACATTTGTCCCTTATCGTCACAGGAACCTCTAGCAAATATTGCTCCGTTTGGATGTGTATCAGTTTTTTTTATGATTGGATTGAATGGATTACTGTCCCATAGGTTTATAGGGTCTGGTGGTTGAACATCATAATGTCCATAGACTAAAATCGTAGGAAGATTAGAGTTTATTATTTTTTCTCCATATACAATAGGATGTCCTTTTGTGGAAATAATCTTAATATTTTCGCAACCTGCTAAAGAAATGGAATTAGCTAGCCACTTAGCAGCTTCTTTAACTGATTTCTTATACTTAGGATCAGCACTAATTGAAGGAATTCTAAGAAAATCGAATAATTCTTTTAAATATTGATCTTGTTTATTTTGAGATAGTAAATACATGAAATTTTTATTAGATTATAAAAATAATAAAAGCAAATAATCAAATTAATAAGTTCTAATTATTTTTATTAAAACTTGTTTATATTTGTGCACCTTTTTAATTAATAGCGGGTGTGGTGAAATTGGTAGACACGCTAGACTTAGGATCTAGTGCTTCACGGCTTGGGGGTTCGAGTCCCTTCACCCGCACAAAAAAACCTCACAATTGTGAGGTTTTTTTATAATAATTTACCTGTCAAATTTAAATTTTTCTAATTGTATATCGTCTAAACCATTGTCATCAAAAGGGTATTCCATTTGATCTTGAATATTATAAAGAGATATAAGAATGAATTCACTTAATAGAACAACAAAACAAGTTAAAAATATTGCATCTCCCTCACTTCCCATTTTATTTATTATAGTGGGAGTATATACTAAAGGGAAAAGATATATAAATATTAAACAATAAGCTTTGAGACTAATCGGAGTTCTATGTAGGTAAATTGCAATTAAGTTATCTTGACTATCACTTACATCTCTTAAGAAGCGAATTGCTTTTTGGCGTATTCCACCTGAAATATCCTCTTCATTGTTTTTCAAAAAATTAAATACTTCCTCAGTATTACTGTCTATTTTCTTTAAGTTTATATCTGGTCTAGACAACTCTTTTAAAAAATCATTTTCAAGTTTATTTGTTAATATAGAAAGTTCTTTGAATTTTTCGTCAGTAAGCTTGCTCATCCTGAGATAATGTTCAATAGTTTTTAAATTGGTTCTAAATTGACTGAGATGTTCCAAAGCTTTTTCACGTCTACGAAAAGCAGATCTAATACAAAAAACTAAGGGGAAAATAATAGCTATACTTATTAAGGTAAGATCTATTTCATAATTTATATCATATTTTTCAGCAAGAAAGAGAATTCCAATAGATATTAATACGGCTATTAATGTTTTATTATTAATAATAACAAGATATCGGTTTAGCATCTGAATAAATTTTTTTATATTTCATAAATTTATTAACTATATCATGAATAAACAAGTAAACTTAATATTGTTATTATTCATCAGCATTTTTTCTTATGCTCAAAATGCCGATGGATATACTCTTCTTTTTCAAAACGAAGAGCCATTAAAGATTAAATTAAAATACTCTAACAAAGAGATGAATAAAAAAACTAATGACTCTACTTTCATAGAAACTCAGCTCTCTTATGAGCAAGAAGGGGTATGGAAAGACGTTGACGTTAGACTTAGAGCCAGAGGTAATTTTCGACGCAACACATGTTATTGGCCTCCTGTAAGAGTAAAAATTAAAAAATCAGCAGCTAAGGGAACTATTTTTCAGGGCAACAAAAGTCTAAAACTGGTTTTGCCTTGTATGATTGAGTCAGACAAAAATGATAATATCATGAAAGAGTATATGGCTTATAAGCTTTATGAGCAAATTTCCCCATATCATTTCAATGCTAGAAGAGTAGATATTGATTTTACTGAGATTAAAGGTAGAAAGGAAAAAAAACATCAACTAAAAGGTTTTTTAATAGAGGATGATGATATTGTAGCAGATCGATTTGAAGGAAGAGTTGTGGATAGGTTTATTCACCCTTTAGCCATGGATGCTGAAACTTCTGTTCAAAATGCATTTTTCAACTTTTTAATTGGAAACACTGATATTTCAGTTGCATATCAACACAATGCAAAATTGCTTTATATAGGAAAAAGACTTATTCCATTGTCATATGATTTTGACATGACAGGTTTTGTTAATCCGAGCTATGCCACAGTAAATGAAACTTTAGGGATAAAATCAGTTAGGGATAGAAAATATAGAGGTTTTAAAAGAGATGGTTCTATTATTGAAACAGTTCGTCAACTTTATATAAGCAAAAAACCTGATTTAATATCAATAGTAGAATCTCATGCTTCTCAATTCGATAATGAGAGAGAGTATAAAGAGACATACAAGTTTTTAAATAGCTTTTACGAAGTATTGGAAAATGACAAGGAGTTTAAGTCACAAATTGTTGATGCTGCAAGAACAAAATAATAAAGTTTAAAAGCTATTAATTTTAATTATCTACCGCGGTTTTTAGTTTACTAAATATCGCGGTATTGTCATATATACCATTGAATAATTCTGAATTTGGGCCATAGCTAAATACAGGAACCATACTTCCACTATGACCTACAGTCGTAAAATCTCCAATCACAGAATTTTTTTTTAAATTTCCTTTTTTTATTGCAAGTCCACCCGTTTCATGATCAGCTGTAACTACTACAAGAGTATTTCCATTATCTTTTGCAAATTTCAAAGCACTAGATATTGCTTTGTTAAAATCTTTAAACTCTGATAAAACATATGGTAATTCGTTTGCATGACCACCCCAATCTATTTGGGACCCCTCCACCATTAAGAAAAAAGGCTTTTTGTCATTTTTTAACTTATTAAGTGTAGATTCAATTAAAGATTCTAGCCCGGGCTTTCTTCCAGCACTTATTGGTGGTGGTTCATCGTCATATGTAAAGAATCCTAACTTTTGATTATTAGAATTATTAAAATTGTCTAGATTATTTACAATTCCATAACCTTCTTCTTCCATTTCTTTAATTAAATTTCTTTTATCTGCCCTGCGAGTAAAGTGTTTTTTACCTCCTCCTATAAAATAATTAACATTATGATATCTCAATTGTAGGGCAATATCCTCATATTGTCTTCTTGAATTTACATTAGCATAAAATGAAGCAGGTGTAGCATGGACAATACTAGAAGTCACAATTAATGCGGTGGAAAAATCTTTAGTATTACAATATTCAAGAATAGATTCAAGTTGTTTGTTTTTAGGATTAATGCCAATAACCCCATTAAATGTTTTTTCTCCACAAGCCATAGCGGTTCCACTTGCCGCAGAGTCAGTTACTAACTGATTATAAGAATGTGTTTTTGAAAGGCCAAAATATTGCATTTCCTCTAATGCAGTTGTGTTTTTATTAGAGTACATTGCTGCAGAAATTTGAGACAAACCCATTCCATCTCCTATCATAAGAATTATGTTAGGAACCTCGTTGTTTTTTTCTAAAATAAAAGAGTTGGAAGATTCTTGATCCTGAGAATAAATATTTAATATGACAGTCATTGCCATAATTATAAAAGGTAAAATATTTTTCTTAGGGTTATTCATACTTGCTTATTTTTCAAATCAGCGGTCAAAGTTAACACAATGTTAGGCCTCTTCCAATATTTTTTTTAATCCAATAAAAATCTTTTCAGTTGCTCCTTGTTGCTCCTTTATATAATTAGAATTAATAATTTTTGCAAAGTTTAATTCATTAGTAATAATTTTTACAAGTTTTTCAAATTCATTTTTAGATGAAACCGAAAAGCATCCCCCCTTTTTGATTAAATCGATTGCTTCAGGAAACCTCATATAGTTTCTTCCAATTATTATTGGTAGATCATAGACAGCTGCCTCAAGAATATTATGTAACCCCCATTTACCCATTCCTCCTCCAATATATGCCCATTTTGCATACCTGTAGGCATCTTTTAAAACACCAATAGTATCTATAATTAGAATCTTCTTTAAGTGGTCATTCTTATATGAATAATTACTCCAAAGAGCATATGGCACATTTAGTTTTTTAACAATTAATGAAATAGATTTAGAATTACAATCGTGTGGGGCAATTATAACTTTTGGGCTTTCATCTTTATGTATATAATTCATAAATAAAAAATAATCTTCCTCCCATGTGCTTCCAGCTATCCAACATTCTTTATTTTTTAAAAAATCATCAAGAATTTTTAATTCTTTTTTTTCATTCAAAATATTTAAAACTCTATCCATTCTCGTGTCACCTACTACAGTTGTGTTAAAAACTCCATTTTGATTTAATATTTCTTTGGAATCAATATTAGCAATGTAGAAATGATCGATAGTTTTAATTGCTTCCAAAAACCAAACTGCCCATGACTTCCAAAAAACATTATAATTTTTAAATCGACTAGATATTGAAATTACGGGAATTTTATTCTGCTTCAAACAATAAAGCATATTAGGCCAAAACTCATTTTTCGATAAAATTAGAATTTTGGGGTTTATAAATTTGACTAGTGAGTTCATATGTTTTGGAATATCTAATGGGAGGTAGCCTGTCCAATCTACCAGAGAATAATCTTTCATTACATTATATCCCGATGGAGAAAAAAATGTTAGAGCAATTTTATATTTAGGAAGAAGGTTTTTAATTTTTTCTATTAAAGGTTTAGATTGCTCGAATTCCCCCAGCGATGAACAATGAAGCCATATAACGGAAGATTTTTCTGAGCGAAAAACATGAAATTGATTATTTTTAATAATTTGGATATTTTTTTTTCTACCAAAATAAAAGTCTTGCTGCTTACTATTATATAAGTGAAAACCAAAAATTTTCCATGAAAAAATGGGTAAGCAAAAATTAATAAAGGAAATTATTGATGAATATAAAAATTTCAAAATAATTGATTTCTACAAAATTAAATCAAATATAGGAGTTGTTAGATTGATTATGCCTGTATATTTATTTTTTAGAGGAATGTTTTACTTATTTTTGAATGAAATTTTTAATATGAAAAAAATTAACATGGTTGATCTTGCAGGTCAATATGAACCAATAGCAAAAGAAGTTAATCGTGCAATTAATGACGTTATTAAAAACACATCATTTATAAATGGACCTGTTGTTTCTGATTTTCAAAAAAATCTTGAGAATTACCTTGATATAAAACACGTAATACCATGTGCAAATGGAACTGACGCTCTTCAAATTGCATTAATGTCTCTTGATCTTGATCCAGGGGATGAAATAATAACAGTTGATTTTACATTTGCTTCTACTGTTGAAGTAATAGCTTTGTTAAAATTGACACCAGTTTTAGTTGATGTTGATTCTGAAACTTTTAATATTAACATAGATTCGTTAGAATCAGCAATAACTGAAAAATCTAAAGTAATAATTCCAGTTCATTTATTTGGCCAAGTAGCTAATATGGATGAAATAATCCGGTTGGCAAAAATTAATAATTTACAGATAATAGAAGATACAGCTCAGGCTATAGGTGCTAATTATAAATTTTTGGATGGAAGAAAACAAAAAGCAGGGACTATTGGGCTTATTGGAACAACTTCATTTTTTCCATCTAAAAATTTAGGAGCCTATGGAGATGGGGGAGCTGTTTTTACTAACAATGACTCTTTAGCATATAAAATTCGAGGTATTGTAAATCATGGGATGTATGAAAGATATCATCATGATGTGGTTGGGGTTAACTCTCGTTTGGATTCTATTCAGGCAGCTATTTTGAATATTAAATTGAAGTTTTTAGACCAATACAATAATTCCCGTAAAAAAGCAGCTCTGAAGTATACGGAATTGTTAAACAATAATTCTAAAATTCAAATACCTAAAATTTTAGGAGATGAAGATTCTCATGTTTTTCATCAGTACACACTAGTAGTAAAAGGCACAAACAGAGATGAATTGGTTAAATACTTGAATCATAATGGAATTCCCTGTGGCATATATTACCCGATACCATTACACAAACAAAAGGCTTACAGAAGTAATAGGTACGATGAAAAAGATTTTGAGATAACTAATCGTTTGTCTAAATCAGTGATTTCTTTACCAATGCATTCTGAACTTGATGATGATCAAATTGGATTTATTTGTAAAAAAATTATAAAATTTTTAGAAAAAAATTAAATTATTGTTGCTGATTTTGTTTCGCAATTAGAATCAATCTTCTTAATTAATCCTTGAAGCACTCTTCCTGGGCCAACTTCTATAAACTCTTTTGCACCATCGTCTAACATGTTTTTAATAATTGAAGTCCATTTAACAGGAGTAGTTAATTGAGAAATAAGGTTAGCTTTGATTGTTTTAGGATCTTCAATTGGTAATGAAGAAAAATTTTGATATATAGGACAAATTGGAGAGGTTAATGAAACATCGTCAATAGCACGAGCTAATTCATTTCTTGCCGGCTCCATTAATGGAGAATGAAATGCTCCACTAACAGGAAGAATTAATGCCCTTTTAGCTCCTTGTGTTTTAAGTGAATCACATGCATTTTTAATGGCACTTACTTCTCCGGAAATAACAAGCTGACCAGGACAATTATAATTTGCAGCAACAACAATTCCGACCGTGTTTAAACATGTTTTTTCAACTAATTTAGGGTCCAGACCTAAAATAGCAGCCATAGTTCCAGGCTTTAAATTACACGCACTTTGCATAGCTTTGGCTCTTTTCCTTACAAGAGTCAACCCATCTTCAAATGAAAAAGACCCTATTGCTGTTAGGGCAGAAAACTCACCCAAAGAATGACCTGATACCATATCAGGGTTAAATGACCTTCCAAGTAGTTTGCTTAAAATTACTGAGTGAATAAATATGGCTGGTTGGGTAACATTTGTTTGTTTTAGATCTTCTTCTGAGCCTTTAAACATAATTTTAGAAATATCAAATCCTAAAATTTTATTTGCTTTTTCAAATAGTTTTTTACCTTTCGTACTATTGTAAAGTTCTTTACCCATACCTGAGAACTGGGCACCCTGACCAGGAAATAAATATGCTTTCATTTATGATTTTCTTATATAGGTTAGATATGAATAACTCAGGTTAGCAGTAGAGGAATTTAAAAATCTATTTTCACTAATAAGTTTCCACTTTGTTTCTGGAATATTTGGAAAAAAAGTATCAGCATTAAATTCTTCATGAATTCGGGTTAATTCAATTCGATCTACTAACTCCATACTTTGTCTGTAAATCTCTCCACCTCCAATAATAAAAGGTTGTAAATCATCTTTGACAATAGATAAAGCTTCTTCTATACTATTGCAAACTTCAGCTCCTTTGGCCAAATAAAATTTATTGCGAGTAATAATTATGTTTCTTCTTTTTGGAAGAGCCATAGGCATAGATTCAAATGTTTTTCTACCCATAATTATTGCATGACCATATGTTAATTTTTTAAATCGTTTAAGGTCCTCAGAAAGGTGCCATATCAATTTGTTGTCTTTTCCTAAAGCATTATTTTCAGCAGCTGCGGCTATTATTGTCACACCTTTTTTTTTATCTGACAAACTCATAGAATCTGTTTTATCATCAATTTTGATTAATAATTTGGAGTTAAATATTTTAGTATCTAATTAGTATTTTTTTTTGACTATTAAATAATAAAAGATTTATTTAAATATCTATTTTTACATCGCAAAATTAAGCTTTATTGATGAAAAACACCATACGTTCTCTTTTCCCAGTTTTAAATTCTTGTACATATTTAAATACTCCTTATGTAGGCCTTATGTCAACTCAATTATTTGAATTTAGAAATAGCTTAGAAAAGGAGTATTTAAGAGAAGGTGATGAGTTTAAAATTGATAGTAGTCAAAGGATTGATGATTTTAGAGCAACAATTTCATCATTCATTAATTCTACAAAAACAAACACATTTATCACTTCAAACTTTTCGACCGGCTATAGGTATATTTTAGATCTTATTTCAAAAGGATCTAGAGTATTAACATTAGAAAATGATTATAATTCACTTCTTGAAGGACTTGTTGAAAGAGATTTTTTAGTTGATTACGTTCCTATAACATCAGATTTTGAACTTCAAATTGAAAAGCAATTAGATAAAAAAGAGTATAGTGTTTTAGCATTATCGGTTGTACAATTTTTATCTGGAATCAAAGTGGATTTTAATATTTTAAAGAGAATTAAACAGAAGCATCCTACACTTATTATTATTGGAGATTCAACTCAATTTATGGGATCAGATTTTTTTGATTTTAATCATTCACCTTTTGATGTTATAATTGGAAGTGGATATAAATGGCTATTAGCTGGTTTTGGAAATGCATACATATCAGTTTCTGAACATTTTTTAAATCAAACAAAATGTTCTTCACAAATTATCTATGAGAAAGTTTATGCAGGTCATATAAACTTTTTAGGATCTGCATCTCTTGATTTTTCAATTAAATTTTTACAGAACAATGATTTTAATAATCTTATTAAAATAAAAAACCATTTAGCGACTCTGCTTAGAGAAGAATTGAAAGAATTGAATTTATTAGATCCAATAGTTGAAAAAAGAACTGATCATTCAAGTATATTTACAATTTTAGGAGATAAAAATCTTTATTATAATCTTCTATCTAATGGAATTAGATGCTCATTAAGAGGAAAAGGAGTTAGAGTTGCTGTCCATTTTTATAACATCGAGTCTGAGATTGAGAATTTAATTAAAGTTCTTAAAAAATTAAATTGAAACTGTTCCTTTTATTAATGGATAAGGGTTATAATCAGTTATTTCAATATCATCATATGTAAAATCTAAAAGATTTTTAATTTTTGGGTTTAATTTTACTTTTGGAAGTTTTCTTGGAGACCTAGATAGTTGTTTTTTAATCTGATTTTTATGATTTGTGTAAATATGAGCATCTCCAAAAGTGTGAATAAATTCGCCGGGCTCATATCCTGTAACCTGTGAAAGCATTATTGCGAGTAAAGCATATGAAGCTATATTGAAAGGAACACCTAAAAAAACATCAGCACTTCTTTGATAGAGCTGAATGGATAGTTTTCCATCAGAGATATAACATTGAAAAAATGTGTGACAAGGAGGAAGAGCAGCTTTGTTATTGGCCACGTTTTCTGAAAAAGAAACAGAAGTATTTGGCATGACACTAGGGTTCCAAGCACTGATTATAATTCTACGACTATCAGGATTGACTTTAATTGTTTCAATCATCTGTTTTATTTGATCAATACCCTCACTATTCCAATTTCTCCATTGATGTCCATAAATAGGTCCTAATTCTCCATTTTTATCAGCCCATTCATTCCAGATTCTTACACCATTTTCTTGAAGATAACTTATATTTGTGTCACCTTTTAAGAACCATAGCAATTCATGTATTACAGATTTTATATGAATTTTTTTTGTAGTTAGTAGAGGGAAACCTTTGCTTAGATTAAACCTCATTTGATAACCAAAAACACTTTTTGTTCCAGTTCCAGTTCTGTCAGTTTTTTTAATGCCATTTTTTTGAATATGACGTATAAGATCAATGTATTGTTGCATTAATAAAATTTAATATATTTCAAATATACATTGAATGGATAGCTGTTTAAAAAAAATAATAAACAGTTATCAAGATAAAATGAACATACTTTAATTTAAAAACCTCTTTTTAAAATAAGATCACGAATTTTTGCTGCTTTTTCATAGTCTTCGTTATCAACAAGCTCTTTTAATAAAGTTCTAAGCTTTGATGTTGAAAAACTTTCTATATTTTTAGGAAGTTTATTTTTTTTTGGATGTTTGACAATTTTTTCGATCCAACCATCTTCTGAAATAGGCTTTTTAGATTCTGTTTTTATGGCTGCAGTAAATCCAGCAGATTTTATAATAGAATCATAAATATAAATTGGAGCTTTAAATCTTAAAGCCATTGCAATTGCATCTGAAGTTCTTGCATCTATAACTTCTTCAATTTTATTTCGTTCACATATTAGATTAGAAAAAAATACTCCGTCAACTAACTTGTGAATAATTACTTTTTTTATAATGACATCAAAATAATCAGCAAAATTTTTAAACAAATCATGTGTTAAAGGCCTTAATGGTTTAATTTCTTTCTCTAACGCAATTGCAATGGCTTGAGCTTCAAATCCTCCAATTATAACAGGCAACTTTCTGTTACCATTAGTTTCACTTAGTATAAGCGCATAAGCGCCTGATTGAGTTTCACTATAGGAAATACCTTTAATTTTAAGCTCTATTAATTTCATTTTCACTTAATTAGTTTCAGAATATTTACAACGAAACTAAATTTAAAATCGTACATAAATCACATAAATTTAGGTTTTGTTTATCAAAATCTATAATCAACAGGGAGTTTTAATCAGAATGAAATGTTTAAATTTGCAGTCTTAATCAATTACTTTAAATGAAAATCATACAATTTAGACAGGCAATAGCTGAGGCAATGACTGAAGAAATGCGTCGAGATGAAACCATTTATTTGATGGGTGAGGAGGTGGCTCAATATAATGGTGCATACAAAGCTTCAAAAGGCATGTTGGAAGAATTTGGTGAGAAACGAATTATTGACACTCCTATATCAGAAGCCGGATTTTCTGGTATAGGAGTTGGTTCAACAATGACTGGTGCCCGTCCAATAATAGAATATATGACATTTAATTTTGCGTTAGTCGGGATTGATCAAATTATAAATAATGCTGCAAAGATTAGACAGATGTCAGGAGGTCAATTTCCATGCCCAATAGTCTTTAGAGGTCCAACTGGTTCTGCAGGACAGCTTGGGGCTACACATTCACAGGCTTTTGATAATTGGTATGCTAATACACCTGGATTGAAAGTCATTGTTCCATCTAATCCATATGATGCTAAAGGACTACTTAAGGCATCAATTAGAGATAACGATCCTGTAATATTTATGGAATCTGAACAGATGTATGGAGATAAAGGAGAGGTGCCTGAAGGTGAGTATATTATACCTATAGGAGTTGCAGATATAAAAAGGCCAGGAAATGATGTAACAATTGTTTCGTATGGTAAAATAATTAAAGAAGCTTATAAAGCCGCTGAATTACTTAGTAAAGACAATATTGATTGTGAAATTATAGATCTAAGAACTATTAGACCTATGGATCATAATATGATTTTTGAATCTGTAAAAAAAACAAATAGATTAGTAATTTTAGAGGAATCATGGCCTTTTGGAAATATTTCAACTGAAATTACTTATCAGGTTCAAAATCAAATTTTTGATTATTTAGATGCTCCAATAGAAAAAATAAACACTGCTGATACTCCGGCTCCTTTTTCTCCTGTTCTTTTAGAAGAGTGGCTCCCAAATCATGAAGATGTAATCAAAGCAGTTAAAAAAGTTATTTATCATAATACTTAATTTCATTATTTAAGTCACAGGTAATTATTACTTTTACGCGCGAAAACAAAACTTAAAAAACTATTTTATGGAATCGAATATAATTTATATACCGCTAGTCTTTTCTCTTGTAGGCCTTGTTTACATGATTTTTAGAGCTATTTGGGTTAGAAAACAAGATCCTGGAAGTGAAAGAATGCGAGAGATTTCAACCTCTATTAAAGAAGGTGCTTTAGCTTTTTTACATGCCGAATATCGTCTTCTTTTGATTTTTGTAATAATAGCTTCAATAGCTTTGTATAGTATTTCGATTTTAGTGAGTTCTACTAGTTGGATGATTGTCCCAGCATTTATAATTGGAGCTGTTTTTTCTGCTCTTGCAGGAAATATCGGTATGCGAATAGCAACAGAGGCTAATGCTAGAACTGCAGAAGCGGCTAAAACTAGTCTACCAAAAGCACTAAAAGTTTCCTTTGGAGGAGGAACTGTTATGGGACTTGGAGTAGCTGGATTAGCTGTTTTCGGTCTAACAATTTTGTTTTTGTTTTTCATATCACAATTCATGGAAGGTTCAAAATCTTTTTATGACGAAATGACCATTGTTTTAGAAACATTAGCTGGTTTTTCTCTTGGTGCTGAATCTATAGCTCTTTTTGCTCGCGTCGGAGGTGGAATATATACCAAAGCTGCTGATGTTGGAGCAGATTTAGTTGGAAAAGTAGAGGCTGGGATTCCAGAGGATGATCCACGTAACCCAGCAACTATAGCTGATAATGTTGGAGATAACGTAGGAGATGTTGCAGGTATGGGCGCTGATTTATTTGGTTCATATGTAGCAACAGTACTTGCTGCCATGGTTCTGGGTAATTATCTAATAAGAGATATGTCAGTTGATACACAATATTCAGACGCATTTAATAATATGGGTCCTATTTTACTTCCAGTTGTAATCGCTGGAGTAGGAATTTTAGCATCAATTATTGGAACTTTTTTTGTTAAAATTTCAGATAATGATGCTAAAGAATCAAAAGTTCAAGCAGCTTTGGATCTAGGTAATTGGGCCTCAATCGGATTAACTTTAGTTGCTAGTTTCTTTTTAATTGATTGGATGCTTCCAGAAATAATGAATATGATGTTTTTCGGGGAAGGCTACAAAGAAGTGTCTTCTATGAATGTGTTTGGAGCAGCATGTATTGGACTTGCAGTTGGAGCTTTAATATCTATGGTAACTGCATATTATACAAGTCTTGGGAAAAAACCTGTTCTTGATATAGTTAAAAACAGTTCAACTGGAGCTGCAACAAATATAATTGCTGGTTTAGCAGTTGGAATGAAATCAACGTTTTCGTCAGTTATTCTTTTTGCTTCAGCAATATATGGTTCTTATACTCTTGCTGGTTTTTATGGAGTAGCTCTTGCTGCTTCTGCGATGATGGCAACAACAGCAATGCAATTAGCAATAGATGCTTTTGGACCTATAGCTGATAATGCTGGTGGAGTTGCTGAAATGAGTGAACTTCCAAAAGAAGTTAGAGAGAGAACAGATATTCTAGATTCTGTAGGAAATACTACTGCTGCTGTTGGTAAAGGTTTTGCAATTGCATCTGCAGCTTTAACAGCATTAGCATTATTTGCAGCTTATGTAACTTTTACAGGAATTGATGGAATCAATATTTTCAAAGCGGATGTATTAGCCATGTTATTTGTAGGTGCAATGATACCTGTTGTTTTTTCTGCTTTAGCAATGCAGTCTGTTGGAAAAGCAGCAATGGAAATGGTTGAAGAAGTTCGCAGACAGTTTAGAGAGATTCCTGGTATTATGGAGGGAACAGGAACCCCTGAATATGCAAAGTGTGTTGATATTTCAACAAAAGCAGCCTTAAAAGAAATGCTACTTCCAGGTCTAATTACGATAATCACTCCGGTGACTATTGGTTTGATCTTTGGAGCAGAACCATTAGGCGGTTATATGGCAGGAGTATGTGTTAGTGGTGTTATGTGGGCAATTTTTCAAAACAATGCGGGTGGAGCCTGGGATAATGCAAAAAAATCTTTTGAAGCTGGAGTGGAAATAAATGGCGAAATGACCTTTAAAGGTTCTGATGCTCATAAAGCTGCGGTTACAGGTGATACGGTCGGTGATCCTTTTAAAGACACATCTGGACCATCAATGAATATTCTAATTAAACTTACCTGTTTAGTTGGGTTAGTAATTGCTCCTCTTTTGGGTGGTCATGATGATTCTAATTCTATTTCATTACAAGCAAATTTTGAAAATAATGAATTTAAAGTAAATAAAAATGATACAGATATTAAAGAAACATTTTATGTAAAAATCTCTGCTGTTAACGATGAAAAATCAAAAGTTAAAACAGCTATAGAAGTGAATATTTCTGGTACGGAAGATGAAGTATGGAAGACAGTTGATGAAATCACCCCTGAAATAGATGAAATGCTTGATTTAAATTAATGGTTTTTATTTAACATTAAACAATTTTAGATAATTTCTTATCAACCTCTTGAATTAAATTTTTTAAATCTGCTTTATTATTAACAAAATCAATATTGTCTACATCTATTATTAACAATTCTCCTTTATCATAAGTTGAAATCCAAGCCTCATACCTTTCGTTTAATCTACTTAAATATTCTATGCTTATGGAGTTTTCAAATTCACGACCTCTCTTATGAATTTTACTGACTAGGTTTGGAATTGAACTCCTAATATATATTAACAAATCTGGCGGCGAAACTGTACTTTCCATTAATTCAAAAAGTGATCTATAATTTTGAAAATCTCTTTGATTCATTAATCCCATAGAATGTAGGTTAGGGGCAAAAATAAAAGCATCCTCATAAATGGTTCTATCTTGAATAACAGTCTTGTTTGATTTTTTGTTTTGTAAAATTTGGCTAAACCTGCTTTTTAGAAAGTAAATCTGAAGATTAAATGACCACCTTTCCATATGATTATAAAAATCATCTAAATAAGGGTTGTCAATTACGTCTTCAAAATTCGCCTCCCATTTATAATGAATGGCAAGAAGTTCTGTAAGGCTCGTTTTTCCGGCCCCAATATTTCCAGCTAAAGATACTTGCATTTTGTTAAACTTGTTTTTGTGATTAATTATTTATTTTAAATCGTAGATAATGCAAAATACAGATATTTTTATTTAAAAATCAGTAATTAAGTCTTAAAAATCAATTTTGTTGTTTAATAAATAAATTGTAGATTTGCGGCCTAACGAGGAAGGATTTGACTGATTGCAGCCTCTATAAAAAAATGCTAAAGCAGTGTTGCTTTTCTCACATTTGTGATCAAATCCTTCCAAAAAGCAAAATAATAATGTCATATTTTTTTACATCTGAATCAGTAAGTGAGGGGCATCCCGATAAAGTTGCTGATCAAATATCTGATGCACTTTTAGATAATTTCCTTGCTTTTGACCAAGAAAGTAAAGTAGCATGTGAAACACTTGTAACAACAGGTCAAGTTGTATTGGCTGGAGAAGTTAAGAGTAATACATATATTGACGTTCAAGATATAGCAAGAAGAACTATAAATAAAATTGGATATACAAAAGGAGAATATCAATTCAGTGGAGATTCCTGTGGTGTAATATCTCTAATTCATGAACAGTCACAAGATATAAATCAAGGAGTTGATAAAAATATCAAACAAGATCAAGGAGCAGGTGATCAAGGAATAATGTTTGGGTACGCATGTAATGAGACGGATAATTATATACCCTTGGCTTTAGATTTATCTCATCAAATTTTGAAGGTTTTGGCAAACTTCAGAAGAGATAACACTTATATTAAATATTTAAGACCAGACGCTAAATCACAAGTTACAATTGAATACGATGATAATAACAAACCTATTAGAATTGATACTATTGTTGTTTCTACACAACACGATTCTTTTGATTCTAATGATGATACAATGTTGTCTAGAATCAAATCTGACCTGATTAAAATTGTTATACCTAAAGTTTTTGAAAATCAATCAGAGCATATAAAATCATTATTAAATGATTCAATTAAATATCACATTAATCCTACAGGAAAATTTGTTATTGGTGGACCTCATGGAGATACAGGTTTGACAGGTCGAAAGATTATAGTTGACACATATGGGGGTAAAGGTGGCCATGGAGGAGGAGCTTTTAGCGGAAAAGATCCTAGTAAGGTAGATAGATCAGCAGCATATGCAGCAAGACATATTGCTAAAAATATTGTAGCCGCAGGAGTTGCGGATGAGGTCATGATTCAATTGAGTTATGCTATTGGAGTATCTTCTCCAACTTCAATTTTAGTTGACACTTATGGTAAGTCAAAAGTAAATTTTTCTGATTCTGAAATTTCAGAAAAGCTATCAACAATATTTGATTTAACACCATACGGTATTGAGAAAAGATTAAAATTAAGAAATCCGATTTATTCTGAAACAGCTGCATATGGTCATATGGGGCGCTCGCCTCGAACAATAATTAAAAATTTTGATTCCCCTTACAGTGGTAAGGTTTCAAAAAAAGTGGAATTATTCACTTGGGAAAAATTAGATTATATAAATAAAATTAAAAAAACATTTCAACTAAATTAAAAAAAAATTTCAATTATGAGTTTTCAAATAGAAACTAATGCACTTCATGCAGGACATGATACCAAACAAACACAGGGAACAAGAGCTGTTCCTATATATCAATCAACATCATATGAGTTTAAGGATACAGACCATGCTGCTAAGTTATTTTCCTTAGCCGAGCCAGGATATATTTATACAAGGCTAAATAATCCAACAAATGATATTCTTGAACAAAGATTAGCCGCCTTAGAAGGAGGAATTGCCGCAGTATCTACTGCTTCAGGAACTTCAGCTATTGCGACAACACTACTTATCCTTTTAAAAGCAGGAGACCATATTGTAGCTTCTAATAGTTTATATGGAGGAACATATAACATGTTGAATAATACTCTTCCTAGATTTGGAATAACAACTACTTTTGTTGATCCGGATAATCCAAATAATTTTAAATCTGCAGTTAAAGAAAATACTAGAGCCTTTTTTGCTGAGTCACTTGGAAATCCAAAACTGGATATTATTGATTTACAAGCAATTTCTGAACATTCAAAACAGGCTAAGGTTCCTTTTATTGTTGATAATACTGTAGCTACACCTTGTTTGCTTAACCCAATTAAATATGGAGCAAATATTGTTATTCATTCAACAACTAAGTATATTAATGGAAATGGTACTGCACTGGGCGGTATTATAATAGATGCAGGTACTTTTGATTATGGAAATGGATTATTTCCAGAATTTAATGAACCATCTCCTAGCTACCATGGACTTAATTATCATGAAGCACTTGGGCCTGCTGCTTTTATTGCAAGAATAAGAGTAGAAGGGTTAAGAGATTTAGGAGGAGCTGCAAGTCCTTTTAATAGTTTCCAGACTATTCAAGGATTAGAAACTTTACCAGTTAGAATAGATGCACACTCTACAAATGCACTTATTATTGCTATTTGGCTTGAGAGTCAGGAAGAAGTGTCTTGGGTAAATTATCCTGGCTTGTCTTCAAGTAAATATAATAAGCTAGCAAAAAAATATTTACCTAAAGGTCAAAGTGGAATAGTTACTTTTGGTCTTAAAGGAGGTTTTGATACAGCAAAAAAAGTTGTGGATAACACAAAAATATTTTCATTGTTGGCTAATATTGGTGATTCAAAATCTTTAATAATTCACCCAGCCAGTACAACTCATCAACAACTCTCTACTGAGGAGCAGGAAACTACAGGAGTAACTAATGATCTAATTCGTCTATCTGTAGGTCTTGAAAACGCTGATGATTTAATAGAAGATTTAAAGCAAGCAATTGCTTAATTAGATTATTAAATTGGATCCAAAACAATTAAATTCTTTAGATGTTGATATTTTAGAGGGACAAATTAAAGTCCCTCTAACTTATTATTTGATTGGTCCAAAAATCGGCACAGCCCCTATTGTTTTGATTAATCATCCTTTGACAGCAAATGCTATATTTTCTGGTGTTGATGGTTGGTGGAATGAGATAGTAGGACCTAATAAAGCTATTGATACAAATATATATACTATAATTTCATTTAACATACCTGGAAATGGAATTGATACCTATAAGTGGGAATTTATTGAAAAAATTCACACTGGACATATTGCAAAACTTTTTATAAATGGACTAAAACAATTAGGAATTACTAATTTATATGCAGTAATAGGAGGTTCAATTGGAGGAGGAATTTCATGGGAAATGGCAGTATTATCACCTAAACTATGTAAAAACTTAATACCCATTGCTTCGGATTGGAAATCAACAGATTGGCTAATAGCAAATACATTTGTTCAAAATATAATATTAAATAATTCAAACGATCCTATTAGAGATGCTAGGATGCATGCAATGTTATTATATAGAACGCCAGAATCATTTAGTAGGCGATTTGCAAGGAGTAAAAATGAACAAAGTGATATATTTAATATTGAAAGTTGGTTATTACATCATGGTCAAGTATTAAAAGACAGATTTACTTTTAACGGATATCTAACTGTTAATCATTTACTTGGGACTATTGATATTTTAAGAAATAATCAGAATTTTGATGCTTTAATTAAACCTATATCAGCAGAAATTCACCTTATTTCTGTTGATTCTGATTTGTTATTCATAGCTAATGAAGATAAGATTACGTTTGAAAGACTTAAAAAATTAGAAAAAAAATGTTCTTATTCTGAAATAAAATCTGTTCATGGTCATGATGCCTTTTTAATTGAAAATAAGCAGGTAGAAACTATTTTAAGTGCTATTTTTAAAAAATAAATTAATTAAAATGAAAGTAATAGTAGAAAGAATAAATAACGATTATTTATTTGAAGCAGCTAATTCAAATGGACATAGAGTTTTATTAGACAATAACTCTAAAACTGAAGGAAGTGTAAAAGGAATTAGTCCAATGGAATTATTACTTATGGGTTTGGCAGGATGTAGCAGTATTGATGTAGTTGCAATTTTGAGTAAACAAAAAATTACGCCAACCTCTATAAAGATGGAAGTGAATGGAGAAAGAACTCCAGGTGTAATTCCAGCTTTATTTCATACAATTAATGTTAAGGTTATTTTAGAAGGAGATTTTTTACCTGAAAAGGCACAACGAGCTGTAGATTTATCATTTGAAAAGTATTGTTCAGTTTCCAAAACTTTAGAGCATACGGCTAAAATTAATTATACAGTATTTTTAAATGGAAAAAAAATATAGTGAAAGCCAACTTTTACTTAGTTTTTTGGTCCTCTTATTCTAAAAACACACTTAATTTGATGGTTATCTATGAATATATTGCGAAATATCAATTAAAAATTTGTTTATTTCAAAAGTGATTTTAAATTTGCAGTAATAAAAAAATAAATGAAAACTAATTTTTTTTACTATAACAACTTTTTCTACTTCTTTTCAGAAGAATGAGGGGCATTGTAAAAAGATAAATAGATACACATACAGTCCTGAATAAATCAGGACTTTTTTTTGTTATATGATAGATATAAATAAAATAGCGATTCAAGGAGTAGAGGGCTCATTTCATGATGTGGTTGCTAAATCTTACTTTAATAAAAACATTAATATACATTGCTGTAGTACTTTTGATGAATTGGTGGATTCAATTTTAAAAAAACATTCATATCAAGGTGTTATGGCCATTGAAAATTCAATAGCAGGATCTATAATACCGAATTATGCATTAATTGATCAAAATAATCTTCAAATAGTTGGTGAATATTATTATCAAATTCAGCACTCTCTATTGGCTTTACCTGGTCAAAATATTGAAGAAATTTTTGAAGTTCATTCTCACCCTATGGCACTTTTACAGTGCAAAGACTTTTTTTCAAGATATCCTCACATAAAATTAGTTGAATCTGACGATACTGCTGACTCAGCTAGGGAAATTTATGATAAGACAATATATAAAAGAGCAGCTATTGCAAGCAATGTTGCTGCTGATCTTTATAATTTGAATATACTTGAAGAATCTATACAAACTATTAATAATAATGTAACTCGTTTTGTTATTGTTCAAAAGGAATCACCTTCAAAAACAGTTAATTATAATAAAGCTGCTTTAAAATTTATTTTGGATCATAAACGAGGAAGTTTAGCGACTGTTTTAAACGTTATGAGTGATTGTAAACTAAACTTAACAAAGATTCAGTCTCTTCCAATAATAGAAACACCAGGGAAGTATTCTTTTTTTGTTGATGTGACTTTTGATTCTTCAACTTTTTTTGAAAAAGCACAATCTATCTTAGAAATTATGGCATTGGAGGTTAAAGTTTTAGGCAAGTATAGTAATGGAAAAAAGTAATATGACTGCAAATAGATTGAATAGCGTTAAAGAGTACTATTTTTCTGCCAAGCTGAGAGAGGTTAATTCACTTATTAAAATGGGAAAACCAATTATAAATATGGGAATTGGAAGTCCTGATTTATTTCCTTCTAAAGACGTTATTTCTTCTTTATGGGAGAGTATTAATCATCCTCAAGCACATCAGTATCAGAGCTATCAAGGTATCCCTGAATTAAGACAAGCCATTTCTGATTTTTATAAATCACACTATAATGTAATTTTAAATTCAGATAGTGAAGTTCTCCCATTAATTGGATCTAAAGAGGGTGTAATGCATATAAGTATGGCTTTTTTAAACCCTGGGGATCATGTATTAATACCTAATCCAGGATACCCTACTTATTCTTCAGTCACAAATTTGTTAGAAGCAAAACCGATTTCATATGATTTGAAAGAATCTAATAGGTGGTTGCCTGACATTAAGAAGTTGAAGGAAATGGATTTATCCAAAGTTAAGATAATGTGGATGAACTATCCTCATATGCCTACAGGAGCTGAAGCAGATGATAGTTTTTTTGATGAAATTATTTTATTTGCCAAAAAAAATAAAATTTTAATAGTTAATGATAACCCCTATAGTTTTATACTAACTAAATTTCCAAGAAGCTTCTTGTCAAGAAAAGGTGCTTTGGAAGTTGGTATGGAGCTTAATTCCGTAAGTAAATCATTTAATATGGCTGGATGGAGAGTAGGAATGTTACTTGGAAATTCCTTTAATATTAAATCAGTATTAAAGATTAAGTCTAATATGGATTCAGGAATGTTTTATGGCATTCAAAAAGGCGCCATTAAAGCATTGGGACTGAGTAATGAATGGTTTGATAATTTAAATAAAATATATATTGAACGAAGAGAGATCGCATGGAAAATAGCAGAAAAATTAAATACTATTTGTGACAAAAATGCTGTTGGTCTTTTTGTTTGGGCAAAGCTTCCAGATAGTATTGAAAATCCAGATGTTTTACTAGATGAATTGCTTTATGAAAAAAATATTTTTATAACTCCTGGTAAAATATTTGGATCACAAGGAGATAGATATATAAGAATTTCATTATGTATAGAGAAAACAAAATTAAAAGAAGCACTTAACCGTTTGTAATTATGAGAGTAGGGGTTGCAGGTATTGGTTTGATTGGAGGTTCTTTGGCTATACAGTTAAGAAAAACGATTAAAAACGTAATAATTTTGGGTTATGACTCTTCAGAGTTACATCTAAATCAAGCACTTGATACAGGGTTAATTGATGAAATTATTTTAGAAAATGATTTTACTGATCTTGATGTTCTTTTACTTGCTTACCCAGTTAAACAAATTACTAACCAGCTCCCTTCTGTTCTAGACTCAGTGAGTGATAAAACACTTGTAATTGATTTTGGCTCTACAAAATCTAGAATTTGTAGAACTATTTCTTCTCACCCTAAACGCTCTCAATTTCTAGCTACACACCCTATAGCTGGTACTGAGTTTTCGGGACCATTTGCTGCAAATAAAAATTTATTTGATGGTAAAGTTCAAATAATATGTGAATCAGGTAAAACTGACAATAATCTATTAAATTGGGCTTTGGGTTGGTTTAAGTCTATTGGAATGGTTTTGAAGGAAATGAATCCTGAGGATCATGATAAACATATTGCTTATGTCTCACATTTGTCTCATATCTCTTCTTTTATTCTCGGACAAACAGTCTTAGAAAAAGAAAAAGACGAATCTGCTATTTTTGCTATGGCTGGAAGTGGATTTGCATCAACTGTAAGACTTGCAAAAAGTTCTCCAGATACATGGAGTTCTATTTTTGAAGAGAACAAAGAGAATATTCTTGAAACATTAAAGCATTATCTATCTAATCTAGAGGAATTTAAATTTCTTTTAGAAAAAGAAAATTATAAAAAGATATATGAAACAATTGAAAAGACTAATGCTATTAAAAAAGTCTTGAAAGGAATTAAAACTGAAGATTAAATAAAAAAATATTAAAATGAAAAATGAAACTAATTTAAAAAAATGGCTTATAGATTTTGAACTTGAACATCCTTTAGTTATTGCAGGGCCATGTAGTGCTGAAACCGAAGAACAAGTTTTAAAATCAGCTCATGAATTAAAAGACACAGATGTTACTATTTTCAGATCTGGAATTTGGAAGCCCAGAACTCGACCAGGTAATTTTGAAGGTGTTGGAGCTATTGGATTAGGATGGCTTAAAAAAGTTAAAGAGCAAACAGGTTTATTGATAGCTACTGAAGTTGCCAATTCACATCATTGTAAACTTGCATTAGAGGCTGATGTTGATGTTTTGTGGATTGGAGCAAGATCAACAGTAAGTCCATTTATAGTCCAGGAAATTGCTGATGCTTTGAATGGAACTGATAAAATTGTTTTGGTAAAAAACCCTGTGAATCCAGATCTTGATTTATGGCTTGGAGGTATTGAAAGATTATATAAATCTGATATTAAAAAACTAGGTGTTATTCATCGTGGTTTTTCAACTTCAGGTAAGTCGAAGTTTAGAAATCAACCTGAGTGGCAAATCGCAATTGAATTACAAAATAAATTCCCAGATTTACCAATAATATGTGATCCTTCTCATATTTCGGGTAGAAGAGACCTTATTTTTGAGATTAGTCAAAGGGCATTAGATTTAAATTTTGATGGTCTTATGGTTGAATCACATTGTGACCCCGACAATGCGTGGAGTGATGCAAAGCAACAAATTACTCCTAAAACTTTGATTCAGTATATGAAAGATTGGAGAATTAGAAAGTTAACAACGACAGAAGAGGGCTATCAAAGCGGATTGAAAAATCTAAGAGCAAAAATTGATGTGATTGATCAAACACTGCTAGACTTACTGGGTGATAGAATGAAAGTTGCTGAAAGTATTGGTGAGTTAAAAAAGACAAAAAATGTTGCAGTTCTTCAAAATAAAAGGTGGAATGAAATTCTAGGAAAAATGATACTTGAAGGAGAGGAAAGAGATTTAAGTGAAGAATTTATTTTAAGAATTTTTAAAGCAATTCATCAAGAATCTATAAATCATCAAGAAACTATTTTTAATAGTTAAGTATCTCATTCATTTTGACAGCGATTCTTTTATTAAAGAACAAGCTTTTTTAATCTGCTGTACTGATGCGGCATAAGAAATTCTAATACAATTAGGACTTCCAAAAGCATCTCCACTGACGGTAGCCACATGAGCCATCTCTAATAAAAACAAAGAGAAATCTGAAGAGTTTTTTATAGTAACACTATTAATGGTTTTTCCAAAATAGTATGAAATATCAGGAAACACATAAAATGCTCCCTTTGGTTTATTTAATTTAAAACCATTGATTTCTTCTAATAAACTTATAATTAACTTTCGTCTGTTTTTAAATTCATCAATCATGTACTTTATTTTACTTACAGGTGCGTCTAATGCGGCTATAGTAGCTCTTTGAGCTATGCAATTTGCTCCACTAGTTATTTGCCCCTGCATTTTATTACAGGCCTTGGCAATCCAACTAGGTGCTCCTATATAGCCGATTCTCCATCCAGTCATTGCAAAAGCTTTAGCGACACCATTTACAGTTATAGTTCGATCGTACATTTCAGTGATTGAAGCAAAGCTGAATATAGGCTCTCCATAATTTATGTGCTCATATATCTCATCTGAAATAATGTATACTTTAGGAAATTTTTCTAAGACTTTTGCCAGTTCTCTATACTCGGTTTCAGTATATACTGAACCACTTGGATTATTAGGCGAATTAAATATTACCATTTTAGTTTTTGAGGTAATTGCTTTTTCAAGTTGATCTGGTGTTATTTTAAAATCGGTTTCTATGCTTGATGGAATTACAACAGATTTTGCTTCTGACAATGTTACTATAGCAGAATAACTTACCCAATATGGTGCAGGTAAAAGAACTTCATCTCCAGGATTCAGTAATACCATAGATGCGTTAGCTATGGATTGTTTAGCTCCAGTAGAAACCACAATTTGGTTTAAATCATAATTTAAATTATTATCACGTTTAAACTTTCTACTTATAGATCTCTTTAGTGCAGGGTACCCATCAACAGGTGTATAAGAATTATAATTATCTTGCACTGCCTGGATAGCCGCCTCTTTTATAAATTCAGGTGTATTAAAGTCAGGCTCACCTAAACTTAACCCAATAATGTCATTTCCTTTTTCTTTTAACTCTCGTGCCTTTGCTGCCATTTCAAGAGTTGCAGAAACAGGTAAGTTATTTATTCTGTCAGATAAAATTTTCATAAAAAATAAGACTATTAATTTGATAGGGTCAAGCCCCATTCATATTTTAGCCAAAAATAATCTTTTGAATCTTTTAGAACAATACTTTCCTAATCTATCTTATGAACAAATTGAGCAATATTCTCAACTAAATACTTTATACAAAGAATGGAATTCTAAAATCAATGTGATTTCAAGAAAGGATATTGAATTTTTGTATGAAAAGCATATTATTCATTCATTGGGAATAGCAAAATTTTATAATTTTAAATTTGGCACTGAAGTTTTAGATGTTGGAACTGGAGGAGGGTTTCCAGGGGTACCTTTAGCTATATTTTTTCCTCAGGTCAGATTTTATTTGATTGATAGTATCGGAAAAAAAATCAAAGTGGTAGAAGAAATAAGTAAAACTTTAGGTTTGAAAAATATTACTGCCCACCATATAAGGGCACAAGATTTTGAAAACAAAGTTGATTTTGTAGTAAGTAGAGCCGTTACAAAAATGAATGATTTTGTTCCACTTATATATAAAAACATCAGGTCTAAAGGGATTAATCAACTAAAGAATGGTATTTTATATCTTAAAGGGGGTAACTTAGATAAGGAACTATCTTTATTTCCTAAAGCAAAACAAATATCATTATCAAATTACTTTGATTCTAAATTTTTTAAAACAAAAAAAATAGTTTACCTCTCTAAAGATGAAATTTATCCTAAAAAAGGATAGCGATAATCTGTTACAGGCACAAAATTTTCTTTAATCATTCTAGGAGATACCCAGCGTAAAAGATTAAACATTGAACCTGCTTTATCATTTGTTCCAGAAGCTCTTGCTCCCCCAAATGGCTGCTGTCCGACTACTGCTCCTGTAGGTTTGTCATTTAAATAAAAATTTCCAGCACAATTTTCAAGAGCTACTATAGCTTCGTCAATTGCATAACGATCTTCTGAAAAAACTGCACCGGTAAGTGCATAAATTGATGTGCTGTCAACTAAATCAAGAGTTTCTTCCCATTTTTCGTCAGAATATGTATAGACAGTAACTATAGGACCGAATAGTTCCTGTTCCATTGAAAAATAATTTGGATTAGATGTTGTTACAACAGTAGGAGATATAAAATATCCTACACTTTTGTCGTATGTTCCTCCATAATAAATTTCAGCATCATCATCAGATTTCACTTTTTCAATTGATTGCACAATTCTATTAAAAGCTTCTTCATGAATTACTGCATTTAAATAATTTTTCAAATCATTAGGAGGCCCCATTTTAATAGTTTCTAGTTGTTTTTTCACTTCAGAAAGAATATCCTTGCTTATTGATTTTGGTAAATATACTCTAGATGCTGCTGAACATTTCTGTCCTTGATATTCGAATGCTCCTCTAACAATTGCAGTTGCTACTTCATTTATTTTTGCACTTGGATGTGCAATTATGAAATCCTTACCTCCAGTTTCTCCAACAATTTTTGGATAAGTTTTATAATTTGAAATATTTTTTCCAATTTTTTCCCAAATATTTTGAAAAACAAAAGTTGATCCAGTGTAATGAATTCCTGCAAAATATTTTGAAGCTAAAACAGTATTGGTTATCATTTCGGGATTTCCCATAACCATATTAATAACTCCTTTTGGTAACCCAGCTCTTTCAAAAATTTCCATTACAACTTGAGCTGAAAAAATTTGATAATCACTAGGCTTCCAAACTACTACATTACCCATTAATGCAGCACTAGCAGATAGGTTTCCTGAGATTGCGGTAAAATTAAAGGGTGAGACTGAATAAACAAACCCCTCCAAAGGTCGATAGTGCAATTGATTCCACATTCCTGGACTACTTTCAGGCTGATTCTGGTAGATTTCTTGTAAATAATAAGCATTGAATCTTAAAAAGTCAATGTATTCACATGCAGCATCAATCTCAGCCTGATGAACTGTTTTAGATTGAGCTATCATTGTTGCAGCATTTATTTTACTTCTATAAGGGCCAGCTATTAAATCTGCAGCTTTAAGAAAAATAGATGCTCTTCTTGTCCAATGCATTTGACTCCATTTTTTCCTTGCTTTTAAAGCACTATTTATAGCTTGATTGACTTGCTTTTTGTTAGCCGTATGATATTCGCCTAATATATGTTTGTGATCATGAGGAGGACTCATAGTTTTTGTAGTATCTCCTTTAATTTCCTTACCATTAATTTTAAGATAAATCGTTGATTTATTTTTGTACAAATCATCATAAGTTTTGAGAATAGATCTTCTTTCGTTGCTTCCTGGGGCATAATCCAAAATTGGCTCATTAACAGGATATGGAATGTTAATATTACTATTATTCATTAGAGAAATTATTTTTTTCAAATGTAAACAATAGTGAATGATATTTTTAAAAAACCTATTAGAAGTTATTTAATTAAATTTTACAGAAGATTATTAATTCAAAATTTGTTTTGAATCTGTATTACCTACTCCAATAAGTTCATCAAATATTTCTCCTGGAGCCCTATAGTATACTAAAATTTTATAAGAGTTCTCAGTTTGAAAAAAATTACCCGAAATTAGATTATATTTCCAACCTGAGTTAGTGTTTGCATAATACTTATAATTATAAAATCCCTGCTTAATAAGAATTTTAGCCTCATAAGCTTCAAGAGCTTGGTTGTATAACATTATATTCTCCTCACTAGGCTCGTAATTATTAAAATTACTTAATATAAATATGTCTGTTTCAGGAAGTTCAATACTTGCGGCAAGTGTAAAGTAAATCCAGCTATAATCTGCTTCAATTTCAGGATCTTGTCCCCCTATAACTGTTCTTGTTTGAAAATCTCCATTTATATCTTGGCTGAAGGAATACGGACTATTTTTTCTTGGTATATCTGTATATAAATATGATTCATACAATTCACCTAGATTTATGAAACTAACATTTGGACCAGTGACTCTTAAGTCTTTAGTGTCAAAAAAAAGATACTCATTCCCTCCTTCAAAGCTTGTCTCTATGTCATATCGATATTTCAAAATTTTATTATTCTTGAATTGCGGTTGTATTCCTGAAATACTATTTGACCACTGATCATTTTGAATCAACACTACGTTTAAATTGTTTTCAAAATTTTGTATTGATCCAAGATTATTTTGAGTAAGATTAAATTTGATGTTTTGATGAGTTTGAAAATAATTTAAATCTCTAGTTCTAAAAACATCTGCTGAAACAATGACTTTTGGTTTTAAGTAAACAAACTTTCTTGAAAATTGTAATTCATCATTTCGATTATAAACATGAATCATGTAATTTCCAGATAATCTAAATTTAGTAGATGAATTAGGTAATGTTAGTCTATAGTGAGTATATCTTTGAAGTGTATTAAAAGAATTTTCATAATCGGAAATCCTAATATTATCTAATCCTTCAAGAAACTCATTTTGGAATAAAACAGAATCTGACCAGTCAAAATTGTGATAAGATACTTTGTAGTAATAATCATCTTCGGATGCATTTAAGTCATCAAATGACAATTGCATAAAACTTCCATCTTCTAGAATTGGAAATTGACCGGAGTTGTTCGAACTTTTAAAAATTATAGTTTTTAGGTTTGGAGGTTGAGAGATCTTAATAGATTCAATTTTATTATTGAAAACATTAATTATAATTGCTGTAAATATTAATTTTAGTGTGATTAACTTCATTATTTCAAAATTACAAATAATAATTTTTAAAGGTTTTAACATGATTAAATTATTTAGAAACTTTATAAATAAAAAACTTCCTCTTTCATTCGCTTTTTCAATCTATGTTTAAAGGTTAAATTTGCATGATTTTAGAGTAAAAAATTCATAAATATGTCCAAAGACATAAGCTTTAGAAGAGGCGCAGATCTCAACCTTAATGGAAAGGCTGAGAAAAAAATAAACGAAAATTCAAAACCCAATTCATTTGCGATTCAGCCTAATGACTTTTTTTCATTGTTTCCAAAATTAATTGTTCGAGAAGGAGAAGAAGTTTCCAAAGGATCCCCAATTTTTTATGACAAAAAAAATTCTTCAATTAATTTTGTTTCACCAGTTTCAGGAATTGTAAGTAAAATTATTAGAGTGGCCAAGAGAAAAATTGAGTCAATCATAATAGAAAATGATGGAGATCGAGAGCTTAGTCATAATATTCCAGAAAATTTAAATAGAGATAATATAATTGAATTACTAACTGCTAGTGGGTGTTGGCCTTTTATTAGACAAAGACCATATAATATTATTGCTAATCCAAAAGACACCCCTAAAATTATTTTAATTTCTTGTTTTACATCAGCTCCATTAGATGTTGATTTTGATTTTGTATTAAAAAATAACGAAGATGATTTTCAGTCAGGGATTAACATTTTAAATAAGCTTATTGATAGTCAAATCACATTAACTGTTGCTTCTAGTTCTGACAGTTTTTTTAAAAACATTAAAAATGTTGATCTTGTTCAGGTAAGTGGGCCTCATCCATCTGCTAATCCTAGTGTTCAAATTCAAAAAATATCCCCAATAAATATGGGAGAAAAAGTTTGGATTATTAGACCTGAGGATGTAGTTAATATAGGTTTATTTTTTAAAACAGGAGTTTACCAAGCACAAAGAACTGTAGCTATAGCTGGTAGTTCTCTTAAAATTCCTCAGTATTTTAAAACTAAAATTGGTGCTAACATTGCACCAATGATAAAAATAGCTGGACTTAGATCTAAGGCTCAAGTCAGATGTATTAATGGGGATGTATTGTCTGGTTCAATTACAACAAAGGATGGACACATTGGGTTTTATAATAATTTAATATCTGTAATACCTGAAGGAAATAAATATAGAATGTTTGGATGGTTGCCTTTTGTAGATAATTCAATTCATAGTCTTTCACGAACAAGTTTTTCTTGGTTATTTCCAAAAAAAGAATATGATATTGACACAAATCTTAATGGGGAAGAGAGGGCTATAGTTGTTACAGGGGAAATGGAAAAAGTATTTCCTATGGATATTTATCCAATGCAACTTCTAAAAGTTTGTATGACTGGTAATATTGAAAAAATGGAAGCATTTGGAATTTATGAAGTTGTACCGGAGGACTTTGCATTAATTGATTATGCAAATACTTCTAAAATTGAAGCTCAAGAAATAATTTCTGATGCTATTGAACTAATGATTAAAGAAGCAGGTTAAGAATTGATAAGATGAATTTTTTAAGAAAAAAACTTGATGAAATAAAGAGACCATTTACAAAGGGAGAAAAATGGGAAAAATTTGCTCCAGCTATAAATGCTTTTGACACATTTTTATTTGTTCCCAATCACACTACTCAAAAAGGATCTCATATTCGAGATGCGGTCGATTTAAAAAGAACAATGGTTACTGTAATTATTGCATTATTGCCTGCTCTATTTTATGGGATTTATAATACTGGATTTCAATACTACAGTCAGACTGGTAGTGATTTTACTTTTTTAGATGCATTTATGCATGGGTCTTTAAAAATTGCACCAATGATTATTGTATCATATGTTGTTGGATTAACAATTGAATTTGCCTTTGCTATTTATCGTGGACATGAAGTGAATGAAGGCTATTTAGTAACAGGAATGCTTGTTCCTATGATAATGCCAGTTGATATTCCATTATGGATGGTTGCTGTTTCAGTTGCTTTTGCAGTTGTGATAGCAAAAGAAGCATTTGGAGGAACGGGGATGAATATCTTAAACCCTGCTTTAACTGCTCGTGCTTTCGCCTTTTTTGCTTACCCTACATACATGTCTGGAGACAAAGTTTGGGTCTCTGAAGCAAGTATGATTGATGGAATTTCTGGAGAGACTATTTTAGGTAGTTTAGCTGCCAGTCAAAAAGTTAGCTATTCAATGTTAGATATGTTTTCTGGATCTATACCAGGTTCCATTGCTGAGACATCAACTTTGTGGATTTTAGTTGGGGCCTTTATTTTAATAGTTACTGGAGTTGGTAGCTGGAGGATAATGACTGGGGGTATATTAGGAGCATCACTTATGGGGCTTTTATTTAATTTGTGGGGAGCTAATTCTCTTATGAGCTTTAGTTGGATAAATCATTTAATAGTTGGCGGTTTTGCTTTTGGTATTGTTTTTATGGCAACTGACCCTGTTTCTGCCGCCCAGACTCAAAAAGGAAAATGGATATATGGTATATTAGTAGGAGTATTCTGTATTATGATTAGGGTTTTTAACCCTGCATATCCTGAGGGAGTAATGTTGGCTATTCTTTTAATGAATGTATTTGCACCTACAATAGATCATTATGTATATAATTCAAACGTAGTTAAACGAAAAAAACGCTGGGAATCAGCTCAGATTAAAACAGCTTAAAAATTATGGATAGAGATAGCAATATTTACACATTTTTATTTTCGGCAATAATGGTTATAATTGTCGCTGCAACCCTTGCAACTTCAGCGACCTCTCTTGAAGAAATTCAGAATGAAAATGTTCGTAAAGAAAAGATGCAGAATATTTTGTCAACCATTGGAATAGAAGTTGAGAGAGAAAAAGCCCCAGAGATTTATAATAATTATATTGTTGAAGAGTTAGCATTAGTTTCTGACGGTTCTATTGATAAAGATATTGATGCGTTTACATTGAAATTAAATCTTGAAATTAAAAAACCAATTAAAGAACAAAGGTTTCCACTTTATTTGGCGCAAGTTGATTCTTTAAAATATTATATTGTTCCTCTTAGAGGATCAGGTTTATGGGATGCAATATGGGGATATATTGCACTTGAAGCTGATAAAAATACTATAAAGGGAGCTGTTTTTGATCATAAGGCAGAAACTGCTGGTTTGGGAGCGGAGATAACTCAAAAATGGTTTCTGGATAGGTTTGTAGGAGAAAAAATTTTTAATGATAATGATGAGTTAGTTGGAATAAGTGTTTCTAAAACAAATAATGATCCTAACGGAATGGACAAAGATGATAACGAGGTTGATGCAATTTCGGGAGCAACTATTACTGGAGATGGAGTAACAAATATGATCAAAGAACGTTTACAAAATTATTTATCATATTTTAATAATAAAAATGAAATAATAGCTTATCAAAACTAAAAAAATGTCTAAGCAAAATAATAAGCCTGAAACAAAACCAATGATTTTATTCATTAATGAAGAAAGAGAGGCATTGTTTTCAAAAAACAATAGAGCGTTATTAACAGACCCAATGGATGACAATAATCCAATTACAGTTCAGGTGCTTGGAATCTGTTCAGCTCTAGCAATTACAGTTCAATTAAAACCGGCTATAGTGATGAGTCTTTCAGTGATTGCAGTGATGGCTGCAAGTAATGTTATAATTTCATTATTGAGAGATCTTATTCCTAATAGAATAAGAATTATAGTTCAATTAGTTGTAGTAGCTTCTCTGGTAGTTTTAGTTGATCAAATATTAAAAGCTTATGCCTATGATGTAAGTAAAGAACTATCGATATTCATAGGTTTAATTATAACAAATTGTATTATAATGGGCAGGCTAGAAGCATTTGCTCTTGGTAATGGTGTATGGAAATCATTTTTGGATGGTATTGGAAATGCGGCTGGATATGGGTTTATTCTTATAGTTGTTGCATTTTTTAGAGAGTTATTGGGATCAGGGAAGCTTTTAGGTTATCAGGTTATTCCTGACTTTGTATACGAAATGGGGTATGTCAACAATGGTCTAATGTTGTTGTCACCAATGGCATTAATAACAGTAGGCTTATATATTTGGGTTCAAAGATCAAGAAATAGAAGTTTAATTGAAAAAAACTAATAACTAATGGAAGCTTATTTAAATCTATTTGTAAAAAGTATTTTCATTGAAAATATGATTTTTGCCTATTTTTTAGGAATGTGTTCTTATTTAGCTGTTTCAAAAACAGTTAAAACTGCAGTTGGACTTGGATTTGCAGTAATTTTTGTTTTAGTAATAACTGTTCCAATTAATTTTTTAATAGATAATTATATACTTAGACCTGGTGCTTTAAAGTGGATTGGAGTTGAATACGAAACGGTTAATTTAAGCTTTCTTACTTTTATAATGTTTATTGCTGTTATTGCTTCTATGGTCCAGTTGGTAGAAATGATAGTAGAAAGGTTTTCTCCTGAACTTTATGGTGCATTAGGTATTTTTTTGCCCTTAATAGCAGTTAATTGTGCCATCTTAGGAGGATCTTTATTTATGCAACAAAAAGATTTTTCTGGTATAGCAGAGTCAGCTGTTTATGGTTTAGGATCAGGGATTGGATGGTTGCTAGCGATTGTGGCCATTGCTGCAATAAGAGAAAAAATAGCGTATTCAAACGTACCCGCTCCTCTTCGAGGGTTAGGAATAACATTTATTATTACAGGATTAATGGCTTTGGGTTTTATGAGTTTTATGGGAATTAAATTATAATTCATGGATTATACAGTAATTATAGCAAGTATTGTTGTTGTTTTAACTCTTACTTTTTTGTTAGTAGGCATTTTATTGACTGCTAAGGCAAAGTTATTACCCTCTGGACCAGTTAATCTTCAGATTAATGGAAAAAATGATATAGAAGTTTCTTCTGGAGAAACTCTTTTATCAACTTTAGGAAATAATAAAATATTTTTACCCTCTGCATGTGGTGGAGGTGGAACTTGTATTCAGTGTAAATGTCAAATTTTGGATGGAGGAGGTGATATACTTCCAACTGAAAAACCTCACTTCACTAGGAAAGAAATAGCTGAAGGATGGCGCTTGGGATGTCAAGTTAAGGTGAAGAAAAATATGGTTATAGAAGTTCCAGAGGAAGTGCTTGGTATAAAAAAATGGGAAGCTACTGTTGTTCGGAATTGGAATGTTGCTTCATTTATTAAAGAATTTGTAGTGGAATTACCTAAGGAAATGGATTATAAAGCAGGTGGATATATTCAAATTGAAATTCCAAAATGTGAAGTTAAGTATGATGAAGTTGATATTTCAGCACACCCAGAAGAACATCCAGACGAGATTGAAAAATTTAAAATGGAATGGGATAAGTTTAATTTATGGCCACTAGTTATGAAAAACCCAGAGACTATTGAAAGAGCCTACTCTATGGCTTCATATCCAGCTGAAGGTAAAGAAGTAATGCTTAATGTTCGAATAGCAACACCACCTTGGGACCGTAATAAAAATGATTGGGCAGATGTAAATCCTGGTATTGCTTCATCTTATATTTTTTCTAAAAAAGCTGGTGATAAAGTAACTATTTCAGGACCATATGGTGAGTTTTTCATAAATGAATCAGAATCAGAAATGCTTTATGTAGGAGGTGGGGCTGGAATGGCTCCAATGCGATCTCATTTATATCAACTTTTTAGAACATTAAAAACAGGTAGAACTGTAACTTTTTGGTACGGTGGACGTTCTAAAAGGGAATTGTTTTATATAGATCATTTTAGAGCTTTGGAAAAAGACTTTCCTAATTTTAAATTTTATATAGCTTTATCAGAACCTCTTCCAGAAGATAATTGGAAAGAAAAGAAAGGTTTAGAAGGAGAAGGAGATGGATTCACTGGATTTGTTCACCAAGTGGTTATAGATAATTATCTATCTAATCATGAATCACCTGAAGATATTGAAGTGTATTTTTGCGGACCACCTCTAATGAATCAAGCTATTGAGCGAATGGCTGAAGATTTTGGAGTTCCTCCAGAGAATGTTCGTTTTGATGATTTTGGAGGCTAAAGATTAATTAAAATACACACAAATTTTGATATTGAAACTTACTTTGATGGATGAATTCACATCGATTAATTTTATAATGTTATAAAAGTTCAAAGACAATGCGATTTATATTATTTGTGTTTTTTTCATTTCTATTTTTTTCATGTGAACTTATTTCTGAATCAAACTCCATAAAAGGTATTGCTCTTGGAACACAATTCAATATAAAACATGATGCTAGATTAGATAATAGTACTTTAAAAATGGATATTGATAGCATATTAAAAAAAATCAACAAATCAATGTCCACATACCATTCAGATTCAGATATTTCTAAAATAAATTCTGGACAAGAAGTTCAAGTAGATTCTTTTTTTCAAGAAGTATATTATAAGGCCTCTGAGGTATGGAAATCAACTAACGGTGCTTTTGACCCAACAGTTGGAGCACTGGTAAATGCATATGGTTTTGGACCGGATCAAAAATTTAGTTATGAATTATCAGATATTCAATTAGATAGTTTGTTAAATATTACGGGCTGGAATAAAATATATTTGAATGATAAAGGAGTTTTAACTAAGTCTAATAAAAATATAACTCTTGATTTTAATGCCTTAGCCAAAGGATATACAGTAGATATAATTTCAAAACACTTAGAGTCAATTGGATCTAAAAATTATTTAGTAGAAATAGGTGGAGAAATTATAGCAAAAGGATTAAGTCCAAGGAGTAATAAACCATGGGAAATAGGGATTGATTATCCTAAATCAAAATTATCTGAAAGAAAGAATTATACAACTTATTTTCTTAGTAATAGAGCTATGGCTACTTCAGGAAATTATCGACATTTTAGAATTGATAAAAAGACCGGTAAGAAATATGTTCACACAATAGATCCAAGAACGGGTAATCCAATCCAATCAGAAATTATAAGTACATCTGTAACAGCTATTGACTGTATAACAGCTGATGCTTGGGCAACTAGTTTAATGGTTTTATCACTTAATGAAGGAAAAAAAATGATTGAAAACGACTCTGACCTAGAAGCACTTTGGATTGTGTCTAATGAAAATGGGTTGGAGTCAATTTATTCTTCAGGCTGGAAAAAATAATAATCATCTAATACTTTTGACAAACTCATTTGTTTTTTCAACACCTTTTTCTTCTAAAAACTTAATGAATGCAGATCCGATTATTGCTCCATTGGAATACTTTACTGATGAATTATATGTCTCAGTATTACTTATACCAAAACCAATAATAGTAGGAGTATTTAAATTCATAGATTTTATTCGTTTAAAATATTTTATTTGAGTTTCATCAAAAGTATTTTTCATGCCAGTGATACTTGTATTACTAACCATGTATATAAATCCGTTAGAAATTTTATCTATATACCTTATTCTTTCAACTGAAGTCTGCGGAGTTATTAAAAACATATTATATAGTCCATATTTATTAAATAAAGCCATATAATTTTCATGATAAACATTTACTGGGAGGTCAGGAATAATTAAACCATCAATTCCAATTAATTTGCATCGTTTGCAAAAATTATCAATTCCATATTGCATCATTGGATTAAAATATCCCATTATTATTAATGGAACATCAATCTCTTCTCTAACTCCCTCCAGTTGCTTAAAAAGTTTTTCGGTTGTCATTCCATTTTTCAACGCTTTTGAAGAACTTTTTTGAATAGTTGGCCCATCAGCTAATGGATCAGAGAATGGTAAGCCTATTTCTATCATATCTACTCCAGATTTTTGAAGATTTTTTAAAACACTTACTGTGTCATCAAGATTTGGATGACCTGCAGAAAAATAAATTGATAAAATTTTTTTTTCATTTTTGAAGACTTCATCAATTCTATTTTTCATAATTGAAAATAATTTATAAATGTTTCTAAATCTTTATCCCCTCTTCCTGAACAATTGAAAACAATAATTTCATCAGGCTTAAATTTTTTTATATCCAGAACAGCAAATGCATGAGCAGTTTCAATAGCAGGAATTATTCCTTCCATTTGAGACAATGTTAATCCCCAATTCATAGCTTCTTGATCAGCAATAGAAATAAACTCTGCACGTTTGGTTAGAAATAAGTGGGCATGCATAGGCCCTACCCCTGGGTAGTCTAGTCCAGCCGAAATCGAATAGGGCTCTGTGATTTGTCCGTCAGCTGTTTGCATTAATAAAGTCTTACTTCCATGTATAATACCTTCCTTTCCTAGAGCAGATGTAGCGGCGCTTTTCCCTGATTTGATTCCTTTTCCAGCAGCTTCAACAGCAATCATTTTTACTCGAACATCATTTAAATAATGGTAGTATAGTCCAGCGGCATTACTTCCACCACCTACACAAGCTATTAAATAATCAGGATAGTTTCTTCCTTCAAGTTCTTTTAATTGACTTTTAACTTCTTCACTAATGACTGATTGAAAACGTGCTACCATATCTGGGTATGGATGAGGTCCAACTACAGATCCAATTATATAATGTGTGTCTAAAGGATTGTTGATCCAGTCTCTGATGGCTTCATTTGTAGCGTCTTTGAGGGTTTTACTTCCAGAAGTTACTGGACTAACAGCTGCTCCAAGCATTTTCATTCTGGCCACATTAGGAGCTTGACGTTTAATATCTAACTCCCCCATATATACAACACATTCAACACCCATTAGAGCACAAACAGTTGCTGTTGCTACACCATGTTGCCCAGCTCCAGTTTCAGCAATTATTCGGTTTTTACCTAGACGTTTAGCTAAAATAATTTGACCGATGGTATTATTTACTTTATGAGCTCCAGTATGACACAAGTCTTCTCGTTTCAGGTAGATTTTAGCATTGTATTTTTTAGATAAGCGTTTTGCAAAGAACAAAGGGGTTGGTCTTCCGACGTATGATTTTAATAGTTCATCAAATTCTTTTTTAAAGGCTGAATCATTAGTTATTTTTAGGTAATTTTCTCTTAATTCAGCTATATTAGGATATAACATTTCAGGTATGAATGCCCCTCCAAAATAACCATAATATCCTTTTTTATTTATATTATAATTCATACAATTTTTTTTTAAATTGTGTTAAAAGGCTTGTTTTTTTTAATCCAGGTTTGATTTCAAATTTACTATTTACATCAATAGCATAAACAGGTAAATTGGTCTTTAGTAAGCTGTGAATTTCTTTAATATGTTCTAGCCCGATACCTCCACTTAAAAAAAAAGGTTTATTATATGTATAGTTTTTTAAAATTGTCCAATCAAAACTAAATCCATTTCCACCAGGGAGTTCACCTTTGGTATCAAATAGATAAAAATCACAACAGTTATCATACAGTTTTAATTTTTTAAAATTAAAACTGTCTTGAACACTAAAGGCTTTGATTATTTCAACTCCAAACCTGTTCATTAGTTTGCAATATTCAGGTGTTTCGTTTCCATGAAGTTGTATCGCCTGGAGTTGATGTTCTTTAATAATATTTTCAATATAATTAAGAGAAGCATCTACAAAAACTCCAGTTTTTTTAATGTGTTTAGGTAATTTTGGAGTACTATTATCAACATATCTAGAAGAAACTTTCCAGAAAATAAATCCCATATAATCTGGAGTCAAAACGGATATAGCTTTAATGTTTTCAGTATCACGCATTCCACAAATTTTAAATTTCATTTTCGATTTTTTTTATAAATTCAGAGGCACTTTGTCCTGGGTTTTTAGTTTTCATGAAGTTTTCACCAATCAAGAATCCTTGATAACCAAAGTTTTTTAATTCTATTATTGAATTAGCTTCACTGATTCCACTTTCTGAAACCTTAACAAATTCGACAGGTATTTTATTCGCTAACTTTCTACTCGTTTCTAAATTGACTTCAAAAGTTTTAAGATTACGGTTGTTTACTCCAATCAAGTCCAGAGAGGACATAATTGCTCTTTCTAATTCTTCTAAACTATGTACTTCTAATAATATCTCTAAACCTAAACTTTTCGCAAAGGTTGAAAGTTGCTTGATCTCTGTTTGATTTAAAACTGCTGCAATTAGAAGAATAACATCAGCTCCATATGCTTTGGCTTCGACAAGTTGATATTCATCAACGATAAATTCTTTTCTTAACAAAGGGATTTTGGTAGCAGCCCTTGCCAAACTCATATCTTCAAGGGATCCTCCAAAATATTTTCCATCAGTAAGGATTGATATTCCAGACACTCCTGCAGTTTCATAACCTTTTGCTACATCAATAATAGATAAAGAAGTATTAATGTTTTTTTTTGATGGAGAACGACGTTTATGTTCTGCTATAATCCCCGTATGACTTTTTCTTAAACACTGAGCTAAAGAAATAGTTTTTTGACCAAACAGAGGAGAAGTTTCCAAATAAGAAATGGGAAACACCTTCTTTCGCAATGCTAATTCAATTTTTTTATCTGCTATGATTTTATCTAAGATAGTCATTGTGAACTTAGTTTTTGAATAGTATTTAGTGCTTGCATAGCTTTTCCAGAGACAAGAGATTCCTTAGCTTTTTCATAACCTTCTTTAGGTGATACGTCCATTTTTGTAGCTATTGCAATTCCTGAATTAGCACAAACAACTTGATTTTGGGCTTCAGTTCCTGCTCCAGAAAGAATAGATAGAAATATTTTTGCGGCTGATTCTATTGAATTACCTCCTTTTATTTCCTCTTTTTTTAAAATTGATAAGCCAAAATCTTTTGGTTCAATAAGCTCTTCTTTTATGTTTGAAATTGTTTTAGTAGAACCAGTTAATGATATTTCATCATAACCATCTAATGAATGAATAATATTAAAATTCTTTTTTGAGTTTTGATACAAATAACCATATATCCTTGCTAGTTCTAAACTAAAAACGCCTACAATTTGATTTTTTGGAAATGAGGGATTCACCATAGGTCCTAACATATTAAAAAATGTTTTTACGGCCAATTCTTTTCTAATTGGTGCTACATTTTTCATTGCAGGATGAAATAAGGGAGCATGTAGAATACATATACCAGCCTTGTCAATACATTTTTTTAAAAAATCTTCATCATTAGAAAATTTAATTCCTAGATATTCCATAACATTACTTGATCCACAGGTTGAAGAAACTCCATAATTGCCATGCTTTGCTACAGGTATTCCTGCTCCAGCTGTAACAAATGAAGCCAAGGTGGAAATATTAAATGTATTTTTATTATCCCCTCCTGTTCCACAAAGATCAATAGGATCAAATTCCTCAAGGTTTATATGAACACATAGATCTAACAATGCATCACGAAACCCTTCTAACTCTTTAACGGAAATGCTTCGCATCATATAAACAGTAAGAAATGCTGAAATTTGACTAGGATTATATTTTCCATCAGCGATGTTATATAAAACCTCTTTCGATTCCTTTTTATTAAGAATTTGATGTTGAATTAAACGGTTTAGGATGTTCTTCATTTTTAATCGTATTAAGAGATTAACCAATTATTTATAATTTGTTTTCCGTGAGGTGTTAGAATAGATTCAGGGTGGAATTGAACACCTTTGATGTCATATTTTTTGTGCTTAACAGCCATGATTTGATTATTTGAATCAAATGCGGTAGCTAAAAGATTATCAGGTAAAGGATTGTCAATAACCCAAGAATGATATCTCCCAACTTCAATTTCATGAGGGATATTATCAAAAAGGGAGTCATTTTCAACTATATTTATAGTTGATGAGACTCCATGATAAACATTAGAGAGGTTTTTCAAGTTTGCTCCAAAAACTTCACCAATGGCTTGATGACCAAGACACACTCCTAATATAGACTTTGATTCAGCATATTTTCTTATAACTTCTTTCAGGTTACCAGCTTCATCTGGAATGCCTGGACCAGGAGACAATAATATTTTATTATAGTTTGAAATATCATTCATTTCAAATTTATCATTTCTACAAACCTTAACCTCAATACTAAATTCTCTTATGTAGTGAACTAGATTATAGGTAAACGAATCATAATTATCTACTACAAACACCTTATTCATAAGCTATATGTTTTCAGCAATTTCTAGCGCTTTATCTAAAGCACCTAATTTATTATAAACCTCTTGTAATTCATTTTCTTCATTTGAAGCAGCAACTATTCCAGCTCCTGCTTGATAAAATAAATTATGATTTTTACTTAAAAATGATCTGATTATTATAGCGTGATTAAAATTTCCTTTAAAATCCATAAAACCTATAGCTCCGCCATAAAAACTTCTATTTTCCTTTTCATATTTTTCAATTAATTCTAGAGCTTTGTGTTTAGGGGCACCACTCAAAGTTCCTGCTGGGAAAGTATCTGCAACTAATTGAAAAGTAGGTGTTTCAGTTTTTTTCATTCCTGTTACTTTAGAAACTAAATGAATAACATGTGAAAAAAACTGAACCTCTCTATTTGTTTTAACCTTAACCAAAGATCCATTTCTACTTAAATCATTTCTTGCTAAATCTACTAGCATTACATGTTCAGCATTTTCTTTTGGATCTTGACTAAGTTGAATTGCTAATCTTGCATCTTTTTCATCATTTCCTGTTCGTTTAAATGTTCCAGCAATTGGATGAATTTCAGCTTGATTATCCTTAACTATTAATTGAGCTTCAGGGGAACTGCCAAAAATTTTAAAATCACCATAATCAAAATAAAATAGATATGGAGATGGATTTACTGTTCGTAATGCTCGATATAAATTAAAATCATCACCTTTAAAACTTTGAGAAAATCTTCTAGATAAAACTAATTGAAAAACATCTCCTCTTTGACAATGTTTTTTTGCTTTGGTGACTAAATTTTTATATTCTTCATCAGAAATTGCTGATTTTCTATTACCAATTTTTGTAAACTGATAATTTGCAAAATTTTTGACTGTCAATAATTGCTCAATTTCTTGGAGATTACTTTTATTATTAAAACAATTACAAAATAGAAATGCTTCATTATTAAAATGATTGATAGCTACTATGTTTTGATATACTGCGTAAAAAAGTTCAGGTATCTCTATGTTTTTTAGTTGTTTATCTGTTTTTACAGATTCGAAAAACTTTATGGAATCATAGGAGATGTATCCAAATAAACCATTATTTATAAACTTATGATTATTACTATTTGTTTTAAAGCTTTTAATATAATTATCAATTTTTTCTGGAATGGAAACCGATTCATTAATTTGAGTAACTCTTTCAGTTTTATCAGGAAAAGTTTCTATTAACTCATTGTTTTGAATTTTAATATCAGCTATAGAATTAAAGCATATATATGAGAAGCTATTATCATTTGCATGATAATCACTGCTTTCAAGAAGTAAAGCATTAGGAAAATGATCTCGTATTTTCAAATAAACACTCACAGGAGTTAAAGTGTCTGCCAATATTTTTCTCTCAAATGTTTTAATATTAAATTCTTTCATATTTTAGATTAATTACACAAAAAAAAGGCTTGTCGTGTCGACAAGCCTTTTTTGTATTACATATTAAGGTAGAGTCTTCACTGCATCATTGCATCTGAAGAGTCCACCAAAACATTTTATTTTTTAAAATCATTCTTCAAATATAGTTTTATGTTGTTATAAATCAAAAAAAACTATTGAATTTTAATTAAATTTTGTAAAAACAACTAGACCTACTAACTTTAAAAAAAATAAATTATGGATCTGACACAAGAAGAATGGATATCAAAACAAAATGAAATTCAAGACTATATAATTCTCGATGTGCGAACTCCTGGAGAGCACAATGAAGAACGTATTCCAAATTCTAAATTACTTGATATATCTTCTCCTCATGAATTTATAGATAGCATAGGATCCATGGATAAAAACAAAACCTATTTTATTTATTGTAGATCAGGAAATAGAAGTTCTCGGGCATGTGATGTTATGTCAAGCATGGGCTTTAATAAAGCATATAACTTAATTGGAGGGATTATTGAGTGGAAAGGTGTAACAGTATGACTTCGTTTAAAACAAATAGATTTGATAATTTGCGAATGTTTTTTGAGCAAAATGGATTTGAGGTTTGTTCAAAATTAGCTGACATTCTAGGTGTGAGTGTAAAAAATGTAAGATTATTTTTTATTTATGCATCTTTCACAACCATTATTGGGGGTTTTTTAATTTATTTAATTCTTGGATTTTGTATAAAATTGAAAGATATGATTTACACCAAGCGAAGCTCTGTTTTTGATTTGTAATAGAGCTTATAAAAGTTAGATTGAATTTAATTTGAATTTTGCATTGTTTTTTTAGATATTGCCGGCTTATGTATAAAAACTAAATCATGCTTTTAAAACAAATAAAACTTAGTACTCTTATTATTTTTTTTTTTCATGCCTTTTTTATCTGTAGCTCAAGAAACCAATGAAAAAGGGCTTGATGATAAAATTAATGAAGCATTTACACCTATAGCTAATTGGTTTGAAGCTGTAATTTTACACGACTTTCCTTTTACAGCTTCTTTATTTGGTAATGGAATACCAACTATTATAATTCTATTGGTAGGCGGGGCATTGTTTTTTACTATTTATTTTGGTTTTGTAAACATCAGACACTTTTCCACTGCAATTAATATTGTTCGTGGAAAGTTTGATTCTCTTGATAAAAAAAAGAATAACAATACTGATGGAGAGGTAACTCATTTTCAAGCATTAGCAACTGCAGTTTCAGGAACTGTTGGGAATGGAAATATTGCAGGAGTTGCAATGGCTATTGCAATAGGTGGACCGGGTGCTACTTTTTGGATGATTTTGTGCGGATTGATTGGTATGTCAACAAAATTTGTCGAGTGTACTCTGGGAGTTAAGTATAGAGATATTGGGGAAGACGGAACTGTTTATGGAGGACCTATGTATTATATGACAAAGGGCCTAAGAGAGATTGGTTTTGAAAGATTAGGTAAGTTCCTTGCAGTTATTTTTGCATTTTTATGTATTGGAGCTTCTTTTGGGGGTGGTAATGCAGCACAGTCTAATCAAGCTGCTATGCAATTAGTTAATTCTTTCGGAATGACTGGAGGTAGTGCAAGAACAATTATTGGCTTAATAATGATGATTTTTGTTGGAATAATTATAATAGGAGGAATTAAGAGAATTGCGTCTGTTACTGAAAAAATAGTTCCTTTTATGGCTCTTATGTATATAATTGCATGTTTATACATAATATTAACTAATATTACCTTTGTTGATGATGCATTTGGAATGATATTTTCTCAAGCTTTTAGTCCCAATGCTGGATTAGGAGGCTTCCTGGGAGTTTTAATTACAGGATTTAGACGAGCTGCATTTTCAAATGAAGCTGGAGCCGGTTCTGCATCAATTGCTCATTCAGCAGTAAAAACAAATTATCCAGCATCAGAAGGATTAGTTGCTCTTTTGGAGCCTTTTATTGACACGGTTGTTATTTGTACCCTTACCGCATTAGTTATTATTATTTTTAATGGAGACAGTACTGTTTTTGATTACGGAGGGGTAGGAGGTGTAGTAATGATTGATGGTACGCCTGCAGAAGGTGCAAGCATCACAGCTGCTGCATTTTCAAAATATATTGCTTTTTCAGGACCATTTTTAACTTTAGCAGTAGTACTTTTTGCTGTATCGACAATGATATCTTGGTCATATTATGGACTTCAATCTTGGATCTATGTTTTTGGAAAAAGTAAAGCCGCTGATTTAACATATAAAATATTATTTCTTTTATTTATAGTTATAGGTGCTGCAGGAGATATGTCTTCTGTATGGGGCTTTTCAGATGCGATGATTTTGGGTCTGGTTTTTCCTAATATGGTTGGACTATTCTTTCTTTATCCTAAAGTTAAAGATGAGCTTGGTAGATACTCTAACGCAATATTAAGTTTAGTAAAAAAATAGAAATAGTCTGTTTTTTTATACAAGGTTTATTTAGTTTGTTATATTTGCAGAAATTTAATTGAAAGAAGGTTACATATATGTTAATTATACCTATTAAAGAAGGAGAAAATATAGATAGAGCGTTAAAACGTTTTAAAAGGAAATTTGATAAGACTGGTGGAATGCGCCAACTAAGAAGTCGTAAGCAGTTTTTAAAACCTTCAGTAAAAAATCGAGCTAAAATTCAAAAAGCTCAATATATTCAGCATTTAAGGGATCAAGAGAACCAATAAAAACTGAATTAAAAAACAAAATAAAGGTTGTAACTTTGAAGTATATGCTTTAGGTTTCAACTTTTTTTATGTTTTTACAGAAATTTATAGATTATATCTCATTAGAAAAGAATTATTCTTCGCATACAATTTTAGCGTATGAAAATGATCTAAAAAACTTTTCAGTATTTTTTCTTAACGAGCATAATGTTTCTTCTATTGAGAAAGTTGAATATTATATGATTCGATCATGGGTCATTAGTTTAATTGAAGAAGGTAAATCAAACAGAAGTATAAACAGAAAGCTTTCAACCTTAAGGTCCTTTTATAAGTTTTTGATGAAAACATCTACAATTGAGGTTTCGCCAATGAGTGAGCATAAACCCTTAAAAATTGATAAAAAAATCCATATTCCATTTTCTGAGGAGGAAATCTTTTCAGTTTTAAAGGGTGATTTTTTTTCATCTGATTATAAAGGTGTGCTTGAAAAAACATTAATCTATATTCTTTATTTTACTGGCGCAAGAAGAAATGAGATTATTCAAATGGATTTTAATTCAGTTGACTTAAAACAAAACATGCTTAAGGTTCTTGGAAAAAGGAATAAAGAGAGATTAATACCTATACATAGCATTTTGAAAGATCAACTTAAAATATACTTAAGTATTAGATCTAACCTAAAAGAATCATCTAAAATAAACACGTTTTTTTGTTCAAAAAATGGAAAAAAAATTACTCCAGGGTTTGTTTATAAAACTGTAAATATGTACTTTAATATAGTCTCTTCTAAATCAAAAAAGAGCCCACATATGCTTCGACATAGCTTTGCTACTCATATGTTAGATCAAGGAGCGGATTTAAATGCTGTTAAAGGCCTTTTAGGTCATTCTAGTGTTGCTGCTACCCAAAACTATACACACACTAGTATGCAAAAAATAAAATCTATATATTCTAAAACCCACCCAAGAGGTTCTAAAAATAACTAATTAATTATTTTAAATATGAAATATAATTTTCAATTTATTAACTTCAGTGCTGACGGAAAACTTTTAGACTTATTAAAAAAAAGAACTAATAAACTAAACCTTTTTTTTAATAAAATTATTTCAGTACAGGTCTATGCTAAATTAAAAAATAGTCCAACATCATCTAATAAAGAGGTTGAATTTATAATTAGTATTCCTGGTGATCAATTTATTGTGAAGAAAAGCTCTTATTCTTTTGAAACATCAATCAATATTGTCTCATCTACCATTGAAAGATTATTAAAAAAACACAAAGAAAAACTGAAACTAAATGGGGTTTAATCTTTAATTTAGAGATAGTATAGACTATAAAGCTCCGTGAAGTGCATATCCTAAAACAAGTCCAAGGACAAACATTATCAATCCCTTTAATGAGAAAAACCAACTAAAATTTTCTTCCCATGAATCAGGAATATAATTTTGATTTGCATCTTCAAGCTTTCCAGTTCTTGTTGAGTACCCCGCATACCAGTATATAAAAATAACTAGAACTGTGATAAAGATAATTGTAACTAATAACTCCCAATTCATATATTTAACATGTTTAATTAATTTTAAGTAAGTTATGAAAATTTTTATATTCCACAAAATAACAGGCTTTAACTTAAATTTCTCATCAATTTTAAACCTTAAATAATAATAATATAAACTAATTCTTAATTGCTAATAATTTTTTTACATGCGTTAGTCTATTTTGTTTCAAATTATGTTATTTTTGGCCTCAGTTTATTGAAATTATGAAAGCGTATATTTTTATTAACTGATAAGGAACACTTTTTAGGAGGTTTATCTTTAAAAAAAAATATAAAACTAATATTAAAGAAGATTAATGCCGATGTAGCTCAGCTGGCTAGAGCAGCTGATTTGTAATCAGCAGGTCGTGGGTTCGAGTCCCTCCATCGGCTCATAATTTTTATTATTGGGGGAGATACTCAAGCGGCCAACGAGGGCAGACTGTAAATCTGCTGTTTTTAACTTCGCAGGTTCGAATCCTGCTCTCCCCACAATTTTTATCTTTCACTAGTTATTATAATTTAAGCGGGAGTAGCTCAGCTGGTAGAGCGTCAGCCTTCCAAGCTGAATGTCGCCGGTTCGAACCCGGTCTCCCGCTCAAATATTTATTCTGCCGATGTAGCTCAGGGGTAGAGCGTTTCCTTGGTAAGGAAAAGGTTCACGAGTTCAATTCTCGTCATCGGCTCGAACGAATACAACACTTTCAAGAATTTAATATTATTTCCAAGTTCACATAACGGACATTACACGGACATTTTATCTATTTTTCTTAATATTAAACATAGATATACATTACAACCGTTTCCTTAATCAAGCTTTTTCAATTTAACAACAAAAGAAGTTTAGTGAATGGAATCAAAAGGAATATGATGAACTGTTTAATCAAGTTTGCAATTTTAGTCTGACCAAAAGAAACAAGAGAAATAGAATATTATAATGAAAAAGGAGAACTATTAAAAGAAGTTAAGTTTAAAAACGGTAAACCTATTTAGAATATGAAATTAAATAAGATAGATTACAACAAGCTTATCAAATATTGGAATTTAATTTTTATTACATTTAAGTAATTGAAAACCAATACTGTGAAAAAGCTAATGCTTCTTTTATTATTTATTCCACTTGTTTCTTTTAAATTTAAAGCTTTTTGTTTTTATTTGCTTTTCCGTCAAAGTACATTGAAATCATCCAGCCCAATATAGCAATCCAAAAACCACCTTCATATAAAGGATTCTCGTAAATAATATCTGAAAATGAACTTGTAACATAAAGAATTAAGAATATCATCATACCTATTACGATACTTTTTGTTCTATTGGAATAACTAAATTTTGATTTATTCATAGTGTATGTATTTCACTCAAAGATAACAATGTTTGATTAATCAAGTTTTTTCAATTTAACCACAAAAGAAATGTAGTGAATGGAATCAGGTGGAATAGGATAAGATTAAAAACACCTAAACTTACTGAAGAAGATATGCCTGTGGTTTAGTTACTCCATATATCCTGAAACAATTCCGTCTTTGTTAATATACGTTCCAACTGACCCAACTAAAGCATTTTTAGATGATAATCCCATAAATTTTCTTATTGCGTAAGTAGAATTTATGCCTGTGCAATGAGCTCCTACAAAATATTTAACCCCAGCTTCTTTCATTTTATTTGCAGTCCATTTGAGCTTTTCATTATCTAGTTTTAGTAGATGAAAACCTCCAAGAATTTTATAAATAGGCCTGTCAGGTATTATTGTTTTTACATATTCTAAAGTGTTTGCAAGACCTGCGTGCCCACAACCACTTATAAGAACTATTCCGTTTTCTGTGTCAAAAAACAATGATTGGTCTTCTGGAATTGTATCTTCTATTTTTTTACCATTAGAATTAATAATTTTCCCCAATTCACTCCAGTTTTTTTCATCATATTTTCTTGGGATTTTTCCTGTTGTCCATATCCCAGGAATGATTTGAGAAGGTTTTGTATGAGATATAAAATTTACATCAAGGTTTTGAATCTTATTTTTATTTTTCAGAAAATAATGGTCGGAACCTCTTAAATTAGGTCTTGAATAAAATATTCCCTCTCCTACGTGAGCATTAGAAAAAGAATTAGGGTGTTTTTCTCTTAAAGTGATTAATCCTCCTGTGTGGTCTTTATGGTTATGGCTTAAAAAAACATCTTTTATATTGTCCAAGTCTATGTTTAGTTCCTTTGCATTTTGTAAAACAGTGTTTTCTCTGGAGCCGGTATCAAATAAAATTCTTTGACCATCAGCTTCAATAATTGCTGAAAATCCCCATTCACCAATATGAGTATCAGAAAGCATTGTAGAAAGAATAGTTACTTTGTAGTCTTTAATTTTATTCGTCTGTCCAAAAGAAACAAATGGAACAAACAATAAAACAAGAAGCAGTTTTTTCATACTTCTAAAGATAACAATGTTTGATTAATCAATCTTTTTCAATTTAATCACAAAAGAAATGTAGTGAATGGTATCAGGAGGAATATGATAAGATTAAAAACACCTAAACTTACTGAAGATTGTGTTTAGTTACAATCCTCTCTGACCCACTTTGCTGAATTAGAATCTCCTAAACTAGCTGCTTTTCTCCAATCAGCATAAGCACCATTTAAATCCCCTAAATTCTTCTTTGAAATTCCTCTGTTAGAATAAGCACTAGCATAATCAGGTTTTAGTTCTATAGCTTTAGTGAAATTTGCTATTGCTCCTTTGTAATCTTCCTTTTCAATTGTTTTATACATTCCTCTGTTAAAATAATCTTCGGCAGTCTGCCCAAAAGAAATAAGCGGAACAAACTGGCCTCTTCCTTACTATGTTGTTTATTGTTTAGGTTCTATTGTAAATGAATAATGATATGTATTGTTTGCAGGGATTGTGTATTCCGGATGCACTAATCTTCCCCAAGAAGTATCTCCACCAACGCCCATTTGTAAAAAATCTATATTCCATTGAATATTATTTCCAATTTTAATATCCGCTCCGTGTTTTTTTGTAACGGGCACTAATCCAGAAGCCGACTCTCCTGCATCACCGCTATTAAAATCTATTTCTTTCATCGTGAAAGGCCAAATACTAGAATTAAGCATGGTTTTACCGGAAACTTTTAAGTGCAAATTATCAGAACTAGCTTTCATCCAACGTACATCTGTTTTATTTCCTGTTTCTTGTGGTCTTGGGTATCGTTCAAATTGATCTATAATTTTTCCAGAATATATACCTGTTTTTTGTCCATTTTTTCTATCCCAATAACTTTCCTCTGGACCCTTGCCATACCATGAAATGTCTGTGAATTCACTTGAAAGGGTTAAGTACATTCCTAATCTAGGTATATTTGGTAAATCTTTTTTGATTGGTGAGTAAGTATACTCAACTTCTAATTTTCCACTCATATGTAATTGATAACATACAAAAACTTTTGAATCGTTTTGTGGAGTGGAGTATTCAACTTCAAAATCAACATTCTCATATACATTTAATGGTTTAGAAATTAATTTGGCTGTGTAATTATAAGTGGCGTTTTGCCAAATCTCAGCCCATTTATGCATATTATTCCCTAAATCATTATCTGTAGGTGGTCTCCAAAAGTTTGGGCGGATGGGTTGCTTAGTGATTTCTTTGCTTTTAAAAAGCCAAGATATGATTTCTCCAGTATCTGAATTAATTTTAAAATCGATTAGATTGTTTTGTATTTGAATTTCATTTTCATTTTTTAGATTTCTAACAGCTAAAATTTCACCTTCATACATTGAAGATTCCATATTAATTCCTTTATTAAGTACAAATTGATCCCAAGCAATTTCGTGTCCTTTCGGAAGTATATCAGTTGCTTCTTTTTGAATTAAACTAACTTCAAGAATAAATTCGCTTTCAGGAATAAACATGTCTGGAATTTTATTAAAGTGCATTTTGGTTTTAGACTGCGGTGCAATTTTAATATCAATATTTGAAATTAAAACAGAAGGTTTTCCATTTACAAGTAGTTTTAATTCCAATGATTTATCAGATAAATCGGTGAAGAAATTTTTGTTTTCAATTTCAATAGTGCCATTTCCTAAATAATTAAACTGGACAGGTTCATACACCTTTTTTACTTCAGATAGATGCGGATGTGGGTTTCGATAAGGATCGACCAAACCATTATTTAAGAAGTTGCCATCTGTTGGTAAATCTGGATGGTAATCATGACCGTAAGCCAAATACGGCTTTCCATTTTTATCTTTATATTCTAATGATTGGTCCACCCAATCCCAAATATAACCACCTTGAAGATTTGGGTAAGTCTCAATTATATCCCAATAATCTTGTAAGTTTCCGACTGAATTTCCCATAGCATGCGCATATTCAATCATTATGGATGGCTTATCAGAATCAGATTTTCCGTGGTTAATTAAGTCTTCTGGTTTGGGATACATCGGACAATAAATATCAGTGTAATAATCTTTTCCGGCAGGTTCATATTGCACAATACGATTGTTATCTTGTTTTTTTAACCATTTATAAGTCGTTCTAAAAACTTCACCTTCTCCAGCTTCATTTCCTAATGACCATGAATAAATAGAAGCATGATTTCTATCTCGATAATACATGCGCTTGGTACGCATCATATGCGCAGGGAGCCAACTCATTTCGTTGCCTATTTGCGTGTTTTTGTCTATGGCTAATGGATGACTTTCAATATTGGCTTCATCAATAACATATAAACCGTAATTGTCACATAAATCCAACCAATAAGGATCGTTGGGATAATGTGAAGAACGTACTGCATTAATATTGTGCTGCTTCATTAATTTAATATCCTTTTCCATCGATGCTCTTGAAACTACATGACCAGTAAAAGGGTCTGTTTCATGCCTGTCAACACCGCGAATATATATGGCCTTTCCATTAATAAGAACTTGAGAATTTTTAATTTCAATGCGTTTAAATCCAATATTTTTTTGAATGAATTGATTATTTTTTGAATTGGTTTCGTCTGTTAATGTGATTTTTAGAGTATATAACTTAGGGGTTTCTGCGGACCATTGCTTCACATTCTTAATTAGTGTTTCCGAATAAAAATCAATCGTACTATTCGCTGGAATATCTAATGTTTTAGAATTTGAAAGCAGGGAGTTATTACCATCCATAATTTCTAAAAGCACATGCCTTGTTTCGGAAGCAGAATAATTATTAGTTATTGAAACAGTATTTTTCGAAATACCATTTGTGTAGTTATCATCTAAATTGGTATAAGCATGATAATCTGAAACAAAAACCTTTGGTTGCGTATATAAATAAACATCACGTTCAATACCGCTCATACGTAGCATGTCTTGACTTTCTAAATAACTTGCATCACTCCATCGAAACATTTGCAAAGCGATTAAATTCTTTCCTTCAGTTAGATGTTCAGTTATATTAAATTCTGCGGGTGTTTTACTGCCTTGAGAATAGCCTATATATTCACCATTTATATACACATACATGGCCGATTTGGCACCAGCAAAATGCAATACAATGTCTTGAGATAAAAACCTTTTGTCAAGATTAATTTCTTTACGATAAGTACCGACCGGATTATAGTCGGTTGGTGCATCTGGCCATTTGGTTGTAAACGGATAACGCTCATCTAGATAGATTGGATGTCCAAAACCTTCTACTTCCCAGTTTGCAGGCACAGGAATGCTTGTCCAGTCAGCATCATCAAAATCTTTATTTTGAAAAGTTATCGGACGCGCTTTAGGATTTTTTATCCAATGAAATTTCCAATCACCATTTAAACTTATAAATCGTTTTGAATCTTCTTTTCCAATAATATCATTGCTTTCCGAAGCAAAGAAAGTAGCTCGAGGCGCTAGTTTATTTTCTTCAAAAATTTCATGGTTGTAATGAAAAGCTTGTTCAGCTATACGCTCTAAAGGTTCTTGCTTACAGCTCGTAATAATGATTAAACTAAATAATATGTATTTTAATTTCATTTTCCAAATAACCTCTACTCCTTCGAGTATTTTAATTGTGGCCCAAAAGAAATAAGTGGAATAAATAGTAAAAGAAGTATTAGCTTTTTCATAGTGTTAGTTTTTATTTATATAGTTTCAGTTCTAGTTCCTTTTTCAAAACATTTTACCTAGTATTTCTTTCATCATTTTTGCTGCTAAAAAAGCGGTCATATTTTGAAAATCTTTGGTTGGATTATATTCTACAATATCAGCTCCAATAATTTCAGTGTCTATACTCTGAATTAAACTTATTACTTGTCTAGAGGTTAATCCTCCAGGTTCATGATGTGAAACTCCAGGAGCAAATGCCGGGTCAAACGCATCCATATCTAGAGAAATATATAGAGGGTTTTTAAATCTTGGAATTTGACTTAAATCTAAATCTTTCATCTGATGTATTTCAACATTAAACTTATCCGCTTGTTCTGCCTGATGTTTATTTAATGTTCTAACTCCAATCTGTAATAACTTAACTGCAAATCCGTTTTCCATAATTCTTGCGAAAGGACATGCATGTGAATACTTATCCCTTTCATATTCATCATATAAATCACTGTGCGCATCAATATGAAGAATATCTAATTTGGGGTGTTTTTCACTATAAGCTTTAATTATTGGAAATGTTACGGAATGGTCCCCTCCTAATGTAAAAACTTTCGCACCAAAATCAAGGTGGCTTTTAGTTATTTTCTCAATGTCAAAATATTTAGATATTTCAAAATCACCTTTATCATCAATCCTTGAGTTCTTGATAGAAATTAAATTTTCTGTATACATATTTGAAGAGCCACAATTCAATGCTTCTCTTATTAATGGTGGAGCAAGTTTAGGCCCTTTTTGATAAGAAGATTTTTTATCATATTTTATTCCTTGTATAATTAGTTTGTCCAACTTTTATTTAATTTCTTACATTTAAGTAAAACTAACATAATGAAATAGCTTAGAAGCCATGTGTTACAAAAACTTTTACGTTTCTTTGTAAACAATTACCATTTACTTTTTACACTAATGGAGCGACAGAAATTAATAGATGAGTTTCTTTTAGGTTTCAAACCTAAAAAATATCAGAGTTGGAAAAGCTGCTATTTTTTTGCATACTACTTAAAAGAGAAACACAATATAGATGCTAAATTAATTGAAGGCATTTCTAAAATCAACAAAGTTGATCATTGGATTGTTAGGTTTAATGATATAGATGAGGATATTCATGCTAAAGCAATAGGTATAACACCTGATTATATTGATAAGCCTGAAATGGTTTGGGGTTTAAAGGATTTTGAAAAAGAAAATTTTTAATAATTTGAAAGTATTCAAACTGAGATATTTTTAATCTATCGATTCTCTTTATCTAATCCTTATCTCTATATCAACGAATTAAAATTTATATTTTAGATATCCTTCATAATTAAAACCCTTCTAATTATTCTTTTTATTTTTTTTTGCAAGTCGTTTAGCCTTTCTTTCTTCTTTCGAAAGTGGTGGTGGAATATTCCAAAGATTACGTGAGCTTTCATATTCTTGCTTTGTTACATAGTTTTCAGTTTTTATAACAATAACACCTCCAGCACCTTGTTGTCCATATTTATTTGTTTCGGAAAGACCTACTAAAGCGTTTACATAACGAATTTGAGAAACATCAATAGGTGGGGGTGTTTCATATAGCATACCATCAATTTCCCACATTACAGAATTACCACTGACCATATCATTGTTTCCTCCCAGAGCATCGCGGAGTTCAGCTACATCACCACCACCACGAAGAGTTATATTATTTGAAAGAACTTTTGCTCCAGGAATTCGATGTGCTATTAATCTAATTAAATCTGCCCCAAATATTTTATCCTTTTTATTAGATTTAGAAATGTCTTTATTATTAAGGGAGCCTGGTTCATTAAGATCATTAGAGCTTATAATATTAAAAGAAGTAACTTTTTCATAGTGTTGATTGTATTAAAATTAAGAAAACTTAAAAAAACCCCTGATTAACATTAGGGGCTTTTTTTAAGTTTTAGTATTTAATAGTATCAAAATACCTTTAACGGTTTTCTCCTGCTAAATCAAAAATCCCTTTTTCTAAATTCACATTACCAATGTGCAAATAAATTTGATCTTCGTGACTACCTTCAACTAAACTCCAAAAAGTTTTTCTACCTTCAATAGCGCTTTCTTCTTGAGATCGAGTTGATGCAGATTTAGCGAAATCAACCAAACTATTATAGCATTGCCATACTTCTACTTCTTGACCTGAGCCCATAAAATGGTATGAGACTCCTCCCGCTATTGAACTTCCATTATCTACTTGAGGTTTTATACGCCAGTCAAAAAAAGCATCTCCTAGTTTTGACCAACTCCCAGATGAATTGTATTTACCAACCGACATAACAAAAGGAACATCAAAATTAACGTCATCTACTGTTAAAAATCCAGTTTTTTCATTTACTACTCTTACTTCATCGGTATGACCATTTGAAAATGCTCTATATTCTCTCCACTCTTCCATTAACATTTCTTTTTCCTTTTCTGCAGTTATATTAAAATCTCCCGTGGTTGCATTAATTTGCCCCATAATATTTTCAGAACTTATTTCAGCGTCTTTGTGATAATCAGCCATAGTTTCATATTGCTGGTATAATGCAAATGTGTGCCCAGAACCATACCAGTGCCTAAACAGCCATTCTCCAGTAATTTTCCTGTTTTTAGATATTAAAGACATGTCTGTAAATTTTTTATGAAGCTCGATAAACCTTGGAACTTTACTTGCAGCAATATCATTAAAATAAACAACAGACTCATATGTGCGCTTATCTTGTCCATATGTTGAAAAAGATAAAATAGTAATTAAAAAAGTAAAAAATATTTTTTTCATTATAAAATTGATTTATTTATTAGCAAGTCAATATAATAATTTAATTGTAGGTTATAGCAGATAGTAAAAGAATTTTTCTATCAAAACTTTCTTTATTAGAAGTTTTTTTAGTCATAATAGATTTAGATCTAATTGACATATATTTATGTTTTCAATTAAGAGTTAAATAATTTATGAATATTAATCAACCAATTAAATGGGCAATTTTCTATTTCATTGTTTTAAATATAAATGTATTTTTTTCTTGTAAGTTGATTGCTCAAAAATCTAGTTCTACCGCTACCATTACACTTAAAGAAATTTCAATTGAAGCATTGAAAATTAAGACATTAAAAAAAGAAGTTCCATATTCAATAAGTGTTATAGATTTTCAAAAAACTCAAAAAATATTTCAGCAACTCTCTTTACAAGAATATTTAGAAGGAGTCCCAGGTTTATTTACTTTAAATGCTAGTAATTATGCACAGGATCTTCGAATTTCAATTAGAGGTTTTGGAGCAAGATCAGCTTTTGGAATAAGGGGAGTTAAAATTATTGTTGATGGAATTCCAGAAACAACTCCTGATGGACAAGGTCAACTAGATAATATTCCTTTGGGTTTAATTAATAAGATTGAGGTTCTTAGAGGACCTTCTGCTAGTTTATATGGTAATGCTTCAGGAGGAGTAATATACATAAACACTTTGGACAGTATTTCTAAAAAAAATAATATTTTAAAATCTTCTTTTGGGAACTATAACTTAAAGTCTTTTCAACTAATTAGTTTTTTAAATAAAAATAACACCAGTGCATTGATTTATTTTAACACAACTGAAACTCATGGTTATAGAGATTATAGTGCTTTCAAGCAAAAAGTTTTTAATGTTAAATTAAAACACAGATATTCTTCAAATTCGATTATTAATTTCCAACTTAACTATACAAATAGTCCAATAGCTCAAGATGCTGGTGGGCTTACAATTGAAGAAGTTAGTGAGAATAGAAATCAGGCTAGACAACGGAATGTTGATTATAATACTTTTGAAAAAATTGATCACTTAAAATTTGGGATGAATTGGTATAAAAAATTGAGTCAAAAATGGAACTCAAATTCATATGCTTTTTTTTCACAAAGAGATTTTTATGGAAAGCTTCCTTTTGAATTTGGAGGAATTATTGATTTAGATAGAGTTTATTACGGACTGGGCAGTAGATTATCATTTTCAAAATCGAATCAAAATTTATATAATCAATTTCAAGTTGGGGTTGAGTCATCTTTTCAATCTGATCATCGAAATCGATTTTTAAATTTAAAAGGGATACAAGGAGATAATGTTTTTGATCAGGTAGAAACCTTTAACAATTTATCATCCTATATTCTTGATGAGATTAGATTCAATAGTTGGGTTCTAAGGTTAAGCTTGCGTTATGATAATCTTTTTATTGGGACTAATAATGTTGGCTTTGACAAAAAATATAGTGTATTTAATTATAGTTTAGGAATAAGTTATAAACTAAAAACTAATCAATATTTATTTATGAATTTTTCTACTAGTTTTGAAACTCCAACTTTGTCAGAGTTATCTGCTAATCCTGATGGATTGGAGGGGTTGAACTTAAGTTTAAATCCATCTAATGCAATTAATTATGAATTGGGTTGGAAATTTTCTCTTCCAAAATTTAAAATTGAGACAAATGTGTTTTATATAAAAAGTTCAAATGAAATTTTACCATACGAATTGGAAGCTTTTCCAGGTAGGTTTTTTTATAATAATACAGGGGCCACAAAACGTATTGGGTTTGAGTTATTTACTCAATTAAATTGGAAAGAATTTCAAATTCAAGGAAGCTTTACAAAAGCCAAATATTCCTTTGAGGAGTCTAATATAAACAATCAAGGATTTGACTCTAATGATCTTCCTGGGATTCCTAAGAGTCAATTATTTGTAAAAATTGAACATACTTCTGAAAAAGATTGGATCAAAAGATTAATATTTGAAAATATTGGAGGGTTTTATGCTAATAATTCAAATACTGTTTTTATAGACTCTTATCAAAAAACACGTTTCCAAACTGGTAAATCAATAAGCTTTAGCTGGGGCGACATGGAGTTTTTTGGCGGGATTAACAACTTTTTGAATTTAAAGTACTTTGATAATATTCAACTAAATGCTTTTGGTTCAAGGTATTATGAACCAGCTGCTCCAATAAATTTTTTCTCGGGAATTTCTTTAAGTTTTTGATATCACATGTATGTTTTTAATCAACAACAATAATAATTTATCCATTATCTTTAGTGTTATATAAATTATTATGAAAAAAGTATTTAATATTTCGATTTCAATCATAGGAATAACTTTAATAACTCTTGGGGCAAGATGGATGATAGTTGACCAACCATGGATGCTAGATCAGGTAGCAAATGAAGAAAGATTAGGAATGACTTTTGATCAATTATTTAATAATGAAATAAATAAAACATTACCAGATTACCTTAAACAGATATATAGGTTTTTTGGTTTATGGGTTATTATTATAGGTCTTTTTGTCTGCGGTCTCTCCAGACCTATAATGACATCTGATTCAAGAATTAGAGTTTTGCTTCTTTATTGTATTGGAGTTATGAGTTATTCGGGATTAGCACTTGCACTTGTATGGATTCCAAGTTCTCCATTTATTTATTTAGGTTGTGTGATGGTAACGTTACATGTTGCTTCTCTTTATGCACATATTAATTATTAATTTATATTTTTAAAACTAAATTTAACAATATGGAAACTTATAAATGTAATGTTTGTGGAATGGCAGTAAATGCTAGCTGTGCAAATTGTAATGAACCTTTAATAAATGATTCAATATCCCTCGATGATGGAAGCTCTGTACAGGTTTCTAGGTGCCCTAAATGTGAGGGTAAGATAAAATCACCCATGTGCTGTGGGAATGATATGACTTGTAGCGTATAATAAATTAAATTAATTTAATTAAGAAGCGTTTTCTTTTTTTATTAGGTTTAATGCTGAACCTTCTCTATACCATTCAATCTGTTGGATGTTATATGTGTGGTTTGCCTTAATAATATCTTTATTACCCCTGGAATGAACAATTTCAATTGTTATTTGCTTTCCAGGGGCAAAATCCTTCAAATCAATTAAATTAAAAGTATCATCTTCTTCAATGAGATTATAATCTGATTCATTATCAAAAGTGATTCCTAGCATTCCTTGTTTTTTTAGATTTGTTTCATGGATTCGCGCAAATGATTTAACTAAAACAACCTTAACGCCTAGGTGTCTAGGTTCCATAGCCGCATGTTCCCTTGAAGAACCTTCACCGTAATTATGATCTCCAACAACTATTGTAGAAATATTTTTATCTTTATATGCACGTTGAGTATCTGGAACACCACCATAATTTCCAGTAAGTTGATTTTTGACAAAGTTTGTTTTTTGATTAAAGGCATTAACAGCACCAATTAAACAGTTATTTGAAATATTATCTAAGTGACCTCTATATCTCAACCATGGTCCAGCCATTGAAATATGATCTGTTGTGCATTTTCCATGAGCCTTAATAAGCAATTTAAGATTAGTAAGATTTTTTAAATTCCACGGCTCAAATGGAGACAATAATTGAAGACGTTCAGATTCTTTCGAAATATTAACAACAACACCTGACCCATCGACTAAAGGTTCTAAATATCCATTTTCTTTAACATCAAAACCTAATTGAGGTAACTCCAACCCGTTAGGGGGGTCAAGCTTAACTTCTTGTCCATCGGAGTTAATTAAAGTATCTACAATTGGGTTAAAATCTAATCTTCCAGATATTGCAATAGCCGCTACCATTTCAGGAGAAGCAACAAATGCATGTGTATTTGGATTACCATCTGCTCGTTTAGCAAAATTTCTATTGAATGAATGTATTATAGAATTTTTTTCTTGATTTTCAGCACCATCTCTTGCCCACTGACCTATACATGGTCCGCACGCATTTGTAAAAATTTTCGCATTAAGATCTTCAAAAATTTGTAATAAGCCATCTCTTTCAGCAGTATATCTTACTTGTTCAGATCCAGGATTTATTCCAAAATCAGCTTTTGTAGATAAGTTTTTATCTAAAGCTTGTTTTGCAATTGAAGCTGCTCTTGAAAGATCTTCATATGAGGAATTAGTGCAAGATCCAATGAGGCCCCATTCAACTTTTATTGGCCAGCCATTTGATTTAACTTTAGCACTCATTTCTGAAACTGGAGTTGCTAAATCAGGAGTAAATGGGCCATTAATATGAGGGGTTAATTCATCTAGGTTTATCTCTATTAATTCATCAAAATATTTCTCAGGATTTGAATAGACCTCTTTATCTGCCGTAAGATGTGACTTAATATTATTAGCAGCATCAGCAATATCATCTCTTCCAGTAGCTCGAAGATATCTTTCCATGGAATCATCATATCCAAAAGTTGAAGTTGTTGCACCTACTTCAGCACCCATATTACAAATGGTTCCTTTTCCAGTACAAGAAATGGCTTTGGCTCCATCTCCAAAATATTCTATTATAGCCCCTGTTCCCCCTTTAACAGTCAATATTCCAGCTACTTTTAAAATAATATCTTTAGCGGCAGTCCAGCCATTTAATTTTCCAGTTAATTTAACTCCAATCAACTTGGGAAATTTTAATTCCCAGGCCATACCTGCCATAACATCAACAGCATCAGCTCCTCCAACACCGATGGCTAACATACCTAGGCCTCCAGCATTTACGGTGTGAGAATCAGTACCAATCATCATTCCACCAGGAAAAGCATAATTTTCTAAAACTACTTGATGAATAATACCTGCTCCTGGTTTCCAAAATCCAATTCCATATTTATTTGACACGGATTCTAAAAAGTTAAAAACTTCAGAGCTTGATGAGTTTGCAGCTTTTAAATCATCATATGCTCCTGATTTGGCTTGAATTAAATGATCACAGTGAACAGTTGTTGGAACAGCAACCCCATCTTTTCCAGCTTGCATAAATTGTAATAGAGCCATTTGAGCAGTTGCATCTTGGCATGCTATTCTATCTGGGGCAAAATTAACATAATCAACCCCTCTTTTATATGTTGCGGGAATTTTATCTTTCCAAATGTGAGAATATAATATTTTTTCTGAAGCAGTTAATGGTCGATTTAAAAGGGATCTGACTTTAGAAATTTTTAGATCTAAATTATCATAGTGATTTCTGATCATTTCAATGTCAAATGCCATAATTTATATTGAATTATATTAGTTATTTTACAGCGAAAATACATTAATTATTGAGCATGTAAAAGAACCCTCAAACATAATTTTGCTAGGTACTATTATTTTTACTTATTTTAAACAATTGTATTATGAAATTATTGTTTTTTAAAAATTTATAAAAATAATTTGTTAATACTCATATAAATAGAGAAAAAAATCAATAAAAATAAAGCCTAATATAATTTTTTTTATAAATTTGCACCCTCTAAAAACACTAAAGAAAAAATCAATTATGGCTAAAGAAACTTTCGATCGGTCAAAACCCCACTTAAATATTGGTACAATTGGGCATGTAGATCATGGTAAAACAACACTTACAGCAGCTATTACAAAAGTTTTAGCAGATGCTGGATTATCAGAAGCTCAAAGCTTTGACCAAATAGATAATGCTCCTGAAGAAAAAGAGAGAGGCATAACAATTAACACTTCTCATGTAGAATATCAAACAATCAAGAGGCATTATGCTCACGTAGATTGTCCAGGTCACGCCGATTATGTTAAAAACATGGTCACTGGTGCTGCACAAATGGATGGTGCTATTCTTGTTGTTGCTGCTACTGATGGTCCTATGCCACAAACTAGAGAACATATACTTTTAGGTCGCCAAGTTGGTGTTCCTCGTATTGTAGTGTTTTTAAATAAAGCGGACATGGTTGATGATGATGAATTACTTGAATTAGTTGAGATGGAAGTTCGTGAGTTGCTTTCTTTTTATGATTATGATGGAGACAATACTCCAGTAATTCTTGGTTCTGCTCTTGGAGCTCTTAATGGAGAACAAAAATGGGTTGACACTCTAATGAATTTGATGGAGGAAGTTGATAAATGGATAGAATTACCTAAGCGTGATGTTGAAAAAGATTTTTTAATGCCTGTTGAAGATGTGTTTTCGATTACTGGCCGTGGAACTGTTGCAACTGGAAGAATTGAAACTGGGGTCGCTAATACTGGTGATGAAATTGACATTATTGGTATGGGTGCTGAAAAATTAAAATCTACTATTACTGGAGTGGAAATGTTTCGTAAAATATTAGATAGAGGTGAAGCAGGAGATAATACAGGTATTTTGTTACGAGGGATTGAAAAGACAGATATTAAAAGAGGAATGGTTCTTTGTAAAGTTGGTTCAGTAACTCCTCATGCTAAATTTAAAGCTGAAGTTTATATTTTAAAAAAAGAAGAGGGTGGACGTCATACACCATTTCACAACAACTATCGACCTCAGTTTTATGTAAGAACTACTGATGTTACAGGAAATATTATTTTACCAAGCGGAGTAGAAATGGTCATGCCTGGTGATAATTTAACAATAGAAGTTGATTTAATTCAACCAATCGCACTCAACCTTGGTCTTCGTTTTGCAATTCGTGAAGGAGGACGTACAGTTGGTGCAGGACAGGTAACGGAAATTTTAGACTAGAAAAAAGTTTTTAAACTGACACCAAGGTGTCACGCTAAAGCGTGACACCTTGGTGTCAAATAAAAACGGGTTTAGCTCAGTTGGTAGAGCACTGGTCTCCAAAACCAGGTGTCGGGAGTTCGAGTCTCTCAACCCGTGCATTATAAAAGTGTAAATGATTACAATAGTAAATTACATAAAAGAATCATTTGAGGAGCTTCAAAAAAATGTTTCTTGGACTCCTAGAGGTGAGTTACAACGTTTAGTTGTTATTGTTTTGGTTTTTTCGGTGCTTTTTTCTCTTGCTATTTGGGGAGCTGACACAATTTTTTCAAGTATAGTTCAATCGTATTTTAATCTTATTAATGGATAACTCATGACAGAAGTAGGAAATAAAAAATGGTATGTAGTTAGAGCTGTTAGCGGACAAGAATCGAAAATTAAAGATTATATAGTTTCTGAAATTGATCGTTTAGGATATTCAAAAATGGTAGAAGATATTCTTGTGCCTACTGAAAAAATTGTTCAAATACGTAATGGAAAGAAAATTAATAAAGAGAAAACCTATTTTCCAGGATATATAATGATAAAAGCTGACTTGTCCGGAGAAGTGCCTCATATAATTAAATCTGTAACTAATGTTATTGGTTTTCTAGGAGAAACAAAAGGTGGGGAACCAGTTCCTTTAAGACCTGCAGAGGTCAATAGAATGCTTGGAAAAGTTGATGAATTAACACTAGCTACTGAGCAAATAAATATACCTTATGTAATTGGAGAAAACATAAAAGTGATTGATGGTCCATTCAATGGGTTTACTGGTGCTATAGATAAGGTTAATGAAGAAAAAAGAAAGTTGGAAGTTATGGTTAAAATTTTTGGTCGTAAAACTCCACTTGAGTTAAGTTATATGCAAGTTGAAAAAATATAAATGTTACATAATAAAGAAAGGATATAGCTTCCACTATAACCTTATTTAATATAATTTAAACAATGGCAAAAGAAATAGAAAAAGTTCTTAAACTTCAAGTACGAGGTGGGGTAGCAAACCCTTCTCCGCCAGTAGGTCCAGCTTTAGGAGCTGCAGGAGTTAATATCATGGAGTTTTGTAAACAATTCAATGCAAGAACTCAAGATAAACCAGGAAAAATTCTTCCGGTTGCAATTTCTGTTTTTAAAGACAAATCATTTGAATTTGTAATTAAAACTCCACCAGCCGCAGTTCAATTAATGGAAGCAGCAAAAAAGAAAAAGGGGTCAGGAGAACCTAATAGAATTAAAGTAGGAAGCGTTACATGGGATCAAGTTAGGGCAATAGCAGAAGACAAAATGCCTGATCTAAATGCATTTAATATAGATTCAGCGATGAAAATGGTTGCAGGGACTGCTAGATCTATGGGCTTCACTGTTAAAGGAAACCCTCCATTTAATTTATAATTTTTTAAAATGGGAAAAATCACAAAAAATCAAAAAGATTCAAGGGCTAAAGTAGACCCCACATCTTTCTATACATTAGAAGATGCTTCTAAATTGGTAAAAGAAATTTCTAAAACAAAATTTGATGGTTCAGTTGATCTAGCTATCAGGTTAGGTGTTGATCCTAAAAAATCTAATCAAATGGTTCGTGGTGTAGTAACACTACCTCATGGTACTGGTAAAAATCTTCGTGTTCTAGCTCTGGTTACACCCGATAAAGAAGGTGAGGCTACTGAAGCAGGAGCAGATTTTGTAGGCTTAGATGAATATTTGCAAAAAATCAAAGATGGTTGGACTGACGTTGATGTAATTGTTACTATGCCAAGTGTTATGGGAAAATTAGGTCCATTGGGTAGAGTTTTGGGACCTAGAGGATTAATGCCAAATCCCAAGACCGGAACAGTAACAATGGATATCAAAAAGGCAGTAACTGATGTTAAAGGAGGAAAAATTGACTTCAAAGTCGATAAGTCAGGAATTATCCACGCCGCAATAGGAAAAGTTTCATTTACATCAGACAAGATTTTTGAAAATGCAGATGAGCTTGTAAAAACAGTTGTTAAACTGAAACCTTCAACAACTAAAGGAACATATATCAAAAGTATTTATATGTCTAGTACAATGAGCCCTAGTGTCCCTATTGAAGCTAAATTTTCATAAATAAAAAAATAAAATGAAAAAAGCAGAAAAAATAAAAGTTATAGACGATTTGACATCAAAATTGAAGTCTTCTAAGAATTTATATTTAACAGATATCTCTGGTTTAAATGCTTCTGAATCTTCAGATTTACGTAGAGCTTGTTATAAAGCAAATGTTAAATTATCTGTTGTTAAAAACTCGATGTTAGCCAGAGCAATGGATGCTTCTGATAAAGATTTTGGAGAAATTAAAGATGTATTGAAGGGTAATACTTCATTGATGTTTTCTGAAGCAGGTAATATTCCTGCAAGAGTTATTAAAGATTTTAGAAAAAAATTAGACAAGCCAATATTAAAAGCAGCATTGATTGAAGAAGCGATTTATATTGGTGATGATCAGATTGAAACTCTTGTAGCAATTAAATCACGAGAGGAATTAATAGGAGAAATCATTGTATTACTTCAGTCTCCGACTAAGAATGTTATTTCAGCATTAAAGTCTGGAAGCAGTAATTTGTCTGGTGTATTAAAAACGTTATCAGAGCGTTAATTCTGAAAATAAATAAGTGTTCGAACATAACAAATAGAAACAAAATATAAATTATAAAAATTGGTAAAATGGCAGATTTAAAAGAATTCGCAGAACAATTAGTAAACTTGACAGTAAAAGAGGTAAATGAGCTTGCTAATATCTTAAAAGATGATTATGGTATTGAACCAGCAGCAGCAGCTGTAGCAGTAGCTGGACCATCAGCTGGTGGTGGGGGAGATGCCGCAGAAGAGAAAACAGAATTTGATGTTATCTTAACAGCAGCTGGAGGATCAAAACTTGCAGTAGTTAAATTAGTTAAAGAATTAACAGGACTTGGTCTTAAAGAGGCTAAAGGTTTGGTTGATGAAGCCCCTAGTGCTATAAAAGAAGGAGTAAGCAAAGATGAAGCAGAGGGTCTTAAAAGCTCATTAGAAGAAGCAGGTGCTGAGGTAGAGCTTAAGTAATCAAAATCACAAAAGATTAAGGTTTAGACTTTTGCAGAGATCAATAGTCTAAACCATTTTGTGTTTAAAAATAGATTGATAATAAACATATAGTTCATCTAAAACAATTTCAGATGCCAAGTACTTTAAAGAAAAGAGTAAATTTTGCTGCAGTCCAGCATATACCGAATTATCCTGATTTTCTTGATATTCAAATCAAGTCCTTTCAAGATTTTTTTCAATTAGAAACTAAATCAGATGAAAGAAATGAAGAAGGTCTTTTTAATACATTTAAGGAAAATTTTCCTATTACAGATACGAGAAATCAATTTGTACTGGAGTTTCTTGATTATTTTGTTGACCCTCCACGATATTCTATTCAGGAATGTATTGAAAGAGGATTAACATATTCTGTTCCTTTAAAAGCAAGATTAAAATTATATTGTACAGATATTGAGCATGAAGATTTTGAAACTATAGTTCAAGATGTTTTTCTTGGAACGATACCTTACATGACACCTAGTGGTACATTTTGTATTAATGGAGCTGAACGAATTGTAGTTTCTCAACTTCATAGATCTCCAGGAGTATTTTTTGGCCAATCTTTTCATGCTAATGGGACAAAACTATATTCGGCTAGAGTGATTCCTTTTAAAGGTTCATGGATTGAGTTTGCAACCGATATTAATAGTGTGATGTATGCATATATTGATAGAAAGAAAAAATTACCAGTTACAACTCTATTTAGAGCCATTGGATATGAAAGCGATAAAGATATACTTGAAATTTTTGATTTAGCTGAAGAAGTTAAAGTTTCAAAATCTGGATTAAAAAAGGTGCTTGACCGTAAACTAGCTGCTAGAGTTTTAAAAACCTGGCATGAAGACTTTGTTGATGAAGATACAGGTGAGGTAATTTCAATCGAAAGAAATGAAATTATAATTGACAGAGATACTATTCTTGTTAAAGAAAATATTGATGAAATTTTAGATGCTGGTGTTAAAACAATTTTATTACATAAAATTGATGCACACATGTCAGATTATGCTATAATTAATAATACTCTTCAAAAAGATCCAACCAATTCAGAAAAGGAAGCCGTAGAACATATTTATCGTCAGCTTAGAAATGCTGAACCCCCTGACGAGGATACAGCTAGAGGAATTATAGATAAATTATTTTTTTCTGATCAAAGATACAACCTTGGAGAGGTTGGAAGATATAGAATGAACAAGAAGTTGGGATTAGACGTTGAAATGGATAGACTTGTATTGACAAAATTAGATATTATTACGATAATTAAATATCTCATTGAATTAATAAATTCAAAGGCTGAAATTGATGATATTGATCATTTATCCAATAGGAGAGTTAGAACTGTAGGTGAACAGCTGTCTTCTCAGTTTGGAGTTGGATTAGCAAGAATGGCTCGAACAATTCGTGAGAGAATGAACGTGAGAGATAATGAGGTTTTTACACCGATAGATCTTATTAATGCAAAAACACTATCCTCGGTTATTAATACATTTTTCGGAACAAATCAATTGTCTCAGTTCATGGATCAAACAAATCCTTTAGCTGAATTAACTCATAAACGAAGATTATCTGCATTAGGCCCTGGGGGATTATCAAGAGAAAGGGCTGGTTTTGAGGTCAGAGATGTTCATTATACTCATTATGGTCGTTTGTGCCCAATTGAAACACCTGAAGGACCAAATATTGGCTTAATATCTTCCCTTGGAGTTTTTGCTAAAGTGAATAATCTTGGATTTATTGAAACACCATATAGGAAAGTTAAAAATGGTAAGATTAATTTATCAGAAACTAAATATCTTAGTGCAGAAGAAGAAGAAAACCAATTAATAGCGCAAGCAACTATTTCTTATGATAAAAATGGTAATATAACTGCAGACAGAGTTATTGCAAGAGACCAAGCTGATTTTCCAGTTGTAACTCCTGAAAAAATTAATTATACAGATGTAGCTCCTAATCAAATTGCTTCTATATCAGCTTCTTTAATTCCATTTTTGGAACATGATGATGCTAACCGAGCTTTGATGGGATCAAATATGATGCGTCAGGCTGTTCCTCTTCTAAGACCTGATTCCCCTATTGTTGGAACTGGTTTGGAACTTCAAGTAGCTTCGGATTCCAGAGTGCTTATAAATGCAGAGGGAGAGGGTGTTGTGGAATATGTTGATGCTAATAAAATAACTATTAAGTATGATATCTCTAAAGAACAAGAAATGGTTCAATTTGATAGTCCAATTATAGATTATAACCTTATTAAATTTCGTAAAACTAATCAAGGAACATGCATTAACCTCAAGCCTATTGTGAAAAAAGGTGATTGTGTTAAAAAAGGTCAAGTTTTATCTGAAGGATATGCTACAGAGAATGGAGAATTAGCGCTTGGACGTAATATGAAAGTTGCTTTTATGCCTTGGAAAGGCTATAATTTTGAAGATGCAATTGTAATCTCTGAAAAAGTAGTTAGGAAAGATATTTTTACTTCTATTCACATTGATGAATATTCACTAGATGTTAGAGACACTAAATTAGGGACTGAAGAATTAACAGATGATATTCCTAATGTTAGCGAAGAAGCTACAAAGGACTTGGATGAAAATGGAATGATTCGTATTGGAGCTGAAGTAAATCCAGGAGACATTCTAATTGGAAAAATTACTCCAAAAGGGGAGTCTGATCCAACACCTGAAGAAAAACTTTTACGTGCAATTTTTGGGGATAAAGCTGGAGATGTAAAAGACGCTTCATTAAAAGCCCCTCCATCATTACATGGAGTTGTGATTGATAAAAAATTATTTACTAGATCTGTTAAAGATAAAAGAAGAAGAAATCAAGATAGACAGGAATTAGAAATTCTTGAAGAAAATTATGGGCTTAAGTTTGATAACCTTAAAAGTCTTTTAGTTGAAAAATTATTTGCAATCTTGAATGGTAAAACATGTCAAGGAGTTCAGAATGATTTAGGGGAAGAAGTTTTACCAAAAGGAAAAAAGTTTTCTCTTAAAATGCTTTCAAGTGTTGAAGATTATACTCATTTAACTAAAGGTGTTTGGACGATGACAAAAGAAATTAATTTTATGATTGCAGATTTAATCCATAATTATAAAATCAAAGAAAACGATTTACAAGGGTCTTTACGTCGTGAAAAGTTCACTATTTCTGTTGGTGATGAATTGCCTGCAGGTATTTTGAAGTTGGCAAAAGTATATATCGCTAAGAAAAGAAAACTGAAAGTTGGTGATAAAATGGCAGGTCGACATGGTAATAAGGGAATTGTTGCTAGAATAGTTCGTGAGGAAGAAATGCCGTTTTTAGAAGACGGAACCCCCGTAGATATTGTCCTTAACCCTTTAGGAGTCCCTTCAAGGATGAATATAGGTCAAATATATGAAACGGTCCTTGGATGGGCTGGACAAAACCTTGATCAAAAGTACTCTACACCTATATTTGATGGTGCATCAATTGACCAAATTAATGATTTAACTGATCAAGCTGGTGTTCCAAGGTATGGTCATACATATCTTTATGACGGAGGAACAGGAGAACAATTTGATCAACCTGCAACTGTTGGTGTTATATACATGCTCAAACTTGGCCATATGGTTGATGATAAAATGCACTCAAGATCCATTGGTCCTTATTCATTAATTACTCAACAACCTCTTGGAGGAAAAGCTCAGTTTGGAGGTCAACGTTTTGGTGAAATGGAAGTATGGGCCCTAGAAGCATATGGAGCGTCAAGCACATTACAAGAGATATTAACTGTTAAATCTGATGACGTAATAGGTAGGGCTAAAACATATGAATCTATTGTTAAAGGAGATACACTTCCAGAGCCTGGTTTACCAGAATCTTTTAATGTATTAATGCATGAATTAAAAGGTTTAGGTCTAGATATTAGATTAGAAGAGTGATAAAATTTAGTAACATATAAGAAAGCAATTAGAAATGGCTAGAAACAACGAAGTAGTTACACAGAAAAAGTTTAATAAAATTGTAATTGGCTTATCATCTCCAGAGGTGATACTTAATAGTTCAAGGGGCGAAGTATTAAAACCTGAAACTATAAATTACAGAACTCACAAACCTGAGCGAGATGGTTTGTTTTGTGAAAGAATTTTTGGACCAGTTAAAGACTATGAATGTGCTTGTGGAAAATATAAAAGAATTAGGTATAAAGGAATTGTTTGTGATAGGTGTGGGGTTGAAGTAACAGAAAAAAAAGTTAGACGAGATCGTGTTGGTCATATTAACTTAGTAGTTCCAGTTGCACATATTTGGTATTTTCGTTCTCTACCAAATAAAATAGGATATTTATTAGGATTACCGTCTAAGAAATTAGACATGATTATATATTATGAAAGATATGTAGTAATTCAACCAGGAATAGCTTTAAATTCTGAAGGTGAACCATTACAAAAGATGGATTTTCTTACTGAAGAAGAATATTTAAATGCTTTAGAGCAAGTACCTATAGAAAATCAGTATCTTGATGATATTGATCCAGACAAGTTTATTGCTAAAATGGGTGCTGAATGCTTAATTGAATTACTTGGTCGTATTGATTTAGAGGCCTTATCATATGAATTAAGACACAAGGCAAATAATGAAACGTCAAAACAAAGAAAAACTGAAGCTTTAAAAAGACTTCAAGTAGTAGAAGCTTTTAAAGACGCTAATAAACGAAAGGAAAATCTTCCTGAGTGGATGGTTATGAAAGTAATTCCCGTTATCCCTCCTGAGTTAAGACCATTAGTTCCTCTTGATGGTGGACGATTTGCTCCTTCAGATTTAAATGATCTATACAGAAGAGTCATTATTAGAAATAATATATTAAAGCGCTTAGTTGAAATTAAGGCCCCTGAGGTTATTTTAAGAAATGAAAAAAGAATGCTACAAGAATCAGTAGATTCGTTATTTGACAATACTCGTAAATCTTCTGCTGTAAAAACTGACTCTAATCGACCACTTAAGTCTCTTTCTGATTCATTAAAAGGTAAGCAAGGAAGATTCCGACAAAATTTGTTAGGTAAACGAGTAGATTATTCTGCTAGATCAGTTATTGTTGTTGGACCTGAATTAAAACTTTTTGAATGTGGTCTTCCTAAAGGAATGGCTGCCGAATTATACAAGCCATTTATAATTAGAAAACTAATTGAGCGTGGAATTGTAAAAACTGTAAAATCAGCTAAAAAAATTATTGATAGGAAAGAACCAGTTGTATGGGATATTTTAGAAAATGTTCTTAAAGGGCATCCAGTTCTCTTAAATAGAGCTCCTACATTACACCGTCTTGGAATTCAAGCTTTTCAACCTAAATTGATTGAGGGTAAAGCTATTCAATTACACCCTCTGGTATGTACTGCATTTAATGCTGATTTTGACGGTGATCAAATGGCTGTTCATTTACCTTTAGGTCCTGAGGCTATTTTAGAGTCTCAAATGTTAATGCTGGCATCTAATAATATTTTGAACCCAGCCAATGGTTCTCCAATCACAGTTCCATCTCAAGATATGGTTTTAGGACTTTATTATATGACTAAGGAAAGAAATTCTACTAAAGAGAATCCAGTTAAAGGCGAAGGTCTAGTTTTTTATTCTGTTGAAGAGGTTCATATCGCTCACAATGAAAAACGAGTAGAGTTAAATGCAATTGTAAAAATAAGGGCTAAAGATTTTAATGATAAAGGTGAATTAGTTTATCAAATTATAGAAACTACTGTAGGAAGAATATTGTTTAATGAGGTAGTTCCTGAACAAGCTGGTTATATAAATGAAGTCTTGACTAAGAAAAATCTTAGAGGAATAATAGGTGAAATATTAAAAGTTACTAGTGTTCCAGAAACAGCTGAATTTTTAGATAAAATCAAGAATATGGGCTATGGTTTTGCCTTTAAAGGAGGGCTATCTTTTAGTCTTGGGGATATTATTATACCTCCTGAAAAATTAAAAATGATTGATGAGGCTAATAGTCAGATTGAAGGGATTGTTGGAAATTATAATATGGGTTTAATAACTAATAATGAAAGATATAACCAAGTAATTGACGTGTGGACATCTACAAATGCTATCCTTACTGAATTGGCTATGAATAGAATTAGTGAAGATCAACAAGGTTTTAATTCTGTTTATATGATGTTAGATTCTGGTGCAAGAGGATCTAAAGAACAAATAAGACAATTAACAGGAATGAGAGGCCTTATGGCTAAACCAAAGAAATCAAATCTTGGTGGAGGAGAAATAATTGAAAATCCAATTCTTTCAAATTTTAAGGAAGGATTGTCAATTTTGGAATATTTTATTTCAACTCACGGTGCTAGAAAAGGCCTTGCAGATACAGCATTAAAAACAGCAGATGCTGGATATTTAACTAGAAGATTAGTTGATGTATCTCAAGATGTGATTGTTAATAATGAAGATTGTGGAACACTTAGAGGAATTCTAGTTAAGCCGTTGAAAAAAAATCAAGAAATAGTTGAAAGTTTAGGAGAAAGAATTATAGGTCGAGTTTCTTTGAATGACATAATCAACCCATCTACAGGAGAATTAATCGTTAATTCAGGAGATCAAATTACTGATTTGATAATTTCACATATCAATGATGCCCAAATTGAATCTGTGGAAGTTCGCTCACCTTTAACTTGTGAAGCAAAACGAGGAATATGTGTTAAATGTTATGGAAGAAATTTAGCAACTGGAAAAATAGTCCAAAAAGGTGAATCAGTAGGAGTTGTTGCAGCTCAATCTATAGGTGAGCCTGGAACTCAGCTGACTCTAAGAACTTTCCACGTTGGTGGAGTTGCAGGGAATATTTCTGAGGAGAATAAATTAATTGTTAAACATTCAGGAATAGCGGTAATTGAGGATCTTAAAGTTGCTAAGAGTTTAGATTCAGATGGAAATCTTGCTGAAATTGTAATTTCAAGAACAGCTGAGATTAAAGTTATAGATAAAAAAACAAAGAGTGTTTATAGCACAAATAACATTCCTTATGGTTCTTCACTTTTTGTTAAAGATGGAACTAAAGTTTCAAAAGGAGATATTATTTGTAGCTGGGACCCCTTCAATGGAGTTATTGTTTCAGAATTTGCAGGCAAGATAGAATTTGAAAATATAGAGCAAGGTGAAACATATCAAGTTGAAATTGATGAACAAACTGGTTTTCAAGAAAAAGTAATTTCAGAAACTAGAAACAAAAAATTAATTCCAACATTATTAATTAAAGACACTAAAGGAGTAGTTTTGCGTTCGTATAATTTACCAGTTGGAGCTCATTTAATTGTTGATGATGGAGATAAAATTAAAGAAGGAAAAGTCTTAGTTAAAATCCCAAGGAAATCAGCAAAATCTGGAGATATAACAGGGGGTTTACCACGTGTAACAGAATTATTTGAAGCAAGAAACCCTTCTAATCCTGCAGTAGTTTCTGAAATTGATGGAGTGATTTCTTTTGGTAAGATCAAACGAGGAAACAGAGAGATTATAGTTGAATCTAAATATGGAGACATAAAAAAATATTTAGTAAAACTTTCGAATCAAATATTAGTTCAAGAAAATGATTTCGTGAAAGCTGGAATGCCATTATCAGATGGTTCTATAACTCCAGTAGATATTTTGAATATAAAGGGTCCTTCTGCTGTTCAACAATACTTGGTTAATGAAGTTCAAGAAGTTTATCGCCTTCAAGGGGTTAAAATTAATGATAAACATTTTGAAGTTGTTGTAAGACAGATGATGCGTAAAGTCAAGATCAATGATCCTGGTGACACTAGTTTTTTAGAAAATCAATTGGTGTTTAAAGCTGATTTTATTGAGGAGAACGACAGTTTATTTGGAAAAAAAATTATTGAAGATGCTGGTGGTTCAGAAAATTTAAAACCGGGACAAATTATATCAGCACGGCAGTTAAGAGATGAAAACTCATTTCTTACTCGACAGGATAAAGTCAAAATTGAAGCGAGAGATGCATCTTCCGCTACTTCGACTCCTGAACTTCAAGGTATAACAAGAGCGTCACTTCAGACTAAATCATTTATTTCAGCAGCCTCGTTTCAAGAAACAACAAAAGTTCTTAATGAAGCAGCAGTCAATGCAAAAGAAGATTATTTATCTGGTTTGAAAGAAAATGTTATAGTAGGGCATAAGATACCTGCTGGGACAGGATTAAGACAATATAATAATATTATTGTTGGATCTAGGGATGAATACAATAGTTTATTGGTTAATAAAGAAGAAGAATTGTCGGATATTTAATTTTATATAATGAGTGAGTCAAAAAAAGATCAAAAAATAAACATAGAATTAGATGAAAAAACTGCTGAGGGAATTTATTCTAATTTAGCTATTATTAATCATTCTGTATCAGAATTTGTTGTTGATTTTATTAATATGATGCCTGGTTCTCCCAAGGCTAAAGTTAAATCAAGAATTATACTAACACCAGAGCACGCAAAAAGATTTCAAAAAGCTTTATCGGATAACATAAATCGTTTTGAAAAATCTAATGGTGAGATTAAAACGAATGACACACCACCTATTCCAATGAATTTTGGAACTCAAGGAGAGGCATGAATAAAATAAAAACGATTTTTTTATTTAAACTCGGATGTGAAATAAAATTTTAAACTCGGATATTTGTTTATAGTCATTCTAAGTGTAAAATCTGAATCTGCAAGAAAAACTAATTGATTTTGTTTATCCTTTGCTAAGAATTTTTGTTTTACCCTTTTAAACTCCTCAAATTCATTATTTTCAGATTCTTCTCTAGAGACCCAACATGCTTTATATACGTTAAGGTTTTCAAAGTTGCATTTTGCACCATACTCATGTAATAATCTATATTGAATAACTTCAAATTGAAGAGCCCCAACGGTTCCAACAACTTTTCTATTATTAATATTTAGGATAAACAGTTGAGCAACGCCTTCATCCATTAGTTGGTTAATTCCTTTATTAAGCTGTTTAGCTTTCATAGGGTCAGTATTATTAATATACCTAAAGTGTTCTGGTGAAAAGTTTGGGATCCCTTTAAAATTTATTTTCTCACCAGTTGTTAATGTATCACCAATTTTAAAATTTCCAGTATCATGAAGACCAACTATATCTCCAGGAAAAGAGACATCAATAATTTGTTTTTTCTCAGCAAAAAAAGCATTTGGACTTGAAAATTTAAATTTTTTATTTTGCCTTACATTTAAATATGGTATGTTTCGCTCAAATTTTCCTGATACTATTTTAATAAATGCAAGCCTATCCCTGTGTTTTGGATCCATATTAGCATGAATTTTAAAAACAAACCCAGTAAATTTATCTTCTGTGGGATATATAATACGCATATCTGAACCTTTTGGTCTCGGCTTAGGTGCTATTTCAATAAAACAGTCAAGAAGCTCTTGAACACCAAAATTATTAAGTGCAGACCCAAAAAAAACGGGTTGTAAGTCACCCGATAGATAGTTTTGAACATTAAATTTTGGATAAACTCCTGAAATTAATTCAAGATCTTCTTTTAATTGTTTAGTTTGTTTAACACCAATATTTAATTTTAAATTCTCATCATTAATTGATCTGAATTTTATTTTTTCACTTACTCTTTGCTTATCATCTGGATTAAAAAGTTCTAAATTTTCTTCCCAGATGTTATAGATACCTCTAAAATCATATCCCATTCCAATTGGAAAAGTTAATGGGGTTACAGTAAGTCCAAGTTTGATTTCAACCTCATCCATTAATTCAAATGCATCTTTTCCCTCTCTATCCAATTTGTTTATAAACACTAAAATTGGGATTGATCTAAGTCTACAAACTTCTACTAATTTTTGAGTTTGCTCTTCTACACCTTTTGCAACATCAATCACAACAATCACTGAATCAACAGCTGTAAGAGTTCTAAATGTGTCTTCTGCAAAATCTTTATGGCCCGGAGTGTCTAAAATGTTGATTTTTTTATCCTTATATATAAAAGCTAAAACAGACGTTGCTACTGAAATTCCTCTTTGACGTTCAATAGCCATAAAGTCACTTGCTGCACCTTTTTTGACTTTATTTGATTTAACAGCTCCAGCTTCTTGAATAGCACCTCCATATAAAAGAAGTTTTTCTGTTAGAGTTGTCTTTCCTGCATCTGGATGAGAAATTATACCAAAAGTTCTTCTTCGTTCAATTTCACTTAAAAACTCCATTGGGATATTATTTTCGACAAAAGTATCTAATTATATAAAAAACACCTAATAGGTTTTTGTTTAAATATTAGTTATTTTTGAGTGATTCATGAAAGAAGAAGAAGTCATTTTAGTTGATTCTCAAGATCAAATTTTGGGTACAATGCCTAAAATGGAAGCTCATGAAAAAGGAGTTCTTCATAGAGCATTTTCAATTTTTATATTAAATTCGAAAAGAAAAATTTTGCTTCAAAAAAGGGCGAAAAATAAATATCATTCATCTGGTTTATGGACAAATACATGTTGTAGTCATCAAAGAATAAATGAGACTTCAATATCAGCTGGAAATAGACGTTTAAAGGAGGAAATGGGAATTGACACTAATTTAGAAGAAATTTTTACTTTTAAATATAAAGCTACTTTTGCTAATGGTCTAACCGAACATGAATTAGATCATATTTTAATTGGATTTACTGAGAAAAAACCAATAATTAATACTGATGAAGTTTCTGATTGGAAATGGGAAAACATAGATTTTATTCATCAAGATTTATCTAATAACCCAAATAAATATACTATTTGGTTTAAAATAATTTTTGATGAGTTTATTAATTACTTAAAAATAGATGAAAGTAACAGTAAGTAGAAAAGCTCATTTTAATTCTGCACATAGGCTATACCGATCTGATTGGGGAGAAGATAAAAATAAATCTGTTTTTGGAAAATGTTCTAATAAACATTTTCATGGTCATAATTATGAGCTAATTGTTAGTGTTACAGGTGAAATTAATCCAGAAACAGGATATGTCATTGATATAAATACTTTAAAAGATCTAATTAGATCTGAAGTAGAAGATTCTTTTGATCATAAGAATCTAAATATTGAAGTGCCAGATTTTAAAAACTTAAACCCAACAGCTGAAAATATCGTGGTTGTTATATATAATAAACTCATTAAACATATGTTAGATGATCATGAGCTGGAACTTGTTTTATATGAAACACCTAGAAATTTTGTTAAATATTCTGGTTCATAGATAATATTAACTATTGTTAAGCTTTATATGCATCCATGACTTATTTATAGACGTATATTTGAAAAAATAAATAATTATGGCTAGTGTTAAAAAATTAAAAAAAGATATTAATAATACTATTGGATCTTTTATTGAGGATATATACATATGGGAGATTACCAATACAAAGGCTGATATTACAAAAAGCAACTCGTTGATTGATGAATCACTTCTATTGTTTGATCAATTAATTCAAGAAATAAACAAGTCTAAAGTTAAAAACACTAAAGATCATTTTAAATCTATTAAAGAGCAGTTAAATTTAGGTTTAGATAAAATGATTAAAAAATTAGAAAAGTTAAAATAAATTTAGTTTTGAGTTACATCTTTTTTATTTCTCTTTAAAATCTCAAAAAAAGATTTTCCATATTTTGATTTTTTAATATTATCAGGCATTTTTTTTGCTATAGCCTCCAAATAGGATGGGGTAGCATTATTCATTTCTGTTATTATGATGTATGGTGAAATGATTTTATCCGAATGAGTATTTGCAAAATTTAGTGTATATAAATAACGACGTTTAGTTAAATTATCTATTCTTTGTTGAAATGAATCAATTGCTATTAAATCTTGATCTTTTTGCGCTTCTAGATAAAATTTAATCAGTTCTAGGTTTTTTGAATTGAATTTTCGTGCCATAGATTTATATTCGTCCAGTAAATCATTATTTTCAGAACCTTCAACAAAAGCACTACTTTCAAACGTTTTAAGCCTAGTTTTTATTTTTATATTTCCTTTTGTTCCAAAGAACAGAATACGGTCATTCAAAGTATCTCCATCATCTTTTTTTAAATAAAGATGAAAAACTTCTGGTTCATTTAATTCTGCCTTTAATTTAAACTTCCCATTACCTTTAACTTCAAAAGAATCAACAGTAACTAAGATTGTGTCTTTAATTTTTTTTAAAAAAATAGAGCCTTTTCTTAGATCTAAAACAATGCCCTCTATATTCATTAAATTATTATTAGTTGAAGGATCACATCCAAAAAGAATGATACTTAGACATACAATATAAAATGTTTTTTTCACGACTATATATTTAACCAGTAAGTTAACTTTAAATTTAAACTTCGTAGTCTAGGGATTAATGAATTAGTAGTCATATAATTATCGTTATAAACAATATATAGATCAGATAAAGGCGCGAATCTCCATTGAAGCCTAGAGTTTATTCCTAAGTTTTCTGATTGAGAACTAAATTGAATATATGATGTCCAAAATATTTTTTTTGTAAAAGTAAAATCAAATTTAGGTCTTATTAGCCAAATATTTTCAGTTGGAAACCCTTTATCTAAAGCAATGTGATCATAATTTATGGACAATGATGTAGTCATAAAAGGTTGAAAGCGCCAGTTGAAAGTGTTCTCTATTGAATATTTTATTCCATTGTAAAATTGACCAAAATCAGGTTCAATCCTATAAGAGAATTTTTTTCGTGAATCTGAGTTATATGATAATTTCAGACTTGTGTATTTATATGTACTTTCTCCTGGAAGCGGATTGTCTGAATTCATTCCAGTAGGATCAAAATTATCGTAGAGATAAGTTGATCGGCTATAAATCCTTAAGTTCATTCTTACCCCACTTCGATAAACAAAATTAATTGAAGGGCTAATAGTCCTATCAGAATTTTTGTAATTGTCATTAGGACGAAAATAATTCCACATTCCAATTCCTATATCAAACTGAGTTAGTTTTTTATTTTTAGGATAAAATTTCAATTTGTATTCAGGAGTTAATTTTAATAAATCTGTTCTTCTTACAAAACCAAGATCTGATTTAAAATCTTCTCCAATAAAAGAAGCTCCAAGTTCAATAGTGCTTTTTCTTGTATTTCTCTCTATCCTTGCCCCATAACTGCTATCATCATCTTCACTTTTAGAATCAGGTTTAAAAGATTTATGAAAATAAGCTCTTCCTACATATAAGTTATCCGGTGATGCTAAGTTGTAATCAAAACCTATAAGGCGATTATAAGTTTCTTTATCTTCAATAAAATCGTATTTTTTAGTATTTTCTCGATTAATCATCAATAAACTTAGGTTTGATCGAGTAAACATTTTCTTTTGAAGGGAAAATACAGTATTGTTATTTGAAGGAATTTCATTAGCTAGATCTTCATTTGTTACCATGTGTAAAAAACCGATCCTCCAATTTTCATCTAACTTACCACTCAACCGAGCTCCTGCTATAATTTTATTTTCTATTATATTGCCGTTTATGTCTTTAGCAACTCCGATTCTTCTTGAGAAAAAGGGACGTCCATCTCTGGAATCGCCAAAATTTGTAAATAAATCACTATTTTGAATAAAAAACTGTCTTTTTTCTGGTAATGAAACTTCAAAACGAGTCAAGTTTATTACTTGATCATCAACTTCAACCTGAGAAAAATCTGGATTTATTGTAAGATCAAGATTTAATCCATTTCCAATAGGAATTTTAGCATCTCCTCCAAAACTAAGATTATTCAATTTTGTTTGATTTTCAAAATCGTTAGAAGCTATTCCATTAACATAAGGGATAATTGCTAAAGGTGCTTTTGATTTACCTAAAGGATCTTCAAAAATCATTTTACCAAGAAATGCAAGACTATGAATAAATTGATTTTGAGGTCTTCGAACCCAATTGGTCCATTCATTTGAGCTACTATTGTATCTGTTTATATTTAACCCCCACGATTTTGAGCCTTCTGGAAAACTTAAAAATTTTAAAGGAATTTTAATTTCATTTAAAATATAACCTTCAAAAATTTGAGCTTCAGTTTCCCATTTTGTATCCCAACTTTTATTATTATCACGTCTCCAATCATTCATTCCATTAGACATTAGAGACTCCCTCTGAACTCCTACAGGGTTTGTCCCAAATTGAAAGCCATTAGTTTTATCATTGAAAGTGTCAAAAATGAAAGAAATAACATCGTTTCCCCAACCTTCCCAGTCTCTTCTTAAAGATGGAACCACAATATTTTCATCTTTGGTATAAGACTTAGCTAATATGTAGATGTTGTTTTCATCTCTAATGATTTTAACAGAAGTTTTAAATTCTGCCATTGCTAAATCACTTGGGAAATATTGAAAAAAATCATCTATTTCATTAGCATCATTCCAAGCTATATCATTACCTAAACCATCTATAATTATTTGTTGACTTGTAGTTTTTATTATAATTTCCCTTGATTGAGAATATACACTGGATGTTTTAGTTAAAAGTAAAAAGGCAAATAATATATAATATTTTCTCAATTTTTTTTTTGGTTTGTAATTAATATTGACTACAAAAAATTAAAAAGGTTTAATTATCCCTTTAATAACAACAAATTTAATTTATTTATAACATATACTACTTGAGGCTGACATTTATAATAGCATAAGAATTCATTTTAAAATGAATTCTTATGCTATGGTGTTATTTAATTAAATCAAGACTTCTTTGAAGAAACTTAGTTAATGCTTCTCCTTTTAGTAGGCCTTGAGATAGTTTTGCTAGATCTAGAGCTTGAATTATAAGTCTTTCTCTTTTTTTGGAAGTTTTAGTATTAAGAATATCACTTATTAATTCGTGATTCGTGTTAACTAATAAAGTAAACATTTCAGGCATATTACCCATCATACCACCTCCACCACTTTGTTGCATTTCTTTCATTCTTCTCATAAATTCAGGTTGAGCCAAAACAAAAGGTAATGATTTGCTATCCATAGCTTCTAGTTGAACTGTATAGCCATTATTTTTAACTATTTCTTCAATCATTGGCTTAAGTTTTTCTTTTTCTTCATCAGAAATTTTAGAGATAATAGTTTCATCTTTTTTGATTAGATTCTCAATGGAATCACCATCAACCCTAGCAAAACTGATTTTATCTTTACTTCCTTCCATCTTTTGAATTAAATGAGAGATGATCGGTGAGTCTAGTAAAAGTACTGTGTACCCTTTATCTTCAGCAGATGATATGTAACTATGTTGTTCTTCAATATTACTAGTATAAAGAATAATTAACTTATCATCTTTATCTGTTTGAATTGGTTTAATTTTTTCTTCTAGTTCTTCATAAGTGAGGTAATCACCTTTAGTGGTTGGGTATAAAGTAAATTTTTCAGCTTTTTCAAAAAACTTATCTTCACTTAACATTCCATATTCAATTATTACCTTTATGTCATTCCACTTTTCTTCAAATGCTTTTCTATCTTTTTTAAATAAACTATTAAGTTTATCAGCAACTTTTCTTGTAATGTAATTACTTATTTTTTTAACAGCTCCATCAGCTTGAAGGTAACTTCTTGAAACATTTAAAGGAATATCAGGGGAATCAATTACCCCCCTTAGTAAAGTAAGAAACTCAGGAACAATTCCTTCAACATTGTCAGTTACAAATACTTGATTTTGATATAATTGAATCCTGTCTTTTTGAATATTTATATCATTGTTAAGTTTAGGAAAATATAAGATTCCTGTTAAATGGAAAGGGTAGTCAACATTTAGATGAATATTAAATAAAGGTGTTTCAAATTGTGCGGGATAAAGTTCTCTATAGAAATTGTTATAATCATCATCGCTTAAATCTTTAGGAGTTTTAGTCCATGCTGGGTTTGAATTATTGATTATGTCATCAACAATCTCTTTTTCTGGCTTTTGACCTTCAGGAGCTCCTTCAGGCAGAGGTAATTCTACTTCTTTAGTGCCTAATTTAATAGGAATAGGCATAAACTTATTATACTTAACTAAAAGTTCTCTGATGCGAGATTCTCCTAAAAATTCTTTAGAATCTTTTGAGATATGAAGAATAACTTCAGTTCCCCTTTCTTTTTTATCTGATTTGACAAGATTATACTCTGGTGAGCCATCACATGTCCAATGCGCAGCTGGTTTATTTTGATGAGACTTAGTGATAATTTCTACTTTATCAGCAACCATGAAGGCAGAGTAGAATCCAAGTCCAAAGTGTCCAATAATTCCTGAATCTTGTGCTGTATCCTTATATTTTTCTAGAAATTCTTCAGCTCCTGAAAAAGCAACTTCATTAATATATTTATTAACTTCATCCATTGTCATTCCAACTCCTTCGTCAACTACATGTAAAGTTTTCTTTTTGGAATCAATTTTAATTTCAATTTTAGGTGAGCCGATATCTCCTTTTATTTCTCCTACACTACTTAGGTGAGTTAATTTTGTAGTTGCATCGGTTGCATTTGAAATAAGTTCTCTAATGAATATTTCATGATCACTATAAAGAAACTTCTTAATTAGTGGAAAAATATTTTCTACTGCAACATTGATTTTACCTTTAGACATATTTTAAGTTTTAATTCAATTTAACTACTCAAAAAAAATACCAATTAACAAATAATGACATATTGGCATTGTTTTAATAAAATTAAAAAATTACAATGTTAAATAATTTTGAATAAATTGCAATGCCAAATAAATAATATGTACAATTCAAAAATAGTGGGATTAGGGAAATTTCTTCCAGAAAACATTGTTACAAATCAAGATTTAGCAAAAAAAATTGACACTTCTGAAGAATGGATTGTTGAAAGAACCGGTATAGAAGAACGAAGACATATTGTAAAAGGAGATGGAAACACAACTGCATCTATGGGGGCCGAAGCAGCTAAGATTGCCATAGAAAGGGCAAAAATATCAGCCAATGAAATAGACCTTATATTATTTGCCACATTAAGTCCAGACTATTACATGCCTGGATCAGGTGTTTTTGTCCAAAACATTTTAAATATACCTACATGTCCCGCTATGGATATTAGGAATGCATGTTCGGGTTTTGTATATGCAATTGCTACAGCTGATCAGTTCATAAAAACAGGTATGTATAAGAATATACTTGTAATTGGTTCAGAAACTCAGTCTGGAGCTATTGACATGACTACAAGAGGTAGAGACATTGCAGTTATTTTTGGCGATGGGGCAGGAGCTGCAGTGGTAACTAAAAGTGAATCTTCAGGGTCAGGCATTTTGTCTTCACACTTATACTCGGAAGGAGAACATGTTGATGAATTAGTAATGGTTGCACCTAACACAAATAAATGGGTGACTGAAATTGTTTCTAAAAATGATCCTGAAGATTCATCATATTATCCATATATGAATGGAAAAATGGTTTTTAAAAACGCTGTATCACGTTTTGAAGAAGTTATAAATAAGGGTTTAGATCATAATAGCTTAGAGCCTGAAAATATTAGTTTATTAATTCCACATCAAGCTAATCTCAGAATATCTCAATTTGTTCAAAGAAAGTTTAAATTAAGAGATGATCAAGTTTATAATAATATCATGAGATATGGGAATACAACCGCTGCTTCCATCCCAATAGCATTAACCGAGGCATGGGAGGAAGGCAAAGTAAATAAAGGTGACCTTATAGTATTAGCTGCTTTTGGAGCTGGCTTTTCATGGGGTAGTACAGTTATTAGATGGGAGTAATAAAAAAACCTACTTTAATTCTTGGGGCCTCCTTAAATGAGATACGATACTCTAATAGAGCGATAAAAAAACTAGTTGATTTTAATATTGAGGTTATAGCGGTGGGAAAAAATAAAGGAGAAACTCATGGAATTAAAATTCAAAATGAATTTCCGCTAGATATTGAAATTAACACATTAAGTATTTATATAAATGTTTTTCTTCAAAATCAATATGTTGATTCAATTATAGAACTACTACCAAATAGAGTTATTTTCAATCCAGGCACTGAAAACCCTGAGTTATTTAATCTTCTTTCATCTAAAGGTATTGAGTGTGAAAACTCATGTACCTTGGTTTTGCTTTCTACCAATCAATATTAACCCGACAAACGTAATTAAGCCGTTTAAGGGAAGTAATTCATATCCAATTTTATAACCCCACAAGTTTTCAGAAGACACCCAGTCTAAATAAAAAAGTAATTTTGGAATACTTATTATAAAAACGGACATTAAGCTGATCCATAAAACTTTTCTGTCATCAATTTTATAGTTTGTAAAAATACCTAAAGCAAAAATTCCAAGTAATGGCCCGTATGTATATGAAGCCACGGTCAAAAGACTATCAATGACATTTCGATCTAAAACATGTTTAAAAATTATAACAACTATAATTAATAATAGACTCATTCCTATATGAGCATTAATTCTGATAGATTTTTGTACTTCAGGCTTATATTGATCGATATTAATAAAATCAATACATAGCGATGTTGTTAGTGATGTCAAAGCACTGTCAGCACTACTATATGCAGCTGCAACTAGACCTAAAATAAAAGTAACCCCAACAGCAGTTCCTAAATTGTGATTTAAAGCTATTTCTGGAAAAATCAGATCAGTGCTTTCTTTGCCTTCAAACTGAGGAATGTTTATTCCCATTTCATATGAATAGGTGTATAATAAAATCCCTAATATTAAAAATAAAAATGTAACAAAAACTAATACAAAACTGAATGTAACCATGTTTTTTTGAGCAGAATACAAATCTTTACATGTTAAGTTTTTTTGCATCATGTCCTGATCTAATCCTGTCATACAGATAGTAATAAATGCTCCGCCAATTATAGATTTTAAAAAATAATTACGCTCGTTAAAGTTATCAATAACCCATAATTTATTCATACTTTTAAATGAATCACTTTCGATAAATGTTATTAAATCTAAATTCAATTCATTTAATATGTAGCTAATAGATAAAATAACAGACAATATCATTAATGTTGTCTGTAGAGTATCAGTCCAAATTATTGTATTAATTCCTCCTCTACGTGTATATATCCATATTAATAATATTGATAGTATTACACTAACTTCAAAAGGCACTCCCCATATTTTAAAAATGTATTGATATAATACTAATGCAACTAAGAATAGCCTAAATGCTGCACCCAGCACTCTGGATATAAAAAAGAAAAAAGCTCCAGTTTTCTGAGTGTTTGGACCAAATCTTATATTGAGATATTCATAAATAGATGTAACATTATTTTTATAATAAATAGGCAGAAGTACAAATGCTACTACAAAATATCCAATTAAATAACCAATGACTACTTGAAAATATGTGAGTTGAGAAGATTCTACCCATCCAGGAACTGAAATGAATGTTACTCCTGATAGACTAGCTCCAACCATTCCATAGGCAACAAGATACCAAGGAGCATTTTTATTTGCATTAAAAAAGGTGGAATTAGAAGCTTTATAGCTAGTGTATTTAGATATAGCTATTAATATTATAAAATACCCAATAATAAGACTTAATATAATTTCAGGTGATTGCATAAAAAGACAAAAAGGCAAAGATAGAAAAACCTTTCCCATATGATATTTTTGTATTTTTGCGGAATGGATTTTTCTTCAAAATTATTATCAGATGCTGTAGATGAAATATCTAGATTACCTGGAATAGGTAAAAGATCTGCGCTTAGACTAGCTTTATACCTACTCAAACAACCTAAAGAAAACACAATATTATTAGCTAAAACATTAGAAAAATTTAGAAATGAAACTGGGTATTGTCTAAAGTGTCATAATTTATCTGAGAATAATATTTGTGAAATATGTTCTAACGAAAAACGTAATAAGAAATTGCTCTGTGTTGTTGAAGATATAAGAGATGTTATGGCTATTGAAAACACTAATCAATATAATGGACTATACCATGTTTTAGGGGGTATAATTTCTCCAATCGATGGAGTGGGACCTAATGATCTTAATATAGAATCACTAGTAGAAAAGGTTAGATCTAAGGAGATTGACGAATTGATTTTTGCTTTAAGTAGCACCTTAGAAGCTGATACTACTAATTTTTATATTTTTAAAAATCTTTCTGGATTTGATGTTAAGATAACTGCTATTGCAAGAGGTATATCAGTAGGTGATGAGTTAGAATACACTGACGAAGTAACTCTAGGAAGAAGTATTTCTAGACGTGTACCATATGAAAGTTCAATAGTTGAATAGTATTGGCTTAGTCATAATTTTGGTACTTTTGTTTTAATAATTAACTATGGGTAAGTATTTTTTAAAACTTCCAAAAATGGGTGAGAGTGTAGCAGAAGCTACTCTAATAACCTGGCTTAAAGAAGTTGGTGATAATATTGAAGCTGATGAGTCTATTGTTGAAATAGCCACAGATAAAGTTGATTCTGATGTTCCATCTGAGTTTTCAGGAAAATTAATAGAAAAACGTTTCAATATAGATGACTTAGTTAAAGTAGGAGAAGTTATAGCTGTAATTGAAACTGATGAGGTTTTAGATGAAAAAACTGAACAAATTGAAGTTCCTAATGAAAGTTCAAAATCTATTTCAGAGGAATTAGTTTTAAATGATTCCGAAAGTATTATCGAATCACAAGGAACCCTTGAAGCTTCAAAACTTATTGATAAAGCTAAATCTATTATTAATACTAGTTTTTCTAAAACAAAACGTTTTTATTCTCCTTTGGTAAAAAGTATAGCAAAAAAAGAAAACCTATCTGATGTCGAATTAAAAACCATTTCAGGTACAGGAAAAGACGGAAGGGTAACAAAAAAAGATATTTTAAAATATTTGAGTTTAAAAAGTCCAATAGTATCAGATTCAATTAATAGTTCTCAAAAACCTTTTAGTGAAGATGTAGGATCCAAAGGTCAATTAATTGAAATGTCACGTATGGGTAAGTTAATAGCAAACCATATGGTCGAAAGTAAAAAAATATCTGCTCATGTTCAGTCTTTTGTCGAGGTTGATGTAACTAATTTATGGGAATGGAGAGAAAATATAAAAGAATCGTTTTTTAATCAAACACAAGAAAAGCTAACCTTTACTCCATTATTTATGTTAGCAGTAATTAAAGCATTAAGGGATTTTCCTATTTTAAATAGTTCTTTACAAGGTGAATCAATACTGCAGAAAAGAGACATTAATATAGGTATGGCAACATCTCTATCAGATGGAAACTTAATTGTTCCTGTAATAAAAAATGCAGACCATTTAAATTTAATTGGTTTAACTAAAGCAGTTAATGATTTATCTTATCGTGCAAGGAATAATCAACTTTTACCGGAAGAAGTTCAGAATGGAACATATACCGTTACTAATGTTGGTAATTTTGGTTCGATTATGGGAACTCCAATTATAAATCAACCACAAGTTGGAATTTTAGCAATTGGTGTAATTAGAAAAATGCCATCTGTAATTGAGACATCAAAAGGGGATTATATTGGGATTAGAAAAAAACTAATTTTATCTCATACTTATGACCATAGGATAATAAATGGAGCTATAGGAGGACAGTTTGCAAAAAATATTGCAAATTATTTAGAGGAATGGGATTTAAATTTTTCTTTTTAAAATGAAATTAAAAATAGAAAGACCACTTTGTTTTTTTGATCTTGAAACAACGGGTATAAATATTATAAAAGATCGTATAGTTGAAATAGCTGTCCTGAAACTGCATCCTGATGAAAAAATAGAAAAAAAAGTTTGGTTAGTTAATCCTGAAATACCAATTCCAAAAGAAGTCTCAGAAATTCATGGAATTACTGATGATAAAGTTTTTGATGCACCAACTTTTAAAGAAATTTCCAAAATCATTTACAATTTTATTAAAGAGTCTGATTTAGCCGGTTATAATTCGGATAGGTTTGATATTCCACTTTTAATGGAAGAGTTTCTAAGGTCAGAGATAGATTTCGAAACAAAAAACTTAAAAACAATAGATGTACAAACTATTTTTCATAAAAAGGAACAAAGAAACCTTACAGCGGCACTTAAATTCTATTGCAATAAAAAGCTTGAAAATGCTCATTCAGCAATGGTAGATACTCAAGCAACTCATGATGTACTAATGTCTCAACTTGAAAAATATAGTGATTTAGAGCCATCTATATCTTTCTTAAGTGATTTTACTACTAGAAGAAAAATTGCTGATTTTGCTGGGTATATAGTTTTTAATAAAGAAGGTGAAGAATGTTTTTCATTTGGGAAGCATAAAGGACAAATAGTGGAAAATATTTTAGAAAAGGAATCAGGGTATTTTGGCTGGCTATTAAATGCAGATTTCCCTTTATATACAAAAAAAATATTGACGCAAATTAGAATGCGAAAAAGTAATCTTCAAAAAAAATAATTTTGAAAATAATTTGTATTGGCAGAAATTACTCGGATCACATTGAAGAATTGGATAATCAAAAACCCGAAAATCCAGTTATTTTCATTAAGCCAGACACTTCCTTAATTCAAAAAAATCAACCATTTTTTATACCCGCCTTTTCGGATGACATACACCATGAAATAGAGTTAGTGATTAAAATTAATCGAATTGGCAAACATATTGATAAGAAATTTGCTCACAAGTATTATGAAGATATAACTGTTGGAATTGATTTTACTGCTAGAGATATTCAAAATGATTTAAAAGCTAAAGGATTGCCTTGGGAAAAAGCTAAAGGATTTGATGGTTCAGCATTAACTGGAAAGTGGTTAAATAAAAAGGACTTTGATTTAAATAATTTAAACTTTGATTTAATAATAAATAATAGATTAATCCAAAATGGAAACTCATCCTTAATGTTGTGGAAAATAGATGAAATTATCTCATATGTTTCTAAGTTTTTCACACTTAAGATAGGAGATTTAATATTTACAGGGACTCCAGCTGGGGTTAATAGTTTGAATCAAGAAGATGTTTTAGAAGGTTATATTGAGAATATTAAATGTTTTCAAGTCAAGGTTAAATAGAAATTATGATAGCTGAATTGGTAACCATAGGAGATGAAATTTTAATAGGTCAGATTGTTAATACAAACTCTGTTTTCTTGTCAAAGTCTTTAAACTCCATTGGTATTGCTGTTTCTCAAATCACATCAATTTCTGATAAGCCTACGGATATAATAAACACCATTGAAAGATCTAGAAAAACAGCTGATGTTATAATTATTACAGGAGGTTTAGGACCAACAAGCGATGATGTAACCAAGCACACCTTGACATCCTATTTTGATGATAAACTTATTTGGTATCCAAAAATTAAAAAACATATAGAAGATTTATTTAAAAACTTTATTTCTACACCAATAAGTGATATGAATAGAGAGCAAGCTCTTTTGCCATCAAAAGCTAAGATTTTTAAAAATGAATATGGTACAGCTTCAGGAATGTGGTTCTCTTCTGATGATGTTGAAGTAATTGCCTTACCTGGTGTTCCTTATGAAATGAAATTCTTAATGGAAAAATCAATTTTACCACAGTTAAAAAAATCATTTAATAGACCTTTTATTTACAACAAGACATTGATGACTTACGGCCTGGGAGAAAGCGTAATTGCTTTAAGGATCTCAGATTGGGAAAGCAAACTTCCTGATTCTGTTAAATTAGCCTACCTACCTAGTTTAGGAAGAGTTAGATTAAGGCTTTCTTCATCAGGAATGAGTGAAATAAAAGTTAGAGAAAAAGTTGATAAACAAGTCAGAAGTTTGAGACTGTTAATTGAGGATATTTATGTGGGAGATGAAGATAATGGATCGATTGAGGTTTTGATAGGAAAAATTCTATTTAATAAAGAAAAAACTTTATCAATTGCAGAAAGTTGTACTGGAGGTAAAATCTCATCTGCTATTGTAACCAATGCAGGTGCTTCAAAATTTTTTAATGGTGGAATTGTTGCCTATACGAAGAGATCAAAAACTTCAGTTTTGAATGTATCAAATGAATTAATTGAAGACAAAGGAGTTGTTAGTTCAAATGTTGCTGAAGCAATGGCTTTAGGGGTTAAGGAACGTTTTAAATCTGATTATGGTTTAGCTACTACTGGAAATGCAGGCCCCAAATTTGGAGATAAAAATTCAAAAATTGGTCAGGTTTATATTGCAATTGCAGGACCTCATGGCGTTTTAAGTGAAAGTCATCAAATGGGAAATCATCGTGAAAGAGTAATTAATAAGACTACAAATAAAGCTCTTGAGATGCTCTATAAATTAATAAAAAGTGATTAATTATAAATTTTAAATAAGTTTTGTTACTACATAAAAAGATGTAAATTTGCATCCTGTTTATAAACAAGACACATATAAACTATATAATTATGGCAAGAGTTTGTGAAATTACCGGAAAAAAAGTCATGTTTGGAAACAATCGTTCTAAAGCCATGAATAAAACCCGTCGACGTTTTGATATTAACTTGGTAAAAAAACGTTTCTATATACCTGAAGAAGATAAATGGGTAACCCTAAAGGTTTTGGCTTCTGTTTTAAAAACAATTAATAAGAAAGGTATTTCAATGGTGATTAAGGAAGCTAAAGAAAAAGGTCTTTTAAAATAAAAGAAATAAAATGGCAAAAAGAGGTAATAGGGTACAAGTTATTTTGGAATGTACTGAACATAAGACATCAGGACAGGCTGGGACATCACGTTATATAACTACCAAAAACAAAAAGAATACACCTGATCGTTTAGAAATAAAAAAATTTAATCCGATTTTGAAAAAAATGACAGTTCATAAAGAAATTAAATAGTTATGGCAAAAAAATCAGTAGCAACAATTCAAACGGGCTCTAAAAGATTTACTAAAGCCATTAAAATGGTTAAAAAAGAAGGCTCTGGAACATATAGTTTTGTTGAAACAATTATAGATCCTAAACATGTTAGAGATTGGATTTCTAATAAACCAATCAAACAAGAAGTAATTCCTGCAAAGCCAGTTGAAAAGAAAGTAACTAATGAAGAGGTTGCTGATGAAAAAAACAGTAAACAAGATAATGTTGGAGATAAAGCTGAATAGTAGTCTTTAATTAGCTAAAACAGTATTCATTGAAATAAATTAAAAAAAGCTACTTTTAAAAGTAGCTTTTTTTAATTTTATAAAATGGGAATATTTAAATCAATTGTATCTTTTTTAAAAGGTAAAAATAAAAAAGAAAAAATTTCAAAAGATGATTTGGAAGAGCCCATTCATGAAGCCATATCGCAAGAATCTGAATTAAATTCTGATAATAAAATTGAACCAAAATTGAGTCTAGAGCCAGAACCAGAACCAGAGCCTGAACCAGAGCCAGAACCAGAGCCAGAACCAGAACCAGAGCCAGAACCAGAGCCAGAACCAGAGCCTGAACCAGAATCAGAGCCAGAGCCAGAGCCAGAACCAGAGCCTGAACCAGAGCCAGAGCCAGAGCCAGAACCAGAGCCTGAACCAGAGCCTGAACCAGAACCAGAGCCTGAACCAGAACCAGAACCAGAACCAGAACCAGAGCCTGAACTAGAATCAGAGCCAGAATCAGAGCCAGAGCCAGAGCCAGAACCAGAACCAGAGCCTGAACCAGAATCAGAGCCAGAACCAGAACCAGAGCCTGAACCAGAACCAGAACCAGAACCAGAGCCTGAACTAGAGCCTGAACCAGAGCCTGAACCAGAGCCTGAATTTAATAAAGATCAACTAGGTGAGAAAACTGCTGATATAGAACCTCTAGATACTATTAATAGCCTTGACAAAGGTTTAGAAAAAACTAAAAACTCATTTTTTTCTAAATTAGGAAAAGCAATAATTGGTAAAAGCAAAGTAGATGTTGATGTGTTAGATAATTTAGAGGAGGTTCTTATAACATCTGATGTCGGTGTAAAAACTACAATCGAAATAATTGAAAATATTGAAAATCGAGTTTCTAAAGATAAATTTATAGGGACAAACGAATTAAACAAGATTTTAAAAGAAGAAATAGTTGGAATACTTTTGGAACAAAATTCTAATATTAGTTCAAATTTTGATTCATCTTTTCCTTATAAACCATATGTAATAATGGTTGTTGGAGTAAATGGTGTTGGAAAAACAACTACAATTGGAAAGCTTGCTTACAAATATAAATCCCTTGGAAAAACCGTTATGCTTGGTGCTTCTGACACATTTAGAGCAGGCGCCATAGATCAACTTCAAGTATGGGCAGAAAGAGTTGGTGTTCAATTAATTAAACAAAACATGGGAAGTGATCCAGCTTCAGTTGCATTTGACACTTTAAAATCAGCTAAAGCACAAAATATTGATGTAGTGATAATAGATACTGCAGGTCGACTCCATAATAAAGTAAATTTAATGAACGAACTCTCTAAAATAAAAAGAGTAATGAATAAAGTTATTCCAGAATCACCTCATGAAATTCTACTTGTTTTAGATGGATCAACAGGTCAAAATGCATTTGAACAAACCAAACAGTTTTCTTCTGCTACAGAAGTATCCTCTCTAGCAGTAACTAAATTAGATGGTACCGCTAAAGGTGGTGTCGTTTTAGGAATTTCCCATCAATTTAAAATACCTGTCAAATATATTGGAATAGGTGAGAAAATGGAGGATTTACAAATTTTTGATCCTAACACTTTTGTAGATTCTTTTTTTAGACAGTAATCTAATCTGGTTTTTATTGGTTATTATAATCTCTATTTCCAGTAAAAAAAATTGCATTAGCCATAAATAGCTTACCGTTTTCCCAAAAAGCTCTAAATAAAGGATTGTCAACCATATAAACTATATTACCATGGCCTAGGTTCTGATTCCCAAATAATAAACTATTACCTTGATTTAAAGCAACATTTGAACCAGCAAAACCAGAATGAGGTTTTATAGCACTTTTAAGATAAGCTATATTTTGATTTTTTAAAAGTTTATATGCATCTCCAGAAAGCTTTAATGTGTAATAAAAATTTTCATATCCATATGCCATTGGATGAGTTTTATCAACTTTTGCCTTATATATGCTTCCAGTAATTAGATTGCTTATATATTTTCTTTTATTAAAACTATTAGGACTAGTGTCACTCGTTTTATCTTTTGTAGATTCTTTTTTTGTTATTTCAAATGGATCAGTATCTGATAAAGCGTCCAATGCCCTGCCCAATGCAATTAAAGTTCCTCCGTTCCTAATCCAACTTATTAAATCAGCTTTTATAGTATTAAAATTATAATAGCCTGATGGTAAAATTAAAACGTCAGTTTTTGAAAGAACTTCATTGTTTAATCTTAATTGATTTACATAATTTGCTTGATAACCTAATTCTTGTTCAAAAAAATATATTAATTCACCTGCATTATACGTTGAAGAATTTCCCTCAGTTAAAACACTTATCCTTGGTGGAGAAATTAAAGATAATTTATCAGAGCCAAGGTCTGGACCCGATGATGAATAACCAGATGATAATTGAGTAATTTTTCGATTATTGTCTTTTGCTATCTTAAAAATTTTATTTTTAAGATCAGAGCCTGAAAAATTCAAATTATCTCCCTTTAGAATAAAAAGAGATCCTCTTTTCCAATTGATACTTTGATTTGTTAAAGGAGCGTTGTTGAACCTAACTTTAATTTTTGAATTTAATAACTCTGCTAAAAATTTTGCATCATCAAGGCTATTCCATTTAGAAGCCCATCCGTATATAATACCATTATTTTTTGGTTGCACGTAATTTTCACTTTCAACTTTTATTAATTTGATATTTTCTTTGGTAGCTAGAGCTTTAAGACCATATGCATAAGGAAGTGACCATGCAGTTATATCATATGTTAGTGAATCTGATAAAAAAGTTTGAGGCTCAAATAATACATGGACCATTTTACCTTTAATTTGGTCAGTTGTGATTATTAGATTATCATATTTAAGTTTAATTGTTTTGGTTTTTTTTGAATTAAAATCATAACCCTTAACATCTTTTTTTTCATTAGGGACTCCATATTTGATTTTATGACGATCAAGAAGAGTTTTCAATTTATTTATATTATCCACATTTCCACTAAGTATAAAATTTTTATATTTAGTTGACTTGTTTTTATAAAATTTTTGATAAGCTGTATTTAATTCTTTAATACTTTTCGAAGCAATCTCTACTGTTGATATACTAGTAGTGTAGTGGTGATTAATACGTTCAACTAATGTAACCTCAATGCCTTCATTATTATTTAACCCAAGACCAGCTCTTCCACCACCAGCTTGTTCATATGTCATTCCAATAGCACCAAGAAAAGAAGGATATGTATCTCCATAGCTAGGATAAAGCAAATCGAATTTTTCTTTAGTATTGTACAACCAGGCATTTTTATCAAAATACTTAGCGTGATTTTTTCCAATTATATCTTGAAAATATCTCTGAAAATCAGTAATATTTTCGTGTATAGGCTCAGCAGCAGGAGCAAAATAATATGGAGAATTGATTCCTTGTTCATGAAAATCAACATGAATATGAGGCAGCCACTGATTATATTTTACAAGTCTTTGCCGAGTTTCAATTTGTGTTGCCCAAGCCCAGTCCCTATTTAGATCAAAGGCATAATGGTTAGTTCTTCCATTTTGCCAAGGTTCTTGATGTTCTCTTGAAAAAGAGCTTGGATTATAAGGATATCTTTTCTTTTGTTTATACCAGTTAACATATCTATCTCTTCCATCAGGGTTTATACATGGATCAATAATAACAATTGTGTCTTTAAGCCAATCTTTATATTTAGTAATTAAATTATAAATTGTTTTCATTGATGCTTCTGTGCTTGAAGATTCATTACCATGAACATTATAACTTAACCAAACTATAACCTTATCTGAATTAATTTCACCATTAGTAGATCCAGAATTTTTAAGATGATTATTTCTAATTGTTTCAAGGTTTTTTAAATTTTGAGGATTGGAAATAAATGCTAATTGAAGTAAGCGGCCTTCATTAGTTGTCCCATAAGGTTGAAGATCTACCCAATCCGAATTTGAATCTAAATATTTATAGTAATCAACTACTTGATGATGTCGTGAAAAAACTGTACCAAGGTCATACCCTAAAAAAGAATCAGGGGAACTTACTTCTTGAGATTTAGACGTATAGCTTATTAATGCTAAATAAAAAAGAATATAATTTTTAAACATAATTGCATATTTAATTGTAAAAGTAATTTATTTTAAACATGAAGGTTTATATCGGTTATAAAAAATCAAATATCTTTATGGAAATTATTTAGAATGAAAGTTAATCAAATTCCATATAATTCTTTAAAAATTTATTCTGAATTAATTAAGGATTATCAAGATGAAAACAAGGGCTTAATTTCATCCATAACTTCTTTTCCTAGCATAGAGTCTCTAAGCAGTATTTCTGATTTTAAATTAAAAGAATTTTCTAATATTAATAGAAATAATTTAATTGAAGTTCTTAAAGACCAATATAGAGATATAAAGACTTCTAAGAATGTGGAGAAAAACTTGAATTTTTTATCTAAAAAAAATGGAGTTACAGTTACAACAGGTCATCAATTGAGTCTAATGACCGGACCTTTGTATTTTATTTATAAGATTATTAGTATAATAAAACTATCAAATCAATTAAATAATAAAAAAACAGGAAACCACTATATTCCTATTTTTTGGATGGCATCTGAAGATCATGATTTTGAAGAAATTAGAAGCTTTTATTTCAAAGGAAGAAAAATTGTTTGGAGTCAAACAAGCGGAGGACCTGTCGGAGAGCTTAGTATAGAAAAACTTGACTGTTTAAAATTATTTATTGAAGAGGAGCTAGGAGCTTCAAAATCTTCTATGGCTATTAAAACAATCATTAAGGAAACGTATTTTTCTGCAAAAACACTTTCTGAAGCTACTTTTGGTATAGTTAATAAACTTTTTTCTGATTATGGATTATTAATTATAGATCCAAATTCAAGAAAATTAAAGGAAACTATGATTCCTTTTTTTAAACAAGAATTGTTTCATCAAAATTGTCAGAAACAAGTTAAAATTCAAATAGATAGCTTAAGGAAAAACTATAATAAAAATTATAAACCTCAAGTAAATCCAAGAGAAATAAATCTCTTTTATATTACTAAAGGAGAAAGAAACCGAATTTTAAAAACTAATGATGGATTTAAATTGAGTAATTCAAAGATAACATTTACTAAAACTGAAATGAAAAAAGAGTTAATTGAATTTCCTGAAAAATTTTCTCCAAACGTTTTAATACGCCCTTTATATCAGGAAGTAATTCTTCCAAATATTGCATATATTGGAGGTACAGCAGAGATTTCTTATTGGCTACAATTAAAAGCTTTTTTTGATAATCAAAATATCATTTTACCTATTTTAATTATCAGAAATTCAGCATTATTAGTTTCTTCTAAGATTTCTAAAAGAATGGCTAAACTAAACATATCATATTCCGATTTATTAAACGGAAAAAATTATTTAATTAAAAATAAAATTAAAGAGCTCTCATCTATAAGTTTGGATTTGCAATTTCTAAAGAATAAACTTGATTCACAATTTGAGTTTTTAGAAAAAATTGTTTCTAAGACGGACTCATCATTTGAGGGCGCTGTAAAGGCTCAAAAAGCAAAACAATACAAAGGTATAGATAATCTTGAGAAAAGACTTTTAAGAGCTCAAAAAAGGAAACTCAATAATCATGTAAAAAAAACAGAATTAATATATGACACTCTGTTTCCAAATGGTACTCTTCAAGAACGAAAAGAAAATTTCTTTGATTATTTTTTGCAATTTGATTATAATTTTATTCCAGACTTGATGAATAATTTTGAGCCCCTTAACAAAGAATTTACTATTCTAGAATCTGAATAAAAGTAAAAAAATAGTCTAATTTTAAATTTCCTCCCTAATAAATAATTGTATTTTTGCTTATGCAAGACAAAGTACTTATCCTTGATTTTGGATCTCAATATACACAGTTAATAGCAAGAAGAGTAAGGGAATTATATATTTATTGTGAAATATTCCCATACAATAAACCACCCAATGACTTTTCTATATACAAAGCAGTAATTTTATCTGGTTCTCCTCATTCAGTTAGAACTGAAGATTCACCGCGCATAGATCTTTCTATGATTAAAGGTAAAATCCCTCTTTTGGGAGTTTGCTATGGAGCACAATATTTGGCTCATTTTTTCGGAGGCAAAGTTAGCCAATCAAAAACAAGAGAATATGGTCGAGCAAATTTAAAATTTATAGATTCAAAATCTAATTTTTTTATTGATATTCCTCAAAAGAGTCAAGTATGGATGAGTCATAGTGATACTATTAAGAATCTTCCTGATGAAGCAAAACTTATTGCTAGCACCTCAGATGTTCAAAATGCTGCTTTTGAAATTAAAGGTGAATACACATATGGAATCCAGTTTCATCCTGAAGTATATCATTCTCCTGATGGATCTAAAATGCTACAAAACTTTTTAGTTAAAATTTCAAAAATTAAACAAGATTGGACTCCTGATTCTTTTGTTGAGATGACGATAAAAAAAATAAAAGATCAGATTGGTAATGATAAAGTTATTTTGGGCCTATCTGGAGGTGTAGATTCAACAGTGGCAGCTGTATTGTTAAATAAAGCAATTGGAGATCAACTAACCTGTGTTTTTGTTAACAATGGCCTTTTAAGAAAAAATGAGTTTGATTCAGTCTTAAATCAATATAAAGGTATGGGGCTTAATGTGAAAGGGGTTGACGCATCAAAATTATTTATAAATAATTTGAAGGGTGAATCAGATCCTGAATTAAAACGAAAAATTATTGGTAACACTTTTATTGATGTTTTTGATGATGAGGCAAAACAAATAAAGGGAGCTTCATGGTTAGCTCAAGGAACAATATACCCTGATGTAATTGAATCAATTTCAGTTAACGGACCTTCTGTAACAATTAAGTCTCATCATAATGTTGGTGGTTTACCAGATTTAATGAAGTTGAATATTGTTGAGCCTCTTAGAATGCTTTTTAAAGATGAAGTTCGTAGAGTAGGAAATAGTTTAGCAATTGACTCTGCAATTTTAAGAAGACATCCTTTTCCAGGTCCTGGTTTAGCAATTAGAATTTTAGGAGAAATTACATTTGAGAATATTAATATTCTTCAAGAAGTTGATTCAATTTTTATTGAAGGATTAAAAAAATGGAACTTATATGATTCTATTTGGCAAGCTGGGGCAATACTTTTGCCTGTTAATAGTGTTGGCGTAATGGGAGACGAGAGAACTTATGAAAAATGTGTAGTTTTAAGAGCGGTTCAGTCTACTGATGGAATGACAGCTGATTGGGTTGACTTACCTTATGGATTTTTACAAAAAATTTCTAATAAAATTATAAATAAAGTTCCTGGAATAAATAGGGTAGTTTATGACATAAGTTCTAAGCCACCAGCTACTATAGAATGGGAATAGTTAATTGAATTATATAGATTAAAAGTGACGTTTAATAAAAAAATTATAACAATATTTCTACTACTATTTATATCATATGGATATAGTCAGGACGACTTAATACCAGAAAAGTTTATAATTCATAAAGTTAAAAAAGGAGATAATATTTATAATCTTGCTGTAAAGTACAATATAAGCGAGAGTCAAATAGAAAGTTATAATCCACAGATTAGTAAAAGAGGGTTAAGAAAAAGAATGAAAATAAGAATACCAGTTTATATCAGAGTCAAAAGTGAAAAAACACCTCTTGAAACTCTAAACTTATATTACGTTCAACCTAAAGATACAAAATGGAGGATTGCATATACATATGGTATTACTATAAATGAATTAGAAAAATTAAACCCTGAAATAATAGAGGGACTTAAATTTGGTCAGTCTATCAAATTACCAAATAAAACTTATGATCAGAAAAAACTGGTAGAATCTGGTTTTTATTATTATAAAATAAAATCTAAAGAAGGATATTATAGGATTAAAGATAAAACAGGGGTTAACAGATCTACTTTAGACTCTTTAAACCCTTTAGTTCTTGAAGAAGGTCTTCAAGAGGGTATGATATTAAAACTACCTAAAGTTTTTTCTGAAAAATTAAATATTGATGATAATTTTCTAGTAGAAAAGACAAATCTTCAAGATTCTATTTTTAAAAGAGAAAAAATTAAACTAGTTTATTTTCTTCCATTTAAAACATCAGTTATTGAATTTGATTCTATAGATAAAACAGAAAGATTTTTAAAAAGAAGAACTCTTACCTCAATTGCTTTAGACTTTTATTCTGGATCTATTTTGGCAATGGAAAAAGCAAAAGATATTGGAATAAATATAGACGTTAAAATATTTGATACTCAAAATAATAAAAGTGTAATACAAAGTCAAATTAAGACTCTAGATCCTTCAAAAATAGACGTTATAATAGGGCCAATGTTAACTAAAAATTTCAACTTTTTATCATTAAGTACTAAATTAGAAAATGTTCCTAAGGTAGCCCCATTGTCTTCAAACCCTGTTGAAATGAGAAAAGGAGTTTTTCAAAGTATTACTTCTAAATCATTTATCCGAAATGAGATGAAGCAATATTTAAAAGATATAATAAACGAAGACGATAATATTTTAATTGTTTCTGATTCGATAAATAGAGAAGTTGAGAAAGAGCTTAATTTTTTATTTCCTAGCGCGGTTAAATTGAGACCTGAGTTTGGAGATTTTTTATTACCGGAATTAATAGATTCTTTAGTAGTTGATACTCTTCCAAATAAAATAATTTTAGAAACAGAAAAATTTTCATTGATTTCTAGTGTAAGTTCTCAAATTCGTTCACAACTAAGTGATGAAAAAAAAATTAGACTATATACTACATATCATAGTTCTTCATATGAAAATCCTAATCTTTCAAATACACTATTTGGTGATCTTATGTTTACTTATATGTCTGACTATTATCCAAGAAAAATAGATAATTCTTTATTAATAGAGAAATTTGTAGATCGTTTCGGAATTCCCCCCAATAAAACTGCTATTAGAGCATTTGATTTAGTTTTTGATTTGATTCTAAGAATTGTAACACAAGAAGATTTATATTCTAGCTCACAAATAGGAGAAACTGAATATATCAATAATAAGTTTAATTATGTACAAGTTATTGACAGAGCTTATTCAAATCAGGCATATTACTTATTACAACATCAGCTTTATGATGTTTTAGAAATAAATAAATAATATGATTTTTATCCTTAACGTCATACATATTTTGTAAATTTGAGCCCGGTAAATAAAGATTAGACAGTATGTCAGACACAAAATATATTTTCGTTACCGGAGGAGTTACATCGTCTTTAGGAAAAGGCATCGTAGCCGCATCGTTAGCTAAATTACTGCAATCACAAAATTTTAGAGTAACTATCCAGAAGTTTGATCCATATTTAAATATCGATCCAGGAACTTTAAATCCATATGAACATGGGGAGTGTTATGTAACTGATGATGGTGCTGAAACAGATCTAGATTTAGGTCATTATGAGCGTTTTCTTAATGTAAAAACTTCTCAAGCAAATAACGTTACTACAGGTAGGATTTATCAAAGTGTAATTGAAAAAGAACGGAGGGGTGAATTTTTAGGTAAAACAGTACAAGTAGTACCTCATATTACTAATGAAATTAAAGAAAGAATTTTATTGCTTGGTCAAACTGGTGAATATGATATAATTATAACAGAGATTGGTGGAACAGTTGGTGATATTGAGTCTCTACCATATATTGAAGCTGTTCGTCAATTAATATATGAGCGCGGGGAAAATAATGTAATAACTATCCATTTGACATTAATACCATTTTTATCAGCAGCAGGAGAGCTGAAAACCAAACCTACTCAACATTCAGTTAAAACTTTAATGGAAAGTGGAATCAAGGCTGATATTTTAGTATGTAGAACTGAACATGAATTGTCAGTAGATTTAAGAAGAAAATTAGCATTATTTTGTAATGTTAAATATGAAGCAGTTATTCAATCAATAGATGTAGAAACTATTTATGATGTTCCATTAAAAATGCAAGATGAGGGACTTGATAGAGTAGTAATTGGACGTTTAAAATTAAAACCTAAACAATCTGCTGATCTTACACAATGGAAAGAGTTTTTAAAAAAATACAAAAACCCTAAAAGTATAGTTAAGATTGGTTTGGTAGGAAAATATGTTGAGCTCCAAGATTCTTATAAGTCAATACTTGAAGCTTTTTTTCATGCAGGAGCTGTCAATGAGGTTGAAGTTGAAATAGTTACAATTCATTCTGAATTTATCTCAGAAGAAGATCATATAGATAAATTTAAAAATCTTGATGGGATACTTGTTGCCCCTGGCTTTGGAGAAAGAGGTATTGAAGGTAAAATTCAAGCAGTTGAATTTGTTAGAAAAAATAAAGTTCCCTTTTTTGGAATTTGTTTAGGAATGCAAATGGCTGTAATAGAATACTCCAGAAATGTTTTAGGCCTAGAGGATGCTAATTCAACTGAAATGTCAGATAAAACAAAATATCCGGTTATTGATTTGATGGAAAGTCAGAAAAATATTATTAATAAAGGAGGGACCATGAGATTAGGTTCGTGGGAATGCTCTTTAACTCCTGGGAGTTTAGTTAGTAAAATTTACGGTAAATCTCAAATAAATGAACGTCATCGTCATCGTTATGAGTTTAATGATAAATTTAATGATACTATGTTCTCAAAAAATCTAAAAGCCAGTGGCGTTAATCCTCAGACAGGTCTAATAGAAATTGTTGAATATAATGATCATCCATGGTTTATTGGAGTTCAGTTTCATCCAGAATATAAAAGTACGGTTTCTGAACCTCACCCACTTTTTGTCTCTTTTGTTGAGGCAGTATTGAAATATTCTAAATCAAAAAAACAAAATGGAAGAAAAACAATTTGATGTATATCAATTTATAGGATTTATATTAATTGCAATGATATTGACTTGGATGTTTTTTCGAAATGAGAATTCAAGTTCTCAAAATATTCAATCCGTTGAATCAAATACATCATTAGAAGTTGACTCATCTTCTAATAATAAAAATTATGAAAAATCGAAATTTAATGGTACGGCTACTTATCAGGAAAAAGATGTAAGTATTACATATGGTATTTTTTCTTCTTGGTTAGAAGCTAAAAAAGTAGAGGAACTAGTTATAGAGAATAAAGACATAAAAATAGTAGTGAGCTCTAAAGGTGCAAATCTAAGCCTTGTCAATTTGAAACAATTTTCTAATCATATTGACCAGCCCTTAAATCTTATTTCTGAGAACAATCATATAATAAACACAAGTATTAAGACTAGACTTGGCCTACTAATAGAAACAAAAAATATTTACTTTAATTCATTTAAAAAAGAAGAAAACAATAAAAGTCAATCACTTGTTTTTAGAGCAAATATTTCTGAGAGTCAATTCTTAGAATTTAAATATACTCTACCAAATGAGGGTTATAAATTTAATTTTGAAATTAGATCAGAGGGATTAGAAAACATTTTATCTTCTGATGATATTATTTTGAATTGGCAGACAGATTTATTTAGAAATTCTAAGAGCATAGATTATGAAAGTCGATATACTCAATTGACTTATGCATATGAGGAAGATAAAGTTGATAATCTTTCACTGTCAGGGGAAGATGAAGAAGTTGAAAACAAAGTGCGTTGGATATCCTATAGACAACATTTTTTTAGTTCAATTTTAATACCCAATAAAGTTATTAAAGAAGTATCATTTAAATCCAAAGATTTAACTGTGAATGAAGATCTAGATAAAAGATACACAAAGGAGCTTAATAGTTCTTTTACTTTAGACAGAAAAAATGGAAATATTCTTTCAAAAATGAATTTTTATTTTGGCCCAACAGATTATCAAATTTTAAAATCTTATGGTGATTCACTTGAGACATCTGTTCCCTTAGGCTGGGGAATTTTTGGATGGATAAATAGATTTATTTTTCTTCCTCTTTTTGCATGGTTAGCCACTTTTTTACCATATGGAATTGCAATTATAGTTTTAACTATTATTGTAAGGTTAGTTATGTCTCCTGTAGTTTATAAGTCGTATGTTTCTCAAATTAAAATGAAGACTTTAAAGCCAGAAATTGAAGAGATAACAAAAAAATATAAAAAAGATGCTGTAAAAAAACAGCAAGAGACTATGAGCCTGTATGGTAAAGCAGGTGTAAATCCTATGTCTGGTTGTATTCCTGCTCTAATTCAACTACCTATTTTCTATGCTTTATTTTCTTTTTTTCCAGTAGCATTTGAACTTCGTCAAAAAAGTTTTCTTTGGGCTGATGACCTTTCATCGTATGACTCGATTTTTGAACTTCCATTTTCAATTCCTTTCTATGGTGATCACATAAGTCTTTTTCCAATTTTAGCTTCAGCTGCAATTTTTGTATATACCTTAATGACTACCGGGCAGCAATCTATGCCTCAACAAGAAGGTATGCCGAATATGAAATTTATTATTTACATGATGCCTCTAATGATGTTGTTGTTTTTCAATAATTATGCTAGTGGCTTAAGTTTGTATTATTTTATTTCAAATACATTAACGATTTTATTAATGTTAGTTATAAAGAATTTTATAATTAAAGAGGACAAGATAAGAGCCCAAATCGCTGAAAATAAAAAGAAGCCAAGAAAAGTTGGTGGTTTTTCTGAAAGACTTCAAAAAGCGATGGAAGCAGCTGAAGCTCAAAAAAAAATTAATCAAAATCGCAGGAAGTAGTCCCAAAACTGATTTCAATTTTCTCAAGCTTAATTGTACATTTGATTTATGAAAAGTAAAAGGGTTATTGTAGGATTATCGGGAGGAGTAGATTCAAGTGTTGCTGCACACCTTCTTAAAAAAGAAGGATATGATGTCATAGGCCTTTTTATGAAAAATTGGCATAATGAGGATGTTACTATTTCTAATGAATGTCCCTGGCTAGAAGACAGTTATGATGCTGTCATAGTTTCTCAAAAACTTGGCATACCATTTCAAACTGTTGATTTTAGTAAAGAATATAAGGAACGAATTGTTGACTATATGTTTGATGAATATTCAAAAGGAAGAACTCCTAACCCTGATATCTTATGTAATAGAGAAATTAAATTTGATTTGTTTTTAAATATAGCTTTGTCTTTAGGGGCTGACTTTATAGCTACTGGACACTATTGTCAGAAAAGTGAAAATAGTGATAAAATTTTTCAGCTTTTAAAAGGGAATGATCCTAATAAAGATCAATCATATTTTTTATGTCAGCTTAATCAATACCAACTTCAAAAAACTCTTTTTCCTATAGGGCATTTAAAAAAGTCAGAAGTTCGTAAAATAGCTAAATCTGAAGGTTTAGTTACAGCAGAAAAAAAAGACTCTCAAGGATTATGTTTCATAGGTAAAGTTAGACTTCCAGAGTTTTTACAACAAAGACTAAAACCTTTAGAAGGTGATGTTATTCAAATTTCTAATTCACTTGAAATCTATGAAAGTTATAATTTAAAGAATATAAATAATCTAGATTTTGATGAAAGTTTATCAATCCCATTTACTTATAAGATAAATGATGGTAAAAAGATTGGAACTCATCAAGGAGCTCATTATTATACTATTGGTCAACGTAAAGGTTTGGCTATAGGAGGCACAAGAGCTCCTTTGTTTGTTATTAATACTAATATTGAAGAAAACATAATTTATGTTGGTGAAGGTAATTTACATCCAGGACTTTATAGAAGAGCTTTACGTGTTTCATTGAAACAAACTCATTGGGTTCGAACAGATTTGAGATTAATTGAAGGTCAAACTTTAGAGGTTAAAGCAAGGATTCGATATAGACAACCGTTGTTTGAAGCAAAACTATTTCAAAAAAAGAATTACTTATATGTTTTTTTTAATGAACTTCAATCAGCTGTCACACCAGGACAATTTGTAGCATGGTATATTAATAATGAACTTATTGGTTCAGGAACCATCTTAGAGTGATGAAAAAAATCACTTCTTTATTTAAAATTAAATATCCTATAATTCAAGGTGGAATGATTTGGGCTAGTGGTTGGAAATTGGCTTCAGCTGTTAGTAATGCGGGTGGTCTTGGAATAATTGGTGCTGGTTCCATGAATCCTGAAACTATAATAAAACATATTTCAAAGTGTAAAAAAGCTACATCTAAACCTTTTGGGGTAAATGTTCCTTTACTTTATCCTGAGATGGATCAGGTTATGAAAATATTAATTGATCAACAAATTTCAATTGTTTTTACTTCGGCAGGAAATCCAAATACGTGGACTTTAAAATTAAAAAATGCTGGTTGTAAAGTAGTTCATGTAGTTAGCTCAGTAAAATTTGCAATTAAAGCTGAAAAAGCAGGAGTGGATGCTATAGTTGCAGAAGGTTTTGAAGCTGGAGGTCACAACGGTCGTGAGGAAACCACTACTATGGTTCTAATTCCTTTAATTAAAAAAGCAGTTAAGATACCTTTAATAGCTGCTGGAGGAATTTGTTCAGGAGAATCTATGGCCGCTGCAATATGTTTAGGCGCAGACGGAGTTCAAGTAGGCTCAAGATTTGTAGTTACAGAAGAGGCTTCGTCTCACATAAATTTTAAAAAAGCTGTAATTTCAGCTGATCAAGGAAGTACGATTTTAACCTTGAAAGAATTAACTCCAGTGAGAATGATAAAGAATAAATTTTATAAAGAAATTCTCAACATCTATTCAAAAGGTGCATCCCCTGAATTACTAACTGAACATCTAGGAAAAGGAAGAGCTAAAAAAGGTATGTTTGAAGGAGATTTAGATCAAGGTGAATTGGAAATAGGACAGGTTGCTTCTCAAATAAATGAAATTAAGCCCGCATCAGAAATTATTGAGGGGATGATAAATGAATTCAATAAAGTATTATCTATAATTTCCTTATATAAACTATAAATTAAAAATTTATTTCTATTTGCTTGTTTAAAATATCGTTTAAGTCCTCTTTTTCTCTAATAAGTAAAGGTTTATTTTTAAACCATAAAACTTCTGCAGGTCTTAGTCGTGAATTATAATTATTTGACATTGTAAAACAATAAGCGCCAGCGTTTTTAAAAACAAGAACATCTCCTTCAGAAATTTCTTCAATTTTTCTATTATTTGCAAAAGTGTCTGTTTCACATATATAACCAACAACCGAGTAAAATCTTTTTTTCCCTTTAGAATTTGAAATATTTTGTATTTCATGATAAGAATTGTAGAACATAGGTCTTATAAAGTGATTAAATCCACTATTGATCTGAGCAAAAACAGTTGAAGTAGTTTGTTTTATTGCATTTACTGATGTAATAAAATGACCAGACTCACTCACTAAAAACTTGCCAGGTTCAAATGCTAAAGCTATTTTTTTTCCATATTGTCTACAGAATTCATTGAATCTACGACTTAGTTTTTCCCCCAATTCTTCTATGTTAGTCTCTATATCTCCTTGCTTATATGGAACTTTAAATCCACTGCCAAAATCAATAAAATCCAAGTTTTTAAAATTTAGTGCATTTTCAAATAATATTTCTGATGCGTATAAAAAAACTTCAATATCTAATATGTCGCTACCTGTATGCATATGAATACCGTTGATATTCATTTTTGTGTTTTTAATAATTCTTAATAAATGAGGTGTTTGATGAATTGAAATTCCAAATTTTGAATCAATATGTCCTACTGAGATATTTGAATTTCCACCTGCATTTACATGAGGGTTTATCCTTATACATACAGGAGTTTCAGGATTTTTACTTCCAAATTGTTCTAATATTGATAAATTATCAATATTAATTTGAACACCCAACTTTGACACAGCTTCAATTTCATCTATTGAAACTCCATTGGGAGTGAACATTATTTTGCTTGGTTCAAATCCAGCTTGAATACCTAGTTCAACCTCTTGAATGGAAACAGTGTCGAGATCTGATCCAAGATGTTTCATGAATTTTAAGATTGAAATATTAGATAAAGCTTTAACCGCATAATGAATTCTAAGATTTGATACATTAGAAAATGCTTTAACAAGTCTCTTATATTGATTTTCTATTTTATTTGCATCATATACGTATATAGGGCTTCCAAATTTTTTAGATATTGCTAGTAAATCTTTTGTTTTCAATTGATTTTAGTTTATTTTTTCAAATTTATAAAGATGAATATAATAATACGTTAAAAAGATATAATATACCAGATTAGTCTTGAATTGTTAGATTAATTAATAAGAAAGAAATATAAAATTTTTAACTTGATTAATATTTTTATTTTTGTCACATACTATCTAATATAAATTATGAATTTACACGAATATCAAGGAAAAAGTATTTTAGAAAGCTACGGAGTTGGAGTTCAAAAGGGTATTATTGCTGACAACTCTAATGATGCTATTAAAGCAGCAGAGAAGCTTTCAGAGCTTACAGGTACTGAGTGGTATATTGTTAAAGCTCAAATACATGCAGGTGGTCGCGGAAAAGGAGGGGGTGTTAAGCTAGCAAAATCATTTGAAGAAGTTAAAGAGATTTCAGAAAGTATAATAGGTATGCAATTAATTACTCCTCAGACTCCCCCTAAGGGGAAAAAAGTAAATAAAGTATTAATAGCTGAAGATGTTTATTATCCAGGCAATTCTGAACCAAAAGAATTTTATGTTTCCATTCTTCTAAACAGATCAAATGGAAAAAATATGATAATGTATTCAACAGAGGGTGGGATGGATATAGAAAAAGTTGCTAAAAAAACACCTCAATTAATTTTTAATGAAGAAATTGATTCTGCTCTTGGATTACTTCCTTTCCAAGCTCGAAAAGTTGCATTTAATTTAGGTTTGGAAGGTGACGCATTCAAATCAATGTCAAAATTTATATCAAATTTATATAAAGCATACGTAGGAGCTGACGCATCATTATTTGAAATAAATCCTGTGCTTAAAACTTCAGATGATAAAATAATTGCTGTAGATGCTAAAGTAAGTATTGATGACAATTCTTTATTTAGACATCCAGACTTTATAACCCTTAGAGACCTAGATGAAGAAAACCCTATAGAAGTTGAGGCTAGTAAAGCTGGGCTTAATTATGTTGATTTATACGGAAATGTTGGTTGCATGGTTAATGGAGCTGGTTTAGCTATGGCCACAATGGACTTGATTAAACAATCTGGCGGATCTCCTGCAAATTTTTTAGATGTTGGGGGAACAGCTGATGCCGAAAGAGTAGAAATTGCATTTCGTTTAATACTTAAAGATCCTAAAGTTAAAGCAATTCTTGTAAATATATTTGGAGGAATTGTAAGATGTGATAGGGTAGCTCAAGGAATTATTGATGCATATAAAAACATGGGAGACGCAATTAGAGTTCCTATAATAGTTAGATTACAAGGCACCAATGCCGAACAAGCAAAAGTTTTAATTCAAAACTCAAAATTAGACGTGATTGCAGCTGTAGCTTTTGAAGAGGCAGCAATTAAAGTTCAAGAAGTACTAGCCTAATTAAAGTTTGGATTTTTCAAGCTGTAAAGCCTTAATTTTATCCTTAAGAGCTGCTGCTTCAATAAAATCTAATTCCTTTGCGGCCTTTTCCATATCTTTTCTGGTATAACGAATAGCCTTTTCAAAATCTTCTTTACTTTTAAATTTAGCAATAGAGTTTGAAATTCTTTGTTGATCTAGTTCTTTTGAGTAAGTAGAAACTGAGTTTTTAGCCAAAACATTGTTTAATGATTTATTTATAGGTTCAGGTTTTTTATTATGTTTAGTATTGTACTCTTTTTGTTTTCTTCTTCTGTATTGAGTATCATTAATTGTTTTATCCATACTTTTTGTTGTTTTATCTGCATACATAATTGCTTTTCCATTTATATTACGCGCAGCCCTTCCAACAGTTTGTGTTAATGATCTAGTACTTCTTAGAAACCCTTCCTTGTCAGCATCAAGAATTGCAACTAATGACACTTCTGGAAGATCTAAGCCCTCCCTCAACAAATTAACTCCTACTAATACATCAAACCTACCCAATCTAAGATCTTGCATTATCTCAACTCTTTCTAATGTTTCAACATCACTATGAATATATCTAGATCTGATATTAACTCTTGATAAATAAGTTGTAAGTTCTTCGGCCATTCTTTTTGTTAATGTAGTGACAAGAGTTCTTTCATCATTTTCAGTTCTTTTTTGAATTTCATTTATCAGGTCATCAATTTGATTTAAGCTAGGTCTAACTTCAATTTTAGGATCTAACAGACCTGTCGGTCTAATTATTTGCTCAATTACAAACCCTTCAGTTTTTTCGAGTTCATAATCTGCTGGGGTTGCACTTACATATATAATTTGATTTTGTAGACTTTCAAATTCCTCAAATTTTAATGGCCTATTATCCATTGCTGCAGGTAAACGAAATCCATAACTAACCAGATTCTCTTTACGTGATCTATCTCCTCCATACATAGCATGAACTTGTGAAATTGTTACGTGACTTTCATCTATAATCATTAAGTAATCATCTGGAAAATAATCTAACAAACAAAAAGGCCTGGTTCCAGGACTTCTTCCATCTAAGTATCTTGAATAATTCTCAATACCAGAACAGTAACCAAGTTCACGAATCATTTCTAGATCAAATTCTGTTCTTTCTTTCAACCGTTTTGCTTCTAAATGTTTACCAATTTCTTTAAAAAAATTAACTTGTTTAACTAAATCTATTTGAATTTGATGAATGGCATTTTGTAAAATATCGGGAGATGTTACAAACATATTAGCTGGGAAGATTGTAACTCTTTCTTGTGAATCCATTATTTTATTATTGATAGGATTAAATGATTCAATTTCATCAATTTCATCACCAAAAAAGTGAATTTTGTAAGCAGTATCTGAGTATCCAGGATAAATATCAATTATATCACCTTGAACTCTGAAGTTTCCTCTATCAAAATTAGCAGTAGTTCTTGAATATAGACTTTGTACCAGTCTTTGAAGTACCTTAGTTCTAGAAATTTTTTCATCTTTTTCTATATTGATTACATTTTTTTGGAATTCAATAGGATTTCCAATTCCGTATAAACATGATACTGAAGCCACAACTATGACATCTCTTCTTCCAGAAAGTAAAGATGAAGTTGTGCTTAATCTTAATTTTTCTATTTCTTCATTAATTGAAAGGTCTTTTTCGATATAAGTTCCACTTACTGGCATATAGGCTTCAGGTTGGTAATAATCATAATATGAAACAAAGTATTCAACAGCGTTATTAGGGAAGAATTGCTTAAATTCAGAATATAATTGTGCAGCTAAAGTTTTATTGTGAGCTAAAACTAATGTGGGTTTTTCAAGTTTTTCTATAACATTTGCTACAGTAAAGGTTTTACCAGAACCAGTAACCCCTTGAAGTGTCAAATATTTATCATTATTTTTAAAACTCGATAAAATTTCTTTTATAGCTTCTGGTTGATCACCAGTTGGTAAAAAGTCTGAAATAATTTTAAATTTCATTTTTAAACATTGACTACAAAAGTATATGTTTTTATTTCTTTTTAGTCATTGTTAAAAAATGACTAATTTTAAATTTATATGTTTATGATGTTAATGGTCTTAATTTAGACTAGGCAAGTATTAAAATGAAAAAACTAATTTCCAAAAAAAAACCTTTTTATCCTATATCTAATCTTTTAAAGAAATATTTGATTGATTTTAATAGGTGGGTGGATATGCCAATTTATTATGGAGATTTATTAAGATTTCAGGGCAGTGTAATCGTATATGATGATAATAATAATGATACTTTATGGACAAGGGTTTATTATTCTGATAGTGAGTTAAAAGAAATTGATTATAATCTAAAAAAAATATATACTATTCTTCATTCTGATGGAAATGAATCAATCATAACATTTTTAAATATTGATGCTATTGACTATTGTACTTTTGGAAATTCAAAACCTTTTAGAATCAAAGTTAGAAATATATTGAATGATAATTTTACTTACTTTTATATTAAAAAAACAGATTCTTCAAGAGTATTTGGTTTAGAGCTCGAACATATGCTTTCCCCATATAATTTAAATTTTCAAGTTAATGAATCAACATTAATTGAAGAACATATAGCTGGAATTCCAGGAGATATATTTATTAGAGAAATGCTTCCTAAATGTTCAGAATCAGAGCAAGCTCAAATTGCTAAGGAATATGTCAAGTTTAATGAAAGATGTATGGTTAGATTATTAGGTGATATGCGTGCTTATAATTATGTGATAGTCCCTATTCATGATTTTGATCAAGTTATTTACAAAATAAGAGCAATTGATTTTGATCAGCAAAGTTTTGAAGGAAGGTTTTCAGTCTATCGCCCTCAATTTTTTAAAGAAAATCAACCTCTAATTAAAATGATTCAAAAGAAATTAACACATGATTCAATTGATCAATATAAAATAGAAGAAAGATCAATTGTAGCTAAAAGAATAATGAGTAACGAAGAAAAAATCAATCAACTGTTAATTTCAATGAAAGAAAGCCCGATTACTATTAGTAAAAATTTAGAAAAATTAAAACTTGAAATTTATAATTTTACTAAAGACAAAGCTTTTATAAAAAGTAAATCAATGGGAGAAATTATGGAGGCATCATTGTCTTTTTTAAAAAGGAATTATAAAAATATTAAACCCATAGCCTTTCTAAGAAATTAATAAAATTGATCATAATCTAAATCATTAGGCCCATTAATATTTTGGTTGTTTTCTATTTTTTCATCATTTAAATTGGATTCATTAAAGTTTTTGCTAGGTGCGTTTTCAGGAACTTCTCCATGTGAAAAAACAAGGTTAGGATATTTAATATCTTTTTTATTTTTTTTAACCTCCATTACTTCAATAAAAAAAGTCCATAATGCTAGAAAATCATATACATATAGAAGACGATTATTTTCAGGATTAAAAATTGTATTTAATTTTTTATTGGCATATTCCTTTCCAACGCCTAAGTCAATTAAACTCATTTCATCACCTTGTTCCCAATTTTCATTTGTATTGTAGAAAGAGGCCATTTCTTTACCTGTAAAACCATATGATTTAGCAATAACGATATGTAAATCATTTAATTCAGCATTGTCTTCAATTTCTATGTCACGAAGTACATCATTTTCAACATCTAAAATTGTTCGTATTCTTAATATCATTGATTTTGATTTTGTATTGTTAATTGAAATATTAAATAAAGTTGTGAACTAAATATTAAAGTTGCTAAAAATAAATGAATTGGTTGAGTGCTAATGGGAAAATTTAGATAATACATTAATATACCTGTGAATATTTCAAGGCCAATAATAAATATTAATATTTTAAACGAAAAAGGGAAAAAATTATTTTTTTTAAATTCTAACCAAAGTAAAAAATGAGTAATTAATATTATAATTGAAAAACTTCTGTGAAAATAGAATTTTATTGGAGCAAATTTAAGCCATAATTCAAACTGATTTGGATATTCATTCATTTGTATATCTATAAATTGCCTTACTTGAGTGCCTGAAAATATTTGAATTAATGTCAAAAAAAATCCAAATGAGGTTATGTAAATTAACGTTTTGTTTTTTTTTATATTAACTGAATTTTGATTTGTGATATAAAGAATCAAAACAAGTAATGCGAGAATTATTAAAGCCATTAACATATGAATGGTTATTTTCAAAGGCATAAGATTAGAGTCAACTACTTCCTTGCCTAGCCATGCTTGAAAGCCCATGCCTAAAACAATTAGTAAAGATCCTAAAACAATAATTTTATTTTTTCTCCAGTAAGAAAGTGAATAAAAGAGCATTGCAAGAGTTGCAATCCCTGCAATTGCCCCTAATAATCTATTTATAAATTCAATCCAAGTATGAAAAACATTAAAAACAGAATAATCATGTTTTAAATAAGGCGCCCAGTTTAATTTGTTATATTCTATACCAGATTTAAAATTTGATTTAGCTATTTTGAGTGATTCATTAAAAATTATTATTTCATTTTTATTATATGAAAATTCTGATTTCCATTCTAATTGTTCTCTTTCTATTGGTGGAATAAGATATCCAAAACATTTTGGCCAGTCTGGACAGCCCATTCCACTTCCAGTTACCCTTACGGTAGCTCCAGCTACTATAACTAGAAAAATTAAAATTAATGAAGCTTTTACAGAAAAATTAAAATTATTCATGGGCTTTTAGTCCTAATTTTCCACCTGTCAACTTCATTAATTCGAAAGCAGCATTTTTTTCATTTGGAATTTTTCCTTCAAGAATAGCTTCTTTAATTACTTCTTTTATTTGACCTACTTCTTTACAAGGTTTCAAATTAAAATATTTCATTATGGAATCCCCATCTACTGGTGGTTGAAAATTCCTAATTCTATCTCTGTTTTCTACCTCAATTATTTTGTTAGTTACTACTTCAAAATTTTTATGATATTCAAAGAATTTTTTTTCATTCTTAGTGGTTATATCAGCTTTACATAAACAAATTAAATCATCTATATGATCACCAGCATCAAAAACTAATCTTCTTACTGCTGCGTCTGTAACCAGATCTTGAGCAATTACAATTGGACGGGAACTCATTAAAACAAGTTTTTGAACATATTTCATTTTGTCATTTAAAGGCATTTTGAGCCTTTTAAATAATTTATAAACCATTTTTGAACCAACAAATTCATGACCATGAAATGTCCAACCAATATTTTTTGATAACTTTTTTGTTTGCGCTTTTCCAATATCATGAAGAAGTGCAGCCCATCTTAGCCATAGATTATTTGTTGACTCACAGATATTATCTAGAACTTCTAATGTATGGTAGAAATTATCTTTATGTTTAAACCCTTCTATTTCTTCAACGCCCTTAAGGTTTTGTATTTCGGGAAGGATATGGTTTAATAACCCTGTTTGGTCTAAAATCATAAATCCAATAGATGGTTTTTGCGAAGAAATTATCTTATTTAATTCCTCCACAATTCTTTCTTTAGAAATTATTTTAATCCTATCACTATTTTTACTTATTGATCTATATGATTTTTTTTCTATTGTAAAATTTAATTGAGTCGCAAACCTTATACCTCTTAGCATTCTTAGAGGGTCATCACTAAATGTTTTATCAGGATCTAGGGGTGTTTTTAGTACATTATTTTTTAAATCTTTAATACCGTTAAAAGGATCGATAATTTTACCAAAATTTGATGGATTTAGACTTATTGCCAGGGTATTGATCGTAAAATCACGTCTATTTTGATCATCTTCCAAAGAACCAATTTCAATATTTGGATTTCTGCTTTCTGTTGAATACGATTCTTTTCTAGCACCAACAAATTCAAGAACTATATCATTCCAAGTAAACATTGCAGTTCCATAATTTTTAAAAATTTGAATTTTAGTTGAATTTGACACAGTTTTTTTTAAAGCTTTTGCAAGATCAATACCACTTCCAACACATACAATATCAATGTCTTTAGATTTTTTTTTATTCAATAAAAAGTCTCTTACAAATCCCCCAATTATGTATGATTCAATATTCGATTCCTCAATGACTTTTTTTAATATTTGAAAGAGTTTCGAATTAAGTAAATTTTTTGTTGTCGGCAACTCCATCTATTTGCGAATTGTTAGAATTTTTCCATCACCATCTATTTTAAATATTCTTGATGGTATACTCCCTTTTTTTTCTTTTTCCAAATTTACAACATGATCAACACCTTCCAAAATTGAGTTTGTGATTTCTGAAAAAATAGTAGGTGTTTGACTTCCACTAATGTTTGCAGAAGTTGAAACTATTGGCCTTCCAAATTTAGCTATTAATCGATTGCTAAATTCATGTTTAGGTATTCTAATTGCTAATGTATTGTCTCTTGCAACAAGATTTTCAGCAATATTTTCAGGATTATTATAAATTATAGTAGTAGGAGTTGGATCACTAATTAATGGCTTTATTTCTTCAGGTACTTTAGAAACGTATGTTTTGAGCATCTTAATATCATGAACTAAACATATAAGAGCTTTTTCTGATGTGCGCTTTTTAATTTTAAAAATATTTTTAACAGCTTCAACATTAGTTGCATCACACCCTATTCCCCATACAGTATCTGTTGGATATAAGATCACGCCTCCATTTTTTAATACTTTAATAGCATTTTCAACTTCATCAATCATTAAAATAATTTTATCAAAAATACAGTTTAATATATACTAAGTTATAAAACATTGATTTCTATTTATATTTGTACTTCATTATGACAGTTGCATTAATAATTTCAACATACAATTCTTCAGAGGCACTGAGTGTTATTATTAATGAGGTATCTAAACAAGTTCAATTGCCAAATGAAATAATTATTGCTGAAGATGGAAATGATATTAAGACACTAAAAGTTTTTAATTCATGGAAAAATAAAATTTCATCAAAATTTATTCATGTTAATCAAGAAGACCTTGGTTTTAGAAAAGCTTTGATTCTTAACAAAGCTATTCAACTTTCCAAATCAGATTATATAATCCAAATTGATGGTGATTGTATTCCTAATGAGTATTTCATTTATGATCATATTGCTAATGCAAAAAAGGCATGTTATTTATATGGAACTAGAGTTCATATTAAAAAAAAATATATTTCAAAATTTTTGTGGTGTTATCAAAATAAATACAAAAGAGTGTTTTTTTCATTTTTTAGTCCAAATATTAAAAAAAGATTTAGGAAAATCAGAATTCCTTTTTTCACATGCTTTTATAAACCTACAAATAAAATATCTCATAAGTTTAGAGGTTGTAATACATCTTTTTGGAGAAAAGATTTTATTTCTGTTAATGGATATGATAATGAATTCAAAGGATGGGGGAGAGAAGACTCAGATTTAATGATTCGGTTGCATAATTTAGGAATAAAAGGAAAAAGAGTTAAGTTTAGTGCTATAGTTTATCATCTTGATCATGATCAAAAAGATGAATCAGACTTTTTAAATAACGACTTAATTCAGAAAAAATCTATTTTAAAAAAGAAAATTAAAGCTATAAATGGTTTATTTGAGTCGGTTCATGAAAATTGATAATTCTTGTTTGAAATAATCAAACTCAAAGGAATTATATAAACTAAATATTTGTTTAGAGTTTAATTTAAAACTTTTAAAATTCTTAATGTAATTTTTGATATGTACACCAATTTGATTTTGTGACGACGTATTCCATACCTCAGGATCTATTTGAGGTGAAAAAATTGCAAAACTTGGAATATTTAAAGATTTTGCAATATTAATAGCCCCACCTTCATTTCCAATAATCGCGTCGCAACATGAAACAATTGATATATATTCGCTCAAACTTCTAGGACTTTTTTTAAAAAGCAAAGATTGTTTTGTTTTGAGTGTTATTTTGTTAAGTAACAACAAAATTTCTTTCCTTTGATTTGGCATGTAATTTAAAATCAATTGAGCGCCGTATTTTCTAACTATATAATCCAAAACTAAACTCATTTTTTCGATTGGATATGTTTTTAATTTTGAACTACCCAAAGCACTAATCATTAATAAGGGAGATTTTTTCCTATTGATTAATAGAGCTTTCGCATTTTTTTTTTCATAATCATCCAAATATATTTTTGGTTTATAGATATAATTGAAATCTTTTCCTATTATTGGCATTAATAATTTGATTCTATTTATTATTGAAAGTGGTATGTCATCTTTAAATTTATGTAATTGTCTTTCAACTGATATTGAATAAACCCAATTAGTATACCATTTCTTATAACCAATTTTAATGGGAGCAGGGGTTAGCCAAGAAGTTAAAATACTTTCAATTTTCCCATATGCATCAATTAGTACATCATATTTATTTTTACGTTGATTATTCAAAAAGCGATAAAATGACTTTTTGTCATTTTTAAAATGATCTCCAAAAACTATTATTTTATTAATATGAGGATTATTCTTAATAACTGGAAGAGTATGAGTGTTGGCTATAAAATCAATTTCAGCTCGGGGATTCCATTTTATTATATTCTCACATAACAGACTGCATATTAACACATCACCTATCATTTTCTGTTGTATGACTAATATTTTCATTATAAATTTGCCTGTTAAAAGCAAAAGTAGTTTTATTTTTGTCATGGATATTAAAATTTAAAATTTGCTACCATTTTTTTCAGTTATTCTTAGTACATACAATTCAGAGTTATGGCTAAAAAAAGTTTTGCTAGGGTTTGCTCAACAGTCCTTTAAAGATTTTGAGTTAATAATTGCTGATGATGGATCTCGAACTTTAACTAAAGATTTAATTGAAAACATTCGTCAAATTCTATTTTATTCTGTCAAGCATGTTTGGCATCCTGATAATGGTTTTCAAAAAACAGTTATTTTGAATAAGGCACTTAATATTAGTAAAGGAAAATATATTGTTTTTACAGATGGTGATTGTATTCCAAGAAGAGATTTTTTAGAAAATCATAATAAATTTAAAGCTAAGGGATCATTTTTGTCAGGAGGTTATTTTAAGTTAAATAGAACCTTGTCAAATATTATCTCAGAAGAAGATATTTTTTTACAGAACTGCTTTTCCATTAGATGGTTAAGAAAAAGAGGATTAGCGATTTCATTTAAAAACATTAAAATATCTACTTGTGTAACTATTTCAAGAATTCTAAATAAACTTACTCCAACTAAACCAACTTGGAATGGTCACAATAGCTCTGGATGGCGCAAGGATATTTTTTCTGTAAATGGTTTTGATGAGAGAATGAAATATGGAGGAGAAGATCGTGAATTTGGTGAACGTCTTATAAATTTTGGGATTAAACCAAAACAAATTAGATATTTAGCAATATGCTTACACCTTGATCATTCTAGGGGATATGTAGATAGATCTTCTTGGGAATTAAATAATAAAATCAGATCAGATACTAAAAAAAAATATCGAATTTGGTCTGATTATGGATTAATTAAAAGGTCATAAAATTTAAACTGTAATCTTATTATCTCTTAAAGCGTCGTTTAGTGATGTTTTTTTATTAGTGCTTTCTTTTCTTTTTCCAATAATCAAAGCACAAGGAACTTGATATTCTCCAGCCTCAAATTTTTTTGAATAACTTCCGGGGATAACGACTGATCTTCTAGGAATTACACCTTTCATTTCTATTGGTTTAGCCCCTGTAACATCAATGATTTTTGTTGAGGCAGTTAAAACAACATTTGCCCCTAACACAGCTTCTTTTTCAATTAGCACACCCTCAACTATAATACACCTTGAACCTATAAATGCATTATCTTCAATTATAACTGGAGAAGCCTGAACGGGTTCTAGCACACCGCCTATTCCAACACCACCACTAATGTGAACATTTTTTCCAATTTGCGCACAACTTCCAACCGTAGCCCATGTATCTATCATAGTTTCTGTATCAACATATGCGCCAATATTAGTATAGCTAGGCATTAAAATTGTTCCACTCGCCACGTATGCTCCATATCTAACAACAGCAGGAGGTACAACACGAATATTTTTTTTAGCATAATCATTTTTTAACGAAATTTTATCATGGAATTCAAATGGTCCAATTTCAATAGATTTCATTTTTTGTATTGGAAAATACAAAATAATTGCTTTTTTTATCCAGTCATTAATTTTCCAAAAGTGAGTATTTTTTTCAGCAATTCTAATTTTTCCATCGTCTAGTTGTCTTATAACACTTTTTATAGCATTCCGTGTCTTTTCGGTTTCTAATAAAGATCTATTGTCCCAGGCAGCTTCAATTATAGATTTCATAATTAAATTTTTAGCAAATGTAATGAAACTCAGAACTCATTAATTGATTTAAGTTGTCAAATTGTATCTTTGTTAAAATTTTAAAATGGGTTGTTTGGTTGCATTAGATTTTGGCGAAAAGAGAACAGGTATTGCTCATACAGATCCTTTTCAAATAATAGCTAGTGCTTTAACAACATTAACCCCAAAAGAAACATTGATTTTTTTAAAGGAATATATTTCAATAAATGATGTAGAAGCTATAATTATTGGTCAGCCTAAACAAAGAGATGGTAATTTTTCGAATATTGAAAAAGTCATTATAAAATTTATAACTAAACTTCAAGAAACAATCCCCGATCTTACAGTCATTAGACACGACGAAAGATTTACTTCAAAAATTGCTAGTAAAGCAATGCTTGAAAATGGTTTAAAAAAGAATCAAAGAATAAATAAATCACTAATTGATCAAATTAGCGCAACGATTATATTACAATCCTACTTAGAATTTAAAAAAAATCAAAAATGATTTTACCAATACTAGCTTATGGAAATCCCGTATTGAAAAAAAAAGCAAAGGAGGTATCTAAGAATTTTGAGGGCTTAAATGATGTAATTGAAAATATGTGGGCAACAATGTACAATGCAAATGGAGTTGGATTAGCAGCACCACAGATTGGGTTTTCAAAACGCTTATTCATAATTGACACTAGTCCTTTTGCTGATGATGAAAGCATGAATGATGTTGACTTAAATAGAATAAAATCTTTTAAAAAAGTATTTATCAATCCAACTCTTACTGATGAAACTGGAAACGAATGGGATTTTAATGAAGGATGCCTTAGCATTCCTGATGTAAGAGCTGATATAAAGCGTTCGGACACTATTTTAATTAAATATTTTGATCAAGAATTTAATCAACATCAAGATTCGTATAATGGTATAATTGCAAGAGTAATTCAACACGAATACGACCACATTGAGGGGATTTTATTTACTGATAAATTATCACCCTTAAAAAGAAAATTATTGAAAGGTAAATTATTAAATATTAGTAAAGGAAAGATTGAAACTGATTATAAAATGAAGTTTTCAGGACCAATAAAAAACAGATAGAACGAATTTAGACGAAATAATTTCTATCATTTCTCGCTTAGGTAGGGTTATTTAAAATAATATCAAAAATCACAGATGCTTATATTGCAGAACCTTTATTAGATCAAAAAGAAGTGCGTATGACTTATTTTCTCGCTATTTATAATATTAACGATTACGAAAGAGTATATTCAAAAGATATAATAATTCAATGGTTATAACCATCTTTTTATATAAAGGTGTATTTTCCATATTTACTATACAAAATGATAAAAATGAAATCTCGTAAAAGACAGTTAGAATTAATAGATAAGTTGTTAACCATGATGGATCATCTTCGATTGAAATGTCCGTGGGACAAGAAACAAACCTTTGAAACTCTTCGAACACTTACCATTGAAGAAACCCATGAATTGTCAGAAGCAATTTTAGAAAAAGATTTAAATGGAATTAAATCAGAGTTAGGTGATTTGTTATTGCACATTATGTTTTATTCAAGAATAGCCTCTGAACAAAATGAGTTTGATATTGGAGATGTGACAGAAGCTATTTGTGATAAGCTTATTTATAGACATCCACACATTTATGGGACCGTTAAAGTAAAAAACGAAGATGATGTTAAGCGTAATTGGGAAACTTTAAAACTTAAAGAGGGAAATAATAGTATTTTTTCGGGTATACCATCTAGCCTTCCTGAAATGATTAAATCACATCGTCTTCAAGATAAGGCAGCGGGAGTTGGCTTCGAATGGAAAAGATTAGAAGATGTTTGGGGGAAAGTTAAAGAGGAAGAAAACGAGTTTCTTAATGCAATAAAAGAAAATAACAAATCATCTATTGAAGAAGAATTCGGAGATTTAATTTTTTCTCTAATTAATTATGCAAGATTTATTAATATAGACCCTGATATGGCTTTAAAGAAAACAAATAAAAAATTTGTTGATCGATTTAAAAAAATGGAAAAAAGTGCCAAATCAGAAAAAACTTCAATAGAGTCTTTGAGTTTAGATGATTTAAATAATTTATGGGAAAAAGCTAAAAAAAATATTTAAAATTATTCTGTTTTACTAACATCCTTTAGGTCTTTTTTCACAGAATTAGGAGTCTTATTTTTAGCTGATTTAAGCTTATTAAATCTTTCCTTCCATAAGAAAGATTTAGTTGTTAATGTGTTTAATTTTTCTGTTACTTCTTTAAGAAGAGGACTTTCTGTACTGGATTGACTAAAAAATTCAAGATTATTTTCTAATTGATTTATTTCATTTTGCAGTTCATCAATTGTTTTTTTATAATAATTAATTTTGACCTGTAACTCCTCCAAATTAGATTCTAAACAGTACAATTCTATATCAAACAAAATATTTGATTTATCTACTTTGAGATCATGAATTCCTTTAAGTATTTTAGAAGTTGATTTAATAAATAAATTAAATATTTTAATTTCTAATTGTCTATTAAGATTACCTATATTTTGAATATTTTCCCATTGCTCAGTAAAAATTTTTGTGAATTCTTTTTTAGAAAAGTCTAGTTTCTTAAGACTATTAACTATTTCTAATTTTTTCTTATAGAGAATTTCTTCATCTGCATTTATTTTTTGGTAACCAGATTTTAATCTTTGAAAATAAAGATTTGTTTCTGTTTGAAATTCTGTTCTTAACTTTTTTAGTATGCTTATTGGAATATAGCTATTGTTATTAAATTCTATTTGTATTGATTTCATTCTTTCTACAAATTTTTTCCAATCTTCTTTTTCATTAATTTCTTTTACTTCATGTATTAGATTTTTATATTTTTCAATAATTTTTTTTTGATTGTTTTTTTGATTTTTATAAAATTGATTTTTGTTTAGATTATAAATTCTTCCTTTTTCTCTGAATAACCCCCAATTTTTTTTACTTTCCGATTTAGGAATAACCCCCACTTTTTTAAATTCTTCTCTTAGTTCATTAAATTTTCTGATTGATAATTGCCATCCCTTGTGATTATTTGGTTTCGGATTAGTTAGTTTTTCAATATTTTTAAGAATTAAATTTTTTCTTTCAAGATTAATAATTTGATTTTTTTCAATATTCTTTTGAAAATCTTGTCTTTTTGCATGTATTAATTTGGAGGCCTCCTGAAACCTTTTCCATAACGGCTCCCTGTTTTCTGGTGCCACTGGCCCTAATTCTTTTTTCCATAAACGATGTAGAACGTTTAAATCTCTTCCAGCTTTTAATATATCTTCAATTTTAACTAATTCTTCTGCTTCTTGAATAATTTTGATTTTTTCGTCATAATTATGCTTGTAGTCAATATTTCTTAATTCTCTATTAATATGCAAAAAGTCATAAAAACGTTCAACGTGATGTTTATATGTTTCCCACAAATTGTTATTATCAGATCTTAATGCAGGCCCTGTTTTATGCCATGTCTCTTGAAGAGATTTAAATTTTTTATATATAATGTTGATTGAACCCTCTGTACCTATTAATTCCTTAATCTGCTCAATTATATCCTTTTTTAACTCACTATTTATTTTTTTTTGATTTTCTATTTCTTTAAAATAATCACGCTTCATTTTTCGATAATCATAAGTTATTTTATCAAATTCTTCTTTTTCTGCGGATTTATAATAAAAATCAATTTCATTACCACCATTTGAGATGAAAATATCTTTTTCGTTTTGTAAGTTTTCAAAAAATATTTTTTCTATTTCCTTAATTATATCCTCTATATTATGTTTATGTATACTCCATTTTGGTTCAGTAATTTTCTTTTTAAGAAGATCAATGAGTTCTCTAGAAGTTAGCTGTATTCTATTTTCAGTTTTTTTGGATATTTTTCGTTTTATACTAGTTTTTTTATTTGATAATTTGTTTTCTATTTTTTTATTTTCGGTATTCTTATTTATAGCGTTTAATAAATCAGCTTTTTTGAATTTTGATAGACCAGAAAGGCCTTTTTCTTTTGCAATTTTTTTAAGTTCAATAACAGTCATGCTCGAAAGATCCATGCCTTTTATATTATTTTCATTCTTCTTTATTAGTTGTGTATCCATGACTAAGTTTGGTGAGAATTTACAAAAAAAATATTATATTCTTAATTAATTCCAAAGTTTCCATGATGCTTCAGCTTGTTTTATCAACATATGAAGTCCATTACTAATTTTAGCTCCATTATCAAGTCCCCTTTTCATAAATGTCGTCACTTTTGGGTTATATATTAAATCAAATAAATAATTTTTTACATTAATTAAATTGTAAGGAATATCCGGTGAGTTTTCTATTTTAGGAAATGTTCCTAAAGGAGTACAATTAATAATCAAAGGATAATTAGTTAATAATTCTTGATTAAGATCTTCGTATTGTAACTCGTTTTTAGATGGATTTCTTGACACAAAAATCATTTCTACATTATTTTTTTTTAAAACAAACTCAACGGCTTTTGAAGCCCCCCCAGTACCTAAAACCAGAGCATTTTTTAAATACTCACCCATAAAGCTTTTTAATGCATATTCGAATCCAATAACATCAGTATTATCTCCTATTATCTTATTATTCTTGAAATATATAGTGTTTACTGCTCCAATTTTTTGTGCAGTTTCTGTTAAGTCATCTAAATAAGGGATTATTTTTTCTTTGTAAGGGATTGTAATATTTAAGCCGGCTATATTTTTTATGTTAAGAATATTTTTTACTTCTGAAATATTTTTAATGTCAAAGTTTGTATAATTGAGATTAGTATAATTATTATTTAAAAAAAATTTTTCAAAATATTCTTTCGAAAATGAGTATTCAATATCTTTTCCAATTAACCCGAATTGTCTAAATTTTGTTTTTTTTTCCATATTTTTCTAGAACATATACAAGCCCAGCCCCTAATGTAATACATATAAGCATTAAAACAGTCTCTTTATTAATTTCAGAGGGAAAATAGAACTTTAGCTTATTATCATTTGATAAAATTCTCCACGGCCATAAACACATAATAGAACCAGAAATAAAACCTATTATAAGAGATATGGTTATAGAATAAAACTTTTTTAACAAAAAATTTAATACATTAACAAAAAAGACTAAACCTGTAATTGACCCAAACATAAATACTATCATTATTTGAATTAAACGTATCCTTTCTTTATTATTTAAAAATCCAAAATCTCCAATAATGAACTCTTTAATACTAAAAAATAAGGCATTTACAGACTCAACTAATAGAAGTTCATAATTACCTAATAATAATAATAAAAAAGAACCAGATATTCCAGGAAGAGTCATTCCAGAAACACTAATCATTCCACAAAAAAATACAAAATATAAATTATCATTACCATTTATAGGTTCAGCTAAGCTTATCCCTAGACCAATTAATGTTCCAATAAGATAAAACATGTATGTGTTTAATCTCCATTTTCTTACTAATGGAAAAATAAAATATATTGAGGCTAACACCATTCCAAAAAAACTTGACCATAGATAATTGGAATAATTTATTATTAAATAATCTAAAAGTAAAGACATGCTAAAAAAGCTGATAATACTACCGCCAAAAAGATAAATTAAAAACTCAGCATTAATATAGTTGTAGAAACTTTTCCAACGTCCAGAAAAGAGTAATTTAAATGATATTAAATTTATTTTTTGGATCGAATATATTAGCTCAACATAAAAATCACAGAGTAAAGCAATTATTCCTCCAGAAACACCAGGAATTTTATTTACTGCACCCATTGCAAAACCTTTAATTAATAATAATAACTTATCACTACTTGTTCTCTTTTTTATCATTATATTTTCGTTTTTCAATAAACTGCACACCGAAGACAAATAGTGTTCCTAAAATAAAAAAGATCAAAGATGCTAGAAGATATTTTTCTCCAGAATAATTAAATGGTAGTAAATTCTCACCATTTTCTTGCCATGGCCATATTTTATTTAAACCACCAAGCATTAATCCAATTAGAAATACTAAAGTCTTATCATAAAACTTAATAAGTAGCCACTTAAAAAATTTAGAAAATATTAATATTCCACAGATTATTCCAAAACCAATAATGCTAGTTTTGAAGAGAACACTATATACGTTTGTATAATCTTGTTGAAGAATAATATTTATTCCTCCCTTTATTGTTGAAATAACTTCTGAATAAGTACCAAATAGAATTAAAATATATGCACCCGATATACCTGGTAGAATCATAGCGCTTATCGCAATTAATGATGAAAAAAATAAATATAGCCCGCTAATTGATTTATTTTCAGAGCTTGGATTAATTTGAGTTATGACAAAAGAAATTAGAATTCCTAAAAACAAGTATAATAATAATTTAACATTTGGAAGTTTAATTTTTTTATATATAAACCCAGTACTTGATAATAAAATTCCAATGAAAAAAGCCCATAAAGGAATAGGATAATTGTTTATTAGCCAATCAATTAAATAAGTAAAAAAAGAAACTCCTATTAGGATTCCAGAAAATAATTTTAAAAGAAAATTTCCATTTATTTCACTCCAAAAAACTGTTATTCCTTCGTTTTTTAATTTCTTTAATGATGAGAATGATAGTTTTGATAAACTAAAAATAAACTCATCGTATATTCCAAGAATAAGCGCTATGGTACCTCCTGATACTCCAGGAACTAGATCAGCTATTCCCATAAAAACCCCTTTAAGAATAAGAGTTATTGATTTCATTAATTAAATCTATTTAAAAGGTCCAAATTAATCGTAAGCTAATAAAAAAGTAATTATATAATTACTTTGTATTAAACTATATTTCTAAAATTGGAATATAAATCATTTTCAAATAATTTATTTAATATTGATTTATTAATAGTATTAAGATGATTTTTAGCTAATTCTGTATTCCCTAAATTAATTTCAATTATTGCTAATCGAAAAACAAAATCTGGATAATCTGAATAAATTTCTAAAGCTTTATATATTGTATTTTTAGCCTGATTAAACCTATATAGTTTAATCAAACAATCAAGAAGTTTATTCCATATATTTTGATTACAATTCCCTAATTCAATAACACTTTCAAAATAAAAAGCTGCATCTGAAAACTTGTTTAACTTATATAAGATTTCACCAATTTTATATGTTATAATAGAATTATCTCCATTTGATTCTAGAGCTTTTTGAGCAAAAGTAAGTGCGCTGATAAAATCTTTTTTCAAAAAATAAAAATCTATAAGAGCTATCCAACCTTTTTCAAATGTTGGTTCAGTATTTATAGCTTTTTCATAATACTCTATGGATAAATTATCATTACCTAAAATTTTATAACAATTTCCTATCCTATGATAAATAAATGCACTTGGATCATTTATCTGCAATGCTATGTGATAATTTTCAATAGCCATATTTATCTTACCAATTTTTTCTAAAATCTTAGCTTTTTCAATGTATGCACCAGTAAATTTGTCATCACTAATAATTGCAAATTCGAAAGCAGAAATTGCTTCTTTATATTTATTTTGAGTATTATAAATTTTACCAAGCTGATGCCATGCAACTTCGCAATAAGGATCTTTTTCTAATATTAAATTTAAAGTTTCAATAGCTCCATTGGAATCCTTTAATTGTTCAAATGCATATAATAAATTATATAATGATTGATAATCTAAAGGATCATTATCTAAACATAATTGAAAATAGTATTTTGCAGAATCAAAATTCTCTAAAATTAAAAACTCCATACCAAGCAAACCCCATATTTCTTGGTGGTCTTCAGAAAACTCAAGGGCTTTATTAAGATATTTTACAGCCTCAAAATGTTGTTTTGATTTAGAGGCAATTGTGGCCTTTTGCAAAAATATTTCCTCATGTTGAGGGATCAACTGTTCAGCTATTTCTATTATTTCTAAAGATTTTTTAAATTCACCCTCAAAAATTAACATTTCACTTTTTAATAAAAGTAGTTCGCCATTTCTTGGATGCTGGTTCATTCCTATTTCCAAAGCTCTGTCAGCTAGATTAAGTTTACCATAATCGATATAGTATTGTACTATGCTTTCAAATTCCTGCGCATCAAAAAACAAAACCTCATTAGTTTTGAGCATGGCCTCAAATTTTGAAATGGGAGCAGCAAAATCGTCCTGATTGAAGTTTAGCATATTAATATATGATATTTCAAGTTAGACAACCTCCATGAATGTTTAATGTTAGTTATAGTTAAGTTTTAAACAAAATAGTTAACATTAAGCAGTTTTAATTTTATTTAAAATACTTAGAATAATATCACAACCTTTATTTATTTCCTTTTCAGTAATGTTAAGTGGAGGAGATATTCGAACAGCTTTTTTTTCCCATAGAAGCCAGAACAAAATTAAACCTTTATCTATAGCGTCTATTACAAGAGTGTTAGCTGTTGATTTATTATCAAAAATTATTGCTAACATTAATCCTTTCCCATTAATTTTTTTTATCAATGGATGTTTTAGTTTCTCTCTAAAAAGCATTTCTTTTTTATCGATACTATCCATTAAATTTTCTTTATAAAGAATTTTTATAGTTGCTAAAGCAGATGCTGTTATAATAGGATTACCTGCAAACGTACTTATGTGTCCATGTTTTGGCTTGTCTTCAAGTAGTTTCATAATTTTTTTTGATGAACAAAAAGCACCAATTGGCAGACCTCCACCCATTCCTTTACCCATAACAATTATATCGGGTATAATTTTGAAATGTTCAAAACCAAAAAGTTTACCTGTTCTTCCAAAACCTGGCTGTATCTCATCTAAAATAAGAAGAGCCCCAACTTTTTTACATTTTTTTTCAACCAATTTTAGATAGTTTTTTTTTGGTAAAATGAAACCTGCTCCTCCCTGAATAGTTTCTAAAACAACTGCTGCAGTTTTGTCAGTAATTAAATTTAGGTCATTGGTGTTGTTAAAACGTATGAATTTAACTTCAGGAAGTAGAGGCTCATATCCTTTTTTTTGTTTCTCGACACCTAATAAGCTAAGAGCTCCTTGAGTACTTCCATGATATGAATTTTTAGCGGCAATTAATTCTCTTCTATTTGTTGACTTTTTCGCTAGTTTTAATGCGCCTTCAATTGCTTCGGTTCCTGAATTTGTTAAATAAATCGTCTCTAATTTATTTGGTAGTTTGTTTATAATATATTCACACAATTCAACCGTGGGCTTTTGAATATACTCTCCATAAACCATTACATGCATATAATGGTTTAACTGTTTTTTTATTTTTTTTATAACTTTTGGATGCCTATGACCGACTGTGTTTACAGAGACACCTGCCACAAAATCAAGGTATTTTTTACCTGACTTATCCCAGATATATGAGCCTTTTGCTTTGTATATTTCTAATCCCAATGGATTAGGAGTTGTTTTAGCCTGATATTTTAAAAATTTTTCTTTCATTTATTAAAATCCAATTCATTAAAAAATGCATTAGGAATTTCAATACCTCTTATCTTAGGTAGAATTAAATTTTTATCTTTTTCACTAAAAAGATCATTTTTATTTTTAGGTTTTTCATTATATCTCCATATGAAACCTTTTAGTTTTCTTTCGTTTTTATCAATTTCTTTCTCTGGAAAAACTTCACCATTTGGATTGACATGAAATGTAATATCAGAAATTTCGTTATTTAGCATTATCATATCAATTGAACTACAAAGAGTTTTATCAATTCCAATTAACTCGTTATCTTCATCTGAATACAAATAATAAATTACTTGAGTATTTTTTACAACCTCTATATTACTTAATTGGCCATCAATAAAATCTCCATTTAATAAGCCTCCTTTAATTTGATTGAATCCATCATAACTAAGACTATCTTTTTCAATAATAAAGGCGTCTCCAATTATTTTGAGAGAGTCAAGTTTTTTTGTTTTTAACTCTGATAAAAGAAATATTTGATCTCCTGTCATTTGACTATCACCAAACCATAGTATAGGATTGCGTTTATTTTTATCTTCTTCAGTAAATAGTTGTATTTCTTTATTAGTTAAAGGTCTTTTAATAAGTTCAATATCTCCAGTTTGCTGATTTAAAAAAAGTGAATCTGATTTTCCTTTTATATCTGATTTAAAAAATCTAACATCATAAAACCCCTTTAAAATTCTATTTTCTTTGGGTCCAGTGGCAATTAATGTGTCAGCATGAATATAGAGTGAATCATTTTCAATAATATTTAGAGCTACAGCTCTTTTAGTTATAATTGCAGAATCTTTAGCTTTAAAAATTTCTCCGTAATGACCAGAAATAATGGAATTATTTATTGAATCTCTTATTTTTACTCGATTAGTGGCGGAAGCATACTCTTTACCTTTTTCAAAATATAAGCTATCACCAGAAATAATTTTTCCATCATAATTTATTTTAGCATTTTTCTGAAAATCACCTTTTTCGTTTATCAAATCATAAAACCCTCTTTCACAGTATATAATATAGTCGTCACCAACTATATCAGTCGGGCCATAAAGAAAAGCATTATCCATATCAGTGAAATAGTCAAGTCTTTGTGATTTTACAAAATATTTAGGTGAATTAATCTTTACGTTTGAGGTAAATCTATATTTATTCTCATTCATAAAAAAAGTACCCTTATTACTTGTTAGTACAGTTGAGCTATCAATTATTTTCCCATAAGTGTCGTAGTAACCAATTTGTTTCTTTCTATCCAGATAAAGCGTATCAGTTTTTAATGACATATCTGGTTTTTTTAAAAAAACATTTCCCCATGCTTTTGCTTGTTTTGAATTGCCATCGTATTCTAGATTTGAACAGGTCATTGTTAAACTATCACCTTGAGTAAATAAAATATCACCCTCAGCTTTAAAGAAATTAGATTTATTATAAAAAAATGCTTTATCAGAAATGATTAAAGCTCCTTCATGATAGATATTTACTCGTGTTTCTATGTCTTTTAATAAAATATTTGCACCTGGATACAGTGATTCGTTTTGATTTGAACTTCCGGCTTTTCGTATTTCTATAATCTTAGAATTTTGACTAAAAAGCACAAAACATCCTATAAGGTTGATATAGATAAAAAAGAGAAATCGATTCAAAAGTTAGTTTTAATAAATCAATTTATGAAAATAGTTTGTTTTCTATCCGGTCCTACCGAAACTATTTTAATTTGAATTTCTAATTCTTTTTCTAAGAACTTTATATAATCTTTAAATGTTTGAGGGAAATATTTTTCATCAGTAATTTTTGTTAAGTCCTCTGACCAGCCATCTAACTCTTTATAAATTGGTTTTAAACCTTTAGACCCAGAATTATAAGGAAAAAATGAAGTTATTTCTCCATTTCCCATATCATAAGCAATACATACTTTAATGTTTTTGAAACCGGATAGCACATCTCCTTTCATCATCATTAATTGCGTTACTCCATTTATTTCAATAGAATACTTAAGTGCAACTAAATCAATCCATCCACATCTTCTTGCCCTTCCAGTTGTAGAACCAAATTCGTTACCAATTTTAGCCATAACCTTCCCGTTCTTATCAAATAGTTCAGTAGGAAAAGGACCACTTCCTACTCTGGTTGTGTAAGCTTTAAAAACACCATAGACATCTTTTATTTTATTAGGTGCTATTCCAAGACCTGTACATGCTCCTGCGGCAGTAGTATTTGAAGATGTAACATAAGGATATGTTCCAAAATCTACATCTAACAGGGAGCCCTGAGCACCTTCAGCTAATATTTTTTTATTTTCCTTTAGAGCTTTATTAATATATTCTTCACTGTCAATTATTTGACAAGATTTGAGAACTTCTAATGATTCAAAAAAATCTAGTTCCATTGATTTGAGATCAAATTCAATTTTACTATTAAAATAGTTTAACATTTTTAAATGTTTCTTTGAAAGTGTTAGATACTTATTTTTCCACTCAGGAAGGAGAATGTCACCAACTCTAATTCCATTTCTTCCAGTTTTATCCATGTATGTAGGGCCTATACCCTTGAGAGTAGATCCAATTTTAGCTTTACCTTTGGATGCTTCTGAAGCTGCATCCAGTAATCTATGAGTTGGTAGAATAAGGTGAGCTTTTTTTGATATCAAAAGTTTTTCACGGAAATTAATTCTATAAGGCTTTAATTCTTCTATTTCCTTTTTAAATATAACAGGATCTATAACAACTCCGTTACCAATTAAATTGGTTGCAGTTGGATGAAAAATTCCTGAAGGAATTGTATGAAGAACATGTTTAACGCGATCAAATTCAAGGGTGTGTCCAGCATTTGGACCTCCTTGAAAACGAGCAATTATATCATAAGATTTTGTTAATACATCAACAATTTTACCTTTTCCTTCGTCTCCCCATTGGAGTCCGAGTAATAAATCAACAGTCATATTATATTAGATTCTTAGACGTTTTTTTTAGTGCCGTAAAAATACAAAGAATGATTATGAACTTCAATGTCAAAAACTTCTTCAATTGTTTGTTTAATTTGATGTATTCTTGGATCACAAAATTCTTTAACCTCACCTGAATCAATAAAAATTACATGATCATGCTGTCTGTCAAAATATGATTTTTCGTACTGTGCATGAGCATTTCCAAATTGGTGTTTTCTAACTAATCCGCATTCAAGAAGAAGATCTATAGTATTGTATAAAGTAGCTCTGCTAACCCTATAATTTTTATTTTTCATTTTGATGTATAAAGATTCAATATCAAAATGTTCCTTATTTGCATATATTTCAAATAAAATAGCAAATCGCTCTGGAGTTTTTCTATGAGATTTTTGGTTCAAGAAGTTTACAAAAACACCCTTAACTACATCTTGTTGCGATTTTGCTTCTTTTTGTGACTCTATTCCTTGCATTGTATACAAATATATACTTTTATTCAGTTATTCTCGAGTTACTTTTTCGATTCCTTTCATTTTTTGTAAGTTTTTCACAATCTTATTTAAAATGGTTTTATTTCGAACTCGAACACCAACATTTCCTTTAAATATACCATCTTCAGCTTCAAAATTGATTTTAAAAATATTAACATTCATGTTGTTAGAAATTACTCTAGTTAGATCATTAACTAGGCCTATATTGTCAATACCTTTAATTTCAAGAATAGCAGTAAATATATCTGTTGACGAATTAATCCATTTTGCATTAATTATACGATAAGCAAATTTTGATTGCATTGAAATTGCATTAGAACAGTCTTTCTTATGTACTTTAATTCCATCGTTGATTGTTATAAACCCAAAAACTGAATCACCAGGGATAGGATTACAACAAGTTGAAATCTTATAGTTTAATGACTCTAGTTCTTTGCCAAAAACTAATTTATCATAATCGTTTTCTTTAGCACCTTTAGTTTTATTCGAGGTATCATATTTGAGTCTTTTTTTAATAAAACTAATAAATCTATTATTATAGTCTGATGAAAACTCTCGAATTTTTTTACTATCAATATTGCCAAGACCAACAAGATAATAAAGATCTAAACTTGCTTTTATTTTGAAAAACTTGAGCATTAATTCAATTACTTTATCATTAGATTTAATTTTTAAATGCTTTAATTTTCTTCTTAAAATCTCTTTTCCATCTTCTGCAATTTTCTTTTTTTCATCATTTAGTGAGGATTTTATTTTTGATCTAGCTCTTGATGTAACTACAAATTCAAGCCAATTTGCATTTGGTTTTGCATTTTCTGAGGTTATTATTTCTACTTGGTCACCACTTTTTAAAACTTTACTAAGCGGAACAAGTTTTTGATTGATTCTAACACCTCTAGTTTTTATTCCAATTTCGGTATGAATACTGAAGGCAAAATCTAAAGCAGTAGAACCTTTGGGAATTGATTTTAAATCTCCATTTGGAGTAAAAACAAATATTTCTTCTGAATATAAACTTAGTTTAAAATCATCTACAAAATCAACAGCGTTAACACTATTGTCTTTTAAAAGTTCTTGAAGTTTATCTAACCAGTCCTCAATTCCTATATCATTTTTATTTTTGATTTTATATTTATGATGTGCTGCATATCCCTTTTCGGCTATTTCATGCATTCTTTCTGATCGAATTTGAACTTCCACCCATTGATTTTCAGGCCCACTAACTGTAATATGAAGTGCTTCATAACCAGTTGATTTTGGAGCTGTAATCCAATCTCTTAGTCTAGTTGGATTTGGTATAAAATGATCAGTTATAATAGAATATATTTTCCAAGCAATGAATTTCTCATCTTCTCTTTCAGCACTATAAACTATACGTATAGCAAATTTATCATAAACAGCATTAAATGGAATCGATTGATTTTCCATTTTATTATATATAGAGTATATAGACTTACTCCTTCCATTAATTATATACTTAAAATTTTCTTTATTGAGGGTTTTTTTGATCATTGATGAAAACTTTTCTATATAAACCTCTTGCTTATCTTGACTTTTTTCAATTTTATTTTTAATCTGAGTGTATTTTCTAGAATCAGTATGTTTTAGACCAAGATCTTCAAGTTCAGATTTTATATTATACAGACCAATTCTATGAGCTAAAGGTGCATATATATAAAGTGTTTCTGCCGATATTTTCTCTCTTTTATATTTAGCTAAACTATTAAGAGTTTTCATGTTATGTAAACGATCAGCAATTTTTATAATAATAACCCTTATATCATCATTAAGAGTTAATAACATTTTTCTAAAATTTTCAGCTTGAAGAGAGTCGTATTTATCTTTTTTCAAGTTAGAAATCTTTGTAAGCCCAACAACAATTTTAGTAACAGTTTTACCAAATAATTTTTCAATTTCATTAACATTATATTCTGTGTCTTCTAGAACATCATGTAACAATGCTGCTGCAATTGAAGTTGCATCTAGCCCTATTTCATTAGCTACAATTTTGGCAACCCCTATAGGATGAAAAACATATGCTTCTCCAGATTTTCGTCTTTGATTTTTGTGGGCATCAACGGAAGTATCAAAAGCTAAACGTATTAATTTTTTATCATTGCTTGTAAGTCTTTGATAACTAATTCTTAATAATTCTTTGTATTGCTGAGCTATTTCTTTATTTTCTAATACTTCGTCTACTATCATAATTATATGAAGTTAACTTTTTCTTTTGTTAAGACCAAAGATTTTAATTATCTAAAGAATACTGTAATAGTATCGCAGCAGCAACAGAAACATTTAAAGAATCTATATTATTATTCATAGGGATTCGAACAGTTTCTGATGAATTTTTAATCCAATCACTTTTTAAACCTTTTGATTCGCTTCCAACTACAACAGCACAAGGTTTATTAAAAGTTGCTTTATTTAGTGGAATTGAATTATTAGTTAGTGCTCCAGAAATTATATTAATATTATTCTTTATAAGTAAATTTATTATTTTTTTTGAGTCAGATATTAATATTGGAATATTAAAAACTCCTCCTAGGCTAGATCTAATTACGTTAGGATGATAGAGGTCAGTTTTTGGATCAGCTATCATAAAAGCTGAAGCTCCTAAAGCTGAACTAGTTCTCAATAACGCACCAATGTTTCCAGGTTTTTCAATTGATTCAGCAACTAAAATTGTTCCCTTTTTATTTAGCTTAAAATTCTCTAATTCATGTGTTTTAGATATACCAAGGCCTATGTATTTTTCACTACCGGAGCGAATTGTTATTTTATCAAATAATTTATTTTCAATTACTATAAAATCAGATATTTTTTCATTGAAATTAATAAAAGAATTAGTAGAGCCCTCACGGATAAAAATGATTTTAAAAAAATAGTTTCCGAGCAAAGCTCTTTCAATTTCTTTTTCACCTTCTGCTACAAACAGCTTTTGCTTTTTTCTTTCTTTTGACTTTTTTTGTATAGCCAAAAGGTTTTTTATTAGAGGATTTTGCGCGCTAGAAATCAATTTCACATTAAATACATATAAATTTATTGTTGACTGCTAAATTTTTCTGAATAACGCTTCCATAACTCTGTGTGATGAGTTTCAAGACTTATTTCTCTACCATTAATAAAAGCATTAGATAGTATATTAGTTTTCATATCAAGAGCATCACCTTTTGAAATAAATAATGTTGCATCTTTACCAACCTTTAAACTTCCCAATTGATTATCAATTACTATATCTTCAGAAACATGAATTGTGTCATTAGTAAATGCTTGATAGATACTTTTTGTTGTTTTTACACTAGAATTTTCAGGGAAATAGCTCTGTGCTGAAACAAAAGAGAGTGGAAAAATAAAAAGAAATATATATTTTTTCATTATATGAGTAATTATGTTTTAAATAGTTAGGAAAAGTAATTATTTTTTTTGACTATTAATGTCATTTTTTAAATCAAAGATTACAAGTGATACCATTTCATTATAACTTGCTATTCCTGATTTTTGATTGTTAATTTTTAAAAATTTATCATATGTTTTTTTAAAAATAGGCTCGAAAGGGTTTTGGTACTTCTTCCAAAATTCATTAATATCATTGAAGTTTTTTTTAACCCCAGGAAAAATCTCTTCAGATAAAATTCTTGCCTTTTTTGAATTTCTTTTATATAAATTAGACATGCAATACCTTAAAGCAAAGCTATATCCTGCATATTTTACATATGGGTTTTTATTGGTGGATGTATTTTTAAAAGCCCAGTAATTTGATTCGTTTTCAGCTGCAACCCCTTTTTGATGTGATTGTTCATGTGCAATAGTCGTTAAATAGCTGATCATCGGAATTTTCGCATTTACTTGAGCCTCAAGAGTGAAGGGATTTATGTACCCGGAATACCCCATGTAGGATAAGGGAGTATTCCAAAGTGAATTTTTAACAATACCGGTATCCTCATCTTCTAAGAGTAGTCTAGCTTCTTTTTTGTTAAATGGAAATTTAATAGCTGAGGTGTCATTTTTCGAAAGTTTTTTATGTAGATAATTTGTTTTAAAAATTAGATATGAAATTGTTTTTTCTAGATCTTCTTCACTGTAAGATTTATCAATCTTAAGCTTTATTTCAAGAGGTTGAGATTGATAGTTTAGCCCCCATGATAATTGAAAAAAAATATTTATAAAACTCAATACTGATATAATATCTATGAAAAATCGAGTTTTATAGTTAAAATAATATGATTTGTTTTTTAAAAAATAAACTATTGATAACACAACAAATAATGAGTAAAAAATATCTCCAATAGATATTAAGAAAAAGGAAAAGAAACTAGTTCTTAAATCAGATATATATTTATAATTATCAACATAAAAATGAAAGAAAGTAGAATTTAAAAACCCTTCTTTCTGAATTAAAATAAATTGAAATGGAAATGAAATTGCAAGTAACCATTTGATTAAATAATTTTTATTATAATTATTTAATTTATTCACCAGTTAAGCCAAAAATTTCAACTTCAAAAATTATATTAGAACTTGGAGGAATTACTCTATTTCCAGTTTCACCATAAGCAATGTTATAAGGAAGAAAAAGAGTTGCTTTATCACCAACATTAAGTAATTTAATTCCTTCTTTAAACCCAGAAATTAATTGTGCATCTTGACCTACCTTAAAAGGAACTGGATCATAGCCTCCACTTTGCTCTTTTCGAAAATCATATATTCCATTTTCTTTTGCAAGATCTATCATGCTAGTTTCAACAATAGTTCCATCAGACAAATAAACAGCATAGTGAGTTAAAGCAGTGTTTGTAGTGCTTACCTTTGGACCTTTGCCTTTTAAAGTAATAGTTACTTCAAGACCTGAAGATGTAGCGCTAGATTGAGATTTTTGGAGAGTAAATTTTTCAAAATTTTTATCTCTTTGTTCAGCTTTTTTAATCTCTACCAACTCTTCATCATTTTTCATTTTAGTTAGAAAATTTTTAAAAACAGAAGGTGCGTCAAAACTCTTAGCCTTTGAACCTTTTCTTATAATAGTTAGTTTTTGAATAGTATCATTTTGTATGATACTATCAACCACTTCTTGCCCTGCAATTACATTTCCAAAAACCGTATGTTTGCCATCTAACCAGGGGGTTGCTTTATGCGTTATAAAAAATTGACTTCCATTAGTGCCTGGACCAGCATTCGCCATAGATAAGATTCCAGCTCCAGAGTGTAGTAAGTCTGTTATTTCATCTCCAAACTTAAATCCGGGCCCACCTTGACCAGTAGCAGTTGGATCACCTCCTTGTATCATGAAATTTTCTATAACACGGTGAAAAACTATTCCATCGTAATATTTAATCCCTTTAAATTCTTCAAGTAAATCTTCACTTGGATGATTCCCTTCAGCTAAAGCAATAAAATTTGAAACAGTAAGTGGTGTTTTTTCATATTCTAAAAAAAGCATAATGTTGCCTTTGCTAGTTTCAATATCAGCATATATACCAGGATCTAAATTTGGATGTTGATCACATGAATTGAAAAAAATAAGTAATGAAATTAAAATTGGAGATAAATATCTATTCATTTTTGCTAGTTTAATTATTTGTTAATGATACTAATTTTATGGTAAATCTCAAAGGCTGATTCGAGCCTATTTTATCAGAATCTCCCTGATACCCATAACAAAAATGGGATGGAAATAAAAAAACGCCTATGTCTCCTTCAGATAAAAATTTAACACCTTCTCTTAAAGCTGGAATAATTTCTTCTTTATCTACAATAAATTTTACATTTTGCAATTCATCTTCACCATATAAAAGGTTTTGATTTAAGTCTTCAATTTTATATTGAATTTCTACATGATCTCCTTTCTTTGCAAGAAAATTATTATTCTTAAGATTTTTAACTGAATACAAAAAGCCTAAAGGTGAACTATTATAAATATTTTTAGCATCTATCTTTCTGGCATTATTAATGAGAATTTGTTCAGCTGCAACTCTTGATTTATTTCTTATAGCAGAACTTTTTAAAAAAACTGAAATATTTTTATTTAAAGGTTTTCTGGGTTCAATATCGTGACAACCTAAACCAATGAAACAAAGAATAGAAATTAATGTTATTTTAATCTTCAATTATATGATTTTAACAGATTTATAAGTCTATTTTTTGTTTCAACCAACGTTTCTTTTGAGACTCCTCCTGCGGCGTTTTGATGCCCACCCCCATTAAAATATTTTTCAGCAAAAATATTAGCTGGAAAATCTCCTTTTGAGCGAAATGAAATTTTAATGATATTATCTTCTTTATTTTCTATCAAAATTACAGATAAAGAAATTCCTTTAATGCTTAAGCCATGATTAACAAAACCCTCTGTATCTCCTTTTTTAAAGGAACATTCATCTAGCTCTTTTTGACTTAAAGTAATTATGACATATGGAAATGAATCTAGTTTTTCAATGTTTTTTAAAGCAATTCCAAGTAATTTTAGCCTATTGTATGAAAAAGTATCATATATTTTTTGATGAATCTCAGAATTATTGGCCCCTTTCTCAATAAGTTTTGAAATTATTTGATGAGTTTCGGAAGTTGTTGAAGGAAATCTAAATGATCCAGTATCAGTCATTATTCCTGTATATAAACACGAAGCAATATTTGAATCGATAGCATCTGAATCTATGTAGTTTAATAAATTATATATGATTTCACAAGTTGATCCTATTTTAGGATTAGTCAAGTTAATTAAAGCATAATCTTTGGGCCTTTCGTGATGATCAATCATAATTATTTTTGCCGATGACATCTTAATATAATCACACATCTTTCCAGATCTGGAAAGATCATTAAAATCAAGTGTAAAAATTAAATCAGCATTTTCTATTTTAAGCTTTCCCATGGAAGTGTCGTTCTCAAAAATTAAAATTTCATTTTCTCCAGGCATCCATTTTAAAAAGTTAGGATAATTATTAGGAGAAACAATAATTGAATTTAAACCATTATTTAACAGAAAATGATTTAATGCCAAACAACTACCTAAAGCATCCCCATCTGGATTTTTGTGAGGAATAATTACGCAATTGGAAGACTCATCAATGAGTGATTTAATTTGTGATTCTGACTTTTTATTTTTCATATAAATTAGAAACACCAAAGATAGCTATACTTTTTTAATGCTAGGATTTTTGTGCTTAATACAAATGTTTAACTTAGCCACAAATAAAAAAAATGTCAAGAAGTATAACTTTTTCTATGATCAAACCTGACGGTATCGAAAATGGTCATATCGGTTCAATATTAGAAAAAATAAACAAAGCAGGTTTTAAAATTGTAGCATTAAAACTTACTCATTTAACAAAACATGATGCTGAGTTATTTTATTCTGTTCACAACGAAAGACCATTTTACAAAGATTTGGTTAGTTTTATAACTAGAGGTCCAATATTAGCAATGGTTTTAGAAAAAGAGAATGCAGTAGACGATTTTAGAACATTAATAGGCTCAACCAATCCACTAGAAGCTGCTGAGGGAACAATTCGAAAGTTATTTGCAAAATCAGTTGGTGAAAACGTCATTCATGGATCTGATTCTGATAAGAATGCTGTTATTGAATGCAATTTCCATTTTTCAAATCGAGAAATTTTTAGTGAAAAATAATCTTTTTAATTAGTTTGTTTTTTAAATTTTGATTTAAGAGCTTAATTATTCTATTCTCTCCAAATCTAAGTTCTTCTTTAAGAGTAGGGCTTTTAATCTTGACATATAACACAGCTTTTTCTAATTTCACTCTTTCTGTATAAACAGAGATGTTTTCACCCATTATTTGCTTCCATAATTTGTTTATTTTTAATTCCTCTAGACCCTTTGCTATTGGTTTTAGGCTTGAGAACTGATTTAATACCTCAGAAAGTTTTTGTGCTTCAAATTTTCTGTTACTCATATATTATAGATTAATTCTTTTGTAATGGTACATTTTGTCTTGAATTTTTAAAATTAGTGAAATACTATCTAATGCAATAATCATTTCATTCCAATCATGCCATTTAGTTTTAAAAAATAAAAGGGATTCTTGTTCTCTATTAATAACTTCAAAAAAGATTGTGTCAGTTGATGTTTCAAAATGGTTATTAATTAATGGTCTTATTTTTTTTCTCCAACCAGTGTTTTTATCTAAAAAATAATAATCTAATAAAACTGCATCTTCTTTAAGTTTGAATACATCATTTTTTTGAGATACAAAATCTATCTTCCAATAACCATTTAAAAGAGTGGGATTAATTTTCTTTATTGAGGTGCAACTTGATTTAAAAAAAAATGAAAGTATATAAAATATCAAAACTAGAAAATGTAAAATTTTTTTCATTAAAAATTGCTTATTATAGCTTAATCAAGCTTGAAAATTTCAAAATCAGATTTAATAGATTCTAATGCATTTAAAGTCCTTTCTTCATGTGTGTCGGATAAAAATATTTGACCAAAACCTTCTTCAAGAATTAACTTCAATAAGTTTGTGACTCTTCTTTGATCAAGTTTGTCAAAAATATCATCAAGTAAAATAATTGGAGAGATCCCTTTTTTATCCCTTAGATAATCAAATTGAGCAATTTTTAAGGCTATTAGATATGTCTTTTTTTGTCCTTGGCTTCCAAATTTTTTAATTGATTTTTTATGAATTAAAAAATCTAAATCATCTTTGTGAATTCCTTCAGTAGTATATTGAAAAAGTCTATCTTTATTTATAGATTTTGTAAGCAATTCAGATAAAGAATTTTTCTCTAAAGCACTCATGTAATGTAATTTTACTTTCTCTTTTCCACTATTCATTGCTTCATATCTTGTCTCAAAAAGTGGAGAAAAAGTTTTCATAAACTCCTTTCTTTTTTTAAAAACCGGTAAACCAAATTTTTCTAACTGTCCATTGTATATATCAATTGACTTTTGGTCATAAGTATGATTTAATGCGAAATATTTTAATAATGAATTTCTTTGAGCTAAAACTTTATTATAGCTAAGAAGGTTTGTGAGATAATCTGAATAAATTTGACCTAAAATACCATCTAAAAACTTTCTTCTAAAGGCACTTCCTTCATTTATTAAATCAATATCATCTGGAGAAATCATAACTAAGGGTATTAACCCTATATGCTCAGAAATTTTGTTGTAGATTTTACTGTTTCTCTTTAAGACTTTTTTTTGTCCTTTTTTATAACTACAAATGATTTTTTCAACTCTTGATTTGATTAAAAAATTACCTTCAATTACAAAAAATATTTTATTAAATTCAATATTTTGAACTGAAGTAGGATTAAAATAACTTTTTCCCAAAGCTAAATGATATATTGAATCAAGAATATTTGATTTTCCAACACCGTTGTTGCCAACAAAACAGTTTATGGATGATTTAAAATCAAAAGATTCAGAAGATATATTTTTATAATTTGTTAATGTTAACTTTTGAATGTGCATAATAGCAAATATAATAGTCTATTTAATAAAATCTTAAATTTTACAAGTATTGTTAAATACATTTTAAAACTCATAAAAAATAGCTATTTTTGAGAGCTAAAATTTATATAATGGCCACTTATCAAAAACGGGGACAAAAAAGATCTAATAAAGCTTATTCTAAACAAAATCCTAAAGTTGAAAGCGCAACTGCTGAAGTATTTGAAACTTTAGATTCCACTGCTAGTAAAACAGAATCTATAGTTGCTAAATACCAAAATCATATTTTGGTTATAGTGGGAGCTATTGTGTTTATTACTCTTGGTTATTTAGGGTATGAAAAATTCGTGATTGAGCCTAAATCTATTGATGCAGTAAGTGAATTAAATCAAGCTCAATATTATTTTGAAATAGCTTTGAATAGCTCAAATTCTGATTCTCTCTATAAGAGAGCTCTAAATGGAGGTGAAGGAAGATATGGTTTTTTAGATATAATTGAAAATTATAAAGGTACTGCAGCTTCAAAATTAGCTACTTATAGTGCTGGCATGTCATATTTAAATATCAAAGATTACGAAAATGCTATAAAATATTTAGATCAGTTTGATTCAGAGGACATCATGTTAAGTGCTTTAGCTAAAGGTGCTATTGGAGATGCTTTTTCTCAGCTTGGGCAGCCCCAAGAAGCTTATGATTATTATGTGCAAGCTTTTAACGCAAGTACTAATAGCTATAGCACTCCTAAATACCTATACAAAGCAGGAATGATTGGTGCTGAACTAGGAAAGTACTCTACTGCAATTAATTTTTTTAAAAGGATAAAAGAAGAATTTCCACAAGTATCTGAAGCGCAATTGGTAGATGTACAAATTGGACGTTTAGAAAATATTAAATAATGTCTTCTTTACAAAGTAATCTTTCAGAATATGATTCCTCCCTAGTTCCAAATGGTAAAGGCCTTAGAGTAGCATTAGTTGTGTCTCAATGGAATTCTGAAATAACAGAGCAATTATGTGAAGGTGCTTTAACTACCCTTATTGACCATGATGTTTATAAATCAGATATTATTAGATATAATGTTCCAGGTAGTTTTGAATTAGTTTATGGTTCTAAATTTGCTCAAGATAAAAATTTTAATATTGTGATTGCTATCGGAAGTGTTATTAAGGGAGAGACAAAACACTTTGATTTTATTTGTCAGGGAGTTGTAAATGGTATAGCTGAGTTAAATTCAAAAGGAAGATGTCCTGTAATTTTTTGTGTCTTAACTGATAACGATATACATCAAGCTAGAGATAGGAGTGGAGGTAAGCATGGTAATAAAGGGGTTGAAGCTGCTATTAGTGCTTTAAAAATGGCAAAATTAGCTTAGGGATTACTCATATTTTGAATTATATTTAAACTCATTAATTATTTTTAAAAGTTGAAAATAAGCCTTTTTAGATTAAGAAAAAATAAACGTTATAATTATACCCCGAGATATTATAAAGGGAAAGATTCTGGTAATATTTATAATTTCGACTCTAAATTCTCAAAATATAAAGAAATTTATAATAAAAATGATTTTGGAAGTTCTTGGAATAGTATCAGAGAAAAAACGCGATCAGTAAGTAACAGATCGATTACACCAACATTATTAATCATTATTCTTTTTTTGTTTTTTTGTTTTTTATATATAATTGATTTTGATTTAACAATATTTAGTAGAGGTTAATGCCAGAAATAATTACTTTATTACCTGACCACGTTGCCAATCAAATTGCTGCAGGAGAAGTGATTCAGCGACCTTCATCGATAGTAAAGGAGTTGATGGAAAATGCTATTGATGCTGGTGCTACAAGTATTGATTTAATAATTAAGGATGCTGGCAAAACACTTGTTCAAGTAATAGATAATGGAAATGGAATTTCTCATGATGAATTGTCTTTAGCTTTTCAAAGACATGCTACATCAAAAATTAAAAGTGCAGAAGATCTGTTTAGGTTAAAAACAAAAGGTTTTAGAGGAGAGGCTCTTGCATCTATTTCAGCTATTTCTCATGTTCAAACTGTATCTAGAACAGTTAAAGATTCTACTGCAAAATCTATAAAAATTGCGGGTAATAAAGTAGAGAGTGAAGAGTTTAAAGTAGCACCATTAGGAACTTCATTTTCCGTAAAAAATTTATTCTATAATATTCCTGCTCGACGAAATTTTCTTAAATCTGATTCTGTTGAACTTCGTCATATAATTGAAGAGTTTAATCGGTTAGCAATAGCTCATCCAGACTTAAATTTTTCTTTTGTTAGTAATGCGAAAGAAATATTTGATTTAAAAAAAACGAATTTAAGAAAAAGAATTTCCACAACTTTCGGAATTAAAGTATCAAACTCTTTGGTTCCAGTTCAAGAAGACACCCCTGTTGCTAAAATTAGTGGGTTTGTAATTAATCCCTCAGGTTCAAGAAAATCTCGAGGACAACAATTTTTTTTTGTTAATAATAGATTTATTAAAAGTCCATTTTTAAATCATTCTGTTAATTCTGCTTTTGAAGGTTTGATATCTTTTGGGTATCATCCTGGGTATTTTATTTTTCTTGATGTAGATCCCGATAAGATAGATGTTAATATTCACCCAACTAAAACTGAAATTAAGTTTGAAGATGAACAAAGTATTTATGCTATTCTTAGGTCTACGATTAAACATAGTTTAGGAATTTTTCAAGTGTTACCGACATTAGATTTTGATAGAGATTCTTCAATGGATACTCCATATTCATATAAGGAAAAAAAACCTTCCAGCCCCCCCTTGGTTTCAATAGATTCATCATTTAATCCATTTAAAGAAAGTTCAGGTATATATTCTCTAGAATCAAATCAAAAAATTAATCAAATTGAGTTTGAATCTGAAAGTATTCAAAATGTTATTCATGATTTAAACGCAGATTTAAGTCCTAAACAAATTAAAGTTTTTCAGTTGTTTAATAAATATTTAATTACAGCATTATCTTCAGGGTTAATGATAATTAATCAAAACAGAGCACATCAAAGGGTGCTTTATGAACAGCTATTGTCTACTTTGTCTTTACAAAAAACCCCAAGTCAAAACCTTTTATTTCCTTTTAAAACAAGCATAAGTCCAACCGAATTAATTTATTTGAAAGATAATAAAACTGAGCTTGAAGCATTGGGGTTTGAATTTCATTTAGATGGCTCCGAAGTTATAAACTTCACAGCTATCCCCGTCTTGTTTAAAGAAAAGCAATTAGATCAATTATTTGACAAATTATTTTCTAGTGAAATTGAATTTAATGGATTTAGTAAAGGTGATGCTATTTCAAAACAGTTATGTAAAGCGATGGCTATACCAAATGGAAAAATATTAAATATTGAAGAGCAACAGGAGCTTTTAGCTTCTTTATTTACATGTAAAGAAAAAACCCTTTCTCCATTTAATCGTCCAATTTTAGTTAATTTAGACGCAATTGAAATTGATAAAAAAATTAATTAATGCGGAAAGCTTCCGATACAGTTAAACACCTCCTGATAATAAATGGTATATTTTTTTTAGCCACTTTGGTTCTAGATGAATATATGTATGATTTATTTGCATTACATTTTTATAAATCACCAAAATTTCAATATTGGCAAGTATTATCACATATTTTTATGCATGGTGATTTCTCTCATATTTTATTTAATATGATTGGTCTTTGGATGTTTGGAACTCCAATTGAGCAAATGTGGGGAAAAAATAAATTTATTTTCTTTTATTTATCAACTGGGTTTGGAGCTGCAGCATTACAATTATTACTGTACAGCTTTCAGGTTAATCAGGCTAATGAATTTTTTTTAAATCTAAATATAGATTCTTCAATCATTTCAGAGTTCTACTCTTCTTCTAGACTACCAACTAATATTATTAATCTAATTGAAGTTGAAACCCTTCAAAGTGCATTTTCGGCATATAATTCAGTTTTGGTTGGAGCTTCAGGTGCATTATATGGTATTTTAGTTGCTTTTGCAATGTTATTCCCTAATACTCAGTTGATGTTGTTGTTTCCGCCAATTCCGATAAGAGCTAAATATTTGGTTCCTTTACTTATTGCAGCAGATGTGTTTTTCGGATTTTCATCCTATTCTATTGGGCCAATAGCCCATTTTGCTCATGTAGGTGGTGCTTTTACAGGCTTTATTATGATGCAGTATTGGAAAAAAAATCAATTTAATAATAAAAGATGGGATTAATGATTGATTGGCAAAATATAAAAAATAGATATAACTATTTTTCTATTTCTGAAAAATTGATTGTAATAAACATTTTATTTTTTGTTATTCCCTTTGTTATAAACACCATACTATTTCTTTTTAATTTTTCTTATGGAAACTTTATTTCATGGGTTGAATTATCACCTAAACTTTCTGTTTTATTATTCAAACCTTGGACATTATTTACATATTCATTTTTTCATACTAGAATTTCTCACTTGTTTTGGAACATGTTAATACTTTATTATGCTGGCTCAATATTTCTTAATCTTTTTAAAAAAGAAACATTCATAAACACCTATTTTTTGGGTGTTTTGTTTGGAGGGATTTTATTTGTTTTAAGTTATTTAATTTTTCCTGTGTTTCAAGGAAGCTTTCCTTCAATGATTGGTGCCTCAGCGGGTGTTATGGCTGTTTTGATTTTTGTGTGTACTTATACTCCTGAGACTGAAATTAGACTTTTATTTTTTAATTTAAAACTTAAATACATTGGAATTGCTCTTGTTGCAATTGATTTAGTGATGATTCCATATGGAAATGCTGGAGGAAGAATTTCTCATTTAGGAGGAGCTATTTTGGGTTTTATTTATGCTCAAAATTTATCTCGTGGAAATGATATTGGAGCGTCTTTTGAGAAAATATGGAAAAGCTTAACAAAAGTTTTTTCTAAACCCACTTTAGAGACAGTTTATAGATCTAAGAAAAGCTCATCAAATAAAAAAAGTTCTCAGAACAATCAAGCGAAGATTGATTCCATATTAGATAAAATTTCTAATTCTGGATACGAAAGTCTCACTAAAAAAGAAAAGGAAACTTTATTTAATGCTGGTAAGAAATAAATGTTTTCAAAGCGATCTAATATAATCTAGTGTCTCAGGTCCTAGATTGAATAAAACGTCTATTATGCTTAGATTGCTTTGAAAGCCATTTTTCTCTATAAAAACTTGATTGTAAGGTTTGTAATCAGTTGATGCTTTTTTAGGGTTTAATATTTGATTAAGTTTAGAAATATCATCTATCTGATTTGTTTCATTAATTTCAATAGAAGTATTTAAAAAATTAAAAATTTGAATTAAAATTTTAAAATTAAAGTCAAAAAGAAACTTTTGTTTCTTAAAAAAGAAGGGAGCCAATTCATCTTGGTAGTATTCAAAAAAAGGAGATGATTTATAAGCTGATTCTATTGCCCTCCAATGGTTTTTTTGCCATTGCATTTCATTGTGAATGGTTACGTCTTTATCTTTCTTAACTCTTGAGTTATTAGTTATTGGTATTGTAAGTTTATGAAGACCATTAGCACCATATATAATACACCTGTTTCTAAAAGTTTGTTTTTGATAATTTGTGTTAATACAAATCGATAATTTATTTTGATTAATTACACTTTTAAAATAACTTATTGGAGGTAAATAAGCTGGTATTAAGATCATTTAGAAATCTTTTTATTTCTTCTTCTTCGAATAAAAACAAAACTTTGCCATAATCCAATAATGAGGAGGAAGTGTGGAAGATAAGATTTTCTTTTTCCTTCCCCATTTACCACTGAAAAAACTCTTTTCCAACGAATTTTCCAGTTTTTAAACCCATCATTAAAACCATCAATACTCATCCAGATAAAAACAGGTTTTCCCATTACATGATCTTCGGGAACAAAACCCCAAAACCTACTGTCTTCAGATCTGTGTCTATTGTCACCCATCATCCAATAATAATTTTGTTTGAAAGTATATGAAGTTAGTTTTTGATTATTAACAATAAAAGTATTATCCTGTCTAATCACATTATTTCCCTCATATTCTTCAATTATTTTTTTGTATAATGGATAGGTTTTATTATTAAGAGCTATTCTAGCTCCCTTTTTAGGAATTATAAGCGGGCCAAAATTATCTTCGTTCCAATCAAATGTAATTCTATTAGGAAAAAAACTTTCATTAGGGGTTTTAATTTTTGATATATTTCTTATGATACTATCATGTTTTTCAAGTTCTTGAAATTTTAATACATTACCGAAAGTTGTATTTATAACTTTTTTCTTAGTCATCAATTCCGATACTTTTAGGCCTAGGCTTCGAACTAGTTTTACTGGTAATCCCTTTGCTGGTGTAATTACAGAAAAGTTTTCAACTGTATTTCCCTGTCGCCCTATAATGTATGGTATTAGAGCTTTATAAGAACTTTGAGTTATATTTTCTATTCGATATATTCTTTCAAAATCAGTAATTCCATTTTTTAAAAGCTTTCTTGAAGAAATTCCCTCATTATTATAAACGGTATATGTATGTTGAATTTTTGCCCATTCAGGTAAAATATTTTCCGAATTATTTATATATGTAATTCCATCTCTTATTTCTAAAGTGTCTCCTGAAATTCCAACACAACGTTTAACATAGTTAGATTTTTTATCAATTGGCTTTCTAACACCTTTTTCTCTAACAAAAAATTGTCTAACTGTATCTGCTGGCCAATTAAAAACAACAATATCATTTCTTTTAATTTTCTGGAACCCGGGAAGACGTAAAAAAGGTAATTGAGGTTTTTTAAAGTATGACCTTGTTTTTATGAGTGGTAATGTGTCATGAACCATTGGCATCGCAAAAGGAGTAGTTGGAATTCTAGCTCCATAGTGAAATTTACTTACAAATAAAAAGTCTCCAATAAGCAAAGATTTTTCTAATGATCCAGTAGGAATAATAAAAGGCTGAATAAAATATGTATGAACTAATGTAGCTGCAATTATTGCAAACATTAAAGAACTAAGCCAATCGCCAAAAGCAGAATTCGAATTTAAATTTCTGTCATTAAGGTAGTTGACCTTTTTAGAGTAGTTAATAAATAAAATATAAAACCCTAGAGAAAAGATAGCCAACAAAGTCTCTTTAGTTGAGTTTTTACCAAAACTTCTAATGGTTTCGACCCATATAATTCCAAACATCATTAAATTGATGACTGGGATAAATAATAAAATCACCCACCATTTAGGTCGTTTTATTATACTCATTAATACAAAGGCGTTATATATTGGAATTGCTGACTCCCAAGATTTTCTTCCAGCTATTGAGTACAATCTCCAAGTTCCTATAAAATGAATTAATTGTATACTTAAAATAAAAATTAGCCACTCATTGAAGTTCATAAATATTCTATGGTTATTAAATTATATTGATTTTAGGACATCTGACATTGAGTAAACTCCAATTTTTCCATGCAACCATTCTGCAGCAATTACAGCCCCTATAGCATAACTGGTTCTTGAATAACTTTCATGACTTATAATTATTTTATCATATTCTGAATTGTATGCAACAGTGTGCATGCCATGAAAAGTTCCCTTGCGAGAAGATTTTATTTTTAAGGTTTCTTTATCACCCTGATTAAGGCTCCAATTTTTGTAATTAGAATTTGAAATTATATCATTTGCTAATGATATTGCTGTGCCACTGGGAGAATCAATTTTTCGAGCATGGTGTATTTCATTTAATTTGATAGAATAATTGTGTGATTTCATAAGTTTAGCTAGAGATTTGTTTAATTGAAAAAATAAATTTACTCCAATACTAAAGTTGGATGAATATAAAAATCCTACTTTATTTTGAATTGCTAATTGTTCAATATTCTTAAAATCTTTAAGCCAGCCAGTTGTTCCACTTACGACAGGAATTTTATTGTTAATTGCTTCTTTAATATTATTAAAAGCAGAAGAAGGAACGCTAAAGTTTATTACCATGTCTGCGTTTTTAAGATCTCCTTCATTTTTTGAATCAATTCTACAAACGATAGTATGATTCCTTTGCATAGCAACAGTTTCAATAGATTTACCCATTCTTCCGTAACCCAATATAGCTATTTTCATATGATTAAAATTTTAATATGACTGTAAAACCTATTGTTTCAGATTCGCTAATTGGTTCAAAATCTATATTTGGTTTAAAGCTTAAATCATCATTAACGTTAAATTGCATTAAGTGTGCGCTAACATTTGCTTCAAGAATATTTAACATATAAGTTCCGATGATAAAAATAAATGACATATCTCTATATTTTTTATGGAAATCCATTCCTTTCAAAATTTTATCATTCTGAGGTATAAGATCAATATATTCATCATCTTTAAATCCTGCAATTCTTCTTTTATAAATTCCTCTATATTTGTTGTACTCATTTTTGTTATATACATATCCATAAACTGCACTTCCGATCGCTGCATAGACTAGGGGGACTTTCCATGTATTTCCTGAATAGATTTGACCTAATCCAGGTAAAACAGCCGAATAAAATGCTGCTTTAGATGGGGCAAGGGGATCAGACATAAGTTCAATTTTTCTTTTTTTTCTAGAACTAAGTTCTTGACTATATGAAAAACAATTGCTTAAGATTAAAATGATTAATAAAAATATTTTATGCACCCTTATTAATTTTATTTACAATACGATTTAAATCTTCTTGGGAATTGAAAGATATAGTCAAAACTCCTTTTCCATTATTGTTAACCTTAACCTTTACTTTAGTTTCTAATAAAGATTGTAGATCATTAGCAGTAATCAATGTAAATTTAGGTATATGTTTATTCAGCTCTATTTCAGTATTGACTTTCAGTCTAGTTACGATTTCTTCAGTGTTTCTAACTGACAATCCTTTTTTAAGTATTTTTTCGTAAAGCTTGATTTGATTTTTACTATTATCTATACTTATAAGAGCTCTTCCATGACCCATTGAAATAAAACCATCTCTGATACCAGTTTGAACTATTGGATCCAATTTTAATAATCTTAAATAGTTTGTAATTGTACTTCTTTTTTTTCCAACACGGTCACTCAATTCATTTTGGGTTAATTGGATCTCCTCTATCAAACGTTTGTACGACAATGCAATTTCAATTGGATCTAAATCTTGCCTTTGGATGTTTTCAACAAGTGCCATTTCAAGTGATTCTTGATCATTGATTGATCTTATATAGCAAGGAATTGTTTCAAGCCCAATTAGTTTAGTAGCTCGTAATCTTCTTTCTCCTGAAACTAATTGAAATGAGTTTTCATCAATCTTCCTAACCGTAATGGGTTGAATTAATCCTAGCTCGCTAATAGATGAAGCCAATTCATTTATACGTTCTTCATTAAAATAAGACCTTGGTTGAAAAGGGTTAGAGGAAATTAGATTTACAGGTATTTTTATAATATTTCCAACACTTGAAGTTTTTAAATTGGATTTAATATCTGATAAATCTTTTGAGTTGTCATTCAAAAGCGTAGAAAGTCCTCGACCTAGAGCCTGTTTTTTTGATGATTGTCCCATTATAATTTATTTTTTTTAATTATTTCATTAGCTAAAGAAAGATAGTTTTTTGCTCCTCTACTTGACGCATCATAAGATATTATATCTTTTCCATAGCTTGGTGCTTCACCTAAAGTTATGTTTCGTTGAATTATTGTTTTAAAAACCATTTTTCCAAAATGTTTTTGAACTTCCTCTACAACTTGGTTTGATAATCTTAATCTAGAGTCATACATTGTTAGAAGCAGTCCTTCAATACTTAGATTTCTGTTATGAATTTTTTGAACACTTTTGATAGTATTTAATAGTTTTCCTAATCCTTCCAGCGCAAAGTATTCACATTGGATGGGAATAATTACAGAGTCTGCACAGACTAATGCGTTTAAAGTTATTAGTCCTAGAGATGGGGCACAATCAATTAAAATAAAATCATAATTGTTTTTAACATCTAATAAAGCCTTTTGAAGCATATACTCTCTTTTTGACTTATCAACCAACTCTATTTCTGAGGCAACTAAATCTATGTTAGAAGTAATTATATCTAGGTTGGGGATAGATGTTTTTATTATTGCTTTCTCAGCTGATACAGAATGCTCTAAAAGTCTATATGTACCTTTGCTTTCTGTATTGATTTCAAAACCTAAACCTGAACTTGCATTCGCTTGAGGATCAGCGTCTACTAAAAGAATTTTTTTTTCTAAAATCCCTAGTCCTGCAGCCAAATTAACGGTTGTTGTTGTTTTCCCTACCCCACCTTTTTGATTGGCAATAGCTAAGATTTTACCCATTTAGATTTTATTGAGGCATAAAAATACAATTATTTGAGTGCTTATGAAACTTATATATGACAATGATTTGTTAACATTTGTTAATCAAGAGTGTCTTTAAACTCAACATAAAATATAGTTTCATTATCTTTTTTAAGATTATAGTTTCTTCTACCAAAAACCTCTAAACTGTCAGGGTCCTTCAAAACTTCAATAGTGTTTTTATCTTGATTAATATTTTTTTCTAATTCGATTTTTTGAGCTTCTAGTTGATTTATTTCATTATTTAATTCATTATGAATTTGCCATGAGTGAGTATCTAAGAACACCATCCAGATTAAAAAAATTAAAATTATGATTGAATACTTCAGCTTAATAATTTTATTAAAGAAAGAAAGATAAAGCTCAAGAAACTTCATTAATCAAATAGGGTTTATAATATTATTTACATCTTCAGCGGTAATTTGTATTTCATTTGAATTACCCCAATTATTTTTTATATAATTCAAAACATCTGATATTTCTTCTGAATCTAATCCTTGGGATATCATAGAATTTCCTTCATATTCCTTACCATTAACAATAATAGGTCCTTTAGCTCCATACTTTATAATTGAAATACTTTTATTAATATTCAGTAGAAAATCAGAATTGGCTAGGGGAGGGATTGTCTTTATAAATCCTATACCATTTGGACCATGGCATTGAATGCAAAAATCATCGTAAATCATATACCCGTCTTCAATGCTTTGTTCAATAGATTTATTTTGTATTGAAAATAAAATACCAAATAAAGAAAAAGTGTATATCAATAAAAATGTTCTCATTGTATAGGTAAAATTTTAATAATTCCTTTGCCTTCAACTCCAAGATATAGATAACCATCAGGACCTTGTTTTACATTCCTTACTCTTCCAATACCATCTAAAATCTTTTCTCGATAAACTACTTTATTATCTTCTAAAACTAGTCTTTCAAGATATTCAAATACTAGAGATCCCACAAATAAATTCCCTTTCCATTCTGGATAAATATCTGATGTTGAAAAACTCATACCACTTGGAGCAATTGATGGTTTCCAATAATAAATTGGTTGTTCCATTCCTTCGGCTTCTGTTTTATCTGTAATTGTTGTGCCAATATAATTTATTCCATAAGTAATTATTGGCCATCCATAATTTTTTCCTTTTTCTGGAAGATTAATTTCATCACCTCCTCTTGGCCCGTGTTCATGTTCCCAAAGAACTCCTGTTTCAGGATGAAACACTAAACCTTGTGGATTCCTATGACCATAAGAATAAATTGCAGATTTAGCATCTTTTGAAAATGTGAAGGGGTTGTCATTTGGAATACTTCCGTCTAAGTTTAAACGATAGATTTTTCCTCCATCTAATTTAATATTTTGTGGATTAACATCTCTATTTCCTCTATCTCCAACTGAGAAAAATAAATGTCCATTATTATCAAAAACAATTCTTGAGCCCCAATGCTGTCCTTTTTTTGTGTTTGGAACAGCCTTATAAAGTAAACGTAAATTAATGATTTTTGTATCAAGTAGTTTTGCTATGTACAGTGCCGTATTTCCACCAGAAGCTTCTCCATCTTGAATGCTTATTGTAAAATAAATAAGATTATTGTTTTTATAATCCGGATGTAGAGCCACATCTAATAATCCACCTTGACCTCTAGCGTATGCTTGAGGAATTCCAGTTATAATTATTTTTTCCCCATTAATAACTCGATATAAAACCCCAGATTTTTCAGTAACAAGCATCTCTTCACTATTAATAAAATCCATACCCCATGGAATTGGTATCTCATCTACAATAACTTCTGTTGTATAACTAATTTTGTTTTCAGATTTAATTTTTGGAGGGTTTTCTACTTGACAAGAAATAGTATTAGAAAACACAATTAAAAATAAACTTAAATAGAGATATTTATTCATATTCAGTTTTTTATGATTTAAGAACAAGAATTGATTAAAATGGCAAATCAATTAAAAATCTAAAGATAGGCTTTAAGATTGCTGCATTATAATTAATCACTGTATATTTTGGCAATCATAACCAAATGAGATCCAGCCCCTAAAATAACAAATAGGTGCCAGATAAGGTGGTTTAAATATAGTTTTTGCCATCGATAAAATATTGTGCCAAAGGTATAAAAGAATCCACCGAAGGTCAAAAAAAAGAATTCATCTTTTGAAAATAATACTATGATATTTTTAAAATCAATTAAAATTAACCAGCCCATAGATAAATAAAGAATTAATGAAAAATTTTGAAATTTATTTATATACAATAATTTGTATATAATTCCAATAAATGCAATAGTCCAGACTGAGAATAAAATAATATTTCCAGAGCTATCTTTCAAAATTGTTAAAGTTACTGGGGTGTATGTTCCTGCAATTAAAAAATAAATTCCTATGTGGTCAATTTTTTGCCAAAAGGCTTTTTTTTCATTTTTTGCTGAATGGTATATGGTTGAGGCCAAGAATAAAAACAATATTGAACTTCCGTAAACTATTAATCCAATTGAGGCTGAAAATGACTTAGGGGGATAAAGCTGAAAAATATATATAATGCCAATCAAACTAAAAATAGCTCCTAGGCTATGACTGTAGACATTCCAGCGTTCTTCAAAGCATAAATGTTTTAGCATTATTTTTATTTATAAGAACAAATATCTTAATAAATTAATTGTAGTCGGGATGACAGGATTTGAACCTGCGACCCCACGCACCCCATGCGTGTGCGCTACCAGACTGCGCCACATCCCGAAGCATAAATCAAATTTGAAATCATATTCAATTATAATTTGAAAATTTGATTCATCTTTATCCATTTTTCATTTTTTTTCTAAAAGGTAATGGTTCTTGAAACGTCCACATCAGTTTTTCCCATTTTTGAATAATTGGATCTTCTAAATTGTATTTTTTTATTTTTTCATCGGAGAAAGAATCGAATGTATCAATTAAGAAAAACAGCCTGTTTGAAACATTATAAATTTCAGCATTTATCACACCATTTCTTTTAAAACTTTCTAAAACCTCAGGCCATACATTTTGATGGTGTTCAATATATTTTTTAATTAATTTTTTATCATTTTTTAAATTTAGGGTATAGCAATATCTTTTCATTCTTTTAGGCTTAAATTTCCAATTTTATATCCAAAATGCGCAATAAATAAAAAACAAATTAATGGTAGAGTGAATGACAAATTTATTTCAGAAACTCCAAAAATTGTAATATCATTAACATCATTACCTCCAACATCTATAATAATTGCTTGTAATTTAGGCATTAGAGCTCCACCTACAATTGCCATCACCAAACCAGCTGATCCAATTTTACTTTCTTCATCATTTAAATCACCTAAAGCTATCCCATATATTGTTGGAAACATTAAAGACATAAAAAATGAAACACAAACTAAACAATAAAGCCCTAAAATTCCTTTAAATAAAATGATTCCTAAACAACAGAAAATAGAAAAAAAGGAAAAAAACATTAGTAAGGTCCCAGAATTTATAAATCTTAGTAAATAAATTCCAAAAACACGTCCAACTGCAAAAAAAATAAAAGCAATCATTTGATAGTAGCCTGCTGTAGCCATATCTATTCCTTTTCCTTCAGCATATTGATATATGTAGGTCCAGCACATTATTTGTGCACCAACATATAATATTTGAGAAAACACACCATTTCTATATCTAACATTTTTTGCAAGTTTTTTAAAAGTATTTCCAATAAGAGCATTTGATGTCTTGTCTTTAGATTCAGGCATTTTAATTGTTATAAATAAAACAATAATTGCTAAAACAACTAGTCCTAAAATTACATATGGGTCTCTGATAACTACTAAATCTACAATTTTAATTTGCATTTTAGAAGCTTCATCTAAAGCATTAAAATTAGTAATATTATCTGACTGCAATTTTTTTAAAACAAACTGTTGAGCTACAAAAAGACCAGCAATTAAGCCAATTGAATTAAAAGCTTGAGCCAGATTTAATCGCTGAGTGGCTGTCTCTCTAGCCCCCATCGAAAGAGCATAAGGATTAGCTGCAGTTTCTAAAAAAGCCAATCCAAAAGTAAGTATGTAAAGTCCAAAGCAAAAAAACCAAAATTGTTCTGTAATTGCTGCTGGATAAAATAATAATGCTCCAAATGCATATAAAGTTAATCCAATTAATATACCTGTCTTATATGAGTATCTCCTCATAAATAATGATGCTGGTAATGCCATGCAAAAATAACCTCCATAAAATGACATTTGAATCCATGCGGCTTCTGAATTTGATAGTTCTAAAACTTTTTTAAAAGCATTAACCATTGGATCAGTTACTGAGTTTGCAAATCCCCAAAGGGCAAAAAGCGATGTAACCAAAATGAAGGGTATCAAATATTCATTTGACACAATTTTAGAATTATTTTTCATTAGAAATTATTTTTTCTTCTAATTTTTATCTTAAATGAATCTTTTACTTGAGTTTTACTTACAATTATTATATAACCACCTCCGCCAGCTCCTGATAATTTATATCCCAAACTATTTTTTTTATATTTTTCAATGTTTTTAATAATTTCATTATCAATCATATTTGGGAATAGTTCTAATTGAGCTTGAAAAGCTTCTAGCATACCTTCACCGAAATCTTTTAAATTATTATTAATAATTCCTCTCCACGTTTTTTCAGATGCTTTAGAAAGTTTTGAGCAATTTGCGTTATTAATGTTTGAATTTTTATAAACATCATAATCGTCTTTTCTCGGTCCAAGCGGAACCAGATAAATATTTTTTTCAATAAAATTTAATGTTTTTTCTTTCAAAACAGTATCAATTTTTTTCGGCCAGTATCCATTTTCATAAAACAATTTGTTAACACCTGGATATACAATACCAATAGCATCTTGAGACCCAGAAATTTCTTTTTTTACTGGGAAATTATCATAGCTAAATAAAATTTTGGCTAATTTTTCTTTATTTCCAATCGGAAGCTGGTTTCCCCACAATTCTTTAGCTGCTTTCCTTGTGCTAGTTGCCATTCCGCTTTTCTGATTAAATTTTTTATTAGGTTCAATTGATATAGTTATAACTGATCCTGAACATAAATTATTTACACTCAATTGGTCTAACCATCCACCCGCAATATCGATTCTAAATGGAATTCTAGAGATTTTATTTATTTTAGTAGTTGATCTTTTTTTAAAAAAAGCTTTTGATTTACGTTCAAAAACTTTGTATTCAATATTGAGTTTTTTACACAGATTGAACTTTTCTTTATGGTCTCCATCTTTATTAACGATAAAAATTTCTGGTTTTATAGTTGAAATTTCATTCAAAAAATCAATAATTCCATTTCCAGAATTGATTTTACATTTGCTAACAAATTTAAGTGATTCGACCATATATTTTCTTTCATTTTCATTCATCACAGGGTAGTCGCCTTTGAGTTGTTTTACAGTTTCATCTGATCCAATTCCAACATATAAATCACCATAATTACTAGCATTTTCTAAGAATTCTAAATGCCCAGTGTGTAGAAGATCAAAACACCCTGAAACAAACACTTTATTTATCATTATAGGATATTTAGTTAATAAAGTTAATGTAATCAATATAAGTTAAGTTTCAACAAGAAAAATTATTAAAAAACAGACTATAAATCTTAAACAGTTTTTTCAGCTTATTTTAGTTTTAATAAATAAAAATAAGCTGGTGAAAGTAATAAAGAATTAAAAGCTAAAATAAAACTCATTATGAAACTTAAAAGAATTGATTACAATTCCTTAAATAGTAAAAAAAAGAACTATATATGGGGGTAAATAAAAAGAGGAACTGTTAAGTCCCTCATTTATAGTAAGTTATGTATATAATTTGTCGGGGTGGCAGGATTCGAACCTGCGACCTCCTGCTCCCAAAGCAGGCGCGATGACCGGGCTACGCTACACCCCGAAAAATATTGAGCAAATATAAGGTTAATTACATTTCTCGCAAGCTGTTTGACAATTTGTTTGTTTTAACTTACCAAAAGAGATTTTAATTATTTTGGCGTAATTATTTTTACATTTTCAAACTTAATAGTTCCTCTAATTACTGAATCAATAACTTTATTTAAGGCAAAGATAATTGGAAGTTTAAATTGTGATTTTGAATAGATCAGACTGATTTCCCTTGCTGGAGCAGGGTCATCAAAGAACCTCAAGTTTGTTTGGTTCTTGTCAGACAAGACAAGAGTCTGCATGTAGGGAAGTATAGTCATTCCTAATCCCTCATTAGCTAAATTTATCATGGTTTCAAAGCTTCCGCTTTTAATACTTAAGTTTTTATTGTTTGTATTTATATTACATAAATTAATTATTTGATTTCTAAAACAATGACCGTCTTCTAGAATTAAAACTTTTCCATTTTTTAGGTCATTTATTTCAATTTTTTTGTTTTTATGTAATGGATGACTTTCAGGAATATATCCCACAAATGGTTCATAATATAATGGGTTTTCAATCAATTTAGAATTATCTAAAGGTGTTGCGCCAATCCCAGCATCTAATCTCCCGTCTAATATTTGTTCTATAAAATTTTGTGTATTTAATTCTTCAATTTTTAAAGACACTTTAGTAAATTTTTTTAGAAAAGTATTTAAAAAGAGTGGAAGTAAAGTTGGCATAACAGTTGGAATAATTCCTAATCTAAACTCTCCTTCTACCACTCCCTTTTCTTGATCAATTAAATATTTCATTTTTTGAGATTCTTCGACTATATTTTTTGATTGTAAAATTATTATTTCACCAATATTAGTTAACTTAATAGGTTTAGTACTACGATCAAATATTAAAGCCCCAAGCTCTTCTTCAAGTTTTTGAACCTGCATACTTAAAGTAGGTTGAGTAACATTAGACTTTTCAGCAGCTAGGGTGAAATTTCCATATTTAGCTACAGCTAATGTATATTGAAGTTGAGAGAGTGTCATTAGTATATACTATTATTCAAGTAAATATAATAAGAAAAATTTATATCATTCGATTACTAAAGCAGTGATATAAATATTTTTATGAGGAGTTTCTCTACTATCTGTAGGTTCTCTATTAATTTTATCAACAACGTCCATTCCTTTAATTACTTTTCCAAAAGCTGTATAATTTTTATCTAGATGATAAGCACCAGGCTTTTGTTGAACAATAAAAAACTCAAATGGTGATGCTAATTTATGAGGGTTATCCCTTTCACTACTTGGCATTGAAATTACTCCTCTATGATGTTTATTTCCTTTTCTTGTGTCTGGGGGAATGAGATAACGACCAATCTGACTTCTTTTCAGTAAAATCTTAGAGTTATCTGAGTTACCTCCTTGAATAATAAAATTTGGAACGACTCTATGAAAAATTGTACCATCAAAATATTTTTTCTTGGTTAGAAAAATAAAATTTGAACGATGAATATTTGTGTTTGTAAATAATAGTATATCAATATCTCCATATTCAGTATGTAACCTTACTTTATTTTCTTTGTTTTTCTTTCCGTAATCAAATAAAAAAGGAATCGCATTATTTCCATTTAATTTTATAAAATCACTATTCTGTTTTACCTTTAGACTGGCTGTAGTTTTATTTTTTACTTTTCGGATAACATATTTGTCTTTTTTAAGAGTTTCACAACTATTGAAAAATATTAAAATTAATAAAAGTCTTTTCATGAAGTTTTTGGTATTTCAAAATTCAATTTCAAAATTAAAAGAAATCTCGTTACCTGGAACACAAGCTCATATAGAGATGTCTTCATTTGAAAGATTAAAATTTTTAAATATCCATAAAAGCTATGAATTAAATGCTCTAAAAGCCAGTGTTTTAATTTGTGTTTATAAAAATATCCAAGATGATGCATGTTTTGCATTAATGGAAAGACCTGTAAATAAAGGGATTCATTCTGGTCAAATGTGTTTACCGGGAGGTAAAAATGAATCATTTGATGAATCAAATTGGAAAACATCAATAAGAGAGACAGAGGAGGAGTTAGGATTAGATAGAACAACGATGCATTTTATAAGGAGTTTATCGTCGATTTACATACCTCCAAGCAATTTTATTGTATATCCTTTTATAGCTATTTACAATAAATCTCCAAATTTTAAAATTGATAAAAATGAAGTGAAAAAAGTTTTTGATGTAACTTTTGAATCTTTATTAAATGATTCGTCACAAATAAAAACTGATATTTCTAACAATTACATGAATGAGATAGAAGTCCCTGCATACAATTTTAATAATAATATTGTCTGGGGTGCAACGGCAATGATATTATCAGAGTTTAAATTTTTATTAAAAGCAATACATTATTAAATTTACATCATAATTCTATTTATAAAGATCAATGTTATTTCTTAAAAAAAATTCTTTTGGACATTATTTGATTTTAAAGAAATGGTTGATTCGGTACATGGGAATAATGACTCATAGGAGGTATAGAGGGTTTAATAATTTAAAAATTCAAGGATCTGAAATTATTAAAAACTTACCTGATAAAAATGTTTTATTTGTTTCCAATCATCAAACTTATTTTGCTGATGTAGTAGCAATGCTTCATGTATTCAATTCTTGTTTACGAGGTAGAATAGATTCTATAAAAAATGTAGGATATATATGGCATCCAAAACTAAACATCTATTATGTTGCAGCAAAAGATACTATGAAAGCAGGAATCTTACCTAGAATATTAGCTTATGCAGGTTCAATTTCTATTGAAAGGACTTGGCGTGAAAAAGGAAAAGAAATTAACAGGCGGGTTAAATTTTCTGATATTTCAAATATTGGAAAAGCTTTAGATGATGGTTGGGTAATAACTTTTCCCCAGGGTACGACTAAGCCATTTAAGCCTATTAGAAAAGGCACAGCACATATTGTTAAAACTTATAAACCTATAGTAATTCCGATTGTTATTGATGGCTTTAGGCGCTCTTTTGACAAAAAAGGGATAATGATAAAAAAACGAGATATCTTGCAAACAATGCATATTAAAGAAGCATTAGATATAGATTATGATAATGATTCTGTTAAAGAAATCATTGAAAAAATTGAATATGCGATTGAACAACACCCCTCTTTTTTAAAAGTGATGTCAATAGAAGAGATTGAAGCTCAAGAAAAATTAAATAAAAACAGAATGTTTTAGGATTTATAATTCACTAATAATTCCTACACATGAAACTCTTGCTCCTGCTGCTCCAGATGGTTGAGAAATAAAATCATCTTCTCCATCGTGAATAATAATAGATCTGCCAACTATATTTTTAACAGAATCATCGCAGTTCAGGCACCATAGATTTGTACTAAATTTAACCATTCCATGTCCATTTTCATCTGCAATAAAATTTCCAATATCTCCTCTGTGAAATCCTTTATCACTTCCCCATGAACCATGATTTTCAAAAGTTGGATTCCAATGTCCTCCAGCTGATTTTCCATCAATAGATGAACAATCAGCTTTTTCATGAATATGAATTGCATGACTACCAGGATTTAAGCCCATTACATGAGCTTCAAGTTTTACTTTACTATTATTTTCTTGTGTTAGGGTTACAAAACCAGATGTCCCACTGTCATTTTTAGGATTTAAAGAAACTTTAAGTTTTACAATAGATTCTTTTTTCTCTTTTAAGTTATTGCAGCTTAAAATTGTGATTAAAGAGATTATAAGGATTAAATATTTTTTCATTTTAAATATTGTTAATTATAGAGATTAAATTTTTTAATTGATTTAAATGGAGAAAGATTTAATTCTTCCATTTTCAATTGATAATTTTCCCAGTCTTTATTAAAGAACAAGTTGACAGAATCTAATGCAAATTCTAATTGATTTTTTGCTTGATTTATTAAAATATTTTCAGTCTTTGTAATTCCGTTAGGTCTAGAAATTGAATAATAATAAGCTTTTCTTATCCTAGATAAAACAGTTTCTTTAGGGCTTCTTATAATTCCTTGTCTTTTATCATCTTTCCCGAAAAACAAATCTTGAATTTGAGTCATTTTTTTTATCATCTTTTTTGATAAATTAATTTGTGTTTTATACGTCGAAGAATCTTTTATCATTACTTTTTCAAAATCTTTAGCAATGATAATGCTTTTAGCTAATTGATCTGATGCTTGATTTATAATTTCAATATAATCCTCTAATTTCTTTCCAAAATTATAAGAGTCTTCAATGGCTGTTTTAGAAACAGATAGTCTTGGATCAGATTTAACAATAATCGAAGTCTCGTCTTTAATTTCTCCAACCTCCATTATTAACTTATACTTTCCTGGCTTTACTTTAACTCCAGAACCTTCAGTATCATTTTTTCTTATCTTTCTTCTTGGAAATTTTGGACCTTTTTCATCCATATTCCAGTTTATCTTATAAAAACCTTTTTTATCAGGAGATTTTACTTTTAAAGTTCTAATAAGCTTATTATTGTCATAAACTTTTAAGTATATAGAATCTTTTTTCAGATCTTTTATTTTTGAATATGTTGGATTAAAAAAATATTTTATTTGAGCTCCAAAATCTCTATTTGTTCCATTGAATAGTGCATCACCACCAAATCTACTTCCAGTTGGCTGCTGAATTGATGCTGTATAAGCAACTGGAGGCTCAAATAGTTTAAATAGCTTATTTGTAATAGATGTATTATTTGCTATTTCTCTTAAAGGCCTTATATCATCTAGAATCCAAGCAGCTCTTCCAAAAGTCCCAATGACTAGGTCATGTTCTCTGGGATGAATAGCGAGGTCTTTAGTTGGAACAGTTGGAAATGTTTTTGAATCAAATTTCTGCCAAGTATCACCACTATTTAAAGAAAAATATAATCCATCATCACTTCCTAAAAATATTAATTTAGGATTAATTATATCTTCGACAATACTTAAAGTATATGTTGAAACATCATCTGAATCAACTATCCTTTTCCAGGTTTTTCCATAATTTTTTGTCCTATATGCATAAGCTTCATAATTAAACCTACGATAATCATTAGCAATTAATAATGCTTCACCTTTATTTTTACTTGAAGCTTTAATTTGAGGGATCCAACTACCCTCTGGAAGGTCCTTAAGTCCTTTAGTCACATCTGTCCATTGTTTGCCACCATCTATTGTTATATGAACTTTTCCGTCGTCAGAAGCAACCCACAACATGTTTTTTTCAATTGGACTAGGTTCAATTACAATTAATGTACAATGATTTTCAGCGCCTGTTGCATCAAGAGTGAGCCCACCACTTTCAGACTGTTTTTGTTTGTTAGGATCATTGGTGGTGAGGTCAGGAGATATGATCTCCCAAGTAAGACCTTTATCCAAGCTTTTGTGCACAAATTGACTCCCAAAATAGACAATGCTATTATCAAATGGATCTTGACCTATGGCTGCATTCCAATTAAACCGAAGTTTTATATCAGGATTTGGATGTGTGGGACGGACAGTATAATTGTTTCCAGTTTTCCAGTCATATCTTGAAACATTACCTTGTTGACTCATTGCATAACCATATCGAGAATTATCCCTATCTGGAACAACATCAAAACCATCACCAAACGCAATTTCTTGCCAATAAGAATTTCTAATTCCTTGAGTTTTCCATACATAAGCAGGACCTCTCCAGGACCCATTATCCTGCATTCCTCCATAGACGTTATAAGGAAATTCATTATCTGTACTTATATGGTAGAATTGAGCAACAGGAATATTTCCAATAAACCGCCATGTTTTTCCACCATCTCTTGATATATTCATTCCCCCATCATTACCATCAATTATAAAATCTCCATCTTTTGGATGAATCCACCATGCATGGTGGTCAGGATGAACTCCATTTGAAACTCCATATGCAGGCATTAATTCTGAAAAAGATTTTCCCCCATCTTCTGAAACATTAACATAGGTAAATACTGAATAAACTCTGTTTTCATTTTCTGGATCTACAAAAATATCTGAATAGTAAAATGGACGATTTCCAATTCCAGGTTTATTGTTTATTAATTTCCATTTTTTACCCCCATCAACTGATTTATAGAGTCCATTTTTTTTTGCTTCAATTAAAGCATATATAATATTATTTTTGTTTGTGGCAAAAGCCAAGCCAATTCTACCTAAATTTCCTTTTGGGAGACCATTTTCTTCAGTTTTTTTATTCCAGTTTTCGCCTCCATCTATTGTTATAAATAATCCACTTTTTTCACCACCTGATTTAAAAAACCACGGTTCTCTTTTGTGTTCCCAAAGTGCTGCAACAAGTTTGTTTGGGTTTTTTGGGTCCATTATAAGATCAGCAGCACCAGTATTTAGATTTCCACTTAAAATTTTTCTCCAACTTTTACCCCCGTTGATGGTTTTATAAACCCCTCTTTCTTTATGATTTCCCCATGGAGAACCAATAGCTGCAACATAAACAATATTAGGATTATCAGGGTGAATAATTATTCTATGAATATGGCGGGTATATTCGAGCCCCATATTTTTCCAACTTTCACCGCCATCTAGTGACTTAAAAATACCAAAACCACCATTTAAACTATTTCTTGGATTCCCTTCTCCAGTTCCTGCCCAAATTACATCTGGGCTAGATTGTTGAATCGCTATTGAACCAATAGATGCAGTAATTTGATCATTAAAAATAGGCTTCCATGAAACACCTCCACTCCTGGAGCGCCATATTCCTCCAGAAGCTGTTCCAATGAAAATAACTTTTGGATTGTCATGAACTACATCAATAGCAGTAGTTCTTCCACTCATACCTCCAGGGCCTATATTTCTTGCTGGAGTAGTGTTTAACCATTTAGGGTCAAAATCTTGAGCATTAATAACGTTAATAAATACTAATGAAAAAAATAATAAAAATAGTTTCATGATTTTTGAAATAAAAAATAAATATACTAAACAGATTTAATTTTTTTATTAATTGAATATATATATGATATTTGTATTTTAATTTTTCAATGAAAAAAATCTTATTATTATTAATTACAGCTAGTCTATTGAATGGATGCTCTGTACTAAAAAATTATGCATTAAAATCTTTTATTTCTCCAAAGTATAAATCAATTGCTTTTTCAGAAGATAACATTCCAGCTTCGCCTGATTATTCTTCAGATAAATCTTGGGCCGTATTACCTTCTAAATATCCAAAACAGTTAACGGATTTTATAGGCAATATAAAGGCCAGTAATGCTGCTGTTTTTTATATATATCCTACTTTGCTTTTGGACCCAAAAGATGTAAGTTGGAATTCAGATATTTATAAAAAACAAATACGTGAAGATGTTATAAATAAAGCTGTTAAATACCAAGCTTCGGCATGGGCAAGTGCTGGAGAGTTATATGTGCCTTTCTATCGGCAAGCTCATATCAGAATTTTTACTAGCCCATATGATAAAGAGGGAGAAAAAGCATGGGAACTTGCATATTTAGATTTAAAACAATCCTTTGAATATTTTCTTAAGCATCACAGAAAAAATCGTCCAATAATCATTGCATCACATAGCCAAGGAACTATTCACGCTAAAAGATTATTACAAGAATATTTTGATGGAACTGATTTGCAAAATGAATTAGTTGCAGCGTACTTAGTTGGAGCGCAAATTAAAATTGATGATTTTAAATTTTTAAGACCATTAAATTCATTTAATGAAACTGGAGGTTATGTAAGTTGGAATACTTTTAAAAAGAATAAATACCCTAAAAAATATGATAAATGGTTTGAAGGAGGAGTTACCACAAACCCTATAAACTGGGATTCAAAAAAAGCGTCTAACTTATCGGAGCATCTTGGTTTATTATATATTGATGACAAAATATATCCTAAAAGCGTAAAAGTTGTTAAAAAAAATGGAATTTTATGGACCTCTTTACCAAAAGTTCCTAATCGTATATTTTTAAGTTTAATAAAAAGTTATCATTATGCTGATATTAATTTGTTTTGGGCAGATATACAAAAAAATTCCATAGACAGATTAAATGCGTGGGTTGAAAGAAAGAATAATCTTTGATTCTTTCAGATATATTTTCAGAATGTAAAAATCAATGGTCTCAAGCTATTAAAGACAAAAATCACCCCTTTAGATTTTTTGTTTTGTCAACCGTTGATTTTGAAAACAGACCTAATAGTAGAAATGTAATTCTAAGAGGTTTTGATATAAAAAATTTAAATTTTACTATTTATGCTGATCTTAGGTCAAAAAAAATAAATGATTTAAAAAAATCTGCAGCAGTTCAATTATTGTTTTACAATTATGAATACTCAAATCAAATCATAGTTCAATCAGAGTTATCAGATATAAATACTGACTTAAATATTTTTAATCAATTACCTGAACATTCTAAAAAAAGTTATACTTCTTTAGATCCTCCTGGAAAAACAATTGATGATCCCTATAATGTAGCTATTGGTAAAGCAATTAATTTCTGTCAATTAACTTTTAAAGCTCTATCAATTGAAGTTCTATTACTAAAACGAGAGGCAAATATTAGATGTTGTTTTAAATTAAAGAATGATTGGAAAGGATTTTTCATGATACCTTAAAATAGAATTATTATAAAATTTGTAATTTGAAAAAAAATAAAATTATAATGAATAAAAAATCACAAAAAACAAACAACAGTCGTCGAGATTTTATAAAAAAATCTGCTTTAGCTTCAACTTTTTTTATTTTCCCTCGTCACGTTCTGGGAGGAGTTAATTATATAGCTCCTAGTGATCAATTAGCCGTTGCTGGAATTGGAGTAGGAGGTAAAGGAAGATCTGATATATTTAATGCTTCAGTAAATGGAAGAGAAAAAATTGTTGCTTTGTGTGATGTAGATCCTAATGGTCTTCATGGAGTTTTAGAAAGTCGTAAAAATTTTCCAAATGCTAAATTCTATGAAGATTATAGAGAGATGCTAGATAAGCATCCTGAGATTGATGCTGTAACAATTTCAGGACCAGATCATTCTCATGCACCTGCGGCAGTATATTCAATGCAACGAAATAAACATGTTTATGTTCAAAAACCTTTAACTCATAATGTAAGAGAAGCAAGAATATTAACTGAAATGGCCAGAAATCAAAAAATTGTATCTCAAATGGGAAATCAGGGCGCTTCTAACCCCTCTCAGCTTTCAGTACAAAAATGGATTAATGATGGAGAAATAGGTAAAGTTTCAAAAGTTTATGTTTGGACTAATCGTCCAGTTTGGCCTCAAGGAATTCACATGCCAAAGCCAGATAATAGTAAACTGCCTGAGGGTTTAAACTGGGACTTGTGGTTGGGACCAGCCCCTAAAACAGATTATATTCCAGGGATGCATCCTTTTGACTGGAGAGGTTGGTGGGCTTATGGCACAGGAGCTTTAGGAGATATGGGATGCCATATAATTGATATTCCATTTAGAGCCCTAGGTTTAAAATATCCAACTGATGTTGAGTGCAGTGTTGGGAGTGTATATACAAAAATGTGGACTCCAGAATATCTTCCTGAAGGTTGTCCTCCTTCATCATATGTAAACTTGCATTTTGATCCAACAACAAAAAATAATAGTAGAGTTGAAATGATCTGGACAGATGGTGGAATAAGACCTTCTCATCCAGATCTAATCCCTGCTAATGAAGATTTGGCTGGTTCAGGAGGAAATAACGGCGTTATGATGATAGGAGAAAAAGGAATCATAACTACCGATGTTTATGGCATGAACCCTAAGTTGTATAAAAGGGATACCCCAACACAAAAGGCAGACGTGTCAATGAGCACTTCTGATGAGGCCGAATGGGGTCATTCACGTAAATGGATTGATGCCTGTAAAGCTGGATTTAACAGTAAAGAGCACAAATCTTTAACTTCTTCATTTGATTATTCAGGACCTCTTACTGAAACAGTTTTAATGGGTAATATTGCTATTAAAAGTTATTTGCTTCGTAGGGAGACTAATAACAGAATGGATTACTATGCTCGTAAAAAACTTTTGTGGGACGGAGACAATATGAGGATAACTAATCTAGAAGAGGCTAATCAATTTGTAGGGAGGGATTATCGTGAAGGTTGGAAAATATAATTTTAAGTTAACATTTTGAAGATACTCGTAACAGGAGGCCTTGGTTATATAGGATCACATGTTGTTGTAGAATTAATTAAAGAGAACCATGAAATTATTATCCTTGATAATCTAATTAATAGCAGTGTTTCTGTTTTAGATCAAATTGAGACCATTACAAAAGTTAAACCTGATTTTGAAAAAATAGATTTAAAAAAAAAAGGTGATGTAATAGGTTTTTTTAAAAAACATAAAAACATTGAAGGTGTAATCCATTTCGCAGCCCTCAAGTCAGTAAGTGAAAGTGTAAGTCGACCAATTAAATATTATGAAAACAATGTAATTGGCATGATTAACCTTTTAGAGTTCATGCCTAAAGGTATTCCTTTAGTTTTTAGTTCATCGTGTACTGTGTATGGGAGTTCTAAAACTCAACCTATTGATGAGAATACGCCATTTGGTATTGCTACATCTCCATATGGACACACAAAACAGATATGTGAGCAAATAATGGAGGCTGAATATAAAATTGAATCACATTTTAAAGGAATATCTCTTCGTTATTTTAACCCTATAGGTGCTCATCCAACTGGAATAATTGGTGAAAACCCTAAAAATGTTCCTGAAAACATTATGCCTTATTTAACACAAGTTGCTAATGGACAAAGAAAAGTTCTCACGGTTTATGGAAATAATTACCCTACTAAAGATGGAAGCTGTATTCGTGACTACATTCATATAATGGATTTAACTAGGGCTCATTGTAAAGCAATAGAATATTTAAAAAATATAAAAACAAAAAATTTTTTAGAGCCTATAAATATTGGAACAGGAAAAGGAGTAAGTGTATTGGAATTAATAATAAATTTTGAAAAAGCCACAGAAAAAAAAGTGTCATACAAAATTGGAAAAAGAAGACCAGGCGATGTTGTAATTGCTTATGCGGACACAAAAAAAGCTGAAAAAATGATAGGATGGAAATCAGAACACTCGTTATCCGAAGCGCTTCAATCAGCATGGAATTGGGAGCTTAACAAGTCATAAATGATTTATAAAATTATAAGTAACTTAACTTGATTAAATAAATTAAAATGAACAGAAGAAATTTATTAAAAACAATTAGTTCAGGTATTGCTAGTGTTGGAGTAATCCCTTTTATGAATGCACAAAAAAAAAACATGATATTACAGTCAAATAAATTGAAAGGCAATATAAACCATTCAGTATGTGCTTGGTGCTATAAAACACCTCTTGAAGATTTGGCAAAAGAGGCAAAAAAAATCGGTTTAGTTGGTATTGATTTGATTGGTTTTGAGGGATGGGATATCTTAAAAAAATACAACTTAACTTCAACAATGTGTTATGGTGATTTAGAGGGAAAATCTACGCGAAGCTTAACTAATGGTTGGTGTGATAAAAAGTTTCATAATGAACTCATATCTAATTACTTAAGACATATAAAATTAGTTGAAGATTCAGGTTGGACTAATTTAATTTGCTTTAGCGGAAGCAGGAGAGGTATAAGTGATGAACAAGGTCTTTCGAACTGTGTTGAAGGCTTAAATAAAATTATTCCACTAGCAGAAAAGCATGGTGTTGTTTTACACATGGAGCTTTTAAATTCTAAAGTTGATCATAAGGATTATATGTGTGATAATACAAATTGGGGAGTTAAACTTTGCAAAAGATTAAATTCTAATAATTTTAAGCTTCTTTATGATATATATCATATGCAAATAATGGAGGGAGATGTTATTAGAACCATTTCTCAAAATCATAAATATATTGGTCATTATCATACCGCAGGCGTACCAGGTAGAAATGAAATTGATGAGACTCAGGAATTGTATTACCCTGCTATTATGGAAGGTATATTAGAGACAGGTTTTAAAGGAGTGGTTGCCCAAGAATTTATACCTACTAAAAAAGACATATATGGAGCATTATCAGAGGCAATACAAATTTGCGATGTTTAATTAGTATTTAGCTGGCTCTCCGTTAGTGGTTGTGTTTATAATAAATTCACGTAAATCATCATTAGCTTCCACTAAATCTTCTTTTCTAAGGTACATCATGTGCCCACTTCTGTAACCTTTAAAGAAAAAGCGATCCTTAAATTTTCCACTTGGATCAACCTGCCACATTGTATATTTTGCACTAAAATAGGTTGTTGCACCATCATAAAAACCAGACTGAATAAATACTTTTAAAAATGGGTTTTCAGCCATTGCCTGTCTTAAATTATCCCTAACTCTGACATTATCTCTATTCCAAGGTCTAACAGAATGATGATTTCTTCCCCAAGTATTATATTTCACATCAGATTTAAATTTTAACTCATTTTGTAAATAGTGATTTATAGCAGGAGTAAATGCGTGATCCCAAGCACTCATTTCAGCATTGTAATCAACTCTATTTCCCGAGTCTTGTCTATCTACTCCTTTATACCTAGAATCTAATCTTCCAATTGTTTTGCCTTCATCTCTAAGAAGTTCCTTCCAAAAAAAAGATGTTGATAGGTTTATGTTATTCTGAAGAATATCATTTTTATCAAGCCCAGTGAAATATGAAATTTTTTCAGCAATAGAATTCTTTTCACTATCGCTAATAAAGCCCCCTTTAGATAAAGCTGGTATTAATTCGTTTAAGGCAAAATTCTCAGATTTAGGAAGAATTTCCTCTAAGTCCAATTTTTGTAACTCATTAGGTAATTTTTTATGATACCATGATGCAGCTGTATAATACGGAAAGTCAATAGCAGATGAAACAGGTCCTGGATATACCTGATAATCAGCAGGAGAGACCATAATAATACCATTTAAGTAAATCCATTGTTTATCTTGGAGCTCGTGAGATAATCCCATAACTCTAACACCCCCATAACTTTCTCCAATTAAATATTTTGGAGAGTCCCATCTGTTTTTTCTTGAAATAAAAGTGCTTATCCATTCAGCCAGATATTCTATATCTTGATTTACACCAAAGAATGTTTTACCACTTTCTTTTTTCCCCTGGTATTCAATAATTCTTGAATAACCAACATTTACTGGATTAACAAAAACAATGTCAGCTACATCAATAATAGAGTATGGGTTTGTTTTGTATCCATAAGGTTGTATAGGATATCCTTCATCATCAACCTTTAAAATCTTTGGTCCAGTATATCCCATGTGCATCCATAATGAACCCGCACCTGGACCTCCATTAAAAGAAAAAATTAATGGGCGAGCTAGGTTATTAGCTATGTTAGTTCTTTTATAGTATGTAAAAAATAAACTAGCAATTGGTTCTCCGTCACCATTCCAGACGGGAATTCTCCCAGTTTGAGCTTCATAGTTAATTGCCTGACCTTTAATAATTGTCTTATGTTGGGTAACTACAAGAGTGTCTATTGGTAGTTTTTTCTCTTGAGCAAATAGATAACTTGATAAAAAGTTAATTAAGCAGAAAAAGTATATTTTTTTCATATTCTAAGCATTTAATTATTAAATATAATTATTTAAAATATATTAAACCTTTTGTCTTGTTAGTAGTGTTAATTGTTACGATAACAACAACATAGTAAAAATTTAGTATTTTTATATATATAATAAAATCAAAAAGACTAGTAAAATTGATTAATCATGAAAAAAACAGTCTTAATATTTATACTATTAATTTTTAGCTGTAGTAAGAATGAATCAGGAATGGATCCTCATTTAACTGCTGAAGAAGTAATTACTATTCAAGCTGAAAATGAAAAAAAACTAATTGGAAAATGGAATTTTAATCCATCTTCAGGAAGAAGTCTTGCAACGTGTCAAATCAGCTCACTTGAATTTACAGACATCAACACATATATTCTTAAATTAAATATTACTGATGGATCTTCAAACGTTATGTATTATCAGGGAGATTACCAGATCGTATTTGGAGAAGCAACTACTGATGATGTTCCAATTGAAAAAGTTTTATTATTTAATCAAGGAGTTCTTCCTTTAGCTTCTATTCCAGAAGCAGGATCTGTAGCAACTTTTACAAACATAGTTTTTGATACTCAAGGAGGAATTACATTTACTTTTAAAGCTGAATCAGGGACCGATGGATATTGTGATACAACTACTGCTCAACAACTAGAAGCGGATAAAGAACCTGAAATTATGACTGAAACACAAGCTCCTGAAGGTAGTAATCAAGCTTTATTTATTAATAATTGGCGTTTTACAGAGGTGAGTTCTTCGCTAAATGGTGTTGAAATTCCTGAAGGAGGTCTTTGCGGTTGGATAAATTCCTTAAATTATGAAAATTGTGTGGATTACGACACTGGAGAAATTGATATAAATTGTGTTTTGTTAAATGATGTAACTGTAGTAATTACAAGTTATGGAACTTGGTTTTTCACATATTATAGTAGTTCTAATGCTATTGGATTTCAAGAAGGTCAATGGAGATGGGCTAATGGAGATTTTACAGCATTTGAAGTGATTGATGAAGAAGATGACAATAATTGGACAGACGCACAAATAATTAATATTGTAAGTGTATCTGCAAGTTCATTGTCGCTATCATCCACTGAGACTGTAGATGTTGATGGTGATGGTGTTCCAGATGAAATGCTTAGCGAGTATACATTGCAAATTCAATCAGCTGCTTTTTCCTATCCAACTTGTAGTTTACTAACAAATTGAAGTTTAGAAGCATAATTTAAACAAAGTATTTAGATAAAATCATTTGTGACAAGATTAATTAGGCTACTTTTGTGCCTTTAAATATTTTATGCTCACATTCAAAGATTTGGGTCTTGAATCCAATCTGATTCAAGCCGTTGAGGATTTAGGTTTTCAAACTCCAACTGATGTTCAGAAAGAGTCAATACCAGTATTACTAAAAAACGAAACTGATTTAGTTGCTTTAGCTCAAACAGGAACAGGAAAAACTGCCGCTTTTGGAATGCCATTATTGCAAAAGATAGATTCAAATTCAAAACATACCCAGGGCTTAATTTTGTCACCCACAAGAGAGCTTTGTATTCAGATTACTAAGGAGATTCAGACTTATGCAAAGTATATACCAAATGTTAATATAGTTGCAGTTTATGGTGGAGCTAATATTCAAGATCAATCAAAAAAAATAAAAAAAGGTGCACAGATTATCGTAGCTACACCAGGAAGAATGCAAGATATGCAAAGGCGCAGGATGGTAGATATAAAAAAAATAGATTACTGCATACTTGATGAAGCTGATGAAATGCTAAATATGGGCTTTTATGAAGATATAACAGCTATTTTATCTGAGGCTCCAAAGGAAAAAAATACATGGTTGTTTTCTGCTACTATGCCTTCAGCTGTTGCTAAAATTGCAAAAAAATTTATGAATTCTCCTAAGGAAATCACTATTGGAAGTAAAAATGCAGGAGCTAAAAATGTTTCTCATGAGTGCTATACAGTTAGCGGTCGTCAACGTTTTGAAGCATTAAAACGTTTAGTTGATGCCCATCCAACTATTTTTGGATGTATTTTTTGTAGAACAAAACGTGATACACAAAAAGTAGCAGAAAATCTAATAGAGTCTGGTTATAATGCTGCGGCACTTCATGGTGACTTAAGTCAAAATCAGAGGGACACAGTAATGAATTCCTTCAGAAAAAAACAAATTCAACTTTTAGTAGCCACAGATGTAGCAGCAAGAGGAATTGATGTAGACAATATTACTCACGTAATTAATTATCAATTATCTGATGAAAGTGAAGTTTATACTCATAGAAGTGGTAGAACTGGTAGAGCTGGTAACAAGGGAGTTTCAATTATTATTGTAACTCAGAGCGAACATCGTAAAATTCGATCTATTGAAAAACTAATTCAATCAAAAATCACACACAAGACTATTCCAGATGCTGATGAAATTTGTAACGCGCAATTATTTCACTTAGCAAAAAAACTTAGGGATGTTAATCCTTCTGATTCGGCAGAGAAACTTTTTTCTGCTTTTATTAATGAGCTTGATAATTTATCAAAGGAAGATGTTTTAAAAAGGTTAGTAACTATTGAGCTTGATCGTTTTCACAATTATTATAGTGGTAAATCTAAAATTTTAGATACACCAAAAAAAGATTTTTCTAATAATGATTCAAAATCTAGAGTGAGTAAAAAAGATGAAGTTCGTTACCACATCAATATTGGTGAAAGAGATAATTATGATTGGAGATCTCTTAAAGATCTTGTAAAAGGCACTTTAGGATTTACTGGAGATGAGATTTTTCATGTTGATGTAATGAAAAACTTTTCTTTCTTTTCATCTGGTCCTGAAGAAAAAGAAAAAGTTTTAGATGGGTTTAAATTTTTAAATATAGATAATAGGGATATTGAAGTATCTATTACAGAAAAATTTAACCCAAAGAAGGCTAAAAAATCTAAATCTAGAAATAGAGGCGGGAGTTATTCGGGAAGGAGTAGACCTAATCCTTTTAAATTTTCAAATAATAAAAAAAAATCTGGTAAGAAAAGAAATAAAAAATTCTAATGGTAGAATTTATAAATAAAAAAACCTTCCATATATGGAAGGTTTTTTTATTTATAAATTGATTACTTGAAAGCAGTTAGTTTACTCCACGATCAAACTCAACTCTACGACTTGATTTTCTATCGGATAGAGGTTTAGACTCTCCATAAGCCTCAGTTGATATTCGACTTCCGTCAACACCAGCAGCTTCTAGAGCAGCTTTAACTCCATCAGCACGTTTTTGAGAGATTTTCATATTATAATCTTCAGAACCATCATCAGAAGCATGACCCTGAACAATTATATTAACATCTGGATATTCATCTAAAAGAGCCTTAAGATTATTTATAAGCTCTTTACCACTCTCACCAATTTTAATACTTGCGGTTCCAAAATATATTTTAGATTCACTGTTAGCAATAAAATCAATTAATTTAGTTGGTTCGGCTACACATCCACCATTTTCAGCTACACCAGCTTCATTTGGACATAGATCATCTTTATCTAGAACACCATCACCATCAGTATCAGGCCAAGGACATCCATTATTGCCAACTTCTCCAGCTACCGTAGGGCATTCGTCGTCTTTGTCGGCTATAGTGTCACCATCGCTATCAGGACAACCTCCCATTTCTGCAGAACCAGCAGCTTCTGGACATGCATCATCTCCATCAGCAATACCATCACCATCAGTGTCTGGACAGCCATTCATTTCAGCTGTTCCAGCTTCTTCCGGGCAGGCATCTTTGTTATCAGGAATACCATCACCATCAGTATCAGGACATCCTTCGAATTCTTTTAATCCAGGCACATCTGGACAAACATCTTTCTTATCAGAAACTCCATCTCCGTCAGAATCTCCAGTTCCAAAAACATATGTTAAACCAATAACATGTTGTAATTGATTAGATGAACCTTTTTCAGAAGCATTTCGCATGGAAGTGCTAAGATTAGCAGCCCATTTGTCATTTAGTCTAACATTAATACCAGCTCCACCAACAGTTGTTCTTGCTGATTCTTTAGAAGGAAACATTGCATCTTCATCAGGACCATTGCCAAATCTAGACAAACCATAACCAGCAAAAAGGTAAGGAATTACTTTTCCTTCTTTAACTATGTTATATTTTATAATTCCATCGATAGTATAATATTCTTCAGCTGATCCATCAATACTATTAGCAGAATATTGAGCTCCAATAGAAAAACTTCCACCTAAATAACGAGTAAGACTTAAAGCAGGAACTCCAGTACCAGAACCATCATTGCTATCGTCTATGCTTACAATATTTGCACCAATACCAATCGCCCATGGATTTTGAGCATTTTGAGCTGTTAGAGTGTTAGAATTAGATATCCAAGCGCCTATAGCTAATGCGAGAGTAATATATTTTTTCATTTCAAATGTTTAATTATTTTCAAATATACTAAAAAAGCTTCTATATTATAATACAAACAAGGTAATTAGACTTTTTTTTGCAATTAACCCTGGTATTTTTTTATTGTAAGCCTATATTCACTTGAGCTAAGTTGCTCAATTATGTAATGAATATTTGCTAAAATTGTAGCTTTAGAAAATTTTTCAGTTATTAAATTAATATTATGTTCTGTCCATTTTTTTATTCTTAAAGTATCTATTTGAGGAATTGGAATTTTAGAAGCTTTTGTAAAAAATACTTTTGCGCTACCTAAAGGATTTGTTTCAGATTTTGAATAAAACTCAATTTTTTTAATTTTTTCATTACCATTGATTACTATTTTATAGTTTGCTTCTGTTTCTGAAAAAATAAATTGTTTTAGAGAGATATCTTTATCTGAATTTTCTTGATTATTTATTTTTTGAAAATTTTTTTCTAAAAGAAACACTTCAAGGTCTATTGGACTTACACCTTCTAGGTAGTTTGAGTTTACCTGAGAACTAGTTTGAGTAGTTTTTAATTTTTCAAAGCTAAAATCTTTTATTTCTTTTATTTTATTATTAAAACAAGAAATTGTTATAAAGAAAATTAAAACTAAGTAGAATCCTTTTTTTAACATGAATAGTTTTTAAAAATATTTTAAAATTATGAATTTACACACTATTTAATGGACTTTAGAACACTAATATTTAATAAAATTCCAAATAAACACACATTTTTATTGAGGGATTTTAATTTAGAGTTAAAATTAATTAATCAAGAAATGACTTAAATCATTGCACATTTTATCAAATTTTTCTACATTTCTTGAAAACAAAATTTATGTCTAATGAAAATTTTATATTTTATTATTGGTTTTTTGTCATTTAATGCATTTTCTCAGATAACAGTTGAAGGAGTTGTTAAAGATGAAAAAACTCTTACACCCCTAGAGGAAGTCAGAATTCAACTAAGGCCTATCAGTAAGAAAGGAGCGGGTTATTGGACGGGAACCATGACTAAAAAAAATGGTCTTTATAAAGTTTCTACTTCAATGAAACTTCCCGCAATGATTTCATACCAAAAGGAAGGATGCGGTAAGAAGTCTATTAAAATTGAAAATGGTGATGATGTTGCTTCTGAGGTGTTTTTAGATTGTACGGATGAAGCTATAAAAGCAATTATCATAGAACAAACTTTAGATACAGATGGTGATGGTTTGGTAGATAAAGAGGATAAGTGTCCTAAAGAGGTAGGTTCTATAGAAAATGAGGGATGTCCGGTAGAAGGAGATTCTGAGCCGGAGAAAGCTGCAGAAGCAAAACCTAAAGCAGCAGCAGAAAAGAAAAGTTCTTCTATTCCACCTCCACCTCCTACATCAATATATTTTAAAGTGAATGATTCTAATTTCATTTTATCCTATCGTAATAATAATAGAATAAATGTGATTGGAAACTATTTAAAGTCAAGTCCTTCAGCTAAAATTAGTATTGAGGGTCATGCCTCTAGTGATGGAAGTTCAGAATATAATATGCACCTATCATCAAATCGGGCATCTATGGTTAAAAAAGCTTTAATTGAAATGGGTGTCAGCTCTTCAAACATAATGATCAAAAATTATGGAGAAGATAAGCCTGCTGAGAGTAATTCTACCTCTCAAGGAAGAATTAATAATAGAAGGGTTGATTTAATAATAAAGTAGTTATAAGACTAATTTTATTTAAAAAAAGCTTGAAGAAATTCAAGCTTTTTTTAATATAATTTAATGCTAGTTTTTTAAATGGAATCATACAAAAAATACTTTCTGGAAGGATTTGTTATTTTCTTTAGTGTATTTCTCTCTTTTTATGTAGGAAATCTTAATGAGAAAAAAGCAAATTTTGAAAAAAAACAACAATACATTGATGATTTAATAGGAACCCTAACTAAAGATATTGATCAAATAGAGGATCTTATGGATCAATTATACAAATCAGAGGACTATATAAATGATATTCAAAATGATATTGATTCTAATCATAAGTTGATGAATGATAAAGAGGTGATAAATAAACTTATTGACGTTGAGGTTGGGTTTTCTTTTTTCCCTCAGAATGGTATTTTTAATCAAATGATTTCAACAGGAACTTTTGAGCTAATTTCCAGTAGAGACTTAAAAATGAATCTTCTTGAAATGTATAATCATCAAAAGGAAAGAAATATAGCTACTTCAAAAGAAATTGATGAGTTTAATTTAAAGTTTAGAAATTTACCTTATTCTAGGTTTAGAATCAGATTTGATTACAATCTGTTAGAGGGCGATTTTTATGGAAGCCCATCTTTAACAAGCTTTAAGTTTGATGAAAACTTTTATTTGTCAGATGATTTTTATGGAATACTTTCTCAGGCAAAATTATATTCAAATATGTATAAAAGGCTATTAAATGATGTTTTAAATTCTTATAAAGAAACTTTGTTATTGTCAAAAAGCGAGTTAAATAATTAAAATAAGGGCTGACTATTGTCAACCCAATATTTTAAAATATGTGTGACCTCGGCAGGATTCAAACCTGCAACCTCTTGAGCCGTAATCAAGTGCACTATTCAGTTATGCTACGAGGCCTTTATTACTATTTATAGTACTTAACAAATGTTTTTGGTTTGTATTTAATTTATTTAACACCACGGCTAACACCATATTTTATTAAATTTTGTTAATTACTACCGGCAAATATATATATTTCTTTTATTCAAGAGGGTAGGGTTCGAATCTTTATTAATTCACTTGTTTTAGTGGCCTTACATCGTGTGCCCATTCATCATTATCATCACGTGTTATTATATCTACGTGCGTTGGAAACAATGGTTGTTCGTGCCAATTATCATCATTACTTGAATGCTTTAAGCGTGGTACTATATATTGAATACCAATTTGTAATAGTTTTATTTTTTGGTTATCATCTAGTTTACTTATATCTATTTTATCTATTACATCATCTACAAGTACTTGTAACTTTTCTTTTACTTCAGCCGTTAGTTTATTTGGCTTGCCTGCTATTCTGCCCATATTTTATTACTTTAGTTATTATGAAAAAAATTATTACACTATTATTCTTTTTTGTTTCATCTGCTATCTACAGCCAGGATAGAATTGTAACCTTTACTGAAATAAGAACAGGAAAAGAAATTAAACAAGGCATTATAAATGTTGAAGTAGATGATGGTTCATCTGAATTAAGAAAAGCACCAATTAAAGCTAAAACTTTACTAGGTGTAATTAACTATTTCAAAGAACAAGGTTATAAAGTTGATGTTAAGCTTGGTACAAGGGGCGCTATGAGTACTACCGTAACTGTTTATCACTTATTTCTTTATAAATTAGATAAATAAACCGTTGTACTTTATTTTATTACTTTAGTTATTATGAAATTTTTATCTAAATACTATACTTTGCCAATAATGTTTATTCTTACATTAATTGAAATAATGTTTATTACAGAAGGCAGTATTTATGATATAATAATTCAAACACCAATACTTACTTTAGTATGGGCATTAATACCATTTGTTGTATCATTATTTTTTAAGGATAAACCAACAAGTGAATCATACTTATCAGCAACAAAAAATGTTTCTGTATTTAATACAATAATGCTTGTATTCATACCTATTAAATTATGGACTATGTGGGGACAATATTATGCATTTGAAATACTACTAATTTCGTAACTATTCTTATCAAAGTTTATCATAATTGGTTTAAACTTACTTTTTATAAGTAAGAATAGCCATATGATATATAATAATGATAATGGAATTATTATAGTTGCTAAGTCAATATATTCTATAGTTTGAAGAATGGTACCTGTTAAGACTACTATTGAAATAATAACAAGTAGTGGGCGATTAAATAATAACTTTTTCATAGTTTTAAATTTAAGAAATTTAAGCCTTACTTCTTGTTTGCCATTAAATTTACTTACATTTAACAAAAAAAAATTATGAAAAATCTTTTATTTCTTTTAATAATTCTTACTTCTATTTTTTCTTACTCACAAACCGTAAATGGTATTCCTATTTCTGAATTAGATGCTAAATATATTAGAATTAATTCTGTCGCTAAAATTTTGAAGCCATTTCAAGTAAAAGTTTTTCTTGATTATGGACAAATATCCAGATTCAAGGATATAAAGAAAGGAAAAGTTATGGATGATGATGGAAAAATGTACGTTTTTAATGGCACTATGGGTGTGGTTAACTTACTAGTTGATAATGGGTATAGAATTTCACATATTTATAATTCAAAAGACGATTCTGTCAATTATGTTATGGAAAAAATAAATTAGTTCTACTTAAATAAATATCTAATAATAAATCTATATCATGAAAAAGGTATTACTCTTATTTTTTTTAATCATCTCATTTTCATCAACTTCTCAAGAGCTTGTAAAGGATATTTATGGGTATAGTAAGATTTATAAAGCTGAAGGCAAATCACAAGATGAAATACATAAATTAGTTAAAGAGTGGATTGGAAAAAATTTTAAATCTCCTGAGGAAATAACATTGTATGATGAGAAAGATAAAATCATTATTCAAAATAAATTCAAAATGAGCCCAAGGATTCTTCAAACATTTCAAAATACAACTTCAAATTATAGGGTTTCAGGTAAAATATTATTTTTTATAGTTGATAATAAATTTAGATTAGAGATGCATTTGGAGGATCTCTATTCTTTTGATGGAAAAAAAGGAGATCCAAATTCACATTGGGAAATTCCCAGTAATCAGATAGATGAAAATTTTGTTAAAAAATTATTACTTGCTGGTTATTTAAACGTGAAGCAATTTAGTGGTTTTTCTGTCTTTGATATAGAACAGAAAGGGGATAAAAAGTCAAAAAAGGCAACCAAATATGTTGCCAAGGAAATGAAAAAAGGTGTTTATTTTAACAGAATTCGAAAAGTTGCAGCAGATTTAAATACTGAGGTTAGCTCTGTTTATAATTCCGTTGATGAGCATTTTAAAAATGCCGTTAAGGAGGATTGGTAGTAACTACAAATTAATTTTATTAGTTTCCTAAGTAATATATTATTAGTCCACCTATAATAAATCCTTCCATAAAACAAATCCAAAGTAGCCCGTAATCTGATATTTCAAATTCTTTCTGAAACCATTTTATCAATTTTTTATGATAATCAAACATAACAAAGTAATTATTTTTCTATTCTAAAAATAACAAATTTAAATTCAGATTTAAAAATCTCCTATAGTTAGTTAAATTAGTATCAGTTTATACCATATGTTTTATTTAAAAAAAGTACTATTTTATGAGAGTAAGACCTGCCAGAGAAGAAGAAATTCAAATATTATTAAAGTTTGAACAAGAACTAGTTGAGTTTGAAAGACCTTTTGATTCAACATTAAAAATGGGTAAAATTAGTTATTATGATATTAGAAGTAGAATTAATGATAAAGATTCTCAAGTTTTAGTAGCTGAAATTAATGATGAAATAGTTGGTTCTGGATTTGGAGATATAGTCAAGGCTAAGCCTTTTTTAAAACATAAACTCATTACTAGTCTTGGTTTTTTTTACGTGAAAGAGGAATATAGATCGATAGGAGTAAATAAGATGATATTAAAAGAACTAATAAAATGGTCAAAAAAAAGAGGTGTTTCAGAAATGAAACTTAATGTTTATGACAAAAATATAAATGCTAAATCTGTATATTTAAAATATGGATTTGAGCCTAATTTATTAGAAATGAGACTGAAAATATAGTATAAAAAAACATTTAATCAAGTTCTTAAAATCCTATCTTTGAAAAAAAAATTTCAATGGCATTCATTTCAATTATAGTAGGAATTGTATTGCTGATTAAGGGTGGTGATTGGTTAATGCGTTCGGCTGTTTCATTATCATTAAGGCAAAATATTCCGAAAATAGTTATTGGAATGACGGTGGTATCTTTTGCAACTTCAGCTCCTGAGTTAATTGTAAGCATAAGATCAGCTTTGTTAGGACATCCAGACTTAGCTCTTGGAAATGTAATCGGCTCTAATATTGCTAATCTTGGTCTTGTCTTAGCTATTACTATAATGATATCTCCAATTAGGGTAAATTATAATTTTTATAAGACTGATTGGCCAATGATGATTTCAGCCACAATCTTATTTTTCATTTTTATACTCTTTGACTACAATTTGTCTTCATTAGAAGGGGCGGTAATGTTTATTGTGCTAATTTGTTTTCTTTTGTATTTAATTTTTTTCCAAAAGGAAACTGTTGTTGATGAAATTTCTGAAAATGTTAATATTTTAACCTATACACAAATAACTTATTATTTGATAGTTGGAGGTTTTAGTCTTTGGCTTGGTTCAGAAACACTAATTAAGGGAGCTGTTACTTTAGCAATAGATAACGGCGTTTCAGAACGAATAATAAGTATAAGTATAATTTCTATAGGAACAAGTATTCCCGAGCTTTCTGCTTCGGTTATAGCTGTAATTAATAAAGAAAAAGCTATTTCAATTGGAAATCTAATAGGATCAAATATTTTTAATTTATTAGCGGTATTAGGAATTACTTCAATTATTGCTCCTGTTAATGTAATTGATATGGGACTTGTTTATAATGATATTTGGTGGATGTTAGGAATTTCATTATTAATTCTACCATTAGTTTTTATTTTTAAAAGAAATATATTGAGTAGGATTGAAGGTTTAATATTATTAACTGTTTATTTCATGTTTATCTATCCTTTAATCTCCGGATAAAAAAACACCCTAAATATTTAATTTAGGGTGTGATAGGAAAATATAATTTAAATTATATTTTTGCAGATTTAACAGTTTTTACAATTCTTGAAGCAATTTTATAAGGATCTCCATTTGAAGCAGGCCGTCTGTCTTCTAACCAGCCTTTCCATCCATTTTCAACAGTTCCAATTGGAATTCGAATAGATGCACCTCTATCAGAAACCCCATAGTTAAAGTCATTTATAGAGGCTGTTTCATGAAGCCCTGTTAGTCTTTGTTCATTATATTGTCCGTATACTGCGATATGTTCTTTTGTAACAGGTCTAAACGCCTCACATATTTTTTCATAGATTGCTTGATTACCACATGTCCTTAATGTTGAATTTGAAAAATTGGCATGCATTCCAGATCCATTCCAGTCACCTTTGACGGGTTTCGGATGATATTCTATGTAATATCCATATTGTTCTGTAAGACGATCTAGAAGATATCTTGCTATCCACATTTCATCGCCAGCTTTTTTAGCTCCTTTTGCAAATAATTGAAACTCCCATTGACCACTGGCAACTTCTTGATTAATTCCTTCAAAGTTTAGCCCTGCATCTATACAAAGATCAGCGTGCTCCTCAACAAAGTCTCTACCATGTGTGTTTTTTCCACCTACTGAACAATAATATAGCCCTTGAGGTCCAGGGTAACCTCCTACAGGAAATCCTAACGGAAGTTGAGTTTCTGTATCCATTATAAAATATTCTTGTTCAAAACCAAACCAAAAATCATTATCATTATCATCAATTGTAGCTCTTGCATTAGATTCGTGAGCTGATCCATCAGCATTTAGCACTTCAGTCATTACCAAAAACCCATTAACCCTCATTGGGTCAGGATAGACGGCTACAGGTTTTAATAAACAATCCGATGATCCTCCCTCTGCTTGCTGAGTTGAGGATCCATCAAAAGACCAAACAGGGCAGCCTGATAATTTACCATTAAAATTTTCTATCACTTTTGTTTTGCTTCGCAGATTAGATGTAGGACGATAACCATCTAGCCAAATATATTCAAGTTTTGATTTGCTCATTTTTTTGATTTTTTAATTAGAAAACTAAAATTAACAATTTATTGAAATTACTACTCTTTAAATAGGGGTCAAAATCATATATGTGAATAAATTTTTACGAATACCCATATTTCTAAGGGGTTAAATTATTGATTTGTTAATAGCTGGACTGTAATACTCTATAAATTTTAAAAAAACTTTATATTTGATTTTGTTAATAATTTAAATTTAAAATACTTTGAAACATTCTGATATTTTTGGTGAAAGTGTATTTAATGAAAATAATTTTAAACAATACCTAAATAAGGATTCCTTTAATAGTCTAATTGAAGCGATAGATAAAGGGAATAAAATTTCTCGAGAACTGGCAGATCAGTTAGCGGCAGCTTTAAAATCTTGGGCTCTTTCAAAAGGAGTTACTCATTACTCTCATTGGTTTCAACCTCTTACAGGAACAACGGCTGAAAAACATGACGCTTTTTTTGATATAACTAGTGAAGGGTTTCCTCTTGAAAAATTTGATGGAGCTCAGCTTGTGCAGCAAGATCCAGATGCTTCAAGCTTTCCTAGCGGAGGAATAAGAAATACTTTTGAAGCTCGAGGATATACCGCTTGGGATCCAACTTCTCCTGCGTTTATTTTTGACACTACTTTATGTATTCCTACAATTTTTGTATCGTATACTGGAGAGGCTTTAGACTATAAAACTCCTTTGTTAAAATCAATTACATCTCTTGATAATGCTGCTACCTCGGTAAGTAAGTATTTTGATAAAAATGTATCTAAAGTATTTCCAACTTTAGGTTGGGAACAAGAATATTTTTTAATTGATAAGTCATTAATTGACTCTAGACCTGACTTAAAACTTACTGGTAGAACATTGTTAGGTCATGGATCTTCTAAAGGTCAACAGTTAAGTGATCATTATTTTGGATCAATTCCTACTCGTGTCTTAGAGTTTATGAAAGAACTTGAATATGAGTGTTTAAGATTAGGAATTCCTATTAAAACAAGGCACAACGAAGTTGCTCCAAGTCAATTTGAATTGGCACCAATTTACGAAGAAGTTAATTTGTCAGTTGATCATAACTCTTTATTAATGGATATAATGTATAAGGTGGCTTATAAACATGACTTTGAAGTTCTATTTCACGAAAAACCATTTGATGGTATAAATGGTTCTGGGAAACATAATAATTGGTCTTTAGCAACAAATACTGGTGTTAATCTACTTAGCCCTGGAAAAACTCCTATGAGTAATTTGCAGTTTTTGACATTTTTCATCAATACGATTTCTGCTGTTTTAGAACATGAAGAGCTTTTAAGAGCCGCTATTGCAAGTGCTAGTAATGATTTGAGATTGGGTGCAAATGAGGCTCCTCCAGCTATTTTATCTGTCTTTATAGGTAAACAACTAACTAAGGTGATAGAAGATTTGGAAAATGTTTCTAAAGGAAAGCTGTCTCCAGAAGAAAAAACAGATCTTAAACTAAATGTAATTGGAAAAATTCCTGAAATTTTATTGGATAATACTGATAGAAATAGGACATCTCCATTTGCTTTTACTGGAAATAAATTTGAATTTAGAGCCGTAGGCTCTAAAGCAAATTGTGCTAAACCTATGACATTTTTAAATGCTATGGTTGCAGAAAAATTAATTTCATTTAAATGTAAAGTAGATAATCTTGTAGCTAATAAAAACATGAAGAAAGATGATGCTATTTTTAATATTTTAAGAGATCAGATAAAAGAAATAAAGCCAATTTTATTTGAAGGAGACGGGTACTCAAAAACTTGGATTAATGAAGCGAAAAAGAGAAAACTCAGTCATAATAAATCTACCCCAGAAGCATTATCTGCATATTTATTTAAAAAGAGTATTAATCTTTTTTCATCATTAAATATTTTATCACAAAGGGAAATTGAAGCTAGATATATAGTGGATCTTCAAGAGTATACTATGCGAATTCAGATTGAAGCTAGAACACTTGGAGATATTTCTCGTAATCACATTATACCAACTGCAATTAATTATCAAAATACATTAATTAAAAATGTTAGAGGTCTTAAAGAAATTTATGGAAATGAGTTTAAAAAACATGCGACAGAACAAATGTCTATAATTGAAAGAATATCTGAGCATGTAGCTGCTATTAATTCTGGAGTAAACTTTATGATATCATCAAGAAAAAAAGCAAATGAAATTAATGATCCTCACAAAAAAGCTATTGAATATTCCAAGAAAGTTCTTACTAAAATGGACCTTATTAGATATCATTGCGATAAACTTGAATTATTGGTAGATAATACCCTTTGGCCATTAGCAAAGTATAGAGAGTTATTGTTTAGTTGTTGAATAAGTAATTAAATACTTTTAAGTTAAAAAATACACCATATAATATGGGGCCATTTTCAATACTTAAAGTATTTTTGTTATAATTTTAGCCTTTATGTCAAGTAATAGATATAAACTTCGTGGTGTTTCAGCTCAAAAAGAGGATGTTCACAATGCTATAAAAAATATAGATAAAGGATTGTTTCCTAATGCTTTTTGCAAAATTATACCTGATTACTTATCAAATAGCAAAGATCATTGTATTGTAATGCATGCAGATGGGGCTGGAACAAAATCTTCATTAGCTTATTTATATTGGAAGGAAACAGGTGATTTATCTGTTTGGAAAGGAATTGCTCAAGATTCGATAATAATGAATATTGATGATCTTTTATGTGTTGGGGCAACCGATAATATTTTACTTTCTTCAACTATAGGAAGAAATAAAAAAAGAATTCCTGGTGAGGTCATTTCAGCGATTATAAATGGAACTCAAGAAGTTATTGAAGATCTCAAAAAATATAACATTAATATTTTTTCAACTGGTGGCGAAACGGCTGACATTGGAGATTTGGTTAAAACTATTGTAGTTGATTCAACCGTAACTGCACGAATGAAAAGAGAAGATGTGATTGAAAATTCTAACATCCGTTCTGGAGATATTATTATAGGTTTAGAGTCGTATGGTTTGGCCACATACGAAAACACTTATAATGGAGGAATGGGAAGTAATGGTTTAACCTCTGCCAGACACGATGTCTTTGCAAAATATTTAGCTGATAAATACCCTGAAAGTTTTGACAATAGTGTTCCTTCATCTTTGATATATTCTGGAAATAAACAACTAACTGATTCTGTTGAAGGTCTTGATCTAGATATAGGCAAATTGGTTTTATCTCCAACAAGAACGTATGCTCCAATTGTTCAGCTTATTTTCGAAGAAGTTGGTAGAAAAAATATTCATGGAATGGTTCATTGCAGTGGGGGTGCTCAAACCAAGATCCTTCACTTTATTGATAAGTTACATGTTATTAAAGATAATTTTTTTCCAGTACCTCCATTATTTGAGATAATTCAAAGTGAATCTGGAACATCTGGAAAAGAAATGTACCAGGTTTTTAATATGGGACATAGATTGGAGTTTTATGTAGACAACTCGATTGCAGAAGAAATTATATCTATATCTAAAAAATTTAACGTAGCAGCTCAAATTATTGGAAGAGTAGAGACTGCTCAATCTAAAAAACTTACTCTTAAAACACCTCAAGGTGTTTTTATCTATTAATTATATCGTAATTTTGCTTTATTAGCAAATAGAATGATAGATAAATTAAATATTATTAAACAGAGATTTGATGAGGTCTCAGACCTAATAATCCAACCCGATATTATCTCAGATCAAAAGAAATACATTCAAATTAATAAAGAATATAAAGATCTTAAGATAATTATGGATCAGGGAGATATTTATATGTCTTTAATTGCTAACATAGATGAAGCAGAAAAAATATTAGAAGAAGGGGTTGATTCTGAAATGATAGAAATTGCTAAAATTCAAATTGATGAAGCCAAAACTCAACTTCCTAATTTAGAAGAAAAAATACAACTTTTATTAATACCTAAAGATTTAGAAGATTCCAAGAATGTAGTTATAGAAATTCGTGCCGGAACTGGGGGAGATGAAGCCAGTATTTTTGCAGGAGATTTATACCGAATGTATATAAAATATTGTCAAGATCAAGGATGGAAAACTAGTTTAGTAGATTCAAGTGAAGGAACTGCTGGTGGTTTCAAAGAAATTATTTTTGAAGTTTCAGGAGAAGAAGTTTATGGAACTTTAAAATATGAATCGGGAGTACATAGAGTTCAGCGGGTTCCACAAACCGAAACTCAGGGAAGGGTTCACACATCTGCTTCAACAGTTATGGTTTTGCCTGAAGCTGAAGAATTTGACGTTGAGATAGACATGAATGAAGTTAGAATTGATTATTTCTGTTCATCTGGACCTGGAGGTCAGTCTGTAAACACTACATATTCAGCTGTTCGATTAACTCATGAACCGACAGGTATTGTAGCTCAATGTCAAGATCAAAAATCTCAACATAAAAACAAGGATAAGGCTTTAAAAGTATTAAGATCAAGACTTTATGAGCTAGAATTAAATAAAAAACTGGAATCAGATTCTGAAAAAAGAAATAGCTTAGTCTCTTCGGGAGATAGATCAGCTAAAATAAGAACGTATAACTATCCTCAAGGTAGAGTAACTGATCATAGAATAGGACTGACATTATACGATCTTCAAAATATAATTAATGGTGATATTTCAAAGCTTATTAACGAGTTGCAGCTTCATCAGAACACTCAAAGATTAAAATCTTCCGCAGAATTTATATGAACCAAGAAGTAATTATTGAACAAATTAAAGAAAAGCGCTCTTTTTTGTGTGTTGGTTTGGATATTGATTTAGATAAAATACCAAGACACTTATTGTCTGAAACGGATCCTGTTTTTTCTTTTTGTAAAGCAATTATTGACTCCACCTCAAGTTACGCAATAGCTTATAAGCCAAATATTGCTTTTTTCGAATATTACGGATCAAAAGGATGGAAATCTTTAGAAAAAGTTTCTAATTATTTATCAACTAATTACCCTAATATTTTTACTATTGCAGATGCTAAAAGAACAGATATTGGTAATACTGCATCACGATATGCGAAGGCCTTTTTTGAAAACCTCTCTTTTGACTCAATAACACTTTCTCCATATATGGGTAAAGATTCTGTTGAGCCATTCTTAAAATTTAAAAATAAGCATGCAATCTTATTAGCTTTAACATCTAATGAAGGAGCAGAAGATTTTCAGTTTTCTGAAAGTTCTGAAACATGTTTATATGAGAAGGTTATTCAGGTTTCTAAAACATGGAAGAACTCTGAAAGAATTATGTACGTGGTTGGAGCTAATAGATTAAACTATTTAAAGAAAATAAGAAAAATCACACCTGATTCATTTCTTTTAATTCCTGGTGTAGGAGCTCAAGGAGGGAGCTTAAGAGAAGTGGCTTTTAGCGGCATGAATGATCAATGTGGTTTAATTGTTAATTCATCACGTCAAATTTTATATTCAAATCAGGGATTAGGTTTTGATATATCAGCCAAAAATGAAGCAAAAAAACTTCAAAAGATAATGGAGGAAGAATTAATAAAAAAGGGAATTATTTAAATGCTTAATTATAAAATACATAGAAATAAAATTAATTCTCCATGGATAACATTTATCCATGGAGCAGGAGGTAGTTCTTCTATTTGGTTCAAACAAATTCGATTTTTTTCAAAATATTTTAACTTATTGCTTATTGATTTAAGGGGTCATGGTAATTCTAAAAGTTTAATTGTAAATTCTTTTCAGTCTAAGTATACTTTCAAGGTTATTACTCAAGATATAATTGAAGTATTAGATAATGAAAAAATAAAAAAATCGCATTTTGTTGGAATTTCATTAGGAACAATACTTATAAGAAAACTAGCCGAACTTTCACCGGAAAGAGTTTTGACTATGATAATGGCAGGTGCAATTATAAAATTGAATTTTCGATCAAGATTAATGATGTTTTTTGGAAATTGGACAAAATCATTTTTACCTTATATGTTAATATATAAGATCTTTGCTTGGGTTGTGATGCCTAATTCTAATCATAAGGAGTCACGTCTATTATTCGTTAGAGAAGCAAGAAAGCTATATAAAAAAGAATTTTTAAGATGGTATAAATTAACAACCGAAATTATACCTCTATTGAAAATTTTTAGACAAGTTGAGGTGAAAATACCTACTTTATATATAATGGGAGCTCAAGATTATTTGTTTCTTACTCCAGTCAGAAAGCTGGTTTCTCAGCGTAATTATTCAAAACTAATTGTTTTACCAGAATGTGGACATGTCGTTAATGTTGAACGACCAGAATTATTCAATAAAAGCATGTTTTCATTTATTCAAAAAGGCTACTAATTTAGGATTAATTACCTGGTTGTTTTATAGTATACCCTTCTTTTTCTTTAGCATTATTAACACTTTTTTCTACTTCTTTTAAGAGTTGTTTAGAATTATAAATAACACCATTGCTAATTGTATATTTAATCCCTCCAACCCTAACTATTTTATTATTTTCATTAAGCTTTATAGCTCCTGTACCATATAGAACCTTTAGGTTTTTTAATGGATTTTCTTCAATAAGAATTAAATCTGCTTGTTTTCCAATTTCTATGGACCCTATTTTCTCATCCATTCCTAAAGCTTCAGCCCCATTTAGAGTTGCGGATCTAATAACTTCAAGAGGATGGAAGCCTGCTTCTCGAAGTAGCTCCAGTTCTCTAACATATGAAAAACCATATAATTGGTAAATAAATCCTGAATCTGAACCTGTAGTCACTCTTCCTCCCCGATTTTTATATTCATTTATAAAAGTCATCCATAATTGAAAGTTGTTTTTCCATGCAACTTCTTGTTCAGTTCCCCAAAAATGCCAATACGATCCATGAGAAATTTTACTTGGCTCATAAAATTTCCATAATGAAGGAAGAGTATATTTTTCATGCCATTCTGCTCTTCTTGCTCTATGTAAATCTCTACTAGCTTCGTATATATTAAAAGTAGGGTCTAAAGTAAAATCTAAACTTATTAATTCATTCATGACTGAATTCCAGTGATCTGAGTAGGGTGGTGCAGCTTGTTCCCATAATTTTCCTGCTTCTTCAAATCTATGTTGTTCATTTTGGTAATTATAATCTAAGGGATAGTTTTGAATTGTTCTATCCTCAAATAGAGCTTCTGGCAACCCATACCAATGCTCCATTGAAGTTAATCCAGCTCTTGCAGAATGAAGAACATTCCATTTTGCAACGCTCATTTGTGCATGATGACAAGCAGACCCTAGGCCTAGTTTTTTATTTTCTTTTAATGCCGCTTTCATTATTTTTGGATCTGCCCCTAAAAATTTAATTCCATCAGCACCATTTTTTTTATTCTGCTGAACCCAATTAATTGCTTCGTTCGCAGTATTGATTCCATTTGTACTCCCTTGACCAAAAGATGTATATGTAACTATTCTTGGAGCAATTATTTTATTTTGTGTTGCTTTATTTTTTAAATCTAGCGTGTAACCGATACCTCTTCCACCGGGCTCTCTAACTGTAGTTACTCCATGAGCCAGCCAAAGCTTAAAAACATAGTCCCAATCAGCTCCCTGGGACTTTCCACCAATATGCCCATGCATATCAATGAATCCAGGTAATAAATACATTCCTGAAGCATCAATTTCTTTACCGCCTTTTTTTAGCTTTGGACGTCTACTCTGATTTATTTCTATTCCTGGATACCCAACAGTTTTTATTTGCACAATTTTATCTTGCTCAACAACCAAATCTATTGGACCTACAGGCGGAGCTCCATTTCCATTGATAAGTGTTACTCCTCTAATGATTAGCTGAGGAAACGGACCTTCTGATAATTTTTGTGATGATAAATGAGTTGTATTAAAGATTAATAAAAAAAGAAATAGAAGATTTTTCATTTTGATTTTTTCTTTTAAAGATAGAAAAAACCCCCAGAAACCAAACTGGGGGTTAAAAACCAAACGAATTAACCTTTTGTAATCAGCCCTTAGAAAGAATAAATGGCTGCGATTACAAATGAGGCTAAATTATCAGATGCGCCTAATCCATCTTTAAATATTTTCTCAGAAGCACTATCAATACGTATTTCAGGTTTAAGTATCATGTTGCCAGAGCTGTAACTTCCGGTTAGAGTTATTGAAGTATTATCAGCATCTCCTGAAGCATTTTCAAAAACCCCTGTAAAATCTTTTTTGTCAGAGAATACTTCACCTCTTAATCCAAGACTGAATGAGTCAGATAGTGTTAATTGAGGGTATAGAGCTAGTCCCGAGAAACCTCCATCCGGAGTATTATTGGATGCTGAAGTAGCATTGATTCCTAAAAAGAAAGATTCTGATAAATTAAATCCACCTGTATAATCAATTTGGCTATATCCTTGCCCGCCTAGATAGTTAATATATTGGCCACTAAAACCAAATTGAACTCCTAACAAATATGTATCATTTGGATTGCTTTCTGTCATATCGGTAGGATTTAAAACACCTATCATTAGTGAGCTTTTATCAGAAAGGGAAAAATCTGCTTTAATACCTGTATGTGAAAAAGGTCCATATGAGAACATATATGAGGTTGAATAATTAAAATTAGCAACAGGAGATATTACTTCATATCCTAAAAAGGTGTTGAAGTTTCCAATTGTAAGTGTTGTGTTTTCACCAACACTAAAATAAACATACATTTGATTAATTATACTGCTTGAGTTTCCCACTGAACCAAAAACAGCATCTGCTCCTCTTGGGCCATAAACTAAATCAGCTACAAAACCTGATTTTTCTCCTTCAAAACCTAAAATAACATTTGCCATTCCTAATGAAAATCCGGATAGATTAGCGAAAGATGTCCCAGGTGCTGCATCAAAATCATTTGAAAGATTGTATCGCATGTATGTGTCTACTGAACCTGATACGCTAAAAGTTGGAGTTTCTTCTTCTTTTCCCTCTAGTTCTTGTCCATAGAGGAATCCAAACATTGTAGATATTAATAAAACTTGAGTTACTTTTTTAAATTTTTTCATAATTGTAATTTATTTATATTTTGATAATTTATTTATTCGTAAGCTTGCATTCCATGTTCAGCTATATCTAACCCTTTATCTTCTTCTTCTTGATCGACTCTTAGGCCAATCGTTAATTTAATTGTATAGAATATAATAAAGGATGTTACTATGCAGAATGCAGCTATAATTAGTATAGATTTTAATTGGATAATGAATTGACCTAATCCTGCAATTTCTCCAAATATTCCAACTGCAAGTGTTCCCCAGATTCCACAAATTAAGTGAACAGCAACAGCTCCAACGGGATCATCTAGTTTCAATTTATCAATTAAAGCTACACCAAGTACAATGATTATTCCTGCAATTAATCCAATCCATACAGCATCTGTTGGACTCATTTGGTCAGCACCAGCAGTAATTCCTACTAAACCTCCTAATATTCCATTCATATACATGGTTAGATCGTATTTTTTATATAAAATGTTAGCAAATATTGCAGATGAGATTCCTCCTGAAGCAGCAGCTATGCATGTAGTTACAAGTGTAAGGGAGGTTAGAGTTGGGTCGGCTGATAAAACAGAACCCCCATTAAAACCAAACCAACCTAACCAAAGTATTAATACTCCGGCAGCAGCCAGTGGAATATTGGAAGCGCGAAGAACTCTTGGCTTTCCTTTTTCATCAAACTTTCCTATTCGGGCACCAAGCAGATAAATACCTACTAATGCACCCCATCCACCAACAGAGTGAACTAGTGTTGATCCAGCAAAATCATAGAAGCCCATTGTGTCTAAGAATCCTCCTCCCCATTTCCATGATCCTACAATTGGGTATACTAAACCTACATAGAGTATAGTGAATAGCATAAATGAAGACAATTTGATTCGTCCTGCTACTGCACCTGACACAATAGTTGCTGCGGTAGCTGCAAACATACCTTGGAAAAGAAAATCAGTCCACCATGTATATCCTCCATCAGCATATCCAAAACCCATACCTCCTTCAGGAGGTGTAATTCCAAATCCAGCAAATTTTAAAATTCCAGCTGATCCTTCTTCAAATCCGGGATACATTAGATTGAAACCGCCTATTGTGTACATTAGAAGGCCTACTGTAATAACAAAAAAGTTTTTAAAGAGTATGTTTATTGTATTTTTTTTTCGAGTAAGACCTATTTCAAGAAAAGAAAAACCTAAGTGCATAAAGAAGACTAAGGCAGTACAGATCATCATCCATACATTGTTTACAGTTAAAATTGTTGTTTCCATTTTATAATAATTTAATATATGATTGTTTTAGTTTAGTGAGCTTCCACCTTTTTCTCCAGTTCTAATTCTATAAGCTTCTTCAACAGGTAGAATAAATATCTTTCCGTCTCCAACTTTATCGGTTGCTCCAGATTTTATAATTGCATTAATGGTGAGTTGGACAAAATCATCATTTACGACAATCGATAAAAATCTTCTTTGAATCTCAGCGGTACTATATGAAATACCACGATAAACGTGACCTTGTTTTTCGTTGCCTACGCCAGTGACATCCCAATAGCTAAAAAAATTTACCTCTACATTATGTAGGGCCTTTTTAACATCGTGGAATTTTGATTTTCTAATTATTGCTTCAATTTTTTTCATGGTTATATGATATTTTAATTTTTCAAAAGTATTATATTAAGAATCACTCCCCTCTAAAAAAGGGGGTATAGTTATTAATTTTTATTAATATTTAAATTTTAACCCCATTTTTTTAGGGTATAAACAATTTAAACATAATAATTTTTAATATATAGACAAAAAATAAAAGGGGTTTAGTTATGAGGTTAATTAATTGTGTTTAATAATCCATATCCTAGACGGATCATTAGCAAACCTATAATAAAACTGGATATAGTATATGAGAAAAATAATATCCAATTTCCATTTTTTACCATAAAAAATGACTCATGGCTAAATGCTGAAAATGTTGTAAGGCCACCACAAACTCCAACTGTTAGAAATATTAACCATTCTGATCTATAGTTTTTAATAGCCCAACTCATGAATATACCGATTAAAAAACAACCTAATAAATTCACTATAAATGTTCCCCATGGAAAACCATTCGAGTTTGTGGGGTTAATTTTGCTTATAATAAAACGAATACTACATCCTATCCCGCCTCCTAGGAAAACTAAGATAATTTCTTTAACTAATTTCATTGTATTGGATAATATAGACCTGTTAACCAAGTTGTTGAATCTTTGCTTTGTTCAGCACCTTTCCAAAAAACTTCAAAAGGAGCATTAAATATTTTTATATTTTGTTTAGCTACCTCATTTTCTAACATCTCCCATCCTTTATATCTATCATGCAGATATCCTTCATGAATAACAGCTAATACATCCTGTTTAGGAAAATAGTTGCAGACAAATTTTAATGGAAGAGTATTTTCTGGACAATGGACTATAGGAATAGCAATTATATATTGTATCGATTCTTCAGAGTGTGAGGTGTGAATTATAAATGGAAAACCATTTTTGGACAATTTATTATCCTTTATAAATTGATTAAGATATTTAAATTCTAATTTCTGAGTATGATCAAAATTTTTTTTTGAAGTCGACAGAATTTTACCAATATAATGACCTCCTTTATGAAGTTGCTTTCCCTTAAAGTCATCGATACTCTTAAATTTTGATGGGTTTATTGCAATAAATAGAATAAAAGCAACAATAAAAATTATTATAACAACTTCACCTAAGTTATTGTTTAAATTTTTAATCACTTTTGCGTATAAACTTTAATTAAAAAAAGAGAAAAGAGCAAACCCATCATGAATAAAATAATTTTAAAACTTCCTTTAAAATATTCTTCTTGATCTTTTCGGTCTTTTCTATATGAATAGACAATTATTAAAGTAAATGCAACAACAAAAAAAGAAGCAAAAATTAACTGCCCCGAACTAAACATAAATTATTTTTTCACTAAAGTAATGAAAGCCTATGAAATGATGACAGATTTTAATGTTTTGTATTATTTTGCAATAAAAATGTTATGATCCAAAAACCTCTTGATTCTGTTAAAAAATTTCATAAAGCATTTGATATTGATATTGCCGATTCTCCTACTGTTGAATTAACTTTAGAGAAAATACGATTAAGATATAGACTTATGCAGGAAGAAAATGAAGAATATCTGTTCGCGTCTAAAAATAAAGATATAGTTGAAGTAGCTGATGCGCTTGGTGATATGCTATATATACTATGTGGCACTATTTTAACTCATGGCATGCAGCATAAAATTGAAGAAGTTTTTGATTCAATTCAAGAAAGTAATATGAGTAAACTTGGTGAAAATGGAAAACCTATATATCGAGAGGATGGAAAAGTATTAAAGGGTCCAAAATATTTCAAACCTAATATTAGAAAGTTTTTTAAATAAAAACATTAAACTCTTACTCTCCAATTGTAGGGATCGTCCGAAATATTATATTGTATTTCTGTGATCGCTGTTTTTAATCTTTTAGCATAAGAATCTTTAATAGATGGAAGTTTATAATCTATTTTTTTATACCCAAATCCAGTAATTGGAATTACCACGACAGCTGTACCAGTCCCGAAAATTTCTTTTAAAGACCCATCATTTAATGCGTTAACAACTTCATTGACAGTAATTGAGCGAACTTCAACATCTATTCCCATATCTTTAGCTAATTGTATAGCACTCTTTCTTGTTACACCATCCAGTATTCTATCGTTAGTGGGAGCTGTAATTATTTTATTATCTATTCTTACAAAAATATTCATTGTGCCAGCCTCTTCAAGATATTTATGCTCATTTGCATCAGTCCAAACAACTTGTTGATATCCTTTTTGTTGAGCAATTGAAGTGGGATAAAACTGAGCACCATAGTTTCCAGCAGCTTTAGCATATCCAACTCCACCATCAGCTGCTCTGCTGAATTTTTCTGCTATTAAAACATTAAACTCAGAGTCATTATAATAAGATTTAGCAGGGGAACAAATAATAATAAATTTGTACTCTTTTGATGGAGCTGCTTGAACAGTAGGTTGGCTAGCAAAAACAAACGGTCTTATATAAAGAGAATTTTCACCCCCAGATTGAATCCACTCAGAATCCATAGAAAGTAATTTTTTTAATCCTTTCATAAAATAATCTTCAGGAAATTCAGGAATCTTCATGCGTTTGCAAGACTTATTTAAACGCAACCAATTTTCTTTTGGCCTAAACATCCATACTCCTCCATTATTATCTTTGTATGCTTTCATTCCCTCAAAAACAGCTTGTCCATAGTGAAGAGCACTAGTAGAAGGATCAAGAGTGATGGGTTGATAAGGAATTATTTTGGGTGTATTCCATTTGCCTTTTAGGTAGTCACAAAGGAACATATGATCAGAAAATGTTTCTCCAAAAGATAAATTTTTGAAGTCAACTTGATTAATTTTAGTTTTTATAGCTCTTTCTATTTCCACAAATTATATTTTTTCAGAATAATTTTGATTTAAAATTAATTTATTTTAAAATATGCACACCATTTTTTTTCTTAAAAATTTAGCTTAAAAATGATAAAATAATAAAAAAACACTTTCTTTAGAAGATGTTGAAAAAAATTATAACTCAGGATGGAAGTTTTTCGTTGTATGATTCTAATTTAAATGAGACATACCATTCCAAAAAAGGAGCTTTAACGGAATCATTACATGTATATATATCTGAAGGTTTAGATTATTGGATAAAAGAAAATGCTATTTCAGGATCATGTAAAATTTTTGAAATGGGATTTGGAACTGGTTTAAATGCAGTCTTATCAAAAAGATTTTCAGAAGCAAATAAAATAAAAGTATTCTATACTAGTATTGAAAAATTCCCTCTAAGTTTTGAGGAGATCAAAATGATAAAACCTAAAGATCTTTCTGAAAATGAAAATCAAATATTTAATTCTTCATGGAATAAAATTGTGCAGATAAGTACATTTTTTAAAATACATAAAATACATGATGATTTCTTTAATATTACTTATAAGCATTCTTTTGATATAATATTTTATGATGCTTTTGCATTTCATGCTCAACCAATGATGTGGAGTGAAGATGCATTGAAAATTTCAATAGATCTTTTAAAAAAAAATGGAGTTTGGGTTAGTTATTGTTCTAAAGGAGAAGTTAGAAGAATAATACAAAGGCTTGGACTTTTAGTTGAACGTATTCCAGGTCCGCCAGGAAAAAGAGAAATCTTACGTGCTATAAAAAACTAATCTATTATTTTTGATTCAATATATGAAAATACTTATTACTGGAGCTACAGGATTAGTAGGAAGAAATTTAGCAAATAAAGCCTTGGATAGAGGTTTTTCGGTTAATTTTCTTACGACCCAAAAGAAAGAAATTGACTCTATTATGGGATGTAAAGGGTTTTATTGGAATCCTTATAGGGGTCAGATTGATTTAAAGGCTTTTGAAGGTGTTTCTCATCTAATTAATCTTGCAGGGGCATCCATATCCAAACCATGGACGAAGAAACATAGAAGAAAAATTATTGAAAGTAGAGTTCTTTCATCTCAGATACTTTATAACTCATTAGTAGACCTCCATCTAGAGCTTGATGGGATTGTTTCAGCTTCTGCAATTGGATATTATCCTAGTAGTTTGGATAAATTATACAATGAATCTGACACTTTTAATTCAGAAAGCTTTCTTCAAGGAGTTGTAGAAAAGTGGGAAAATTCAATAGATGAATTAGAAATACATTCAAAATATTTATCAAAACTTAGAATTGGACTTGTATTGTCTGATAAAGGGGGAGGATTATCAAAACTTTTACTTCCCATTAAAATTGGTTTAGGTACAGCTTTTGGATCGGGTAATCAGTGGCAATCATGGATACATATAGATGATCTTTCAAATTTGATTTTATATAGCCTTGAAAATAATTTTAATGGTATATATAATGCAGTAGCTCCAAATCCTATAACTCAGAATGAGCTTATAAAAAGTTTGGGCAGAAAACTTAATAGACCTATTATTTTACCTAACATTCCAAAGTCTATATTAAAAATTGTAATAGGAAATAGAAGTAAATTAATCTTAGATAGTCAAAAAATAAGTTCTGATAAAATTTTAAAATCTGGATTTAGTTTTAATTACGAGAAATTTGAAAAAGCAATTAGAAGTTTTAAATTTAATTAGGTGACATTTTGACATTTTTAAAAAAAATGGCAATACCTTTGCAGTTGCTTCATTAGAAAATATTAAAAATCATGTCTAAGGCTAAAGATAAAAAGGAAAAAGTTAAGCCCAAATCTACAACCGCTAAACTTAACAAGAAAACTGTTAACACAAATAAAAGTGGTTCTGTAGCTAACTTAAAGGAAAATTTGCAAAATGAAAAAGAAAAATTTTTGCGTCTCTTTGCTGAATTTGAAAATTTCAAGAAAAGAACAGCAAGAGAACGTATAGAGTTATTTAAAACTGCAAATAAAGAAGTAATGACAGCTTTAATCCCAGTTATGGACGATTATGACAGAGCAAAATCTCAAATTAATAATGAAAATTCAAATGAAGAAATAAAAGGTCTTCTGCTAATTTTTAATAAAATGAATGAAATTTTGAAATCTAATGGACTTTCTGAAGTTGAAATTTCAGTTGGAGATACTTTTGATTCAGAAATTCATGAAGCTATCACTCAAATTCCTACGTCAAAAGAAAGTCAAAAAGGAAAAATTATGGATATAGTAGAAAAGGGTTATCAATTAGGTGAAAAGACAATCAGGTTTCCTAAAGTTATTGTTGGTCAATAAAAATAATTTATGAAAGAAGATTATTATGATGTTTTGGGGATCTCAAAGGGAGCTTCTGCTGGAGAAATAAAAAAAGCCTACAGAAAAAAAGCGATTGAATTTCACCCTGATAAAAATCCAGGAGATCAAAAAGCTGAGGCTAATTTTAAAAAGGCTGCCCAAGCTTATGAGATTTTAGGTGATCCTGAAAAAAAATCTAAGTATGATCAATTTGGTCATGCAGCTTTTGAAAATGGTGGTTTTGGTTCTGGTGGAGGGATGAATATGGATGATATTTTTAGTCAATTTGGAGACATATTTGGTGGTGCTTTTGGTGGTTTTGGAGGAGGCTTCAGCCAACAGAGATCAACTCAAAGTAGGGGGGGTAATCTTAGAATAAGGGTTTCATTATCTCTTGAAGAGATACTTTTAGGTGTTGAGAAAAAAGTCAAAGTTAAAAGAAAAGTTCAGTCACCTGGATTGAGTTATATTAGATGTAACACTTGTAATGGTTCAGGTCAAGTAAATAAAATTACAAATACTATTTTAGGTAGAATGCAAACTTCTGCCCCCTGTAATTCATGTGGTGGAGCGGGACAATTAATTGAAAATCGTCCATCAGGTTCAGACTCGCAAGGAATGATAAATGAGGAAGAAACAGTATCTATTAAAATTCCAGCAGGAGTTGAGGAAGGAATGCAATTGAAAGTTTCTGGAAAGGGTAATGCGGCATTAGCTAATGGTATTTCTGGTGATTTATTAGTACTGATCGAGGAAAGACCTCATGAATCATTTATTAGGGAAGGTCAAAACCTCCATTTAGATGTTTATATAAGTATTTCAGAGGCAGTTCTTGGAGTTTCAAAAGATATCCAATTGTTAAGTGGAAAAGTCAGGATAAAACTTGATCCGGGAATTCAGTCTGGAAAAACTTTAAGGCTAAGAAGTAAAGGTCTTCCTGATATTAATGGTTATTCAAGTGGAGACTTATTAGTTCATATAAATGTGTGGACACCAAAAATATTAAACAGGGATCAAAAGAAATTCTTTCAGAGCATGATAGATGATGATAATTTTGACCCTAGACCTGATAAATCTGATAAATCATTTTTTGAGAAGGTTAAAGATATGTTTGCTTAGTATTCAAAACTAAATTTTATTTATATTTCCTTACTTATAATCTTCTTTAAATTTAATTTATTCATTGTTTAATTAAAAGTTGAGTTTTGTTTTTTGTAGTATATTAGAAGATGAATTTTATGGAAAATCCATTAATAAGATTTTTAAATAAAGAAATTCCATTAGGAAACTCTATAATTATTACTCCAAGATCTATATTGATCATTTTAATAGCTTTTTTTATTACTTGGCTTATTCTTAAAGCTATTAAAAAAATTGTTCATAGGACATTATCAGAAGAAGCTAAAATTAAATTTAAAAGTATTTTTTCTTTTTTCAATTATTTTATATATATCGTTGTTACTTTAGTTACAATTGAGACTCTAGGTATTGATTTAACAGGTTTTTTTGCTGCATCAGCAGCTTTATTGGTTGGTGTTGGATTAGCTCTTCAAACTTTTATTCAGGATATTATTTCTGGTGTTTTTATTATTGCAGATCAGGCAGTTCATGTTGGAGATATAATTGAATTAGATGGACAAATTGGTAAAGTTGAAAATATTAAATTAAGAACAACTAGAGCAGTAACAAGGGATAATAAAGTTTTAATAATTCCCAATCATATGTTTTTAACCAAAATATTATATAATTGGACTGAAAATGGAACTTTAATAAGAGAATCTGTTTCAGTTGGGGTTGCATATGGTACGGACACAGAGTTTTTACAAAAAAATCTAACTAAATTAGCTTTAAATCATCCATTAATTCATAAGGAAAATAAACCTTTTGTTTTATTTGAAGATTTTGGAGATAATGCATTAGAATTTTCAATAGTTTTTTCTATGTCAAATAGTTTTAATTTGCACAAGGTGAAGAGTGATTTACGATTTTCAATGAATAAATTCTTTAGAGAAAACAATATTGAAATTCCTTTTCCTCAACGCACGGTAAGTATAATAAATTCAATTGAAAATTAAATATGGTAAAAATTTTAATCATTGAAGATGAAGAGCCTATTAGGAGAGTTTTGCGTCGAATATTAACCGAAGAAGATTCTTTATATGAAGTAGATGAAGCTTCTAATGGTAAAGAAGGTCTTATAAAAATTAATAATAACAATTATGACCTTGTATTATGTGACATAAAAATGCCCAAATTAGATGGTATAGAGGTTCTTGAAAGTGTAAAAACTTCAAATAAATCTTTGCCTTTTATTATGCTCACAGGTCATGGTAATATTTCAACAGCTGTAGAGGCAATGAAGCTTGGCGCATATGATTTTATCTCTAAACCTCCAGATCTTAATCGGTTGTTAAATTCTGTAAGACACGCATTGGAAAACAAGAGCTTAGAAAATGAAAATACTATATTAAAAAAGCAGGTTAAAAAAAAATATCAAATAATTGGAGAGTCAAAAGCGATTAAAGTCGTCCATGATTTAATAGATAAAGTTTCTCAAACAGATGCAAGAGTTCTTATTACTGGAGAAAATGGAACGGGAAAAGAGTTAGTAGCTCACAACTTACACCAAAAAAGTAAAAGATCTAAAGCTCCATTTATTGAGGTTAATTGTGCTGCAATTCCATCAGAGCTTATTGAAAGTGAACTTTTCGGTCACATTAAAGGAGCTTTTACATCTGCTGTTAAAGATAGACCAGGTAAGTTTGAATCTGCTAACAACGGAACACTTTTCTTAGACGAAATTGCAGATATGAGTCTTGCAGCACAAGCAAAAGTTCTAAGAGCTCTTGAAGAACATAAAGTTCAACGAGTTGGTGGAAATAAAGACATTTCAGTTAATGTAAGAGTTATTGCTGCAACTAATAAAGATTTGAATTTTGAGATTAAAAATGGTTGTTTTAGAGAGGATCTATTTCACAGATTAGCAGTTATATTAATTGAGGTACCTCCATTAACAGATCGTAAAGAGGATATAGGTCTATTGGTTGAACATTTTGTTAAAATTCTTTCAAATGATCAAGGGCTTGAGTTAAAAATTTTTGAATCAAAAGCTATTGAATCTCTAAAAAATTATCCATGGTCTGGTAATATTAGAGAATTAAGAAATGTTATAGAAAGACTTATGATTTTGGGGAATAATCCAATAACTCAAGAAAATATAAATCAATTTGCACCAAAATAAATTTAAATATGTTTCGTTATTTCTGTTTTTTATTATTTAGTTCAATTATTTTATATTCACAGGATAATCAAAATATTGAATCTCAAATAGAATCTTTTTATAACCATTCATTAACTAATGGTAAAAGTTATGAATGGCTTGAACATTTATCAAATCAAATTGGAGGTCGATTATCAGGTTCTCTTAATGCCGAAAGGGCAGTTCGATGGAGTAAAGAAGAGTTAGAGCATCTTGGATTAGATAAAGTATGGCTTCAACCAGTTATGGTTCCTAAATGGGTAAGAGGAAATTTTGAATATGCTAGTATAGAAAGTTCAACAGGTAATTCAATTAAGGTTTCGATTTGTGCTCTAGGAGGCTCTGTGGCTACTCCTAATACAGGCATTAGAGCTGAAGTGTTAGAAGTAAAGTCTTTCGAAGAATTAAAAAAATTCGGTATAGATAAAGTAGCTGGAAAAATTGTGTTTTTCAATCGCCCAATGGATCCAACAAAAATTAATACATTTTCATCATATTCAGGATCTGTCAATCAAAGAACAAAGGGAGCTGAAGAAGCTATAAAATATGGAGCTGTGGCTGTTATTGTTCGATCAATGAACCTTAGTAATGATGATTTTCCACACACAGGATCTATGTATTATGGATCTGCAAAACTAAGAGATAGAATTCCGGGTGCAGCAATAAGTACTAATGGAGCAAACTTATTAAGTTCAATGTTAAAATTAGACCCTAACCTAAAGTTTTTTATTAAACAAAATTGTCAAAATTATCCAGACGTTTTATCTTATAATGTTATTGGTGAGATAAAGGGAAGTGAATTTCCAGATCAAATAATTTTAGTTGGAGGTCACCTTGATTCATGGGATTTAGGTGATGGATCTCATGATGATGGAGCAGGTGTTGTTCAATCAATGGAGGTTTTAAATCAATTCAAGTCATTAGGTATAAAACCTAAACACACATTAAGAGTTGTTCTTTTTATGAACGAGGAAAATGGCCTACGGGGAGGAAAAACATACGCTAAAATTGCTATTAAAAATAGTGAAGACCATCTTTTTGCATTAGAATCTGATGCAGGAGGTTTCACACCAAGAGGTTTTTCTTTTGATTCATCTGACTCTGCATTTAATAAAATTAAATTATGGAAACAATATTTTAAACCATACCTTATAAATGAATTTTATAAGGGGGGAGGAGGAGCTGATATAGGTCCACTTAAATCAATGGGTACTGTTTTAGCTGGCTTAAGACCTGACTCTCAAAGATATTTTGATTATCATCATTCTTCACAAGACACTTTTGAGGCAATAAATAAAAGAGAGCTTGAGCTAGGTGCGGCTACAATGAGCAGTTTAATATATTTAGTTGATATTTTTGGTTTTTAAAGTGTAAATTAGCCGAAAATTTTTTCATGGGCTTTCTTACTGCCTACACTAAGGAGTTTAATTATAATTTAAAGCTTGCAACACCTGTTATTACTGCTCTTCTTGGACATACTTTTGTTCAGCTAGCAGATAATATAATGGTAGGTCAATTAGGGACAGCTTCTTTAGCAGCCATTTCATTAGGAAATAGTTTCTTTTGGGTAGCCATGTCAATAGGTATTGGTTTTTCAACAGCAATAACTCCTTTAATTGCTGAGGCTGATGGTCAAGGAAACATTATATATGGAAGAAAAGTTCTTATCCATGGACTTCTTTCATGTATTTTTTTAGGAATAGTTTTATCGATATCAGTTTTATTGGCTCAGCCATTATTATATAAAATGGGTCAACCTGATCAAGTAGTTGACTTTGCATATGATTATTTGTTTTGGGTAGGATTTTCTTTAATTCCATTATTAATTTTTCAAGCATTCAAACAATTCTCTGATGGTCTTTCATATACGAAACCCTCAATGTATGCAAGCTTATTGGCAAACTTTATTAATGTTATATTAAATTATGTGTTAATCTTTGGTAATTGGGGAGCTCCAGCTATGGGAATTGAAGGAGCAGCTATAGCAACTCTTATTTCAAGATTGCTAGCTTTAATTTTCATGATCGCTTATTTATTTATTGATAAAAAATTCTCTCAATATGTTAGAAATATAGTTCGAAAAGGTTTAGATAAATTACTCTTTATAAAAATTTTTAAACTTGGATTTCCAAGTGCTGCAATTATGTTCTTTGAGGTTACTTTTTTCACATGTGCAGTTTGGCTGTCAGGATTATTAGGAAAAAACCCTCAGGCTGCAAATCAAATTGCATTAAATCTATCTACTGTTACTTTTATGGTTGCCATGGGATTTGGTGTTGCTGCGATGATTAGGGTTGGTAACCAAAAAGGCAAAAAAAATTATATTGAACTTCGGCGTGTTGCTCTTTCAATTTTCTTATTAATTTTTATTTTTGATATTGTTTTTTGCTTATTCTTTTTGCTTTTCAATGATCAACTCCCTTGGCTTTATTTAGAAATTGATAACTCTAGTAATATGTCAGACATATATGAGGTTGTTAAGTTATCAGCTAGCTTACTTATAATCTCAGCTTTTTTTCAGATATCAGATGGTTTGCAGGCTGTTGTCCTTGGAGCTTTAAGAGGGTTACAGGATGTTAACTTACCTGCTTTAATCGCTTTCTTTTCTTATGGCTTAATAGGACTGCCGATTTCATTCTTTTTAGGAATTAAAACTGAATATGGAGTTACTGGTATTTGGATAGGTCTACTTGCTGGACTAACTTCTTCATCAGTTCTTTTATTGCTTCGATTTCAATATCTTACCAAAAAATTAATTAATAAAAATGTCTGAAATTAAAAATGAATTTTTGCCAGAATATCTAATCGCAGATAATTCAAAACACCCTGAATGTATTTATGTAGTCCATACGGAGTATCCACGCTTTATTTTAAATGTATCAAATGATAATATATTTTGGCTTGAAGAATTTAGTAAAGAGGATGAAAATGAAATTTTAAATTCTTCAGAATCCTTGATAAATAGTGCGTTAAAGTTTTACGATTCTGAAATTAGAAGAATTAAGTAATGGTTGAAACCTTATTAGAATTTGATAAAGTATTATTCCTTTTTTTAAATGGATTAGGGAGTCCTTCTTATGATTCATTTTGGCTTGTTATAACTAATAAACTTTTAAATGCTTTCATTTATTTTATTTTGGCTTTGTATTTTTTTAAAAAAACCAATTTAAAGTACTTCTTTTTACTTTTATTATCTATTTCTGTTCTGATTTTATTTACAGATCAATTCACTAATTTTATTAAACACATAGCTTCAAGACCTAGACCTTGTTATGAAGCAAATTTTCTAGAATTGATTAGACTTGTTAAATTGAATTGCGGTGGAGCTTTTGGTTATTTTTCTGGACATGCTTCTAATTCTTTTGCTTTAGCTTTTTTCTTTTCAAGATTATTGTCATCAGAACTAAAACAACTACCTATATTTTTATTTTTATTTGCATTTTTAGTTTCATATAGTAGAATTTATATAGGAGTTCATTATCCATTAGATGTATTTTCAGGAGCTGTAATGGGATCTTTTTCAGGTTTAATAGGTTATCTATTATGGAGCAAATATTTATATTCTGATCAGATAGAGAAAAAGTAGATATTCTTTTAATGGTTAGATTTCAATAATTCAGGAAATCTAGCTTTAAATTTTTTTAATCTTGGAATAGATACACTTTTCACATATGGGTTGTTTGGATTAAGCTTTTCATAATCTTGATGATATTCTTCTGCGTAATAGAATTTTTCTAATTCTTTAATTTCTGTAACAATTTCATCATTGAACAGATTATTTTGTTTAAGTTTTTCAATATATTTTTCAATGATTATTTTTTCCTTTTCACTTCTATAAAATGCTATAGATCTATATTGAGTTCCTCTATCTGGACCTTGTTTATTTAGAGTAGTTGGATCATGAGAGCTAAAGAAAACTTCAACTAGAGTATAGTAAGAAATTAAAGAAGGATCGTAAATCACTTCTACAGATTCTGCATGACCAGTATTTCCAGTGTTGATTTGATTATATGTTGGATTAAATGTATTTCCGCCAGCATAACCCGAATATACTTCTTCAACGCCTTTGACACATTCATAAATTGCTTCAACACACCAAAAGCATCCAGATGCAAAATAAGCTCTTTCAGTATTTTGATATTGTTTTAAATAATTTGATTCTAATTCGTTATAATGAAATCTTACATCCGCCCCCTTTTTATGGTATGATTGAAGAGAAAGAAAAATTGAAAGTAAAATAATTTTGATTTTCATTTATATTTAATTGGCTTTATCAATAAAATTAATAATATGTTTTGAGTATTGTTTCCAGGAATATTTTTTAATTGAATTTTTAATATTTTTAATAAAAAAATTATTTCTATCTAAATTTAACATCTCCATCATCTTTATAGATATGTCTTGAGGATCCTGTGAGCATACCAATCCAGTCTTGTCGTTTATAATTGGAGTTTTTAACCCTATTAAATTTGTTACTAAAATTGGAGTTTCAAAATGATACGCTAGTGAAATTATTCCACTTTGTGATGCGGATTTATATGTTAGAGAAATTAGATCTGCTGAAGAAAAATAAAGTTGAGTAGAATTTATATCCGCAAATTTAGGAATTAGATATATTTTTTTTTCCAATTTTAATTTTTCTATAATGGATTTGTATTTACTAAATGGTTCATAAAACTCTCCAACAATTGCTAGTTTTACATTAGATATACTTGTAGGAGCTTTAGCAAAGGCTCTTAATAGATTATCCAATCCTTTATAAGATCTAATTAAGCCATAAAATAAAACAATTGACACATTTGTATCCCACCCTAGTTTTTGCCTGGCTTCTGATTTGGATATTTTTTTTGGAAGATTATCACTAATAGGATGAAATCCTGACATAACATTAGAGGTTGAGTTTTTTTTTATTTCCAATGCAACATTTTCAGATAACGTTAAATACGAGTCTATGTTATTCGAAAACAGTTTATTTAATATTTTGTCGTAAAATTTAGGTTCATGCGGAGTCCAATTATCAACTAAAGCAATTTTTTTAATTTTTCCACTAAGTTTTTTTATTATGTTGGCATAACAGGGTGCTAACAGTGGGGTGTAGTATCTGAAAATAACAACTTTTGGATTAATTTTATTGATTTCATTACCAATTTTTATCCAGTTAAAAGGATTGAAACTGTGTATTTTAATTTCAATTTCTAATCTATTTGGTTTTTGATCAGTACTGAATTGACTTTTGCCAGGAAATAAAAATTTTGGATAGAGTTTTTTAAAAGTAAATAGTTTAACTGTTTTACCTAATTTAATTAAACTTGAAGCTAACTCATGCTGCGTGTCGGATATTCCTCCTCTATAGGGGTGTGCAGGTCCTATTAATAAATAATCAACCTTTAGCATACATTAGTTTTTCAGGAAGAGAAATAAAAAAAAGACTTATTAATGTTAGACTTAGATATATTACAATAAAATAAAGAAATATTTGAGAAGAACTTTCATATAAATCCCATTTATAAGGCAGGGTGAAATATATTAAAGCTGAAGAACATCTAAGAAATTCAAATGATTTGGACCATTTTAGACCATCCATAACTGATGTAAATCCAAAAATACTTGTCATAATTATAGCTCCTATTTCTAGCCGATTAATAGGGCTCAAATCAGAAAAAAAAGTTAAAAAATAATATAGAAGAAAATTTATTCCTATGAATTGAAAAATTGCCCATAATTTATTTTCAATTTTTTCCTTTGTTACATATTTTTCTCTGGAATAAACATCTGTTATGATTTGTATAGGATATTTTTCTTTAACATCTTCAGGCCTCCAACCAGTTGGTTTAAACCATATATAAAATTTGGCTTTCCAATCTTTTGTATGAAATGCATCTTTTGTAAGCCTCCATAAATGTTGAAAATTAATCCAAAAAGGATTCCATGTTTGCACAGGTTTTAAAACACCATAAACAGGCTCAACATCATCTAATTCCTCTTGAAAAGTACCAAATATTCTATCCCATATACAAAAAATTGCTGAAAGGTTTTTATCTATATATTCAGGATTAATTGCATGATGTACCCTGTGTTGAGATGGAGTTACGATGAAGTATTCTAAAAAGCCTAACTTACCAATGTGTCTAGTATGGTACCAGAATTGAGCAAATAAATGAAGTGGAGTTAAAATAGATATTAATTTATAAGGAATACCAATTATTGCCGCAGGGATTAGAAATAAGGCGGTAAAGCCAATTAAATTTGAAATACTTTGCCTTAATGCGCAGGCTAAATTAAATTCTTCACTACTATGATGAATAACATGTATGTTCCAAAAAATATTTATTGTATGTTTAAGACGATGAATCCAATATTGAGCAAAATCAATACAAATAAAAGCTGTAATCCATATCCAATAATTGTTCGGCAGGCTAAATATTGAAATTTTTTCTAACAAAAATGGATAAGAAATTAAAACAACTATCAACCCAAGAGAATTTTTTATGGTTTGTGTTATCCCTGATGTCATGCTTGTTAATGTGTCAGTAAAAGTATATGTTTGAAATCCTTTTAAATGTCCATAAGTAATTTCCAAAAGCACTAAAAAACTAAAACTAGGAATCGCAATTAAAAGAGCATTTGTATAAGCTTCCATTTAGTTATTTTAATTTTCTACTAAAACCCATTCTCCTTTTGCAATTAGAGGTTCAGCTTGTTTGTATTTTAAAACTTTAGAGCTACCATTTATAACATTTTTAATTGTAACTCTCTCATTTCTTCCAATCTTAGGTTTTTGCCTAACAATTGTTTCTATTTGCTTTCTTTGTGAACTTGCATTAGCTCCTACAGATCTGTTTTGAGCAGCAGTTTGATCAGTATTTAAGACTTCATCTTTTTGTGTAGCATAGCTTTGCTTTTTCGAAGTTATTTTTGCCTCTTGTATCGATGATTCATTTTGCGAAGGCAAACTACCTTTTATTAGAAAAGACAAAGTGTCTCTATTTAATAAATTGATCATTTCTTTAAATAATTCAAAAGATTCAAACTTATAAATCAATAATGGATCTTTTTGCTCATGAACAGCTAATTGAACTGATTGCTTTAGTTCGTCCATTTTCCTAAGGTGGGTCTTCCAAACATCATCAATAAACGCTAAAGAAATATTACGTTCAAAATCATCAACTAACTTTTTTCCATTTGAATCATACGCTTTTTTTAAATCTGTCACAACGTTAATTGATTTAATCCCATCTGAAAAAGGAACGACGATTCTTTCGAATTTATTTCCAGGACGTTCATAAACATTTTTAATAACGCTATAAGCTATTTTTGAATTTGAACTGGTCTTATCATCATAAAATTTTAATAAGAACTGATACAACTCTTGAATCAGAACATCTTCTGTAGAATCTTCAAAATGATTAATATTAATTGGAGCTGTAATAGAGAAGTTAGTTATAACTTCAAATTCAAAGTTTTTGTAGTCATTAGAAGCTTTATTTCTGATAATGATATCTTCACAAGTATCATAAAGCATGTTGGCGATATCTAATTTTAATCTATCTCCACTTAATGCATTTTTCCTACGCTTATAAATTACTTCACGTTGCGCATTCATTACATCATCATATTCAAGTAATCGTTTTCTGATTCCAAAATTATTTTCTTCAACTTTTTTCTGAGCTCTTTCAATTGATTTAGTCATCATTGAATGTTGAATAACTTCACCATCTTCAAGCCCCATTCTATCCATAACTTTTGCAACTCTTTCAGACCCAAATAATCTCATAAGATTATCTTCAAGTGAAACAAAAAACTGAGAACTTCCAGGGTCTCCTTGTCTTCCAGATCGACCTCTTAACTGTCTATCAACTCTTCTTGAATCATGTCTTTCAGTACCAATAATTGCTAGGCCTCCAGATTTTATAACTAATTCAGAAAGTTTAATATCAGTTCCTCTACCAGCCATATTAGTTGCAATTGTAACTATTCCAGGGTTTCCTGCTTCAGCTACTATATCAGCTTCTTTTTTATGTAATTTAGCATTTAAAACATTGTGTTTGATTTTTCGTATTGTTAAGGTTTTACTTAAGAGTTCAGAAATTTCAACTGAGGTAGTACCTATAAGAATAGGCCTACCATTATTTGAGAGTTTTGTAACTTCATTTATTACGGCATTGTATTTCTCACGTTTTGTTTTGTATATCAAATCATTTTCATCACTTCTAGTTATTAGACGATTTGTTGGTATCTCAATAACGTCCAATTTATAAATTTCCCAAAATTCACCAGCTTCTGTTACAGCAGTACCTGTCATCCCAGATAATTTTTGATACATTCTAAAATAATTTTGAAGAGTGACGGTAGCAAAAGTTTGAGTTGCTGCTTCAATCTTTACATTTTCTTTAGCTTCAATAGCTTGATGAAGTCCATCGGAATATCTTCTTCCATCCATTATTCTACCTGTTTGTTCATCCACTATCATTACCTTATTATCCATTACAACATATTCAGTATCTTTTTCAAATAGTGTATATGCTTTTAATAACTGATTCATTGAATGAATTCTCTCACCCTTAACATTGAAATCTTTGAAAAGCAATTCTTTTTCCTTTGCTTCTTTTTCAGGCTTTAATCCTTTTGATTCTATTTTCGCAATCTCTGATCCAATGTCTGGAAGAACAAAAAGATTTGAATCATTGCTTTTACTTGAAAGTAATTCCGCCCCCTTTTCAGTAAGGTCTATTTGATTATTTTTTTCATCGATTACAAAATATAAGTCCTCATCAATTATATGCATATTACGATTGTTGTCTTGCATATAAAAATTCTCATTTTTCTGAAGTAATTGTTTTATTCCTTCTTCGCTTAAAAATTTAATAAGAGCTTTGTTTTTTGGTAGTCCCCGAAACACTCTATATAGTAGTTTTCCACCTTCTTCATTATCTCCTTCTTTTATTTTGTTTTTTGATTCTGCAAGCACATTGTTTAAAAAAGATTTTTGTTTTAAAACTAGATCTGAAACTTGAGGTTTAAGTTGATTAAATTCATGTATGTCACCTTCTGGAGTTGGACCAGAAATAATTAGAGGGGTTCTGGCATCATCGACTAATACAGAATCAACTTCATCCACTATTGAATAATGATGCTTTCTTTGAACTAAATCCTCAGGGGTATGAGCCATGTTATCTCTTAAATAATCGAATCCAAATTCATTATTCGTACCATAAGTTATGTCAGCTAGATAGGCTTCACGTCTTTCTGGGCTATTTGGCCTATGATAATCTATGCAGTCAATTGTGAGTCCGTGAAATTGAAAAATTGGAGCCATCCAAGCACTATCTCTTTTAGCTAAATAATCATTTACAGTAACTAAGTGAACACCCTTCCCGGTTAAAGCATTTAGGAATACTGGTAGAGTGGCTACAAGAGTTTTACCTTCTCCAGTTTGCATTTCAGCAATTTTTCCTTGGTGAAGAACTACACCACCTATAAGCTGAACGTCATAATGTACCATATCCCAAGTAATTGGTTTTCCGGCCGCATCCCATTGGTTTTTCCAAATTGCTTTATCATTTTTTAGTTGAACATAATCATGTTTTGATGATAAAACACGATCAAAATCTGTTGCTGAAACTTCAAGAGAAGGGTTTATTTTAAACCTTCTTGCAGTTTCTTTAACAATTGCAAAAGCTTCAGGAAGAATAACTTCAAGCAGACCTTGAACAATTTTATAGGCATCTTCTTCTAAAGAGTCAATTTTCATATATAATTGCTCTTTTAATTCATAACTTTTGGTAGTTTCAATTTTATTTTCAATATCTGTAATTTCTTTATCTATATCAGATTTTTTTTCCTTTATTTGGTTTTTTAAGTTAAAAGTTTTACTTCTTAACTCATCATTAGTTATGTTTTCAAATTTTTTTTGAATTTGATTTATTTCTAATACTAAAGGTTGAATCTTTGATATGTCTTTTTGGGCTTTATTACCCACAAATGTTTTAAAAACACGATTTAAAAAACTCATTAAAATTTAATTTTTCAACTCTCAAATGTACACAAAAAAAAAGCCTCAGACGAGACTTTTTTATGATTTGAAATGATTATTAATACTCATCTTCATTCCAAAGATAATCTTCTTCAGTTGGAAAATCTGGCCATATTTCTTCTATAGATTCATATACATCTTCCTCGTCCTCCATAGATTGTAGATTTTCAACAACTTCTAAAGGAGCTCCAGTACGAATTGAGAAATCTATTAACTCGTCTTTTGTCGCTGGCCACGGGGCATCACTTAAATAAGATGCAAGTTCTAAAGTCCAATACATGAGTAATATTTTTTGCAAAAATAGAATCTTTATTAAATTGAACAACCTTTTAATGAATTTTTTACAAAAGATTTAGTTTTAAATCACTTTACTAAGATACCGTTATATTATTCTTATTTTAAAATATTCTGCCTGTTTACCTTTTCTTTTTAAGACCAATGCCCAAAAATAAAAATCAATCAACACATATTTTTTTTCTTTAACCGCTATTTTTATTATAGGTCTTAAAGTCTGACAATTTTCTAAAAACAGAATGAAATCAGTGTATTTCTTATTTAATTTTTCTATTGATTTAAGCGGATTATCTTTTGAGTATATATTTAATATAATTTGATTAGATTGATTGTGATAATTATAATTTTTCATAAAGCTTTTTAACTCTTTAATAATATATAATGAATTATTTTTTAAGCTTTTATTTGTAAATATATTTTTTCTTTTTCGTATCCATTTTTCATTAAAAAAACAACTTGTTATCAGATTATACACAAAAGGGGAATGAACCCCATGATTTGTTTTGGATTTTGCACAAAATTTTATATAGTCGAATATTTTGATCACTTAAAATTTTTATATCTACCACTAATGGCAATTAAGAAATATAGTATTAGTGTTAGAATGCATATTCGAGCAATAAAATCACCATATTTTGTATAAAATGTTATTGATTTTACTATAGTAATTTCACCTTGAATTACCCCTTTTGAACCATAAGGTATGGTTTTTATGTATTCGCCTTTTTCGTTTATTAATGCAGAGATTCCAGTATTTGCACTTCTAGCGATTGATCTTCTATTTTCTATAGCCCTCAGCCTAGTGATACTTATTAATTGTTCATGTCCAGGTGTGTTTCCCCACCATGCATCATTTGATATTACGGCAAAAAAATCAGCTCCTAAACGTATATATTCAGTATTAAACTCACCATAGATAGATTCATAACATATCACTGGTGCAGCTTTAATATTTTTATATGGATGAGAGAAAATAGATCTGTTTTTTTGAACTACTCTATTAGAGACAGTTCCTCCAAGATCTATCATATACTTACCAAAAATAGGCATTAATAAATCACTATAGGGAAGGGTCTCAACACCAACAACTAATTTTGATTTATGATAAAAAGCAGTATTTCTATTAATCGATAATGCAATTGCAGAGTTGTAAAAATCTGCCCAAAGATTATTTCGAATTTTATTTGATGTTTTTGTATGATTTATATCTGAGTAGGTGTTAAAAAATTGAATACCTGTAATAAGTTGAGTTTTTTCAAATCCTTTTAATGATTTCTTTATTTTTGTATTTAAATCACTTAATTCAAAGTTATCTAATCTTTCTCCAAATCCATTCGAAAAATAGGTTTCAGGAACAATTATATAATCAATATTTTCATCTTTAAAATTTTTAATTTGTTCAATAAGTTTTTCAAGAAATTGAATGTTTGAATAAAGATATTTTTCTTCATAAGGATCTATATTTGGCTGTAGGGATAAAATTTTAATTTTATCTTTTGACACGTCAATGTTAATGTAAATTATTAATGAAATCAGGATAGGAAATGCAATTGCTAAAATCCACTTAAAAGATTGTCTAAAAATATTTTTCAAACTATATTTTCCTTTCAAAGTTTTTAAAACTTCATATAATCCAATATTTACAATTATAATCCATAATGATCCGCCAAAAACCCCAGTATACTCATACCATTGAATCCAATATATATGTTCTGAAAATCCATTGCCAAGATTTAACCAGGGCCATGAAATATCCCAGTTTAAGTGTAGCTTTTCAAAAGAGATCCAAATACTTGCTAAAAATGCATAAGCCCCTTTATTTGGAAGTCTTTTTTTACTCCAGTGATAGGATAAAAACAGAATACTAAAAAATAATGAATTAAAAATATTTGCTATTAGCATTCCCGATAGTGAGGCATTTATAAGCCACCATGTTGTGGTTAAATTCCACAAAAGAAATGTTAAATAACTAAACCCCCAGACCCTTAAAGCTTTATATCTTTTATTGTCCGAATTAATTTTTTCTTCTATAAAAAATAGAGGAATAAAAATAAAAAATAGGAAGATTGGATGCCCTGAAGTAGGCCAACCAACAAAAAATAATAAGGCTGAAATAAGAGAAAGTTGCCAAGAATTTTTTATCATATTCATTTAAATGTGAAAGTTAATTTTTTTTACACTTTTTAGCTCTAATTAGCATAAATATTTGTTTTTTTACCGATATTATGAAGAAAGTAGTTAAGCAAATACCAAATTTAATTACAAGCGCTAATCTATTATGTGGTTGTTTAGCTTCTGTTTTTGCTGGGTTAAATCAGTTTGAAGCTGCCTTTTGGACTGTGTTATTGGGTATTACTTTTGATTTGTTTGATGGAATGATTGCTAGGTCTTTAAATATAACAAGTGATTTAGGACTGCAACTTGATTCTCTTGCTGATGTAATTACTAGTGGTTTCACTCCAGGTATAGTAGTTTATCAATTATTTATAAGAAGCGGGATTCTTGTACATGATTTTAAAATAAATATTTTTTCCGAAACCATTGTTTTTTCAATTGCCCCGCTAGCACTAATAGCTTTTTTTCTTCCAATTGGCGCAGCATTTAGGCTAGCCAAATTTAATTCACTTCAGTCAAAATCTTCAGATTTTTTTGGATTACCTACCCCAGCAAATGCTTTGTTTTTCTGTAGCTTGCCATTAATGATAGCTCACCCATCATTTTCATTTGTAGCTCCTTTGTTTAAATCTGCTCATGTTTTAATATTCCTAATTTTTCTTTCCGTTTTTATGATGAATAGTAATTGGCGATTATTTTCATTAAAAATCAACTCTAAATCCGGAATTAATATTTTTATTTTTCCTTTAATTCTTTTTTTAATTTCACTATTACTGGTTTATATTTATCAAGGAGCTGGATTTCCAATAATTATATTAATTTATTTAATGCTTTCAGCCACTAGAAATTGGATTTTATTTCAAGCATAGTGATAATTAATTCCTTGATTATTTTATTATATCCACTGATTGTTTGAGGCAGTTAGTTTATCTTTCACATCTCCAGTATTAATAACATTTCTTGGTTCTACCAGCATTATTTTACATTCATTTTCAGAATAAGGTCTGTGTATTTCTCCTTTTGGAACAACTATCATTTCACCACTATTAATTTCAACTGTCTTATCACTAAACTCAATATTTAATTTTCCATCTAATACAATAAAAACTTCATCTGTTTTATCATGTTTGTGATTAATAAAATCACCTTTTGTTTTAACTAACTTGAATTGATAATTATTCATTTTAGCAATAACTTTTGGAGACCAATAATCCGAAAACTGATTAAATTTAGTTTTAAAATTTATTATTTTTTTCATTGTTAATTAGTATTAAAATTTAATTAAGGTAAAACAAATTAATTTTTACTTATTTGCAGTATAAATTGATGTTGCTCCAAGCATTTGAGGATAAGTATTAATTTTTTTAAATCCACATCTTTTTAGAACAGACACAAATTTTTCCCCACTAGGAAACTTTTCGGCTGATTTTTGAAGGTAACTGTAAGCTGATACGTTATTTGAAAAAATTGAACTAATGAAAGGTATGTATAATCTTATAAATAACATATATATAAAATTTATTAAATAATTCTTAGGAATAGATGTTTCAAGTATAATTAACACTCCATTTTTTTTAAGGACTCTATTACTTTCTTTAAGTCCATTTTCTAAATCTTGAAAATTTCTAACGCCGAAACTAATAGTTACTAAATCAAAACTATTTTTTGGATAAGGAAGATTTTCAGCATCTTCACACTCTAGTGAAATTTGATGTGAAAGTTGTCTGGTTTCAATTTTTTTTCTTCCCAAACTCAACATTTTATTAGAAATATCAATTCCTGTTATTTCTGAATCTTCAATTTTTGATAGCTCTAATGCGACATCAGCTGTTCCTGTAGCAATGTCTAAAATTTTTTTTGGATTATTTTCTTTTGCAATAGAAAACATCTTTTTTCTCCATTTTATATCATTGCCAAAAGTAATGATCCTATTTAACAAGTCATACTTTCTAGAAATTGAGTCAAACATTTTTTTAATTTGATTTTTTTTGGAGCTACTAAGAGATTGATTAGGTTTCACTTTTTACTATAATATAATAGGTTAATTTTCTATGTTGGTTATCCTCACTTTATTTAAATTTAGTATTAATTATTTTTCTTTTTCTCTCCAAACTAAAAAATTCAACAAACACTATAATAGCTATAGTTATATAAGGTTAGAAAAAGGAGTACAAACTTCTTAATTATATAATAGAAAAAGAAATTGTGATACTGAAGATTCTGTAATGAAATGTATAGATTTGTTAAATAATTAAACAAAAAGTATTGTAGCTAACTGATTATTAACTGTAAAAAATTGTGATTTAATTATTAAATTTAAAAATGGAATTATTTAGAAAAAAAGAAACCCTGAAGAAATTTTATCAAATTAATTTATATACTAATTAAAGCATCAATAAGCAAATTAACTAACCTCATTATATAATAACTATTTAAAAAGTAAACTTATGAACTTTTTTTCAATTAAAAATAGATTAATTGGAGATGATTATCCTCCAGTTGTAATAGCTGAAATAGGAATTAATCATGAAGGGTCTCTAACTACAGCCTTTGAAATGGTTGATTCTGCAATAAAATCTGGGGCTGAAATAATAAAACATCAAACTCATATAGTTGAGGATGAGATGTCTTTTGAAGCTAAACAAGTTATTCCAGGTAATGCTAATGTATCTATTTATGAAATTATGAAAAGATGTGCTCTTTCAGAAGAAGAAGAATGGAAGCTTATGAAATATGTGGAAAAAAAAGGAGCAATTTTTATAAGTACCCCATTCTCAAGAATGGCTGTAGATAGACTGATAAAATTTAATATTCCAGCATTTAAGATAGGATCGGGTGAATGTAATAACTATCCTTTAATCAAATACATATCAAAATTTAAAAAACCAGTAATTCTTAGTACAGGAATGAATTCAATCGAATCAATAAGAATTTCAGTTGAGATACTAAGAAAAGAAAAAGTGCCATTTGCTTTATTACATTGTACAAATGTATATCCAACCCCTCCAGAAATTGTTCGGATAGGAGCTATATCTACTTTAAAAAAAGAATTTCCTGATGCTGTTGTTGGACTTTCAGACCATACAGTGTCTAATTACACTTGTTTAGGTGCTGTGGCATTAGGTGCTTCTATTCTGGAAAGACATTTCACTGATAATATGGACAGGCCCGGTCCGGATATTATTTGCTCAATGGATCCAACAGCTTTATCTGATTTGATTGAAGGTTCATTAACTATTTTTAAAGCTAAAGGAAACACTAAGCTCCCTTTGAAAGAAGAGGAGGCTACAATATCATTTGCATATGTTTCGGTAGTAGCAATTGAAGATATTCCATATGGAATGCCCTTCACAGAAAATAATATTTGGGTAAAACGACCAGCAACAGGAGATTTTAATTCTCTTGATTATGAGAAATTACTTGGAAAATATGCAGCTACTAAAATTAAAAAAGGATTTCAAATTAAGAAATCAGATGTAAAACCAGATTAATTTTATGAAGAATTCAAAAAAAATAATTTTTTTAACGGGAACAAGAGCTGATTTCGGTAAGTTGAAATCATTAATTTCTATTATTCAGAAAGACAAATCTTTTGAAGTATTTTTGTTTGTGACTGGAATGCATATGCTTTCAAAATACGGAAACACTTATGTTGAAATTGAAAAATCAGGATTTCATAATATACATAAATTCGTTAATCAAAATGAAGGTGATTCTATGGACCGTATTCTCTCTAAAACAATTAATGGGTTTTCTGATTATGTTAGTAAGATATCGCCTGATTTTATTGTTATACACGGAGATCGTATAGAGGCTATGGCAGGTGCTATTGTGGGGTCACTTAATAATATTTTGACCGGTCATGTTGAAGGTGGAGAAGTTTCGGGAACTATTGATGAAATAATTAGACATTCTGTATCTAAACTTTCAAACACACACTTTGTTGCAAATAAAGAAGCTAAGAAAAGACTTTTACAACTTGGGGAAAAAGAAAGTTGTGTACATATTATAGGATCTCCAGATATAGATATTATGAATTCCAGTAATTTGCCATCATTGAATGAGGTAAAAAAAAGATATGACATTTTTTTTGATAAATATGCGATAATAATATATCATTCTGTAACGACAGAATTAAACGATATTAAAAGGCAGGTAAATGATTTAGTTGAAAAAGTAATAGATTCAACTTTAAATTTTGTGGTAATATATCCGAATAATGATCCCGGATCAGAAATAATATTAGAAGATTATAAAAAATTTGATGATAATAACAGATTTAAAATTTTTCCTTCAATGCGTTTCGAATACTTTTTGACGTTATTAAAAAATTCAATGTTTATTATTGGTAATTCTAGTGCAGGTATTAGGGAAGCTCCGCACTTTGGAGTTCCAAGTATTGATATTGGTACTCGTCAGAATGGACGTGTGAAATGTGATTCAATTATAAATATTGACGTTGATTCTGGAGACATTCTATCAGGTATCAATTTTGCTATTAATTATAATAAAAGTAAATTTAAGCTCTTTGGAAGTGGGAATAGTGCATCAAAGTTTCGGTCATTGTTAATTAATAAGAATTTTTGGAATCAAAAAACACAAAAGAAATTTGTAGACTTATAATTTTAAATTAAACTAATAAATATGCCAGGATTTGAACTTTTTGATTTTGAAGAAAGAAAAGCAGTAAATGATTTGTTTGATTCAAATGGAGGGGTGCTTTTTGCTCACGGATTTCATAATATTAGAAATGGAGTGTTTAAGGTGCGAGATTTTGAAAAACTTGCCGCCAAAATGTTTAATGTAAAATATGCACAGGCAGTATCTTCTTGTACAGCAGCTTTAAGAGTTGCTCTAGCAGCATTAGAACTTAATTCAGATGATGAAGTAATTATTCCAAGTTTTACTTTTGTTGCAACAGCTGAAGCTGTTATTGAATCAAGAGCAAAATTAGTTATAGTAGACATTGACAAATCATTTACAATGTGTCCAAAAAGTTTAGAATTAGCAATTACTGATAAAACAGCTGCAGTTATTCCAGTTCATATGATGAGCGCACCTGCTAATCTTGAAAAAATTTGTGAAATAGCTAAGCGTCATAATATTCGTATAATTGAAGATGCAGCTTGGGGAGTAGGTTCAACATGGAGAGGAAAGGCTTTAGGAACGATTGGTGATATCGGTTGTTACAGTTTTGATGCTGGAAAATGTATAAGCACTGGAGAAGGAGGTATGATTTTGACAAATAACAAAATTTTATACAAAAAGGCCAGAGCGTATCATGATCATGGACATGAATATGCTACAAATATTAGTAGAGGTGAAGAAGGTGCAATTGGTGTAGGATTTAATTATCGTATGACCGAATTACAAGGTGCAATTGGTATTGTTCAGCTTGGCAAATTAAATAAAATAATCTCTTTACAAAGATTGAATAAAGCAAAGCTTAAAAAAATATTAGTAGATGGAGGGTTTCAGTTCGATTTTAGAATGATTATGGATAAAGGTGAGGGTGGAGATGCATTATTCTTTACATTGAAAAGTCGTAAACAGACATTAGATTTTTTAAAATTGATGAAACAAAATGGACTTAGTACAAAAAACGTACCTGATGCTATGCGCTGGCATTTTGCTAAACATTGGTCGCATATGTTTCAGAAAAATAGTCTTTATAAAGACACTTATCAAATACAATGGCAAAAATCTGCTGATATTCTAGAACGATCAATTGCTATTCCAATAATGGTTAAGATGACAGATGAGGAAATATGTGAAATTGGAAGTAAACTCTTACAAATAAACAAAAAAGTTTAAAATGATTTTAGCTATTATACCTGCACGCTATGGTTCAGTAGGAATTCCAAGAAAGAATACAATAGACTTTTGTGGTAAGCCTTTAATTCAACATACAATCGAAGCTGCTATGAAAAGCAAATTTATTGATGAAATTATAGTAACATCAGACGATAATGAAGTGCTTAAAATTGCTAACTCTTTAGGATTAAAATACAATTGCAAACGACCAAAAGAGTTAGCCACTAAAACTACACCAATGTTTGATGTTGTAGTTCATGTCTTAGATTGGTTTAATAATATAAAAGGAAAAATGCCGGACAAAATATTATTGTTGCAACCTTCCTCTCCCTTGAGGACTTATTTAGATATTGATGCTGCTATTAAATTGATGAATGAAGAAAATTCAGAAAGTTTGGTTAGTGTTCATAAAGTATCAGAGCATCCATTCGAGTGTGTTAAAATGAATAAAAATAAATGGACATTCCTTGCTAAACCTTTTCAAAAAATTTTTAGGAGACAAGATTTTTTAGAAGATTACTATTTTATTAATGGAGCCATATATCTTTTAAACACTAATTTTTTTTTAAAATCAAAGACTTTTTTAGTTGAAGGAAAATCTTTATTGTATGAAATGCCAAAGCAAAGAGGTATTGATATTGATGATGAACTAGACCTAAAAATAGCAAAAAGCATATTTGAATTAAACTTTTCCAGTTAGGATTTAAAATTATTAAATAAAGATTTAAATAAAATAATTATGATAAAATCAAAATTTGATTATATAATAATTGGTTCTGGCTCATCCGGAGCAGTATTAGCTTCAAGAATTAGTAATGATGGAAGGTATAGCGTATTGCTTTTGGAAGCTGGAGGAAAACCATCAGGTATTTGGTTTAAAATTCCTTTAGGTATTGGAAAAGTATTACATAAAGAAAAATATATTTGGAAATTTTATTCTGAGAAAACGAAAGGAATAAATAAAAGAGAAGTATATATGCCTCAAGGCAAGTTGTTAGGAGGTTCTAGTAGTATAAATGGAACGATATATTCACGAGGATTACCTTCAAAATTTGACGAATGGTCTAAAATGGGATGTCCAGGATGGAGCTTTAAAGAGGTTTTGCCATATTTTAAGCGTATGGAAGATTATCCTAATGGTGATGTTGAATTTAGAGGAATTGGAGGACCTTTACGAATTTCAGAAGTTTCACATAGAGATTTTTTAAGTGAAGCCTTTAGGCTGTCATGTTGTCAAGCTGGTTACCCTGAAATTAAAGATTACAACGCTTCACATGGAGAAGGGGTAGGATATCTTCAGTTAAATACACGAAACGGAATTAGAGAAAGCGCTCTTACTTCTTACCTTCTTAAGATTAAAAATAAAGATAAACTTGAAATCAGAACTGATTCATTAGTTGAAAAAATATTATTTAATAAAAGGAAAGCAATTGGTGTGGTGATTAATAATAAAAATAATATTTATGAGGTATTTGCAAATAGAGAAATTATAATAGCGGCTGGCGCAATACAATCTCCTAAATTATTAGAGATTTCTGGTATTGGTAATCCAAAAATACTTAAAAAACATAATATTCCTATTGTTAATGAACTTTGTGGAGTAGGAGAAAATCTTCAAGACCATATTAATGTTCGTTCTGCTTATAGATCTCATGGAGCTTTAACTATTAATGACGCGTTAAGAAGTCCTTTACAAGGTCTTAAATTGGGGTTAAGATATATTTTTAAAAGAAATGGTCTTCTTTCAACTCCATCAGCAACTATTCAAGCAATGATAAAAAGTAATGAAAAGCTACAACATCCTGATATTAAAATTCAATTAATACATCTAAGTGAAAAAGGAAGATTTGGTGTTGCTCATGATTCAGGACTTGAAAAATTTTCTGGTTTTTCAATTGGTGCATATCAGTTATTCCCAAAGTCATTAGGTTCTGTTCATATTCAATCAAATAAATATAAGGAATTCCCTTTGATAAAGCCTAATTATTTAGATCACCCAGATGACATTAATACTACGCTTAAAGCATTTAAGACTGCCCTTAATATAGCTAATCAGCCAGCCTTAAAGTCTTTAATAGTTGAAGAATTGAGGCCTGGGAAAGAGATTACAAAAGATATAGACTTAATTAAATACATAAAAGAAGTAGGTCAAACTACTTACCATCCAGTTGGTACTTGTAAAATGGGAAAAGACAAACTTTCTGTTGTTGATCCTGAACTTAAAGTTCATGGCATAGAAAACTTAAGAGTTGTTGATGCCTCAGTTATGCCTATTTTAGTTTCTTCTAATACAAATGCTGCTGCTATCATGATTGGAGAAAAAGCTGCTGATATTATTAAAAAAGAATTATGATAGAATTTGTAATGTACCATTATGTCAGAGATTTAAAAAACTCACTTTTTCCTAGAATCAAGGGATTAGATATTAAAGAGTTTATTGAACAAATCTCTTTCTTAAAGAAAAATTATAATATTCTCTCTATCGAAGATTTTTATTATGGAAACTATAACAAGGGTCAAAAAAGTTGTGTGTTAACATTTGATGATGGTTATATAGATCATTATGAATTTGTTTTTGATATATTGCAAAAAAATAAAATAAAAGGATCTTTTTTTTCTCCGGCAGATACAGTCCTTCAAAATAAAATATTGGATGTAAATAAAATTCATTTAATTCTTGCCTCTGAGAATGAAAATAAAATTCTTGAACGTTTAAAACTTCACTATAAAAACTTCCAATTAAAAGATTCTCTGAACTCAATTATTGATACAATAGACACTTCATCAAGGTACGATACAAAAACAACAATTATTATAAAAAGACTCTTACAAACAATACTCCCTTTTGAATTAAGAACCCAAATTTGTGAACTTTTAATGCAAGACTTTTTAAGTTTTAGTGAATCTGATTTATCAAAAAGGTTATACATGAACGTGGATCAAATGACTGAAATGATAGATGAAGGGATGCATTTCGGAAGTCATGGTAAGAGTCATTTTTGGTTTAGTTCTTTAGAAAGAAGGAATCAGGAAATAGAAATTAAAAGTTCTATAAAGTTTTTAGAATCCCTTTATAAAAAAGAGTTTCTTCTAACCATTTGTTACCCATACGGAGACTACAATAATGATACTTTATCTTTACTTGATAAATATAATTTCAAATTAGGGTTAACTACTGTCTCTAGAATTTTTGATGAAACAGATAATATGCTTTTAATTCCAAGAATGGATACTAATGATTACTATCCAAAAAACAAATAAAAGAAATTGTATCAAACATTTCTTTTATTTGTTTTTTGAAAGAGGTCGAATCTCAGTAGTCACTCTATAAATCAATCTTCTTTTTTCTTAATTCAAAGTTTTTTCCTAAATAAACTTTCCTAACCATTTCATCTTTTGATAATTCCTCAGGGCTTCCCTCTTTGATTATGTTCCCTTCGAACATTAAATATGTTTTATCAGTTATAGCAAGTGTTTCTTGTACATTATGATCTGTAATTAATATTCCAATATTTTTTTTAAGTAAATGAGCTATAATCCTTTGAATATCTTCAACAGCAATAGGATCAACACCTGCAAAGGGTTCGTCTAATAAAACAAATTTTGGATCAGTAGCAAGGGCCCTGGCTATTTCAGTTCTTCTTCTTTCACCACCAGACAGAAGATCTCCTCTGTTTTTTCTTATTTGAGTTAAGCCAAATTCTTCAAGAAGAGACTCAGTTTTTATAATTTGTTCTGATTTACTAAGGTTAGTCATTTGTAAAACACTTAGAATATTGTCTTCTACACTAAGTTTTCTAAAAACAGAAGCCTCTTGAGCAAGGTACCCAATACCATTTTGAGCCCTTTTATACATAGGGAATTTGGTTATTTCTTCATTATTTAAATAAATATTTCCTGCATTTGGTTTGATTAAACCTACTATCATATAGAATGAGGTAGTCTTACCTGCACCATTAGGCCCAAGAAGGCCAACTATCTCTCCTTGATTTACATTCAAAGAAATTCCTTTTACTACTTTTTTTCCTCTGTAGGATTTTTCTATATTTTCAGCTCTTAATTCCATTTAATTTAGAGTTTACTAAGTTCTTGTTGTTGTTTTTTATAAACTATTTTAGATATTAAAATACTAACCTCATATAAAATTAATAATGGAATACATACTATAATTTGGCTTGTAATATCAGGGGGTGTTATAATTGCTGACAAACTTAATAAAATAACTAATGCAAACTTTCTATTTTTCTTTAAAAATAAGGGAGTAACAATACCAATTCTAGTAAAGAAATAAATAATTATTGGAAGTTCGAAAATTAGTCCAGCAGACAGTACAGAGGCTCTTAAGAAACCAATATAACTTGACAGATCGAAATCATTAAAAATCTCATTACTTACTGTATAATTACCTAAAAAATTTATAGATAGAGGTGTAATAATGTAATATCCAAAAAAAATACCAATAAAAAATAAAACTGAAGCTATTGAAATAAATCCTCTAGCATTTTTTCTTTCATTTTCATTAAGTCCAGGACTAATAAACTTCCAGAGCTCAAATAATACATAAGGAAACGATACTATAAAACCTGCCAAAATAGAAGTCCATAAATGTGCAGAAAATTGACCAGCCATTGTTCTGCTCTGAATTCTAAATGGCATTTCTTGAATACAAAAACTATTTCCTTGACCTAATGCTTGACTTAAATCACAAAACCATCTGTATGTTATAAAATCTGAATTTTTTGGACCAAATAAAAGAGTGTTAAAAATAAAATCTTTAAATATAAATGCTAATATTCCGAATATGAGAATAGATATTACAGATCTGATAAGGTGCCAACGCAATTCTTCAAGATGGTCAAGAAATGACATTTGATTAGGATCTTTCATTAACTAATTCCTTCTTTTATAAAATCTAAAATATGAACTATACCAATGTAGTTGGAATTTTCTGTAATTATTAAATGATTAATACTTTTTTTATTCATCAACTTTATTGCATCTGAGGCTAAAGTATCGTGTTTTAGAGTAAAAGGGTCTTTAGTCATTATATCTGAAGCAATTACTGTATTAAAATTTTCACATGTTTCTAGCATTCTTCTAATATCTCCATCGGTAATAATTCCTACAACTTTATTTTTATCAATTACAGCAGTAGCTCCAAGTCTTTTTGATGATATTTCAGTAATTACTTTTTTAACTAAATCTGTTGGAGAAACAGTAGGTAAAGTTTGTGATGCGATTAAATCTTTGGTTGTTAGAAAGAATATTCTTCCAAGACTTCCTCCTGGATGATATTTGGCAAAGTCTTTAGCTTCAAATTTATTCAATTCTAATAAGCACATAGATAAGGCGTCTCCCATAGCAAGCTGAACACTAGTGCTTGTAGTTGGGGCTAAGTTGTTTGGACAAGCTTCTTTTTTAATTGGAGTAATTAGATTAAGATCTGCATTTTTAGCCAAAAAAGATTTTTCATCTGCAGTCATGCCAATTAACAGATTTTTTTCTTTTTTTAAAAATGGTATTAATGCTTTTATCTCAGGAGAATTACCACTTTTTGATATACAAATAACAGAGTCATTTTTTTGAATGATTCCTAAATCACCATGTATTGCATCAGCAGCATGCATAAAAACTGAAGGTGTTCCAGTTGAGTTCATTGTAGCCACAATCTTCATTCCAATGACACCGCTTTTTCCAATTCCTGTAACTATTACTCTTCCTTTAGAATTGTCAAGACTATCAACAACTTTAAAAAAGCTGTCACCTATATTCTTAACTAAATTTTGAATTGCCTCAGCTTCAATTAAGAGAGTTGTCTTTGCTCTGTGAATAATTTTTTCTTTTGATGTCAAACCGAGTAATGTTTAAAATTTTCTAAAAGAAAATTGTATATTTAAATAATGCAAATGTAGCTATTTTATGATTAAGCATCGATCTCGATGAAAGGAGAAGATTTAGAAAAAGAGTTAAAAAAATATTTTGGATTTTTAAAGTTTAAAGGTTTGCAGAAGCCTGTTATAGAAAATCTTATACAGAAGAAAAACTCCTTTGTAATAATGCCTACTGGAGGAGGAAAATCTTTATGTTATCAGTTACCTGCACTTTTAAATTCAGGAACGGCAATTGTTGTATCTCCATTGATCGCTTTAATGAAAAATCAGGTTGATGCAATAAGAGGCTTATCTTCTAGTGATAGTGTAGCTCATGTTCTAAATTCTTCACTAACTAAATCTAGTATTGAAAAAGTTAAAAATGATATAACTATTGGTGTTACTAAGCTTTTGTATGTTGCTCCTGAATCATTAACCAAACTAAACACAATATCTTTTTTAAGACAGGTTGAAATTTCCTTTGTTGCAATAGATGAAGCTCATTGTATTTCAGAATGGGGCCATGATTTTCGTCCTGATTATAGAAACTTGAGAGATATAGTTGACAAAATAAAAAAAAATGTACCTATAATAGCCTTAACAGCCACTGCAACTCCAAAAGTTCAAGAGGATATAATGAAAAACCTTAAAATACAAAATGCTAAAGTTTTTAAAGCTTCATTTAATAGGCCAAATCTTTTTTATGAAGTTAGGTCTAAAACTGATCAAGTTGATCTTGATATAATTAGATTTATTAAAAAAAATGAAGGTAAATCAGGAATTATTTATTGTTTATCAAGAAAACGAGTTGAGCAATTAGCCCAAATCCTAAAAGTGAACAAAATTAATGCTCTTCCTTATCATGCTGGGTTAGATTCTAAAACTAGAATAACAAATCAGGATAAATTTATAAACGAAGATTGTGATGTGATTGTTGCTACAATTGCATTTGGAATGGGAATAGATAAACCAGATGTCCGTTATGTAATTCATTATGACATACCAAAGAGCCTAGAAAGCTATTATCAAGAAACAGGAAGAGCTGGGCGAGATGGAGGAGAAGGCCATTGTCTAGCATTTTTCTCTCCTAAAGACATTGAGAAACTTGAAAAGTTTATGGCAGGAAAGCCTTTAGCAGAACAAGAAATAGGATACGCACTATTAAATGAAATGACTTCTTATGCTGAAACTTCAATTTCCAGAAGACAGTTTCTTCTTAATTATTTTGGTGAAGATTTTGATCCTTTAAGTGGTGAAGGAGCTGAAAATGATGATAATGTTAAAAACCCTAAACCTAAAGAGGAAGCTAAAAAAGAATTGTCTTTATTAATTGATATTGTGAGGGAAACAAAAGAAAAATATAAATCTAAAGAATTAGTAAAAGTTTTAACAGGAAAGCCAAACGCATTAATAATTTCTCACAAAACAGATCAAAAATCTTTTTTTGGAAATGGAAGTTATAAAGATGAAAGCTATTGGATGGCCTTGATCTGTCAAGCTGTTATTTCAGGATTATTAATAAAAGAAATCGAAACCTATGGCATGCTAAAAATATCAAAAAAAGGAAAGGAATATTTAATTTCTCCTCATAGTTATATGATGACATCTTATCATAATTATAGCAATTATTCAAATACACCTATAAAGCCTAATGCTATTGATCAAAGCCTGGTTAATCATTTGAAAAAATTAAGAAAAAAAATAGCATTAGAGAATGGTGTGCCTCCTTATGTTGTCTTTCAGGAAAATTCACTGGATGAAATGGCATTTAAATACCCATTAGATAGAGGGGAGTTAGTTAATATAACTGGTGTAGGTGAAGGTAAAGCTAAACGGTATGGAAAATATTTTTTAAAGCTTATAAATGATTATGTAAATGATAATGAAATTGTCAGACCAGATGATTTAATATTTAAAAGTACAGGTTCTAAGTCATCTTTGAAGCTTTTTTTAATTCAAAATATTGATAGAAAACTCCCTCTGGATGATATTGCTTCCTCAAAAGGAATGAAAATGGAAAAATTGATTTCTGAAATGGAAACGATTGTGAATGCAGGCACAAAGTTAAATATTGATTATTGGATTGAAGAAATTTTGGATGAAGATTCTCAAGATGAGTTATATGATTATTTCATTGAAGCGGAATCAGATAAAATTGAAAATGCAATAAATAATTTTGAGGAAGATTTTGAAGAAGAAGAAATTAGATTATACAGAATAAAGTTTTTATCTGACGTTGCAAATTAGATTACTCTAAAACTTTTTATTGATAACCATATAGTTATATTTGAAACATAAATTATAAAGAAAATCATGAAAGACGGATTATATGCAAAATTTGACACTTCAAAGGGAGAAATATTTGTTGAATTAACATATAAATTAACTCCTGGAACTGTAGGTAATTTTGTTGGTTTGGCAGAAGGAAATATCAAGAACGATTTCAAAGAAAGTGGAGAGCCATATTATAATGGGCTTAAATTTCATAGAGTAATACCAAATTTTATGATTCAAGGTGGATGCCCTCAAGGCACTGGTGTTGCTGGTCCTGGTTATCAGTTTGATGATGAGTTTACAGATGAGCTTAAACACGACAAACCTGGTATTTTGTCTATGGCAAATGCGGGTCCTGGGACAAATGGCAGTCAATTTTTTATAACACATATATCAACAAATTGGCTTGATGGCAAACATACAGTTTTTGGGAAAGTTACAAAGGGGCACGAAATTGTAAATCAAATAAAACAGGATGACATAATTAATAAGATTGAAATTTTAAGGATTGGCGAGAAAGCAAATGAATGGGATTCCGTCAAAGCATTTGAAAGTTTTTTGATTAAAAAAAATGAACAAGAAAAAATTACTAATGGTGTCCAAAAACATCTGCTTGCAGACCAAATAATAGGAATGCAAAAAACCTCTTCAGGTTTGTACTTTGTAATAAATAAAAGAGGAAACAATAAAAAGCCTAGTAAGGGGGATAATGTCTCAGTTCATTATAAGGGAATGTTATTGGATGGAACTGTTTTTGATTCTTCATATGAGAGGAATCAACCTATTGAATTTTTAATAGGAGTAGGTCAAGTAATTCCAGGCTGGGATGAAGGTATTAGTCTTATTAGTGAGGGAGCTTCAGCTAAATTTTTGATCCCCAGTAACTTAGCATATGGTAGTCAAGGAGCTGGTGGAGTAATTCCTCCTGACTCTACATTGATTTTTGAAGTTGAATTAATAAAAATAAATTAATAGCTCTCTTTTTTATTAAATGAAAAGTATAATTGATTTTGAAGATTTTAGCTCTATTGATATAAGGATAGGTAGGGTTATAAATGCTGTTGTTTTTGAAAAAGCAAAAAAACCTGCGTATAAATTATTGATTGATTTTGGTTTGTTAGGGGAACTAAAGTCATCAGCTCAAATAACAGATTTATATTCATCAGTTGATTTAATAGGTAAGCAAATTATTGCTGTAGTAAATATAGGTGAAAGAAAAATTTTTAATTTTAAAAGTCAATGTTTGATATTGGGAGTTTCTACTAAAAAAGGAATAATTCTTTTAAAGCCTGATCAAAAAGTTTTAAATGGCACTCCAGTTCTTTGATGTTTTTATTTATTTAAAATCTCTTTAACCAAGAAGTCCCCAACCTCTGATGTTGTATATGATTTTTCACCATCTGAAAGGTCTTCGGTAACTATACCTCGCTTTAGAGATTTATTAACCACCTCTCTAATCAGTTTACCTTCTTTAGTTAAATTAAAACTCATCTCAAACATCATAGCTGCCGAGAGAATAGTTGCTATGGGATTAGCTATGTTTTTTCCAGTCGCTTGAGGAAAAGAACCATGTATAGGCTCATATAAAGCATTTTCATTACCAAGCGAAGCAGATGGCATTAAACCCATCGAACCTGAAATTACAGAAGCTTCATCAGTTAAGATATCACCAAATAAATTTTCAGTAATTAAAACATCATATTTGTTAGGCCATTGGACCAATCTCATTGCAACCGCATCGACTAACTCATATGAAACTTCTACTTCAGGATATTCTATTTCTAAATTTTGAACTGTTTCCCTCCATAATCTTGAGCTTTCCATAACATTTGCTTTATCCACGCAACATAAACGTTTAGATCTTGTCATTGCCAACTCAAAACCCTTTCTAGCTAATCTTATGATTTCATCCCTACTATAAGTACATGTGTCATAAGCAATATTACCATTATTTCTTCGACCTTTTTCTCCAAAATAAATCCCTCCGGTTAATTCCCTTATAAAAACTAAATCAGTGCCTTTTATTCTTTCTTTTTTCAAGGGAGATTTATCTATTAAAGAGGGAAAAGTAAATGTAGGTCTAACATTTGCATATAAACCTAATTTTTTTCTCATTCTTAAAAGCCCTTCTTCAGGTCTAACTTTTGCTAATGGATCATTGTCAAATCGAGGCAATCCTATAGCTCCAAAAAGAACAGCATCAGCTTCTAAACAAATACTATGGGTGTCTTCAGGGTAAGGATCACCAACAGCGTCAATTGCAGCAGCTCCTGTAAGACCAGATATCCAGTTAATTTCATGGGTAAATTTTTGAGCAATAGCATTTGATATTTTTACTGCTTCGTGAATAATTTCAGGACCAATTCCATCTCCAGCTAAAAGAGCAATGTTTAATTTCATCTGTTTAGTATAAATTGTTTAACATTTTTTCTGTAGCTACTATTGCTGAAACTGTTTGATCTGAATCAAGCCCACGGGTGATAAATTCTTTGTTATTATTCTTCCAAGTGATGCTTGTTTCGCATAGCGCATCTGAGTTGCTTCCAGGAGGGATATGAACGGCATAATCAATTAATTTAGGTAAAACAAGTTTTTTTCTTTTATAGATTTTTCGAATTGCGTTCATAAAAGCATCAAACTGACCATCACCAGAAGCATTTTCTTCGATTACTTTCCCTTCAATTTCTAGACAGACAGATGTAGTTGGATTTAATCCTTTAGCATGAGTTAGGACATATGATTTAACAAAAACTTTCTTTTGCATATCCTTGCTATCCAAGACATCTGAAATAATATATGGAAGATCATAGGTTGTTACTTTCTGCTTTTTATCACCAAGCTCAATAATTCGTTTTGTAACTTTTTTTATATCATTTTTATTCAGTGTTAGTCCAAGTTTTTGAAGATTTTTGAGAACATTAGCTTTGCCAGAAGTTTTACCCAGAGCATATGAACGTTTTCTGCCAAAACGCTCAGGCAATAGATCATTGCAATACAAATTATTTTTACTATCTCCATCAGCGTGAACTCCTGCGGTTTGAGTAAACACATTAGCGCCAACAATGGGTTTATTTACAGGTATTCTAAATCCGGTAAACGTTGACACTATCTGACTAACCTTAAATAAAGCTTTTTCTCTAATTTTTGATTTTACTTCAGGAACAAAATCATTTAAAACCGAAATAGCACTTGCCAATGGAGTATTTCCCGCTCTTTCCCCCATTCCGTTTATTGTAAGATGTAATCCGTGAGCTCCTGCTTTTACAGCTTCCATTGTATTGGCAACACCTAGATCATAATCATTATGCCCGTGAAAATCAAAATGTTGTTTTGGATAGCGTTTAACTATTTTAGATATATATGTTTTAGTTTCATTAGGTGTTAAAACTCCTAGTGTGTCTGGAAGCAAAATTCTTTTCACGGATTGGCTAGCTAAAAAATCTAAGTAATCAAAAACATATTCTTGAGAATTTCGCATCCCATTACTCCAATCTTCTAAATAAACATTTGTTAATATTCCATTTTTTTTTGCATCAATAAAAATTTGTTCAACTTTCTTAAAATGCTCGTTGGGTGTTTGTTTTAATTGATAATTAAGATGGTTTAAGGATCCCTTTGTCAATAAGTTTTGAACTTTTGCACCAGAACGTATTAGCCATTCCAAAGAAACTCCATTATCAACAAAAGTGAGTATTTCGATTTTTTCTTGAAACCCATTTTCTTTCGACCAGTCATTTATTTGTTTTACAGCTTCCAGTTCACCCTTTGAAACTCTAGCTGAAGCAACTTCAATTCGATCAACCTTTAATTCATTTAACAGTAATTTAGATAGAGTAAGTTTTTCTGAAGCTGAAAAAGAAACTCCAGATGTTTGTTCACCATCACGTAAAGTGGTGTCCATTATTTCAATAGTTCGATTTTTTTTTAATTTCAAAATTATTTTTTATAAGAATGTTTTGTCGGCGAAATTACGAATTTGCTCTTTGATATTAATTAAGTAATCTATATCATCATACCCATTTAACATATTATCTTTTTTATAAGGGTCTATATCAAAAGATTCGGACTCTTTTAATTTAATAATTGATATTTTTTGCTTTTTAAGATTCACTTCTAATTCTGAATTATAGTCATTGTGAATTTCTTTAAAAATCTTTGATAGAAAATCCTCTGAAACTTGGACAGGTAATACACCAATATTTAAACAATTGTTTCTAAAAATATCAGCAAAAAAACTTGATACAACACAGCGAAATCCATAATCATATATTGCCCAAGCAGCATGTTCCCTTGAGGATCCTGACCCGAAATTTCTCCCTCCAATTAATATTTTACCGCTGTATAAAGAGTTATTGAGAATAAAATCTTTTTTTGGACTGTTGTCTTGATTATATCTCCAATCTCTAAATAAATTATCTCCAAATCCAACTCTTTCCGTTGCTTTTAAAAACCGTGCAGGAATAATTTGATCTGTATCTACATTTTCAATTTGAAGAGGGATACCCTTACTTTTAAGAATATTAAATTTATCGTATGCCATAATTAAAATAATATTCTTGGATCAGTGACTCTTCCAGTTACAGCAGCAGCAGCAGCTACCATGGGGCTAGCTAGAAGTGTTCTGGATCCAGGCCCTTGCCTTCCTTCAAAATTTCTATTTGAGGTGCTAACAGCATATTTTCCAGCAGGAATTTTATCATCATTCATAGCTAAACAAGCGGAACATCCTGGCTCACGAAGTTCAAATCCAGATTCTTTCAAAATATCTAGAATTCCTTCTTCTTTAATAGAAGAAAGTACTTTATGAGATCCTGGAACTAGCCAAGCAGTTACATTAGAAGCTTTTTTTCTGCCTTTTATAATTTTAGCAAATGCCCTAAAATCTTCAATTCGCCCATTTGTACAGCTTCCAAGAAAAATAAAATCAACTGGTTTACCAATCATATCTTCGCCTTCATTATACCCCATATAGTTAAGAGATTTTTGAAATGTAATAGTACCACCCTGAATTGAGTCAGCCTTTGGTATGCCTTTTGTAATAGCCACTCCCATTCCTGGATTTGTTCCATAAGTAATCATTGGCTCTATTTCAATTGCTTCAAAGTGATATTCTTTATCAAAAACAGAATCATTTTCAGAATACAGAGTTTGCCAATAATCCATGGCCTTATCCCACGATTTACCTTTTGGAGTAAATTCTCTATTTTTAATGTAATGAAATGTTTTTTCATCCGGTGCAATCATTCCACCTCTAGCGCCCATTTCAATACTTAAATTACAAACAGTCATTCTTCCTTCCATACTCATAGAAGTAATTACATTTCCTGCGTATTCAACAAAGAATCCAGTTGCCCCCGAAGCTGTTAATTTTGAGATTATAAAAAGAGCCACATCTTTTGGAGTTACTCCTTTTTCTAGTTTTCCATTTATATTTATCCGCATTTTTTTAGGCTTAATCTGCATGATACATTGTGTTGAGAGAACCATTTCAACTTCTGAGGTTCCTATTCCAAATGCAATAGCTCCAAATGCTCCATGTGTAGAAGTGTGGGAGTCTCCGCAAACTATAGTGGCTCCAGGAACTGTAATTCCATATTCAGGACCAACAACGTGAACAATACCATTTTTTTCATGCCCCAAACCCCAGTATGAAATTCTATGTTTTGCAGAGTTTTCCTCTAATGCTTTTAACTGTTTTGCGGATAACGGGTCTTTTACAGGAAGATGTTGATTAATTGTAGGCGTATTGTGGTCAGCTGTTGCAAAGGTTCTTTCAGGGTACAAAACAGACACACCTCTTTTTTCTAGACCTAAAAAAGCTACTGGGCTTGTAACTTCATGAACCATATGTCGATCTATAAAAAGAATATCAGGCCCGCTAGGCACTTGATGAACTATATGAGAATCCCAAACTTTATCAAAAAGAGTTTTAGACATTGCATTTACAAATTAGATGCTTTAATAATATCAGGTATATCTTTATCGCTGACTTCTTTATTCTTATCTGCAAAAGTAAGAAAGGTTTTGTAAACTTTGTCAAGTTGAAGTTTATCGAGTTCTACTCCTATAATTTTTGCCCTGTAAGCTAAAGCTGCTCTTCCAGATCTTGCTGTAAGTAAAATAGTTGATTCAGTAACACCAACATTTTTTGGATCAATTATTTCATATGTTTCTCGATGTTTTATTACACCATCTTGATGAATACCAGAGCTATGAGCAAAAGCATTAGCTCCTACAATTGCTTTATTTGGTTGAACAGGCACGGCCATGCTTTCTGAAACTAATTGACTGACACTATACAACAATTCACTATTAATTGAAGTGTCAATTTTTAAAATGGGATGTTGTCTCATAACCATTACTACCTCTTCTAAGGATGTGTTTCCAGCTCTTTCCCCAATTCCATTAATTGTGCATTCAATTTGCCGTGCTCCATTTAATGCCCCTGAAATAGAATTTGCAGTTGCTAGGCCCAAATCATTATGGCAATGGCAAGAAAGAGTTACTTTATCAATTCCGGATACATTTTCTTTTAAAAATTTTATTTTGGATCCATATTCTTCAGGTAAGCAATAACCTGTTGTGTCAGGAATATTAAGTACAGTTGCTCCAGACTTTATTACTGCCTCACATATTTTAGCTAAAAACCTATTATCTGTTCTACCTGCATCTTCAGCATAAAACTCAATATCTTCAACCTTGGATTTGGCATAACTTACAGCTTCAATAGCTCTTTCAATAATTTTCTCTTTATTAGAATTAAATTTATATTTAATATGCATAGGTGAAGTCCCTATACCTGTGTGAATTCTTGGATGTTTTGCATATTTTAATGCATCTGCAGCTATATCAATATCTTTTTTTACAGCTCTTGTAAGACCGCAAACAGTTGTGTTTTTGATAAGCTTACATATTTCTTCAACGGATTTAAAATCGCCAGGACTTGAAACCGGAAAGCCAGCTTCAATAATGTCAACTCCTAAAACTTCTAAATGTTCAGCTATAATTAACTTGTTTTTGGTGTCAAGTTTGCAGCCTGGGACTTGTTCTCCATCACGAAGAGTCGTATCAAAAATATGAACGATATCTTTAGCCATTATTTTAGGTTTCTTAACTTATTACGAAAATAAATTTTGTAACTTTATCTTATAAGTATTCAATGAATTCATTACAATACTCGAATGTTTTTTTTATTAGATAAAAATCTCATTTTCAGTAATTTAACTTTTTTTTAATACAATGACTAAGGATCAAAAAGAACACCTGTTTATTTTAATTAAATCTTTAACAAAATCTGAAAAAAGACAATTTAAGCTTTTTGTTAATAGAATGGGATCAAACCTTGACTCTAAGTTCTTAAATCTATTTAATCTATTAGAAAAATCCGATTGTTATGATGAAAAATTGATTTTAAAAAAAGGAATTGTTACCAAACAACAACTTTCAAACTTAAAAGCTCATTTATATAAGCAGATTTTAATTAGTCTTAGACTCAACCCTGCAAATAAAAACATTAGATTACAAATTAGAGAGCAATTAGACTTTGCAACTATTCTATACCAAAAAGGTCTATATAGGCAAAGCCTTAAATTACTTGAAAAATCTAAAAATATAGCCATAAAAAATGAAGAAAAATATACAGCTTATGAAATTGTAGAACTTGAAAAGGTTATTGAATCTCAGTATATAACTAGGAGTCTTAGCAATAGAACTCAAATACTGGTCTCTCAATCAGACGAATTAATATCACAAAATGATATAGCTAGTAAGCTATCGAATTTATCTCTTCATTTATATGAGAAATTGATTAAAGCTGGCTATGCAAAAAGTGATGATGAATTTAGAGAACTTACTAAGTTTTTTTATGAGAGACTTCCTAATATAGATTCAGAAAATTTAGGGTTTAGAGAAAAACTATGGTATTTTAAAGCACACGTTTGGTATAGTTTTTTAATTCAAGATTTTTTATCTAGTTATAAGTTTTCTTCTAAATGGGTTGATATGTTCGAAAATGACCCAAAAATGATATCTATACACCCTGTTTTCTACTTAAAAGGAAATAATTATTTATTGGAGTCGCTAACATTAATTAAATATCCTGAAAAATTTAAATCGACTCTTGATAAAATGATTGATCAAACTAAAGGCCCAGAGTTTCCTGATAATGAAAATTTACAGACTTTAATTTTTCTTTATGTTTATAATAATTGGTTTAATTATTACAATTTTCAAGGCAATTTTGACAAGGCAAAAGAAATTGTTCCTGAAGTTTTATCTGGAATTGATAAATTTAAATCCCAGATAGATCCCCATCATATAATGGTATTCTATTATAAAATTGCATGTTCGTATTTTGGTTTAGAAGATTATGAAAATTGCATTTTATACTTAAACCGTATTATCTCTAATAAACACTTAAAAATGCGTGAAGACTTATTATGTTTTACTAGGGTACTTAATGTGATTGCACACTATGAGGCAGGTTTTGACTATCATTTGGATGTACATTTAAGAGAAACATATAAATTTCTCATTAAAATGAATGATTTACACGAAGTACAAAAGGCCATGATTAGATTCGTTAAAAAACTTGGAGATATTTATCCTCACGACCTTAAGCAATCTTTTATTGATTTATATAAGGAATTAAAACAATATGAAGAAGATCCATATGAAAGAAGATCTTTTTTGTATTTAGACATATTGTCATGGTTAGAGAGTCATATTTTTAATAGACCTATAGGGGAAATTATAAGAGAAAAGTCCAAAAACCTCAATCGTAAAGAGAAGAGTTCCAGGGTTGTCTTTTAGGTAGTGGAGCTATTATATTTATAAGGTTTTTAGTTACTGGATGGTTAAAAATAACTTGACGAGCATGCAAATCTATACTAGCATCTTTATTACTTCTTCTGCTTCCATATTTTAAATCCCCTTTAATTGTCAGGCCTATTTCCGAAAGTTGAGCTCTTATTTGGTGGTGCCTTCCTGTTTCTAAAACAATCTCAATTAGTAAATAGTTTTTTAATTCTTGAATTAAATGATATTCAAGTTTTGCCACTTTACTTCCTGGAATCTTATTATAGTGTATATATGATTTATTTTGTTTTGGATTTTTAATTATCCAATTATCCAATTTTCCAGAGGTAAAATTTATATTCTTTTCTGTAATAGCCCAGTACTTTTTTTCAATGTTCCGATCCTTAAATTGTTTATTTAACCTTGTTAGAGATTTTGATGTCTTTGCAAAAATAATAATTCCACTTGTGGGTCTGTCTAAGCGATGAATTACTCCTAAAAAAACATTTCCTGGTTTGTTATATTTTTTCTTTATAAACTTTTTTATTTCATCAATAAGAGGTTCGTCCCCAGTCTTATCTCCTTGAACCAAGGATCCCGATAGTTTGTTAACAATAATTAGATGATTGTCTTCAAATAAAATATTTTTTTTATTAAAGTTCACGTTTAATATTGCTCATCTTTATTTGGAAAATTTCCTGATTTTACATCAGATGAGTAAGATTTTATTGCAGATGATATTTGATTATCTAAATCTAGATATCTTCGGAGAAATCTTGGACTGAATTCTTTAGTCATACCTAACATATCATGTAAAACTAAAACTTGCCCATCCACTTTGTTTCCAGCGCCAATCCCAATTATTGGGGTTGAAATATTTATAGCAACTTCTTTGGCTAATTCTGAAGGAATTTTCTCTAAAACAATACCAAAACAACCAAGACTTTCTAATAATTTTGCGTCTTTCATAAGCTCATTTGCCTCATTATCCTCTTTTGCTCTTACCGTGTATGTTCCAAATTTATATATTGATTGTGGGGTTAATCCAAGATGTCCCATCACAGGAATACCAGCTTGGAGTATTCTTTCTATGGAATCTTTTGCCATTTGACCGCCTTCTAATTTAACTGCATGAGCACCAGATTCTTTCATTATTTTTATAGCTGAACGAAGTGCTTCTTTTGAGTCTGCTTGATAGGTTCCAAAAGGCAGATCAACTACTACCAATGCTCTATTACACCCTCGAACTACAGAGGCGGCATGATAAATCATATGGTCTAAAGTAATAGGTAGTGTTGTCTCATGACCAGCCATAACATTAGATGCTGAATCACCAACTAAAATAATATCTATTCCAGCTTTATCAATAATACTAGCCAATGTAAAATCATAGGCTGTTAGCATAGCAATTTTTTCACCATTTCTTTTCATTTCAGAAAGGCTCTTTGTTGTTACACGTGAATAATGTTTTTTTGATATTGACATTTTCAAAATTTAATCAAGTAAAATTAAGATCTTTTTTATAAATCATAGCTTAACAAGATAAACCTTTATAGATTATTTAAAAATAAATGACAACATGTCATATAATTAATATTGGCATAAAGCTTGAATAGTTTAATGACATAACAAAAACAACTTAGAAATGAGTAAAATTATAGGAATTGATTTGGGAACAACTAACTCTTGTGTGTCTGTTATGGAAGGAAATGAGCCTGTTGTAATACCAAATGCTGAAGGAAAACGAACCACACCATCTGTTATTGCTTTTGTTGAAGGCGGTGAAATCAAAGCTGGTGATCCTGCTAAACGTCAAGCCGTTACAAATCCAACAAAAACTATTTCATCGATTAAACGTTTCATGGGAAATAAGTTTTCGGATTCTAAAAGTGATTTGAGCACAACTGCTTATAAAGTGGTAAAAGGGGACAACGATACACCACGAGTAGACATAGATGGAAGATTATATAGCCCGCAAGAAATATCAGCTATGACTTTACAAAAAATGAAGAAAACTGCTGAAGATTATTTGGGTCAAAGTGTTTCAGAGGCGGTTGTAACAGTTCCTGCTTATTTCAATGATGCGCAGAGACAAGCAACAAAAGAAGCGGGAGAAATAGCAGGACTTAAGGTTCAGCGTATAATTAATGAACCAACTGCTGCAGCTTTAGCATATGGACTTGATAAAGGAGGTTCTGACAGAAAAATTGCTGTTTATGATCTTGGAGGAGGTACTTTTGATATTTCGATTTTAGAACTTGGCGATGGTGTTTTTGAAGTATTATCTACTAACGGAGACACTCATTTAGGTGGAGATGATTTTGATCAAGTAATCATAAATTTTTTAGCTGATGATTTTATGTCTTCAGAAAAAATAGATTTACGCAAGGATCCTATGGCTCTTCAACGTTTAAAGGAAGCGGCTGAAAAAGCTAAAATTGAATTATCATCATCAAGTCAAACAGAAATTAACTTGCCATATGTAACGGCTACTGATAGTGGTCCAAAACACCTGGTAACTAGCCTAACAAGGGCTAAGTTTCAGCAATTGTCTGATAAATTAGTTAAAAGATCTATGAGTCCTGTAAAAAAAGCATTGGAAGCTGCGGGATTATCTAAATCTGATATAGATGAAGTGATTCTAGTTGGCGGATCAACTAGAATTCCAATAATTCAAGAAGAAGTAGAGAAATTCTTTGGAAAAAAACCATCTAAGGGAGTTAACCCTGATGAAGTAGTAGCAATTGGTGCTGCAATTCAAGGAGGTGTTCTAACTGGTGATGTTAAAGATGTGTTATTGTTAGATGTCACTCCTCTTTCACTTGGTATAGAGACTATGGGAAGTGTGATGACAAAATTAATTGAATCTAATACAACAATACCAAGTAAGAAATCTCAAGTGTTTTCAACTGCTGCTGATAATCAGCCATCAGTTGAAATTCATGTTCTTCAAGGTGAAAGATCCATGGCTGCCGATAACAAAACAATTGGTCGTTTTCATTTAGACGGAATACCTCCAGCTCCTCGAGGCACTCCTCAGATAGAGGTTACGTTTGATATTGATGCTAATGGAATTATAAAAGTTAGCGCCCAAGATAAGGCTACGGGTAAAAGTCAGGATATCAGAATTGAAGCTTCTTCTGGTTTAACTGAAGAAGAGATTGAAAAAATGAAGCAAGAAGCTGAAGCTAATGCTGAATCTGATAAAAAAGCTAAAGAGCAAGTTGATAAAATGAATAGTGCGGATCAATTGATTTTCCAAACAGAAAAACAGCTTTCAGAATTTGGTGATAAAATATCCGATGATAAAAAGAAACCAGTTGAAAATGCTTTAGCTGATCTTAAAAAAGCATATGAAACGAAAGATTTAAAATTAATTGAGCCAGAGCTGGATAAATTAAATGAAGCTTGGAAAAATGCATCTGAAGAAATGTATAAGGCACAAGCTGAAGCTGCTCAAAAAGATGGAGCTTCAGCTAAGAAGCCTAAAACTAAGACTGATCCAGGTCCTGCAGGAGATGATGTTCAAGATGTCGATTTTGAAGAAGTTAAATAGTTATAAATTTATAAAACAGCCTTAAGTTTAAGGCTGTTTTTTTTTACACATAATGGATAAAGAAAGTTTATTAAAATTTTTTAATTCTAATTCAAATACACTGATGCAAACATTAGATATCGAGTTTGTAGATTTTGGTGATGATTTTGTTATAGCTAAAATGCCAGTGACATCAAAAGTGCATCAACCAGAAGGGGTTCTACATGGTGGAGCTACTGTTGCTCTTGCTGAAACAGTGGGTAGTTCAGCAGCGTTTATTTTGAATAAAAACACAAATCGAACAATTCGGGGTATTGAAATTTCTGCAAATCATTTAAAATCTATCTCTAATGGTTATATTTATGCAACGGCAAGGCCTATTAATAAGGGTAAAACAATTCAATTATGGGAAATTAAAGTTACAAATGAAGAAAATGAATTAATATCGATTTGTAAATTAACTACTTACTCAAGAAAAAAAAAATAATATGAAAAGTGTTATAATATGTGACATGGAAGGTATAATTGAAAACCTAAATAAAGATGCAGAAAAACTTTTTGGATATACTAATTCTGAACTTATTGGAAAAAAAAGAGTATCTATTTTTTCAGAAGGAGAGATTGTTCTTCAAAATGTTTTGATTTGGTTAAAAAAAGCAAATGAGGAGGGTAGTTACGAAACAAAAACAAAATTTATAAAAAAGGACGGAACTGTCTTTAGTGCTAAAATTAAAGTAACTCCAAATTTTTCGAATGGAAAAAATAATCCACAAACAGGTTATTGTGGAATAACTGAGCTTATTGAGGAGAAGGTAAGCATTCCTATATCTTTTTCAACAAAAATAATTAAGGGTGTAGCAATTACTAGAGCTGGTTTTGGATCTGCATCAATATTACCAGTCCTCGCTGTAGCTTCTTACTTTGCTGGTAAAGGTGATTATTTATATAGTACAACTAGTTTACTCTTAACTTTAGCAGGAATTCTTACTCTTCAATTATTTTCAAATCTTTATAATGATTATTTTGATGTTAAAGATGGGACGGATGGTTTAAATGAAGAATATTTTAATGTTGGATTAAATGATAAGTTTCTCCAGGGAGCTCAAATATCAGGTGGAAGTAGAGCAATTGAATTAGGGTTGACAACTTTAAAGAAAACAAAATCATTAGGAAGAATTATGTTAGGTATTAGTTTTTTTTCAGTTATTCTAATTTTGGTTCTATCATACTATAATACTGAATCAGTAGAAAACCTAAAATCCATATCTATAATTGCTTTATTAGGTGGTTTTTTTGGGTATTTCTATACAGCACCCCCTTTAAGATTAGTTTCTAGAAATGGACTGGGGGAGTTAACTATTTTTTTAGCATTTGGACCTCTTTTAACTCTAGGAACTGGATATGCAATTTCAAATGAAACGATAACCTACCTTTCTAATGAGTTTATTAATCTTTTTCTATTAGGAGTCCCTGTTGGATTATTAACAACCAATATTTTATTTATCAATCAGTTTCCTGATTATAAATCTGATAAATTAGCAGCTAAAACCAACTTGGTTGTTTTGTTTGGTAAAAAAGCTTCAAGGTGGATCTACTTATTATTTTTAATTGCCACATTTTCATTTATGTATTTTTTTGCAGATATTTTAAATAAAAACATTTTATATTTTTCATATACTGTTTATTATGTTAGCAACGGATTGTTATTTTTGATTGGTATGTTAATTTTTAAACACATATTTAAAAATTATAATTCTAGGGCTCTTATTAAATCTAATATTAACACTATTTATTTTCAAATGATTTTTACGATAATATATATATTATTATTAAATCCATTTTATACTAACTTTTAGTTCAAATAAAAATTTGTTATAATTCCCTTTAAAAAAGAGTTATATTGAGGTCTTAAACTTTTAAAAAATGTTTTTAAAATACGAAGAGGGACGGGTATTCAGATTTGGTTACTACTTATTAGGATCGTTTATAATTATCATTTTTAATTTTATAGGTCAAATTCCAATTGTTGTTACATTTATTAGTTCGATAGCAAGTAAGAAGGATGAAATTGACCTTTCTCTAGACCCAATGGAATTACTTAATATAATTCCACCAAATATGCGTTTATTTCTAATGCTTTTTCCTTTTGCTTTTACTTTTATCGGTGTTTGGCTTGTTGTTCGTAAACTTCATGAGAAATCAATGAGAAGTATAGTCACAAGTAGATCCAAAATAGATTTTAATCGGATATTTTTTGCATTTGGCCTTTGGTCTTTTATAATGATTAGTTTGATTTCATTTGATTATATGACATCACCACAAGATTACGTTTGGAATTTTAAGCCAATTCCATTCTTGTTTATGTTTTTAATAGTAATTATTTTTATTCCTATTCAAACAAGTCTTGAAGAGTATGTTTTTAGAGGATATTTAATGCAGGGTTTTGGTAATTGGTTTAGAAACCGATGGCTACCTTTAATGTTTACTTCAATAATTTTTGGAAGTCTTCATATTGCAAATCCTGAAGTTGGAAAATTAGGATATGGAATAATGGGCTATTATATAGGTACAGGACTTTTCCTTGGAGTTATGACATTGATGGATGAAGGAGTTGAATTAGCTATTGGATGGCACGCTGCTAATAATTTGGTAGGATCACTACTTGTAACTGCTGATTGGACTGTATTTCAAACTAATTCTATCTTAAAAGATATTTCTGAACCCAATTTATATAATGAAATGTTTATTAGCCTTTTTATTTTTTACCCAATTATTTTATTTATTTTTTCAAAAAAATATAATTGGAAAAATGCTGTTCATCAATTAACATCAAAATTTTAATTTAATGATTTCTTATATCTTAATTTAAAAAATGAGTCTAAATAAAAATAAAATATTCGGATATGCGGCTTTAACACTAATGATACTTGGAAGTGCCTTAATTCTTTTAGGTGTTTTTTTATATAAAGAATATACAATTGGTTTTACAGTTATTGGCCTTGGTTTTAATGCTGTTGCATGGGCGTTTAATGCACTAAGAGGTAGAATATAAGGATGTCAGAGGATAAAAAGATAATTTTTTCCATGACAGCAGTCTCTAAAGCATATCCTGGAATGCAAAAAGATATTATAAAGAATATTCATCTTAGTTTTTTTTATGGCGCTAAGATTGGTATTCTTGGTCTTAATGGTTCTGGTAAGTCATCCCTTTTGAAAATAATTGCCAGAATTGATAAAAATTTTAGAGGTGATGTTACTTTTAATCAAGATTATAGTATTGGCTATTTAGAGCAAGAACCTATAGTTGATCAAAGTAAAACAGTTATTGATATAATTAAAGAAGGTGTGTCAGAGACAGTTCAGATTCTAAATGAATTTAATTCTATAAATGATCAATTCGCATTGCCAGAAGTTTATGAAAATCCTGAAAAAATGCAGAAATTGATGGATAGACAAGCTGATTTGCAAGATGAAATTGATTCAAGAAACGCATGGGAGTTAGATACTCAGTTAGAAATTGCTATGGATGCTCTAAGAACCCCATATGCTAGCGAAAAAATATCTGTCCTTTCAGGTGGAGAGATAAGGAGAGTTGCTTTATGTAGGTTACTATTGCAAAAGCCAGATATTTTATTGTTAGATGAACCTACAAATCACTTAGATGCAGAATCTGTTCATTGGCTTGAACATCATTTAGCTCAATATAAAGGAACTGTAATTGCGGTAACTCACGATAGGTATTTTTTAGATAATGTAGCTGGATGGATATTAGAATTAGATAGGGGGGAAGGAATACCATGGAAAGGTAATTACTCATCATGGCTAGATCAAAAGTCAAAACGTTTATCTAATGAGCAAAAGCAGGCAAGTAAAAGACAAAAAACTTTAGAACGTGAACTTGAATGGGTAAGAATGTCTCCGAAAGGAAGACAATCTAAGCAAAAAGCTAGATTAACAAATTACGATAAATTACTTAGCCAAGATCAAAAAGTTGTTGGTGAAAAGTTGGAAATTTATATTCCTTCTGGACCAAGACTTGGTAATGAAGTTATAGAAGCTAAAGGCGTTAGTAAATCTTTTGGTGATAAGCTTTTATATGAAAACTTGAACTTTAGATTACCTCCTGCGGGAATAGTTGGAATTATTGGTCCAAACGGAGCTGGAAAAACAACGCTATTTAAGTTAATAATGAAAGAATTGTCTCCAGATAGTGGTTCTTTTAAATCAGGAGAAACTGTCAAAGTTGCATATGTAGATCAAGCTCATAGTAATATTGATTCTGAAAAATCAATATGGGCAAATTTTTGTGATGAACAGGATTTGATTGTAATGGGAAATCAACAAGTTAATTCTAGAGCATATCTGAGTCGTTTTAATTTTAGTGGAAATGAGCAGAACAAAAAAGTTTCTACTCTTTCAGGAGGAGAAAGAAACAGACTTCACCTAGCCATGACTCTTAAGGAAGAGGGAAATGTTTTATTATTAGATGAACCAACAAATGATTTAGATGTGAATACGTTAAGAGCTTTAGAAGAAGGTCTTGAAAGCTTTGCAGGATGTGCGGTTATAATTTCTCATGATAGATGGTTTTTAGACAGAATATGTACACATATTTTAGCTTTTGAGGGGAATTCTCAAGTTTATTTTTTTGAAGGTTCTTACTCTGAATACGAGGAAAATAAGAAAAACAGATTAGGATCAGAATTGATTCCCAAAAGAATTCAGTACAAAAAATTGTCAAGAAATTAATTCTTTACACTCTCAATATTGATATACCATTCGAATATCTCCTCTCATATATGGGCTATCTCCAAATTCAGTTTTTTTAAAACCATATTTTTTATATAAGTAAATAGAATTTTTAAGTTTAGTACTGGAGTATAAGTATGTTTCTTTCCAATTATTTTTTCGCCCCAATGAAATTGCGAATTCAAGCATTTTACTTCCATACCCTTTACCTCTTTCTTCTATTTTTATAGCCATTTTTGAAAGCTCGTATGAATTTTTAGCTCTTTTAATCAAAGCAAATGTTCCAATAATTAAATTGTTTTTCTTGCCAAAAAAAATATAACCTCCATTGTTTATAATTAACTCCTCGCAGTTTTTTAAAACCTTAAGATCATAGGGTTCCACTTCAAAAAAAGATTCTAGCCATTCAACATTTAAATCAATAAAAAATTGAATAAATTTTTTATCATAGGGAATAACTTGAAAATTATTTGTCATTTCCAGTCATTAACTCTGGTCTAACCCATTCGTCAAATTCCTTTTCAGTCAAATAACCAAGTGTTAGAGACGCTTCTTTTAGACTTGTTCCATCTTTATGAGCTTTATTTGCTATCTCAGCTGCCTTATAATAACCAATTTTAGTGTTTAAAGCAGTAACTAACATCAAAGAGTTATTTAATAATTCATCAATTCGTTTATTGTTTGCAATAATTCCTTCTACACAATTTACTGCGAAGCTTTTGGAAGCTTCTCCAAGGAGTGTTGCTGATTCAATTATATTAGCTGCCATTAGAGGTTTAAAAACATTTAATTCGTAATGTCCTTGAGTTCCACCAATTGTAATTCCAACATCATTACCCATTACTTTTGCACAAACCATGGTTAGGGCTTCTGATTGCGTTGGATTTACTTTTCCTGGCATAATAGAGCTTCCAGGTTCATTTGCTGGTAATAAAATTTCACCAATACCTGATCTTGGTCCTGATGATAACATTCTGATATCATTAGCTATTTTATTTAAAGCAACGGCAAGTTGTTTTAATGCTCCATGAGTTTCTACTATTGCATCATGAGCCGCTAAAGACTCAAACTTGTTTTCAGCAGTAACAAATGGATGTCCAGTAAACTTTGTAATATATTGAGCAACTTTTATTGAATATCCTTTTGGAGTATTTATACCAGTTCCTACTGCTGTTCCTCCTATTGCAAGTTCAGACAAATGAGATAAAGTATTATTTATTGCTTTTATACTGTGTTCAATTTGCGAGCAATAACCTGAAAATTCTTGACCTAGAGTAAGTGGAGTAGCATCCATTAAATGTGTTCGTCCAATTTTAACTATTGATTGAAATTCAACCACTTTTTCTTCTAAAGCCATTTTTAATTTTTCTACTCCAGGAATGGTTACCTCAATTATTTTTTTGTAAGCTGCAATATGCATAGCTGTTGGAAATGTGTCATTTGAAGATTGAGATTTATTAACATCATCATTAGGATTTAATAATTTTTCACCTACACCTAATTTATTTCCAGAAATAACATGAGCTCTGTTAGCAATAACCTCATTGATATTCATATTAGATTGAGTCCCAGAACCAGTTTGCCAGATTACTAGAGGGAATTGAGAATCATGAATTCCATTAATAATTTCATTACAGACATTGGATATTAGATCTCTTTTTTCAACAGAAAGAACACCGAGTTCATGATTGGTGTAAGCAGCCGATTTTTTTAAGTATGCAAATCCATATATTATTTCTATTGGCATTGACGAAGGAGCACCAATTTTAAAATTATTTCTTGAACGTTCAGTTTGAGCTCCCCAATATACATCTAAGGGTACCTTAACTTCACCTAATGTATCTTTTTCTATTCTGTAATCCATATCTGTGTTTTATTATACAAAAGTACATAAATCAAAAATTTAGATTTTATATTTAAAAAAAAATATTTGTTGTATTTTTGTAGAAACAAAATGTAAACATGTTTGAATTTGATCAGTATCTTGGGTTTCTTGCTTTTATAACGATACTTACTATTGGCTTTTGGCTAATGATTTTTCTTTTAACTTTTGTTATACCATACTGGTTATTTGGATCTGCAATAGAAGCTTTCAATGAATGGAGAGAATCTAGAAAATCAAATAAATTAAAAAGCTAAACAGGAGATTTAAAAATCAAATTCTTCACCTCCATTTCCTTGATTCATTTGACCCCTGCCTCGTTCATTTTTCTTTTGTTTAAGTCTATATGTAAAAGTGAATATATAGGTTGGTTGTCTCCATTGGAACTCCCCATAGCTATAAAAAGTAGGCGTATTAGTTTCACTAATTCTTTTTGAAGAATTAAAGATATCACTGGCTCTAAATGATATTGTTCCTTTGTCATTCAAAACATCTTTATTTAATGCTCCACTCATTGAGAAAACTCCTTTGGTTTTGCTTTGAGCTGTTTCCCTAGGACCTCTATAAAAAATTCTTGTTTGCCAATCAATACCAAAAGGAAGTTTAATAGTAGAATTCACCCTAGCAAACCAACTCAAATTTTCTGCATCAAAACTTGTTCCATTATATGATCCGATTGTTTCAGAATTAAATAAATTAAAATTTCCATTTAATCTTACTTTTCTTGATGGAGTGAAAGTCAAGTTAAATTCAGTTCCAATCCTATTATTTTCTGATAAATTAATGGGACTAAGTTTTAGTACAGGTACCTCCAAAACATTACTTGTAGGATCATTTATATCTCCAGAGACTATAACTGTCATTCCTGTGTCCTGAGTAATAAAAGTAAAGACACTAGTTGACCTTTGGAAGTAGACGGAGCTATTGAAAGTAAATTTATCCCATCTTTTAAGATATCCTAAATCAAAAGTATTTGAATAGCTTGGATTTATATTTGGGTTTCCTTGAAAAATATTAGTGATACTACTTCTTGAAGGGAATGGATTAATATATCTAGATCTTGGCCTTCGAATTCTTCTACTATAGCCTAAAGTGAAATTTTCCATTTCATTAACTTCATAAGATAAGTTTATTGTAGGAAATACATCAGTATATTTTCTTTGAGAATAATCTGAAGTTGTTTGTTGGTTAACTTGAATATTTGAACTCTCAACACGAAGACCCAACAGATATGAGAATTTTTTTATTTTTTGACCATATTGACTGTAGAATGCATTAACATACTCTTTGTAAGTTAAAATATTTGACAGGCTAGTATCTATGTTATATGTAGGAGTGGTTAGTATAACTCCTGTTGATTGATCCAGATACTCAACCTTATAATCAGTAGTTTGGCTATTAAAACGTCCTCTGTATCCAAGTTCAAATTGAGTATTTTCATTAATAGGCCAAACATAGTCCGTTTGTATTAAAAATCTTTTCTGATATTCAAGTGTTGAAACTTTTTCAAATAAAGAGGGGAGAAGGTTTGGTAGTTTTGTACTTGATTCTATATCGCCTAACTCATCTTCAGAGCTTTCTTCGTATTGAATTCTTGCAGTTATTTTTTGTCCTTTATCATCAATTTCATTATCATAATCTAAAGAATATTGGAATGAATCATCTTTTTCATTTTCACTTTCAATTCTTTGAACATAACTATCTATATCACCTGTTACACTCAGTTCTCTTATATCATTTGTAGTGTTATTTGAATTATCACTTGTTCTGTAGAATCCACTTAAAGTAAGTGAGCTTTTTTCGTTTATATAGTATTCAATCCCAAGATTGTTAAATATATTATTTCTATTGCGTATATTTTTTCTTTTTTCATTTAAATAGGTGCTTGCGGTTCCAGCATTAAAATATTCATTGTTATTTAAATAATTTCCCTTCGTTTGACTATCTCCTATTGTGGTAGTACTAAAAACATTCCATTTATTGGTTCTCCAGTTTAATGAAGCAGACCCTCTGTTGCTTTTTGGAGTTCCAGCATTTAATGAGAAGTTTCCGTTAAGACCAATTAATTCTTGTTTTTTTAAAATTATATTTAAGATTCCAGCAGTTCCTTCAGCATCATATCTGGCTGATGGTGAAGTAACTACTTCAACTTTATCTATGGATTCAGCTGGTAGCTGTCTAAGTCCTTGAGGTCCAGAAATACCTACTAATCCAGAAGGTTTCCCGTTAATTAAGATTCTAACATTGTCATTTCCTCTTAAAGCAACTGTTCCATCTACGTCAACAGAAACAGAAGGAACATTATCAAGGACATCAGCAACTGAACCTCCTCTAACAGTTATATCTTTCCCAACATTATAGATCCTTTTATCGAGCCTTATTTCTACCTCTGTTCTTTCTCCCATCACTTCTACTTCATTTAAAGCATTGACAGCAATTTCAAGTTTAATTGTACCTATATCAATGGGACCTCTTATAATTAAATCCTTTTGAATATGCTTTTTAAAAGATATGTATTCAATGGTAAGTGTATATCTTCCAGGCCAAACTTCAATATTAAAACTACCTTGACTATCAGTTATTCCCCCTTGAATTATTTCTGGACGCCTTAAATTAGTTAATGAAATTGCGGCATATTCAAGTGGTTGAGATGTTTCTTTATCTATTACAAGACCCTTTATATTTTGTTTTTGAAAATTAGCATTTGATGACCTTTGTGCGTTAGAAAAATATATTACTCCAAATAATAAAAGAAGATTAATGATTTTGCTCATTGATATAATAAATTAAATAGTATTTAATTGATCTGTTTTTAGACATTAACTTAATAAAAAGGTTTAAATACGATCAATAAATTTTATCAAATTTTTAATTGGCTTGGCAATAATTCCTTTTTGGTTTTTTGTAATAATTGGTCTTTCAATAAGTTTTGGATATTTACTCAAAATAGTTATATATTGATTTCTATCTAATTCTTTATTTTTGAAAAGTTCTTTCCAAATTGATTCTTGAGTACGAATTAATTTTTCTGGATGAATTTGAAGTTGAACTAATATATTTTTGATTTTTTCTTCTGACAGGGTTGTTTCTAAATATAAGATCACTTCATGTTGAATATTTTCTTTTTTTAAAAAATCAAGAGCTTCTCTTGATTTTCTGCATCGAGGATTGTGATAAATTGTATACATAAATTGTTTTAAAAATAAAAAAACCTGCTTTAAAAGCAGGTTTTTTTATAGTTTATGAGTTTTTTACTTAACTTTTTTTATAATTGCTTTGAAAGCACTTGGATTATTTATAGCTATATCTGCAAGCACTTTTCTGTTTAAATCAATATTATTAGATTTAATTTTACCCATAAATTGACTATATGACATCCCATTTAATCTTGCACCTGCATTAATTCTGGTTATCCATAATGCTCTAAAATTTCTTTTATTATTTTTTCTATCTCTATAAGCATAAGACATCGCTTTTTCAACAGCATTTTTTGCAACTGTCCACACATTTTTTCTGCGACCAAAATATCCTTTTGCTTGTTTTAAAATCTTTTTTCTTCGTGCTCTTGAAGCAACTGAGTTTACTGATCTAGGCATAATTTTATTTTTTTTGAAGTAGGCGACTTTTAAAGCACTTAAAGCCTATCTTCAGGGTTCATTAATTGTTTTAACTATTAACTAAAAATTACGTTAAACGTAATTGTTCTTTAATATTGTTTTCATCACTTTTGTGAACTAATCCTGAATGTGTCAATGAAAGCTTACGCTTTTTGGATTTTTTCGTTAAAAGGTGACTTTTAAATGCGTGTTTACGTTTTATTTTTCCTGAGCCTGTAATTTTAAACCTCTTTTTCGCACTTGATTTTGTTTTCATTTTTGGCATAACCTCATTATTTTATTTTTTAACTATTTTTTCTTTGGTGCTATAAACATTATCATTCTTTTTCCTTCTAATTCAGGGAGTTGTTCAACTTTTCCCCACTCTTCTAAATCTTGAGCTAGACGAAGTAGTAAAATATGCCCTTGTTCTTTAAAAATTATAGACCTTCCTTTAAAAAAGACAAAAGCTTTAAGCTTTGCTCCATCTTTTAGAAATTTTTCCGCATGCTTTTTTTTAAACTCATAATCATGATCATCTGTATGAGGGCCAAAACGTATTTCCTTAATTACTACTTTAGTTGCTTTAGATTTAAGCGATTTCTCTCGTTTTTTCTGTTCATATAAGAACTTCTTATATTCTAATATTTTACAAACTGGAGGCACAGCTTTAGGTGAAATTTCGACCAAATCCAAACCTTGCTCACTAGCCAGTACTAAAGCTTGAGGAAGTTTATAAACTCCTATATCAACATTTTTACCAACTAATCGGATTTCATGAGCTGTTATTTTCTCATTAATCAAATGTGGATTCTCTTTTATTATTCTTCCAGGTCTATTCGTTCTTCTTCTTCGAATTGCTATGACTTCTACTTTTTAAATTATGTTTTTAAGATTCAACATACTAATGTCTACCTCTTTTTTAATTAGCTCAACTAACTCTTTAGTTGATTTACTTCCCAAATCTCCTTCCCTATGTTTTCTAACAGATACAGATTGATTTGTATGTTCTTTTTCTCCAACTATTAGCATAAAAGGAATTTTATTCATTTCTGCTTGTCGTATTTTTTTGCCAATTGTCTCATTTCGAGAATCTAGCGAGGCGCGAATTTCGTTATTTTCTAAGTAATTTAAAACTTTTTTTGCGTATTTCTCATGTTTTTCACTAACACATAAAATTATTACTTGTTCTGGAGCGAGCCAAATAGGGAAGTTCCCTCCAGTATGTTCCAGTAATATAGCTACAAATCTCTCTAAGCTTCCAAAAGGGGCTCTGTGGATCATGATGGGTCTGTGTAATTTATTATCATCCCCTTTATAGGATAATTCAAATCTTTCAGGAAGAATGTAATCTACTTGAATTGTGCCCAACTGCCATTTTCTTCCTAAAGCATCTTTAACCATGAAATCTAACTTTGGTCCATAAAAAGCAGCTTCTCCATATTCAATTACATATTTAAGATTTTTTTCCTTTGTAGCATTTATAATAGCATTTTCAGCTAGTTCCCAATTTTCATTACTTCCTATATACTTTTCGGGATTATTTTTGTCTCTTAATGAAACCTGTACAGTAAAATCATCAAAGCCTAAAGAATTGAAAACATGCAAAACAAGATCTATGACATTTTTGAATTCTTGGTTTAATTGATTAGGCATACAAAAAATATGAGCATCATCTTGAGTGAAAGCTCTTACTCTTGTTAGTCCATGAAGTTCTCCGCTTTGCTCGTATCTGTATACAGTTCCAAATTCAGCGTACCTTTTTGGAAGTTCTTTATAACTCCAGGGTCTTGCTTTATATATTTCGCAATGATGAGGGCAATTCATTGGTTTTAATAAAAAAGTTTCACCTTCTGCTGGAGTTTCAATAGGCTGAAAACTATCTGATCCATATTTTTGAAAATGGCCTGAGGTTATGTAAAGCTCTTTGTTTCCAATATGCGGGGATATTACTTGTTCATATCCTGCTTTTTTTTGAGCTGTTTTTAAAAAATCCTCTAATCTTTCACGAAGTGCAGCACCTTTAGGTAGCCATAGAGGTAACCCGATTCCAACTTTCTGAGAAAAAGTAAATAATTCTAATTCTTTTCCAAGTTTTCGATGATCTCGCTTTTTAGCTTCTTCAATAAGCTCAAGATATTCTGTAAGTTCTTTGTTTTTTGGAAATGAAATTCCGTAGATACGAGTTAATTGTTGCTTAGTTTCATCTCCACGCCAGTATGCGCCTGCAACTGAAGTTAGTTTTACAGCTTTGATTAAGCCAGTATTTGGAATATGACCACCTCTACATAGATCTGTAAAACTTGAGTGATCACAAAAAGTTATATCCCCATCTTCAAGTTTTTCAATTAATTCAACTTTAAATTGATTATCAATATTCCTATAAAAATTTAAAGCATCTGATTTTGAGGAATTTCTCATCTTGAATACAGATTTCTTTCTCGCAAACTCTATGACTTTTTTTTCAAGTTCAGGAAGATTTTTTTCAGAAAAACTAATATTTCCAAAATCGGTATCATAATAGAAGCCATTCTCAATTGAAGGGCCTATGGTTAACTTTGCATTTGGGTATATAGCTATAATAGCCTCAGCCAATACGTGCGCAGAAGAATGCCAAAAAGCAGATTTTCCTTCATCATTATCCCAAGTAAAAAAAGTTATATTTCCGTCATTATTTAAAGTTGTGGAAGCCTCTACAATTTGATCGTTGTACTTAGCTGAAAGAACATTTCTAGCAAGCCCTTCACTAATACTTTTAGCAACTTCTATAACAGAGATACCACTTTCATAACTTTTATTCGCTCCATCTGGGAAAGTTATTTTGATCATATTAAAACATTTAATATTTTACAAAGATAAGCTGACTATCAATGTTAACAAAGGGTAGAGTTAAGAATCTGTTTTATTTTTATAATCACCTAAAAATGAGCTAACTAGATTTGAAATCCCTAAAAATCCTAAAGCTATTGAAGCTCCAGATATTACAAGGCCTAAGATTAATACATATAAATAAAATTGATGATTTTGATTCTGGAAGGCCTGTTGAATTATAAAAGGGCCAATAAATGCAAAAACAATTGCAAAAGTTAATTTCTTTAGGCCTTTTATAAATTTTAATTTATTCATTTGTCATTTTTGATTCAATCGCATTTCTAACACTCTTATGTTTATCTAATAAATCAAATGCTTCAGAATAATTAATTTTTAAATTTTCCTGAATTATTCTACACCCTCTATCTTTAAGTTTTTCATTGGTTATTTGAATATCTATCATTTTATTTCCCTTTATATGCCCTAATTGAATCATTGTGGTTGTAGAAATCATATTAAGTATAAGTTTTTGAGAAGTTCCTGATTTCATTCTTGAACTTCCAGATATATATTCTGGTCCAACTATAACTTCTATTGGGTAATCTGAATAATCAGTTATTGGGCTTTTTGGATTTGAACAAATACAGGCAGTAGGTATATTGTTTTCCTGACATTTTTTTAATGAACCTACAACAAATGGGGTTGATCCAGAAGCCGCAATTCCAATAACAAAATCATTAGAATTTACATTATAGCTTTCTAATTCTTTCCATCCCTCTAAAAAGTCATCTTCAGAATGCTCAATTGAATTCCTTAACGCCTTATCACCTCCTGCGATGACACCAATAACAGTATTAGGGTCTGTTCCGAAAGTTGGGGGGCATTCTGAAGCATCTAAAACTCCTATTCTCCCACTAGTTCCAGCTCCAATATAAAAAAGACGACCATTTTTATTTAGTTGTGAAACTATTTTTTCAATAACTTTTTCAAGTTCAGGAATTACTTTTTCAATTGCTTTTAGGGCATTATAATCTTCTAGGTGGATGCCTTTAATAATTTCAAGAACAGATTTATTTTCTAAGTCATTATGAATAGAGTCTTCTTCGGTTATTTTTCTATAATTCATAATTCATAATTCATAACAAAATTATGATAATTTTTCATCAAGGTTAAACTTGATTTCATTTAAAAACCCTTTAGTTGTTAGGTAGTCGGTTTCAGTTAAATTTTCATTATGTATTAATATAGCTAAATCTTTTGTCATTTTTCCACTTTCAACGGTTTCTATACAAACACTTTCAAGTAATTTACAAAAATTGATTAAATCTTGGTTTTTATCTAATTTTCCTCTGAAAGCCAAACCTCTTGTCCATGCAAAAATTGATGCTATAGGATTTGTAGATGTTGCTTCTCCTTTTAAATGTTTTCTGTAATGTCGTGTAACAGTTCCATGAGCTGCTTCTGCTTCCATAGTTTTACCATCAGGAGTGACCAAAGTAGAAGTCATTAATCCAAGCGATCCAAAACCTTGGGCAACGGTGTCAGATTGAACATCACCATCATAATTTTTACAGGCCCAGACAAACCCACCATTCCATTTCATTGCGGCTGCAACCATATCATCAATTAGCCTGTGTTCGTATGTAATCTTTGCTAATTTAAATAGACTTTCAAATTCATTTTCAAAAACTTCTTGAAAAATATCTTTAAAACGACCATCGTAAGCTTTTAGAATAGTGTTTTTGGTCGATAAAAATAGAGGCCACTTTTTATCTAAAGCTCTATTCATACATGATCTAGCAAATCCATAGATTGATGAATCTATATTATACATGCTCATTGCTATACCATCTTCTTTAAAGTCATAGACTTCCCAAGACTTTGATTTATTACCATTCTCTGGTGTAAAAGTCATTGTTAGTTTGCCTTTTCCTTTTGTAACAATATCAGTTGCTTTATACTGGTCTCCAAAAGCATGCCTTCCAATGCATATTGGTTTTGTCCAACCTTGTACATATCGAGGAACATTATTCATTATAATGGGTTCTCTAAAAACAGTGCCTCCAACAATATTTCTTATTGTTCCATTAGGAGAGCGATACATGTTTTTTAAACTATATTCTTTGACTCGACCTTCATCTGGGGTAATGGTAGCACATTTTATTCCTACATTATATTTTTTTATTGCTTCAGCAGCATTAATTGTAATTTGATCATTTGTTTTATCTCTCGATTCTATTCCTAAATCATAATATTTTAGATCAACTGCTATATAAGGTTTAATCAATTGATCCTTTATAAACTTCCAGATTATTCTGGTCATTTCATCTCCATCAATTTCTACGACAGGATTTTTAACTTGTATTTTGGACATTTTATAACTTAATTAATTATGAGAGCAAATATACAATAACATTGCATTTTTAAATTTAAAATATTTATGAGACACAATTAAAAAACCGCTATTTTAGCGGTTTTTTAATTTATTATTTTAATACTTCTTTAATTCGTGCTTTTTTGCCACGCATTTTTTTAAAGTAGTATATTCGAGAACGTCTCACCTTACCTTGTTTACTAACTTCTATTTTTTCGATTGTAGGAAGATTTAAAGGGAAGATTCGTTCCACTCCAATAGTTCCAGACATTTTTCTAATAGTAAAAGTTTTAGACTCTCCCTTTCCTTTAATTTGTATAACAACACCTTTGAAAAATTGTGTTCTTACTTTTTCACCTTCACGTATTTGATAAAAAACAGTTATTGTGTCTCCTGAAGAGAACTTAGGAAAATCATTTTTTTTAAGAAATTCTTTTTGAACAAAATCGATTAATGCTTCCATCTTTATTGCATTGAAATTTTATAGTAAGGCAACATACACGATTTTCGCCAGAGGTTACATTGCCGGGCAAAAATACTTTTTTTTTATTTAATAGAAAAATTCAATAAATTTTTAATCTTGAAGTAAATCTGGTCTAAGTTTTTTAGTCAATTCAATTGATTTTTCTTCTCTCCATTCTTCAATTTTAGCGGTGTTTCCTGACAGAAGTATTTCAGGAACATTCATGTCATCATATTTTGCAGGTCTGGTATATATAGGTGGTGCTAAGACACCATCCTGGAAGCTATCAGTTAATGCGGAAGATTCATCACCTAGAACTCCAGGTAAAAGTCTAACAATAGAATCACATAAAACAGCAGCAGCTAATTCCCCACCAGATAAAACAAAATCTCCAATTGAAATTTCTTGTGTGATAAAATGATCTCTTATCCTTTGGTCAACTCCTTTATAATGACCGCAAAGTAAAATTAAATTGGTTTTATTTGATAACTTGTTAGCAATTGACTGTTTAAGTGTTTCACCGTCTGGAGTTAAATAAATTACCTCGTCATAATTGCGTTCAGATTGAAGTTTTTTTATGCATTTAGCTATTGGTTCTATCATCATAACCATTCCTGGACCCCCTCCATATTGATAATCATCTACTTGCTTGAATTTATTATGACTAAAATTCCTTGGGTTATGAAAATAAATTTCAACCAGCTTAGATTCTATTGCTCTTTTTACAATAGATGCGCTGAAAGGACTTTCAAGAAGTTCAGGAAAAAGGGTTATAATATCTAAACGCATAGTTGATCTTAAAGCAATATTATAAAAAAGAGGTCATTGTTAAAGTCATAATTTATTAAATAAAAATCAATTCTCACTCAAAAACAATTCGTTCTTTTTCTCCGTAAGGACTCATAAATAATATTGATCTTATTGATTCAACATTTATTCGATCTATTTCACTGATATCATTAATTTCTGTGTCGTTAATTTTAAGTAGGAAATAATCGTTATCAATTCCAAGACGGTAAAGTCTAGAATTTTGAAGATTTGTAACCTTAACTCCTAGATTATTTCCAATTATTTTTTCATCATCTTCTGAAATATTTTTTAGTTCCATTCCCAAAAATATTGTTCTTGTGATTTTTTTTAAAACAACATCAGTTGTAAAAATTTTACCATCTCTGATATAATTGACTTTTACTTTATCTCCAGGACGTTTAGTTGATAAATAACCTGACATATCAGAGAACTTATTAATCTTAATTTTGTCGATTTTAATAATAATATCATTTTTAATAATACCTGCTTTCTCAGCACCAAGTTTAGGTTCAACTTCATTAACATAAAATCCCTCTGTCTCATTTATTTTAAGTCTTTCAGCAAGGTTTTGATCTAAAGCGTTACCAGTTACACCAAGTAGTCCTTTTTGAACATTTCCATATTCTAGTATGTCTTCAAAAACTTTTCTAGCTAGGTTGCTTGGAACCGCAAAAGAGTACCCGACAAATCCTCCAGTTATAGAAGATATTGCAGTATTAATCCCTATTAATTCACCTTTTGTGTTTATTAGCGCACCCCCACTATTACCTTGATTCACAGCAGCATCAGTTTGAATAAAGGATTGATTTTTTCTATCTAATTTATTTAAATCTCTTGATTTTGCACTTACAATACCTGCAGTTACTGTAGAATTTAAATTAAATGGGTTTCCTACAGCTAACACCCATTCTCCAATTTTTATTAATTCAGAGTCTCCAAATGGAATATAGCTTAGGGCTATTTTGGGCTCAATTTTTAAAACAGCAATATCTGTGTAGGGATCTGATCCTATAATTATAGCTTTATAAGCTTTATTATTATTTGTTGTTACTTCAATTTCAGAAGCACCCTCAATTACATGCTCATTTGTTATAATAAAACCATCAGGAGAAATAATAACACCTGAGCCATTACCAATTTTTTTAGGTGTTGAATCTCCATATAAATTATATAACCAGTTTTTTGAATTTTCTATGTAATTACTTGTGTTTTTAATATGAACAACTGCATTTATTGTTTTGTTTGCAGCTAATGTAAAATCAGTTTCTTCTATAGCACTTTTATAATTAACATAATTTGTTGGTATTGTTGATTGATAATTATTAATAGAGTGCAAAGGCTCAGAGCTCAATTTATCATAAATAATGATAGTAAAAAGACTACTTAAGCAGGTTATAATTAATATTTTAAAGTATGATTTCATGATATATAAATAATTTGATAATGCTAAATTAACAAGATGATTTAATGCCTGTTAATCTTTAACTAGTTTTTAACTATTTTTGGAAATGTATGAAAATAACTTTTTATAAATATCATGGAGCTGGAAATGACTTTGTTATTGTTGATGATCGAAAGCTCAATTATTCATTTTCAACAAATGAGATAAAGGAGATTTGTGATAGGAAATTTGGAATTGGATCTGATGGATTTATCTTGCTAAGAAATCATATAAAATATGATTTTGAAATGATTTATTATAACTCTGATGGTAAAACAAGTACTATGTGTGGGAATGGAGGAAGATGTATAGTTGCCTTTGCTAATTATTTAAAAATAATAAAAACTAACACCGTTTTTCAAGCTATTGATGGGGCTCATGAAGCAATAATAATAAATGATTCATCAGTTCTTTTAAAAATGAATAATATTGATCATATCTCTAGCAATGAAAATTATACATTTATTGATTCAGGATCACCTCATCATGTAATTGAGCAATCTGATTTAAATTTAGTTAATATTAAAGAAAAGGGTTCAAAAATAAGATATTCTAAAATGTATAATCCACAAGGGGTTAATGTTAACTTTGTTCAAAAAGTATCATCTAAAGAATTTATGATTAGAACCTATGAGAGAGGTGTTGAAGATGAAACTTTTTCATGTGGCTCAGGTGCTGTAGCATCTGCTGTAACAATGCGCTATCTTGGAAGAACAAAACAAAATAAAATTAAAATGAAAACTCTTGGCGGTGATTTGATTATTTGTTTTGAGTTTGAATCAAGTAAAATGTTTTCTGAAATTACTTTGGAGGGTCCAGTTAAGCAGGTTTTTAAAGGTATAATTAGTTTTTAAAAATGAAAATATTTCTTCGTAATTTAAAAAATTCTGACATTGATATTCTTTTGAAAACAGAGAATGATGAAAGTTTATGGAATTATTCCATTCAGGACAAGCCTTTTTCAGAAGCAATGCTTAAAAATTATATTATGAACGCATCAATTCAAAATATTTTTGAAGCAAAACAAAAAAGATTTGTTATTTCATCCTTTAAAAATAACATACTAGGTTTTATTGATTTATTTGATTATGAACCAAGTAAAAATAAAGCATATGTAGGGATAGTAGTTTTAGATAAATACAGAAAAAAGGGAATAGGGCATGATTCAATTAAATTATTGGAATTATATTGTATTAATGATGTTGGTATCAATAAGTTGTGTGCTCTAATAGAATCAAACAATATAAAAAGTATTAAATTGTTTGAAAAATCTGGTTTTGTTAGAAAACATAATAAGATATATGAAAAAGAATATTGAATGAATAAAAGTATTAAAAAAGTTTTTTTAATCATTAGTTCTTTTGGATTACTCGCTCTAGGTCTTTTTGGGTATCGTTCGTATAAAATTTTTTTTACTGTAAACACTAATTTTGATTCAGAAAGTTTTAAGTTGTATGTAAAACCAAATTCTAATTTTGATGAAATAAATAATCAATTAAGCTCGGTTCTTGAATCTTCACATTACTTCGATTTGGCAGCAAAACAAAAGGGGTATTATTCAAGAGTAAAATCAGGATTATATCTTATTCCTAAAGAAAGTAATAATAATGAAATTATTAATATCCTAAGAGGTAAAAGTGAAGCCGTAAAAGTAACTTTTAATAACCATGAAAGATTAGAAAATTTAGCTGGAAGAGTTTCAAAACAAATTTTTTTAGATAGTTTGTCATTATTAAGAGCATTTTATGATAAGAGCTTTTTAGATGATAACAATTTTGATTCAAAGAATGCTATTTCAATGTATTTACCTAATACGTATGAGTTTTTTTGGGATACTAGCGCTGATAATTTTAGAAATAAAATGCTAGAGTCTTATAAGAGGTTTTGGAATAAAACCCGAATATCAAAAGCAAAGAAAATAGGCTTATCGCAACAAAATGTATCTGTTTTAGCTTCTATAGTTCAACGTGAGGCGGGAATGAAGGATGAAAGACCAAGAATAGCAGGTGTTTATTTGAATCGGTTAAAAAAACGTATGCGATTACAAGCGGATCCGACAGTTATTTTTGCTTTAAAAAATCAATCTTCAAATTTTGATTTAAAAATAAGAAGAGTTTTATATAAAGATTTACGAGTTAAATCACCTTATAATACCTATAAAAACAGAGGCCTTCCCCCAGGTCCAATTTGGATGCCAGATCTTGATGCAATAAATTCTGTATTAAATCCTGAAAATCATGATTTTTTATATTTTGTTGTTGATCCAGAAAATAAGGGCTACCATATTTTTGGAAAAGATTTGAGGGAGCATAATGCGAATAAAAAAAAATATATACGTTGGATAAATAATAAAAAAATATACCGTTAATAAAACTCCATCAATAATAAATATAGACTATCGATTTTATTTATTTTCTACTAAATCATTAGCAATTTTTTTACAGGCTATATCAATTAATTTATAGCAATCAGCAAATTCTTCTAGACCTCCATAGTAAGGATCAGGAACCTCTTTGTTATCTATAAGAAGTTTAACTTTCATTAAGTTTTTTTTGTTATTTGACAAGGATAAAATATCACGAAGATTTTTTTTATCCATCACAAAAATATGATCAAAAGCTTTAAAATCGTCTAAAGCGAATTGTCTTGATATTAGGCTCTTTATGTTTACGCCATTTTTATAAGCTATTTCAATACTTCTTATATCAGATGGATCACCAATATGATATGAGGATGTAGAGGCTGAATCAACAATAAATTTGTTTTTAGGAAGATATTTTCTAAGGATACCCTCGGCTAAAGGAGAGCGACAAATATTCCCCATGCAAACCATTAAAATTCGGGTGTAAGTAGGAGAGTTTTTGAAAGTTATATTGTTAGCTTTTGATTTAAATCTTCAACATACTTTCTAAACTGTTTATCTGTAAAACTTAGGTTGTCTACTGTTTTACATGCGTGGAGAACAGTTGCATGATCTCGTTTACCAATTTGAGAACCAATACTTGCCAGAGAAGCTTTAGTGAATTTTTTTGCAAAATACATTGCAAGTTGTCTAGCCTGAACAATGTGACGTTTTCTTGTTTTTGATTGGAGGGTTGATATGTCCATTTGAAAGTATTCTGAGACAACTTTTTGAATATAATCAATTGAAACCTCACGCTTAGTATTTTTTACAAATTTATTTACTATTTCTTGAGCTAATTGAATATTAATTTCCATTTTATTAAATGACGATTGAGCAATTAATGAAATTATTGCACCTTCTAATTCACGAATATTTGTTTTAATATTTTTTGCAACATATTCGATTATGCTATCCTCAATTTTAACACCGTCTCTAAATAATTTGTTTTTAATAATTGAAATTCGTGTTTCAAAATCTGGAGACTGAAGCTCTGCTGAAAGCCCCCATTTAAACCTAGATAATAACCTCTGTTCAATATCTTGCATATCAACAGGAGCTTTGTCTGAAGTAAGAATTACTTGTTTACCGTTTTGATGAAGGTGATTAAATATATGAAAGAAGACATCTTGAGTCCCTGATTTTCCACTTAAAAATTGAACATCGTCAATAATCAAAACATCAATAACTTGATAAAAATGAATAAAATCATTTCTTGAATTTTTTTTGATTGATTCTATGTACTGTTGAGTAAATTTTTCAGCTGAAATATATAAAACAGTTTTATCGGGATATTTATCTTTAATTTCAACTCCAATAGCATGAGCTAAATGAGTTTTTCCTAAACCTACACCACCAAAAATCAATAGAGGGTTAAAAGATGTTCCACCCGGTTTATTAGAAACTGCAAGACCAGCAGATCTTGCTAATCGATTCGCATCTCCTTCTAAAAAATTATCAAAACTATAATTTGGATTTAATTGGGACTCAATTTGTAAGTTACGAATACCTGGAATGATGAATGGGTTTTTGAGCTCGTGACTTCTAGACATTAAAGGAGCAGAAACCTCTTGAGGTTTTAATGAATTTCTATTGTTACTCGGAATGCTTTCAGTGAAAGGTTGTTTGTTTCCAAAAGTATTTTCCATTTTAATTATATAAACTAAACGAGCATCTACACCTAATTGTTGAATAAGTGCTGATTTTAGTAGACTCACATAATGTTCTTCTAGCCACTCATAAAAAAATTTACTTGGAACCTGAATACTCAAGACATTGTCAGTCAATTTGACAGCTTCAATAGGCTCAAACCATGTTTTGAATGCTTGAGGCTGAATATTATCTTTTATAAAAGATAAGCAATTGTTCCAGACCTTCGACTCAATAGAATTCATCTATTATTTAAATATATAAAATGGTGTTTAAAAAACTTTTTTTACTAACGTAATCAGCATTACAAATATTGACTAAAAATTTTAAAAAAAAAAAGCATTTTGCTATTGACTTTTACAAATTTTTTATTGACATTATAGCCTTAAAATTTTAACATAAAATCTAACATAACATATAGTTTTTGTAAATAAATGAAATATGTCTCTAAACCTCTTCGTGTTAAATATTCTGATACTGACCAAATGGGATTTATGCATCATTCGAATTATCTAAGATTTTTTGAAAATGCAAGAATTTCTTGGCTAAGGGAATTAGGTATTTCATATAAGAAGATGGAAGAAGATGGGGTCATAATGCCAGTCGTTTCATCACACTTGAAGCATATTAAACCCTCTTTTTTTGATGATCAATTATTTATTGAAATCTCTATAATTAAACCTCCAAAAGCTTCTTTGGACTTTAGTTATGTTGTTTTTAATCAAAATAAAGATTTGATTTGTGAGGGGTTTACAAAGCTAGCTTTCTTAAATTCAAAATCGCAAAAACCAATTAGATGCCCTGATTTTGTTTACAATTTGTTTGTAGAATAATTTACTAAACGATAAAGAATATCATTTGATATATCTTTTTTGATCCAGTAATTATTCTTGGATTTAATTTTTGGAGCTTTAATTCCTCCATATATTTTTTTATTTCCAACGAAATATCTTATCTCATCCCAAAAATTACCATTGATAAATTTTTGAATTGTTTTTTGTCCGCCTTCAACTAAAACAGAGTTGATTTTGTTTTGATGAAGATTAATTAAAATTTCTTGAATACTTTTTTTAAAATTTATTTGAATACTCTCTTTATTGCTAACTTTTATACTCTTATCTATGTAGTGGAAAATCTTTTTATGTTTTTCTATAACTTTTGAATTAACACATATTCTATTATTTGGATCAATAATTACTGGGATTGGAGATTTGCCATTCCAATATCGAGTTGTTAATTCTGGATTATCTTTATTAATTGTATTTATTCCAACAGCTATTGAATCTTCTTCAGTACGCCATTTATGTGTAAGTTGTCTAGATTCATTGGAAGTGATCAAAAATATTTCACCATCTTTTTGATTACTTGGAGAAATAAACCCATCTTGTGATTCAGCCCATTTCAAAATGATGTACGGTCGATTATTTCTATAATAACAAAAAAATCTTTTATTTAAATTATTACACTCATCCATTAACACACCTACTCTAACTTTTACTTTATTCGCTTTTAATTTTTGAATACCTTTTCCAGAAACTTTTGGATTCGGATCGACAGTTCCAATTATCACATTTGGAATCTTTTTTTTAACGATTAAATCACTGCAAGGTGGAGTTTTACCTATGTGATTACAGGGTTCTAGATTAACATACAATGTTGATTTTTCTAATAATTTTTGATTTTTCACATTATTAATAGCCTCAACTTCTGCATGATTTCCTCCATATTCTTTGTGATATCCTTCTCCAATAATGTTACCATTGAACACAATAACAGCTCCAACCATAGGGTTTGGTGATGTTTTGCCCAAACCTTTATTTGCCAGAAATAAACATCGCTTCATTAATATCTCTTCGTTAAATGACATTTAGGTGTTGTTTGTGTAATTTTGATGATGTAAAATTAAATTAAAATTTGATTGAATGACCATTAGAGAAATTAAACCTCAAGACAACAGTCAAATAGCCGCAATAATAAGAAAAGTTATTACTGAATTGAAAGCTCCTAAAACCGGAACAGCATTTGCGGATCCAGAGCTAGATTTTTTGAGCAAAGCTTTTAAAGGTAGAAGATCAAAATATTTTATTATTGAAGACAAAGGAAAGATATTGGGTGGAGCGGGAATAAACCCATTAAAAGAATCTAATCGAAGAGTGTGTGAACTACAAAAAATGTATTTTGAAAAAGAAGCTAGAGGTAAAGGATGGGGTGAGATAATGATTGATTTATGCCTAAATCATGCTAAAGAGAATAATTTTAATACATGTTATATTGAGACAATGAGTTTTATGAAAGCTGCCCAAAAATTATATTTAAAAAAAGGATTTATACACACAGACAAACCTATGGGTGGTACAGGTCATACTAATTGTGATGTTTGGATGAAAAAACATGTTTAAATGAATATAATTGAATATCGAAATATTTTTCGTGAGGTTCTTAGTTCAAAGTTTAAAGCAAACGAAATAGACTTTATTTATAAAAGACTTTTGAGTTCTTTTTTTGAATTTGATTCAACCATTATAGGCCTTAATCCAAACATAAAATTTAGCTCTCTTCAGAAAAAAAAATTGAAAAATGCATTATCATTAATTCAAAATAACTGCCCATTACAATATGTAACAGGAAAAGCTTCATTTCTTGACTTTGAACTTTTTGTTAGTCCTGACGTTTTAATTCCTAGACCTGAAACTGAAGAGTTGACTAATTGGGTTTTGAAATCTTGTAGAAATGGACAAAAAGTTTATGATTTATGTACGGGTAGTGGTTGTATTGCTTTAGGTATAAAAAAAAATAACCCCACTTTAAATGTGACAGGAATTGATATATCTGAAAAAGCAATTTTAATTGCAATAAAGAATTCCATTAAACTACAAGTTGATGTAAATTGGATAGTTAATGATGTAAAAAAGATTGGTTCTGAACACTCATATATTGATTTAATTGTGTCCAACCCTCCCTATGTTTATCCTGATGAAAAGAAAAACATGCACTCTCGGGTATTAGATTATGAGCCGCACATTGCTCTTTTTACTCCAATTAACAATCCAGTTTATTATTATAAGTATTGTATTAGTTTTGCAAAAAAAAACTTAAGATATGGTGGAAAGCTTTTTTTTGAAGTAAATCCAAACTATATTAATGATATTGAAACTTTACTTTTAAATTCAAGTTTTTCAAATATAAATGTTAGAAAAGATATTTTTGGTAATAAAAGAATGCTAAGTGCAGATAAAAATGGATAAAGATATTTTAAAAGAAATTATAAGACTTAGAGAAGAAATTCACTTTGATAATTTTTTATATTATATAAAAGATAGTCCAGTTATTTCTGATTTTGATTTTGATCAAAAGTTAAAGAAATTAGAATCTCTTGAAAATCTATATCCGGAGTTTGGAGATCCAAATTCACCAACGAAAAGAGTAGGTGGAGAGGTGTCTAAAAGTTTTGACTCAAAAAGACATAAAAACCCTATGTATTCTCTTGAGAATACTTACTCTATAGATGAAGTTGAAACCTGGATAAATAAGATTAAAAAAATGTTAGGTAAACAAATACCATTAAATTATTCATGTGAATTAAAATATGATGGGGCTTCAATTAGTTTAACATACAAAGACGGAGTTTTGACTCAAGCTTTGACCAGAGGTGATGGAATGCAGGGAGATGATATAATTAATAATGTAAGAACTATTCCTACAATTCCATTGATTTTGAATGGTGATTATCCTGATTTTCTTGAAATTAGAGGTGAAATTTTAATGCATAAAAACACATTTAAAGAATTAAATATATTACGAAAATTAGAGGGATTACCCGCGTTTATGAATCCCAGAAACACAGCTTCGGGCTCATTAAAAACTCAGGATAGTAGAATTGTTGCAAAGCGAAAATTAGTTTTTTATTTATTTAGTGTTATATGTGAAACTGGAAATTTTTTAACCCAATATGATGCTCTTTCCAATGCTAGAGAATGGGGCTTCAATGTTCCAGATGAAGTAAGTTTGGTTAATGATTCAGATTCTATTTTTGTTTTTCTGCAAAAATGGAATAAACTCCGTCAAGACTTACCCTATGAAATTGACGGTGTCGTTATTAAAGTAAATAATATTAAGCTTCAAGAGCAGTTGGGCTATACATCTAAATCTCCGAGGTGGGCTATAGCATACAAATATAAGGCTACACAGATAATGACTAGACTTAATGCAATTAGTTATCAGGTTGGAAGAACAGGTGCGATTACCCCAGTTGCAGAGCTAGAGCCAGTATTACTATCTGGAACAATTATTAAGCGTGCTTCCCTGCATAATGCTGATCATATTGAAAAGCTAGATTTGCGGATAGGGGATTTTGTTAAAGTTGAAAAAGGAGGGGAAATTATACCAAAAATTGTTGGTATAGATAAAAACAGAAGAGGTAAAGAATCTTTAAAAATTTCTTTTATTGAAAATTGTCCAGATTGTAAAACAACTTTAATTAGAGAAGAAGGAGGTGTAAATCATTATTGTTTAAATAAAGATTCATGTAAACAACAAATAATTGGTTCTATCCAGCATTTTATTTCTAGAAACGCTATGGATATTGAGGGTCTTGGAGGGGAGACAGTTTTACTATTAAATGAGGCAGGATTAATTAACTCTATAGCTGATTTATATGATTTAAATGAGCAAGATCTTCTCCCGCTAGAAAGAATGGCTGAAAAATCTGTATCTAATATCATAGATGGAATAGCAAAATCTAGAAAAAAACCATTTAATAAAGTACTATTCGGGTTAGGTATTCGTTTTGTCGGAAACACTGTTGCGAAAAAACTCACTACCTCAATAACTAATATTGAAAATCTAATAAATGCTTCTTTTGAGGAGTTAATTTTAATAGATGAAATAGGAGATAGAATTGCAGAAAGCCTAATCAATTATTTTGAAAATGATAAAAACCTAAATCAAATTAATAGGTTGAAAAAAGCTGGGCTTCAATTTAATTCTAGTTTTGAAGAAAGAAATCTTAAGTCAAATAAATTCAATGGATATAAATTTATAATTTCTGGAGTTTTTAAGCATTTTTCTCGTGATCAACTTAAACAGTTTGTTATTGAAAATGATGGGCAAATTGTTTCAAGTATTTCTAAGAAAACAACTTATATTATTGCAGGAGAAAATATGGGACCTTCTAAATTACAAAAAGCTCAAAACTTGAATATCCCAATAATGGATGAAAAACAATTTATTAAAATGATTGAGAATTGATTTAATGAAAAATTATATAAAAAAGGGCATTCTTAATTTCCTCTATAAGAGAGAATTGAAAAATAAACCAAAAAAAGAATTTAAAAAAATTTTAAATAAAACCCCAGTTATAGCTGTCATAATTGATTCAAGGTTAAATATGGAGATGAATGATTTTAATTTTCTTGCCGATATTTTTTCTATCTCAAAAGAGGATATAAAATTTTTATGGTATAAATCTACTTTTTTTCACAATTACTCAAATCATATGAGAATTGATATAGATGATATTAGTTTAACAGGAAAGATTAATGAAAAATTTAATTTATTTTTTGATCAACAATATGATATTTTAATTAATGTGTATCAAAAGAATACAATTATTATGAAAACATTAAGCCTGAAAATTAAACATCATTTTGCAATTGGATTTACGCCTGTTGATTTACAATTAAATGATATAGTTTTTGATTTTAATCCTCAAAACATTGATATTTTTTATAGCGAATTGTCCAAATATTTAAAAATAATATATAAATAATGAATTTAAAAGGTCATGGTGTTGCAGTTATTACTCCTTTTGATAATAAAGGAAGTATCGATTTTAGTTCACTTGAAAAGCATATAAACAAACTGATTTTATCTAATATAGATTATTTAGTAGTTCTAGGAACTACTTCTGAGGCTGCTACTTTATCAATCTCAGAACAAATTAAAATTTCTGAATTTATAGTTCAAATAAATAATAAGAGAGTTCCTTTAGTTATTGGTGTTGGGGGTAATGACACAAGATCAGTAATTGACAAACTAAATAAATTTAAATTATCTGATTTTCAATCTATTTTATCTGTTTGTCCTTATTATAACTTACCAACTCAATCTGGTTTGTTTGAGCATTTTAGTGAAATATCAAGAAATAGCCATATTCCATTAATTTTATATAATGTCCCTTCCAGAACAGGTTCAAATATAAAGCCAAGCACTGTCTTTCAATTAATAAAAAAACAGAATAATATTATTGGAATTAAAGAAGCTAGTAATAATAAAGATCAAATAAATGAGTTATTACATTTTTCTCCAAATAATTTTCAGATTGTATCTGGGGATGATTTAACTGCTGCAAATTCAATTCTAAAGGGGACAGTTGGTGTGATTTCTGTTATTGGAAATGCTTTGCCATTTGAATTCAATCAAATAGTCAAATACTCAATTAGTAATCAAAATAGAAAAGCTTTATCAAAACAAAGCGAACTTATGAATCTTATTAATTTAATTTTTGAAGAGGGAAATCCATCTGGAATTAAGGCTTTGATGAGTGAGTTAGGTATGTGCGAAAATAACTTAAGACTGCCTTTAGTTAGTGTTTCTAATGAATTATTAATTAGAATTAAAAATGAATTAAAATCATTTGTTTTAACCTAAAGCGATATTAGATTTTCTTTTTATTCGTTTATAGCTATAGTTTTGTTAATTTTGCAAAATGGTTAAATTCAAAAAACATATTAAGTGTATTTTCCTATCTATAATATTTATAGTATCGGGTTGTAATGATTATCAGAAATTATTAAATAGCGAAGATAATCTTGCCAAGTATCGTGCGGCTGAAAATTACTATAATGAAGGGGAATATAGAAAAGCCAATAGATTGCTTGAACAAGTAGAACCTAAATATAGAGGCAAACCACAGGCGGAAAGAGTAGTTTTCTTTTTAGCAGATTCTTATTTTAACACCAAAAGGTATTTACTAGCGGCATATAAGTTTGAAGATTTTACTAAATCTTATCCGAAAAGTCAAAGGGTGCAAGAAGCATTGTTTTTAGAAGCAAAATCATATTATTATGAATCACCTGAATTTAGTCTAGACCAAGGTGATACTAAAACAGCACTTGATAAGCTACAAATTTTTATTAATAAATTTCCTCAATCTGAATATTTAAATGAGGCTAACGTACTTGTAGTTGAGCTTCAAACAAAATTAGAGAAAAAAGACTTTGAAGTCTCAAAACAATATTACACTATTAGAGATTATAAATCTGCAATTAAGTCTCTGGAAAATTTTATTGCTGAGTATCCAGGAACATCATATAGGGAAGGTGCTATGTACTATGAGTTTTTAGCATCCTATGAAATTGCTATTAATAGTGTTTTAAATAAGCAAATAGAGCGTTTAGAAGAATTAATTGTTCTTTACAACAATATTCTTCGATACTATCCAGAGACAATTTATACGGAAGATTTAACTAATAAATATAATAATATAAATAACGTTTTGGAGTCAATTCAAAACACAACAACTAAATAAAATCATGACTAAATATAGAAATTCTAAAGCAGCGTTAAGTTCAAAGACTTATAATAGAGAATCAATTGAATCGGTTACGGAAAACATATACGAAGCTTTATCAATTATTGCAAAAAGATCTACTCAAATAAATCTTGATATTAAAAAAGAACTCCATGAAAAATTAGAAGAGTTTGCTACTCACAATGATAGTTTAGAGGAAATCTTCGAAAATAAAGAGCAGATTGAAGTTTCTCGTTTTTATGAAAGATTACCAAAACCTCATGCCATTGCTGTAGAGGAATGGTTGAATGAGAATATATATTATCGTAATACAGACGAACCGTCAGCTTAATATGTTACCGCTAGAATCCAAAAAAATTCTTTTAGGAGTTACAGGTGGTATAGCGGCTTATAAAATACCTATTTTAGTTAGGCTTTTAAAGAAATCTGGTGCTGATGTACGTGTAATACTAACTGATTCAGCAAAAGATTTTGTATCCTCTTTAGCACTTGAGGTTCTTTCCGAAAACCCTGTTTTGTCTAGTTTCACAAGTGAAGATCATGACAATTCTCGTTGGAATAATCATGTTGAATTGGGAAATTGGGCAGATATTTTTCTTATTGCACCTGCAACATCAAATAGTTTGTCTGCCATGGCAAACGCTAAATGTAATAACTTGCTTATTGCTACATATTTGTCAGCAACTAGCCCTGTTTTAATTGCTCCAGCTATGGACTTAGACATGTATACTCATCCTGCCAATAAAAAAAATATTCAAAAACTGTCTTCATATGGTGATATTGTTTTTCCTGTTGGTGAGGGCTTTTTAGCAAGTGGTTTGCATGGAAAAGGGAGAATGCTTGAGCCAGAACTTATATTGAAAAGTGTGATTTCCTATTTTTATGAATCACAACCCCTTTATGGAAAAAAAATACTTATTACAGCTGGACCAACATATGAACCTATTGATCCTGTGCGATTTTTAGGTAATTACTCATCTGGTAAAATGGGTTTTGAGTTAGCTAAAGAAGCAGTTAAGTTAGGAGGTGTAGTTAAATTAATTATAGGTCCAAACAGCTTAGATTTAGATAGCTTTAGAGGTGAATTAATAAAAATTGTAACTGCTTCTGAAATGTTTAAAGAAACGATTTCAAATTTTAATAATGCTGATATAGTAATTGCTGCAGCAGCAGTATCTGATTTTTCTCCAAAAAATAAATCTATAACAAAAATCAAAAAAGAAGACAAATTAAAATCAATTCATTTAACACCAACAAAAGATATATTATTTGAAATAGGTAAAATTAAAAAACATCAAATAGTTATTGGATTTGCTTTGGAGTCAGAAAATGAAATAAAAAATGCTTTAAAAAAAATCAAACGTAAAAATCTTGATGCAATTATTTTAAACTCTTTAAATGATAAAGGTGCAGGTTTTGAATTTGATACAAATAAAATAACATTTATTAGAAAAAATGGTAATTCAAAATCTTTTAAATTAAAAAGCAAATCTGCTGTGGCTGTAAATATTTTTAATGAAATTATTAAGCTGAATGTTTAGGCTCTTTACTTTTTTTGGATTTTTTTTATTTTCAATTAAAATTTTTACGCAGGAACTAAGATGTGAGGTGATAGTCAATTCTGATCTAGTTAACCAAACTAATCAACAAATATTTTCTACTCTGCAAGAATCTATTCAAGAATTCATGAATTCTCAAGTTTGGACTTCACAAAACTGGAATCCTGAAGAAAGAATTAATTGTAGTTTAATTTTGAATCTAACAGCTTATAGTGATAATAATTTTGAAGGAACTCTCCAAGTTCAGTCTCAAAGACCAATTTATGATTCTAACTATAATAGTCCTATTTTAAACTTTCAAGATGTTGATATAAGCTTTTCTTATCAAGAATATCAACCATTATTTTATAATGCAAACAAATACGAATCAAACTTAATATCTATTTTAAGTTTTTATGCATATATGATTATTGGGTTAGATGCAGACACCTTTAATTCTAAGGGAGGTCAGTTATTTTTTTCATATGCCCAACAAATATCAAATTTAGCTCAACAAAGTAAAAATGATGGATGGGCCACTACTGGAAACAGAAAAAACAGATATTGGTTGGTTGACTCAATTCTTTCTAATGCATTCAATGAATTTAGAACTACTTATTATGAATATCATAGAACAGGCCTGGATATTATGACTTCTAATCAATTAAATGCTAAAACTAGTATTGCTAATAGTCTGATGCATTTGAATGACTTAAATAGGCGCCGTCCTAATTCCTTTTTGATTCAATTATTTTTTGATGCTAAATCTCAGGAAATAGTTGATGTTTTTTCAGATGGTGTCAAGGTTGAATTGGATGCTACAAAACAATTATTAAGAAGAGTTGCACCTTTTTTTAATAATAAATGGAAGGAAATAAAGAACTAAATTTTAATATACTCTTTATCTAACATATATTTGAAAGTATAAATTTTTGTTTTGTTAAAAGAGCTTTCTATTTCAAATTTCGCAATAATCGATAGTTTGGAAGTTTCATTTTCTGATGGGATGACATCAATCACTGGTGAAACAGGTGCAGGCAAATCTATAATTTTAGGAGCTTTATCATTAGTTTTAGGGAAGCGTGCAGATTTAAGTTATCTTAAAGATTCTTCAAAAAAATGTATTATTGAGGCTTCATTTGATATTTCATTGTATAATCTTAAAGAATTTTTTTCTTTGGAAGATATAGATTATGAGAAAGAAACTATTTTACGTAGGGAATTAATTCCATCAGGAAAATCGAGAGCGTTCATAAATGATACTCCTGTTAATCTTGAAATATTAAATAAACTTAGTGTTAACCTAATTGATGTTCATTCTCAGAATAATACTCAGTCAATTTTATCAAATTCTTTCCAATTTAAATTTTTAGACTCCCTATCTGATAACATCCATTTTACAAATGAATTCAAATCTCATTTTTTAGAATATAATTCTCTAATCTCATCTTATAATAGTCTTTTGAAGCATAATAAAACTGGAGCTAAGGAATTAGATTATAAGAATTATTTATTGACAGAGCTGGAATCTCTAGACCTAAAAGCTGATACCTTATCAACTCTTGAAGAAGAAGTGTCAGAATTAGGTAATATTGACGAATTTAAAAACAAACTATCGTTTTCTGTGAATTCAATAAATGCTAATGAGAATGGTATATTGACTAGGCTGTCTGAGATTTTAAGCAATGTTAAATCAATTGGTAAATTTTCTCAAAAATTTACCAATTATAATTCCAGAATAGAATCTTTATTAATAGAATTAAGGGATATTGTTAATGATTTTGAAAACCATCTAATATCTTTAGAGTCAGATCCAGAACTATTAAAAATTAAGAACACAAAACTGGATAATTTATATTCAGTTTTAAAAAAACATGACGTTTCAACAATTGAAGATTTAATATTAGCAAGAGATAAATTGTCAAAATTTTTTTATAACACAAAATCAATATCCATTCAAATTGAAGAAACAAAAAAAAGACTTGATATTAAAAAAAATATTCTATCAAAACTTTCTTTAAAAATCCATAAAAGAAGAGCTAAAACAATACCAAAGATTCAAGATGAATTAAAAGCTCTTGTTCTAAAACTAGGAATGAAAAATGCTAGTTTTAAAATAAACTTAATTGAGCTAAATGATTTTAATGAATTTGGAAAAGAAAAATTAGAGTTTCTGTTTTCTTCTAATCTGGGTTCAAAACATAAGACGTTTAAAAAAGTTGTATCGGGAGGAGAATTGTCAAGAATTATGCTATCATTAAAATATATGACGGCCAAATTTCATAGTTTACCTACAATAATTTTTGATGAAATTGATGCAGGAGTTTCAGGAACGGTGGCTAATGAAATTGGAATGTTAATGTGTGATATGTCTAAATCAACTCAGGTTTTTACAATTACACATATACCTCAAGTGGCAGCTAAAGGAAAAAATCATATAAAAGTTTTTAAACAAACAATTAATTTTGAAACTATTACTAATCTAAAAGAATTAAATAAAAAGGAAAGAGAAGATGAAATTGCTTTAATGCTTTCTGGTAAGGAAATGACAATCAGTGCCCTTGAGCATGCTCGTGAGTTACTAGATTAAGCTATATTTGTGTAAAGTTTATAAATATGTCATATAAGATTTTAGAAGGAAAAAAGGGAATTGTCTTTGGCGCATTAGATCAAAATTCGATTGCATGGAAAACGGCTGAAGCTATTATTGAAGCAGGTGGTCAGATTATATTAACAAATGCTCCTGTCGCTCTTAGAATGGGTAGTATAAATGAATTGGCTGAAAAAACAAAAGCTCCTTTAATTCCAGCTGATGCAACTTCATTACCAGATCTTGAAAATTTAATACAAAAATCTATGGAGTATTTTGGAGGCAAAATAGATTTTGTTCTTCACTCGATAGGAATGTCTGTAAATGTTAGAAAAGGGAAGCATTATACTGATTTAAATCATGAGTGGATGGCTAAAGGTTGGGATATATCAGCAGTATCTTTTCACAAACTTATGCAGACCTTATTTAAAATGAATGCTATGAATAAATGGGGGAGTATTATTGCATTAACCTACATTGCTGCTCAGAGAACTTTCCCAAATTATAATGATATGGCTGATAATAAAGCTTATTTGGAATCTATAGCCCGTAGTTTTGGATATTTTTTTGGAAAGAAAAAAAAGGTTAGAGTAAACACTATTTCTCAATCCCCAACTTTGACTAAAGCAGGAGAAGGAGTCAAAGGGTTAGAAGGATTTTTAAATTATGCTGAAAAAACAGCACCATTAGGTAATGCGTCTGCAGAGGATTGTGCTAAATATACAGTTATGATGTTCTCTGATTATTCTAAAAAAGTTACTTTACAAAATCTATTTCATGATGGAGGATTTTCAAATGTTGGTGTAAGTCAAGAAATTATAGATGCTCTTGAGTGATCAAAATAATATTGAATGGACCTTAATATTTTTAATAACAGTCTGTCAAATCCTTTAGCAAGGAAGCAAAAAATTAAATTGTTTTTTATTTTTATAGTAATCTCTTTTTTATTTTGGGGAATTACTAAATTCTCTAAAAATTATTCAGCACTTGTCTTATTTGATGTTAAATATGTGAATACTCCAGATCTATTGATAGTTGAATCAGATTATAGGGTCATCGAGGGTTATATCAATACATCAGGATTTCAAATACTTTTATATAGATTAGCTCCTAAAACATTAAATGTAGATATTTCAATTGCTAATTTTGAAAAATCAAAAGGAATAATTGATTTAATTTCTCAGAGAAGATTTCTTGATGATCAAATAATTGGTAATTTTTTGAGTTTTGAAAATGATCGATTATATTTTGATTATTCTACTTTAAAAAGAAAGAAAGTGAAAGTTAATATTAATACTAATTTTAACTATGCTTCAGGATATAATAGTATGAATGATTCTAGAGTTGAGCCAGATTCTGTAAGTGTTTCAGGGCCTGAGCATAAGCTTGTGAGTTTAAATGTTTTAAACACTGAAGTTGTTGAAAAAGATAATATTTCAAATAACATAAAAATTATTGTTTCAATTGAAAACAATGACTCCCTTTTAAAGGTCACACCCATTGAAGTCCTCTTTGAGGAATCAGTTAAAAGGTTCACAGAACAGGTGTTTGAAATTCCTATAAGAGTAATTAATCTACCTGATAGTATAAAAATCAAACTCTTTCCTGAAAAAGTTAACCTTACTTCTTCATTTCCACTTGAGTATATTGAGAAAGTAAAAGAGGAAGATTTTGAATTAGTTTTTGATTATGAAATAACTAATAATGGAAAATTTCAAAGTGTTCCTGTTAGTCTTGTAAAATATTCTGAGTTTTCTAGAAATATACGATGGACTCCAAAGACAATTTCTTATCTTATTAAGAAATGAAAATCGTTGGTTTAACTGGAGGAATTGGAAGTGGAAAGTCCAAAGTTTTAAATTTTTTCAGAGATAAAGGAATTCCCTGCTATAACTCGGATAAACAAGCTAAACTTTTGGTTGATACAAATCCAAAACTAAAAAGACAAATAAAAAAACACTTTGGAGATGAAATATATAAACTTGATAAATTAGATTCTAAAACTTTGTCTAAAAGAGTTTTTAATAATTCTGATGACCTTAATTTATTGAATTCAATTATTCATCCTGCTATTGCGGATGATTTTTTAAAATTTAGAACTACAAATAAATCTGCATTATTAGTTAAAGAAGCTGCAATTTTATTTGAGTCTGGAGGTTATAAGTTATGTGATTACACAATTTTAATTACAGCTCCAATTAATATAAGAATTGATAGAGTGGTTAAAAGAGATCTGACTGATAGAGATGAAGTTATATTGAAAATTTCAAATCAATGGTCTGATAAAAGAAAATCTTTGTTGGCTGATAAAATAATTGAAAATATTGATTGGAATGAAACAGTTTTATTACTAGAAAAATTATTGATTGAATTAAAATTTCAATTTAATATTGCAGATTAACAATACATTAGGATTTAATATCTAATTTTTTAGTGATTTTTGTATTTAAATAATTGAATTCATTTGAAGAAATACTACTTTATTGTTTTAGTGTCACTAATGTTGCTCTCAATAATTGGTGTGTTAGCTGTTCAGGCCTATTGGATTAAAACATCCTGGATTAATAAGGAAGAAGCTTTTTCTTTAGCAGTTAATCAGGTTCTTGAATCTGTGTCTATTGAAGTTCAAAATAGAGAACTTAACGATTATATTTTAGCCTACGAACGTTTAATTGATTCAGTTGGAAAGCCTGATGATTCAAATTTTACAGATGTATTTTTATTTCTTCCTGAAGAAAGCTCAACCAATCTTTCAACTTTTTTTGCATATGGTATTTTACAAGAAGATTATGATGTTGATGTATCTTCACTAGATCCACGCTTCGGTAATTTAGCTAATATTTCTGATTACAAAAGTGTAAATACGACAGCTATTATAAGTAATGATATTTTTAATCGTGAAAATAATATGATTACCACAGTTTCTAAATTGAAATCAGTAGAAAGAAGAAATCCTTTTGAAGTTGCTAAATATAGAACAATATTTATGCAATACATGGCAAACCTTCCTATACATAAAAGAGTAAGCACTCAAGAAATTTTTCTTTTACTTAATAAAGGATTGAATGATAAAAATATTAAAACACCATTTGAGTTTGGTATCTATAATAATAATTTAGCTACTAGAGTAAAATTAAACAATTATTCTGAAGAGAATAAAGGACCAAGTTATGCTACTCCCATATTGATTAATGATATAGGGGAAAGCCCCTATGAACTAGTCGTTTTCTTTCCACAAAAAGAAAATTTTGTCCTTTCATCATTGATAGGAGTAGTTGGATTGTCGATAATACTTACTTTATTTATTGTTTTAGTTTCATTTAGCGCACTTTATCAAATAATTCAACAAAAGAAAATCGCTGTAATGAAAACTGATTTTATTAATAACATGTCTCATGAATTTAAAACACCGATTGCTACAATAGGTCTAGCGATTGATGCAATATCAAACAGTAAAACAATAAATAAGCCAATAAAAATAAAGAAATACACAAAAATGATTAAGGAGGAAAATCATAGAATGTTAAAACAAGTTGAAGATGTTTTGAGAATTTCACAATTAGAAAAAAGGACTCTTCAGATAGAAAAGAAAGTTATTAAACTTCATGATGTTGTAAGATTAGCTATTAACCATGTTTTTCTTCTCGTTGAAAGCAGAAATGGTAAAATTAATATTAACTTGAGTGCTAATTCTGATGCTATATTTGGAAATAATACTCATTTAACAAATGTTTTTGTTAATATCTTAGATAATGCTATTAAATACTCTACAAATTCTCCAATGATTAATATTAATAGTTTAATTAAAAATAATAAAATATCCATATTCATTGAGGATAAAGGAATGGGAATGGATTTAAAATCACAGAAATTAATTTTTCAAAAATTTTATAGGGTTCAAAGTGGAAATATCCATGACATTAAAGGACATGGACTTGGTTTAACTTACGTGAAGAAGATTATTCAAATTCATGGAGGACAAATTAGCTTGAAAAGTAAAAAAGGAGATGGTACAACCTTTGAAACATCTTTTCCCTTATTTCTTAATAAAAATTAAATTATGGAAAATAAAAAAATTTTAATAGTTGAGGATGACCCTAATTTTGGAAGTATTTTAAGAGATTATCTATCTCTAAATAATTATAAGATTACACTTGCTAAAAATGGAATTGAGGGTTTTGAAAAATATAAGAAAGATGATTTTGACTTATGTATTCTTGATGTTATGATGCCTTACAAAGACGGATTTACTTTAGCTAAAGAAATTAGAGAAAAAAACAGTCAAATTCCAATTATTTTTTTGACAGCCAAAACACTAAAAGAGGATGTTTTAAAAGGGTTTAAAGTGGGAGGGGATGACTATTTATCCAAGCCTTTTGATTCAGATGTTCTTCTAGCAAAAATTAAAGCAATTTTGAATCGTCAAAAAATTATTGATATTCCTCATTCAGAAGAATTTGAGTTTACTGTTGGTGATTTTATATTTAATTCAAAACTCAGGTTATTATCTTACAAAAATGTTAATACTATTAAACTATCACCTAAAGAAAATCAATTATTAAGACTTTTAGTTATACATTTAAATGATTTGTTGCCTAGAGAGGTAGCCTTAAATAAAATTTGGAATGATGACAATTATTTCACCTCAAGAAGTATGGATGTTTATATAGCAAAATTGAGAAAATATTTAAAGAGTGATTCTAAAATTGAAATTATTAATATTCATGGAGAAGGATTTCGATTGTTAGTTAGAAATTAATATGTTTTCTAGGATGAAAATTATTCATCACTGATTTTAGATATTTAGTGTCCATATGCGCATATATTTCCGTTGTAGTTATACTTTCATGACCCATCATAACCTGAATGGTTCTTAAATCTGCACCATTTTCAAGTAAATGAGTAGCAAAGGAATGCCTTAATGTATGAGGACTAATCTTTTTTAAGATACGAGCTTGGGCTCCAAATTTCTTAATTAAAGTAAAAATCATAGCTCTTGTTAATTGCCTCCCGTTTCTGTTTAGGAATAAAACATCAGAGTATAATGGATCAATTTTTCCAATTGATCTTTGGTTTTTTATATAAATCTCAACATATTTTTTTGCATAATCTCCCATAGGAACAAGCCTCTGTTTATTCCCCTTTCCAATTACTTTTATCATTTTTTCTTTAAAAAATAAATTTGAAATAGTTAAATTAATTAACTCACTTACTCTAAGTCCTGACCCATAAAGTGTTTCCACTATTGCCATATTTCTATGACCTTGAGAGTGTGAAAGGTCTATTACAGATAATAATTTTTCAATTTCTAATATTGATAAAACTTCGGGTAGCTTTTTGCCTAGTTTAGGAGTTTCAATTAAGTCTGTGGGATCATGCTTTCTAATATTTTCGAAATTTAAATAATTAAAAAAGCTTTTTAATCCGGATATTCTTCTAGCCATAGAACTAGAGCTTTTGTATTTTGCTTCTTCATAAACAAAAGCTTGAATTTCATCACTATTTATGTCTTTTGGACTTTTTTTATCTGTATCTATTTTATAATATTTAATAAGGGCGTCTATATCAAATAAATAATTAATAATAGAATTACCTGATAAACCTCTTTCAATCTTTAGATAGTTTTTATATTGTTTTATAGATTATTTCCAGTTCATTAATTTTTTTAAATATAAGTGTTTAATAAAGAAAGTTAAATGTAGTATTTTTGTGAAAATGAATTAAATGAATATTTCTATAATTAATGGTCCTAATTTAAATTTATTAGGAAAGAGAGAACCCAATATTTATGGTTCTGTAACTTTTGATGAATATTTAAATGCTTTAAAAAAAGAGTTTTCTAATATTAAATTTGATTATTTTCAATCTAATATTGAAGGTGAAATCATTGATCAAATACAAAAAGTTGGATTTTCAAGTGATTCTATATTATTAAATGCTGCAGCTTACACCCATACTTCAGTTGCAATCGGTGATACAATTAAGGCGATTGATACACCAGTTATTGAAATTCATATCTCAAACACTTTTTCAAGAGAAGATTTTAGACATAAATCTTACATAACTCCTGGTGCTAAAGGACTAATAATTGGATTTGGAATAGATAGCTACAGACTAGGGGTATTGAGTATAATAAAGTAAGTCAAATTAGAATAGTTTTAGTTATTAAAATGACAACACTGCTGATTGCAAAGCTAATTATAATAAGGCCTTCCCAAAATGAAGATCTTATACCCCATATTTTCCACATTTTATTACTTGTTGTCTCTTTAAAATAATTTATAGAAACTCTGTACAGTATTATAGTTGTAATAATAAAACATACTATAAAAAGTACAATTAATGGTTTCATTTGTAAATTTTATATTAAAAATAAGTATTAAAGATGAATGACTTCTCCATAAGCTGACGCAACAGATTCCATTACCGCTTCACTCATAGTTGGGTGTGGATGCACTGCTTTTAAAACTTCGTGTCCAGTAGTTTCAAGCTTTCTTGCTAAAACAGCTTCAGCTATCATGTCTGTTACACCAGCTCCTATCATATGACAACCAATCCATTCTCCATATTTTGCATCAAAAATAACTTTTACAAAACCTTCAGAATTTCCGCTTGCTTGAGCTTTTCCAGATGCAGAGAAAGGAAATTTACCAACCTTAATGTCATATCCTTTTTCTTTAGCTTGAGTTTCTGTTAGTCCAACCGATGCAATTTCTGGATAAGAGTAAGTGCATCCAGGAATATTCCCATAATCTAGAGGTTCAACATTTTGCCCTGCAATTTTCTCAACACATAATATTCCTTCGGCAGAGGCAACATGTGCAAGTGCTTGACCTTTTGTAATATCTCCAATTGCATAATATCCAGGAATATTTGTTTGATAAAAATCATCAATTAAAACTTTGTCATCATCGGTAACTATTCCAACATCTTCTAAACCAATATTTTCAATATTAGATTTAATTCCAACTGCTGATAGAATAATATCAGCCTTTAAAATTATTTCATTTCCACCGTTTTTAACTGTAGCGCTTAAAGTTTTTCCTTTAGTGTCAGCTTTTATTAACTCTGATGAGGTTAATATTTTAATACCATTTTTTTTAAAATTAACTTCCAAAGCTTTTGATACTTCTTCATCTTCCACAGGAACAATTCTATCTAAGTATTCCACTATAGTAACTTCTGAACCCATAGCGTTGTAGAAGTAAGCAAATTCAACTCCAATAGCTCCGGATCCAACAATTATTATTTTTTTTGGCTGCTTTTTTAATGTCATTGCTTCTCTATAACCAATTATTTTTTTTCCGTCTTGTGGAAGGTTAGGGAGGGCCCTAGATTTGGCACCAGTAGCAATTATTATATTTGTTGCTTGAAAATCAGTAATTTTTCCATTTTCATTTTCCACAGAAACTTTTTTTCCTGATTTAATTTTTCCATAACCTTCAATGACATCAATTTTATTTTTTTTCATTAAGAAATCAACACCTTTACTCATGCCAGACGCAACATTTCGACTTCTATTAATTACCGCATCAAAATTTTTATCATAATTCTTAACAGTTAGCCCATAATCTTCCGCATGTTTCAAATAATTAAAAACTTGTGCAGATTTAATTAAAGCTTTTGTTGGTATACATCCCCAGTTTAAACAGACTCCACCGAGTTTTTCTTTTTCAATAATAGCAGTTTTAAAACCAAGTTGTGATGCTCTAATTGCGGTCACATAGCCTCCGGGACCACTTCCTAATACTATTATATCGTATGATTTCATATCTTAATTTTGTATTACAAATGTAATTAAAAACTGTTTATTTTAAAGGAGTTTTTAATTAGGCTTAAATTCTATACTAGCTGAATTAACGCAATATCTTTTTCCTGATTTTGTTGGCCCATCATCAAAAACATGTCCTTGATGTGATCCACATTTTGAACAAAGGATTTCAGTTCGAATTATGCCGTGTGTCATGTCTTTTTTATAATCAATGGAATTAGGTATAGAATTATCATAACTAGGCCATCCGCAACTGCTTTTAAATTTAGAGTTGCTTTTATATAATTCTTGTTTACAGCTTTTGCATAAATAAATTCCATGTTCAAAATGAGTATTATATTTTCCGCTAAATGGCTTTTCAGTTCCTTTTTCTCTCATTATATGGTATTCCTCAACAGATAGTATTTCTCTCCACTCTTCATCACTTTTGTTAAAAGGATACTTTTTATTAATCATTTTTTGGAATAAAAGCTAATGCTGCTGAATTTATACAGTGTCTTTGTCCAGTGGTGTCTTTGGGTCCATCATCAAAAAGATGTCCTAGGTGTCCTCCGCATGATGAACATTTTAGTTCTGATCTTTTATAGCCAAGTTTGTAATCAACGGCATATTTTATATTTTCATTTATACCTCGATCAAAACTGGGCCATCCAGATCTTGAATCATATTTGTAGTTTGATTTATATAAAGGGACCTGACATGCAGCACAAATGTATAACCCTTCATCATAGTTTTTGTTATATTTTCCTGAAAACGCTCTTTCTGTTCCAGCTTGTCTTAGAACATAATACTGAAGTGAAGTTAATTCACTTTTCCATTGTTCATCAGATTTATTGACTTTATATTTAACAGTTAAAGAATTATTACTTTTTTTACTAGAGGGCTGAGAGTTACAGCTAAAAGTTAAAAGTGAAACAAAAATTATAAAGTATTTTTTCACGTTTTTTTTTAAAATTACTCTTTATCATAATTTTTACACCTATTTAATTAATTTTTTTTAATATTTATATAAACTAATATAAACGCATTAGACTTTATACTTAATTTTTAAATTATTACTTTGTATAAAACAACTAACTAAATATGTTTTATAAAACAATTCCGTTAGAAAAAGGAAGTAAAAAACTTATAAATGCATGGGCATCCTATGATTGGGCTAACTCAGTTTATTCTCTTGTAATATCTTCCGCAATTTTTCCAATATATTATGGTTCATTATTTAGTGAAATTAAAACTATAAGTTTTTTTGGGTCTCCAATTAAATATACAGCTATGATCAGTTTTGTAACTGCATTTGCATTCATAGTAATTTCAGTTATCACTCCTCTTCTTTCTGGTATTGCTGATTATATGGGTGATAAAAAAAAATTCATGAAATTTTTTGTTTATTTGGGGTCCATGTCTTGCTTTGGCTTATACTGGTTTGAATTAAACACAATATATTTAGGCTTAACTTTTTATTTTTTTGCATTAATTGGATTTTGGTCTAGTTTAACTTTTTACAACTCTTATTTACCAGATATTGCATATCCTGAACAACAAAATAGAGCAAGCGCTAGGGGATATTCGATGGGTTATATAGGCAGTGTTATTTTATTACTTTTTAATTTATCTATGGTAATGAAGCCCGAGTTTTATGGAATTCAAGGCTCTAAAGCTGAGGCTTCAATGATGGCAATGAAATATTCGTTTGTTTCTGTAGGAATATGGTGGGCAGCTTTTAGTCAAATTTCATTTTTTTATCTCCCAAAAGGTAATCACAATAATAAAATTACAAAAGATGTGTTTTGGAATGGATTTAAAGAGCTAAAAATAGTTTTAGAACAGTTAATTGATAATATTAGATTAAAAAGGTTTTTATTAGCCTTTTTTATATATAGTATGTCTTTACAGACAGTACTTTTAATTGCTACGTATTTCGGAGAAGCTGAGATTCAATGGTCTGATTCAACAGAAAAAACAATAGGATTGATTGTGGCTATTTTATTAATTCAAATTGTAGCGATATTTGGTGCTATTTTAACTGCCAGAGCTTCAGAACGCTTTGGAAATCTTCCAGTTTTAGTTGTTATTAATATAATCTGGGCAATTCTATGCATAAGAGCTTTTTATATTCACACACCTCTTGAGTTTTATTTAATAGCGGGTTTTGTTGGTATGGTCATGGGGGGGTTGCAATCACTTTCTAGATCTACTTATTCTAGATTTATTCCCTCTACTAAAGATACCGCATCATTTTTTAGCTTTTATTCAGTAACTGAAAAAGTTGCTATAATAATAGGAATGATTTTGTTTGGAACTATTGATCAAATAACGGGAAGTATGAGAAATAGCATATTATTTTTTGCAGTCTTTTTTATTGCCGGAGTAATTTTACTTTTAAGAGTTCCTAAACTACAAGATTAATTATATATTATAAAATTTAATTAATTTACCTTCTTGGCATAACTATTGAAATCATATTAAATAAGACACCTTATAACATCAATTGTTCAGACTATGTCTTTAATAATTTATAATTGAAATGACACATTGACACTAAATTAATATGGCAAAATTACCTTATACTAGTTTTGGCAGTCTCTCTCTTCGTGAAATTGAAGCAGAGGCTGATTTAATTCCATTAATGACCTCTGAGGATGAAGAAGCATTAAACAAAGAAGCTCTACCTAAATCAATTCCTATTTTACCTCTACGAAATACTGTTTTATTTCCTGGTGTTGTGATTCCAATCACTGCAAGTAGAGATAAGTCAATTGAATTAATTAAAGATGCTAATAAAGGTGATAAGGTTATTGGTGTAGTTGCTCAAAAAAATGAATCTATAGAAAACCCTGAATTAGAAGATGTTTATAATCTTGGAACTGTAGCTCAGATTTTAAGAGTTTTGAAAATGCCAGATGGGAATACAACTGTTATAATCCAGGGTAAAAAAAGATTTAAAATTGAGGAAATAATCACCGACACCCCATATTTAAAAGCCAAAATAAATGCTGTTGAAGATCTTTTAGTTAATTCTGATAACAAAGAGCTTACTGCTGTTGTTGACTCTATTCGTGATTTAGCTCTTCAGATTATTCAAGAGAACCCAAATATTCCTTCAGAGGCATCATTCGCAATTAAAAACATTAATAGTAATTCATTTTTAATAAGTTTTGTTTCTTCTAACATGAACCTTTCAGTAAGTGATAAGCAAAAGATATTATCATTGACTAGTCTAAAGGAAAGAGCTCTTTTATGTTTGAAATTTATGAATATAGAATATCAGAAACTGGCATTAAAAAATGATATTAGATCTAGGGTCCGCTTAGACATGAACCAACAACAAAGAGAATATTATTTAAATCAACAATTAAAAACTATTCAAGAAGAGCTAGGAGGAATATCGTATGAGGAAGAGGTAGATGAACTGAAAGAGCGCTCTAAGTCAAAACAATGGAATAAAGAAGTAAATGATCATTTTAATAAAGAGTGGGGAAAATTACAAAGAATGAATCCTCAAGTTGCTGAATATTCAGTTCAGAGAAATTATTTAGAATTAATTTTAGATCTGCCATGGGATGAGTTTTCATCAGATAAGTTTGATTTAAAAAAAGCACAAAAAATATTAGATAGAGATCATTATGGACTAGATGAAGTTAAAAAACGAATTATAGAGTATTTAGCAGTACTTAAATTAAGAAATGATATGAAGTCTCCTATTTTATGTCTTTTTGGACCTCCAGGAGTTGGTAAAACTTCATTAGGAAAATCAATTGCTGAATCTCTAGGAAGGTCCTATGTAAGAATTTCATTAGGTGGGATGCGAGATGAATCGGAAATTAGAGGACATAGAAAAACGTATATAGGCGCTATGCCAGGAAGGATAATTCAGAGTTTGAAAAAAGCAAAAAAATCAAACCCTGTTTTTGTCTTAGATGAGATTGATAAATTAACTCAGGGATCACAAGGAGATCCGTCGGCAGCTCTATTGGAAGTTTTGGATCCTGAACAAAACAATTCATTTTATGATAATTTTCTAGAAATGGGATATGATTTGTCAAGAGTTATGTTTATTGCTACGGCAAACAATATGGCACCTATTCATCCAGCTCTTAGAGACAGAATGGAGATCATTAATGTTAGCGGCTATACTATAGAAGAAAAAATAGAGATAGCTCACAAGCATCTTTTACCAAAACAATTAAAAGAGCATGGTTTGAGTAAAAACCATTTGAATTTAAAAAAACCAATTATTTCAAAGATAGTTGAGGGCTACACAAGAGAATCAGGAGTAAGGGGACTAGATAAGCAAATGGCAAAAATGACCAGGTATGTTGCAAAGTCAATTGCTTTAGAAGAAAATTATAAAGTTTCACCTGTTTTAAAAGATCTTTCAGATATTTTGGGTCCAATTAAAGTTAACCGCGATCAGGCTGAGAATAATCACGTAGCAGGAGTTGTAACTGGACTAGCTTGGACTGCGGTTGGCGGAGACATACTTTTTATTGAATCTTCAATTTCAAAAGGTAAAGGAGATCTTGGAATAACTGGAAATTTGGGTAAAGTAATGAAGGAGTCTTCTAAAATTGCTTTGGAATATTTAAAATCAAATTCCAAGAGACTTAGAATTGATCAATTTCCTTTTGAAAAATATAATATTCATATCCATGTCCCAGAAGGAGCAACCCCAAAAGATGGACCAAGTGCAGGGATTACGATGCTAACCTCTTTAATGTCTTTATTTACCCAAAAGAGAGTTAAGAAAAGTCTAGCAATGACAGGAGAAATAACCCTTAGAGGTAAAGTTTTACCTGTAGGAGGAATAAAAGAAAAAATATTAGCAGCTAAACGATCAAAAATAAAAGAAATAATTTTGTGTGAACAAAATAAAAAGGATATTGAAGAAATTAAACCAAGTTATTTAAAAGGTTTAAAATTTCACTATGTTAAAGAAATGAGCGATGTTTTATCCATTGCAATTACAGATAAAAATGTTGCAAATGCTAAAACATTGTTAGAATAAAGAAATGAAAAAAATAATTGCAATTGATGGTCATGCTGCAACGGGTAAAAGTACACAGGCTAAAAAAATTGCAAAATATTTGGGTTATAAATACATAGATTCCGGCGCTATGTATCGTGCAGTTACTCACTATTGTCTTATTAATGGTTGGATAAATAAATTAATCAACTTAAATTCTATACTAGAGAACCTTAAGAATATTGATATTCAATTTAAAACTTTAAATAATTTTCAAATAACTACATTAAATGGCAATGATGTTGAAGGTTACATAAGAAAGATGGATGTGGCAAAGAATGTAAGTAAGATTGCTGCAATACCAGAAATTAGATCATTTTTGGTAGAAAAACAAAGACAAATCGGATTAAAAAATAATGTTGTAATGGATGGTCGTGATATTGGAACTGTTGTTTTTCCTGAAACTGAAAATAAATTTTTTTTAACTGCTTCTATTGAGGTTAGAGCTGAACGTAGACATGAAGAACTAAAACTTAATAATGAAAGTATTGATTTTTCGACAGTTTTGGAAAATGTTAAATCAAGGGATCTTGATGACACATCTAGATTAACTTCTCCACTTGAGCCAGCAGAGGATGCAATTATAGTTGATACTTCTAACTATTCTGTTAATGAAGTTTTCGATAAGTTAATTTCCTTAATCAAAGGATAATTTATAATAAAAAAGAATTAATTTCGGCACCTAAACGTTCTTTAAATAAATGTTAACTAGAAGACATATTCGCATCAAGGTAATGCAATCTTTATATTCACTTTCTCATGAAGGAAAACAAAATCTAAATGATCAGGTAGATTTTTTCACTGAAAGTGTAAAAAAATCCTTTGATCTTTATTATTTATTAATATCTGTTTTCAAACATATTTATGCTTTGGCTCAAAATAAAATTCAGCTTGAAAAAAAGCTTCAACGAGAATTATCAGATTCATTTGCAGAAAAAATAGTTAAAAACCCTTATTTCAAATTTTTCTATGAGCATAAAATTATATCTGATTATGTTAAAAAGAGAAAAATAAATAATTGGGAGTTAGATTCGGAATATATAAACAAATTTTATATTGATTTAACAACTAATCCAATTTTTTTAGACTATTCGCCAGGTTTAAGTAATGAAAATGATGCTCTGTTTTATATTAATTTTTTCAAAGAGTGCATTGCTCCATCAGATATGCTGTACGACTATTTAGAGGATAAACAACTTACATGGATTGATGATTTTCCTGTCATTAACACACATATTCTTAAACAAATTAAACTTTTAGATATTGAAAAGATAGAAAAAATTAATTTCCCTGTTTTTAATCTAAAATCAGAGGAAACTCTTTTTGGTATTGAGTTATTAAATAAAGTAATTTTTAAAAGTGATTTATTAGAGTCTGAAATAAAAGGCAAAACACCCAATTGGGAATCTGATAGAATTGCAGATATAGATTTTATTTTATTAAAAATGGCTATTTCTGAACTTTTATATTTTGAGCAAATACCTGTAAGAGTCACAATAAATGAATATTTAGAAATTGCAAAAGATTATTCAACCCCAAAGAGTAATATTTTTATTAATGGCGTACTTGACAACATTTCTAAAGATTTTGAACAAAATGGGAGATTAAACAAGAGTGGTAGAGGTTTATTGTAAGGAATTTTATTTACTTTTGAATTATAAAGACTTAATATATAATTCATGAAAAATATTTTTTACACAATTTTAGCTATATCTTTTATTACTACTTCTTGTGGTGAAAGTGCGGCAAAAAAAATTAATCAAGATAATGTCCAAGCTGTTGAAGCCCAAGCTCAGGCAAACACCTCAAATTCTCCAGTCATGACTTTTAATAAGTTGTCACATGACTTTGGTAATATAAATGAAGGCGATATAGTTACAACAACCTTTTCTTTTACAAATACTGGAAAAAGTGATCTTTTAATAGTTGATGCTCGTGGAAGTTGTGGGTGTACAGTACCCCAATATCCTAAGAACGTACCAATAGCTCCAGGAGCTACGGGAGAGATTTTAGTAAGTTTTGATTCTAGTAATAAACCAAGCTTACAGCAAAAAGCTGTTACTATTTCTGCTAATACTGAAAGTGGAAGAGAGATGTTAAGAATTAAAGCAATGGTAGCTCCAGATCCTGTCAAAGAACAACAAAGACAAGCTCAAGCTAAGGCACGTCAAGCACAAAACTAATAGATGGGGGGATTTTCAGACCAATTACCCTTTTTGTTATTAATGCTAGTAGTTTTCTTCTTTTTTATTATTTTGCCCCAATCAAGAAGGCAAAAAAAAGAAAAAAACTTTATGAATAACTTAAAAAAAGGTGATCGTATTGTTACGAAAAGTGGTATACACGCAAAGGTTGTTGAACTAAATGACAAAGACAATACTTGTATTATAGAAACACAGGCTGGTAAACTTAAATTTGAACGTTCAGCAATTTCACTAGAAATGAGTTCTAAACTTATGAAAAGTTCATCATCAAAATAGTTAAACCCCGATTTATCGGGGTTTTTTTAAATCAGGATTGACGTCTTATGTATAAGAATATCCTAAAACCTATTTTATTTTTATTTGACCCAGAATGGGTTCATCAAATAGTTTTTAAACTAATTAAACTAATTCATTTTATTCCAGGATTTGGTATGATGCTTAGGTGGTTTTATGTTATAGATCATCCGAAATTAAATCGTAAAGTTTTTGGTTTGAATTTTAAAAGCCCAATAGGTTTAGCAGCGGGATTTGATAAAGATGCTAAGTTATATAAAGAATTAAATAATTTTGGCTTTGGATTTATAGAAATTGGAACAGTGACACCTAAAAGTCAATTAGGAAATCCCAAAAAACGTTTATTTAGATTAGCTGAAGACCATGCTCTTATTAATAAAATGGGATTTAATAATGAAGGAGCGGATTCTATAGTTATGAGGTTAAAAACAAACAACAATGTATTGATTGGAGGTAATATTGGTAAAAACAAGAACACTCCTAATATTAAAGCTGTAGATGATTATGCTTATTGTTTTGAGACTCTTTTTGAATATGTAGATTATTTTGTTGTTAATGTTAGTTCACCTAACACACCAAACCTTAGGGATCTCCATGCTAAAAAACCTTTAATAGAGATATTAAATGTTTTACAAAATTTAAATAGTAAAAAGGATAATAGAAAGCCTCTTTTATTGAAAATTGCCCCTGACCTCAATGAAAATGAATTGGTTGAAATAATTGATGTTATCAAAATAACTAAGATTGATGGGGTTATTGCTTCAAATACAACATTAGATCGAGAGGGATTAATTTCAAAGAACAGAAGTCAAGATGGAGGTTTAAGCGGTAAGCCTTTAAGTAAAAAGAGTACTGAAATTATTCGATTTTTATCCGAAAAAAGCAACAAAAAATTTTCGATTATAGGTGTAGGAGGAATACACTCTCCAGAAGACGCCAAAGAGAAAATAAATGCTGGTGCAGATTTAATACAACTTTATACTGGCTTTATATATGAAGGACCTGGAATAGTAAAGAAAATTAATAAGTCTTTAATTTGAAAGTGTTTTATTCAAAATAATTAAAACTTTCTCCTAGTTTTATTTTTTGAATTGTTTCATATATTAATCTTATTACGTTTTCAACATCTTCTTTCTGAACCATTTCAACTGTTGTGTGCATGTATCTTAATGGTAAAGAAATTAAAGCTGAAGCAACGCCTCCATTACTATAAGCAAATGCATCTGTATCAGTACCTGTATATCTAGATGATGCAAGTCTTTGAAATGGAATTTTATTATTTTTAGCAACAGAGATAATACGCTCTCTTAATTTATTATGGACAGCAGGCGCATATGAAATTACAGGACCCTCTCCGATTTGAGTTTTTCCTTGTTTTTTTTGATTAATCATTGGAGTTGTCGTATCATGACATACATCAGTTACAATTGCAACATTAGGGTTAATAGTTTGGGTAATCATTTCAGCTCCACGAAGTCCAACTTCTTCTTGAACTGAATTTGTTATATATAAACCAAAGGGTAGTTTTATTTTGTTTTCCTTAATTAATCTTGCAACTTCAGCTATCATAAAACCACCAGCTCTATTATCTATAGCTCTACATACAAATTTATTTTTATTCAATATTTGAAAAGTGTCCGGGTATGTAATTACACACCCAACGTGAACTCCCATTTTTGCAACTTCATCTTTATGTTTTGCTCCAATGTCAATGAAAATATTGTCCAGCTTTGGTGCTTCTTCCTTTCCAGGTTTACGCGTGTGTATTGCTGGCCATCCAAAAACCCCTTTAATAACACCCTTATCAGTATGGATATTAACCCATTTAGATGGTGCAATTTGATGATCACTACCACCATTTCTGATAACATATATTAATCCTTTTTCAGAAATATAATTAACATACCAGGAAATTTCATCAGAATGACCCTCAATAACTACTTTATATTCAGCTTTAGGATTAATTACTCCTACAGCTGTTCCATAAACATCAGTAATAAAATCATCAACATATGGTTTCAAATACTCCATCCATATTTTTTGTCCATTAGCTTCATAACCCGTTGGCGATGAATTATTCAAATATTTTTCTAAAAAATCAATTGACTTCTGATTTAAAACTTTCATTTATGTATAATTTAAGATTGTCTAAAATAATAATTTATGATCATTAAATCGTTTCAAAAAACCAGTTTTTATACCTTTGAACTTGATGGCAAGAAAGATTTTATATTTATTTTTTTTTCACACAATAATTTGTTGGTCGCAATCTACCGAAATAGAAAATTCATTATTTGTAGTGGGAGAGGACTCGATTCCAAACTCTGTAATAAATTTAAAGGAAGTAATTGTTTACCAGCCTCTTACTTTTAATTCTTATGATGCTGCAAAAAAGTATGCTATACTAAGAAACAGAACTTATAGGGTATATCCATATGCAAAATTGGCTGCAGATAGACTTCAGGTTTTAAATAGTAGACTTGAAAATATTAATACTAAAAGCAGAAAAAGGAAATACCTTAAGCGTCTAGAGAAATTCATTTATGAAGAATTTGAGCAAGACTTAAAAAAACTTTCACGTTCTCAGGGTAAAATTTTAATTAAATTGGTTCATCGACAAACAGGAGAAACAACACATAAACTAATTAAAGAATTAAGAAATGGATGGAGAGCTACAATATACCAAGCCACAGCATCTTTCTTTAAATTATCATTAAAAGAAACATATGATCCAGAGAAAAATTATCAAGATTACCTGATTGAAGATGTTTTACTTCGAGCTTTTTCATCGGGTAAATTAGTTGAACAATCTACAGCACTTGAATATGATTTAGATGAATTATATTATATGTGGAAAGAAAGATTAAATCTTAACAAGAATGAAAGCTTAGGACAGAGCAAATACAAGCTAATTAATTAAATTATATAAAATATTGGGATTATTTTCTTGAACTAAGTTTGGCGAGGAGACGAAGAATTTCTAAATAAAGCCATATTAGTGTTACTAATAATCCAAAAGCTCCATACCATTCCATATATTTTGGTACTTTTTTTTCAGCTGCTTCCTCTATAAAATCAAAATCTAAAACTAAATTAAGCGAAGCAATTACAACGACAAGAAGACTAAATCCTATGCTTATTAATGAAGCATTAGCAGGGTCCATAATTCCCATGTTTGAACCAAACATCCCCATAATAAAATTAACAAAATACACAATTGCAATCCCACCAGTCGCAGCAAAGACACCTAACTTAAAATTTTCTGTTGGCTTGATTAAGCCTGATCTATATGCGGTTAGTAATGATAAAAGAATTCCAACTGTGATGAATATTGCATTTGTTACAATTCCATTATATAGATTATTGTACATAAATGAAATACCGCCTAGTAAACCTCCTTCTAAAATTGCATAAATTGGGACTGTAATGGGAGCCCATTCTTTCTTAAAGATCGTAACCAGTGCTATAATAAAACCTCCAATTCCACAAAAAATAAGTACTCCAGGATTGATGTCTGTAAAAGTATAATATCCAGTTCCAATTAGTAAAAGTAAACTTATAACAGTTTTATTCACTGTACCTTCTATAGTCATAGTATCAGATGACAAAGAAGAAGTGTTAAATGAATTTTTATTTAAAACAGGATTACCGGATCTTAAAGTAAGATGTCTACTCATGATTAATTATGGATTTTATCTATTTATACTAAAAAAATACTCTGACAAATATAAAGAAATCTATTAATTGAAATTTTATAGTTTAGATAGTATTTCTTTTATTCTTTTTAGCCCTTCTATTCTTGCTTTTTTATTTTCTTTAGATGCATTTATTTGTTCACCAGCTCTGAAAAATCCATGACCAGCCCCATTATAAATAATTGGCTCGAATAGAGCATTTGCTTTATTCATTGCAGAATTACTTTTTTCAATAGTAGCGTTAACTCTATTGTCATTACCCCCATAGAATCCATAAACAGGAGCGGCTATTTTTTTATAATCTTTATCATTTTTTGGCCCAGTTCCGTAGCATACAAGAGCTGCAGAGATTAACTTATTATTGGTTGCATAGCTGAATGATTGACTACCTCCCCAACAAAACCCAATAATTGCAACCTTACCATTAGATGCTGAAATATTTGTAGCATATTTAAAAACAGAATTTAAGTCAGATGTGATGTTTTTAGGTGAGAGATTGTAAATAGCTTTTCTAGCTTGGTCTGAATTTGCATAATCAGAAGTGCCTCCTCCATTTGAAGCAGTTTCTGATAATAAATCAGGAGCTAAAACGATATATCCCATTTCTGCAATTTGATCAGCCATACTTCTTGCCCAATCGTTAAGGCCTCTGTTTTCATGAATTAATATAATTGCAGGCACTTTAGTATCTACTTCAGGGTAGACTATAAAAGTATTGATGTTTTTCCCATTATTGTTAATCCTTTTCCATTCGTGATGACGTGGTGAATTCTCTAAACGTTCAACATAGTTTTGAGAAAATAGAGTAATGGGTAATATTAAAATAAGATTAATTAGATACTTCATGTGGGGTTGGTTTAGGATAAATATTATTAAAGATGTGTTAGGTGAGTTCTTTCAAAGTATAACTTTATATTTGCTTGTGCGAAAAATTTATCTTTTATTTTTTATTCTTATTTTTTCTTGCTCTAAGGATGAACCACCAAGATATCTGTTGTCTGTATCTGCTAGTATTGGAGGAGCAGTAAGCACAACAGGAGGTGAGTATGCAGAAGGTAAATCAGTTACCATAACAGCTACTGCAAATGCGGAATATC
>JAQWSK010000003.1 GCA_029243245.1 Flavobacteriaceae bacterium | reverse complement strand
CCTGTATAAAAGCAGTTTACAACCCATAGGGCCGTCTTCCTGCACGCTGCATGGCTGGATCAGAGTTTCCTCCATTGTCCAATATTCCTTACTGCTGCCTCCCGTAGGAGTCTGGTCCGTGTCTCAGTACCAGTGTGGGGGATCTCCCTCTCAGGACCCCTACCTATCGTAGTCTTGGTAAGCCGTTACCTTACCAACAAACTAATAGAACGCATGCCCATCTTTTACCACCGGAGTTTTCCTCTATATATAATGCTATAAATAGAACTTATGAGGTATTATTCAAAATTTCTCTTGGGTATCCCTCTGTAAAAGGCAGGTTGCATACGCGTTACTCACCCGTGCGCCGGTCGTCAGCAGAGTGCAAGCACTCTCTGTTACCCCTCGACTTGCATGTATTAAGCCTGCAGCTAGCGTTCATCCTGAGCCAGGATCAAACTCTTCGTTGTAAATCTTTAAAAAATTCAACAACATCAGTAATTGACTTTCGTCTCAAAATGGTTAATTCTTCGCTTTGTATCTTACGATACGCGCTGTCATATTATCAATTTCTCAATGAACTTTTAAACTTTTAAATAACATATGTTGTTTCTAAAAGCGGGTGCAAATATAAAACGGTTTTTATATAAAGCAATACCCTTTGTTGTTTTTTTTCTTTTTTTTTTTTAAAGTCAAAAACAGCTTCTTAATATACTAAAAAAAATAGACATTTTTTATTCCAAAAAAATTGATATTTTTCAAATTTTTAAAAATAATTGTTTGCCAATAAATAATTTGTAAAATACTGTTTATCAATTCTATTGAAACATATTCCATACCACACCAAACCTAATAGCACGATCTCTATAAGGTACAAATGGAGAAGAATAATAATCATAACCAGTCTTATTACTATTTACGTGTTCATACTTTAAAAAAATTCTTGTTCGTTGAATTTTAGCATTTAAAAACAAGTCTAGCCGGGGAAAATTTCCAATTTGAGTATGATTTTGAGATACAAATTCTCCTATAACAGGATGATACTGATCTGCATAATACTTTGAAAAATATTGAAAAGTCCCCCCTACTTGAATAAATAATGCTTTTTTAAAAACAAAGGTTTCCAAAAGTAAAGAACTCCTCGTTATCCATTTAGGCACATTTAAAATAGAAGAAGTTAAATGATCAGGGCTGTCTGAATTCTTAGATAAAATTTCCTGAAATTGAACAGTATTAATTAATCCAAACTTCCAAAACTTAAAATGCTGAAAGAACCTTGTCTTAAAATAATTTATTTTGTTTTTTGACTGTGTTGGTGAAATTCTTAGAATTTTTTTTAATTGATCTGCTGGAGTAATATCTTGAAAAAACAAGTAATCATCTATTGTTTGGAGTTTTGAAGATAAAATACCCCATTTTGGGTGACCAATTTCAGTGTTTATTGCTGTTGTTTTCTGTAACAACCAATCAGTATTATACCAATTATAATCTGTGTAGCTGCTTCTAAAAAGGTTGAAGTTAAAATTTGGTGATTCTGTTCTGTAACTAAACCCTGCATTAAAAAAAACACTATTGTTATATCTCTTATTTATTTGAAAATTAAATAATGAATTACCAAAATCATCTTTTAATGTTTTTTGAAGATTAAGTTCAAGCAAATAGCCGAAAATTGATTTTTTCCAACCTGCACTGAGGCTTTGTTGGTTAATATTAAGGCTTTGAATATTGTCAAAATTAATCTCCTCTGATTGATTATTCTCTTTTAAATAACTCCATTTATTAAACTGTAAACCAAAATCAAAAGAACCAATTACACCCAGATTATAATTAGCATAAATCTTCTGCTCAATTGATCTTAATTTATGAATATCTTTAATATTATTAGAAACTATTTCACCATCTGATGATGTAATTAGATCTTCCCCTAAAAAATCATTTGTTTTATTTTGACTAAACAAATGATTTTTTGTTTCATATGTATAATCATGGCCTATCCTTAAATTATATTTCAGAGAATCTTTTGATGAAGGAATCAATTTATACGTCTGACTTGTATGATATCTTTTACCTTGAATTCTGTTTTGAGCATCAAGATTAGTCACTAATCTAGAGCGATCAAGAAAGCCATCGTATTCAAGTTCTTCAATGGCTTTTTCAAAAAAATATACTGACAAACTATCTATCCCTCCATTTTCTTGTGAACTCAATTTCTGGGCTACAATATGTGTTCTTAATTGATACCTCTGGTTATGATTATTATATTGTGTTGACAGTCTTAGATTAGTTGCATTCGTTTTCGAGTTTACGTAATTCCCAAGGGACCTCAGCCCTTTGTGTGCAACAGTTATATTAAAATTAGGAGATGTGTTAACTGAAATTAAAGCATCAATCAATTGACCTTGATCAAAAGTAGTTTTGAAAAACAATTCTGTTAAAGGTGTTGGAACTTCATAATATTGGATATCTTCTCGTTCCATGTAGCCATAATTTCTTCCAACAGCACCAAGCTGCGGAGAAAGCTTTTCTTTTGTAAAATCATATCCCATTCTATTAAATCCTTGTCCAACATTTGGCATTGGTAAAAGTTCAAAATAATCTTTTCTTAAATAATTGAATTTGTAATCTTTATCTATACTTAATGTTGTATCAACAAATTTTGTAGTACCGTCATCATAATAAATCTTATAATTTCTTATTAATAATGTATCCATTTCTATTTTACGATAGCGAATCATTTTTCTTTTTTCATTAACTTTTAACAAACTATCTTTTTTCGCTATATCTTCTTTTGATTTAACTTTAATGGAAGGAACTTTAATAGGCTTAACTATTGTGTCTGATAATATATTTGATGAATCATAAATCAATAGAGAATCAACTTTAATAACTGAGTCATTCTTTGGTATTGAATCGCCTATTTGTAAATCTATATCTTGAGCCTTTAAAAGGCTGCATATAAGAAAAGTAATGCAGTAAATTAAACGCATAGTATTAATTTCTCTGCGAAGTTAAAGGTTCTGTATGTTTTTAGCTTTAATTTTCATAAATTATACATTAAACTTTATATTAAAACTTTGATGAGTTTAACTCTGAGTCTTTTTGAATCACTTGAAGCAGGTGTTGACGAAGCAGGAAGAGGAAGTCTTGCTGGACCGGTAACTGCTGCTGCCGTCATTTTACCTTTAGGCACAAATCTAGCTGATTTAAATGATTCAAAAAAACTATCAAAAACTAAACGAGAAAAACTTAGAATTGAGATTGAAAATATAGCATTAGCCTACTCAGTTGTTAATGTTGATTCAAAAACAATAGATGAAATCAATATTCTAAATGCAACTATAAAAGCTATGCATTCAGCAATTAAATTATTGGGAGTTAAGCCCGATCACCTCTTAATTGATGGAAATTATTTTGATCAATACATAGATATTCCTCATCGATGTATAATTAAAGGAGATAGCAAATATCAAAATATTGCAGCTGCGTCTATTCTTGCCAAAACATATCGAGATGACCTTATGATAAATTTAGATTCAAAATTTGAAAAATATGGATGGAAAAAAAATAAAGGTTATGGAACAAAAGAACACAGGATTGCAATCAAGAAACATGGAACAACAAAATATCATAGAAAATCATTTCGATTATTAAACAAACAGTTGGTCTTAAATATATAAGTCTTTACTTTTGTAAAATATGAGATATATAATAATTTTGTTTGTTTGTTTGTTACCCCTTATAAGCTGTCAAACACATCAAAATACGAAACTAAATCTATATCAATTTATTCCCCAAAACACTCAAGCGTTAATCCAAATAAATGAAGGTGTATTGTTTAAAGAAACATGGAATAATAATTCTTCAATAAAATTTTTAAGTCCGTCGAATAAAGAAACTGAAGTTTTAATATCACTAATCAAAGAAACTTCTGAAGCTAGTTCTATTTTATGTTTTTCACCAATAGGGAAAGACAAGTTTTCTTCTATTTTAATTCAAAAAAAGAATAACGATACACTTAAGTTAGATTCTAAAGATTATAATTATTCAGGTATTATTATTAAAGAAATTTCCATTGAAGGAATAAGTTTTTTTAAAATTCAAATCGACCAAACTGATATAACTTCTGTTTCTAAATTAATAATTGAAAATATTATTAGAAATTATCAGACAAATCAACCTGGAATCTTCGACAAAGATTTTCACCAACTAATTAATAACCTGGAAAGTACATCTGTATTTAATATTTTAATCAATAAAAAATCTAATTCCTTTATAAATAAATTTTTACCGCAACCATATTTATTTCCAAATTTTAATGAAAGCTGGATTGCTTTTGACGGCAACTTCAATTCTCCATTAATTGGTCTTGATGGAATAACTATAACAAAAGATTCTATCCCTTCAAGATTAGGTGTTTTTAGAAACTTAAACCCTAATAAAATTAAAAGCTCCAAAGTAATTCCTCAAAGTTTTAACTCCTTTATCAGTTTTCCCATACTGAATATTCCTCAACTTGCCGATCAAATAAAAACATACGCTAATTATTATAATATCGCTTTAAACTCAATATCATTGAAAGACTTTAGTTCTATTGATGAAATAACAATAATGGAGCATGGTAAAGGAAATGCTGTGATTCTACATAGGTCCAATTTGAATCAATCTGTAATTCATCCTAGAACTTATAAGAATTCATATAGAAATGTTCAGTATGGGAAAATTGACAAAAACCCTAAAGCTTTAAATACAGTTTTAGATTTATTTAAGATTAAATTTAATGCTAAATTTTCTGCATCAATAAATGACTATTATGTTTTGAGCAGTCAAGAGTCTCTTATTAAAACAATTATAAGCAGTGTTAAAGATGGTACAACTATAGATACGAGTGAGAATTTTATTTCACTTACTAAAAATTTATCTGATTTAAGTTCTGGGATTTGGGTAAGTAAAACAAATTCATTTAATGAAAAAAAATCTTTTTTAAGTTTCGATTCAAAAAAATATCCACTCACAGCTATGCAATGGGTTAATGATAATGATATTTCTCATCTACACATACGTTTTGGAATTGAGGTTCCTAAAAACAAAACTGCTGTTATAAATCATGGAAATATTTACTCTGAATCGAACATCAACTCTAACCCAAAATGGTTGAAAAATCATCGTTCAAAAGGTTATGATATAGTATTTCAAGATAAAAACAATACATTATATCTCTATTCTAATAAAGGAAATCTTTTTTGGAAAAAACAACTACCAGAAAAAATTATTGGTGATATATCACAAGTAGATTTATATAAAAATAAAAGACTTCAAATGGCTTTCAGAACTAAAAATCATTTTATGATTTTAGATCGAAATGGTAAGATTGTTAAGCCCTTTGATAAAGAAATAAAATCAAAATCTAATACTCTACCTCTATCTGTCTTTGATTATGATGGTAATAGAAATTACAGGTTTTTACTAGTCCAAGATAAAAATTTACTAATGTTAGATTCTAAAGGAAAAAAAGTTAATGGATTTAAATTTTCTAAAACTAGTAGTTCAATTATCAATCCAGCCAAGCATATAAGAATAAAAGGAAAAGATTTTATAATTCTTCAAGAAGAAAGTGGAAAATTAAACATTTTGAATAGGAGGGGAGAAAAAATTGTTAAGATAGAGTCCGATTTATCATTAAGTAAAAATCCTATTTGGTCATATCTAAATACTTTCACTACTTCTGACGTTGAAGGAAATATGGTTCAAATAGATACTAAAGGAAATGTAATAAAAACCCCCGAAGGTTGGGCTCCAGATCATTTACTCGAAATGACAACTAAAACGTTAGTTAGTATTTCAGAAAACATACTTACTATAAAGGGAATTCCTATAAAATTACCTTATGGAGATTACACAAGACCCAAAATATTTTATATCAATAATACCATATACATAAGTACAACAGAAAGAGATTCACAAAAAGTTTATCTTTTTCTAAGTAATGGGGCTTCTGTTGAAGGGTTTCCTGTATACGGTACTGAAACTGCTGATATTGTAAACGCTGATAATGATGATTCATTAGAGATGATTGTTAAATCAGAATCTGATGGTATTATTATTTATAAAATTAATTAGGTTACTAGTTTAGCGTCAAAGTTATTTATAAAATGAATCTTGATTTTGGAAATGACTTTCTCAACAGAAACTTTTTTTCCAGTCTCTTTTTGCATAGAGGTAACCCCTTTTCCATCTATACCACAAGGTATTATATCTTCAAAATAGGTAAGATCAGTATTTATGTTTAATGCAAATCCATGCATTGTCACCCATCTACTTGCTCTTATTCCCATAGCACATATTTTTCTTGCAAAAGGACTACCTGAATCCAGCCAAACTCCAGTTTCGCCAGAACTTCTTTGTCCTTTTATTCCAAAATCATTTAAAGTTTTAATTACTATATTCTCAAGTGTTCTAAGATATTTATGAATATCTGTGAAAAAATTATCTAAGTCTAAAACAGGGTAAACAACTAATTGTCCTGGACCATGAAATGTAATATCTCCTCCACGATTAGATTTAATAAAATCAACACCCTTTTTATCAAGAATTGATTTATCAATTAATAAATTATTTTGATCTCCACTCCTACCTAGACTATAAACAGGATGATGTTGTAAGAAAACTAAATAGTTTGGTGTTTTTATAGGGTTTTTTAAGGACCGATTAGATTTTTTAATTTCAATTATTGATTGAAGTAATTCTTCCTGTTTATCCCATGCAGAATTATATTGCTGAATTCCCCAATTTTGAATTTGTACGTTTTTGTTTCTTAAACTCATTCGTCTCTATTCGTTTTGTTTAAAATTACCAAAGCTGCGATTACTCCTGGAACCCAACCACATATAGTAAGAATAAATACAATTAAAATAGAGCCACAACCTTTATCTATGACAGATAAAGGAGGGAAGATTATTGATAATAAAACTCTAAAAAATGACATCTATATTTGCCTAGCATCAAAGATACAAATTTTGACAGTCCAATAAATAACATTGGTTATCTTTACATAAATCAATTTGACTATGTCATCTCTTTCAGAACAAGAACAAATTCGACGTGAAAAACTTGAAGATCTTAAAAAGCTAGGAATAAATCCCTATCCCGCTCCTTTATATCCTATTAATAATAATTCGAAAAGCATTAAACATAATTATGAGGAAAATAAAAATGTAATAATTGCAGGTAGAATAATGTCTAGAAGAATTCAGGGTAAAGCTAGTTTTGCTGATTTACAAGACAGTCAAGGTAGAGTACAAATCTATTTTAACAGAGATGAATTATGTCCTGGAGAAGATAAGACATTATATAACGACGTTTATAAAAAACTTTTAGATATAGGAGATATCATTGGGATAGAAGGCAAGCTTTTTACTACTCAAGTTGGTGAAAAAACTGTTCTTGTAAAAAACTTTACAATTCTGAACAAATCATTAAAGCCACTCCCGCTCCCTAAAGTAGATACTGAAGGAAATACCTATGATGGGTTTACTGATCCTGAATTAAGATATAGGCAGAGATATGTTGATCTAATTGTAAATCCAAAAGTTAAAAATACTTTCGTTAAAAGAACTAAAATAACTAATAGCATTCGAAATTTTTTTAATAAAAAGAATTATTTAGAGGTTGAAACACCCATATTACAACCATTACCTGGAGGAGCTGCTGCTAGGCCTTTTACAACTCATCATAATACTCTTAACATGCCTTTATACTTAAGGATTGCAAATGAATTGTATTTAAAAAGACTTATTGTTGGAGGATTTGATGGTGTTTATGAATTTTCGAAAGATTTCAGAAATGAGGGAATGGATAGAACCCATAACCCTGAATTTACTATTATGGAACTTTATGTTGCATACAAAGACTATTTCTGGATGATGGAAACAACTGAAAAATTACTTGAAACAGTAGCAATTGAATCTACCGGAAATTCAATTGTTGATGTAGGGAAGTCTAAAATTGAATTTAAAGCTCCCTATCCTAGAGTCCCTTTACTTGAAGCAATTAAAACGCACACTGGGTACGACATCTCAAATATGGATGAAAAAAATCTAAGAAATACTGCAAAAAAAATAGGCGTTGAGGTAGACGAATCAATGGGGGTAGGTAAAATAATTGATGAGATTTTTGGCGAAAAATGTGAACACCATTTTGTTCAACCAACTTTTATAATTGATTATCCTAAAGAAATGAGTCCATTAACTAAGGAGCACAGAAATAATGCTAAGCTAACTGAGCGTTTTGAGCTAATGGTAAATGGAAATGAATTAGCAAATGCATATTCAGAATTAAATGATCCGATTGAACAAAGAGCTCGATTTGAAGAGCAATTAAAGCTCACTGAAAAAGGAGATGATGAAGCAATGTTTATAGATCAAGATTATCTCAGAGCTCTTGAGTATGGGATGCCTCCAACATCTGGAATTGGTATTGGAATTGATAGATTAGTAATGCTTTTAACAAACAACACGTCAATTCAAGAAGTTTTATTTTTTCCACAGATGAAAATCGAGAAAAAGCAATTAGACTTGGCTGAAAATGAAAAGATAATTTTTAATATTCTTAAAAAAGAAAAAAAGATTAGTTTGCTAGATTTAAAAAAAATGAGCGAATTAAGTAATAAAGCATGGGATAAAGGGATTAAAGGCTTAGTTAATAGTGAACTTGCATTAGTTTCTGAACAAGAAAATATTCTAACTGTCGAAATATTAAATGAATGAAATATTAGTTAATTTTAAGAATACTTGCTATAAAGATTTTACAACTTTATCAAATGCATTAATAGTAAAATCAATGTCTTCATAGGTTAATGCATCATTTAAAAAATAGCTTTCATATGCACTTGGAGGGAGGTATATTCCTTCAGCTAACATCCCATGAAAATATTTTTTAAAAAACATATTATCTCCTTTAGATGAGGATTTAAAATCAAAAACTTTAGATTCAGTAAAATGTAATGAAATCATTGATCCAAAACGATTAATTTGATATGGTATAGAATTTTTGTTTAAACATTTTTCCATCCCTTCATGAAGAGCTTTTGTCTTATCCTCCAAACGATTATAAATTTTTACATCATTTTTAAGAGTTTTAATAGTTGTCAAGCCTGCTGATATAGCTAAAGGATTACCGCTTAAGGTTCCCGCTTGATATACTGGGCCTTCAGGGGCTAATTCTTTCATTATATCATTAGATGATGCAAAAGCTCCAACAGGAAGACCTCCGCCAATGACTTTTCCAAAGGTTACAATATCTGCTTTAACATCTAAAACCTGCTGAGCTCCACCTAAAGAAAGTCTAAATCCAGTCATAACTTCATCAAAAATCAAAAGAGATTCATTTTCATCACAAATTTTTCTAATTCCCTCCAAAAATTCAGGTTCTGGCGGAATACACCCCATGTTTCCTGCTACAGGTTCAATTATAATCGCTGCAATTTTATTAGGATGAATTTTAAAATGTGACTTAACACTTTCCAAATCATTATAATTAGCAATTAAAGTGTCTTTAGCAGTACCTTGTGTAACACCCGGACTATTTTGGCTACCATTTGTAATAGCACCACTTCCAGCTTGAATTAAAAAAGAGTCTGAATGTCCATGATAGCATCCAGAAAATTTAATTATTTTATCTCTACTAGTGTAACCTCTAGCTAGTCTTATAGCACTCATACATGCCTCAGTTCCTGAATTAACAAATCGAATTTTGTCAATATTTGGAACTGATGATATTACCAATTCTGCAATTTCAGTTTCTAGTACCGTGGGCATTCCAAACGAAGTTCCTTTTTTAGCAATTTTTGAAATAGCATCAACTACCGGTTCATATGCATGTCCAAGAATGATGGGGCCCCAACTTGAAATGTAATCTATATATTTATTGCCATCTTCATCAAATAAATAGGCTCCTTTTGCTTTTCTAACAAATATTGGTGATCCGCCAACAGCTTTAAACGCTCTAACTGGTGAGTTAACTCCACCCGGAATTCTTAACTTTGCAAGCTCAAATAATTCACTACTCCTTTTATATTGCATCTAATTTTGAGTACTTATGTTTAACTTTTGTCCCAAATAAATAATGTTGTTTTTTAAATCATTAATTATTACAAGTTCCTTAATTGAAATATTATATTTTTTTGAAATAGAATAAATAGTATCTCCCTTTTTTACTTCATGAAAAGCTAATTCTTCTAACTTTTTATTCTTTTTAAAATACTTGCGTTTATCATAACGATACAGCTCATAACGTTCAATTAATTCTATTATTTTTTTTGGATATTTTGGATCAGTAGCATATCCAGCCTTTTTAAGGCCTTTCGCCCATGCTTTATAGTTTGAAGTTTTATAATCAAATAAAAAATCATATCTAGAACGTTCAGATAAAAAGACAGAGTGATCTCTAAAAGAATTGTTAGCATTTTTATAAACTCTAAAACACTCTCCCTTTTTATCATCATCATGATATATTTTTTTACCCTTCCAGCCTTTATGACATTTAATCCCAAAATGATTATTTGCTTCTAATGCTAATCTACCATGCCCAATACCAGACTCAAGGATTCCCTGAGCTAGAGTTATACTTGCAGGTATCTTATATCTTTTCATTTCTTCTTGAGCAACTGGCGCAAATTTTAAAATATAATCTTTAGCTCTGTCTGTATTAGATTTTCTTTTTAAATTAATTTCTTGAATAGAAAGTTTTTCAAGTTTTTCAGTTGAACGATTGTTTTTCAAAGCCGATGCTTTTCGATTATTTAATTTTCTCATTGATCCACATCCTGAAAATAAAATAAACACTATGAGGAAAATTAAAGGTTTTATATCAATGTGCATTTTAATCCCTTTTGATATTGCCTTTGATTGAACCCTTCTATTGACTGAAGACCTCCTGTATGAAAAATTAAAATATTTTTTCCCCAAACCCATTTCCCTTTTTTTATTTTATCAAAAATACCAAAAAGCATTTTTCCTGTATAGATTGGATCTAACTGAATAGAGTATTTTTTTTTAAAATTGTTAATAAAGGAAATTAATTCAGGTTTTGTTTTAGCATAGCCGCCAAAAGTATAATCATTAATAAGTTCCCACTGCACTGGATAGATCAGCTTATTTACATCCTTTTTAAGGCCTTGGTGATTTAATGATGAAAAGCCTATGACTTTCTGTTTCGGATTAAAATTCTTTAATATTCCTGCAATTGTACCTCCCGTTCCAACAGGACAGCATAAGGATTCATATTTACAATCCTCTTCTTGAAGCATTTCAGAGGTTCCTTTAATAGCTAAATCATTTGTTCCACCTTCTGGAATAATATATAAATTCTTAGGGGAAAAGTTTATTAAATCCCAAAATGCACTAGTATGCTTTTGTTTATATATATTTCTTGAAACAAATAATAACTTCATACCATAATCAAGGCAGTTAGTCAATGTAGGGTTATCGGTTATTTTAGACCTCCACTCTTCTCCTCTAACAATTCCAAAAGTTTTTATTCCGTGTATTTTTCCAGCTAATGCAGTCGCATAAAGGTGGTTTGAAAAAGCACCGCCAAAAGTAATTAATCCGGTTAAATTATTGTTTTTTTTTAATTGTAAAATATTATATTTAAGTTTTCGGTATTTATTTCCAGTGATTCCTTCCCCAAATTGATCTTCTCTTCTAAGCCAAAGCTTGTACCCTTTAATTTCAGTAATAAAATCTGTACTTGCTTTCATTAAAAGAAAAAAAATGACAAAGTTATTAAAGGTAAGTTTGGGCTATACTTAATGCTTTTTCAATACCACCAACATTTTTCCCTCCAGCTGTGGCATAAAATTCCTGTCCTCCCCCTGTTCCATTAATGCACTCCCCTAAGTTTTTTATAATCTCAGAAGCATTATAATTATTTGATTTTACAAGATTTTTAGAAATGTAACAACTCAATATTGGCCTACTGTTTTTTCTAGACGCTAAAACCAAAAATAAGTTTTCTAATTCCTCTCCTAATTCAAATGCCAAATCTTTTATATTTTGAGCATCTAAATCAACCTCTTGTGCGGCAAAATTTATTTTATTTTTTTGAATTATAGTTTTTTTAAGCTTTGATTTTAAAGACTTTAACTTTATTTTACTTAGGCTAGATATTTCCTTTTTAAGATTAGTGTTTTCATTAACCAAACTTCTATAAGCTTTTATAGGGTTTTTTTGCTGTCCCATTAAAACTCTAAGATCTTTTAACACTTCACTCTGTTCTTCAAAATGTGAAATTACTGCATCTCCAGTTATAGCCTCTATCCTTCGAATACCTGAAGCTACTGCACTTTCGTTTATAATTTTAAAGTACCATATTTCAGAAGTGTTTTTAACGTGACACCCTCCACAAAGTTCAATTGATTTTCCAAAACGAATAGTTCTCACTGTATCACCATACTTTTCTCCAAAAAGAGCTATTGCTCCTTGATTCATAGCAGATTTAAATGGAATATTTCTAGTTTCTTCTAGTGGTAATTGTTCTTTGATGCGTGAATTTACAAAATCTTCAACTTGTTCAATTTCATCATCAGTTACCTTTAAAAAGTGTGAAAAATCAAATCTAAACATTCCTGAATGTACCATTGAGCCTTTTTGTTCAACATGATCTCCTAGAATTATCCTTAATGCTTGGTGCATTAGATGAGTTGCTGTATGATTTGAAGCTGATCTATTTCGTTGTTTATTATCAACAACTGCTTTATAAACATCTTTAATATTATCAGGAATTGTTTTTGTAAAATGTATTATAAGATTATTTTCCTTTTTAGTATTAGTTATGTAATGAATATTTCCATTTTTTTCTTGAAGATATCCTTTGTCTCCAACTTGACCTCCACCTTCTGGATAAAAAGTTGTAAGATTAAAAACAAGTTGATAAAAATCTCCATCTTTTTGATTTTTTAATTTACGATAACGTGTGATCTTAACATCCGTTTCTAAAATATCATATCCCACAAACTCTTCAACATCATCATCTAAAATGATCTGCCAATCTCCAGTAGAAGAAGTGGCATCAGCTCTAGATCTTTCTTTTTGTTTTTTCATTTCGTTATTAAATCCATTCTCATCAATTTTAAATTGTTTTTCTCTTGCTATTAAAGCAGTCAAATCTATAGGAAAACCAAAAGTATCATATAATTCAAAAATTTTCTTTCCACTTAAAGTTTTATTATCAGATAACTTTAAAAGAGAATCTAGCATTATTAATCCTTGATCAAGAGTTTTAAGAAATGACACCTCCTCCTCTCGTATAACATTTTCTGCTAATTTTTGTTGTTTTTTAAGCTCAGGAAAAACCTCACTCATTTGATTACTTAAAGTGTCAACTAACCCATTTATAAATGGCTTTTTTTGATTCAAAAAAGTAAACCCATAACGAATTGCTCTTCGAAGTATTCTACGAATTATATAACCTGCACCAGTATTACTTGGCAATTGACCATCTGCTATTGCAAAGTAAACAGTTCTTATATGATCTGCAATTACTCTTATAGCTATATCTGTCTCTTTATTTTCTCCATATGAAGTATTAGTAATAGTCTGTATTTCAATAATAAGAGGTTTAAAAACATCCGTGTCATAATTAGAAAGAACTGCTTGAAGTACCATACAGAGTCTTTCAAACCCCATACCTGTATCAACATGCTGAGCAGAAAGTTTTTCTAAAGACCCATCTGATTTTCTGTTAAACTCCATAAAAACCAAGTTCCACAACTCTATGACTTGAGGATGGTCTTGATTTACTAATTGACTCCCAGGAATTGAAGCCTTATCAGAATCTGAGCGAATATCTATATGAATTTCCGAACATGGACCACATGGACCTTGTTCACCCATTTCCCAAAAATTATCTTTTTTATTTCCATGTAAAATTCTTTCTTTTGGTAAAATCTCTCTCCAATAATTATATGCTTCATCATCTCGATCAAGTTGTTCTAACTTATCTCCCTCAAAAATCGTAACATATAAATTATCTTTATCAATTTTATATACTTTGGTCAGTAGTTCCCATGCCCAATTAATAGCATCTTTTTTAAAGTAATCTCCAAAACTCCAGTTTCCAAGCATTTCAAAAAAAGTATGATGATAAGTGTCAATTCCAACTTCTTCTAAGTCATTGTGTTTTCCAGATACTCTAAGACATTTTTGGGTATCTGCGATTCGTGGGTTTTTTGGAGTACCATTTCCTAAAAAATATTCTTTGAATTGATTCATCCCGGCATTGGTAAACATTAATGTTGGATCATCTTTAATTACCATTGGAGCTGAGGAAATTATTTCATGTTGCTTAGAAGCAAAAAAATCTAAAAACTTTTTACGTACTAATTCAGATTTCATAAAAGATAATATATAGAAATTCCTACAAAGATAAGTATCTGAATGTAAATGACTATAAAGGTAAACAAGGATTTAGTATGCTTTTATTATATTTGACGAATATTATATTCTATAAATCGTTAATCGTTTAAAATTATATGACTAAGGTTAAATACTATTTTGACTCCGAAACTCTTTCTTACGAACCGATAGTAAAATCAAGAACACTTCAGGTGTCTAATTTTATTCTTTTTTTACTTTCTGCAATTGTTTTTGGAGTATTTTCTTTATTCATTTTATTAAATTCTAATATTATTTCAACTCCAAAAGAAATAATTCAAGAAAGAGAGTTAGAAAACTATGCGCTCCAATACGATTTAATGAATCTAAAACTCAAACAAATTGAAAATGTTTTAGAAAATGTTCAAGAAAGAGACAACAGTCTGTACAGAGTATATTTTGAAGCAAGTCCAATACCAAAATCACAAAGACTTGTAGGATTTGGTGGAATTAATAGGTATAAGAATCTTGAGGGTTTTGAAAATTCTAAAATTATTGTTAACACTAGTAAAAGACTTGATGTTTTAAGCAAACAATTAGTTGTACAATCTAAATCACTTGACGAGATTGAATATTTGGCATCCAATAAAGTTGATCTATTAGCGGCAATTCCTTCAATTCAACCAATTAGGAATAAAAATCTTACGCGTGTAGCATCAGGTTATGGATTCAGAAGTGATCCTTTTACAAAAAAACCCAGAATGCACTGGGGGATGGATTTCACAGCACCTAAAGGAACTCCTATTTATGCTACTGGCGACGGCATTGTAAAAAGAGCTGATAATAGAGCTGCTGGATTCGGAAAACATATAAGGATTGATCATGGCTTTGGATATGTAAGTCTGTATGCTCACATGAATAAATATAAGGTCAAAAGAGGTCAAAAAGTTAAAAGGGGAGAAATTATTGGCTATGTTGGAAATACAGGTCGTTCAGCTGGACCTCATCTACACTATGAAATTTATAAAGATGGGAATAAAATCAATCCTTTGAATTTTTATTATGGTAATTTATCTTCTGAAGAATTTGATATTCTATTAAATTTAGCCAATCAAGAAAATCAATCTCTAGATTAATGTTAATTGACCTTCCTGAAAAACTTTATTATAATATCGGAGAAGTTGCGAAGGCATTTAATGTTAAGCCATCTTTGCTCCGCTTTTGGGAAAACGAATTTGAAGTAATTCAACCTAAGAAAAAAAACTCTGGTACAAGAAAGTATACTCAAAAAGATATTGACACAATCCAACTAATTTTTCACCTAGTTAAAGAAAGAGGAATGACTTTAGATGGAGCAAAAAAACAGTTAAAACAAAAAAGTGGCACTGTTTCTCAACAAGATATTCTTATAAGACTTGAGAAAATTAAATCTGAATTAAAACAAATTTTGGGTCAACTTTAATTATTTTTTTCTTATAAATATTGTAATTGGGACTCCGCTAAAATCAAAATTCTTTCGAATTTGATTTTCAAGAAATCTTTTGTAAGGATCTTTAACTAATTTAGGGTGATTACAAAAAAAAGCAAATTGCGGATATAAAGTCGGCAATTGAGTACAAAACTTAATTTTAACAAATTTACCTTTTATAGATGGAGGTGGGAAGTTTTCAATAATTGGTAACATTAAATCATTAAGTTTTCTTGTTACTATTTTGTTTGAACGATTCTTATGAACATTAACTGCAATCTCAATTGCTTTATAAATTCTCTGTTTGTTAAGTGTAGAAATAAATAATATTGGAACATCCTCAAATGGGGAAATTTCTTTTTGAATTAAAGCTTCAAATTTTTTAACTGAGTTTGTTGACTTTTCAATCAAGTCCCATTTGTTAACCAATATGACTATACCTTTATTATTTCTTTGAGCTAACCAAAAAATATTCTGAACTTGACCATCAAAGCCTCTTTGAGCATCTAAAAGTAGAATACAAACATCACTATTTTCAATAGCTCTTACTGAACGCATTACGGAATAAAACTCAAGATCTTCCTTTACCTTTGACTTTCTTCGGATTCCTGCTGTATCAACTAAATTAAATTCAAAACCAAAACGATTGTATTTAGTATCTATGCTATCTCTAGTTGTTCCAGCGACATCAGTAACTATATTACGTTCCTCTCCAATTAAAGCATTAATAAATGATGATTTGCCAGCATTTGGCCTACCAACAACTGCAAATCTTGGTAATATACTTTCCTCTTCAGGTAAATCATCTGGAAATGTTTCTATCAGTTTATCTAAAAGCTCACCACTCCCACTTCCATTTATAGCTGAAATAGGAAAAATATGTTCAAAACCTAAAGCATAGAACTCAAGGGAATTATCTAGTCTTTTTCCATTATCAGTTTTATTTACCGCAATAAGTACAGGTTTTTGAGCTCTTCTAAGCAATTTAGAAATGATCTCATCCATTCCTGTTATACCATCTTCTATATCAACCATAAAAATAATATTGTCCGCTTCTTCTATGGCAAGGGTAACTTGTTTATCAATTTCTTTTTGAAAAACATCATCGCTGTTTTCAACATATCCGCCAGTATCAATCAAAGTAAAATCTCTTCCATTCCAATCAGATTTTCCATAGTGACGATCTCTAGTGACACCGCTTTGCGCATCTACTATAGCTTCACGCTTTTGTATCATTCTGTTGAAAAATGTTGATTTACCAACATTTGGCCTACCCACTATAGCTACTATATTTCCCAATTTTTCTGGATTTTGAGCAAAAGTAATCTTTTTTATTTCAACTTAAGTACATGTCTAGTTTTGGTAACCAAAACGTTTTAATTGTTGAATATTAGATCTCCAATTTTTTGAAACTTTTACATACGTTTCAAGGTGTATTTTTTTACCAAAAAAAACTTGTAACGATTTTCTTGCTCCCCTTCCAACTGTCTTTAACTTTTTTCCTTTATGCCCAATTAATATACCTTTCTGACTCTCTCTTTCGACAATAATTACAGATCTAATTCTTATAATTTTATCATCTTCAAAAAATTCCTCAGTTTCAACTTCAACAGAATAAGGAATTTCTTTTGTATAGTGTTCTAGAATTTGAGAACGTATTGCTTCGTTTACAAAGAAACGTTCTGGTTTATCAGTTATTTGATCTTTAGGAAAATATTCAGGTCCTTCAGGTAAATAACCTTTTAAAATATTTAGAAGTTCAGGTATAAAAAACCCTGTTAAAGCCGAAATAGAATAAATAGAAGCTTTAGGAATTAGTTCTTCCCAATGCTTTAAAGATGATTCAACTTCTTCTTGATTAGAAATATCTATTTTATTTATTAAAACAACAACCGGAACTTTACTGTTTTGTATTTTTTTAAAAAGTGACTCATCTTTGATCTTCGATTCACCAATAGCAATCATATAAATCAAAACATCTGCGTCATCTAATGATTCTTTAACAAAATTCATCATTGAATTTTGCATTTCGTAAGCAGGTTTTATAATTCCAGGAGTATCAGATAAAACGATTTGATAATCATCACCATTGACAATTCCTAAAATTCTATGCCTTGTGGTTTGGGCTTTATGAGTAATTATAGATAGATCAAGACCCATTAAAGCATTCATTAATGTCGACTTTCCAACATTAGGATTACCTATAATTGTAATAAAACCAGAATGATGCTTTATCTCTTTCATAAAACAAAGGTAATTCAAGCATTTTAATTTTGTCCGAAAAAAATAATTGATGTATATTTGGCCTCCAAATCGCGAGGTAGAGCAGTAGGTAGCTCGTTGGGCTCATAACCCAAAGGTCGCAGGTTCGAGTCCTGCCCTCGCTACAAAGAAACTCCTTGAGAAATCAAGGAGTTTTTATTTTGAGGTCAAGTGATGCTTGCATCGTCTTGAGAACAAAATAAAAAATCAGATGGCAAAGCAATCGGAGTTTCTTTGGGCTGTTCTCACTATTGGCCCATTCTGGAACAACGTGGAGGAATGAATCCAACTCCCGCTACTAAAACAATAAAACGGTTATCCTTTTATAAAGTGTAGCCGTTTTTTTTAATTTCAAAAGCACACAAAACTACCCATAAAATAAAGAGAAACTCAATAATTCTTTGATAAATTCCAATATATTCAGATGATAAATCT
>JAQWSK010000015.1 GCA_029243245.1 Flavobacteriaceae bacterium | reverse complement strand
GATAAATCTATTGAAGTTAAATTATTATCATTAACAATCAAGTCAGTCAAATTCACATTATTTGAAACATCTAATTCAGTTAAGTTGTTTGAGTGAATAGAAAGGTTTGTTAAATAAATGTTATTGGAAACATCAAGCTCTGATACTTCCATATTATCTGCCTGAAAACTGGTAAGACTAATGAAATCTTCAATTCCAGTTAGATTACTTATAGTTCCTGCCCATTGTTCATTTTTCAATTCCAGTACTTCATAAATAGAAGTAGTATTCACATAGTTATCTAATACATCATCATAACCAAGATCAATAAGAGTCTGTTCAAAGTTGTCATCTGGAACATAGGTCTTTTCAATGATCTCTCCCGTCTCACTCACCTCACTCACATAGTTCTCTACCACATCACTCTCTACCTCTCCTTCAAACTCTCCTGGAACACTAATATTAAAGCTAAAACTAGAACCCGTTGACGATTCACTATCATCTTCAGTTAAATCAGCTCCTGATATATTACCATAACCTACCAATTCTATTTCTGTATTGGACTTTACATCAAAAATCCCGTTGACTTGTCCAATATTGGAGTTTATAGTGTATGAGTAATTTCTTCTAAAGACAATACTATGCATATACCAAGATGATAATTTATCATCCGCCTTTTTTCTTATTTTCCACTTCCCTACTACTCTATTAAAAAGTTCATAATCAAAGTTAGCTTGTATGGTTTTAGACTCAGTAAGAGTAACCTCTAATGGGGTCTGCGCTGAATCTAACTCTCCAATGTCTCCACTCCAAGAAATAAAATCAAAGCCCTCTGCGGGTTGTGGGGTGAGTTTAACGGTATCTCCGTAGTTATAATCTGTACTTCTATCACTACTAACGACTTCTTCTAATACTTCTCCCTCACCTTCTATATCTACTTGAAGACTCACTACTATTAATTCAAATACTGCTGTAATTGTTTTAGCTGATGTAATATCTACCTCAACTGGATTTGAAGTAGAAGTTAAATCACCTGTCCAGCCAGTAAAAGAGTATCCCACTGCTGGGGTAGCTGTTAATCGCACCACACTTCCAGAATTATAATCTGTTCTTCCTGATGAGACGAGTTCTTCACTGATACTTCCTTCCCCCTGGGTAGAAAGCGTTAAACCATATTTTACTTTAACAAAGTTAGCTGTGATGACCTGATCTGACATTAAAGTAACAGTAATTGGGTTTTGGGTAGAACCATTAGACCAGTTTACAAACTGATATTCCGCATTTGCAGTAGCGGTTATGGTAACAGATTTTCCTTCTGCATACTCACCTCCTGTTGTGCTTACTGCTCCTCCAATACTAGCAGATACAGACAACAGATATCTTGGTGGTTCATCCTTTGAACAAGAAAAAACTACAAGCAAAGCAAGAAAAAGTAGCTTTTTCATAGTGTATAAATTTAGAAAAAATTACCTGAACTTGTAGAAGTAGAAATGCCTGTGATATAAAAAACGGGGTTATACTCTTGTAGAACCGTAAAGTGAAACAGCTATGACTAAAGCTCCTGAAATTAAAAAATAGAGGGGTGGATGAAAACTATCATTACTTGTCATTCTATATATTAATTCTAAAAGAATAACAGAACCTGCAATCCCCCATCCAATCAATCCTTTCTTTGCATCAGGACCCTGTATTCCACGAATCATAAAAGTTAATATTCCTAACCCTAAAAAAGCAGTAGCTGTATTCATATTTCCTCCAGCAGCAGCTTCAAGACTTGATTCTTCAGCACCACTTTGTAATGCGATTTGTTCAGCCATAAAATATAACATAAAGCCTACAATTGCATTATAAGCTGCGCAAATAGTAAATAATATTTTTGAGTTCATTTCAATTGATTTATCATTAATAATACATCAAGATAATAAATTTCTACACTTACTGAAGACAATACACCTGTGGATTAGACCAATCCATTTAAAAATTAAAATCTAGATTTAAACTTTCTTAATGAACCTAAGGGATCCTTTTCTTTATAGCTTGAAGCAAATAATAGTGCATTATATAAATTAACTGTTTTGCCCGATATTGAAAAAGAATACGGTTCCAGAACATCTTCTGAATTGGGTTTATTTAATTTTTCATTCATATCAACACCTGATGACATTAAAATATGTTTAATAGATGATGCAGATAATTTTGGATAGAAAGACCTTAAGACAACAGCAACGCCTGTCACATTAGGTGCAGCCATTGATGTTCCATTTAAATACTCAAATTTACCATCTAAAACAGAAGAATAAATTTGATAACCTGGAGCAAATAAGTCTACGTTTTTTGAGCCATAATTTGAAAAACTTGCAACTTGTTTTAAATCATAACCATATGAAGACGCTCCAACTGTAATAAGGTTGTTCAAGAACTCTTTTCCATTTTTTTGATCCGTTGGATATGATTCATTTTCAATTAAATCTATATTACTGGAGTCATTTCCAGCAGCATTAACAATTAAAACATCTCTTTGTGAAGCATACTTCATTGCATCAATTACCCAATCAGAATGAGGAGAATACTTTTTTCCAAAACTAAAATTAATAATTTTAGCCCCATTGTCTACAGCATACCTGATTGATAGGGCTACATCTTTGTCATATTCATCTCCATCTGGAACACATCTTATTGGCATAATTATGGCGCTTTCAGAAATACTTCTAACTATACCACTTACATGAGTACCATGTTTGTGTCTATCATAAACATTTGAATCTCCATAATCTCTATCATAATAGTTGTCTGGATCATCTCCAACTATTTCCCTACCATTAAAATCAATATTATTGTGAAAATCATTACTTGATTGATAATATTCTATAGCTTCCAAAAAACCTTGCTGAGTCCAATTGTTAGTCTTAGCAAATTCTAAAAATCTAATAGCTTCATCTGTCTTATTAGTCTTTACAGAAATTTGTTTTGCTTCTTTGATTGTATAATCATTTTTACCTATTGAAGAAACGATTAAACTATCAGATTTAAAAAGCATCGTTGAGAGCTGTTGAATTCTATTTATCGTCTCATTATTTTTAACTATTGCTTTATCAATCTCATCTTTATAAATTTTATTTTGCAACTCTTCAGTATTAGTTTTTTTGTATAATCTAACATACTCTAAATTTTCTTTATTTGATTCTCCCAAAAAGTTCCAACCATTAATGTCATCAACATAACCGTTGTTGTCATCATCTATTTTATTATTTGGAATTTCATCAGAATTATTCCATATATAAGGAGATAAGTATGGATGTTCAATTTCAACTCCTGAATCAATGATTGCTACAATAACCTTTTTTCCCTTTTCACCTTGAATCAATTCATTTTTAGCTTTTAAAACACTCATGCCAGGAATTTTATCAGAATGAATATCTAACAATGACCATTTTTCTTTTTGCTGTTCAACAAAAGTCTTTAAGTTCTCCTGTGATATTTCACTATTATAATCTTTCGCTGATATCGTTATTGGTTCACCAATAAACTTGTATGAAGAACAACTTACAGAAATGAGAATTGTGAGTAGTAATAATATTTTTTTCATGAGTTTTATTATCTATTGATTTTCAATCATTAATATTTTTTCAAGCATTTTAATACTAAATCGAGCTAAAATAAGACCAATTATTAATAATAAAAAAGAAATTAAATAATTACCTATCACTAAATGCCCAACGCTAAATAAAATACTGTTAAGAAATAAAACTCCAACAGCAAATCCCAGCCAACTATATTTAATCTCTTCATTAGAATTATTACTACCTTTAATCAGACTTGAAACAGGAGCCCAAAAACCTTTAGGTCTAATTTTTTTATAAAACTTAATTAAGTGATTCATGTCAGCTGGATTGGTTAATAGCGTTACAATTAAACTAAGTATAGTTGAAATAACAAGTATTAAAGTTGCTCTAATTAAAGAGTATTCATCTTGATATAAAACTGATAATTTATTAATTAATACCTCATTAATAAATCCAATTTTATATAGACCATTTAATATAATCAAACCGTTAGCTAGTAATAATGCAGAAATCATACTTGTTATTTCAGACCAAGCGTTAATCCTCCACCAATACCACCTCAACATTCCTATAATAGCTACCCCAGACATTACTTCTATTATATAAATCCAAGCATTAGAAATACTATCCATTTGCCAAGCTGTAAGTCCTGAAAGAATCAATAGTAAAACTATACTAACTCTTGAAATTAAAAGGTAATGTTTATCACTTGCATTTTTTTTAATAAACCTTTTATAAATATCATTAACCATGTATGATGCTCCCCAACACAAATGTGTATCTACAGTGCTCATAAAAGCTGCCATAAACGCTGCAACTAACAGCCCTTTTAGTCCAACAGGAAGCACTTCAACAATCATTAAAGGATAAGCTAACTCTGGGTCAGCAATTAATTCAGGGGGTGCACTAGAAATTGGGAGAAGTAATATTGAACCTAAACCGACTACAATCCATGGCCATGTTAAAATTACTATACCTGCTACAGCAAACCACAACGAAGCTTTTATTGCATGTCTTTCATTTTTAGCAGAAAACAATCTCTGGACTATAAAACCATCCCCTTGGGCTTGTCCAAGCCATAAAACACCAATTAAACAGATAAATGAAACCATTTCAACAGGACCAATATTTGTTATATTTGGCATCATGTCTAAGATTGCAGGTGGAGCGTCTGAGGAGGAAAGTATTTTATTAGATAATTGTTCTGGACCACCAACATTAATCAAGATAATTACAGCTAAAATAATTGTACTGATGGTTCCAACACTAAAATGAAACATGTCTAATATGACAACACCTTTGATTCCTGATATAAGAGTATGTAGTAGAGCAAATGTCAAAGTAATTAATAATGCAAATTCCGCACTCCACCCTAATATTACACTAGAAAACTTCAACATTGCTAAAATTACCCAACCCAAAGTGACACAGTTTTTAAAAATCCCATAAAAACCAGCAGTAAATGCTCTAAGTGTTGATGCTGAATTCCCACTATACCTAAGTTCTATTAGCTCTGCATCGGTAAGAATTTCAGCTCGCCTCCAATTCTTAGCATAAAAAAAAACCATCATAATTATACCAGTACCAAGATACCACCATAACCAATTACTATAAATACCTTTAGTTCTTACTAGAGCTGTAACTGCTAATGGAGCATCAGTTGCAAACCAAGTAGCAGCTATTGAAGTTCCTAACAACCACCAAGGAAGACTCCTTCCAGCAACAAAAAAGTCAGTTATATTAGCATTTTTATGTTTTACTAAAAAAACCCCTATAAAGACAGATATAAATAGATAAATAATAATTACGATCCAGTCTAATAATTCAAGGTTCATAATTATTTGTTTTTACTTAATAATTGGCAAAACATCTTTTTGAAGCTCAAGCATTTCATTACACATGTCAACAGCGTTTCTGTATGAGTTGACAGTTGGTTCAATAAGAATTGCTTGTAAAAGCTTATCTTTAGATTCCTCACTGAAAGCCTCTACTAAAAGCTTATGTATACTAGCATGTAGTCTAATTGTAGCTGCAATAGCTTCTGGTATTGGATCCATATTAACTGCCTTAATTCCATCAGCATCACAATACGCAGGAACTTCAACAACTAAATCATCAGGTAAATTTGGAATTGCTCCATTATTAGGGATATTAACAGCTTCAAGCCATTTTTTTTCATTAGAAACAACTGACTCCATAATTAGAGTTACAATCTCACCAGATCTTTTAAAACTACCATCTTCATTTTCTAACTTAATTTCTTCAACTGAACCAACTGGAAGAAGTTTTTTGTTCCAGTCTTTCTTCCATTTTCGATTATAATTCACCCTATCGACTGTATAAACCCCTTCGGGGATTTGATTATTCTCCCACGGATGTCCATCAAAAGGATCATAAAAAAAATGCAATTGAGGAATAACAAATTCTTCAGCCCATTTAATATACTCTCCATAATGATTAGATGCAGGTGAAGGCCATTGACCAAATCTTCGAAATAATATTCTCCCTAAAGCTAGTTCATGCCACTTAGCCATCCAATCCCCATCTTCTTCAATAGATTTTAATTTAGGATATAAATCTTCTCCTGTTGATTTTTGTTTAATTTCCTGAAACCAGCTAAAATGATTCATTCCACACGCTTTTGTCTGAAGATCTGAAAGAGGAATGTTTAATAATTCTGATAGTTGATCACGACCCATAAAAACACCATGACAAAGCCCAACAGTCTTAATAGATGTTAATCTAGTTACAGCTTCACATATTTTATGTTCAGGATTTGAAAAATTTAAAAGTATTGATTTAGGACATAACTTCTCCATATCCTTCGCCAAGTCAACTATTAATTTAATATTACGAAGTGCATGAAATAAAGAACCCACCCCACCATTTTCTCCATAAACTTGTTTAAAACCATACTTTCTTGGAATATGAAAATCCTGTGACCAATAAACATTACGGTTCTTTTCCAAAGCACAAATAACAAAATTCGAATTGTTTATGGCTTCTTTTCGATTAATCGTTTTGATGATTTTGGCATTACGTTTCAATTTTTCATTAACATACTCCGCATGTTTGTAAACATGATCTAAATGGGATAGTTCAATATCCATTAAAAAAAATTCGAGTCCATCTTCACACAGCCTTTCACTTAACAAAATATCTTGAACTATTATTGGACCAAACTGTATACTTCCTGCACCTATATAGGCTATTTTTATCATGTTGTTTAAACTTTTAAATGAAAAATTGACCTTTCAATAATACAAATAATTTTAACTTATTAATCTGTTAATTTAATAAAAGTCCTTTTGAGAATTTTAATAACTTTTCTTTTTCATCAAGAGATAAGTTAATTGGTAGTTGTGCCAGGCCTATGATTCTTCTAATTATCTCAATACTGGTATAATAATTAACTAATTCCTGATCTATAGAGGCAGAGTAATAATTAATTATATCACTTAAATATTTTTCTTTCAGAGTGACGATAATAATATGAGCTATAAAGACTCCCAAATCAAACTCTAAATCTCCTACAAAACTGAATTCGGGATCAATTACATAAATTTCTTGATCATTTTGCATCCAGCTCCCTGGATAAAAATCACCATGAAGTAAAGTTTTTCCTTTTTTTAAATATTCATTTCCAATAATTATTGATTTATTTATTAATGAATCATTACTTATGAAAGAGTTTGCAAGTTTTTCTAAACCTGGCTGAACAGAATTTAATGAAAATCCATTTTCTTTAATAAATGGTAAAACAAAAATATGTTGATGATTTAATTTCTTAAGCTCAGTATTCAAGGGGTAATTAATATCATGCTTACATGAATGAATCTGTTTCAAAACTTTAGTAAGCTTAACTATTGATTTTTCATTTATTCTTTTACTCTTATAAATACTTAAAAAATCATCAGAATTTCCTAAATCTTCTTGAATCATAAAAAAACTTTTTTTACAATAATTTATTATTTTAGGAAAGCTATTATTGCTCTCAATCTCTTCAACAGCTTTATAAAAGTTATATTCAACATCAATTCTATCTATTGGAGCGGGAATGTGTTGATATTTTTGAACATATGGTCTTGATTGTTTAAATATAAAAGACCGCTGATTAGTTTTAACTCTTAAAACTACATTCATGTTTCCTTCTCCAGCTTTACTTGATTTTAATAAATCCTCATTATTAAATAGTACATTATGATTATTGAGAAACCCTGTTAATTCATTAATAGGTGTGTTTAGGTCAATGTTTATCATAGTTTTATATTATTAAAAGTTTGTAGCTTTTTCCAATACCTGTTTTTTATATTCAAAACATCAATTTTTGTATAAATTTTAATTTTTCGATTTAAATTCTCTGATGGAGTATCAAAAAACTCATATTCAGAATAATTATTATTCGCAACAGCTTCTATCATAGCTACATCCCACATTATCCATTGTTTTTTTTCTTTGTCTTCATCGGCCCACCACCTCTCATAAGAATCCCATCGATTTATCAAATACGACCCTAAAGAATTGTTATTTGATAAATAATAATTTAATTCATTTCTATAAAAAATCATATATTGAGATGTTGTGGCAGTCATAATTGTGAGATCCAGATCTGAAGAATTAAGTAAAAAATTTATTGCCAAAGGATCATTTCTAGAATTGAATTCATTTTTATTATATAAATTAGTCAATGGGTCATGCCAAAATCCTAAATAAAACACCTTTATGTTTTTTACAATCTCTGGAGCGTTAATTATTGCAGTCGCGACATTTGTAGATGAACCAAGAATAATAACATATAACGGGTTGTCGTTAGAATATAACCGAGCATTTTCAATTATAAAACTCGAAGCTTGAGAATTTTCAACATTAGTAGTATTGCTAAGCGGGTCAGGACTTCCTAATAATGAAGGTATCGAGCTTACATTAACTAATTGTAATATTTTATCATTTATATTCTTACTCTCTAATGCTGTGTTAAAAGAAGCTAAAGGAGAAGTATTAAATTGAGAAGCAGTTATACCTATAATATTAAAGTTAGATTCAGCTAGAGCTCCAGAAAGAGCAAATAAATCATCTACTTCATTTGCAGTGTCTGCATCAATTATTATAGGAATTTTTTGAGCACTTAAAAAGCTTATAAATACAATTAGAAAAAAATTTATTTTATAAATCATTTTGTAAAACTGATAATCCATTTAAATCTGTAGTAAGAACATTTGACATATAATCAAGAAAAGGTCTCATAGACATGAAGTCGTGAGAGATATTATTAATAAAATTTGAAGAAAAAACAGAATTATCTCTGTATTTTTTAAAAAAAAGATACCTTTTCATTCTAATCAAATCAATATTAGAATGTTCCTTTGAAAAACCTCTAGGATTAGTTTTAACTGGATTCCCATCAATATTACCCCAGTTTTTTTTAATTGACTTTTCATTTATAATTTCTCTAAATTCATTAGAATTAAATTCAAACTCCCTTCTGATCCTTAGTAAATCTTCTTTATTAGGCTTGAAAAAACCACAGGCAATAAAGGTATCATTAGGTTTTATATGAAGATAGTAGCCTCCCCTTAAACTTGGTGAAATTCTTTTAAATGAAATACCAAAATTTATTTTATATGGTACTTTGTTTTTTAAAAACCTAAGATCTCTATATATTCTAAATATTTTAAAATTTTCAACATTATCATGCTTATTCAATTCATCAACAATTCTAGTGGATAAAATTTCAATTTCATTTTGAATATTTTTAAACCTTTGCCTATTATCCTCAAACCAATCTCTATTATTATTTAATTTAAGTTGATTAAGAAAAGTAAATATTTCTTGATTTATATTTTGCATTTGTTAAAATCATTTTTAAAATAAAAGTATAAAAAAACTCCCCGCATAATTAAGCTTGCGGGTGAAAAATTAAGAAAATTAGCCTTTTTCTGTTAGAAATTTTATTGACTGTTCTAACAAATACAAGGCTAAACTTTAATATTAAAAAAGCCCGTTTGATAATTCAAACGGGCTTTTTTTACTTAAATACAAAAAACTCAACATGTTCGACTGAACAATGTCATACATTGTTTATTTATGTAATTAAAAATCATATAATCTATTACTGAAAAAATAGATCATATTCTCCTTTATTAACAATCAATACTATTTATTGATTTCCTAAAATTATAGGCATGCCTGATTTACCTGATCCAATAACAATTACTTTTGTGTTTGGAGATTCTGCAAGTTTTAAAGTAGCCTCAATTCCTTTTTCTTGAAGTATTTTATCTGTTAAAGATGCACTTAAAATTCGATTTGCTTTTGCTTTACCTTCTGCATCAATTCTTTGTCTTTCAGCTTCTTGAATAGACTTTGCAATTCTAAACTCATATTCTAATGCTTCTTGTTCCTGATTTAATTTTCTTTCAATAGCTTCCTTAATTGCTTGAGGAAGAGTAACATCTCTAACTAATACAGCATTTAATTGAATGTATTGATCTTGAACAACCTTTTGAGTTTCCTCAAAAATTTCGTTTTGAATTGCATCACGCTTTGAAGAATATAATTGTTCAGGTGTATATCTACCAACAACTGATCTAGCTACAGCACGAATTTGAGGTATTAAAACGATGTTAACATAATTCTCTCCTTTAGTTTTATGGAGTAAACCTAATTTATCTATTTGGGGCTGATACAGAACTGAAACATCTAAGGATATTTCAAGTCCATTGGATGAAAGAACCTGCATATTTCCTTCAAAAAATTCTTGTTGTTTTACATTATAAAGGTATACTTTATTCCAAGGCGCAATTATTCTAAACCCTTCACCTAAAGCAGGTTGGTCAGTGACAACTCCTCCTCCAAAAGTTTTAAATAAAACACCTGCTTCTCCATAACCAATATTTACTGATGATCTGGATATTAAAATTAAAAATAAAAATCCCAAAGCGAGTATGGGTAATCCGATTTTTGGTAGACGTTGCATAATAGTTAGTTTTATAAATTAATACTTGTTTTTCTGTTATTTGTTAGGTTAACATTCCTCCGTCAATATTTATAACTTGACCTGTAATATAAGAAGATAAATCTGAAGCTAAGAAAACACAAGCGTTAGCAATATCTTTAGGCGTACCTCCTCTTTTCAAAGGTATGGCATTTCTCCATTTATCAACAATTTCTTCCGATAATTGTTTTGTCATTTCTGTTTCTATGAATCCAGGAGCTATAACATTACTCCTTATGTTTCTGGAGCCAAGCTCTAAAGCTATTGATTTTGAAAAACCAATAATACCAGCTTTCGATGCCGAATAATTGGACTGTCCTGCATTGCCTTTAACACCAACAACTGAACTCATATGAATAAGAGAACCTTTTCGTTGTTTTAAGAAAGTTTTTTGTACGGCTTTTGTCATGTTAAAGACAGATTTTAAATTAACATTTATGACATCATCAAAATCTTTTTCACTTAAACGCATTAATAAATTATCTTTTGTTATTCCGGCATTATTAACTAAAATATCAATCCCTGAAAAATCATTCAATACAGATGCTACAAGTGATTCAGCATCAGAAAAATTAGAAGCATCACTTTGATAACCTATAGCCTTAACACTAAAAGCCTCTAATTCTTTAACTAATTTATTAGCTTGCTCAACTGATTTTGAATAAGTAAAAGCTACACTAGAACCTTGTTTAGCATATTCTAAAGCAATACCTCTTCCAATACCTCGAGTAGCCCCAGTAATAATGGCAATTTTATTTTTTAAAAGTTTCATTTAATTTAAGATTTCAGATACTTTGGCGCCAATTTTAGCAGGGGAATCTACTACATGTATGCCACATTCTCTCATTATTCGTTTTTTCGCTTCGGCGGTATCATCGGATCCACCCACAATTGCACCAGCATGTCCCATTGTTCTTCCTATTGGAGCAGTTTCTCCTGCAATAAATCCTACAACAGGTTTTAGGTTACCTTGAGATTTAATCCAATAAGCTGCATCAGCCTCTAATTGACCTCCAATTTCTCCAATTACAACTATACATTCAGTTTCAGGATCATTCATAAATAATTCTACTGCATCCTTTGTTGTTGTGCCAATAATTGGATCTCCACCTATACCAATAGCTGTAGTTACACCCAAGCCTTCTCTAACCACTTGATCGGCAGCTTCATATGTTAAAGTCCCTGATTTAGAAATAATTCCAACATTTCCTTTTTTAAATACAAAACCAGGCATAATACCAACTTTAGCTTCATCTGGAGTTATCACACCTGGACAATTGGGTCCAACAAGTATAGCTCCCTTTTTCTTTACATATGGAGCTGCTATAACCATATCAGCAACAGGTATCCCTTCAGTAATTGCAATAATTACTTTGATTCCAGCATCTGCAGATTCCATTATTGCATCTCCTGCAAAAGCTGGTGGTACAAAAATAATAGAAGTATCTGCTCCAGTATGACTTACTGCTTCAGCTACAGAATTAAAAACCGGTTTATCCAGATGAATTTGACCTCCTTTACCTGGGGTTACTCCACCTACTATATTAGTTCCATATTCAATCATATGGGTAGCATGAAAAGTCCCCTCTCCTCCAGTGAATCCTTGAACTATAATCTTGGAGCTTTTATTAACTAGTACACTCATTTTTTGTATTATTAAGTTATTTATTCCTTTATTCTCTCTTGATAAAGTCCTTTTTCTGTATCTATTTTAATTTTATCTCCTTCATTTATAAATAAAGGAACATTAATCCTAGCCCCCGTTTCAGTAATTGCAGGTTTAGTTGCATTTGTAGCAGTATTTCCTTTTACACCAGGTTCAGTTTTTGTAATTTCTAAAACCACACTTGCAGGCATACCTAAAGATAGAGGCATTCCGTCTTCAGAATTAATCGATATTGTAACTACCTCACCTTCTTTTAATAACTCTGAAGAGTCAATAATTTTATTATCTATATAAATTTGTTCATAATTATCAGTATTCATGAAATGAAACTGATCAGAATCATTATATAAAAACTGGTATTTGTTTGTTTCAACACGTATTGATTCAATTTTATGGCCTGAAGAAAAAGTATTATCAACTACTTTTCCAGAAGAAACACTTTTAAGTTTTGTTCTAACAAAAGCAGGTCCCTTTCCCGGTTTTACATGGAGAAATTCAATTATTTTATATATATCATTATTAAACTTAATACAAAGTCCTTTACGTATATCTGATGTATTTGCCATTTCTAATTTTTTTGAAAATACCCTTTCATAATACCTCTTTGAGAGTTTTGAATGAAATTTAATATCTCATCTCTTTCTGGTGTGGCAGTCATTTCAGCTTCAATTATCTCCGTAGCTTGAGTATTATTATATTTCTTTTGAAAAAGCAATCTAAATATAGTTTGAATTTCAGTAATTTTTTCAGAAGAAAACCCTCTTCTTCTTAATCCAACAGAATTTATCCCTACATATGAAAGAGGCTCTCTAGCTGCTTTCACATAAGGAGGAACATCTTTTCTAACTAAAGAGCCTCCTGCAACAAAAGCATGATCGCCAATAGTACAGAATTGGTGAACCGCTACAAAACCAGCTAGTATTACATGATTTCCAATCGAAATATGACCAGCTAAAGTACTATTATTTGAAAAAATACAATTATTACCTACCACACAATCATGGGCAATATGAGAATATGCCATTATTAAACAGTTTTTTCCAATCTTTGTTCGCATTTTATCCTTAGTTCCTCTATTAATAGTAACTGATTCCCGTATTGTTGTATTATTTCCTATTTCAGCAGTAGTATCTTCTCCATTAAATTTCATATCCTGAGGAACTGCTGATATTACTGAGCCAGGAAAAATATTACAATTTTTTCCAATCCGAGCCCCTTCCATTATAGTAACATTTGAACCAATCCATGTACCTTCACCTATAATTACATTATTAGTTATTGTAGTAAAAGGTTCGATCACTACATTTTTGGCAATTTTTGCACCTGGATGCACATAAGCTAAAGGTTGATTCATATTTCTTTTCTTTTAATTTGGGCCATTAAGTCTCCTTGAGTAGTTAAATTTTCATTTACATAAATATAACCACGCATGTGGCAAATACCTCTTCTAATTGGAGTAATTAATTCTAATTTAAAAACCATTGTATCTCCAGGATGAACCGTTCTTTTAAATTTTACATTATCCATTTTCATAAAAAGAGTTATATAATTCTCAGGATCAGGGACAGTGTTTAGGATTAAAACCCCCCCGGCTTGAGCCAAACCTTCAATCTGAAGAACACCTGGCATAACAGGGGTTCCAGGAAAATGACCTTCAAAAAAGGGTTCGTTCATAGTAACGTTTTTTAGAGCAACAACATGAGTTTCAGACAGTTCAAAAATTTTATCAACTAACAAGAAAGGTGGTCTATGTGGAAGTATTTTCATTATAGCCACAGTGTCTAATAATGGTTCATTATTTGGGTTTATATAAGGAATATTTGATCTTTTGTCAGCTATGATGATTTTATGTAATTTTTTTCCAAAAGAAGTATTAACCTTATGTCCAGGTTTATTAGCAATTACTCGACCTTTTATCCTTGTTCCAACTAAAGCAAGATCTCCAATAACATCAAGAAGTTTATGTCTCGCCGCTTCATTAGAATAATGAAGCGTTAAATTATCTAATATTCCATTTGGCTTGACGCTTAATTTATCCTTTTTAAAGGCTTTTTTTAATTTTTCCATCGCACTCACTGATGGAGGTGTATCAACATAAACTATAGCATTATTAAGATCTCCACCTTTAATTAGACCATGCTCTAATAGCTCTTCTAATTCATGAAGAAAGCTAAAAGTTCTTGCGGAAGAAATTTCTTTTTTAAAATTTCCTAAAGTTTCTAAAAATGCATTTTGAGTTCCTAATACTTTAGTTCCAAAATCAACCATTGTGGTAACTTGATACTCATCTGAAGGAATGACAGTTATTTCGCTACCTGTTTCTTTATCTTTATAACTTATTATTTCACTAACAACATATTCTTCACGCAATGATTCTTGTTTATGAATTCCAGCTGTTTCAAGTGCTTCAATAAAAAATTTTGATGACCCATCCATTATTGGAGGTTCTGGGCCATTAATTTCTATAAAGCAATTATCAATATCAAGACCAACTAGAGCAGCTAATACATGTTCAGAAGTTTGAATTTTAACTCCATTTTTTTCAATATTAGTTCCTCGATCAGTATTAACTACATAATTTACATTTGCTAAAATTTGATTATTACCTTTCAAGTCACTTCTAATAAATATAAAACCTGTGTTTGCAGGTGCAGGTAAAAATGATAATTTCACTTTAGATCCTGTATGAAGGCCAACACCTTCCAAAAAAACAGGCTTACCAATAGTTTTTTGAGAAACAGTTTTTAAAATCATGGCTTAGTATCTTTTTCAACTTTACTTAAACGAGCTTCAATGTCTCTGAGATTTTTAAAGTGAACATACGACTTGCTATAAACGGAATAGTCTATAGCTGGATTACCTTGTACTTTACTGTTTTCGGGTATACTACTAGTAACTCCCGCTTTACCTTGAATTTTTGAATTATTTCCAACTGTTAGATGGCCAGCAAAACCAGACTGACCTCCTGCTATGCAGTTTTTACCAATTTTGGAAGAACCTGCAATACCTGATTGAGCTGCAATTACAGTATTGGCACCTATTTCTACATTATGTGCAATTTGAATTTGATTGTCTAACTTAACTCCTTTGGAAATAATGGTTGAACCTAATGTAGCTCTGTCAATTGTAGAATTAGCACCTATATCGACATTGTCTTTAATAATTACATTACCTGTTTGAGGTATCTTTTTATACGAGCCGTCTTGTTGTAATGCAAATCCAAAACCATCGGACCCAATTACACAGCCACTATGGATAATGCAGCTCTTTCCAATTATCGAATCAGAAAGTATATTTACACCAGGCATTATGATTGTGTTATCACCAATTTGAACGTTTTGACCAATAAAACAATTAGGAAAAATCTTAACACATTTACCTATTTTAGAGTTTTCTTCTATAACAGAACCCTCGCCAACATAACAATCTTCAGATAAATTAATTGATTGATGAATTAATGCTGATTTAGAAACACCATTTCGTTGAGTTTTTAAAATTTGGTAAAATTCTAGAAGTTTAGTAAAGGCAAAATATGGGTCTTCAACTCTTATAAGGGTAGGATTAAAATCTTGATCAGGTTTAAAGTCATTTTTAACTATAATAATAGAGGCTTTAGTGCTATATAAATATTGAGTATATTTTGGATTTGATAAAAAGGTTAAACTACCAGATTGAGCTTCTTCAATTTTAGCAAGCTCATGAATAAAAGTTTTAGGATTACCCTCTACTTTTCCATTAAGTTTTTTTGCAATTTGTTTGGCAGTGAATTTCATCAGCGCAAAATTAACAAAAATCTATGGATTGTTTTTTAAGATCCTACAAAATGATTAATAGATTAAATTAAAAAGCTTTAATTGACTTCTAATAAATAGAATTAGATGTAAATTTAATTTAATTTTATTATTTGATAAAATCTAATAGAGATGTCTAAAATTTTATGGGTAGATGATGAAATAGATCATTTAAAGCCGCATATTTTATTTCTTGAAAGTAAAAGCTATGAAGTTTCGACATGTACAAATGGTCTTGATGCTTTAAAAGTTATTAAAAACACTCAATTTGATATTGTTTTACTAGATGAAAATATGCCTGGATTAAATGGCTTAGAGACACTTGGTGAATTAAAAAAAAGCAATCCTGAGCTACCTGTTATCATGATCACAAAAAATGAAGCAGAACATATTATGGATGATGCAATTGGAAGAAAAATATCTGATTATTTAATCAAGCCAGTCAATCCAAATCAGATTTTGATTGCTTTAAAAAAAATATTAAATACTCAAAATCTGATTGAAGAGAAGACAATTCAATCATATCAACAAGAATATAAAGAACTTTCAAATTCACTTATTGAAGTCAATTCAGCTAATGATTGGATTTCTCTATATCAAAAAATGACATATTGGGAGTTAGAACTTGAAAAATTAGACGATCAAGTAATGTTTGAAATATTTAAAAATCAAATGAAAGAAGCTAATTCAGAATTTTCAAATTTCATTCAAAAAAATTATTCTAATTGGATAACTAATAATATTGATACTCCAATCTTATCACATAATCTATTCAAAAAGAAAGTTTTGCCATTAATTAAAAAAAAACAACCATCTATACTATTATTAATAGATAACCTAAGATTAGATCAATGGAAAATAATTAGTCCTTTGATACAAAAGCACTTTGACTTAAATGATGATGAGTGCTATTTTAGTATACTCCCCTCGGCTACTCAATATTCTAGAAATTCGATTTTTTCTGGCATGACTCCTAAGCAAATGCAAGAACACTATCCAAAATGGTGGAAAAATGATAATGAAGATGGAGGTAAAAATCTATACGAATCTAATTTTTTTGAATCACAATTAAATCGATTAAATAAAAATATAAAATTTAGTTACAATAAAATAACTTCTATTTCAGATGGTAAAAAGTTAGTTAAAAATTTAAAAAAATATAAATCAGAAGATTTAACAATTATCGTTTACAATTTTGTAGACATGATCTCACATGCTAAAACTGAGATGGAAATTATTAAAGAGTTAGCTCCAGATAATAAAGCCTATAGATCCTTAACTCTTTCTTGGTTTAAGAACTCTCCTCTTTTTGAATTTATTCAGTCTGCCAGTAAAGAAGGTTTTAGATTAATTGTTACGACGGATCATGGCACTATTAATGTGGAAAAACCTATAGAAATTAAAGGAAAGAAAGAAATGAGCTCTAACCTTAGGTATAAGTCTGGAAGGAGTATGAGTTATGAAAAGAAGAAAGTTGTAGAAGTAAAAAATTTGAATGAATTTGAATTGCCTAAAACATTTTTAGACAGTTCTTTTATTTTTGCAAAAGATGATCATTATTTTGTATATCAAAACAATTTCAATCACTTTGCGAACTTGTATAATAACACTTTTCAACACGGAGGTATTTCAATGGAAGAAATAATAATACCTTTTGCAACTTTTTCTTCGAAAAATAAGTTTTAAATATATGAAAATAAGCTATTCGCTTTCTGAAATTGATACAGTTGCACAAAAAATCTGTGACTATCTAATCCATCCAATAGTAGCTTTTAATGGGCCAATGGGCTCCGGAAAAACAACTTTAATTAAATCCATATGTAAATACTTGAGTTTTAATGAAAACATATCGAGCCCAACTTTCTCATTAGTGAACACTTATGTGAATTCTTCAAATGACATCATTCATCATTTTGATTTTTACAGAATAGAATCTACTGAAGAAGCTTTAGACTTTGGTGTTGATGAGTATTTAGATTCAGGCAATAAATGCTTTATGGAATGGTCAGGTAAAATTTCTTCATTATTGACTTCTCCTATGAATGAAGTTGAAATTAAAATTATTAATGATAATAAACGACAAATAAATCTTTATTAATATGGCATTCTTAAAACGACTTGGTTATTATTTGTTTGGACTATCAATAGGGGTTATAATACTATCCTTTATTTTTAGTGGGAAAAAGACTAGTTGTAATTATGGTCCACAAGCAAGAGTGAAAAGTCAACTGCTTAGAAAAGAAATCAATGTTCCTGATTATATATTGAAGAATGAAATTAATATTACAGATAAGGTAATTGAGGATTTTATTAAAAATTCATCGATAGATTTTTCTGAGAGCAATACTAAAAAGGATTCGTGTAAAACATATGTTTTAAAAGGTAATTTAATCTCAAAACATGCTTCTGTTGAAATTGAAAATTGTTCAAAAACAGCAACAGTATTAAAAATTAATTTTTAGATCCTTTCCTTCTTTTTAATTCAAATGAAATTAAATCTAATTCTCTATTAGATTGCCCATGAATAGATGTGTTTTCATTTGCTCTTCTAATTAAATATGGCACTACCTCTTTGACCGGGCCATATGGTAAATATTTTACAGCACGATAACCGCTTTCAGCTAAAGCAAAAGTTATATTATCACTCATTCCATATAATTGACCAAAAGAAAGGTTTGGATGATCCTTAGATATTGACATTTTAGCTGCTAAATTAATCGCTCTTTTAGCACTAATCTCATTATGACTCCCCAATAACATGCAAAAACGATCTAAATTATTAAACATAAATTCAATTCCATTATTGTACTGAGAATCTGTTTCTTCTTTAGAATCACAAATCGGACTAGGATAATTTTTACTTAAAGCTCTACTTTTTTCTATTTCCATGTATGCTCCCCTAACTAGTTTTATACCAACCTTAAAGTTGTATTTCAAAGATTTATCATTCAATTCTTTTAGATATTCAAACCTGCCCTTACGATACATTTGAACGGTATTGAATACTATAGCTTTTTCTTTATTAAAATCAAGCATCATTTTTTCAACTATTTCATCAATAGCAGGTTGAATCCAACTTTCCTCAGCATCAACAAAAACGCTTAAACCAATTGATTTTGCTTTATCAAATGTAATTCTAAAACGCTCAATGATTCTATCCCAGGCATTAGATTCATCTTTAGTAAAAGGAATCTTATTACTCTTTTTTTCAAACAAAACAGAGGAACCATATCCAGTTGGTTTAAATACAGAAAACAGCAATGATGAGTTTTTTTTGGAAACTTCCAGTGTTTTTATGGTTGAAGCCAAACAATTATCATAATCTTTCTCAAGGCTTGCCCCCTCAACAGAATAATGAAGATATGATTTGACATTTTTAGTAGCCAATAAATTAACTATTTTTAATGAATCTTTTTCATCAATTCCTCCACAAAATTGATCAAAAACTGACAGCCTGATTAAGTGCTCAACAGGTAAACGTAGTTTGACCGAAATCATTACCAAAAACTTTCCTAGATTAACTAAAAAAGGATATGATATAATTTTAAATAATAAATACGCACGCTTTAATTCTATATTTTTTTTTAAAGAAAAAGCAGTTTTAGTATTCTTAAAAAGCATTTTTTTTTCAAATTTAAAAGAAATTACTGTATAGAAATGCGAAAATAATCTTATTCCAACATAAAAACTTTATTTTTGAATAATGAATGAAATTAAAGCGAAAAGCTACTCTGTTGAATTCCAACAAAAAGGTTTTGAGAAACTTGACAAGTTAATACAAGAGAATGGCTATTCTTCTGTGTTTGTAATGATTGACTCAAATACCGAAGAATATTGTTTACCTGTTTTTAAAAATAGAGTTTCAGAATCATTGGATTTTGAAATAATATGCATCCCGCCAGGAGAAGAGTTTAAAACAATAGAATCTTGTCAAAAAGTTTGGCAAAATCTTTCAGACAAAGGAGCAGATAGGAAAAGTTTAATGATAAATTTGGGAGGAGGAGTAATAACCGACATGGGTGGCTTTATTGGGTCAACATTTAAAAGAGGTATTGACTTTATAAATATTCCAACAACTTTACTGTCTATGGTTGATGCTTCAATTGGTGGTAAAACAGGAATTGATTTTGGAAATTTAAAAAATCAAATTGGTGTAATTGTTGATCCTAAATTAGTAATTATTGAATCTGATTTTCTAAAAACACTTCCTTTTAAAGATTACAGGAGTGGATATTCTGAAATGTTAAAGCACGGTTTAATCAATGACAAAAAATACTGGAATACTCTTTCAAATATTCTTAAAACAAATCCTGATGATATTCTTCCACTTATATACAAGTCAATAGAAATAAAAAACAAAATAGTCATAGATGATCCCTATGAGCAAAATCTGAGGAAAGTTTTAAATTTCGGTCATACAATTGGTCATGCAATTGAATCATATTTTATCAAATCTGACCACTTAGATAAATTAACTCATGGTGAAGCAATAGCAATAGGAATGATTATTGAGAGTTCTATTTCAGTAGAAAAATGTTCTTTAAGTCAATCGGAAGCAGATCAAATAAAACATGTTTTTAATTCTATTTTTTCTAAAGTTAAAATTGACAGTTCAGATCAAGAGAATATTATATCCCTTTTAAAGTTTGATAAAAAAAATAGTCACGGTAATGTTAATTTTGTTTTATTGAAATCAATAGGTGTTCCAATGATTGATTTAAAAGTAACCCCTGAACAAATCAATAAAGGTTTTCTTTTTTACGATTCTTAGGCTGAATTTCTACTCGCATTAATATTTCCAAACAATGACCGGGTTACCATTTTTTCGTACACATCTAAAAGTTTAGAGTCTAAATTCTTGTGCTTTTTATTTTTTTGAATTTGCATTAAAGCAAATTGTTGTATTGTTATCAATGGTTGTACTATAGATTCACGAATTTCAATGGAAGCTTTTCCAGTCTGTTCATTTTCCATTAATGACTTAAAGCCAGTCAGCTCTAAAATCATCTTTTTACTAAGTAAAAATTCATTATGAATAATATTCCAAAACTCACCATACTCAGGATTATCTGAAAGATAGGAAGTCAATTCAAAAAATGACTTTGTCAAACTCATCATACTATTAGCAATAAGAGTTCTAAAAAAAGCACTGTTTTTATAGAGGTTTTTAACTCTATCAAAATCATTTCTGCTTTTAAAATCATTTAATGAAGTTCCTACTCCGAAAAAACCTGGAACATTTTGTTTTGATTGACTCCAGCTTCCAACAAAAGGAATAGCTCTTAAATCATCTAATGAAAGCTCTTTGCTTTTTCCTCTTTTTGAAGGCCTACTTCCAATATTAGTTTTTGAATAATAAGGAAGAGTAGTTATATTTTCTAAATATTTTAAAAACTTGGGATGAGATTTAAACTTTTCATATGATTTATGACTTAAATCAGCTAATAAGTCTAATGTCTTTCTATCATGATCATCGAAGTTGTTAGCACTATTTACAAAAAATTGATTTTTAATTCCAGAACTTAGTAGCTGTTCTAAATTAAACTGCGAAGAGTCCAAAGTTCCAAAATTGGAACTAATTGTTTGACCTTGAATGGTTAATTGAATATCATCAGCTTGAATTATATCACCTAATGAATTATAAAATTCATGGGTTCTTCCACCTCCTCTGGCAGGAGGTCCCCCTCTTCCATCAAAAAACGCAACTGAAAGATTATATTTTGTAGCTAATTTACTAAGTTCTTCTTTAGCCTTATATATGCTCCAATTAGCCATAAAATATCCTCCATCTTTAGTTCCATCAGAAAAGCCTAACATTATTGTTTGCTTTTTACCTCTTGTTTTTAAATGACTTAAATAGGTGGCATTTAAAAACAATGATTCTATAATTTTTGAAGAATTTTTTAAATCAGAAATTGTTTCAAATAAAGGAATGATATCAACTTTTGGTTTTTCCCAATCACTTAATCTAAGCATTGCATAAACTTGAAGAATTGACTCTAAGCTGTTACAATTACTTATTATATATCGATTACATCCTTTCTCTCCATTAGATTTCTGAATCTCTTTCATAACACGAATACTCTCTAGAGTCTCAGTTGTGATCTTATTTTTAAAACTAGAAGGGTAAATATCTCCAGTAAGTTTAGTTAATAATTCACATTTTGATTGATCAGTCATCTCAGAGTATTTTATGGTTTTATTCTCCAATAAGGCTTTAATATCACTATGGGTAATTATATCATTGAAAACTGAACTATGAATACTTGAGTCCTGCCTTAAGTCTAGGCTTGCGAAGTAAAAACCAAACAAATTAACTTTATTAATCAAATCAAGAACTAAGTCCCCATATAGACCATTATAATTTTCTTGAATCAATTTATAAATTTGATCAAGCTCATCTGTCATATAAGTTAATGTAAGACCAGCTGATGAACTAAATAAACTCTTATAAACTCTATTTTCTAAATCTTCTACCCGTTGATAAACTCCTTCAAATGTAAGTTTTCTTCTCAGTGAACGTAATGCTCTATAATAATTTCGTAAAACTGAATGCTTTAATTTTTCAGCAGTTTTTAGTGTAATTTCAGAAGTCACATATGGATTTCCATCTCTATCCCCTCCCGGCCAAAAGCCAAAATCAAAAATTGAATTATCTAATTTATTTTCTTCGAAAATATTATTATTCAAATAATTAACTATGTTTCCTGCTGAATAAAAAAATACATTTTCTAGATACCAGATAAGGCTTGTAGCTTCATCATATGGAGACGGTTTTTTGTTTTGGTAAAAACGAGTTCTACCTAGCTGATTCAGAAGCTTTTTAATTGTATCTAATGAACCGCTATTGATTGACTCAGATAAATCATTGATAATACCTAAAACAGTGTCTGGATAAAATTGGGTTGGATGAGCAGTAAGAACTATTCTAACTCTAAAATTATTTAAATAATTTCTTAGTTTGTTTAAATTATTAGAACTAATGGCTTCTTCTTTTATATGCCTGAGAGTCCCTCTTCCATGCATATTATTTACGTATGAAAAACCAGCATCTTCTATTGCGTCAAACAAAACAATTTGACGTTCTATATATTGAATGAAATGAAACATTAGCTCATTTTGCTGTTGGATTGACTGTTTAGGAAGAATTTTATCAAAAAAATCTTTGATTATCTGTTCGGGATTATCACCGGATTGATACCCATTTTCACAATACTCCTTAAACAATGGCAGCATAAGTGAAGTTTTCTTTATGCTATCAAATGGTAGAGTTAAAAATAGACTGTTATAAATTTGAAACTTCGATCTTATGACTTCATTAAAACGATCAATTTTGGGCTTTCTAGCCATAGAAACAATTATAAATTATTAAAAATAAAATGCATCAATCTCTTTTTATCATTTATGCTTTCCTCTAATGAAATCATTGACTCTGTTCGACTTATACCTTCAATATCATCAATAGAAAAAATTATATCTTTCGCATGACTTGTATCCTTAGCTCTTACTTTACAAAAAATATTAAACTTTCCCGTGGTAATGTGAGCAACTGTAACGTTTGGTATAGCTTTAAGTTCATTAATAACATCTTTTGTTTTTTGGGTTTCACCAAGGAAAATTCCAACATAGGCAATAAAAGAATATCCCAGTTGTTGATAATCTAAATTAAGCGAAGAACCTTTTATGACTCCAGCGTCTTCCATTTTTTTTACACGAACATGAACTGTTCCAGGAGAAATAAGTAATTCTTTTGCAATATCTGTAAAAGGAATTCGAGTATTGTCAATTAAAATATCTAATATTTGTTGATCAACTTCATCAAGCTTTATCAATGGATCCATTTATTTAATAAAATTTAGTATTATAGTTATTTTGTTGACAAAAATAACGATTATCCATCTAATCATGCAATTATTGTTATTTATATAACAAAATAGTTAAATATTCAATAATTTATTAACGATTGAATTTGACTTAAAGGCTTTTGTTTGTCAAAAACAATTTTATTATTAATTTCCATTGATTCAATTTCTATAGTTTTATGAGTCAGCCCAGTCCAAGAGTTTGAATAATCTATCATATATGGAATAAACTCAACTTTAGAATTACTCAAAACCTCTTTATAATTGACAACAAGCTCTTGATTTTGATAAACCTTGCCTTGATCTACAATAGACACACCAGTAATTAATAAATCAGAATAATCCTTACTGTTTTCTGGAATATTCAAATATTGATCTATTGTATAATTGTTATAGTCTTTATTCGATATAATTTTAATTGCATCAATTAATGCCTTTAAAACATAGTTAGCAGTTACATTTCTGTTGTAATCATTGGGGAAATGCCCTGCTTCAAATAAAATAGTAGGGATTGCAAGGCTTGAAAATTTATCTCCAACGCAGTTTATATTAAATGAATCATCATAGCGTCCAATTTGACCAGGAAGGTCAATTTGAAGGCTTTTATTGATTGCTGCGATGATTTTCATGGAAACTTCCCTAGAAGAAGAAATAGAGCCTTCAGGGTCACCTGAGGGGGCTAAAAATGAGATTGTAGCAGGCAAACCCATCTTGCCTGCAGCATATAATGTTCGTTGATCGTGAAGATTGAAACAAAAATCAGGCTTAAATTCTTTAAAGATCTTTGACAGAGCCTTGCTTTCAGATTGAGTTAAATTAACAGCATCTCTATTTAAATCAATATTATTTGCATTATATCTAGTATATTTTACAGCTCCATCGGGATTAAGCTGTGGGATAATTTTAAAAGTCAGGTTGGTCATAAGCCCCTCATGAGCAGGGTTTTCAAGAAGTTCTAACAGTTGACAAAGCGCTTTAGTGGTGGAAGTTTCATTGCCGTGCATTTGAGACCACAACAGGACCTTTATAGGTCCATTACCTATCTTAATGCCGTAAATAGGCCTATTTTCTTCACTATTACCAATAATTAATAAATCATTTAAATTTCTTAATCCCTTTAAAAATAAATTTAATTTATATGGATCAAGATAGCGATCAGTAAATTTCTCTTTGATTGACATAGCTTTTACAAAAATAGATTAATGAATGTTAATTTTTGTAAACAAAAAACATTACATCTGTATACGGTATTCGTTCATAAAAGTTATGATTTGTAAACAAAAAATCATAGTTGTTTATTAAATTACTAGTTTTCAGTTATTTATATTAAAAATATAAACAATAAGTTTAAGAATATGGGTTCTTTTATGATTAAAATATTTATTGTATCTTTATGTTATATCTGTTAAACTTATTCTTGTTTACAATGTTAAACTACTTAGAAATCACTAAAAGAATTGAAAAAATTATTCAAGCTAAGGAACTAACCGCTTCTGGTTTTGCTGAAAAAATTGGAGTGCAACGATCTTCTATTTCTCATATCATGTCTGGAAGAAATAAGCCAAGCTTAGAGTTTTTAATTAAAATAACAGGAGTTTTTCCAGAAATCTCTCTCTCAGAGCTCGTTTACGGCGATAATTCAAATAATCTCCCCCACTCTACTGCTAAAAGTAATTTAGAGGCTTTAAATGATCTAGGAACGGATAATTCTCAATTGCAGATCAAATCGAGTGATTCTCATGCCGCTAAGACAGAAAAATCCCTTATCATGCTCTATTCTGATGGTACTTTTGAAAAATATAACATAAAGAGTTAGTATTTTTGCTACATGAGAACTATTATTTCCTGTGCTTTCTTTCTAATTACCTCTTGTTATACCCCTAATAGAAATTGTATTCCATTCCACAATGGAACTTTTGAGTTTGAGACTATTGTCAACAACGCCCTTGAAAAATCGCGTTTCATAAGAAACGACACCCTTGAAATTGAATTTTATAAAGGTAAGGTAGATTCTGCTTCAATTCGCTGGGTCAATGATTGCGAGTGTGTCTTAACTAAGCTAAACCCTAAAAGCAATCAAGAAAAAAGGCCAATAAGCATGCGAATTCTAACTACTAAAAAGAATAGTTACACTTTTGAATATTCGTTAGTTGGTGATTTAAAAAACACTCAAAGAGGTACAATAACTAAAATAAAATAAAAATTTATTTTTTTAAAAACATGAAAACGACTAGCGTAATTATTACAACTAAAATAATCTGTAAAAACTGTTTAAAGCTCATAGACTATTTTTTAATAATTTTTCTTGTTAAAAACTTTTCACGCTCTAATACAAACTCTTCTCTGGAATAAGTCTTTCCATTACAATGTATAGTTTCAACACCATGGGGTACTTCATTATAAAATAAATATTCGCCTATCATTATTATAATTTATATGATAAATTTAATGATTTAGTACAAAAATAACATAATCCTAACTACTCTGTTATTACTGCATTAAATTTATTTTGATAAAAGATATAGCCACTTGGCAAATCAATCAGTCGTATGCGTTGGAAGAGCTAATTCGCATACATCAATGTTTATGGATTTTGCTGGTGTGGGTCTAAATGCCTCACAAACAAAACATAGAGGGTCATCAGTACTTGTGCTCAATGCAAAATAAAATTCATCCCCCTCTTGAATTTCTGGAGGGAAATCACAATAATTAGATAGTCTAAAAACATTATTATAAACTCTTCCTGTAGTCTCATCAACCCACTGACTTTCAACTAAATTAAAATTAGAGCTTACATCTATAAACTCGATTACGTAATTAAAACATATTCCCTTTATCGCAAGCTTAGCTTTATATGGGTATGCTTCGCCGCATAATGAGGGAGAATTTTCCTCTTTACAAGAAAAAAGAATTAAAAATCCTAAAACAAATGGATATAGCTTAAAGAACTTCATGTTTTTATAAATCAAGTGTGATTTGAGAATCTTCATTACTTAAATGAATCTCATCATTAACTTCAATTTCTTCGGCATCAACTTCAGCATCTTCAATTGAATATGGCAAACTTTCTTTAAGAATTACAGATTTAATCTTTTTGTCTGTTAACTGGTTTCCTATTGCTTTAATCCCTTTAATATTAATAAATTCTTCAGCATTTATAAGCATTGATTTAGGAGGGTCTTCTCCTCTTTTTTGTTTTGAAAAATTAATTTCTATAATAGGTCTTGCCTGGGAAGTAACAAAAAGAAGCTCTGTTTTTTCTTTGATAAACAGATCCTCTTTATTTTCGTTTTCAATTAAAAATCTTTTTAAAAATGTTCTTTTTTTGAGTGGATCAAAATAAACTGCAGTAATTGGCTTGGAGGGAATCCATTTCTCTAAAATTAATTGTTCTTTATCGAAATGAAGAGTCAGCTCAGGCGTCATTACCTTTACAGTTGAACTTCCTGTAATTTCAAGTAACTTGTCTTCACCTTTAAAGGCTCCTAAGAGTTTTCCACGACCATCTGTATTTAACCTTTGTACAGTTGTATCAATCCAAATATCTCTTGGCTTTAGAGTTGATTTCCCTTTTTCTTTAAGCTCTACTCCATTTTTACGGATTGTATATTTAGTTACAATATTTCCTTTAGAGTTTCTACCTTTTATAAGATAATCAGCAAAATCCAAATCCCACTTTAATTTCTTTATACTTCCCGTATTCCTTAAATTTATTGTAACAATCTCCGCTTCACCATTGGGATTTGCCGAAAAATATACCACATCAGAATTTGGTGTTTCTTGGGTAAGATCATATAATTTATCTCTGGTAACTCCACTAACCGGAAATCTTTTTATAAAATATGTTCCCTGTTTACCATCTCTATAAATCATGTTATATATAGTTCTTTTGTCTTTACGCTTAAAAACAGCAGCATGAATTATATTTTTTTCAATAAAAACTTTACTTTCTACTTTTACAACCTGCATCAAACCAGATTTTGTAAATACGATAACATCATCTATATCTGAACATTCGCACACAAACTCATCTTTTCTAAGACCAGTACCAATAAACCCTTCTTCTTTATTTACATATAATTTTTGATTACGAACCACTACTTTTTTGGCATCTACATCATCAAAAGTTGTAATCTCAGTTTTTCTTTTTTTGTCTTTACCATAAGTCTTTAACAGATGATCGAAATATCGTATGGCATAATCAATTAAGTGACTTAAATTATTTTTCACTTCACTGATATCTCCCTCTAAAGCGTCTATTTTTTGTTGAGCCTTATCAATATCAAATTTTGATATTCTTTTTATGCGTATCTCAGTAAGCTTAACTATGTCCTCCTCAGCTAAAGGTCTTTTAAGTATTCCTATATGAGGTTTTAAGCCTTCGTCTATAGCATTTATTACAGCTTCCCATGTTTCGACTTCTTCAATGTCACGATAAATTCTGTTTTCAATAAAAATTCTTTCCAGTGATGCTGAATGCCATTGATTCTCTAACTCTCCTAGTTGAACCTCAAGTTCTTTCTTTAATAACTCAACAGTATTATCAGTTGAAATTCTAAGCATTTCTGAAACTCCAATAAAAGAGGGCTTGTTATCAATAATAACACAACTAAGAGGAGAAATTGACGATTCACAATCAGTAAAAGCATACAATGCATCAATTGTTTTGTCGGGTGAAATGCCTGGAGGCAGGTATATTAATATCTCTACATTTTCAGCAGTATTGTCTTCAATCTTTTTAATTTTAATTTTTCCTTTATCATTGGCTTTCAATATGTTATCGATTAATGATGAAGTGTTAGTCGAAAAAGGTATTTGGTCTATTACTAAAGTATTTTTGTCACGCTGAGCAATAGATGCACGCACGCGAATCTTACCGCCTCTCATTCCATCATTATAATTCTCAACATCAATAGACCCGCCAGTTTGAAAATCAGGATAAATCTTGTAAGATCTCCCTTTTAAATAGCCTATTGAGGCTTTTATAAGCTCATTAAAATTATGAGGTAATATTTTTGTCGATAAACCAACAGCAATACCCTCTGCACCTTGAGCTAAAAGCATTGGAAACTTAACGGGAAGGTTTACCGGTTCTTTTTTTCTACCATCATAAGAAAGCTGCCAATCGGTTACTTTAGGGCTAAAAATAACTTCTAATGCAAATTTTGATAGCCTCGCCTCAATGTACCTCGAGGCTGCAGCCCTATCACCAGTTAAAATATTACCCCAATTCCCCTGCATATCAATCAAAAGTTCCTTTTGACCAATTTGAACCATAGCATCAGATATGCTGGCATCTCCGTGGGGATGATACTGCATAGTGTGTCCAACAATATTAGCCACTTTACTATATCTACCGTCATCAAGATCCTTCATCGAATGAAGAATCCTGCGTTGAACTGGTTTAAAGCCATCTTCAATTGCAGGAACTGCTCTTTCTAGAATAACATAAGAAGCATAGTCAAGAAACCAATCTTTATACATGCCTGTAATCTTAACAAGCGTATCAGAATTATTTTCTAACCCTAATTGGCTATTCTCTTCTTCAATCATTCTACAGGATCTAATTCAACTTTTAAGTTTTCAATAATAAATTTCTGTCTTTCTTGGGTGTTTTTCCCCATATAAAATCCTAGCAATTCTTCACTAGTTACTGACTTATCAGGCATTACAGGGTCTAGACGAATATCTTCACCTATAAAAAACTTAAATTCATCAGGAGATATTTCACCAAGACCTTTGAATCTAGTTATTTCAGGGTTACCACCTAATTTTTCAATAGCATTAATTCTTTCTTTTTCAGAATAACAATAAAATGTCTCTTTTTTGTTCCTAACCCTAAATAACGGTGTTTGTAAAATATATAAATGCCCCTCTTTTATAAGCTCAGGAAAAAACTGTAAAAAAAATGTTATTAGAAGAAGTCTAATATGCATTCCGTCAACATCAGCATCAGTAGCAATTACAATGTTGTTGTATCGAAGATCTTCCATGTTTTCTTCAATATTAAGTGCCGCTTGCAAAAGATTAAATTCCTCATTTTGATAAACTATTTTTTTTGTCATACCAAATGTATTTAGAGGCTTTCCTCTAAGGCTGAATACAGCCTGAGTGTTCACATCTCTAGATTTAGTAATAGATCCACTAGCGGAATCCCCTTCAGTAATAAAAATAGTTGACTCTAAACGGCGATCTTTTTTTAAATCTCCTAGATGAACTCTGCAATCTCTAAGCTTTTTATTGTGTAAGCTTGCTTTTTTAGCACTTTCTCTTGCTAATTTCCTAATGCCCGACAACTCCTTGCGCTCTCTTTCGGCTTGCATAATCTTACGCTGCAAAGACTCAGCAGTGTTAGGATTTTTATGCAAGTAGTTATCCAATTGAGTCGTTAAAAAATCATTTATATAACTTCTAATTGTTGGAAAACCTCCTCCCATCTCTGTGGAACCTAATTTGGTTTTCGTTTGAGATTCAAAGACAGGCTCCATCACTTTTATACTTATAGCGGATATAATAGACTTTCTAATATCAGATGCATCATAGCTTTTTCCGAAAAACTCTCTAACAGTTTTCACAATAACTTCTCTAAATGCAGACTGGTGAGACCCTCCCTGAGTTGTATTTTGACCATTAACAAATGAATGATACTCTTCACTATACTGAGTTTTACTATGCGTAAGAGCAACCTCTATGTCTTGTCCTTTTAAATGAATAATTGGATATAATAAATCTGACTCATTAGATCGATCTTCTAAAAGATCTTTCAATCCATTTTCTGAATAAAACTTCTCACCATTTAAAATAATAGTTAAACCTGGATTCAGATAAACATAGTTCCTGAGCATTTTTTCAACATACTCAATACGATACTTGTAATGTTTAAATATTGTAGAATCTGGAACAAATTCAACCAAAGTTCCCTTTCTTTTACCACTAGCTTCCTCCGCGGGGTCATCAACCAACTCTCCTTGTTTAAAAAAAACTGATTTAATGTTATTATCTCTATGAGAAGAAACTGTAAAATATGAGGATAAGGCGTTAACTGCTTTAGTACCTACACCATTAAGCCCAACTGATTTTTTAAAGGCTCTAGAGTCATATTTCCCTCCCGTGTTCATTTTACTTACTACATCAACCACTTTCCCTAAGGGGATCCCTCTTCCATAATCACGAACTTTCACCTTATTATCCTCAATTGATATTTCAATAGTCTTTCCCGCCCCCATAACATATTCATCAATACTATTGTCAAGAACTTCTTTTAATAATACATATATCCCGTCATCAGAAGATGAACCGTCACCTAGTTTTCCGATATACATACCTGGACGCATTCGAATATGCTCTTTCCAGTCAAGAGATCGAATATTTTCTTCTGTATATTGTGATTTATTATCCATAAGTTAAGGGGGTAAAGATAACCGTTCAGCATGCAATTTCATTGATTAGGCAATGTAAAAATATTAACAATTAAGTAGCTTCTTTTGTTGAAAAATTCAAAATAATATAAATGTCAACAAAAAACTTGTTAGGGTTACACATTGAAACGGAAATGCAAAACATCACCATCTTTAAGAGTATAATCCTTACCCTCAATTCTTATTTTACCTGCTTCCTTTACCTTTAATTCACTACCGTGATTAACTAAATCCTCAATCGAAATAACTTCTGCACGTATAAACCCTTTTTCAAAATCTGTATGAATTACTCCCGCCGCCTCTGGGGCAGTAGCTCCAATCGGGATCGTCCAAGCCCTAACCTCTTTTTCTCCAGCAGTAAAATAGGTCTGTAGATTTAATAAACTATATGTAGATCTAATTAATTTAGATGATCCAGGCTCTTTTAAGCCAATATCATCTAAAAACATTTCACGTTCTTCAAAAGAATCTAATTCATTTATATCTGCCTCTATAGATACTGCAAGAAATACTATTTCCGCATTTTCATCTGAAATAGAATTCTTTACTTTATCTACATAAGAATTTCCATTTACTGCATCAGACTCAGAAACATTACAAACGTACAAAACTGGTTTATCAGTAATTAACTGTAAAGGTTTAATGAATAAGTTTCTTTCTTCTTCAGTAAAATTAAGCCCCCTAACATTTAATGACTTTTCTAGGCTCTGTTTTAAATTTTCAAGAATTCCAAGTTCTTTTTGAGCTTCTTTATTCCCAGTTCTAGCTGATCTTGATACTTTTTCTATTTTTTTTTGGACAGCCTCTAAATCCTTTAACTGTAACTCAATATCAATTGTTTCTTTATCTCTTATTGGATCTACAGAGCCATCAACATGAACTATATTGTCATCATCAAAACAACGGAGCACATGAAGAATGGCATCAGTTTCACGAATGTTCCCTAAAAATTGATTGCCTAGCCCCTCACCTTTGCTGGCTCCTTTAACTAAGCCCGCAATATCAACAATTTCAACTGTTGCAGGAACAATACGTTGAGGATTTACTATATCTGATAATTGCGATAATCTTTTATCTGGGACATTAACTATCCCTATGTTAGGCTCAATTGTACAAAAAGGAAAATTAGCACTTTGTGCTTTTGCATTTGACAAACAATTAAAGAGTGTAGACTTTCCCACATTAGGTAGTCCTACTATTCCTGCTTTCATGAATTATTCTTGATGTAAAAATTTTTGTTTTGCTAGAAGTTCAATATCTGACTCAACCACCTCTTCATCTGGAATACAGCAATCAACAGGACAAACTGCTGCACACTGTGGTTCATCATGAAACCCTTTACATTCGGTACATTTGTCTGATACTATATAATAAAATTCATCTGATATTGGTTTTTGAACTGTTTCAGAATTAGAAGACTTTCCATTAGGTAAAACGAAAGAGCCTTTAAGCGCTGTGCCGTCTTTAAAACTCCATTGATCTGCCCCTTCATAAATAGCAGTATTTGGACATTCAGGTTCACACGCCCCACAATTAATACAATCCTCAGTAATAATAATCGCCATAGCAATTTTGTTTTTACATTTGCAAAAGTACATTCTATATCTCTATCCTACAAACTAATGAGCTTAAGACAAAAAAAAATTCAATCCTTAATAAAGCTGGGGGATTTATTTTCCAATTTCAATAAAAATAAATCTATAAGTACTCTTCAAAACAAATCAGAAATTAATAATGGATGGTTCACTAAATGGAATGTTGAAACTGCATTATTAGCATGGGGAAACTCTTTAAATAAAGAGGATGTTAACTTATGGTTAGAGGGTTATACAACAATTAAAAACACTAAAAAAGTTGGATTAATTTCAGCTGGAAATATACCTTTTGTAGGTTTACATGACATATTAAGCGTATGGTTTTCTGGTCATAAAGCTATTGTAAAACTATCGAGTAAAGATTTGTATTTTCTTCCTCATATAGTTAGTTTTTTAGAATCCGAATGCCCAGAAACTACCGGGCAAATTGTTTTTTCAGAAAAACTCGAAAAATTTGATGCTGTAATTGCAACTGGCAGTGATAATTCAGCCAGGTATTTCGATTATTATTTTAAAGGTATTCCAAATATTATTAGAAAAAACAGAAATGGAGTTGCTATTCTAGATGGAGGTGAAACTCAAGATCAGATTGAGTCATTAGGTTATGATATTTTAGCTCATTATGGATTAGGGTGCAGAAATGTTTCCAAATTATTTATCCCCAAAGGTTATGATTTAAATTTGATTTTTGGTGGATTATACAACTATTCAAATGTTATGGAGTCATTTAAATATGTGAACAATTATGACTATAATAAGGCTGTATTTTTAATGAGTGAATTTGATTTCCTAGATAATGGTTTTTTTATGTTAAAAAATGACTCTAAATTCAGCTCACCTCTTGCTACTGCTTTTTATTCCGAATACGATTCTATTAAAGCACTAAATGCTACCTTAAAAGAAAATATTGAAAAAATTCAATGTGTTGTTTCAAATCAAATTATTAAAAACTCTATTTCATTTGGAGAGACTCAAAATCCAAAACTATTTGAATATGCTGACGGAATAAACACTCTTGAGTTTCTAAATAATTTGTAAATAATTGATTTACTAACAATTTCATAATTATTGTGTTTAAAAAATATAGATTTATCAGTGGTATTAACCTTCTATTTTTTAATATTTGCATTTTATATTAAAAATGAAAAAACATAATTTCAGTGCAGGTCCATCTGTTCTACCTCAAGAAGTAATAAATCAAGCTTCAAAAGCTATTATAGAATTAGACAATATAGGGCTTTCACTTATTGAGATATCACACAGAAGCAAAGAGTTTATCTCAATAATGGAAGAAGCTACTGAGCGCGTAATTAAAATTACTGGATTAGAAAATAAAGGCTACAAAGCTATTTTTATTCAAGGCGGAGCTAGCCTTCAATTCCTTATGACAGCATATAACTTGCTGGAAAAAAAAGCTGCATATATAAACACTGGAACTTGGGCGGTAAAAGCAATTAAAGAAGCTAAAATTATAGGAGAGGTTAATGAGATAGCTTCCTCAAAGGATAAAAATTTTAATTATATACCAAAAGATTACAGTGTGCCACAAGATGCTGACTACATACATATAACAACTAATAATACTATTTTTGGAACTCAATACAAATCATTTCCAAACACTACTGTTTCGTTAATTGCCGATATGAGTTCTGATATTTTCTCAAGAAAAATTGATTATTCAAAGTTTGATCTATTTTATGCTGGTGCTCAAAAAAATATGGGGCCTGCTGGAGTAACACTTGTAGTAATAAAAGAAAGTGTTTTAAGTAAAGTTTCACGAGAAATTCCTTCCATGTTAAATTATAATTCTTACATAAAAGCAGGAAGCATGTCTAATACACCCCCTGTTTTTGCTGTCTATACCGCTTTATTAAATCTTAGGTGGATAGAATCACAGGGTGGATTAGAAGAACTTGAAAAAAGAAATAAAAATAAAGCAGAATTATTATACAATGAAATTGATAAAAATCCTTGTTTTGAAGGTTTTGCTGCTAAAGAAGATAGAAGCCACATGAATGTTACATTCACATTAACTGATAAAAGTCTTTCAGATGATTTCAACAAAATATGGGAGGATAACAATATCAGTGGATTAAAAGGACATAGATCTGTTGGAGGTTATAGAGCTTCTATATATAACGCACTTCCTATTGAAAGTATAGAGCTGCTAGTTAAATGTATGAAACAATTTGAAAAAAATTTTAAATAATAAATATGAATATCCTTGCCAATGATGGAGTTTCTGCTGCAGGAGTAAATGCATTAAAGAAATTCGGTTTCAATATTATAACTACTAATGTTGCTCAAGAACAATTAATAGAATACATAAATAAAAATTCAATTGATGGACTATTAGTTAGATCTGCTACTAGTGTGAGAAAAAGTTTAATTGATTCCTGTCCAAATTTGAAATTAATTGGCCGTGGAGGAGTTGGAATGGATAATATTGATGTAGAATATGCTCGTGAAAAAAATATACATGTAATCAACACTCCGGCAGCATCCTCAGCATCTGTAGCCGAATTAGTTTTTGCTCATTTATACGGAGGGGTTAGGTTTTTATACGACTCTAATAGAAACATGCCTTTAGAGGGTGAGACTAATTTTAAGGGCTTAAAAAAGAATTACTCAAAAGGAATAGAGTTAAGAGGTAAAACCATTGGAATTATTGGCTTTGGAAGAATTGGTCAGGAGGTTGCTAAAATTGCTTTAGGTATTGGGATGAAAGTAATTGCTTGTGATAATTATCTAGATGAAGCAATAATTAAATTAAATTTTTATAATGATAATTCTGTGTCATTTAAAATTAAAACAATATCAATGAATAAGGTATTGAAGCAAGCTGATTTTATAACTCTGCATGTGCCTGCTCAGAAAAAATATGTTATTGATAAAAAAGAATTTGCCTCTATGAAAGATGGCTCAGTATTGATTAATGCTGCTCGAGGGGGTGTAATCAATGAAGTGGCTCTTGTTTCTGCACTTGATTCAGGAAAACTAAGCTTTGCTGCTCTTGACACTTATGAAAACGAGCCTAATCCTGAAATTAAAATATTAATGCACCCAAATATATCACTCACACCTCATATAGGCGCAGCTACTAATGAAGCTCAGGAAAGAATTGGTGAAGAGTTAGCTGTTCAGATAAATAATCTGCTTAAATAATTATAATGCTTAAAAGATTAAAAAAAAAATGGGGTGTCAATTCTGACTTTCAACTCTTTGTGATATTTGTAGTTTTCGGAATAACCGGATCTGCAAGTGTTTTTCTTGAAGAGTCTTTATTAAATTTATTTACAATATCACCAGAACTATTTTCAAATTTTCCTTTAGGAAATATTTTATATTTTCTTTTAAGAATAATTATAACCTCTCTTTTATATCAAGTTCTACTTATATTTTTTGGCACAATTTTCTTTCAATTTAAATTTTTCTGGAAATTTGAAAAAAAGATTTTAAGAAGACTTGGTGTTAAACTTTAGATTCTTTTAATTAACTTTTTATATTTCTTAATGAATTTATTAATTTTTGGAGAAATTATAGCTTGACAATATGGGTGTTGGTTATTCATTTCAAAAAAACTTTGATGCTCCTGCTCTGCCTTATAAAATGGGGTTTTAGGCAATATTTCTGTTGCTATTGGATTTTCAAAAACAGATTCTTTAATTAACCTTTTAACAACACTGTTAATTGTTTGTTTTTCTTTTTCAGATTCATAAAAAATAGCTGAACGGTACTGAATTCCAACATCATTTCCTTGTCTATTTATTGTGGTAGGATCATGAGAAGTAAAAAATATAAGAACCAAAGTTTCGTGTGAAACAATTTTAGAATCAAAAACAACCTCAACTCCTTCAGCATGACCCGAAAGTCCTGAACAAACCTCTTTATATGTGGGGTTTTTTATATTACCTCCTATATATCCTGGTAATACTTTTTCAACACCATTAACTCTAATAAAAACTGCTTCTGTACACCAAAAACAACCTCCTGCAAAATATGCTTTACTACTCATATGATTTAAAGATTTTAATTTAAATCAAAAATAATTTAATAAAAGATTACATATCTATTATTTGACTAAAAAAGCATTAATTTTATTCATCTTATGATAAAGGCAAATTCAATTTATAAGACATTCAACGGGCTTGAAATTCTGAAAGGTATTGACCTTCATATAAAAAAAGGAGAAATTGTGTCAATAACTGGTCCATCAGGAGCTGGAAAAACAACACTGCTCGAAATATTAGGCACTTTATCTTTACCTGATCTCAAAAAACAAACTAACATAGAAATTTCTGGTAATCAAATATCAAATCTCAGTAATAATGAATTAGCAAAATTCAGAAATGAAAATTTAGGTTTCGTCTTTCAGTTTCATGAGCTTTTACCTGAATTTAATGCTTTAGAAAATGTTTGCATACCTGCCTGGATTGGTAAAAAAGATAATACTACAACTAAAGATCGTGCCAAAGATATTCTGAATCAACTTGGGCTTTCAAATCGTTTAAGCCATCACCCATCTTCTCTCTCAGGAGGAGAGCAACAAAGAGTGGCAGTAGCCCGAGCTTTAATTAACACTCCTAAAATTATTTTTGCTGATGAACCAAGCGGAAACTTAGATTCGAAAAATGCAAATGAATTGCATGATCTTTTTTTTAAAATAAGAAAACTTATGGACTGTACATTTGTTATAGTAACCCACAATGAAGAATTGGCTAATAAATCTGATAGAAAAATACTAATTAAAGATGGATTAATTTTTAATGAATAAAAAAGAAGTTTACTCATTTCTAATTGAAAAAGCTGAATTTTATGAGAACCCTCATTTTATTGAATCCGATCCTATCCAAATACCACATGAGTTCACTAAAAATGAAGATATTGAGATTGCTGGATTTCTTACAGCTACAATAGCATGGGGAAATAGAAAATCCATAATTAATAGTTCTAAAAAAATAATTCAAATATTAGAATATTCTCCTTTAGATTTCATATTAAATTCCACTTATAAAGACTTAAAGTCTTTTCAGAAATTCGTTCACAGGACTTTTAACGGGAATGATTTAATGTACTTTTTAAAAAAGTTGAGAGAGATTTATACTGAGAAAAAAACATTAGAAAATTATATTTATTTACCAAATATGTCTGTATCAGAAATGCAAAGTAGTTTTCATAATAAGTTTTTCAAATCACCGCATGAAAAAAGAATCGAAAAACACATTGCTAATCCAATGAGAGGTTCTGCTGCTAAAAGGATAAACATGTTCTTCAGATGGATGGTAAGATCAGATAAAAATGGAGTTGATTTTGGAATTTGGAAAAAATTCAAAGCATCTCAACTTTCTTGCCCTTTAGATACTCATTCGGGCAATGTTGCTAGAAAACTAGGTTTATTAAAAAGAAAACAAAATGATGCTAAAGCAGTAACCGAATTAGATGGAGTTTTAAAGAGAATAATTCCTGAAGACCCCGTTAAATTAGACTTTGCTCTTTTTGGGTTAGGAGTTCATGAAAAATTTAAATAATCGATATAGTTAATTCAAGCACAAATCTATCATACTTTTTCACTATTTTTGCTAAGCTAAAAGAAATAGAGCTTTTTCATTGCATATGAAAATTTTGCTTAAAGATGCAACAATAATTGACCGCAGTAGCCCGCTGCACTGTCAAACAGTTTCTCTTCTTATTGAAAATGGTATTATTAAAGAAATAGAAAATAATATCAATACTAAAGTTGATGTAATCATTAATGATAAAAACTTGCATATTTCCAGAGGATGGTGGGATCCATCAGTTTCCTTTGGTGAGCCAGGTTATGAAGAACGTGAAACTTTAGATAACGGGTTAAATGCTGCTGCTAAATCTGGGTTTACTTCAATAGGGTTAAATCCAGACGTATATCCCTTTTCTGATAATCATGGAGCTATAAACCATCTCATTAGTAAAAGTCAAGGCTATACTACTAATATTCATCCCATTGGATGTTTAACCGAATCATCTGAAGGTCTTCAAATGGCATCTCTTTATGACATGAACGAAGCTGGAGCAATTACTTTTGGAGATTATAAGTTTCCTACTGAAAATTCTAATTTGCTAAAAATTGCATTAGAATATTCACAGAGCTTTAATGGTATAATTAGTTCATACCCAATAGATGAAAAAATTGCTCGTAATGGAATGATGAATGAGGGGGCTACAAGTACTAAATTAGGACTTAAAGGTTTTGGATCATATGCGGAGACTAGTAGAGTTTTTAGAGACATTAAAATTTTAGAACACACAGGGGGTAGACTTCACTTTTCCTTCATAAGCTCAAAGGAATCAGTTAGTTTAATTGAGGATGCGAAAAAAAGAGGTCTTAAAGTGACTTGTTCTACTTCACTACCTCATTTATTATTTACCGATGATTCTTTAATAAATTTTAATACTCAATATAAGTTTTTTCCTCCTCTAAGATCCAACGAAGATAGATTAGCTCTTAGAGAAGGCTTGTTGTCTGGAACCATTGACTGTGTTACTGCTATGCATGAACCAAAAAACATTGAAATTAAAAATTTAGATTTTTATTCTGCTGCTGATGGGAGTATTGGGCTAGAATCTTTTTTTCCATTATTAAATACTCTCTTTCCAATAGAAAAAACAATACAATTTATAACAAGAGGAAAATCTATTTTTGGAATAAATGACTTCAATATTAAAGTTGGAGAATCTGCTAATATTACTATGTTTGAACCTCATTCAATTGGTGTTTTTACGAATGATGATGTTTTATCTACTTCCAAAAACTGCACATATATCAACCAACAAACAAAGGGAGGGGTAATTGGAAGTCTAAACAATGGTGTTTTATCTCTTAGAAAAAACTAAAATGCGCACACCTTCCCTTCCGTTAGATTATAAAATTAGATACTCATCTAGTTTAAAAGGAAAAAAACCGAGCCTTATATTACTTCATGGATATGGAAGCAATGAAGAAGACTTATTTAGTTTCGCTACTTATTTGCCAAATGAATATACTATTATTTCACTTAGAGCACCAATTGCTTTAGATATGGGTGGGTATGCATGGAATAATATTCACTTTGATGATTCAGGAGATAAAAAAATAATTATTCAAGAAGCTAATAATTCATTAGAATTAATAAAAGAATCAATCAAATTATCAATTACACATTTTAATTTAGATGATAATGATATTGGCTTAATAGGTTTTAGCCAAGGGTGCATATTAAGTTGGGCTATGACAATTAATCACCCCAATCTGATTAGAAGAGCAGTTGCTTTAAGCGGCTTTATCGTGCCGAAATTAATTAAGGCACCCTTAGAAGAAGTTTCTCAACTCTTAATGTTTAATTCTCATGGAGTTTTAGATCAAATGATACCAGTTGAAAAAGCAAGACAAAGTATTAATTTAATCAAAAAAAACAATCCCAAAATTACTTACAAAGAATACAATGAAGGTCATGGGATCAATCAAGAAAATTTTTCAGATTTTTTAAATTGGATAAACACTACCTCTCTATAGGATAAAGAAGATGATCCATCGTTTTAAAGGTTATTCCCTTCTCATCTATGTTATATTCAATTAGTAATTCACCCCAAATACTACCATCAGAAAAATTAGCAATAATCCACTTATGATTTAATACTTTCACTTGGTTTATTAAAAACACACCCCCCATATCCTCATAAGGAATTAACAGCTTTTTTTCTTCAGAAATATTTATTTCATATAAGGCATCTTTAATTGTTGAAACTATATTGTCATCATATGCTTCACCAAGTGCAAGAAGTGATTTTTGATTTCCTAATAATGAAAAATACCCCTCCTCATCAAGACGATTTTCTAATAATGATTTTTGAGATTTTAAAATCAATATAGAATTTACTTTTTCATCTAATAGGGCTTCTTCTCGTTTTAAAATTCTTCCAGAATTGACTATTTGAAACAATAAAATAATTGAAACAAATATCAACATGTAAGTAACTATTTTATTTTTCATAAAAATTTAATATCAACAATTTATGCGTAAATTATCATATGCGAGAAATATATTTTTCGGTAACATTTTACTTACCTCATTGTGAAACCCTAATGAATTACTTATGTGAATTAAAAAAGTTTTTTTTGGTTTTAATTCATTGATAAGCTCGATTGCTTCTTCTAAATTTAAATGAGATTGATGAAACTCTATTCGCAAACAACTCAATATTAAAACATCAAGGTTTTTTAGTTTTACTTTTGATTTTAAATCAATAGTTTTAACATCAGTCATATAAGCTATGTTTTCAATTCTAAATCCAGTTACTGAAGTATTAAAATGCATAGCTTTAATAGGTGTAACCCACTTTCCCGCTAATTCAAACTTTTTATTCTCTTTAATAATATTAATTTTAACTGAAGGAGCTCCAGGATATTTATCTTTGTCATTAATTATATAATCAAAACGTTTTTTTAAATTTTGAAACACCTCAGAAGTTGAGTAAATATCAATTAATCCCTGACGAAAATAAAACGGTCTTATATCGTCAAATCCTGCTGTATGATCTGCATGTGAATGAGTGAAAAGAACTCCATCTAGTTTACTTATGGGATTGTTTAGCATTTGTTGTCGAAAATCTGGACCACAGTCAATAACATAGTTTTTATTATTCCAGCTAATCAGGGCGGAACATCTTAATCTTTTATCCTTCAAATTACCACTTAAACAAACTGGATTGTTACTTCCAATTACAGGAATGCCTTGAGAAGTTCCTGTTCCTAAAAAAATTATTTGAATCATTTGAAATCAAAGGTAAATATTTGCTTAGAAATAAAACAATCTTTGTAATTTTGTGACAAATTATATCATTCATGTCAATTGAATTAAGTGGTGATCGCCCTTTTGAAAATAGACCTTCGATAGAAGCAAAAGCATTAAGAGTCAATCTTAATGAGCACATCTACGGAACTTTCGCAGAAATTGGTGCTGGTCAAGAAGTTGCAAGACATTTTTTTAGAGTTGGAGGTGCCTCAGGAACAATTGCCAAAACAATTAGTGCTTACGATAAAAGTTTTAGTGATAACATATATGGTGAAGAAGATGATGGCAGATATGTAACTGAGACTCGACTAATTAAAATGTTAACTCATGAAACAAGCTTACTCGAAGATAGAATATCTAGAAAAGAACATCCCAATAAATTATTTTTTACTCTTGCAAATACAGTGGCAACAATTGATTATGCTAAAAAATTCAAAGGACATGGATGGATGGGAATCAGATTTCAAACTTCGGTTGATCAAGAATACAGTGAAATAAGTCTTCATTTTAGATTTCATCATCAAGAAGCTAGACTTCAACAGGAAGTTCTTGGTTTAATGGGTGTAAATCTTCTTTATGGAGCTTTCTATAAAAATAATGATCCGAAAAAACTTTTAAAGTATTTGTATGACCATATAGATATTGATGGAATTAACACAGGATTTCTTCCAGTTGAAATTGATACTATTAATTTTTCAGGGCCAGTTTTTGCAAATGTAGATAATCGTTCAATTAGTTTAGAATTAGTTAAGCTTGGAATGACTGATGCTGTTATGTTTAATCCTAAAGGAAATAATATATTACCGGCCAGAGTTTTGTATAAAAAAAATATTCTAGCCTTAAGAGGAAGCTTTAGACCTGTTACAAATGTCAACATAGATATGTTTAATAAATCTTATAAGGTTTTTCTAAACGAGCCTAATGTAGATGAGGAAAAAACTGAAGTCATTTTTGAAATAACTCTTTCAAATCTAATGTCTGAAGGAGAAATTGATGAAAAGGATTTTATGGATCGTGCTATGCTTTTATGTTCTTTAGGGCATACAGTTATGATTTCCAACTTCAAAGAATATTATAAGCTGGTTGATTACTTTTCCAATTACACAACAAGTCAATTAGCATTATCTATGGGAGTTAACAGTTTTATTGAAATTTTTAATGAAGATTATTATAAAGATTTAAGTGGTGGAATTTTAGAAGCCTTTGGAAAGCTTTTTTATAATAATTTAAAAGTTTACTTATACCCTAATAGAAGTGAAGAGGGTGAAATTATAAATAGCAATAACTTGAAATTACATCCAAGAATGAAAGAATTCTACAAGTTTTTCAAATACAATGGAAAAGTTGTAGATATCTTTGATTTTGAAGAGGAGAACTTATCCATTTTCTCAAGAGAAATACTTAAACAGATTAAAAATCATGAATCAGGCTGGGAAGAAAAATTGCCAGAAGGAATTGCTGATATGATTCTTAAGAATAAAATGTTTGGATATCTTCCTGAATCAGATAGATGATTTATTTATAATATCTGTGAAACATGATCTTTAGTAGTAACTTTATCAATAACACGGTCAATACAACCTTCTTCATTTATAATAAAAGTAATTCTATTAATTCCCTCATATTCTTTACCTCTAAATTTTTTAGGACCCCAAACACCAAAAATATTAATAATATTATGATCCTCATCAGCTAATAATGAAAATGGAAAATCATATTTATTTGAAAAACTCAGTTGATGCTTGACGCTATCAGCGCTTACTCCTAAAAGACTATAACCCGCTTTACTTAATTCTCCATAATGATCTCGTAAATCACAAGCTTGTGCTGTGCATCCAGGTGTATTTGCTCTGGGATAGAAGAAAATAACAAGTTTTTTTCCTTTGAAATCTACAAAGTTAATTTTATTACCATGTTGGTCCATAGCAGAAAAACTCGATACTTTATCACCAACTTTTAATATATTCATAGTATTAAATTTAAAAAGAGCTAAATAACGGAATCTGAAATGAAAAAAAAAGAAAAAATACTTTTCGTTATTAACAAGCTTGAAGAGCTATATCCTAAAGTTCCAATACCTCTAGATCATACTGACCCTTATACACTTTTAGTAGCCGTGATATTGTCAGCTCAAAGCACAGATAAAGGAGTTAATAAAGTAACACCTCTTCTTTTCAAAAAAGCTAAAACTCCTGAGGAAATGGTTTTGTTGAGTATAGAAGAAATACGATCAATAATTAAACCCGTTGGATTATCACCTATGAAATCGAAAGGAATACATGAATTGTCTCAGATTCTTATTAATGATTATGGTGGTAAGGTACCTGCCAATATAATTGCTCTTGAAAGCTTTCCTTCAGTTGGTCATAAAACTGCAAGTGTAGTTATGGCTCAGGCTTTTGGAGTTCCAACTTTTCCAGTTGACACACATATTCACAGACTTTTATACCGGTGGGGTTTTTCCTCAGGAAAAAATGTTACTCAAACTGAACAGGATGCAAAAAGGCTATTTCCTAGAGAAAAATGGAATAAACTTCATTTACAAATAATTTGGTATGGAAGAGAATATTCCCCTGCCAGAGGTTGGAACATATTCAAAGATATAATAACAAGTAAAATAGGGAGAAAGAGTATTTTGAAAAAATTTAAGGCTTGATTTTCTTATTGTTTACTTGAAATGAAAGTGAAAATGCCATAATCCGTTTAATAACTTCTGGCCCTGGTCCTAAAACAGGTTTTAATTTAGTTGAAAAAGTGTTCTTAATCATATGATATTATTCTCTATGAATAGAACGAAAAAAAACTTAATTTAGTATTTATTTAATAAGAGAAATTTTATGATTATCAATGAGCTTTCTCAAATTAATAATTGCATATCTCATTCTACCCAAAGCAGTATTAATACTAACTTCTGTAACGTGTGCAATTTCTTTAAAGCTCATATCTCTGTAAAATCGCATAAGAAGCACTTCCTTTTGTTCTTCAGGTAATTCTAATATTAATTTTTGAAGATCAGCAACGATTTGATCATTAATTATAGCATTTTCTACATTCAGAGATCCATCTGAAATCAATTGAAAAATATCAAAATTATCATTGTTTTCAAACAAAGGAATTCTCTTTTTTTTTCTAAAATGATCAATAACTAAATTGTGAGCGATTCTCATTATCCAAGGTAAAAACTTACCCTCTTCGTTATATAGTCCCTTTTTTAAGGTTTTAATAACTTTAATAAAAGTATCTTGAAAAATATCATTAGCTGTGTCTTTATCAAAGATTTTTGAATAAATAAAATTATACAAACGTTGCTGATGCTTATTTATTAAAAACTCCAATGCGTTTTCATCACCATTAATATATGTGACAATTAATTTTGCATCTTCTTGGGTTGAACTTATAGAGACCATATACATTACTTTTAATGCGAGTTGCAGTTATATTAAAATTTTTAAAGTAATGTTATACTATAGGCATAGGTGTTTGTGTTGTAAATCTACAAAAAATATTTTTTATATAAAAAATCCTACATAACGACAAATAAATTCAAGACTAAAAATTGTACTTTTGTAGGTTTAAATTTCAATGAAAAGAAAATCAGATTTAGATCCAAAATCATTTATCTTAATTAAAGGAGCTCAGCTACATAATCTTAAAAATATAGATGTTGCAATTCCTAGAAACAAAATGACAGTAATAACGGGTCTTTCAGGGTCAGGAAAATCATCACTAGTATTTGATACTTTATACGCAGAAGGACAACGAAGATATGTTGAAAGTCTATCATCCTATGCAAGGCAATTTATGGGGAGATTAAATAAACCTAAGGTTAATAATATCAAAGGAATTTCTCCGGCTATCGCTATAGAACAAAAAGTAAATATTTCTAATCCAAGATCAACTGTAGGTACAAAAACTGAAATTTATGAATATTTAAAGTTGTTATATGCCAGAATAGGAGTTACTTATTCTCCAATATCTGGTAAGGTTGTTAGAAAAAACATAGTAAGTGATTTAATTGATTTTATAAAAAAAATAAATAATGGTGAAAAGCTATTATTACTTGCGCCTATAAGAAAAACAGAATCGCGGTCAATAAAAGAAAGATTAAAATATTTACATCAACAAGGATTTGCTAGAGTGTTTGTTAATGATAAAATTGAAAGAATTAATCTCAACAACCTCCCTAATTCATCTTTTGATCTCGTGGTTGATAGAGTTGTTAAGAATGATACTGTAGATTTTTTTCAACGTTTTGCTGATGCTGTTCAAATTGCCTTTTATGAAGGAAATGGAGAATGTTCTCTAAAAGAATTAAACTCTAATAAAATTATTAGTTTTTCAAATAAATTTGAACTTGATGGTATAAAATTCTTAAACCCCAATGTTCACTTATTTAGCTTCAATAATCCATACGGAGCTTGTTCAAAATGTGAGGGTTATGGAGATCTAGTAGGTATTAATCCTGAGCTAGTAATTCCTGACAATTCTCGATCAATATTTGAAGAAGCTATTGTTCCTTGGAGAAGTACTGGTTATCGTAAATTTTATTCAAAATTGATTGATTCAGCTATAAAATTTGACTTTCCCATTCACAAACCATATTTTGAATTATCAAAATCAGAAAAAAATATTTTATGGAATGGCAATGAGTTTTTTAATGGGATAATGGGCTTTTTTAAAAAAATTGAAGCAAAAAATTATAAAATTCAAAATAGAGTTCTTTTGTCTCGTTTTAGAGGAAAAACCAAATGCAGTTATTGCAATGGAAGCAGATTACGAAAAGAGACAAATTATGTTAAAATTGGAGGAAAAAGTCTTCCTGATTTAATTGATTTACCTATAAAAAAGTTAGATAATTTTTTTAAAAAATTAAACATCCCAAAAATTGATAAAGAAATCTCTTCAAGAATTTTAACTGAAATCCAAAGTAGAATTAGTGTTTTAAAAGATTTAGGACTAGACTATCTGTCTTTAAATCGAAAATCAAATTCTTTGTCTGGTGGTGAATCTCAGCGTATTAATATTGCTGTTTCATTAGGAAGTAGTTTAGTAGGTTCTATGTACTTACTTGACGAACCTTCTATAGGGCTTCACTCTAAAGATAATGAACGTTTAATTAATATTTTAAAACGCCTTAGAGATATAGGAAATACTGTGATTATTATTGAGCATAATGAAGAAATAATGACTGCTGCTGATGAGATTATTGATATGGGTCCTAAAGCAGGTTCCTTTGGTGGAGAGATTGTTGCCACAGGTAGTTTTAATGAAATACTAAAAACAAATACTCTAACAGGGCTTTATTTAAATGGCAAAATGAAAATAGAAGTTCCAAATAAAAGAAGGAAATCAAATAAATGGATTTCAATTTGTGGAGCTAGAGAAAATAATCTTAAAAATATAACTGCTACTTTTCAAATAGGAGGATTAACAGTAGTCTCAGGTGTGTCTGGAAGCGGAAAATCTACTCTTGTAAAAGATATTCTATATCCAGCATTACTTAGAAATTTTGAAATTTATACCTTGAAACCAGGAAAATTTTCTTCTTTAAGTGGAGATTTTAAATTAATTAAAAGTGTTGAATTTATTAATCAAAACCCCATTGGAAGATCTTCAAGATCAAATCCCGTTACCTATATTAAAGCATTTGATGATATTCGAGCTATTTTTGCAAATCAAACTCTAGCAAAAAACAGAAATTATAAACCCAAACACTTTTCGTTTAATGTAGACGGAGGACGATGTGATAATTGTAAAGGAGAAGGAGTGGTTGCAATTGAAATGCAATTTATGGCTGATGTTTTACTCGAATGTGAATCATGTAAAGGAAAACGATTTAAATCAGAAGTAAGAGAAGTCAAATACAGCAATTATTCAATTGATCAAATTTTAGATTTAACTATTGATGACGCTTTAAATCTTTTTGAATTAAATAAAGAAAAGAAGTTAGTGAAAAAATTAAAACCTTTAAATGAGGTTGGGTTAGGATACATAACTCTTGGGCAATCATCAACGACTTTGTCTGGGGGTGAAGCTCAGAGAATAAAATTAGCTACATTTATCGCTAAAGGAGCGACTAAAGATAAGGTTCTATTCATATTTGATGAGCCAACAACTGGACTTCATTTTCATGATATTAAAAAGCTTTTAAATTCATTTAACGCACTTTTAGAAAATGGTCATACCTTAGTTGTTGTTGAACATAACTTAGACCTAATTAAATGTGCAGATCATATAATTGAGTTAGGTCCAATGGCTGGAAAAGAAGGTGGGCAAATTGTAGTTCAAGGTACACCTGAAGAAGTTGCAAATGTTAAAAGTGCTCCTAGTTCGAAATATTTAAAAAGTAAATTATCGTTATAAATATTTGTTTATTTGTTGATTTATATCTTTAAATAATCCAAATAAATGACTTAAACATGTATATAGAGTAATTATTACAATTGATCTAATTAACAGGTTTATTAAAGAAGAAGAGGAATCAAAATTTATTTCCCCAAGAATAGAGTAAACAACTAGAATAACCAATAATATCTTTAAAGTTTCTTTCGAATATGGATGAATTTTGAGTCCATAAGCTATAAGTAATATTTTTAATGTATTAATCATTATGATAACGCATAAAGTGGCATAGGCAGCTCCTAAAATTCCATATTTAGGGATCAAAATTAAATTTAAAATAACCGCTATTGTAGCGGATAAAATTGAAAACCAGAATATATAAGGATAATATTTTGAATTTGATATTATATTATTTAAACATCCTATTGACATTGAGTAAAGTTTACCTATTGAAACAACACTAACAACACCAATAGCTACAGCATATAAAGGTTGGTTTACAAAAATATAAAAATCAGAAAGGTTTAAAGTAATTAAAAGAAATAAAACACCAGAAACTAAAAAAAGATTGTTGCTACTTTTCTTAAGAAGTCTTGTTAAATATATTTTATCATTAGAATTAATTGCTTTCGAAACAAGAGGGCTTACTATTTGTAACATTGCTCTTCCAGGAGCTTCTACAACAGCAGCTATGAATAATGCCACACTATAGAAAGCAACATCATCAGCTGTTATTAAAGAAGCTATCATTGACTTGTCAATATCAAGAATAATACTTGAGGCTGCCCCAGATAAGAAAATTAAAAAACTGTAAAATAGAATTTTTAAATAGAATGGAGGAAGGCTAAATCTGAATTTAGGAGTATAAATTTTAAGACTGTATAAAATGACAAGCAATAATCTAATGTAATACCCTATTATTAAACAATAAATGAATGTTTCAAATTTTATAATATTTAAAGCATAGAGTGTTAATAAAATAAAATTTAAAAGTCTAGGATAAAACTCTTTTAAAAAATTACCAAAAACTGAGGCTAAATGAACTCTTAGCCAGCTAAAAAATATTTCAAAATAAGATGTAGATATTGCTATTAAAATTATCACAAAGGCATAAGTGCTAAGCAAAGGTTCTTTTGCCGATATGTCAATAATTATTGACGATGAAAATATCCACAAATAAATCGATATTAAAATAAGTATTAATAATGGAGACCATATAGTAAAAACTAATAAACTATCTTTTTCATCTTTAGTTTTAAGTGCACTATAATACTTTATAATCGCGTGCTGCAGCCCAAAAGATATAAATGGCTGAACTAAATTAGAATATGCTAAAAGAGCTATTACAACTCCTTGTAGTCTACTACCCATATAATTTGGGTACATATACAAGGTATTTATTGCTCCTAACATAAAAGCTAAACCAATACTAAGTAGGTTATAAAATGTCTGTCTAGCTACCAGTCCCATTTCTTATGATTTCTATAAAATTTATTTACGTAAAACATTAAAAATACGGTTATTACAAACAATGAAATACTCGCATACCTTATTTTAGTACCTGTTTTTACAGACAATGGATTAAATTCAAAAGTAATAATATGTTCTCCACTTTCAACAGGCAAAGCCCTTAGAATATAATTAACTCTATAGTGAGGAACTATTTCATCATCGATTTTAGCTTGCCAGCCATCAGGGTAGTACATTTCAGAAAAAACAACCACCTGTTTAGATTTACTAAAAAACCTATATTTTAATAAATTGGTAGAATCTTCAATTAATTCAATAGAAGAAGAAGAATCATCAATGTTTTCATTTACGGTTAATGCACTTGCGGTCAATTCATCTTCAACAACTGCATGAGTCTCTAGATTTATAGATTTAAAAGATTCTAGTACCTCATCTGCAGATTCGACTTTAATTATAGAATCAATAAACCAAGCATTTCCTAGAGCCTCTTCATTTATTAGAGGTGAAATACCATCCTTAGATTGATATAAAACATACTTAACATTTAAAACATTAAGTATTTCAGGAATTTCATTATAATTGAAAAACTGGAAGAGTTCCTGAAACCTTCTTGGCTTTGCCCCGTGATACCCGCCTAGAGAATTATGAAAATAAGCTGTTCTAGCCCCTGTTAGATTTAATCTGGGCTCATAAACTCGATATCTTGATTTGTCATTTAATACAATTTTATCAGCACTTGTAATTTTAAATGGTGTTTCCAGTTGAGATGGTTTAACAAAACGATTCCAATCTAAATATCGAATTGCAACACCTCCCATATCATAAATTAAGACTCCAAAAAGAAAAGCAATAGCAATACTTTTTTTAATTATTTTACTTTTAAAAATTATAAAAATCATAAAAATAGCTAATACTAAAAAGACTCCTCTAAAAATATCTTCATTAAAAATTATACTTCGAGCTGTAATTATTTGTTCTACGATTTCTTCACCATATACCTCACGTAATCTTGAATCAATTGGGCTTGTAAATGAAAACAGTCCTAACATTTTAAATAAAATTAAAGAGCTCAATGAGGCTATTAATACTATAGTAGTTTTTAAAAAGACTCTAAAATATTTATTCGGATCATTTAGAAGCTTTTCCAATCCAAGAACTGCTAAAATCGGAATACATAATTCTAAAATAACCTGAGCGGATGATACGGCCCTAAATTTGTTATAGAAGGGTATATTGTAAACGAAAAAATCAGTAACTATTGAGAAATTTTTACCCCAAGACAAAATTAAAGAGAGTATTGAAGCTATAATTAATGCATCTCTTAAAGGTCCTTTTAAAATTATCATAGCAAATACTGCAAATAAAAAAACTACAATACCTATATATGCTGGAGCTTCAAGAATAGGTTGAGAGCCCCAATAAGTTGGAACAGAACTAATAAATTCTTTAGATTGTTTAATTGATACTCCGTTTTTTATTAGAAATTCATACAATTCAGAATCAGTGCCTAAATTCTCTCTTGATCCACCCCCTTGAATTCTAGGTATAATTAAACTTAATGATTCAAATATTCCATAACTATATTCATTTATATAATCATAATCCAAACCATTTGAAACATTTTTTGGACTTCCATCCAAGTTAAGATTCAACTCTGAACCGTTACGAGTGCTAAATTTAGAATATTCTGAAGTTGAAAGAAGAGGTGTTGCATTTAAGCCTATGGCTAATATTCCACTTAGAGAAAACAAACCAAGACTTTTAAATATGGATTTTAAGTTTTCATTTCGATAAGCTTGAAGAGTATATGTCAAGCCTAAAATAATTAATATAAATAACAAATAATAAGACATTTGATAATGATTAGCTCTAATGTTCAAGCCAAGACCTAAAACACTTAAAATAAATCCGATTAGCCACCTCTTTTCTATTAATAATAATAAACCAGCTATAGCAATAGGCATATAGGATAAAGCAATAGCTTTTGTATTGTGGCCAACTTGAAGAATTATTAATAGGTAGGTTGATAACCCAAAAGCAAAAGATCCAAAAGCCGCAATCTTCCAATCCAGCTTTAAAACTAAAAAAAGAATATAACTGGACAATAAATAAAGGAATAGTAAATAGGTTGGACGAGGCAATAACTTGAATAAATTATGTATTGGTCCTAAAAAATCTGCGGGGTATTTAGCTCCTAATTGATACGTAGGCATTCCACCAAATGCATTGTCAATCCAATATGTTTCTTTTCCTTCATTTTGAGATCTATATTCTTTAATCTGACGTGACATTCCAGAGTACTGAACTATATCAGGTTGAAGTAATTTCATTCCTGACAATGATGGATAATAAAATAGTTGCGCGAATATGGCAAAACAACTAATTACAAGTCCATGTATATATAGATTGCTATTCAATATCTTCATAATCTATATATTCCCCCAAGTTATCAGACTTTTTAGTTTTATTTTGAGTTTGTTTTTTATTATAATTATTAGTGTTTTGAGAAGATGCTTTTTTTGAAATATCACGTATTAACCATCTGAGAAGTAATGGGCTTAAACGTCTTATAACATATGATATTATAAAAATAAAAAGTAAAATCTTTAAGAAAGAACTCAAAAAACAATGATTTATGATACTCCAAATTTAGAAAAAATAATATATACGATTGTTAATTAAGCCAATCCATAATTTGATATTTTATAAAAAAATCGAATTATATTGCATATTATGTTTCAAATAAAAAAGCCTCTGCTAATTATTTTTACTATTTGTTTTTCGAGTATAGGGTTTTGTCAATATACAGAACAAATTAATTCAAATCGGCCAGGGTATTCTATAGGTGCATTTTCAGTAGGTAAAGGAGTGATTCAGCTTGAAACAGGTTTTGAATTAAGAAATTACGAACATAGTAGTTTTAATCAAAGCACAATTAACGGTACCGTTGCGTTTTTATCTATTCGCTGGGGGTTTTTATTAGAGCAATTAGAATTAACTTATGATGGATCATATATGTTTGATCAATTCACAAATAAATTATCAAATAATCCCACAGAAATAAAAAGAAGCGGATTTTTACAAAATTTTCTAGGAATTAAGTATTTAATTTATGATCCATTCAAAAAAGAAGAAGAAATAAATGTTTACAGCTGGAAAGCCAATAATGGGTTTAAATTAAAACATTTAATTCCTGCAATCTCTTTAACCGTAGGTGTGAATTTTGATCCTTTTAGTGAAGAAAATCCATATCCATATGGAGATGTATTTGGCACTTTATACAAGCCGGAATTTAATCAAACGTTATATTATGTAGCACCTAGCCCTACCCCTCTGACTCTTATGGGGACTATTGCAACTCAATCTCATTTTTTAGGAACATGGGTGTTTGTTACAAATTTTTCTCTAAAAAGATACTTGTCTGAGTTTATAGAAAAAACATATATCATTACATTAACTCACACATTTAATCCTCTTTGGTCCGTTTATATTGAAAACCAAGGAATTTTTTCTGAGAGATACTCAGATAATATTTTAAGAGCCGGAGCTGCATATTTAATCGGAGATAATCTACAAGTTGAAGGGACAATTGGTGCTAATGCAAAAAACACTCCTAATTTTCTTTCAATAAACGCAGGTGCATCCTATAGGCTTGATTTTCATAAAGACTTTAAAGACCCAAAAAAAATAGAAAAGAAAAAATTAAAAAAAGAAGAAAAAGCATTAAAAAAGAGTTCTAGAAAATTAAAAAAACAAGATAAAAAACGAAATAAGAATGCTCGAAAAAAACCTAAACAATAAATTTATTACATGGAATCGTCTATTTTAATTAAAGAGGTTGTTTCTAAAGAAGACTTAAAAGATTTTGTTCATTTTCCTTTTAAATTATATAAAAGTCATCCATACTGGGTTGGCCCAATTATAAAAGAAGAACTTGAAACTTTAAACAGAAAAATAAATCCTGTTTTTCAAAATGCAAATGCTTATTACTTTTTAGCTTTTAAAAATGAGAAAATAGTTGGTAGAATTGCAGTAATTATAAACTGGATTGAGGTTAGAGAGTTAAAAAAAACTAAAATTCGCTTTGGGTGGTTTGATGTTATAGATGATATTAATGTGACTAAAAAACTTCTTGAAAAAGTTGTTTTAATTGGTAGGGAGCATAAATTAAACCATATTGAAGGACCAGTTGGTTTTTCCAACATGGATAAAGCTGGAATACTAGTTGAGGGGTTCAAAGAACTTAACACAATGATTACACTTTATAACTTTCCCTATTATTCAGAACATTTAATAGAACTTGGATACAAAAAATTAGCTCAATGGGTTGAATATGAAATTAAAATTGCTTCATTTGAAGACTCTCCTGAAAAAATACGAAGATTCTCAAAAATAATTTTAGATAGATATTCACTTAAAATACTCAACTTTAAATCAAATAAAGATATCATACCCTATGTTGATCAAATGTTTGATTTACTTGGTAAAACATATAATAAACTCCAAACTTTTGTCCCAATACAGTCATATCAAATTAAATATTATAAGGAAAAATATTTTAAGTACATACACCCTGATTTTATAAAATGTGTAGTTGATATAGATGACAATCTAATTGCCTTTTTAATAACTATGCCTTCTTTTTCAAAGGCATTAAAACAAATAAACGGAAAACTATTTCCATTTGGATTCCTCAGAATTTTATGGGCACGAAGATTTGTAAAAAAAGTATCACTCTATCTCATTGGAGTTCGACCAGATTTTCAAAATAAAGGAGTCACAGCCATTATTATGAATGAACTTCAAAAAACATTTAATAAATATGAGGTTAAAGTAGTTGAAACTAATCCAGAGTTAGAAGAAAATACTCAAATTCAAACTTTATGGAAAAACTATGATCATCGCCTTCATAAAAAAAGAGCTACATACACCAAAGTCATGCAATAATTTAATTCTCCTGAAAGTCTAACAAATATTCTACTTTTACATTATGTTATTAGAGAATACAATAGTAGCACTAGCTACTCCATCGGGAACAGGAGCTATTGGTATCATAAGAATTTCGGGTAAAGAATCAATTTCAATTGCATCAAAATGTTTTAAGTCTCACCGGGATATTAATATAATTAATCAGGCTTCTCACAAAACCTTTTTGGGTTGGATAAAGGATGATGAACGAATTATTGATAAAGTATTGTTAACTATCTATAAGGGTCCAAATTCATATACTGGAGAGAACATTGTAGAAATTTCTTGTCATGGTTCTCAATATATATTGCAAGAAATCCTTCATTTAATTGTAAAAAATGGTGCTGAACCTGCAAAAGCTGGAGAATTCACTTTAAGAGCCTTTTTAAATCGAAAAATGGACTTAACTCAAGCTGAGGCTGTTGCCGATTTAATTTCTTCTGAATCAAAGGCTTCTCATGAATTAGCCATAAATCAAATGAGAGGTGGGTATTCAAAAAATATAAGCGATTTAAGAGGACAATTAATTCATTTTGCATCAATGATTGCTCTTGAACTAGATTTTTCTGAAGAGGATGTTGAATTTGCAAACCGAAACGAATTTTTAAAACTATTAGAAAAAATCGAAACACAATTAAAAGAATTATCAGATTCCTTTGCTTATGGAAGTGTTATTAAAAATGGTGTTCCAGTAGCGATTATAGGAAAACCAAATGCTGGCAAATCATCACTTTTAAATGCCCTATTAAATGAAGATAAAGCAATCGTTTCTGAGATTGAAGGAACAACAAGAGATAGTATTGAAGACACCTTAATAATTGAGGGAATTCAGTTTAGATTTATTGACACCGCCGGATTGAGAGATACTGAAGATAAAATTGAATTAATAGGAGTAAAACGTGCTATAGAAAATGCGAAAAAGGCAAAAATATTAGTATATATCTATGATGTAACTGACAAAGACACAGATGGAATTTTAGAGCAGTTAAAATCAATTATATCAATTGATAAAAGGATCATTTTAATTCAAAACAAAATGGATATTTCCTCTGGAAAAGAAAATACAATTAACCTTATCAAAAAAGAGTTTACACAGCTAGCTATAGCTATATCTATATCAACTAATGAAAAAGTGTCGATTAATAAACTAAAAAAAATATTAGTTAAAACTGTAAATGAGATTGGAAATAGTAGTCAAACAATAGTTACTAATGTTAGACATCATAATTCACTAAATAAAGCCTTAAAAGACATTCAATCAATTAAAAAGGCAATGAAGGATGACATTTCAGGAGATCTTATCTCAGTTGATCTAAATTCAGCGATTTATTCACTTGGGGAAATAACAGGGGAAATTGATAGTGATGAGGTTTTAGGAAATATATTTCAAAACTTTTGCATAGGGAAATAATTACGTTTCATTATATATCATTATTCTACACTAAGTGCCTGATTTGTAGATAATTAGCTAATATTTATTTGTTAATACTTCATTATCCATCACTAACTTTACCACAAACTTTGTGGACTATATGTGGATATAAATACTTATCCACTCTATATCCACACATTTTGAGAGAAGTTGACTATAAAGTATTGATAAACAATGCTTTACATTTTAATAATTTAATAAAAAATGCCAAATTATGATTAATACAATAACATTACAAGTAAATAAAAAGAACTCTAAATTATTCTTTAGATATCGCCTAAATGGAAAAACAAAAGATGAAACCATTACCAACTTGCCATATTTTGCCGAACCTAAAAATAGAGATGAGGAAAGAATAAATAGAAGGTCATATAAACAAGCTGAACAATTACTTTGGGAAAAAAGAAATGATTTAGCTAAATCTGAATATGCCTTAGACTACTTCGAAAAAAGAAATCAAAGTTTTTTAGACTTCTTTTATAAAATTGCCGAGCAACAGGGAAATAAATCAAAGACCACTAAAGATGGTTATATATGTTCAATTAGAAAACTTGAGGCATATATGGAGAATCTTAACATGAATGACATATCCTTTAAACAAGTTGATTTCGCCTTCTGTAATGGCTTTAAAACGTTCTTAGAGGGATTAGATAACATTGCAAATACAACCAAATCTAAATACTTTAAAACATTCAAATTTGTAACAGCTCAAGCTTATAATCAAGGATATCATAAGAAGTTTGTATGCCAACAAATAAAGGCGATAAAGGGTGAACATAAGCGCCATGAATATCTTACATTAGAGGAGCTTAAATCAATGATTAACACTGAAACTCCATATATAAATAAAGAGATATCCCCTACTCGAGAGTTCTTTGTTTTCTCTTGCCTTACAGCTTTGCCTCATAAAGAATGTAGAGCACTTAAATGGGAGCATTTTAAAAAAGAAATCGTTGATGGAAAAGAACAATGGTATTTTAATTATACAAGGTTTAAAACAGACACAAGAAATACGATTCCAATAACTGATGATGCTAAAGATTATTTACTCGAGTTATATTCCGAAAGAACAAGTTCTCCTTATGTATTTCCTAATCTTAAGTATTCTGCCCATGAGAATAATAAACTTCAAAAATGGGCTGGAATGTCAGGTGTAAAAAAGACAATTACTCCTCATTGTGGACGAGCTACATTTGCCAATTTGTTTATAAAGATTCCAGCATATAATATTATAGATTTAATGAAAATTATGGGACATAAAGAGGTCAAAACTACTCTATGTTATATTGGAACAAGTCTATTGGAAATGACTCAAGCAATTAGAAAATTTCCTAAGGTATTGAATTAGATTATATACTGCCTAGTCTTCTGACATATCTATTTGAGGTTGTTCTTGAAACTTAATTTTTCTTACATTTAGGATATGAAAAAGCTAATACTTCTTTTACTATTTGTTCCGCTTATTTCTTTTGGGCAGACTAAAGAAGAAATTCAGCTTTGTCTTCTTGCTCAATCTACTAGTTTTACTTCCGACTCTGAAGCAGATAATGCACTTGAAAAGATTCTTGGTGTTATTGGACTACCAAAAAACTTTGTGTTGATTCCTTGTAGTGAAATTATGAATGCACAGGCAACGTCTTATAAAGGCATTAGATATATACTCTATGATAAAGAGTTTATGAGATTAGTTAATTCAAGGACTAATGACTGGTCAAGTCTCGCTATACTTGCTCACGAGGTAGCACATCACGTTATGGGACACGCTTTAGATTTGACTATGTATAAAATTATTGAACCAAAAACTTTAGCAGTTCGAAGGAAACAAGAATTAGAAGCAGATGAATGGGCTGGTTTTATAATGGCAAGATTAGGAGCAAGTTTGAGTCAAGCACTTTCTTTCACAGAAATTTTCCCCGAATATGATGACACTTATGAAACTCATCCAACTAAAAGTAAAAGAATGATTGCTTTAAAAAAAGGATGGAATAAAGGTAAAGATGAAATTAAAGTTGTAGTTGTAAATTCAGATTCCAACAACAAATTAAAAAAAATTAATAAAACTGAATCTTTAGGTAGTTGGGTTAAAGAAGTAAAGAGATATGAAGAAGAAACAATTTTCTCCAAAGAAAAACCTGGAGATATAATAGCTTATGTTATTGGTGAAAATGAACCGTATATTGAAACATATGATAAACCTAAGTTTCTTTTAAACAATGAAAATGGATGGAGATTTTTTGTTGAAAATTATGAAGATTCTTTTTGGGATAACATTAAAAATGAATTTCTCAATGCTGGATGGACTGATTCTGAATGGAATGATATATTATCAGGAAAGGGAGCATTAGATTGGAATAAAATCGTTGGTCTACCAAAAGATTGTAGCCCACCTTCTTGTAGGGGATGGAAAGATGATATGGTAGGAATAATATTTTTTGGAAACATTGTCATTGAATCATCAGAAGGAAATCGAAATAGATATAGGTTTACAGGAAAAATTAATAAAAAAAATTCAATTGAACTTAGACTTGGTGTAAGCAGACGTTCCTTTATAGCTAATGCTGCTTACTATGGGTTTTTAAATTTTGACTCACTTTTTGAAGAAAACAACTATTTATTAAACGACAAAGACATAAGTTCTAGAATAGCTGAAAAAGAAACTATACGAAAATTCGTTGAATATTTAAAAAAAGGTTCTTCGTTATATATTAATATCTCTCATATTAATTTGAATTTAGGATTAAAAAATCCAGAATTTATAAGAGTCGCAAGGGAAACATATGAAGAATCAAATGGAGCTTTTATTATAAACGATGGGTTCTCTATGTGGTCTAATATACAAAGGAGAGATATAACAAGGAATATAACGCTTGATAACTATAAAAAAATAGATGTTTCTCCTTCTAACTATAAAATATTTAGTCTTAAAGGAAGTTCACAAGCCCTAACTTTCTAAATCTATCATTCAGACATATCTATTTGAGGTTGTTCTTGAAACTTAATTTTTCTTACATTTAGGATATGAAAAAGCTAATAGTTCTATTACTGTTTATTCAATCGTTGTACTAAAGTGAATCAACCTATAACCAAAATGATAGAAAAAAAATCA
>JAQWSK010000002.1 GCA_029243245.1 Flavobacteriaceae bacterium | reverse complement strand
AATGGAACAATTTCTACTAAATGTTAATGGGAAAAATATAGAGGTTAATGTAGATCCAAATACACCTATACTATGGGTGCTTCGTGATCATTTAAATCTTGTAGGGACAAAGTATGGCTGTGGTATTGCACAGTGTGGGGCGTGTACAGTTCATTTGAATGGTGCAGCAGTACGCTCTTGTCTATTACCAATATCTTCTGTTGGGAAAAATAAAGTGACAACCATAGAAGGGTTGTCTGAAAATGGAGACCATCCTATCCAAAAAGCCTGGTTAGAGCATGATGTCCCTCAGTGTGGATATTGTCAATCTGGTCAAATTATGAGTGCTTCTGCTCTTTTAGAAGCTAATTCAAATCCTTCTGACGAGGAAATTGATTCTGCAATGAATGGAAACATTTGCAGATGTGGAACCTATACCCGAATAAAAGCAGCAATCAAAACTGCCTCAAAATCTTAAAAAAGTATTTATGAATACAATAAAAACATCAATCGGAAGACGCTCTTTTATAAAAAGAAGCACGCTAGCTGGAGGTGGAATAATGCTTAGTTTTAATTGGTTGACATCATGTGACATGACACCAAATCAAGTAAAAGCGCTACCCAAAGAATGGTTTAAAATTAATGGGTTTTTAAAAATTGGTGAAAATGGTTTAATAACAATAATGTCTCCAAATCCTGAAATCGGTCAAAATGTAAAAACATCAATGCCAATGATTGTGGCTGAAGAATTAGACGCTAATTGGGATGATGTAATCGTGGAGCAAGCACCTCTAAATACTTCTATTTTCAATAGACAAATAGCAGGTGGTAGTCAATCCATCCGTCAAGGTTGGAACAGTCTAAGAATGGCAGGTGCTACTGCTAGGGCAATGTTGGTAGCTGCTGCGGCTCAAAATTGGGGTGTTAATGAAAATGAAATTATCACTAGTAAAGGACAGCTAATTCATAAAGCTTCTGGAAATAAATCAGGATTTGGACCAATGGCATCGCTAGCCTCTGAAATGAAAGTTCCTAAAGAAGTATCTCTTAAAGAAATCTCAGATTTTAAAATTATTGGAACTTCTAGAAAGAATGTAGATGGAGTAAAAATAATTACTGGACAGCCTCTTTATGGATTGGATTACTCAGCTGATAAAATGCTAATTGCAATGATTATTCATCCACCTGCCTTCGGAATGCAATTTAAATCGATGGATACAAGTCAAATAAAAAATATGCCCGGTATAAAAGATGTATTTTCGATAAAAACACAATTGGAAGATTATACTAAGCAATGGTGTGATACCGATTCATTTAATGAAATTGCTGTAGTTGTTGGTGAAACTACCTGGCAAGTAATGCAAGCTAAAAAAGAACTTGAAGTAAAATGGGAACTGGCACCTGAAAAAACTGAAAAAGTTCAGGGTTGGGCTGGTGAATTTAAAGCCACAATTCCTAGTGGCTTAGAAAATAGTTCAGATCATATGAAATTAATGGCCTCCATGGAGAATAAAAAAGCTAAAGTAGTTCGCCAAGATGGAAGCCCAGAAGCCATGTTCAAAAAAGCAGTTAAAATAATTGAAAGGACTTACACCTGTCCCTATTTAGCCCATAATACTATGGAGCCTATGAACTTTTTTGCTGATGTAACAGATGAGAAAGCTACTTTGGTTGGACCAATTCAAACTCCAGAAGCAATGGAAAAAAGTGTTTCTATCCGACTAGGAATGCCATTAGAAAAAATTGACATCCAAATGACTCGAATGGGCGGTGGATTTGGACGAAGATTATATGGCCACTTCCTAACCGAGGCAGCAGTTATCTCCAAAACCATGAAGTCGCCAATAAAACTAATCTACACAAGAGAAGACGATATGAGTCAGGGGAGTTACCGCCCCACCTACAGAGCAACTTATAGAGCAGCTCTAGATAAAAACAATAATCTAATTGCTTTTCATGTAAAAGCTGGAGGAATTCCCGAAAGCCCTTTAGCTGCAAATAGATTTCCAGCAGGAGCAGTAGATCATTATTTGGCAGAGTCATGGGAATTAAAATCAAATATTTCTGTTGGTGCTTTCAGAGCCCCTCGCTCAAATTTTATTGCAGGAGCTGAACAATCTTTTCTCGACGAAGTGGCTGAGGTTGCACAAAAAGATCCTATCCAATTCAGACTAGATTTATTAAAAAAAGCAAAGGAGAAGCCTGTAGGTGAAAATAATGATTATGATGCGTCTCGATATGCTGGTGTTCTTGAGTTAGTAAGAGAAAAGTCTAATTGGGGTAATTTGTCAGAAGAAATTCATAGAGGCGTCTCTGCTTATTTTTGTCATAATTCCTATGTAGCCAATGTTTTAGACATAAAGGTTGAAAATGGAAATCCTATTGTCGATAAAATTTATTGCACTGTTGATTGTGGTATTGTTATTAATCCAGATGCAGCAAAAAATTTATCAGAGGGAGGTCTTATTGACGGGATTGGCCATGCGCTTTATAGTTCTATGAGTTTCAAAGATGGTGTGCCAGAGCAGCAAAATTTTGATACCTATAGATTAATTAGACATTCTGAGGTGCCAAAAAAAATTCAAGTAGATTTTGTTCAAAATGATATTGCACCTACTGGTTTGGGTGAGCCTACTTTCCCCCCAGTAATTGGAGCTCTCGCTAATGCACTTTATCGTGCCTCAGGAAGAAGGTATTACAATCAACCTTTTATCACCGATAAATAAATAGTTGGATAAAACATTTATTTGATGTAATATTTAGACAGAGATTTTTTTAAATAAAATCAATGATTAAATTATTTATTCATGATAGCAGTAGAAGAAGCACTTGCTTTAGTATTAGATAATAGCTTTCCTTTAAAGGAAACAGAAATAATTCCAATAAACCAATGCCTTAATAGAAATTTGGCAAAAGCTGTTGAAGCCCCTATTGACCTCCCAAGTTTTAGGCTGTCTTCTATGGATGGATATGCATTGTGCTTGCATCAATCAAACAGCTATTCAATCGTTTATGAAGTTAAAGCTGGTGATGCCGCAAACCCTTCTCTTAAGATCGGGGAATGCGTACGTATTTTTACAGGAGCTGTGGTTCCTGATAGTGCAGATGCAGTAATAATGCAGGAGAAAACGATTCGAAAAGAGGATCAGCTTACTATCGAAACTCCTGTCAATAAAGGACAAAATATACGCCTTGCAGGATCTCAAGTTCAAAAAGGGGACTTTCCACTTGAAAAAGGACAAGTCCTTCAAGCCTCTGGTTTGGCTTTTTTAAAAAGCTTAGGAATAAGCGAGGTAGAAGTGGTACGATCACCCAAAGTAACTATAATTATAACTGGCAATGAACTAATGCCTTCTTCAGAACCGCTCACAAGAGGAAAAATTTATGAGAGTAATAGTATTTTACTTCAAGCCGCTTTGCACCAACAAGGTATAGAAAACCAACTTGTTTCTTTTGCAGAAGATAGTTTAAAAGCAACGATCAGTGCGCTTAAAAAAGCTTTTTTAAGTGCTGATGTGGTATTAGTTTCAGGGGGGATTTCCGTAGGTGATTATGATTTTGTAAAACAGGCCTTAAAAGAATTAGAAGTCAAAGAAATTTTTTACAAAGTCAGACAACGTCCAGGAAAACCCTTATTTTTTGGAAAGAAAGATCAAGGCTTTGTTTTTGCACTCCCTGGAAATCCTGCCTCTACGCTGAGTTGTTTTTATGTATACGTTCTTCCTCTAATTGCCAGATTAAAAGGGAGTAAAAGTGATGGCTTGATTCGTGCCTCTATTCCTCTTGCACATGATTTTAGTTCTGAGGAACCTCGGGCGCTCTTTTTAAAAGCAACAGTCCAAAATCAAAATGTAAGTATTTTGGATCGGCAGCACTCCTCCATGTTGGTCAGTTTTGCCAAAGCAAATGCACTGGTCTACATTCCTGAGCAAGGTGTTAGGCTGAAAAAAGGTGCCTTGGTGGAAACTTTACTTTTACCCAATACAATTTTGACCTAAACAAATGAGCATGGTTGAATTCTATCTTTTTTATGCGCTAATTCCTTTCGTGGCAACTTTATACTCAAGTGTAGGACATGGAGGAGCAAGTGGATATTTGGCTTTAATGGCCATCTTTTCATTTCCAAGTGAAATGATGAAACAAACGGCACTATTACTCAATTTGTTTGTCGCTGGAATTGCCTTTTATCAATATTATAAAGCTGGATACTTTAATAAAAGACTCTTTTTATATTTTTCTTTAAGTTCAATCCCCGCTGCATACATAGGTGGACTATGGTCTTTGGACCCCTGGTTATATAAAAAACTATTAGGATTAATCTTGTTTTTTGCCATCACCAGAATGCTCTTTAAAAAAGAATCAGCTGACTTCAAAATCAAAAAAACGCCCATTCCTATAGCCTTTATTATAGGTGCTTTCATTGGACTTTTTTCAGGCTTAATAGGTATTGGCGGCGGGATTATCCTAACCCCTATTATATTGCTCTTTCATTGGGGGACTATGAAAGAAGCAGCCGCTGTATCAGCCTTGTTTATTTGGGTGAATTCTGCCTCTGGGCTTTTGGGGCAACTCGCCAGTGGTATTAACCTTACTGCCAATGCTGTTGTTTTAGTCAGCTTGGCATTCGTAGGTGGACTTTTGGGGAGTTACTATGGAAGTCAACATTGGAACAACAGGCGGTTAGAATATTTTTTAGCCTTGGTATTGACCTCAGCTGGAATTAAGCTTATCTTGTTTTGATATGGAAATGAAGCTACGTTATTTCGGACAATTGCAAGAAGCAACAGGGAAAAAAGAAGAGGTTTTAACTGAAGCATTTGAGACTCTTGGAAACTTGAGGAATTTTTTAGTCAAACGCTATCCAGAACTCAATCATGTGAATTTTAAAATAGCCCAAGACAACAAGATCGATTCAGATTCAAGTCCATTAAGCGGAAATCTTATCGATTTATTACCCCCTTTTTCTGGAGGATGATTATGGAAACTCGTTATCAAAGACATATACAACTCAGTGAAGTAGGTCCAGCCGGTCAGGAAAAAATCAAAAAGGCTAAAGTCCTTATTATTGGCGCAGGTGGTTTGGGCTGCCCAGCCCTTCAATATCTGACTGCTGCAGGTGTCGGTACCCTAGGAATAATGGATCCTGACATTGTTAGTATTTCAAACCTTCAACGTCAAATTCTTTTCAATGAAAATGATCTGGGGAAAAATAAAGCCCTGAGTGCTCAAAAACATTTACACACGTTGAATGCTGACGTGAAACTGTTTACATTCCCTTTTGCTTTAACCCATGAAAACGCTAAGCAATATATATCTGATTTTGATATTGTAATAGACGGAACAGATAACTTTTACACCCGCTATTTAATCAGTGATCTGTGCATTTTACTCAATAAAGTTATGATCTATGGATCTTTATATAAATTTGAGGGGCAAGTTTCTGTTTTCAATTACCATAACGGCCCTAGCTACCGCTGCCTATTCCCTTCTCCACCTCAAGTTGGAGAAATTCCAAACTGCAGTGAGATTGGAGTATTAGGAGTGGTGCCAGGCATCATCGGAGTTTATCAAGCCACTGAAGCAATCAAAGTTATTTTAGGATTAGGCGAAATCCTCAGTGGCAAATTGCTTTGTGTAAATCTATTAAGTCATCAAAACACCCTTTTAGATTTTGAAAAAAATCAAAAAGAAATTGATCAAATTAAAAAACAAGGGAAAGTAATTCCAATTAAGAATCGAGACTGCTTTATAGATTTTGAAGTATCTTTAGCTCAGCTTTCATCAGATGAAAAAATAAAGTGGATTGATGTTCGGGAACAAGATGAATTGCCACGTGTAAGTCATTTAAACCCCTTGAGTCATTCTGTTTCTTTTGATTCGATAGTAGGTAGTAAGCAAAAAATAATTGCTTTTTGTCAAACAGGGACTAGGAGTAAAGCCTTTGTGAAAAAAATGAAAAATAAAGGAATTGAAAATTGTTTTAGCCTCAAAGAAGGGGCAGCGCAACTTCATGAATGGGTACAAAAAAATGTGAAATAAATGGAACGTAAAATCAAAAATATATTTATTGAAGGAGCAATTTCTCCAACCAAAATTGCAGAATCTATTGGACATCATCAATCCAAAACTAAGATTGGTACTCACAACATTTTTTTAGGTCAAGTAAGAGCTGATGAAATTAAGGGAAAAACGGTCAGTGCAATTGACTATTCCGCTCAGACAGAAATTGCCAATCAGCTGTGCCATGATATTCGCGAGGCTGTCTTTTCAAAACACGACCTTAGCTGTATGCACATATATCACAGTCTTGGCAAGGTAAAAGCGGGTGAAATTTGCTTTTTTGTATTTGTTTCAAGTGCACATCGACCTCCTGTATTTGAAAGTTTGAGTGAAATTGTCAATGAAATTAAAGACAAACTTCCCATTTTTGGGAAAGAGCTTTTTGAAGATCAATCGCATCAATGGAAAGTTAATCGATAGTTATGGTTGATATTACAGATAAAAAAAATACCCTTCGCGTCGCAACAGCTGAAGCCTTACTCATCGTGAGTAAAGAAGCTACGATTCAATCCGTTCAAAACAAAACTGTACCCAAAGGGGATGTTTTTGAAATGAGTCGTGCAGCAGGATTATTAGGGGTTAAAAAAACATCTGAATTGTTGCCTGACTGCCATCCTTTACCCATTGAATTCGCAGGTTTTGAATTTGAAATTAACGGATTAGAAATCAAAATTTCCTGTACCCTAAAGACCATTTACAAAACAGGTGTTGAGGTTGAAGCCATGCACGGAGCGAGTATTGTTGCATTAAATATGTATGACATGCTAAAACCTCTCGACAAAGGTGTTGAGATTGGTGCGATAAGGCTGGTTTCAAAAAAAGGTGGTAAAAGCGACCGACACAAAGTAAGAGCATCCATCAGTGGCTCCGTGACTGTCTGTTCAGACACAGTTTCAAAAGGAGAAAAAGAAGATCGAGCTGGAAAAGAGGTCATAAAAAGTTTAGAGAATTGGAATGTTAAGGTTGTAAATAATTCTGTTATCTCAGACGAAATAGATGAAATTCAAGCTCAACTCAAAAAACAAATTGAAGCGAAAACATCACTCATTCTTTTTGTAGGAGGAACGGGACTTTCACCGAGAGATCAAACTCCAGAGGCAATTACCCCTTTATTAGATAGACGGATTCCAGGTATGGAAGAAGCTATTCGAAAATACGGTCAAGACCGAACGTCATATGCCGCATTGTCAAGAAGTGTTGTCGGTATGGTTGGAACTAGTTTAGTCATGGCATTACCCGGATCAACCAAAGGAGCAGTTGAATCTTTACATGCCGTTTTTCCTGAAGCTTTACATCTTTTCGACATCATAAAAGGGGCGCAACACTAACTATGGATCAGCTAAACTCTCCTTTAACAGATTCCTTTGATAGGCATCACAACTACCTAAGAATTTCACTTACCGAAAGGTGCAACTTAAGATGTTCGTATTGCATGCCTGTAGATGGTGTTCAACTCAGCCCAGCAGACCATTTAATGAATGCCAATGAAATTTTTAGCATCGCTAAAACCTTTGTCAAATTTGGAGTGACTAAAATTCGTCTTACAGGGGGAGAGCCTTTGGTAAGAAAGGATTTTCCAAGAATTCTTGAGTTGCTTTCCACTTTAAATACAGAGCTCTCCCTAACAACTAACGCCGTTTCTATTGACCGTCATTTTGAGCAATTGAAAAAAGCTGGAGTGAAAACCGTCAACATCAGTTTGGATACCCTTAATGCTGAGCGGTTTCATGACATCACCTTTAGAAATTATTTTGATCGTGTTTATCAAAACATCTTAAAACTAATTGAAGAAGGGTTTATTGTCAAAATTAATGCAGTCCTAATGCGTGGAGTAAACGAGGATGAAATCCTTGACTTTATAGCTTTCACCAAAGATCAACCTGTCGCTTTTCGTTTTATTGAATTTATGCCTTTTTATGGTAACCAGTGGAAGCGCGAAAAAACAGTCTCTTATCAAGAAATCATGGAAAAAGTTCAAAGTGCCTATTCTACTGATCAAATTATTAGGCTTCAAGACGCTCCAAACGATACCGCAAAAAACTATGCTATTCAAGGACATCAAGGTAAGTTTGCCATAATTAGCACCGTAACTAATCCCTTTTGCGATCAATGTAACCGGATTCGACTTACCGCCAATGGTCAATTAAAAAATTGTTTGTTTTCTCAAAAGGAAAATGATTTACTTACAGCCTTGAGAAATAAGGAAGATTTGGAACCCATCATCCGCCAAAATATCTCTAAAAAGTTTGCAATTCGATCAGGCATGGAGGGTCCTGAACGTTTTGAAGACCCCAAGCAACACCAACAAAACCGAAGTATGATTACGATTGGGGGCTAAATTCTTTAAATAGCTTTCGATAGACTTCAGGAGTGTCCATGTCAATCAATGTGTTTCCTGCGTTGATTGAAATTGAATTAGCTTTATTTTTTTTCAAGATAAGTTTAGCACCCTCTTCCCCACTTAACTTTTGCAGTTCATCAAAATAATACGCGTCAAATAACACAGGAACCCCAGACCAACCAGAGTCTGACTCTGAAGCAATGATTTGATTGTTACCTTTTTCAAAGGTAGCTCTCATATTTAAATAATGAGAGGAGGTAACTAGAGGCTGATCAATTAGTGAAATAAGAATTCCCTCTATTGTTGGGTTTGAGTTAAGAATTTGTTGAATCCCATAGGCCAAAGAATTACCCATCCCTTTTTCCCATTGATAAAATTGAATGAGTTCTACTTCGTAGTTTTTTAAAAGGGGTTGAATAAGTGCTGCATAGGCACCCAAGATTACATACAGTTTTTCGGTTGATGGTAAAATCGTTTCTACTTGAAATTGAATAAGACTTTTATTTGCCCACCGCAGAAGCTGTTTGGGTTGTCCCATTCGCTTTGAAGTTCCTGCTGCCAATAAAACATGAGGAATATTAATCATGAATTTTGCCTGATTTTTCTTTTAACTGGACAGGTTTTTGATTGCGTATGACACTCAAAATTTCAGCCAAGATTGACACTGCAATTTCTTCTGCACTTTCAGCTCCTATATTTATTCCAGCTGGTCCATGAAGCCGTTCTAAAAAATCTACAGATAATTCAGGATTAAAATCCAAGGCTTTTTCCAATACACGTTCTCTTCTATGTCTCGGCCCCAAAACGCCAAAATAAGCGGGCATTGTATGAGCTAAAGCAAGCAAATATTGTACATCCTTATTGAAACTGTGAGTCATTAACATCACAGCTGTTTGATTATCAATTGGACTTACATCTAACATTTCAAAAGTAGGGGTAATGAATTCATTCGCTCCTTCAAAAAAAGCTTTGGTTTTCGCTTCATCTGCGGAAGCAACAACTGTAACTTGCCAACCTAAATCAGCAGCTGCTTTGCACAAACGGACTGTATCGTGTTCTGCTCCAAATAGATAAAGCTGAAACAGAGGACTGAAGTTTTGTTTAAAACACTCTAATTCATCTGAAGCAGTAAAGCCTTCTCTCAATGTATATCTTTTCCCAGATAAATAGAATTGCGAGCCAAAGGATTGGTTTGTTCCTTCTTCCATAGAATAAAAAGATTCACTTCTAAAAGCTGAACGTTGACTAAATTCAGCATCAAACTGAAATTTTATCTCCTTAGATATATTGACTGGTTCAATGAGTATATAAATAAGACCTTCACATCCCAATCTAAAGCGACCATCGTAGGTCATCATTTTGGGGATATCCATTTTTAAAACGAATTGTGCTTGACGTTCTACTTCCTTTTCTACACAACCTCCACTTATTGCTCCAAATGTTTCACCATTCTCTTGAATCAACATACGAACTCCCGGTCTTCTATAAGAAGAGCCCTCTAAAGCAACAACAGTAGCTAAGACAGATTTTACACCTTGCTGCTGAGCTTTCCAGATAAGTTCAACAAGATTTTTAATTTCGTGTGTCATGGGGATTTAATTACACATAAAGGAATTGATTTGATTAGGTTCTTAAAGCTGATAAATTGCATCTAATTTGATAAAATATAATTAATCTTTACTTATTTAAGCTCTGTAAGGAGTTACACTTCCTAAAGGGTGCTCTCTTTTTCCTTTATCAAAATCAGCTACAACTCCGTCTAAATCAATATAAATTATTTTCATTTTAAACTTTTAAAATTCTTATTGTGAAATATAATTTGACAATGTAATATACAAAAAAAGTAATTTTATGATGTAACTATAATCCCAAGTTAAAATACCTTATAAATACTATTTTAAAAATAACCTCTGTTAGATTTAACAGAAGTGATAGGGGAACATCTCGTTTCCAAATGTGTTTGATAACTAACAGATGTAAAATATATTGATGAGAAGAAGAATTACTTCTAATTCACTTCAATAAACAGAGAATAAAGAGTTTTAAGGAACTTATTAATGAATATCTAATACTTGATAATCTTTACAGAAAAGGACAAGGGAGAAGAACGGATTTAACTTCTGTTAAATCTAACAGAAGTTCCTCAGATGGGCTTATTTGAGGATCAGAAACATATTGGATGTCATAAACGTCCTTGTAGCTAAATATTTGATTTTGACTTTGTCCATTAATGAAATGAAGACAATAAAAAGTTGAAATTAAAAAAAGAGTTTTTCTCATTTTATTTAAATTTAATTTTTTCCAACACCTGGTAAATTTTTATTAGGTGATGATTGTGTCCATGGATATTTTGCAGATTCCATCTCAGGATAAATTTTATCTAAGTTTTCTGCATCATAAACATATCCATTTTTAATAACATAAATTAAGCTATTTGTGTTTCGAATGTTCTCTAAAGGATTCTTATCTAGTATGATCATATCAGCAATCTTGCCAATTTCGATACTACCTATATCATTAGATAAACCCAATGCGTCTGCACCAATTATGGTAGCAACTTTCAACATGTCATGATTAGAGATCCCCCCAGAGTACATGCTCCATAACTCCCAATGATAGCCCAGTCCTTGAAGTTGACCATGAGAACCAACCCCAGCTATTCCTCCTGCTTCAACAAGATCTTTTACAAAAACAGCATGATCTTCAAAAACATGTTCTTCATCCATAAACCAACCTGCATTTCTTCGTCTTGATTTTGAATCTAATTCTGATTTTGGTGTAAAACGATTCAATTTTTCATCACCTTGAACATCTTCATTAGCATAATAGTAATTTTCAGCCCAGGGGCCTCCATAGGACACAAGTAATGTTGGGGTATATGCTGTTTTTGAATTGGCAACAAAAGTTGTAAAATCTTTATAAAGAGGATATATTGGGAAGGAGTGTTCGTGTCCAGGATATCCATCAAGAATTTGTGTAACATTTAATTTGAAGTCTAGTCCTCCCTCAGTTGTAGGCATTAATTTTTGCTCTTTAGCTGCCTGAATAATCCATTGTCTGTTTTTGCGATTACCAGTTAAATACATTTTAATGGTTTTAGTATTGTAATATTTAGAATATTGCTTTAAGACATTTCTTGCTTGTTTTAAACTTTTAATATTATAACCCCAATAACCTACCCCCGGGCCTGTAGAATATATTCTGGGCCCAGGAATTACTCCAGCCTCAACCATATCAGCATAAGTTAAAACATCAGTAGTTGCTGTTTGAGGATCACGAGTAGTTGTAACTCCATAAGCTAAGTTAGCGGCATAAACCCACACATGATTTTTATGTAATCCCCAAGAGGGCCACATGTGTGCATGTGTGTCAATAAAACCAGGAAGAATTGTCTTTCCTTTTAAATCTTTAATAAAAACTTGATCTAGATTAACATCAGTTAATTTTTTTTCTTCTAAATAATCATTATTTATATCTATATTACCTTCTTTGACATCAACAATTCGATTATTTTTAATTAGAATATCCCCAACCTCAATAACTTGATCATTCTTCATGCTAATTATTCTTGCATTTTTAAGAAGAATTAAACCTTCAGGAATATCTCTTTTAGCTTTCACAATTATGTCTAATTCCTTTGCTTGATAGATTTCTTCATCTTCTTCATCTTCTTCATCTTCTTCATCTTCATCTTCATCATCTTCTTCTTCTTCTTCTTCTTCTTCTTCTTCTTCTTCTTCTTCTTCTTCTTCTTCTTCTTCTTCTTCTTCTTCTTCTTCTTCTTCATGAAGCCTTATAGATTCTATTATATCATATCGAAAAAGGGTTTTTCCTAAAGACCAGTATACAATGTCTCCGTTTGAATCCCAACTAGGGAATTGCCCTCCAAATTTGGTTAATTTCATAGAAGGAAAATTAGAGTTTTTCGGATCCCCAACATTAACTTTTACTCCTTTTGACCCTACTAATGGAATGGTGACAATATAGATATCATTATTTATTTGGGCTAAAGCATAATCTCCTTTTGGAGCTCGGGTAATTATACTAGCTTTTGAAGGAGTTTTTTTAGGAGCAGAAGGGATATCAGCAAGAAGATGGTTTTCATTATACCCAGAACCATAAACTGTTATTCCGTCAATTTGAATATGTTTTTTTTGGTCAAGACCATCCCAGCGAATAGAAATTAAGCCATCATCGTAAGAATTTAAGTAAATACGATTATCATTTTGAGCAAAATGAGGGTTGGAAAATTTTCCATTAGCCTTCATTATAAAATTACTATCTCCTTGTTTTTTAGCATCAAACCAAACTAGACTTGTTTTTTGTTGGAAAGCTGAAGGACCATCAGATTCTCTAAATTGACCTGCAACTCCCATAAAAAGCACAATTCTATCATCCATACTCCATGTAGGCTCTGTATAAACATTAGCATGAGTTGACAGCTTTATAGGCTGAGCTTTTCCGTCTATTTTAACTTTATAAACATTACCTCCTTCAACATCATTCCAAGTAACAAAAGCAACTTCTTTTCCACTTGGACTCCAAACAGGCATTGCTTCAGTATAATCAAATGAAGTCAATCTAATGGGTTGCCTTTCTTTAAAGCTCATCCAGTATAATTTATCTAATGCAATGAAAACAATTGAGCTTCCGTCTGGTGAAACTTTTTGATCACGAATTTGGTTAATGTTAAAGGTTTTACTGTCTTCAATAGGATAATTAAACTTTAATTGAGGTCCAAGTGCTAATTCTTCATCAATTTTAAAAGGAATATTTACTGCATCTCCACCTAAGATTGGAATTCTATAGATTTTGCCTCCATAGGAAGCTACTAATTCTTTACTATCAGGAGTAAAGGCCATTGCTGGCAAAACCCCTAAGGGAGCAATTGATTCTTGTTCATCTCTTTGAACAGGGTAGGCAAGCCAACTTTCTTCTTGGGTTTTCAAATCACGTTTAACTAAACCAGTTTGATCATTAAATCGACTTCCATAAACCAGCCATCTTCCATCAGGAGAAAGAGTTGGAGAAAATGCTGAACCATAACGTGACGTCATAACTTCTTTTTTTCCATCTTCACGATCATAAGTTGCTAACTGATATTGAGGAAAACGAGCATTATATTGCCATGCGCCTGTTCGTTGAGAAAACCAAATTTTTTTTCCATCTGCACTAAATCTAGGCTCAGAAATTTTTAAATTATCTGGTTTGTCAATTAGCTGAACACCACCTCCTCCTTTACGATGGTAAAGGTGCAGTTTGAAATTACGAGTCCCTTTACTTAAAGTAATATAGTTTCCATCTGGAGACCAATCAGCTGATTGCATCTGTTTTGTATTTCCTTTAGTAACTCTAATAGTGTCTTTTTTCTCTCTATCGATTATCCATGCATTATTTCCACCACTTCGGTCAGAAAGAAAAAGAATAGAATTTCCATCTGGAGAATATCTAGGATGTGAATCAAAAGCTAATCCTTCAGTAATCCTTGAAGCTTTTCCTCCATTAATTGGAAGTTCATATAGATCTCCCAGAAGGTCAAAAATTATTTTATTTCCTTCAGGATGCACATCAATAGACATCCAAGTTCCTTCATCTGTTTGAATTTTGATATATCTATTCGGATCTAAAGGAAGCTTTTTCTTTGACTGAGAGTAAACAGAGTTTACAAATATTATTGCAATAATTAAATAAATATTGTTTTTCATAGTTTGTATTTGAGTAGGTTTTGTAAATATATTTAAAAATCAAATATGATTATAAGAAGAAATTATGATCCTTTCATTGAAAGTAAATCTATTTTAAATACTTTTAGTATAGTCAATTCCTTAATAAACAAATAAATTAAATAGATGGATAAAAATTTTAATTCTAGGAAATCTTCATTTTCTAGTGAGAACAATCAAGGTAAATGCCCTTTCATGGGAGGAACAATTAAAGGTAGTGCTGGACACGAACCAATAAATCGAGATTGGTGGCCAAACCAATTAAAATTAAATATTCTTCGCCAACATTCTAATTTATCTAATCCAATGGGTCGAGATTTTAATTATGCTAAAGAGTTTAAATCTCTAAATCTTGAAACGGTAAAAAAAGATATTTTTGATTTGATGACGACATCTCAAGACTGGTGGCCTTCTGATTATGGTCATTACGGACCATTTTTTATTAGGATGGCATGGCACAGTGCTGGCACATATAGAATTGCTGATGGAAGAGGTGGAGCTGGTTCTGGAACTCAACGTTTCGCTCCGTTAAATAGTTGGCCAGATAATGCTAATCTTGATAAAGCTAGACTATTACTTTGGCCTATAAAACAAAAATATGGTAAAAAAATATCATGGGCAGATCTTATGATTTTGGCTGGTGATTGTGCCCTCGAATCTATGGGATCTGAAACATTTGGTTTTGCTGGTGGGCGTGAAGATGTTTGGGAAGCTGAAGAAGATATTTATTGGGGATCAGAAAAGGAATGGTTAGGAGACAACAGATATACCGGTAATCGTGAATTAGAAAATCCTTTAGGAGCTGTTCAAATGGGTTTGATTTATGTTAATCCAGAAGGACCTAATGGGAATCCTGACCCCTTAGCTGCAGCAAAAGATATTCGTGAAACTTTTGGGAGAATGGCTATGAATGATAAAGAAACTGTAGCGCTAATTGCTGGAGGTCATACTTTTGGTAAAGCACATGGCGCAGCTAACCCAGGTAAATATGTAGGAGCTGAACCTGAAGCATCTGGTATAGAAGAACAGAGTCTTGGATGGAAAAACACATATAAGTCAGGAAAAGGATCTGATACCATAACTAGTGGCCTTGAAGGAGCTTGGACAAATACCCCAACAAAATGGAGTAATAATTATTTTGAAAACCTTTTTGGGTACGATTGGGAATTAACTAAGAGTCCTGCTGGAGCACATCAATGGATTCCAAAAAATGGTCAGGGTGATAACAGTGTTCCTGATGCTCACATCCCCGATAAATTTCATGTACCAATAATGCTAACTACAGACATTGCTTTAAGAGAAGATCCAATTTATGAGCCAATTTCTAAATTCTTTTATGAAAATCCTAAAAAGTTTGCTGATGCTTTTGCTAGAGCATGGTTTAAATTAACTCATCGTGATATGGGGCCTCGTGAAAGATATTTAGGCCCATATGTTCCTGATGAAGAGCTTATTTGGCAAGATCCAATTCCAAAGACTACCTATGAACTTATAAATAATGATGATTTACTATATCTAAAGAACGAAATACTTTCTTCAGGTTTATCTATTTCCCAGCTTGTTTCTACTGCTTGGGCATCAGCTTCCACCTATAGGGATTCAGATAAGCGGGGAGGGGCAAATGGAGCTAGAATAGCTTTAGAACCTCAAAATAAATGGAAAGTTAATAAACCTGATGAGCTATCACTAGTACTAAAAACACTTAAACAAATACAAAATAAATTTAACTCTTTCCAAAAAGAAAATAAAAATTTATCATTAGCTGATTTAATTGTTTTAGCAGGATCTACTGCAATTGAAAAAGCAATAAAAAATTCTGGAAAAGATATAAGTGTTCCTTTTAGACCTGGAAGAGCGGATGCTATTCAGGAGATGACAGATATTGAGTCATTTTTAGTTTTAGAGCCAAACGCAGATGGATTTAGAAATTATGTGAAATCTAAATTTTCAATTTCTGAAGAGGAAATGCTTGTAGATAAAGCTCAGCTTTTGACTCTTACAGCTCCTGAAATGACTGTTCTTATTGGTGGTTTGAGAGTGCTGGATATTAATTCAGATAAATCTGATCATGGAGTTTTTACTGAAAATAAAGAAACACTTAGCAATGATTTTTTTATAAATTTATTGGACATGAATACAACTTGGGAAGCTGTCTCTGATAAACAAAATATATTTGAAGGGCGAAATCGTAAAACAAATCAACTTAAATGGACAGGGACTAGAGTAGATTTAATTTTTGGCTCAAATTCTGAATTAAGATCACTTGCTGAAGTATATGCAAGTAAAGATTCCAATCAATTATTTCTAAATGATTTTGTTTCTGCATGGACTAAGGTTATGAATTTAGATCGCTTTGATAATGCTTAGTTTTGTATATTAATTATCTTGATTAGAAAACTTTTTTCAAGTATTTAATAATTTGATAAAGGGTATAAATTTGTAAAACTAAATAAGCTGATAAATCTTAACATGAAGAATTATAGTCGTCGAAAATTTATAAAAACATCTGGCCTTTCCGCTGCTTCGTTAGGCGTTAGCAGCATGGTAAATAGTTCCTGTGATAACAACCTTCCTCCATCTCAAGGAAAGTATATGGGAGACTTTTCAGCTCCTAAAATAGATGTTATTAGAGCCGCTTTTATTGGTGTGGGATATAGAGGGAGTGGTCATTTAAAATATTTTGGAGGTCTTAAAGGAGTAGAAGTTGTCGCTGTTAGTGATCTTTATGAGGATAATGTCAATAAAGCTATTTCAAAATTAGAAAAGTATAGTGGAGTAAATAAAGTAAAAAAAATTGCAAAGTATTGGGGAGATGAAAATAAATGGAAATTGATGTTAGAAGAAATAAAGCCTGACATTGTTTTTATATCAACTAATTGGAATAATCATGCTCCTATGTCTATTGAATCTATGGAGAAAGGAGCTCATGTTTTTGTTGAAGTACCAATTGCTAACACTATAGAAGATATGTGGAAGATAATTGACGCTTCTGAAAAAAATGAAAAGCATTGCATGATGCTTGAAAACGTAAATTATTTTAGAGCAGAAATGATGTTTCTAAATATGATACGACAAAATTTAATTGGGGATATTCAACATGGAGAAGCTGCTTACATTCATGATTTGAGATCTCAAATGGAAGAAGAAGATCGTGGAACCGGATCATGGAGAACCCATCATTATGCCAAAAGTAGAGGAAATCTATACCCTACACATGGTCTAGGTCCAGTGGCTCAGTACATGAATTTAGCTAGAACGGAAGATACGTTTAAAAGTATTGTATCATATTCTTCTCCTTCAATGGGAAGAGAATTATATGCCAGGAAGAATTACCCTAAAGATCATAAATGGAATAAACTAAATTTTGAAAACGGAGATTTAAACACTTCAATAATAAAAACTCAACTTGGAAGAACTATTCTAGTTCAGTGGGATGAGACAAGTCCAAGGCCATATTCTAGAATTAATTTAATTCAAGGAACAAAAGGGATATTAACTGGGCATGATATTGAAAACATTGTGTATAAAAGTAATAATCCTATAAAAATAGCAATTGATGGAGGTCTAAAAGGGGTTTCTGATTCTTCTCACACATGGGTCTCGGGAAGTGATTTAAAAGAAACTATTGAAAAGTATGATCATCCCTTTTGGAAAAGATTAAATAAAAAGGCCAAAGGTAGTGATCATGGTGGATCAGATGGTATTATGCTGTCTAGAATAGCAGAATGCTTACAAAAAGGAATTCCATTAGACCAAAATGTTTATGAAGGATGTTTCTGGAGCTCTGTTACACCTCTTACCGCTAAATCAATTGCTGAGAATGGATCACCTCAGAATTTCCCTGATTTTACTCGAGGAAATTGGAAAATCACAAAACCGCTTGAAATTATTTCTTAGTAATTTTTTTTAAAAGAAAATTAAGTAGTAATCCATATGCTGGAAGAAAGAAAATTAAACCAATAATGATTTTTAAAATTGTTTGAGTTCCTGCAATTTCAAACCAATTCAAAGCCATATATGGATCATCTGATCCAGAAAAAGCAGCAAAAAAGAAAGTATAGGAATCAATAACGTTAGATACTATTGTTGATAAAGCTGGAGCTAACCACCAAGTAGAGTATTTTTCTCTTATAATTTGAAAAATATAAATATCTATTAACATACCTAGTGCATAAGCTGTGGAGCTAGCAAAACCAATTCGAAATGCAACTGATTGTGGGTTGCCTTCTGCATAAACTATTAGAATAGAAGAAATAATAGCTAAAGGATAGGTATATGTAATTGTTTTACGAGCAATAGATTTTCCTAAAAGTCTTACAGTTAAATCAGTAGCAACTACTATTATTGGAAAACTAAAAGCAGCCCAAGTAATTTTAAAGTTATACAATGTAAGAGGAATTGAAACTAAAGCATTTGACAAAGTAGTAATACTAATGTGTAATAATATTAGGGCAAATAGTAGATTGAAAGTATTTTTTTTATTCATTAATTAACATGTTTATGTCCACCAATTTTCCCATGGAAAAACATACCACACAGGACTTTTAGATTTATCAATAATTTGTCCATGATAATCTACTTTCACTTTACTTTTCGAGTTATTGATTAGTACTGCAAAATGTACTTCCGAATCAGATTTAATTATATTTTTTTTGATTAAATCGAAAGTAGAACCCGAATCATTTATGTCATCAATTATTAAAATTCGATTATTGTTAATTATAGAATTTTTTAAAACAGATAAATTTGGACTAACAGAACTGTCCCTTAACTGCACATCAATAACTTTATGAGGTTTTTCAATATAATGAGATAAATATACTCCAGGCAAACATCCCCCTCTATTTATACTTAAAATAATTTCAGGCATCCAATTTGTTTTTCTCATTTGCCCGACAATTTTTAAAATTGCATTTTGAACATCTTCAAAGGAATAGTTGATTTTTTTAACAGACATTTAAATTGATTTTAAAAAAAGCACAAGTTAAAAGAATTAATAGATTTACTTCTGATTTTTAAAAATTTTAGAGTCTACTGAAGGATTATAATCATTTTTTGTAGTTAGTGAATGTAATTCACTTCTTGAATTTTTTGATTTAATAAACGGAAACATTAATTGAACATACCACGGTTCTTTCATTAAATTCCATGCTCCAAATTTTTCAGGATATTTTCTAGTTATTTTTGCAGTTCCAAACAATATATCCCACAAAAAAAGTAGATTTCCATAGTTTCCGTTAGGATTACTTATTCCATCTTCTTTTGTTAATCCATGATGAGCAAAATGAGTAGCAGGTGTTGAAATAGTTCTTTCAATAACCCATGCTATAGGATGCATCCATTTATTTTGGTATAAAAATTTATCCCACTTAGTCTCGCTGTGCGCTAATAAAATAACAATAAGCTTTACTGGTAAATAAAATAAATATACATACCCCATTCCTAAGTAAACTAAGATTGCAGAGAGATAGATGCCGGGCATAAGAGCATAATACAAAATCGCATTTCTGTATGTGACTAACACCCCCATTTCTTCAACTACATGGTGTGGCCTGTGAAGTTTCCACATAGTTTTATTTTGATGTGAAAACCTATGCCACCAATATTGCGTTAGATCATCGAAAATTAAAAAAGCTATTATTTGCCAAAATATAGAAAAATTAATAAAGTAATTTTCTAAAAAAGGAACAGTTAAATCTGATAACCAAAAACAAAAAATAAATATTCCTGGTTGAATAAGAGTTGGTAAAATAGTGAGGGAAAGCAATTCTATTGTAAAATCATTTTTACTACGTTTGCTGTCAATATATAAACCTCCTAAAGCTTCTAATCCTCCTAGGACCAAAAGAAAAATAACAGGAATTAATTTGCTTAGATATTCTGATTCCATGAGGAAATTTCACTTATGCTCAATCAAATTACAAAAAAAATCTTTTTTATTTATTATTTAAAATATCAAATTGATAATTATATTTAATAGTTACAATTTGATTATTGATTCTATCAATAAAATCTTCATCTTTAATTAGATTTAAAACTACAAAAAGGCCAGTATTAGCATTTTTTAACCATCCAAATCTTGCATTAATTGATGTTATATTGTTGATGTTATTATGTTGAAAAAGACTTTGAAGGTATATTCTTGGGGTAAAAGAGTATGTAAATTTCCCTCCAGTTATCAGAGCATTAATGGATCCGTTTTCAAGATTAAGTTTGTTGTAGTTAACTGTTAAAGCAGAATTGAATCTATCTCCAAAACGCATATTAATGGTGTTATTAGAAGAAAACCTATCACCTCCATAGTAGCCTCCAACAACAGTCCTAGACATATAATATATTTGATTGTTTTTATTTGTAAAAACCATAAGAGCAAATTCTTTATGATTGTATTTACCTTCTGTTACAGTAACTCCTGATATTAAAAAATCTTCAAGGACTCCTTCGGTTGTGAAATTAATTGCAGTGTGTATTTCAAAACCACTTTTCCAAACCCAATGATTATCAATATGCAGAAAGCTAGAAATTAAATCATTATTAAAATTTAGGTATCTGTGACCAGAAATATGAGGGCGAACTTCAAGAAATTTTTTAGTATTTTTTGGCCTCCATTGCTTAAAAATTAAAAACTCAGGTTTTTTAAATGCTTCTCTAAGTAAAAAACCTACTTCAGGATTGAACCCCTCACCTACTTCTGTATATGCACCATGAATTCTCCAACCATCCCAAGCATACTCTGCTTTTAAGTTTAATGCATGGTCTTTGCTAGTTATATTTGGAGTTGAACTTTTTGAAAGAAAACCAGTGATTTGAGCTTTTTTACCTATTCCCCATTTTCCGTCAAGAGCTATTACTCTGTTATAATTATTTACCTCAGAGCCCAACTGAGCTTTATTTATGTAGATCCCTCCAATTGAAGATCTACTTTTAGTAAAATCGTGATTTACTCTAGCTACTGAAAAATTATTTTCATGAATTCCGTCAGACCTAACCTCATCAGTATACATATTTAATAAACCTACATTAGTTTGTCCTATTTTACCAGATATTCTTGACCCACCTTTTATTGGTATAACAGAGCCATTATCACTTAAACCGATACGTCTACTAAAAAATAAATCTACTTCACCGGGACTACCTACGCTAAATTGTCCAGCATTTTCTAAGAAAAAAGCTCTTTTCTCAGGAAAAAAAAGATTAAACCTATCCAGATTAACCTGTTGTTCGTCAACTTCTACTTGCGCAAAATCTGTGTTATATGTCATGTCAAGAGTTAAACCAGGCGTAAGGCTGTATTTTAGATCAATACCAAACTCTTGATTATTAGATTTTGAATTGTTTGACTTGTCATTAATGCTTCGTGTTAAAGCGTATGGGAAGATTTTTAGATTTTTAGGTTTTTTTAAGTTAATCCCATTCATTTTTCCAGCTAAGGATAGTCTTTTAATTTCAAATGCTATAGGAAGTGAAGCCCAATAAGCTATTTCACTTGTTTTACTAATATTTCTTTGAAAATTAACTCCCCATGTTTTGTTTTTACCACTTCCAAAACGCAAAGTCCTCAATGGGATTGCAAACTCAGCGCTCCAACCATATTTTCCGGTTTCGGTTTTCACTTCCCATGAAGCATCCCAGTTTAAGTTGGTTCCACCAATTACTCCACCTTGTTGCATATTACCTTCTCCTTCATTATCAATTTGAGCATCGTACTCTACTCCAATTGAATTTGTACCAAATAAAAAGCCATTTTGCTGATCGTTGTATGTGTCTAAAATAAAAAGAAAACTATCATCGTCATTTAGATTGGAGTCTCTCCTTGAATCTGAAACCACTATCTTTTCAGGTTCTTTATCAAAGCATATAACTCCGACATAAAGTGTTTTGTTAGTAAAAGCTATTCTAATTTCAGTTTTTTCAGAGGCAGGAGATCCATAAAAAGGTCTAGCTTGAGACAAATTTGTAATAGGTTTTATTTCAGCCCATGTTGGATCTGTAATTATGTTACCATCCAGTTTGGGGTCACTAGAAAGATAAGAAGCATTAAACTTCGGAGGATTTGTTATTTTTATATTTTGGGCAATTAATGGCGTATTATATATAAAAACAAAACAAATGATTCTTCTAATAGAATTATAAAATAAACTACGCATATTTATCTTAAACAGATTTGATACAAATATTACATAAATCTAAATTTTTTTGATCAAAATAAATTATTTTCTTTAGAAGAATTTGTAGCTTTTATATACCGTAGTTAAAATGTCATATCTTTAATTAAAAATTGTAATAATGAGTAGTAAATTTTTCGGAAATAGGTTGGCAAAAAACACTCCAAAACAGACAAATAAAAAAGCCGTTAACAATAAGAATGTAGCTAAACGTTCAACTGCAGTTAGGAAATCAGGTAGAGGTAAATAGTCTACACCCTCTTAATATATGCAAACCCCGAAACCCCAGATTTAAAAACAACCTTAGTTCTTTTGTAATCATTCACTTCATATAAATCGGCTAGTAAAAGTTCCGCATTTGTTAATTCAAAAATCACACCTTTTACCACATCATTTTTATTTCCAGTATAAAATAGTATCGGGTGTATGTGTTTTCCGCTAGATTTAATAACTACTGGGTCAGTTATTTTTAGTTTATCAATTCGATAGCCAACTAATTCTTCTTTTTGTCCATCAAGAATTCTTCCAAAAGTTTTTTCTTGCACAATTGTTAATTGTAGTGTTCCATATGAAAATAATTTAGGCATATAATTTGTTTGTAAATAAAATATAACAAATTTTACTAATCAATAAAAACAGTATAATTAAAATATCTTGATTTTAAGTAAATTAATTTATCTTTCCAAAAATATTTATTTCTGAAATGTATACAGAATTTTATGATTTAATTTATGAGTATTCAAATTTTATACTAAAAAAGTTTATAGATTGTCATATATGATAAAAGATAATAATTCTATTCAGTTTAAAATTCCTGGAAGTGATGAGACTACTAGGTTTGAAAAAATACATAATGTTTGTTTTGATTCTGTAGAACAAGGATCTAAAATTATAGCTCATGAAATATCCGATTTAATAAAAAAATGTACTAAAGATCATTTTATTTTAGGATTAGCTACGGGTTCATCACCAATTGGAGTATACAGGGAATTAGTGAGGTTACATAAAGAAGAAGGGTTAAGTTTTAAAAAAGTGATCACTTTTAATTTGGATGAATATTTCCCAATTGAAAAGAACAATGAACAGAGTTATCATAGCTTTATGTATCAACATTTATTTTCTCATATAGATATTGTTGAAAATAATATTAATATACCACAAGGTAAATTGTTAGAGCACAATATTTCAAACTTTTGTGAGAAGTATGAAGAAAAGATTAATTCTCTTGGCGGAATTGATTATCAATTACTAGGAATAGGAAGAACTGCGCATATTGGTTTTAATGAGCCTGGCTCAAATCAAAATTCATGTACTCGAATAGTAAGTCTTGACCCTATAACTAGAGAAGATGCTGCTTCAGATTTTAATGGTGTTGAGTCAGTGCCAAATAGGGCAATTACTATGGGTATTAGAACCATACTAAATGCAAAACGAATTGTTTTATTGGCTTGGGGTCATAAGAAATCAAGTGTGATATCCAAATCTATAGAAGGAAATATAGATTCTAACTACCCAGCTAGTTTCCTCCAAAAACATAATAATACTACTTTTATTTTAGACAATGAATCAAGTGCCCAATTAATAAAACATAAAACACCTTGGTTAGTTAAAGATTTTAATTGGACTGATGAACTTAGAAAAAAGGCTATAACCTGGTTAAGTAAACAAACAAATAAATCAATTTTAAAACTTACTCAAAGAGATTATAATGAGAATGGTTTGTCAAGTTTAGTTATATCTAGTGGATCTGTTTATGATTTAAACATATGGATGTTTAATCAGCTTCAAAAAACTATAACAGGTTGGCCAGGAGGAAAACCGAATACTGATGATAGTGATCGCCCAGAAAGAGCTAATCCTGCTAAAAAGCGTGTTTTGGTTTTTAGTCCACACCCAGACGATGATGTTATTTCAATGGGGGGTACTATTAAACGTCTATTTGATCAAGGTCATGATGTTCATATAGCATATCAAACCTCTGGGAACATTGGTGTCTCAAATGAAGAAGCTCTTAAGTTTATTGAAATTGCAAAATATTCCTTTTCAGAAGAAATTATTGTTACTGATAAAATAGTGGATAAAATCCAAAATAAAATTAATTCTAAATCAACATTAAAACTTAAGGGAGCTATAAGAAGAAGTGAATGTCTTGCTGCAGCTCGTTATTTAGGGTTTTCAGATCTTAATTTACATTTTATGGATCTTCCTTTTTATGAATCTGGAAAAATTAAAAAAAATCAAGCAACAAAAAAGGATGTTGATATAACAGTTGATTTAATTAAATCTATTAAACCTCACCAAATATTTGCTGCTGGTGATTTGGCTGATCCTCATGGGACTCATAGGGTATGCTTAAGTATATTATTTGATGCTGTTAAGCAAATTAAAAATCTATCATTTATGAAATCTTGCTGGTTGTGGTTATACAGGGGTGCGTGGCAAGAATGGGACATAGAAGAGATTGAAATGGCTGTTCCAATGAGTCCAAGCCAGGTAGTTCAAAAAAGAAATGCTATATTATATCATCAATCACAAAAAGATAAGGTTATGTTTCAAGGACAAGATAACAGAGATTTTTGGTTAAGGGCTGAACAAAGAAATAAAAATACAGCCCAAGAGTATAATCGATTAGGAATGGCAGAGTATGAGGCTATGGAAGCATTTAAAAGACATATTATTTGATATGAAAAAGAGTCTTAGTTTTTTTGTTTTGATATCTATTATCATTTCATGTAATGATAATAGTGATTGGCTATATCTGTTTGATGGTAAAACAACTAATGGATGGAGAGGGTATAATTCTGAAATAATGCCTCCAGGCTGGATAGTTAAAAAAGGAGTTTTAACATTTGAAACGGAGAAAAGACTAGAAGCCGAATACAAAGGAGGAAGAGATATAATTTATGTAAGTGAGGAATTTGATAACTTTGAATTGTATTTAGAATGGAAATTACCTGCAGGAGGAAATAGTGGAATACTATACCACATTAAAGAAGGTTATACTGCTCCTTATGAGGTGTCACCAGAATATCAACTAATAGACGACTTAAAGTGGGGTGAAATTAATAATAACTCCCTTGAGAATTGGCAAAAAACTGCTGCTGATTACGGAATGTATGAAGCAGAGGAAACTGAAAAATTGATAAAAAATGCTGGGGAATGGAATAGTTCTAAAATAATTTTCACTCCATCAAAAGTTGAGCATTGGTTAAATGGTCAATTAGTTCTTTCTTTTGTTCCATGGTCTGAAGATTGGAAAAAAAGAAAAGAAATTGGTAAATGGAATGAATATCCTGATTATGGCAAATTTAAAAAAGGTTTTATTGGACTTCAAGATCATGATAGCCCCTTGGCTTTTAGAGAAATAAAAATTAGAAAATTATGAATAAGAGAACCTTTTTAAAATCTGCTGCTACATTAGCTTCTACCGCTTTTATTCCTTCGTTTGGATGGGCTTTATCAAAAAATAAAAAATTAAGAACAGCCCATATTGGTGTTGGAGGAATGGGTGGAGAAGATTTAAAAGCATTTGCTTCTCATAAATCAGTTGATATAGTAGCTTTATGCGATGTTGATTCAAACGCTTTAAATGCTGCTAAAGTAATTCATCCTAAAGCAAGAACTTTTTCTGACTATCGTTTATTGTTAAATGAAATAGGTGATCAAATTGATGCAGTTGTCGTTTCTACACCAGATCACACTCATGCCCCTGCATCACTTATGGCTATGGATTTAGGTAAAGCGGTATATTGTCAAAAGCCACTAACTCACCATATTTCAGAGGCACGAAAGATGGCCAAATTGGCTAAAAAGAATAAATTAATTACCCAAATGGGTATTCAAGTTCATTCCTTTTATGATTATAAGCTAGCTACATTATTAATTCAGTCTGGTATCATAGGAAAAGTAAATTGTGTTCGTGCATGGTCACCAAAAAATTGGGGATACGATGGCCTTTCTCCAAAAAGTTTTGACCCTATCCCTTCTAATTTAGACTGGAATCTTTGGCTAGGAACAGCTAAGAATCACAAATACAAGGAAGGGGTTTATCACCCTGGAAACTGGAGAAAATTAATTGATTTTGGTTGTGGAACCCTAGGTGATATGGGTGTGCATATTTTTGACACTCCATATAATGCATTAGCTCTTGATGTTCCAAAAACTATTAAAAATGAGTGTAGACTTCCTAATGGATTTGGTTTTCCTGAAAAAAATAAGGTAACATACATATTTTCTTCTACAGAGTATACAACCAGTGAATTAAAATGGGTTTGGTATGATGGGGTAGGAGCTCCTGCAGTACATGATGATTTAATCCTACCAAATAATGATAATCTACATGATCAAGGAGCTATGTTTATGGGAGAAAAAGGCAGGCTTTATTTGCCTCATTTTCAAAAACTTCCTCAGTTGATTATGGATGGAGAATATCATCAAATAGATATTGAAAAATTTGGTTTAGGTATCCCTGTTAGAAACTATGAGTTAGAAAGTAAAAAACATTATCATGAGTTTGTAGATTCATGTCTTGGGAATGCTAGGTGTTCTGCACCCTTTTCTTATGCTTCAAAATTAACAGAAACAATTTTATTAGGAGTAATTGCTGGGCGTTTTCCTGGAAAAACTCTTCATTGGGACAATATTTCTTCCAAATTCTTGGAGGAAGAAGCCAATAAATTCATTAATGGTACATACCGTAATTTTTAATTGTCTTTATACCCTGGACCTTTAACAAATTTACCAGAAAAAACACCTGTATGCTCACCATTTTCAAGTACCTGTTTCCCATTTACTAAAACATGTTCAATTCCCTCTGCATATTGAATGGGATCATCAAAAGTGGCATTATCTCTGACTTCTTTTGGGTCAAAAACTATTACATCAGCGTAAAACTTTTCTTTAAGAAAACCTCTATCTTTTAACCCTAAATTTTGAGCAGGGAAACCCGTTAGTTTTCTAATTCCTTCCTCCAGAGTTATTAGTCCCTCATCACGAGAATATTTTCCTAAAACACGAATAAAACTTCCAAAAGCTCTTGGGTGAGTTCTGAATTTTTCAGAGGGGTCCGAAAAAGAGCCAGCATCAGAACAAAATGAAACCCAAGGTAGTTTTATTTTTTTTCGAATATTATCTTCACTCATGCTAAAATAAATACATTGAATTCTACTATCATCCTCTATTACTAAATCAACTATGGTTTCTTCTGGAGTTTGATTTCTGATTTTAGCTACTTGAGCAATTGTCATCCCCATATATTTTTCTGCCATAGCCTCTTTATTAAAACCGACCATTAGAATACCTTCTGGGGCTTGTTGTAGTAGTTCCTTCCGAATATCTTCAATTACTCTTTTTCGAGGACCTGATTCTTGCATTCGATTGATCCATGCCCGATGCCCTCCTTCTTGAACCCAAGTAGGAATAACACCAGTTAAACCAGTGGATGATGCGTTATATGTATACATGTCAGCTGTAATTTTTAAACCTTCAGCTCTAGCCTTTTCAACCTTTTCAATCATCTTATCCAAAAGATTCCAATTAGCTTCTCGAGAAGCTTTTAAGTGATAAATTTCAGCAGGAATATCCGCTTGTTTTGAAATTGTAATTAATTCATCTATTGCATCTAAAACCTTACTATCCTCATTTCTTATATGAGAAATATACATTCCTCCATATTCAGCAGCAATTTTGCTTAAAGCAATCAATTCACCTGTACTAGCATAGTCTGCAGGGGCATAAATTAATGATGATCCAATTCCCATAGCACCTTCTTCCATACTTTTTTGGACTAATTGTTTCATATTAGTGATTTCTTCTAATGATGCTTTTCTGTTATCATATCCAACTTCTTGAATTCTCACAGTTGTAGCTCCTAAGAAGGAAGCAATATTGGTTGAAACACCTTTAGATTCTAATTTCAACATGGCATCTCCGAATGAAATATAATCAGAACTATCCTTAATCCCAGTTGGGCCCGGAGAGTTGCCTTCTCCAAAAACCTCTAAAGTTACTCCTTGTTTAATATCGCTTAAGGATCTACCATCTTTTAATAATGATCCATAAGCCCAGCTGAGCATATTTATAAAACCTGGAGAAATAGCTTTTCCTTCTGCATTGATTGTTTTTTTTGATATAAATTGTTTTTTCGGTCCTACATATAATATTTTTTCATTATTTATTGCAACTGAACCTTTGTATGGTTTTTCACCTGACCCATTATATATCATTCCATTTTCAATTAATATATCACATGAGGGGACTTCTTGATTACAACCAATTAATACTGTAAAAAAGAAAGTTATTAGAAAATACTTTTTTGTCATAACTTAAGTGTTTTTATATAAATATATTAAAATAATCTTAGTCACTTTTTAAGTGAATTTAAATAAAAAATACTTTAATTGTTTTGTTTAACATTAACATTTCATCAAATTATTTAACAATAATTAAAACATTGTAAAAAGACTCCTTAATTTAAACTATATTTAACTATAGAATAATCCAAGTTTCATGGATAATAACACATCCGACGAGATTTTTTTTAAGGGATTAAAAAGAATATATAATTATTTTTTATACTTTTTAATGATTATCTTTTTGATTATAATGCTCTATTTAGGAGGAGATTCTCCCAACGAAGAAAAGATTGATTTAGGTATATATTCGATGAGTTATGATACAAAAACTTTACCTGACACAAAAACAGGTAAAGATATAAAATACGGATATAAGCTTTTTACTGAAACCTCTCAATTATTAGGAAAGAAATCTCTTGAAAAACCTTTTGTTGGAAATTCTTTATCATGTACTAACTGTCATTTAAATGGTGGTATACAGCCTTTTGCCATGCCTTTAATTGGTGTTGATAAACGATTCCCTCAATATAGAGGAAGAGAAGATATTATAGGAAGTTTAGAAGATAGAATAAATGGTTGTTTTGAAAGAAGCATGAATGGAAGTAGGTTAAAAAATAATAGTAATGAAATGAATGCTATTATATCATATATAAATTGGTTGGGCCGCTATGTAAAACAAAGCGAAGTAATAAGTGGAAAAGGATTGAAATCTATAAAATATCCTAATAGAAAAGTTGATTTAGTTAAAGGTGAAGATGTGTATAATAGAGTATGTGTTGAATGTCACGGAACAGATGGTCAAGGGCAAAAAATAGACGAATACACATACCTTTATCCTCCTTTATGGGGTCCAAATTCTTATAATAATGGAGCGGGGATGACAAGAGTTTTGACTGCCGCTACTTTTATAAAATATAATATGCCTCAAGGGGCGACATTTGATTCTCCTATGCTAAAAGATCATGAGTCTTATGATGTAGCAGGATATATAAATCAACAATTAAGACCTATAAAAAACAATCTTCAGGAAGACTTTCCTGATTTAAAGAAGAAGCCGATGTCAACTCCATACCCTCCTTATGTTGATTTGTTTTCTCAAGCACAGCATCAGCTTGGTCCTTTTCAACCAATTTTTGATTTTTATAAAACAGAGTATAACATTAAAAAAAGTAAATAACCCTAAATTAAATAATATGAAAACAGATAAATCTAGAAGATCATTTTTTGCAACCCTAGCCCTTGGCGTAAGTGCTTCTGCATTCCCCATGATGGTTAAAGAATTTGAAAACATGGAAACATTACCAGAATTAAAACATCTTGAAACTAAAGATGCTGATGAGTGGTTTAAAAAAATTAAAGGAAGCCATAGAATAGCTTATGATGGAAGTACTCCGCATGCAGGATTACCCATTATTTGGAACTGGGCTTTTTACAAATCCAATAATGAAACAGGTTCGCCTGACAGTGATATAACAGCAATGTCAGTTCTTCGTCACAATGCCATACCATATGCTTTAAAATCAGAAATTTGGAATAAATATAAGCTTGGAGAAATTTTTGAAATTAATGATAATTCAACAGGAAAACCTTCATTAAGAAACACAGTATATGAACCTCAAGATGGTGATTTTCCTCCTCTAGGAATAGACGGTATAAAACGTATGCAAGAAAGAGGAGCACTGTTTTGTGTATGCAACTTAGCGATTGGGGTTTATAGTGGAGTTGTAGCAAATAAAATGAGCTTAGACCCTAAAGATGTATATGAGGACATGATTGAAGGAATACTTCCTGAAATTCAACTTGTTCCCTCTGGGGTATGGGCACTAGGTAGAGCTCAAGAAAACGGATGTGGTTATATATTTGCCGGTAATTAAAAAGACATGAAGTATATATTTTTATCATTATTTGTGTTTCTTAATACTTTAGCGCAAAATCAAAATATTAAAGTTGTCTTTGATATTACTAGCTCAAGTCCAAAGGCTCATAAAACAGCAATTAAACATTTGTCTTTAATGGCAAACGCCTATCCAGATTCAGAATTCGAATTGGTTATGTATAGTGGGTCAGGTAAAATGGCAACTTATGAGAATAAAGAAATAGCTGAAAAGCTTTCTGAGGTTGTCTCTTTGGATAATGCAAGGGTTATCCTATGTGAAGCTACAATGAATAAGTTAGGCTTAAAAAGGAAGGACTTGGTTGAAGGTGTTGAAACTGTTCCTGATGGAATTCTTGAAATAGCCATTAAACAGTCGAAAGGCTGGAGTTATATTAAAGAAGGCTTGAATTCTTCAAATTAATTTTTTATGAAATTATTGAGAGAATTTTTAATGTTATTTCTAGCCATTTCACTTGGGTTTTTTGTAGAAAATTTTAGGGAGGATATATCTGAGAAAAAACGTGAAATTGATTTTGTTAATTCATTTAAAAATGATTTGAATAATGACATTAAAGAACTAGATGTTTTAATTTCAAGAAGAAAGCAAAGAGAAATTCAAATTGATTCAATTTATTTTATTTTTAAAAATAATAAATTTAATGATTTTTCAAATGATCTTTACTTTTATGCAAGATACCTTCCAAGACCACCAAGGTTTTTTGCTAATAATGCATCAATTGATCAATTAAAAAATTCAGGAAGTTTAACTTTGATTAAAAATCAAAAAGTGATTGACACTCTTTTAGATTATAATGATAATTTTATTTTCATAGATTATATTCGAGAGCGAGAAGAGTATTTAGTTCGAAGAATTTTTGATCAAATAAATATAATTTTTGATCCATACGTATTTGATAAAATGACTGTATATGATATTGAATTTACTAAACCAAAAGGAAAAGTAGAGATGAATTATTTAGATATTAAAACGAATAAAACTTTTTTGAGTAACCTTCAGTATCTTAAAACTGTGAATAAAGCTCAATTAGGATGGTTTATTGAACATCGAAGAAGGGCAGTAAATATTTTTAATTTTTTAGATAGTATTTATTAAGGCAAATAGTTATTAATAGCTTTATAATTTTAAAAGTTTATATTTGCATATCAGTATCACAAAATTTATAATAAATGTGATTTTAAAAATATAAAAATGTTGTGTGTTGCTAACACCTTTAATAGGTAGAGCAACTGATGAGAAGCTTTCCTTTAAAATGGAAGGCTTTTTTTATTATAACTTAATTTATTTATTGGTATACTCTTATATAATCTATTTCCATTGTGGCTGAAATAAAATCAGGATCTATATTATTGTCTGTAAAATGACCTCCCATTGCAACGTTGAGAATTAAAAAGAAAGGTTTCCAAAATGGCATATCACTATTAGGATAGAATGCATGATGTTTAACATCATCTACAAAAAAAACTATTTGAGAAGAGGACCATTTTAATTTATATACGTGAAATTCGCTTGATTCGTTTTCAATTTTTTGCTCTCCTGAAGTATAATAATGATCTCCATTTTCATTAGGTAAATGAACTGCTGAAGAAACCAACCCAGGGTCCTTGTTTCCATGCTCCATAATATCAATTTCACCACACTCAGGCCACCCTAAAGTATCAATCGTATTTCCTAACATCCAGATTGCAGGCCAAGTCCCTTGTCCTTGTGGGAGTTTAGCTCTAACATGGACTTCTCCATATGTAAATTCAAATAAATTTTGTGTAGTCATTCTGGCAGAAGTATATTTTTTATTTTCATAATCTTCTCTAAGAGCGATAATTTTTAAAACACCATCTTCAACAATTGAGTTTTCTCTTCTATTAGTGTAATACTGATCCTCTTCATTCCACCAACTTCCATTGTTGGGAGGTACAGTTTCTAAAAACCATTTTTCAGAAGACGGTGGGCCGTCAACTTCAAATTCATCAGACCAAATAAGCATTACTTGGTTTTCATCAGTAATGTCCAAATCGTCTGTGGATGAAATTATTTGTTGATTATTTTCTCTTGTATTGCAAGAAAACATTAATACTACTAAAAGTAGATTTAGTTTGTTCATAATAGAATAATATATTGGGTCTTCAAATATAAAATTAAATACTTAGATCAATAAAAAAATTTGAATCTAGAACATTTTCATAATATTATAAAAAAATCTAAACATTAAGCGATTAACGTTTTCTTAACCTTTGTATATTTGGATATTACTTTCCCTTTGTATGACTAATTGGTTTGAAGAAATAAAAGTGTTCTTGTATAGAATAGGGCTTGTTTTTATATTTTTTATGATCAGCCGTTGGGTATTTTTATATTTTAATTCTGACATAATTAAAATTGGTAATCTATTAGAAATTTTATTGCTTAGTTTTTATGGATTAAAATTTGATTTAGCAGCTATCATTTACTTACAAGGTGTCTTTATTATAATGTCTTTTTTTCCAGTAAGACCTTCTTTTAGTGTATGGTATAATTTAATTTTAAAGTTTTTTTATTTTTTCGGAGGATTAATAGGTCTTGGGTTAAATTTTATTGATTTTGCATATTACAGATTTAATTTAATGCGAGTCAATGCTCAAGTTTTTGAAGTTATTGAGAATGAGAGTAATAAATCAAATTTGTTTTTTCACTTTTTTAGAGAATACATACATCTAATTTTGCTCTATTTATTTATTGTTGGTCTTTGGTATTACCTATATAGCTTGTTCAGCGTCAAGCCAGTTAGAAAAAAACATAGCACTTTAAATTTGATTAAGTCATCTTTAACTTTTCTCATTGTAATTTTTTTATGTATAGGTGGTGCGCGCGGAGATTTTAAAAAAAGTACACGCCCAATTACTATTATTCATGCAATGGAAAATGTAAATAATCCTCAGCATGCTGATTTCATTTTAAATACTCCTTTTACCGTGATACGAACCTTCGGTAAAACAGATTTTAAGCTAAGTAATGCTTTTACTAAAAATGAAATAAAAAGAATTGTTAATCCTATAAAGTTTTATCCAAAAAACGATAATGATAGTCTAAAACCAAATGTGATTATTTTTATTTTGGAAAGTATGGGAAGAGAGTATTGGGGAAGTTTAAACTCAAAAGATAAAATACCAAATTATAAAGGCTATACTCCCTTTTTAGATTCTTTAGCTATTCATAGTCTTATTTTTCCAAATTTTTACGCAAACAGCAGAAAATCTATCCATGGAATGCCTGCAATATTAGCTGGGATACCATCTTTTGAAATAGCATATACTTCATCCCCTTATTCAAATCAACCTATTGAATCCGTCGTTTCAATAGCAAATAATTTGGGATATAGTACATCTTTTTTTCATGGAGCTAGTAATGGTTCGATGGGTTTTTTGGGTTTTTCAAAAATATTAGGTTTTGATAATTATTATGGAAAAGATGAGTATAATAATAATGAAGATTTTGATGGATATTGGGGGATATGGGATGAACCTTTTCTTCAGTATACGAAAGAAACCCTTGATAGAGCTAAGCAACCATTTTTGAGTACCGTATTTACTGTAACTTCTCATGATCCTTATATCCTCCCAAGAAAGTATGAAGAAATTTTTAATAAAGGATTTGTTCCAATGCATGAAACCGTTGGTTATACAGACTTTGCTTTAAAAAGGTTTTTTGATAAAGCAAGAAATGAACCATGGTTTGATAATACTATTTTCGTTTTTACTGCAGATCATGGAAACCAAACATATTACTCTTATTATGAAAAAATTATTAATCGTTTTGCAAATCCTTTAATGATTTATTGGTCAAAGGGAAATTTAAATGGTGTATCCCAAAGCTTAGGTCAGCATATGGATATTTTTCCAACTATAGTTGATTTAATAGGATATGATAAGCCTTTTAGAAGTTGGGGTAAAAGCTTGGTTTCTGACGCTGAAACAGATTCATTTGTTGTTAATTATTTTGGGGGAGGCAGCTATTTTATGATGAATGAAGAATATATTGTTGTATCAAATGGCGAAAAGATTAATGGTTTTTATGATTCAAATGATTATGATCTTGAAAACAATTTAATGGATAAATCAAATAAAAAGATGAATGATTTGGCCTACAAATTTCAGGTTTTTCTTCAAGATTATATGAATCGAATTATTGAGGGAAACATGTCTTATATTGAAAGTGATGAATAAGAATTATTTTTTTATAATTAACCCTGTACATTTTCGTAAAGCAAAGTCTTTAGAATCAGAAATTCATTCTTTTTTTTCAAAAAGAAACGATAAATATCAAATACGAATTTCTAAAAACATTAAAAATTTAAAAGAGTTAGCTAATAGTGCAATTGATTTAAAAGTAGATGTCATTATAGCATGTGGAGGAGACGGAACAGTTAACCAGATCGGTCAAATTGTAATTAAAAAAAATATCAAACTAGGAATTATACCAATTGGATCAGGAAATGGAATATCGAATCATTTTAAGATTCCTTATAATTTTAAAAAAGCACTTGAAATAATTGTTAAAGGTTCTTATAAAAAAATAGATGTAGGTAAAGTAGACAATAAATACTTCTTTAGTAATATAGGTTTTGGAATTGAAGTGGAATTTATAAGACATTACCATCAGAGTGGAATTCATGGGTTATTGGGATATTTTCGTGCATTTTTTAATTCTTTTATCTCATATGACCCACCTGTTTTTTCAATTAAATCTCAAGGTGAAAACATTTCAGTCATACCGTATGTTTTAATGATTGCTAACACAAATAAACAAGGTTATGGAATTAGTTTGTCACCTAAAGCTAAATCAGACGATGGTATTTTAAATATGATCATTATTAATAAAACTAATATTTTGCACCTCAATTACTTGATTGCGTTAGTCTTATTAGGTTTTTCAATAGAAAACAAAAAGAATGTTCAATACATGAATTTAAAAGACTTACAAATTACCTCAGAAAATTTTTATACAAATCTTCAAATTGATGGAGAGTTTGAATTTATAATCAAGAATGAGTTAAATATTTCAATCCTTTCAAATGGAATTGATATTTTGTGTTAGTAGATGTGTTAATATATCTCCTTGAAAGTATTAAATTATTATTAGTTTTATAAACTATCAATTAACTTGATGCTTATATAAAAAATTATGGAAATTATTGTTGTCTTTTTAGCTTTATTAGTCCTGGGATTAGCCTATTTAGTCTATAATTTAAAAAACAATCAAAATTCATCTGAAACAACTGATTTAATTAAATTTTCAGAGTCTTTAACTAACCAGATTCAAGAAGTCAGAAAAGAAATTGATAAGAACTCTAAAGATAGTAGGGTTGATATTGAGTCTAGGTTAAATGAGATCAATAAGCAAATGACTGATTTTACTAAATCTTCAGCTTCAACAATGTCTAATCAGTTTAAAGAATCAAATAAGGTAATAAAGGAAGTTACGTCTGAATTAGAAAAAATAAAAGGTACAAATGAACAAGTCTTAAGCTTTGCAAATCAAATGAAGACCTTGGAAAAAATTCTAGGAAATCAAAAGCAAAGAGGAATTTTTGGAGAATTACAATTAGAGAACCTTTTAGCCAACGTCCTTCCACCTGGACTTTTTGAAATGCAATACTCTTTTAAAAATTCAGAAACTGTTGATGCAATTGTAAGAGTAAATCAATATATAATACCTATTGATGCTAAATTTTCTTTGGATAATTATAATAAAATGATTGAGTCATCTAACAAAGACGAATTAGATGATCTTGAGAAAAAATTTAAGTCTGACATAAAGAATAGAATTGATGAAACAGCTAAGTATATTAGGCCAAATGAAGGTACAGTTGATTATGCTTATATGTTTATTCCCGCTGATGGATTGTATCAAGACTTATTAAATAGCAGGGTTGGATCTTTAAAAATTAATCAACAAGATTTGGTTTCATATGCTTTTCAAAAGAAAGTTATGATAGTATCTCCAATGAGTTTATTTCCAATGTTACAGGTTACTAATAAAGCATTAAATAATATGAAAATTGAAGATTCTATTAATGATGTATTAAGAAGAGTAGAAAAATTATCAAATCACTTAAATGCCTATTCGACTTATCATGATAAACTTGGAAATACTTTAGGGACTGCTGTTAATCATTATAATGAGAGCTCAAAGGAATTTAAAAAAATAGATAAAGATGTTCTAAAAATCTCATCGGGTAACTCTGAAATAAATATTCAAACGGATATTTTAGATAAGCCACAAACAGATAATTAAATTAATTTTAGTATTTTTGACTAAACGGTCAGTCAAAAAAATGAGTCCTAAGACAAAAACTCAATATAAATTAATTAGACAAGAAAAAAGAGCTTTAATTACAGATACTGCATTAAGAGTTTTTGCAGAAGAAGGATATCATGCTTCCTCAGTAAATAGAATTGCAGAAAGGGCAGGGATTTCAAAAGGTCTTATTTATAATTACTTTACAAGCAAAGAGGATTTATTAAAGAAAATAGTTTTCGATATATATAACAAAATAATAGAAAAATACCCTTTAAATACTAAAGAAACTAGTGGAAAACATGTTGAGTTTTTTATTGATAAAACTTTTGAGTTTGTAATAGAAGATATTGATCGAGCGAAATTATTATTTTCTATAAGTTCACAAACTGAGGTAATGGAAATATTAAATGAAAAAGTGATTGAAAAATCATTGCCGTTCATGAATTCAATTACTAAATATTTTCAGACTTTAAAGCATGAAAATCCAGAAGCGATGATGTACTATTTTTTTTCAGTCTTAGATGGTGTTCAATTAAATTTAATATACAATTCAAAGTTTCCATCTGAAAGCGTAAAGGAAATTCTTAAAAATCAATTTATTAAATCATGAAGAAATTTTATTTAATTACTATTTTATTTAGTTGCTGTAATCTCTATGCGCAGACTCCTATGGAAATTGTAAAAATTGCTGATAGTAGGTTAAGAGGAAATTCATCGTATGCTGAAATAACAATTACAATTGTTCGACCCAAATGGGAAAAGAAAATGAATCTTAAGAATTGGTCAAAAGGAACGGATTATTCAGTTTCTCTTGTAACTAGCCCTGCAAAAGAAAAAGGTTCTGTTTTTTTAAAGAGAAAAAAGGAGGCATGGAACTATTTACCAACTATCGAGAGAATAATTAAGCTTCCACCATCAATGATGACCCAAAATTGGATGGGTACTGATTTTACAAATGATGATTTGATAAAACAATCTTCAATGGTGGTTGATTATACTCATAAAATAATAGGTACAGAAATTATTGAAAATCTAACATGCTGGAAGTTAGAATTGATTCCAAATGAAGAGTCTTCTGTTGTTTGGGGTAAATTAATTGTATGGATTGATAAAAAGAATTATATGCAACTTAAAACTGAATTCTATGATGAGGATCTGGAAATAGTTAATAGAATGGTAGGTTCTAAAATAAATGAATATAACGGAAAAAAATTACCCTCAAAACTAGAGTTTTATCCTTTAGATGATAAAGGAAATAAAACTGTTATAGAATATGATGTTTGGAATTTTGATGTTTCAATTCCTGAAAATTATTTTTCCACTCAATATGTTTCAAGATTAAAATAGTATATGTTATTAAAAATTGCTTGGCGAAATGTTTGGAGAAATAAGCGAAGAAGCTTAATTACTATCGCCGCAATATTTATTGCTGTTTTATTAGCAATATTTTTGAGGGCTTTACAGTTAGGAATGTATGATAATATGATAAATAATGTTGTAGGATCTTACAGCGGATATGTTCAATTACACAGTAAGGGTTATTGGGATGATAAAACTATTGATAATGCATTTGAAGTTAATCAATCAGTTCTAGCTGATATTCAAAACATTGATGGAGTTTCCACTATTTTAAAAAGAATACAAGCTGGAGCTCTTTCCTCTTATAATGATTTGTCCAAATTTGTGTATATCACAGGTATAGACCCGGAGAATGAAGAAATACTCACAGATTGGAATAAAAGATTAATTGAAGGTAGACTTTTAAAAAAAGATAGTAAATCTATTATTGTTGCGAAAGGAGTTGCTAAATACTATAATCTTAAAATAGGCGATACACTTATTTTTATAGGTCAAGGATACCATGGAATGCAGGCCGTTGGAGCCTATCCTCTTCAAGGAGTGGTTGATATGAAAAATCCTAACCTTAATAATTATAGTGTTTTTATGACTCTTCCAGTTGCTCAGGATTTTGTGTCGGCTGAAAATTTAATAACCAATTTAGTAATTGATAAAGAACAATACTTTGATGAAAATAAAATTGCTCAGGTAATAAAATCTAAGATAAATAATCAATCTTATGATATTATGACATGGAAAGAGATGACCCCTGAGTTAGATCAACTCATTGAAGCTGATAATGCTGGAGGAATTTTAATAATAATGATATTATATATGATTGTTACTTTTGGAATTTTTGGGACTGTTTTAATGATGACTCAAGAAAGGTTGTATGAATTTGGAGTTTTAATTTCAATCGGAATGAGAAGATCTAAACTAATGATTACATTGATCTATGAGACTATTTTATTAACATTTACAGGCATAATGTCTGGAGTTGTTGTGTCACTTCCAATTGTAAATTATTTTTATTATAATCCATTGAGGTTATTTGGTGCTGCGTCAGCACAGATGGAAACTGCTGGTTTTGAGCCTGTTATACCATTTATGAACTCTTATGATATTCCTTTAACTCATTCATTAATAATTTTATGTATTTCTTTAATAATATGTGTTTATCCTATTCTTATTATTTATCAACTTCAACCTATAAAAGCAATGAAAAGATAATATGGTAACGATTATTAAAATTGCTTGGAGAAATGTTTGGAGAAATAAACTCAGAAGCTTAATTGTTATAACATCTATGGTTCTGGGATTGTGGTCTGGATTATTTGCTGTAGCAATGAGTCGAGGAATAAATGAGCAAAGAGTTAAAAGCGCTATTGACACTTATTTACATCATGTACAAATTCATAATCCTTCCTTTGAATATAATCTTGATATAAATAGTGTTATTGAAGATCCAACCTGTGTTTTAGAAGAGATAGAAAACAACAGTTTGGTTAAGGCCTTTAGTAGTAGAATTATTATTTCAGTTATGGCATCAACTGCCCATGGCACTGAAGGTGTTAAGATTATAGGAATTGAATCTGAGAAGGAAACATCTTTTTCTGAGATTAGTCAAAATATTGTCAAAGGAAATTATTTTTCAAAAACAAAAAGTAAACCAGTTATAATAGGTCAGAAGCTTGCAGATAATTTAAAATTGGATATAAAAAAGAAACTCTCAGTTACATTTGTTGATGATAATGGTGATATCCAAAGAATCAAATTTAAGGTTGAAGGAATTTTTAACACAGCTAATTCTATTTTTGATGGCGGAAATATTTTTGTAAAAAAAGAAGACTTAATTGATCTTTTTAAAAATAAATATGCAACACACGAAATAGCTATATTATGTAATAATATTGATGATTCAAATATTTTAAAAGAAAATCTTGCAGGTCTTTTCCCCAAAAACAAAGTAGAGACATGGAAGGACATTTCACCTGAATTAGGATCAGTTCAAGAAATAATGGTTTGGTTTTTTCTGATTTTTATGAGTATTATTCTATTAGCTCTATCTTTTGGAATTGTCAATATTATGCTTATGGCAGTTTTAGAGAGAAAAAGAGAGCTAGGAATGTTGATGTCAGTTGGTCTTAACAAAACTAAAGTTTTTTTAATGATTCTTTTTGAAACTATTTTCATCTCATGTATTTCTTTACCATTAGGTATTTTATTATCATACCTAATGATTTCCTATTATGGTCAAGTTGGTATTGATTTATCAATTGTATCTAAAGGATTAGAAGCTTTTGGAATGAAATCAATGGTATATACGGATCTTCCAATTGATTATTATTTTAGAATAACTATTCTTACATTATTTGTAACACTTATTTCTTCTTTATTTCCTGCAAGGAGAGCACTTAAACTAGATCCGGCAGAGGCTATTAGATCACTATAATTAATTATTATGAATGTAATCGAAACTAAAAATATTTCTAAACTATATAAACAAGCAGATCAAGATATCAAGGCATTGAATGATGTCAGCATTAATTTTAAAAAAGGAGAGTTCACTGCAATTGTTGGCCCTTCTGGTTCAGGAAAAACAACTTTTTTAAATACTATTGGAGGTTTAGATTCTCCGAGCTCTGGCAAAGTTTTAATTGACAATAATGAAATTACTAAATTAAATTCGAATCAACTTATAGACTTTAGATTAAGAAATATTGGATTTGTATTTCAATCATACAATTTAATTCCTGTATTAACTGCAAAAGAAAATGTTGAATTTATAATGCTGATGCAGGGAAGCTCAAAATCTATAAGGGATAAACGTTCGGTGGAGTTGTTAAAATCTGTTGGTTTAGATGATCAATTAAATAGGAGACCAAACCAATTATCAGGAGGTCAACAACAAAGGGTTGCTGTAGCAAGGGCACTTGCCTCAAAACCAAAATTTGTTTTGGCTGATGAACCTACAGCAAATTTAGATTCATCATCAACTTCAAACTTATTAGATATTATGAGTAGACTTAATAAAAAAGAAAAGATGACCTTCATTTTCTCTACTCATGATCAAAGAGTTATTGATAGAGCTAATCGAATAATTACCCTTGAAGACGGAAAAATTCTTTCAGATATAAATGTCAAATAATATTGGTTTGAAATATTTACTTTTTTTTGCACTTTTGATTTCGAATTTTATAAGCCTCAAAGCTCAAAAAGAAGATAAAAAGAGCTTGAAAGATAATATTACTTTTTCAGGATATTTAAGGTTTATGAACTCTTCATCTGTGATTAATTCAGATTCTATAATAGCTGACAATTTAATACATAATCGTTTAAGGTTTAAATTAGATTTTAACTCGAAACTAACTGGGGTAGTTGAGATGAGAAATAGAGTTTTCTTTGGTGAAGCAACTAATTTAAATCCTGATTTAGGCAAAATGTTAAACAATGACATTGGAAGTTTAGACTTGTCTATTGTTTCTTTTGATAGAAGAACACTTGTGATTCACTCAATTTTTGATAGGGCATATTTAAAATACTCATCAGAAAAATGGGAGTTAAGAATAGGACGTCAAAGGATTAACTGGGGCGTTAATTTAGCATGGAATCCTAATGATTTATTTAATGCTTACAGTTTAATTGATTTTGATTATCAGGAGCGTTCTGGAGTTGATGCTATTAGATTTCTATATTATACTGGCGATATGTCAAGTATAGAGTTTGCAGCTCAGCCAGGGGATGATATGGATAAATCAATTTTTGCAGGTTTATGGAGATTTAATTTAACCGGTAACGATATTCAGGTTTTTTTGGGAAACTATTATACAGACTTGGCTTTGGGATTAGGATGGGCCGGTAATATAAAAAACACAGGTTTTACATTTGAAAGCACATATTTTATTCCTAAAAAAAATATTATTAATTCTTCCAATGTTTTGAGCTCATCCATTTCATTAGATTACTCTACAAAAAAAGGAATTTATTTTAATAGTTCGGTGCTTTATAATAGTGGTGGGAATGATAGAAATACTAGCTCTGAAAACATATTTGGTTCTTTTCTTGGTGACATATCAGCTAAAAACTTGATGCCCTCTAAGTTCACATACTTTTCTCAAATTAGTGGGAATTTTACTCCTGTCTTAAATGGCTCTTTCTCCAGTTTTTACATGAAAGGAGAAGAGATGCTTTTAATTATGCCTTCAATAGCTTACGAGCTAAAAAAAAACATAGACTCCATGTTGCTGGGACAGTTTATATACAATGAATTAGATAGTAATATTAATCCTATGGGTATAGGAGTTTTTCTTAGATTTACATATAATTTTTAAAGGTAGAATTAAATAATCTTGGGATTAAATATTTAAAAAGCCTTGATTATAATATAACCAAGGCTTTTTTTTAAAACGTGGTACCTCCAGGAATCGAACCAGGGACACAAGGATTTTCAGTCCTTTGCTCTACCAACTGAGCTAAGGTACCGGATTTTAAAGTGCGACAAATATAAAAGGGTTTTTAGTTTAGAGCAAATCATTACTAATAAAAATCTTTTGGTATTTTTGATTATTGTATTAAATACAATTATGAATCTAATTTTAGATATAGGAAATACCTTTTCAAAATATTCAGTTTTTGAATCAGATAGAATAATCGATCAAGGAACATGGAAAAGTAAAGATACTGTCGAAGAATTTGAAATTTGGATTAAAAAAAATCCAGAATGTGAGTCTATAATAGTTTCGGATGTTTATGGAATTGATAATTCTGTTTTTGAATTAAAAGCTAAATGTAAAGTAGTCTGGGTTTCCAGTTATATAAATTTGCCTTTTAAAATAAACTATGAAACGTCTCAATCACTTGGCTCTGATAGACTTAGTCTAATTGCATCTGCAATTATTGCATATCCAAAAAAGAATTGTTTAGTAATTGATTTGGGAACCTGTATTACATATGACTTTGTTAATAAAAATCGTGAATATTATGGAGGCTCAATTAGTCCTGGTTTTTCTTTACGTTACATGAGTCTTAATACATATACCTCAAAATTACCTCAATTAAAATTCAATCTTCCAAAAAACATTACTGGTAATTCAACTGAAAAAAGTATTCATTCAGGAATATATTTTGGAATAATAGGTGAGGTTAAAAATCAAATAAGTGCTTATAATAAAAATTATAAAGATTTAACAGTTATTTTAACAGGAGGGGATGCTAATAAGTTGGCAAACCAAATAAAAAATAGCATATTTGCCAATCATAATTTTATAGCTAAGGGTTTATACACTGTTTTACAATTGAATACAAATTAATTTTGAAAAAAATATTTTTTATTTTTTTTACTCTAACAAGTTTTTCATCTATTGCACAAGTTGGAACAGGATCACCCTATTCTTTTGTTGGGTTTGGTGAAACAAACTTTAGAGGAAATCATTTAAATAGAGCTATGGGTGGACTTGACGTCTATATAGATTCTATTCATCCAAATATAAATAATCCTGCAAGTTATGGAACACTTAAATTAACTACATATTCTGTGGGAGTTAACTATCGAAACAATAAGCTAGCCAACAATTTAGAAACTCAAAAAGTCACTTCTGCAGCTATAGACTATATTGGTGTGTCAATTCCAACAAAACGCTTTGGTTTTGGTTTTGGAATATTACCTTTTAGCTCAGTTGGATATTTATTAGAAGATCAAACTCAAATAAATCAAATGGAAACAGTCAACCGATTTACAGGAGAAGGTGGAATAAATAATGCCTTTTTAAGTATTGGGTTTAAGGTCTTTGAGGGTTTAAATATTGGTTTTACAACCAATTATGGATTCGGAGATATAACTTATAGAAAAACTCAAGTAATTGATGGTATTGAAAACGGTATATATCTAGAGAGCAATTCGAGTCTTTCAGGAATTAATTACAAAGCCTCGATTAATCTTACTATCCCAGTTAAAGAATTAGAGCTTCATGGATTAATTAGTTTTTCTCCTGAGGCAGAATTTATTTCTCAGAACATCCAAATTATTTATACGAGATCATTGTTAAATGCAGATCAGTTGGGAGATTTAGAAGAGACCAATTTAGCTTTAACAGGACTTGACAAAACTAAATATAGGCTTCCGAAATCTTCTTCTTTTGGAATTGGAATTGGAAAAAATAAAAAATGGTTTTTTGGAGCACAGTACAATAAAATCAATAATAGCCGTTTTATAAATGAATTTGTTAATCAATCTAATATAAGCTATAAAGACGCTTCAAGAGTTGGTGTTGGAGGTTTTTATATACCCGAATTTAGTTCTATTACTTCATATTGGAAAAAGGTGGTTTATAGATTTGGGTATAGATCTGAAGATAAAGGCTATTTAGTAAATAATCAATTAATTAAAGAAAATGGCATAACATTTGGATTAGGTTTGCCAATGGCTAGTTATTCAAATACAAATGTTACATTTGAATTTGGAAAACTTGGAACAAAAAATAATAATTTGATTGAAGAAAATTATTGGGCAATTAGGTTAGGTTTTTCACTCAATGATATTTGGTTCATAAAAAGAAAATATAATTAATTTTAAAAAGACATGATAAATTTAAGATGTTTTTTAATAATGTATTCATTAACCTTTGGATATGTTATTGGTCAATCAAATGAAGAATGTGTAAACAATCTATCTATTTTTGCGGAGTCCGCAAAAATAAAAAATTATGATGCAGCATATGATACTTGGTTATTAGTTTTAAATGAATGTCCAAAATTAAATTTAGCAATATTTACCTATGGTGAAAGAATTTTAAAGCATAAAATTAAAAATGCTTCAGGGGAGAGTCAAGAATCTTTCAAACAAGACCTTATTTCCTTGTACGACAATTGGATAATTAATTTTCCAACTAAAAAGGGTATAAGTAGAGTTGGAAGTATACTAAGCACAAAAGCTCAAGCTCTTATTGATTATAAAATGGCAGATGATGCAACAATTTATAGTGTTTTTGATGAAGCTTATAAAAAAGATCCTAATAGCTTTACAAGCCCGAAAGGTTTATATAATTATTTTGACACATTATATAAGCAATATAAGGCTTCTGCTGTTTCTACAGAAGACTTATTTAATAAGTATGAAGAGATATCGGAAAAATTTGAAATTGAGTCTACTAATCTAGCTAAAAATTTAGATAAAATTTTAATAAAGGAGGAGCAAGGCGAACCTTTAACAAAAAGAGAAGTAAAAAATAAAAGAGTATATGAAGTAAATTCTAGAGCGATAGCCATTTTGTTAAAAAACCTAGATGCAATAATTGCAATAGAAGCAACTTGTGAAAACTTAATTCCTTTATATCAAAGAAATTTTGAAGAAAATAAAACTGACCCAATATGGTTAAACCGTGCAGCTAGCAGAATGTCTAGTAAGGATTGTTCAGATGATCCATTATTTGTAACTATTATTGAGACTTTACACAGGTTAGATCCTGGAGCAGATTCAGCTTATTATTTAGGATTATTAAATGACAAGAGAGGCAAAAGTTCTGAAGCATTAAAATATTATGAAGAATCAATTATTTTAGAATCAGATAAATATAAAAAGGCAAAAATTTTATATAAAATTGCTGTTAAATTTAAAAATAGTGGACGTAAACAATCTGCGAGAAATTATGCGCAAAAAGCCCTAAGGAATCAGCCTTCAATGGGTAGAGCATACTTACTTATAGCAGGCCTATATGCTTCTAGTGCAAATGCTTGTGGTGACACTCAGTTTGAGAAGCGAGCTATGTATTGGTTAGCTGCTGATATAGCAAGAAAAGCTGGACGTGTGGACGCCTCAATTAGAAGATCAGCTAACAGAACTGCAGACAGTTATATGGGAAGAGCACCAAGCAAAACTGATATTTTTTCAGAAGCAAATGAGGGTGTTAAAATTACTTTTAGTTGTTGGGTTGGGGCTAGTATTAAAGTCCCAAAATTATAATGGTTAAAAACTTTTTGAAATATAGAAAAAGGGTTATTGTTTTATTAATAGCCCTTTTTTATTCCTGTTTAGATAATAGTCAAGCACTAATTGATATTAACTCATATGAAGACGAACCAGTTGGAACAGCTTTTGACATTAGAATGGTCTATACAGATTCAATGAGGGTCTCAGCTATATTAACTTCTAGTAAGCATATAGACTATACAAACTTATCTTTTCGATATTCTGAATTTCCTGAGGGAGTTAAAGTAATCTTTTTTGATAAAAATGACAATCAAAATGAAGTTACAGCTGATTATGCTATTCTTTATGAATCAACAAAATTAATTGATTTACGAGGTAATGTTCTGATGAAATCAAGTAATGGAGCAGAACTAACTTCAGATCAAATTTTTTGGGACTCGACTAATGATTGGATTTTTACAGAACGTCCATTTATATATAAAGATATTGATTATGAAATTTCAGCAATCAGATTGGACACAAACAAGGAATTTAGTAAATTTAAGACTGGAAAACTTACAGGAACAATAGTTGTTAATGATTCAATTTAATGGTAGACTCATAGTAAACAGATAATGAAAAGACTTATTATATCTGAAATTTTATACTGGATTATAGCTGCTATATCTGTTTTTCAAGTGTTCCAAAATTGGACATTTAATAGGCAAAAATCATATCTTTTTTTAGTTTTTGGAGTTGTTTCAATTTTTATGGCGCTTTTTCGTAGGCATTTTCGTAAAAAGTATTACAACAGTAAATCAGATAACAGCTAATGGTATTAGCCGATTTTATAATTATTTTGTCTTTGTTGCTTTCAGCTTTTTTTTCTGGGTTAGAAATTGCTTTTGTTTCATCAAATAGATTGTTTTTAGAAATTCAAAAGAAACAAACAGGATTTAGTTCTATATTATTAAAAAAATGCACAGAAAATCCCTCAAGATTTATTGCCACTATGTTAGTAGGAAATAATATTTCATTAGTTATTTATGGAATTTTTATGGGTGAGAGGATAATAAGTATATTGTTCCCAGAAATAAACAATCTAAACAATGTTCAGTTAGATATTCTTTTATATCAAACAACGATTTCTACTTTAATAATATTAATTACAGCGGAATTTTTACCTAAAGTATTTTTTAGATTATATGCACACAAACTAATTACATTATTTGTAATACCAGCAGCATTTTTTTTTTATTTATTTAGCCCGATAACTTCTTCAATAATGAATTTAACGGATTGGATTTTAAAAAATATTTTTAAAACTAAAACTGACAAAGTTCAACTTTCTTTCTCTAAACTAGAGTTAGGTGATTACATTGAGGTTCAAATGGAAAATGCTAAGAATAAGGATCAGATTGATCCAGAGATTCAAATTTTTCAAAATGCATTAGATTTTTCAGATTTAAGATCGAGAGAGACAATGGTGCCTAGAACTGAAATAATTGCAATAGATATTACTACTAAAGCTAGCGAATTAAAAGAAACTTTTATCAAAACGGGTTTTTCTAAAATACCAGTTTATAGAGGCTCTATAGATGATATTATTGGTTACATTCACGCATTTGAAATGTTTAAACATCCAAAAAAAATTGTAGATGTTATATTGCCTGTTTGCTTTGTTCCTGAGCCGATGCCAATAAATAAAGTTTTGGAACTTCTTTCTAAGCAAAGAAGTAGTATGGCTATAGTTTTAGATGAATATGGGGGAACAGCTGGATTGATTACTGTTGAGGATATTGTGGAAGAATTATTTGGGGAGATTGAGGATGAACATGATCATATTGAACATATTGAGAAGGTAATTTCTAAAAATAAATTTGAATTTTCCACTAGACTCGAAGTTGATTATATCAATCAGAATTATCAATTGGATATTATTGAAAATGAATTGTACGAAACTCTTGGAGGATGGATTGTTTTTCATACTGCTGAAATTCCTGGTAAGCAGGAAATAATTGAAATAGAAAAATTTAGAATAACAATATTAGAAGCTTCTTCAACTAAAATTGAAAAGGTTATTTTAGAACTTATTGAAGAAAGCTAATTAATCATTAGTATCATTATTTTAATAATTAATATATTAATTTTTAAAAACCCTGTGGATATCGTAAATTCGCAATCGATCTAAAAATTAAAATATTATTATGGCTGTACTTGGACAAATTAGGCAAAGATCATTTTTTTTAATTATAGTAATAGGGATGGCTCTTTTTGCTTTTGTAATCTCAGGTGTTTTTACAAACAATCTAGGAAATTCATCTCCTTCAGATCCTGTTGCAGTGGTTAATGATAAAGAGGTTGAAATTGAACTTTTTCGATTCAATGTAGAACAAACTGAACGAAATTATAATTATTCAACACTTCAGGCAGTTTCTGCAGTATGGGATCAAACAATACGAAATACAATTTTAAACCAAGAATATGAAATTCTTGGAATTGATGCGGGTAAAGCGCAGTTAGAAGAAATAATAAGCTCAAATGATGCATTTTTGAACGATAGTCGATTTCTTAATCAATCAGGTTTTTTTGATTTTGGATTATTTACCAATTTCATAATTTCGATGAAAACTAATAATCCGGAAGGTTATGAAAACTGGAAATCTCAAGAAGCTAATTTAATTGCGTTAGCAAAGGAAAGAATTTATCTAGATTTAATTAGATCTAGTGCTGTTTTTACTGATTCCGAGGGAAAAGCTGCTTACCATATGGAAAATGATCAGGTTTCAATTGAATATGTTCAACTACCATACTCTTTAATACCTGACAGTATTATTTCTATTTCTGATAGAGAAATTAAACAACATATTTCTGATAATCCAGATGAATTTAAGAGAGATCCAACTAAAGCAATTAGATATGTTTTATTTAATGAGGAAGCGACTGAAGAAGATATATTAAATCAGCGAACTTTTCTTGAATCAATTATTGATAACAAAATTGAATACAATGATGTTTCTAAGCTTAGTGATACTATTATAGGTTTTAAAGAAGTACATGAAGTTTCTGATTTTGTTTCAGAATACTCTTCAATAGGATTTGATTCTATTTATAAACCTAAAGGGAAGCTTTCTAGTGAATATGCAGAAATTTTATTTAATCTTCCTGAGGGAGAGGTTTTTGGACCATATAAGGATGAAAACAATTTAAAAATTACAAGAATAATAGATAGAAAAAAAGGAGGATCTATTAGAGCAAGTCATATCCTTGTAGCTTATAAAGAAGCCACAAGAGCAAATTCTTCTGTGATTAGAAATAAAAATGAGGCAAAGAAAAAAGCTAATAATTTATTTAGAAGAATTAGAAGAAATCCAAGTCTATTTGAAGAGCTAGTTAAAGATAATTCAGATGGACCTTCAAATGTTTTAGGTGGAGATTTAGGATTTTTTCAGGATGGCTATATGGCTCCGGAATTATATGATTTTGCAAATAAAAATAGAATAGGAAAGATTGGGTTAGTTGAGACTGAATTTGGTTTTCATGTCATTAAGATTAAAGAGAAACAAGACATTGTATTGACAGCTGATATTATTCAACCAATTGTTCCTTCTGAATCAACTTCAAATGATATTTTTAAGTCTGCAACAATTTTTGAAATGGAGGCAATCAAGGCAGAAATAAATGAATTTGAAAAAATAGCTGAATCCCAAGAATATGAAGTAAAACCTGTTGAGTATTTAAATATTCTTGATGACAACCTTCCAGGGTTACCCCAGCAAAGACAAATAGTACAATGGGCATTTAATTCAGATTCTGATGTAGGTGATATTAAAAAATTTAATATTTCTACTGGAGGGTATGCTGTGGTTCAAATTACAAAATCTAGAGATGATGATGTTGCTCAAATTAATGAAGTTAGGTCTGGTGTTTTTGATAAATTAAAAAATGAGAAAAAAGCAAAAATATTAAATGACAAATACTTTGAACTAACTTCTCTTGAAGACTTGTCTGAAAAATCAGATAATGAAATCCAATCCGCTTCTGCACTTACGCAATTGAATGCAGTATTAGTTGGAGCTGGTCAAGAACCATATGTGATTGGGGCAGCTTTCTCTTTAAATATTAATCAAACATCTGATTTAATTAATGGATTAGGTGGTTTATATAAAATAAGATTAATAAATAAAAATTTTGCAATTGATTTAGAAAATTATTCCGCATATTCAAATACATTACGAATTTCCGAAAATTCTAGAATAAATGCAGCAATTTATGAAGCGTTAAAATCTTCTGCATCAATAGAAGATAATAGATCTCTATACTATTAGGTTATAAAATAAAATTATTAAAACTAAAACCAATATTTAAGCCCTTTTTTTTAAAATAATCCAAGGAGTCTTTTGGCCCTATAGCTAAGAAAAAATCACCACCCCACGCTCCAAGACTCTTAACTGATCCTTTGTAATCCAAAAAATATTTTATTAAAGGTCTGATTTGTAATAGTTCACTAATAATTCTTTCGTGAGTATTAATTAATTCTGAAAATTCTTTTATGCTTGAAGTAATTAATAAATCATTGCTAATTTTTGATATTTCACTTATGGTTGATGGTTTGATAGATTTTTTATATTGGAAAGCACTTATTGATTTCTTGCTGTTTTGCATTTTGTTTTGATAAATAAAAAACAAATTTTCTTTAAATTTTGGATTAAATTTTACTTGTTTAATTATCTGTTTTTTAGAGTTCAACGAAAAGAGAATAGGAGAGCTGTTTGATGCACATGCAATGTCATAACCACTGCCTCCAAAAGTTTTTCTTAAAAGATAATAGGGGTTCACTTTAGCCCATTGTGCAATATTATTTATTAATGTTGATGAACTTCCAAGACCCCACCTAAAATCAAAACTTAGATTGGTTTTAACTGTCTTTCCTGAAATCAAAAACTCTGGATTTAATTCTTTTGCAATTTTTAATATTTTTTGAAGTTTTTTTGCAATTTTGGAGTCATTAGTTTTTATAATATTTAAAGAATCATTTTTAAAAATACATTTAAACCAGATTCTTTTATCAATATTGTAACTACTCCAATCTATTAGATCGTCATTTCGATTGTTAACTAATAAATCCTGTCCCATTTTTATAGGAAGGCCAATTGCTTCTGCGCCATGAAGAACAGCATATTCTCCACTAAGTAAAACTTTACCGTTACTGAAGAATCTTCTCATTTATAATGATTTTAAGAACTCTTCGACACTTTTATAGCTTACTGTATTTGTTTTAAAATATTCAATTGCTTTAACTTTTTCATTATCTGTAACTTCCATTCGATTTAAAATATTCAATAGATGCATTTTCATATGACCTTTTTGAATACCGGATGTTATTAAAGAACGAATGGCTGCAAAATTTTGAGCAAGTCCTGCGACTCCAATGATTTGCATCAATTCTTTTGAATTAGGAGTTTTTAAAAGCTCCAAAGACCATTTTACTAGTGGATGAAGATTAGTTAAGCCACCAACGGTTCCAATTGATAATGGAATAGTCATTTCTAAAGTAAAAATATCATCTTTAATACTTGCCTTAGATAATCCGCTATAGATTCCACTTCTTGAGGCGTAAGCATGGACACTTGCTTCAATGGCTCGAAAATCATTTCCAGTAGCCAAAGCTAAAGAATCTATACCGTTCATAATTCCTTTGTTGTGAGTAACAGCTCTAGATAGATCTATTTCTGAAATTTTAACTGCATTAACAAACTTTTTTGCAAACTCACCTGCAGAAAAGCCGTTGTTTTCATCAAGATCTTTAACTGGACAACAAACCCAACTTTTAACTAAGCAATTGGGGACATAGTTAGATAAAATACTCATTACAACATCTAAATCATTTTCATCTAATAAATCTGATTTTATAGAAATACTTTTCAAAGTACTAGCCATTTTTTCTAGACAGGAATTTATAAAGTTTGCTCCCATTGAATCAGCAGTGTTAAACCTTGCATCAATTTGAAAATAGTTTTCTAAGTGTTCTGTCTTATCATTTAAAGTGATTGATAGAATACCCCCTCCTCTCATTTTCATGTTAGAAGAAATATCATCACACGATTTTAAAAGAACATTTTTATTTTCTTCAAAAAATAGATGTAAATTTTTCTTTTTACCCTTATATAAAAAATGAATATGACCAACTTTTTCAACATTAATGACTTCAGCATGAAATCCTCCTCGCTTTAACCAATATTTTGCAGAATTTGAAGCTGCAGCAACAACTGAACTTTCTTCAATAACCATTGGCATTGTTATTATCTCATTATTAATAAGGAAGTTCGGAGCAACACCTAGGGGCATATAAAAGTTACTTAGAGTGTTTTCGATAAATTCATCGTGTTTTTGTTGAATTTCATGATCAGAATTCCAATACTTATTGAGCTCTAATTTAGCCGTGTCGGGGTTTTTAAAAAAAGATTTAGTTATCCATTCTATTTTTTCACTTTTACTTAATTTAGAAAATCCGGAGACCCCTTTTATCATTTTGTGAGTTTAATATCCAAAGATATGTATTTTCATTTCTAATCTTTTCCTAATGATTTTTAAAAACTCTCTAATTTTCTTATTTTCGACATTGAAATAAATAAACCTTCTATATTTCTTAAATGAAAAAAGAACTAATTATTGCATTTGTTTTTTGCTCTTTACTTTTGTCAGCTCAGAATCAGTTAACTGTAAGTGAAATATGGGAAGATAAATTTTCTCCAAAACGCATGGAATCTTTAAGGTCTATGAAGGATGGAAATAGATATACCGTTATTGATATTGATTTAATTAACAAGGAGTCAGAAATAATTTCAAGGTTTTATGATTCTTCTGAAAATCAAGAAATAATTCTAAGCTCAAAAAAAGAAGTTTTGGTTCCCTTTTTCACAAATTATAAGTTTTCTAAAGATGAGAAAAAGATTATAATAACAACTCAAGAGGATAAAATATATAGACGTTCAACAAGAGGAGTTTTCTGGGTTTATAATACGACTGATAAATCATTAAAAATGATTTACAATAAAAAAATTCAAGAACCTCATTTTTCTCCTGATGGTGAAAAGGTAGCTTTTATTTTTAATAGAAACCTTTATATTAAAAACTTAATTGATGATACAATTTTTCAAATAACCAAAGATGGCGATAGTCAAACTATAAATGGAATTACAGATTGGGTTTATGAAGAAGAATTTGGATTTGTAAAAGCTTTTGAATGGAATTCAGACAGTTCAAAAATAGTTTTTTTGCGTTTTGATGAATCAAAGGTTCCTTTGTTTTCAATGGACATATATGGCAATGATTTATATCAATATCCATATAAATTTAGATATCCAAAAGCTGGTGAATCAAATTCAAAAGTTTCACTTCATCTTTTTGATTTAAACAATAATAATCAATTTAAAGTCTTGTTTAAAGATAACTTTAGCCCATATTATATTCCAAGATTTAAGTTTACAAATGATCCATTTGTTTTAAGTGTTCAAACTATTAATAGAAAACAAAATCATTTAAAGCTTCATTCAATAAACTTTAGAACTAACACCAGTAAAATTTTAATTGAAGAAAAATCTAAAACTTATGTTGATGTAAATAGTAATCTAAATTTTATTGAAGGTAAAGGATTTTTATGGACAAGCGAGCGTAATGGATATAATCATATTTATCATTATGATAGTAATGGAAAACTTGTCAATCAACTTACCGATGGAAAATGGGAGGTTACAAATCTTTTTAAATACAATTCTAAAACAAAAGAAATTTATTTTGGAGCTGCAAAAGCATCATCAATTGAAAGAGGGGTCTATTCTGTTGGTTTAAACAAAAAAATAAGGGCTTTGACGCAAGAGACAGGGTATAATGGAGCTGCTTTTAGTGCAGATGGAAGTAAGTTTATTCATGCCTACTCTGATGATAAAACTCCACCTATTTATACTCTAAGGTCTACTAAAAAAGGATCCAAAATAAGAGTAATTCTCGATAATAGTGATTTAAAAAATAAATTACAGCAATATAATCTTCCAAATAAGGAGTTTACGACCTTAAAGATTAATGGTTATGAGCTTAATACATATTTCATAAAACCAGAAAATTTTGATCCATCTAAAAAATACCCTTTGTTACTTTTTCAATATTCTGGACCCGGATCACAACAAGTAACTAATAGGTGGGGAGATAATAGAGACTTGTGGCATAAAATGTTAACTCAAAAAGGGTATGTTATTGCCTGTGTTGATGGAAGAGGGACAGGTTTTAAGGGAGAATATTTTAAAAAAATGACTTATATGAAATTAGGAGAATTAGAAACGCAAGATCAAATATCTGTTGCTAAAAAACTATCATTACTTTCTTATATAGATGAAAACAGAACGGGAATATGGGGATGGAGTTATGGAGGACATATGGCTACACATTCATTATTGTTAGGTAATGATGTCTTTGAAATGGCTATAGCTGTTGCACCTGTTACTAATTGGAGATTTTATGATACAATTTATACTGAACGTTTTATGAGAACCCCTCAGGAAAATCCTGATGGCTATGACTTAAACTCACCAATTAACTATGCTGATAGATTAAAAGGAAAATATTTGCTAATTCATGGTTCTGGAGATGACAATGTTCATGTTCAAAACTCTATGAGAATGGTTCAGGCTTTAATTGAAGCTAACAAACAATTTGAGTGGATGATTTATCCTGATAAAAATCATGGGATTTATGGAGGAAATACTCAAAATCATCTCTACTTAAAAATGACTAATTTTATTTTAGATAATTTATAATATGAATTTTATATATAATGGCGGTGAGTTAAATCAAAAAACAATTCTTGGACACCCTTCAGGGTTATATGTATTATTTTTTACTGAGATGTGGGAACGATTTTCTTATTATGGAATGCGTGCTATTTTAGTACTTTTTTTAGTTTCATCTTTTATTGATGGAGGATGGGGTTGGGAAAGAAGTGAAGCGCTTGCATTATATGGAGTGTATACAGGACTGGTATATATAACACCTATTTTTGGAGGTTTAATCGCTGACAAACTTTTGGGGTATAGAAAAGCTGTAATAATAGGAGCATTTATCATGACTTTAGGTCATGCAGCTATGGCACTGGAGTTATTTAATGATTTTTTTTTATATGCAGGGTTAGTATTTTTAATTATTGGTAATGGATTTTTCAAACCGAATATAAGTTCAATTGTAGGACAATTATATAAAACTGAAGGACAAGATAAAGATGCCGGATATACAATTTTTTATATGGGGATTAATTCAGGAGCATTTTTAGGGATTTTGCTTTGTGGATATATTGGAGAAAATATTGGATGGCACTATGGTTTTGGATTAGCTGGAATTTTTATGTTTCTGGGTATGTTGCAATTTTTCTATGCTCAAAACATATTTGGTTCAATAGGAGTTTTTGACAAGGACACCTCTGTAGATAAACCTATTGACATCTCATCAAAAACGAAAAATAATACCTCTTCAAGAATTATATTTGATAGACTTCTTGTTATAATTATATTTTCCTTTTGTGTAATCTTTTTTTGGTGGGCTTTTGAACAAGCTGGTGGATCAATGACAATTTTTGCGTCAGATTATACAGACAGGCTTTTAGAAGGTAATGGCGCTTTAATTTTTAAAATTTTCAATTCATTAATTACTGTAGTTCCAATAATAATTTTAAGCTATCTTATTTATTTGCTTAGCTTAAATACTTTTTCTGCATATAAATTATCAAGTGTTTTTCTAATTTCAAGTTTTTTAATTATTTGGATTATTATAATTTGGATGTTAGCTAGAGAATTTAATAGTCAAACTACTGAAGTTCCTGCTTCATGGTTTGGAATTTTAAACTCATTTTATATTATAGTATTTGCTCCATTGATTTCTAAAATTTGGCAAAGTAAGTACAATATGTCTGGACCTTTTAAGTTTGGGTTTGGACTTATTTTATTAGCAATTGGATTTGCCGTTTTAGCCTATGGATCAATTAACATTCCTTTGGGGGCAAAAACAGCATCTGTAAGTATGATTTTTTTAATTTTTGCCTATTTTTTTCATACTATGGGAGAGCTATGTGTTTCTCCTGTAGGGCTATCATATGTTAGTAAGTTAGCGCCAAAAAATCTTGTTGGTTTAATGTTTGGAGTTTGGTTTGTAGCTAACTTTATAGCAAATACTGCGGCTGGGTTTACGGGAAGTTTTATAGACCCAATTGTTGAAGACTATGGAATGAGTGTCTTTTTCTTAATTTTCACAATAATACCTACTGTAGCAGGAATTATTATGCTTATAGCAAATAAGAAAATTGTTAAAATGATGCATGGAGTTAAATAAACCTATTATAAAATATTTTAAACAAAGAATAGTCTTAATTTTTATTTTTTGTTTCCATTCTATTGTAATTGGGCAAGAAATTAATTGGATGAAATTAGATGAGGCTTTGATTGCACAAAAGAATGAGCCAAAAAAAATATTAATGGATGTTTATACGGTTTGGTGTGGCCCTTGTAAGTTAATGGATAAGAAAACTTTTACTAATCCAGATCTGGTTGCTTATGTAAATCAATACTACTATGCTGTTAAATTTAATGCTGAGGGAAATGAAACCATTAGTTTCTTTGGAAATATTTTTCAAAATCCTAACTATGATGAAAGTAGAAAAGGAAGAAGAAATAACACACATCAATTTACTCAATTCTTAGGAGTTAAAGGATATCCCACTACTGTTTTTTTAAGTGAGAATGGTGATTTAATAACCCCTGTAGTAGGGTATTTAAATGTCCAACAAATGGAATTATATCTAAAGATGATTAAACAAGGAGATTATCAGGTTTTTTCAACAGCTCAAGATTTTGAAAATTATAAAAAATACTTTCGCTTTAAGTTTCGAATTAAAAGCTGATTCATTTTTGTTTAGACAAACTATTTAATATTAAATCAGAAGTTATTTTACTTGCCCCTCCTTTATCTAAAATTTTATATAATTTTTTATAATCATTTTTAATTTTAGTTGACATTGCTTCAGTTAAAATTTTCTTGAGAGTAGAAGCAATTTTTTTAGAGTTGCAATTATTTTGAATAAGTTCTTCAACAACCTCTTTATTCATAATAATATTAACTAAAGAAATGTATTTAAGTTTTACAATTACCTTAGCAATTACATAACTTATCAAACTGCTTTTATAACAAACAATTTGAGGCACACCTAATAATGCAGTTTCTAAAGTAGCAGTCCCGCTTGTAACTATAGCTGCTTTAGATAGTTGAATAAGATTATATGTTTCATTAAAAACTACAGGTATTGAGGAATTCTTAAGTATTTTATTATAATCTTTTATATCTCTTCCAGGAGCTCCAGCGATAATAAATTGAAATTCAGGAAATTGGTTTTTAATTTTAATAAATTCTGGTAATACTTTATTTATTTCTTGTTTTCTACTACCAGGTAAAAATGTTACTATAGGTTTATTGGAAGACAACCCTATCTTATCAGCAACCCCATTTTTTAAAGTTCTTTTTGTAATATGCTCCATTAAAGGATGGCCAACGTAATTAACTTGGTAGTTGTGTTTTTCTTCAAAGAAAGCTTTTTCAAAAGGTAAAATAACATATAAAGAATCAATGTTTTTTTTGATTGAATTCACTCTATTTTCTTTCCAAGCCCATACCTGCGGACTTATATAATAATGATTTTTATAGCCTTTTTTTCGAGCCCATTTGGCAATCCGTAAATTAAATCCAGGATAATCGATATAAACAATTACGTCTGGTTTAAAATTATTAATATCATTTTTACAGAATTTCAAATTTTTAAAAACTATAGAGATGTTTTTTAAAACTTCCCAAAACCCCATAAAAGATAATTCTTTATAATGTTTTATTAGATCTCCTCCAGCATTTTTCATTAAGTCTCCACCCCAACAACGTATATTGGCATTTTTGTCAGATGATTTGAGTTCTTTAATTAATGAAGCTCCGTGTAGATCTCCAGATGCCTCTCCAGCAATAATATAATATTTCATTTTACAACATTTTTATACCAGTGATAAGTAGAACAATAATTAATGATATAATTACTAGTCCAGCAGCAAATGAATTTTTATTTTTTTTAATTGCTAACATAAAAATAATAAGATTAATTGTAGCTCCAAGACTAATCAACCCCCCAAGCTTACCTTGCTTATGTAGAAACTTCCAGCTATCTTCAACTGGTAAATCGGAGAAAATTAAAGTTAAAAAAATCACAGAAGAAGTTGTAGCTAAACACCCTGTTAAAAAACCTATAAAAACTTCTTTTTTATCCAAAATCCCATGTGTTTAATTCCTGAATCACGTGGTGAGCAGTTAAGTCGTATTGAACAGGTACAATAGATATGAAATTTTTATTTAAAGCCCATTCATCTGTGTCTTCTCCCTTATCTTTATTAATAAACTCACCCGTAAGCCAATAATATTCTTTACCCATAGGGTTTGTTCTCTTATCAAATTTTTCGATCCAATATGCTTTTGCTTGCCTACAAATCTTTATACCGTTCAATTCTTCTGACGAATCAACTTGAGGCATGTTTACATTTAATACTACATTTTGAGGAATACCATTTTTGATTGCATTTTCAGTAATAGTTTTTATAGCAGGCTTTAGTGGTTCAAAATTGGCACCCCAACGATAATCTAATAAGGAAAAACCTATAGCAGGTATGCCTTCTATTCCAGCCTCAAGAGCAGCACTCATAGTTCCTGAATAAATCACATTAATTGATGAATTAGATCCATGATTAATACCAGAAACACAAATGTCTGGTTTTCTCTTCAGTAATTCATTTACTGCAAGTTTAACACAATCAGCAGGTGTGCCAGAGCAACTAAATTCTTTTTGAGGACCTTTATTTAATTTAATTTTAGAGCAATGAAGGGTTGAGTTTATAGTAATAGCATGTCCCATTGCAGATTGAGGACTGTCAGGGGCTACAACAACAACTTCACCTATTTCATTCATCACATCTATTAATGATCGAAGACCTGGAGCAGTTATTCCATCGTCATTTGTTATTAGTATTAAGGGTCTTTTTGACATTTATTTTTTTTTTTTGTAAAATTAGTAAATTTTTAAGGGCTCAAACGATACGATACTTTAACAAAAAGTTTTGTTATTAGACTTCATAAGAATTACCATTTTCGCTATTTTTACAGTCTAATCTATAATTTTAATTTTCTATATGCGAATTTTTGATTTTGTATTTTCTTTCATTTTTACAATTAACCTTTTATTTGGGTCCTCGTTTTCGAGTTTTAATGATTCGGATAAAGACAAGTTGTTATTAGAAATAATTGCCTATGTAATTGATAAAGGACATTATAGTCCTAAAGAAATGAATGATGATTTTTCAAAAAATGTTTTTAATTCGTATTTAGAAATGTTAGATGGACAGCATAGATTTTTTTTAAGAGCTGATATTGATAACTTTAAAAGACATGAAACTGAAATTGATAATCAATTAAAATCTGCTAACATTGATTTCTTTAATCTTACTTATAATCAGGCTATTATTCGTGTAGAGCAAGTAAAAAATTTCTATCCAAGTTTATTGGAAAAACCTTTTGATTTTTCAGTTAAGGCAACTACATCATTAAATTATAAAAACTTGCCATATGCTGTTAATTTATCAGAGTTAAAAGCTATTTGGAGAAAAAGATTTAAGCTTTCAACACTTGATCGCTTTGTTACTAAAAAAGAACAGGAGTTATTAAAAAAATCTGAGGATTCATCTTATATAATTAAGTCTGATGAAGCTCTTGAGAAAGAGGCTAGATTCTTAACTCTTCAAAATATAGATGATTATTTTGAAATTGTAGATGAAGTAGACCGTAAAGATTATTTTAATATATTCATCAATTCTATTGTTACAGAATTTGATCCTCACACGCATTATCTTGCTCCCAGGGAAAAAGAGTTATTTGACACAAATATGTCTGGCAAGTATGAAGGTATTGGTGCAAGACTTACTAAAAAACAAGAAAAAGTAAAGATAGTAGAAGTTATATCAGGGGGCCCTGTATGGAAGAATGACTTACTACAAGTTGGTGACGAAATTCTCATGGTAGCTCAGTTTAATGAGGACCCAGTTGATATATCTGGGATGAGACTGGACGACTCTATTAAGTTAATTAAAGGTCCAAAAGGAACTAATGTAATATTGACTGTTAAAAGAGTTGATGGAACGATTGAGGATGTAATTATTGAAAGAGATAGAGTTGTTTTAGAAGAATCATATGCTAAAAGTGCAATAATAAGTAAAAATCAGAAGAAATTTGGACTAATTGAATTGCCAAAATTTTATGTTGATTTTAAAGATTATGGTGAGAGAAATGCTGCAAGTGATGTAAAGAAAGCATTAGAACAATTTAAAAATAATTCTATTGACGGAGTTGTCCTTGATTTAAGAAATAATGGAGGCGGATCCTTAAAAACAGTGGTTGATATGACTGGATATTTTATTGAGCAGGGACCGGTAGTACAGGTTAAGAGTACCGGAGGGAAAAAAGAAGTTCTTTCAGACACCGATTCATCTCTAATATGGGATGGTCCATTAGTTGTTTTAGTTAATGAATTTTCAGCTTCAGCATCTGAAATTTTAGCTGCAGCACTGCAAGATTATCGAAGAGCAATTATATTAGGAAGTAATCAAACCTATGGCAAAGGAACAGTTCAAAATGTAGTTGATTTAAATAAAATAATTGCTGTAAATCAATATGGAGACTTAGGTGCTTTAAAAATAACAACAGATAAGTTTTATAGAATTAACGGAGGATCCACACAGTTAGAGGGAGTTAAAAGTGATGTAGTTTTTCCTAGCAGGTATAATTCTATTGAAATTGGTGAAAAAGATCAGTCAAACCCATTAGAATGGGATAGAATAAGCCCTGCAAACTATTCATCATGGACTAGAAATATTCAGTATAATTATATTATATCAAAAAGCAAAGATCGAATTGAGAATAACCCTTTGATTAAATTAATTTTGGAACAGGGAGAATGGATTAAGTTTAAACAAAATGATTTTGATTATCATTTGGACTATCTTAGTTATATGAGCGAAAGAGATAAAGATGAATCATATTCTAAACGATTCGAAATTTTAAAAGATTTTAATTCTGGATTATTTATAAAATGGCTGCCTGACCCATTTGATGTAATTGGATCTGAAGAAGACTTCAGAGATAGACGAGATAGATGGGTAAAAGGATTAAAAAAAGACATGTATATTGAAGAGGCAGTAAACATTTTAACTGATTTGAATCAAAACTTTAATGAAACACTTTCTTTGAATCAAAAACAAAAAAATAAATTTAAAATGATTAGTAATTAAGATTCTTTAGTTTGTTACCAATCATTTAGCCTATTTGCATCAAAGTTTAAATAAATAAAAATTAATAAACTAAATGTTAATAGACTTGATCCTCCAGAACTAATAAAAGGCAGGGGTATTCCTACAGTAGGGAATAGTCCTAAAGACATTCCTATATTTATTGTAAAGTGAAAAAAAATCAAGGAAGAAATTCCATAAATAAATGTTCTTCTAAATGTGTTTGTTTGTTTCCCTGCTTGATTTAGCATTCTAACAATTAATATTACAAAAACAACTATTAAGCTGAAGCTCCCTATAAAACCCCACTCTTCTCCAACAGTACTAAAAATATAATCTGTCTGCTGTTGAGGAACAAAATTTCCTTTTGTCTGTGTGCCTTGTAAAAAACCTTTTCCGCTTAAACCTCCAGAGCCTATGGCAATTTTAGACTGATTAATGTTGTACCCTAATCCTTTTGTGTCTTCAATTATTCCAAGCATTACATTAAATCTATCACGATGTCTTTGTTGAAACACTGAATTGAATATGAAATTAACAGAAAGCACAAAAAGTATAGCAGCAACCCCTAATGAGATAAAAGGAAATATTTTTATTTTGGGATTAGATTTTTTTAAAAAATAAAGAAGAATTAAGCTAATTAAAATAATTAAATATACTATATAATTTAAAGGAAATAGAAGAGTTATAACAAATAGAATTGCAGCTATAGCACTAAATATCAAATAACTAAAAGACAAACCTTCTCTAAAGAAAACTAAGAAAAAGGAACAAAATATTATCGCAGATCCTGGATCGGGCTGAATGATAATTAAAAATGCTGGAAGTAAAATAAACAATATACCTATGATTAATGTTTTCCAGTTTTTAATATCTGCTTGAAAATTACTTAAATGTCGAGAGATGATAAATCCAGTAGCAATTTTAGCAAATTCAGATGGTTGAATGCTAGTTCCACCAACTACATACCATGATGTTGCACCATTAACGGGATGACCAAAAATAAAAAGGCCAATTAAAGATATAATACTTGTTATATATATTATGTATGAAAATTGTTGAAAAAATTGAGTTCGAATTCCTAAAATAAAAATTCCAATTGAAATGCTTATAAAAAGAAATAAAATTTGTTTCACTATTTGATTATTAAAACCTATAGTATTTGTTATTTCATTACTATAAGTGGAAGAATAAACATTAATAACTCCAAAAAACAAAAGAAAAAAATAGCAAAAGATAATTACCCAGTCAAGACGATATATAAAAGGTTTATTCATTTATATTAAAAGGTTTTCCAGAAAGGGGTTTAAAATACTCATCATTAAGACTACCACTTAACATAAGTTTTTCTAACCATTTTCGATTAATACTTTTATTTATATATTTTTCTATCATAAGACTAGCTATAGGAGCAGCCCATCTTGATCCCCAATAACCATTTTCTATAAAAACGGCCAATGCAATTTTAGGATTATTTTTAGGTGCGAAAGCAATAAATATTGAATGATCTGTCAATTGTGTTTTTTCCCCTTCCAATTTAATAAAGTTTTCAACTGTACCTGTTTTTCCACAAACTTCAATTCCTGAAATTTTTGCAATCTTGGCTGTTCCATTTTGAATAACTTTTTCCATTGCATCAATTACAGGCTCAAAATAAATCGAATCTATTGATGTTTTATTTTTTTCATATATCTTAATTTTTTTATTGCCCTTTATTGATTTCATAAAATGAGGAGTAATATAAAAGCCTCTATTAGCTATTGCTGCAGTTAAATTAGCCATTTGAATAGGAGTAGTTAGAATTTCTCCCTGACCTATTGAATTTGAAATTATTGTTGATGCTTTCCAACCGTCTTTATCATAAAACTTATTATAGTAATTTGAATTTGGGATAAACCCTGGCTGACCTATAGGTAAATCATAGCCTAAATATTTACCTAATCCAAAACTTTCAAGATGATTTTTCCAATTATTTACTCCATCACTCGGTGAGTTTTTGGAGTTAATTATATCCATATAAGTCTTTGCAAAATATGTATTACACGATTGATAAATTGCACTTATGAGATTGTTATTTGTTCCAATACTACAATGACATTCCATAAAAGCACCTCTAGCATAGAAATGTCCCTTATTACAGGTGAAACGAGTCTTTTTACTTATAACTCCTTCTTGAAGAGCTATAAGAGCATTTAAAACTTTGAATGGAGAGCCTGGAGAGTATTGTGCTTGTAAGCTTCTATCAAATAAAGGTTTTGAAATAGTATCATTTGAAAGTTTTATATAATTTGAAGATCTTTCTTTACCTACTAACATATTTGGATCATAGCTAGGCGCAGATATAAGTGCTAAAATCTCACCAGTTTCAGGTTCAATAGCAACTATTCCACCTCTTTTATTTTTTAAAAGAGACTCTCCATATATTTGTAAATCAATATCTATAGTTAGATTAACATTGGAAGCTGGAATTGGCTTAATATTGATTTTTCCATCTTCGTAAGGTCCAATAATTCTATTAAACCTGTCCTTTTGATAAAAAGCCTTTCCTTTTACGCCTCTTAAATAATTTTCATAATATTTTTCTATTCCTTGCCTGCCTATAAGTTCACCAGATTGATAATAAGAATCTTTTAACATGTCATTTTCATTTGCCTCATTAACATAGCCAAGGATATTAGACCCTACTTCATAATAGTATTTTCGGATTGATTTTTTTTGCAAATAAAATCCTTGGTATTTCCATAATTTTTCCTGGATAATAGCATGTCTTTCTTTTGAAATTTCACCGTAAATAATTGACGGAATTTTACTTGAAAACTTCATCGCCTTTTGAAATTTCAAATCAAAATTCTTATATGTTATGTTTAATAGCTTACTTAATTCTAGTGTGTCAAATGCTATTGTGTTTTCAGGAATTACCATTAGGTCATATCCAGGTTGGTTGGCAACTAAAATTTTATTATTTCTATCATAAATGAAACCTCTATCAGGAAAAACAGGACTTTCAATTATAGCATTATTCTGGGAGAGTGACTTGTAATTAGAACTAATGAGTTGCAAATCAAGTAGTCTAATAGTGAAAATAAACGCTACGATAATTGTTAAAGTTTGTAAAAAGTAATTTCGTATCATTTTTTAGACATAAAACCAAATGTAAGAGCAACTACAATAGATGTAAGGATCCCTGTTAAAATTGTGTTTTTTATAATATTTAAATATGCTAAAAAACTAAAATATGAAATTGAGAAATAAATTAGATGATGAATTAGGATAATTAAACCAACAAATAATATTCTCTGTTCGATTTTAGTTCCACTTATCATACCATTGGGTACATTAGCATTCACTCCAAATGAAAGGTTAATCAAAAAAGGTCGAATATAACCAATTGTTAGACAAGATATTGTATTGGATCCAGGATTTTGAGTCAATAAATCTAATACTAGTCCTAAAGAAAAACTTAATAAAATAAATGGAATGTGAGATCCGTCAAATTTATATATAAGAAGAAATATAATGTAAAATAATGGATCAACGTATCCAAGAAAATTCCACGATTCAAAAACCAATACTTGAAGTGATACTCCTAAAATAAAAAATTTTGTTAATCTGATATTTTCATGCAACATTATTCCAGATTTATAATTTCTTTTTGAGATTTATTTTTTAAAACGTAAACGTTTGTTTCGTTTCCTACTTTGTTATTCAATTCTATTTTAACCTCATAATATCCTTTATCCAAAAAAATGTTATAATCACTAACAACTCCTATTGGAATACCTTCTGGAAAATATGTAGACATTCCACCTGTAACTATTGTATCTCCAATATTTACATCATTAATTATTGAAATGTCATTAAGGTTCATTTTGTTAGAATTAATACCATCCCAATTTAATGATCCAAAGGCATTATTTTTTTTAAATTTTGCATTTATTTGTAAATCTATATTTAAAATAGAAATAACACTAGAATAATTTTCAGAAACCGAATTAACTATACCTATAATACCTTTTGATGATATAATTCCCATCTCTTCTTTTATGCTATCTTTTTTTCCTTTATTAATTATTAGATAGTTTCTGGATGACTTAATGCTGTTTTTAACAATTTTTGCTAGAAATGCTTCGAATTTTACACTTGACTCACCATTTAGGCCATAATTATTTTTATTTATTAGAGCCTCTTTAAGATTTTTGTTTTCTAGTAAGACTTCGTCATTTATTTTTTTTAAATTAAAATATTCACTAATTGAAGTTCTGGAATTAAAAATTTCACCAGTAATCGAAGTTGCTAACTTATCAAATTTAGATTGATGATATAAACTCCTATTTCTAATAAAAATTAATGAAAAAAATAATAGAACTATAAAAAGAATAAATTTTTTGTTCTTTAAAAACGCATTAATAATTTGCTCCATTAATTTATTTAATCAATATTGTTTTAAAGCGATCAATATTTCTTAAGGTGATTCCAGTACCTCTAACAACAGCTTGTAATGGGTCTTCAGCGATATAAACAGGCAAATCAGTTTTTCGAGATAATCTTTTGTCTAAGCCACGAAGAAGAGCTCCTCCGCCAGCAAGATAAATACCCGTATTGTATATGTCTGCAGCTAATTCAGGAGGGGTTTGAGCTAACGTCTCCATTATAGCATCTTCAATCCTTAAAATTGATTTGTCTAGGGCTTTTGCTATTTCGGCATAAGATATCATTGCTTGTTTAGGCTTACCTGTTAAAAGATCTCTTCCTTGAACTGACATTTCATCAGGAGGATTTTCGAGATCCTCAATAACAGCCCCAATCATTATTTTTATTTTTTCGGCAGTACGTTCACCAACGTAAAGGTTGTGTTTACTTCTCATATAGTATACAATGTCACTAGTAAAAACATCTCCAGCAACCTTAATAGATTTATCACGGACTATTCCTGATAAAGCAATCACAGCAATTTCAGTAGTTCCCCCTCCAATATCAACAACCATGTTTCCTTTAGGCCGAGTAATATCAATTCCAATACCTATTGCAGCAGCCATTGGTTCGTGAATTAGGTAAACTTCTTTCCCATTAACTCTTTCTGCTGATTCTTTTACTGCTCTCATTTCAACTTCTGTTATTCCAGAAGGAATGCAAATAACCATTCTTAAAGAAGGCGTAAAAAATCGTTTTTTTAAACTAGGAATACTCTTAATAAGCTTGCTTATCATTTGTTCAGATGCATTAAAATCTGCAATGACACCATCCTTAAGCGGCCTAATAGTTCTAATATTTTCATGAGTTTTTCCCTGCATCATGCTAGCTTCATTCCCAATGGCAATAATTTTATTTGTTGTTCTATCGATGGCTACTATTGAGGGACTATCAACAACAACTTTGTCATTATGAATAATAAGAGTATTAGCTGTACCAAGATCGATTGCAATTTCTTCAGTAAAAAATCCCATATAAAAGAGTTAATTCATTAAAGGTATAAATTAATGTTTAAAATGTCGTACTCCTGTAAACACCATTGTCATATTGTTTTCATTACAAAAATTAATAGATAATTCATCTTTTATAGATCCTCCTGGCTGAATCACTGAATCGATTCCAGAATTGTTAGCGATTTCAACACAATCTGGGAATGGAAAAAAAGCATCACTTGCCATTACTGCTCCTGATAAATCAAATCCAAAAGTATTAGCCTTATCTATTGCATGTCTAAGAGCATCTACTCTTGATGTTTGTCCTGTTCCTGATGAAAGTAGTTGTTGATTTTTAACTAAAACTATCGTATTAGACTTAGTATGCTTACTTATTTTCGATGCAAATAAAAGATCTGCTATTTTGTCATTGCTTGGCGAATTATTTGTTACATTTTTTAGAGTTTCTATATCATCAGTTCTTAAATCTTTTTCTTGAACTAAGTAACCATTTAAACAACTTCGAATACTGGATTCAGGTAAATTATGTTTTTTTTGAATTATGATTATTCTATTTTTTTTAGTCTTAAGTAATGTCAATGCTTTTGAACTATATCTAGGTGCTATAATAACTTCAAAAAATAAATCATGTATAGGCTTTGCAGTTGAGAAATCTATTTCTTTATTACTGATCAAAACTCCTCCAAAAGCAGAAACAGGATCTCCAGCTAGAGCGTATTTATAAGCACTTAATAATTTCTTTCTTGATGCTAGTCCGCAAGCATTATTATGCTTCAGAATTGCAAAAGTTGGATTACTGTCTTTAAATTCATTCATGAGATGAATTCCCGAATCAATATCCAGTAAATTATTATATGATATTTCTTTACCATTGATTTGTTCAATTAATTCATCCATGTCACCATAAAAACTACCCTCTTGGTGAGGGTTTTCACCGTAACGAAGTGTTTTAGGATTGGTTTCACTTATTTTTAAAAATTTCTCATAGGTATTGAAATACTTGAATATACTTGTATCATAAGTTGAAGACATATTAAAAGCTTTAGAAGCAAAATATTTTCTTTCTTCCAAAGAAGTATAGCCATTGCTTTTATTTAAAATTTTTAGAAAACTGCCATAATCAGACTTGTTAGACACGCAAAATACATTTTTAAAATTTTTTGCAGCTGCTCGAATTAAAGCTATTCCTCCAACATCTATTTTTTCAATTACTTCATCTTGACTTGCACCTGAATTAACAGTTTTTTGAAAAGGATATAGGTCTACAATAACTAAATCAATCTCAGGAACATCAAACTTTTTCAATTCATCTAAGTCGGATTTATTGTCTGACCTTTTTAAAATACCACCAAATATTTTCGGATGTAAAGTTTTGACTCTGCCTCCCAAAATAGACGGGTAGCTCGTTATGTCTTCAACAGCAATTACTGAATGACCAAGTGAACGAATATATTTTTCAGTTCCTCCAGTAGAGTATATTTGAACCCCATTTTTTACAAGATTTCTTATAATAGGCTCTAAACCTTTTTTGTCAAAGACTGAAATTAAAGCCGATGAAATTTTAATTGAATTCATAAATTATTTATTTTTATTGAGACCTGTTCACATATTGCTTCTAATAACCCTATATCTTTTTTTGTAAAAGGATCAATGGAATTTGAATCTACATCAATTTGTCCAATATTATTTCCATTTAAAAATATTGGAATTACGACTTCAGACTTAACATTTATATTGCATGGTATATAATTATCTTGAAGATCTACATTTGGTACAATAAAATTTTTATTCAAAACTGCAACTTGGCCACAGACACCTTTGCCGAAAGGGATAATTACATGGTCTGTTTTTATACCCGCATAAGATTTAAGAATAAGTTCTTTTTTTATATGATTTGCAAAATAAAACCCAACCCAATCAAAATAAGAAATTTCAGCTTTAAGTAGTTTGCAAATTTCATCTAAAGCACCTTTAAGATCATGAGATTTTTTATTTAAAATCTTTTCAGTTTTATTTATTATGTTAGGAGAAGCAGTCAATTTTTTTAGCTAAAATATCAAATATATTATCGCTATTATCTCTTTTTTAATAAAGATTTTAATTTTTTAATTAATAATTAAAGTAATTTTACGTAATGAAAAAAACTATAACAATTTCTGGAATGACATGTGAGAATTGTGAAAGCTATATTCGCAAGAAAATAGAATCATTACCCGATGTAAAGAAGGTTATTGTAAGTTTAGAAAATAATAATGCAACCATTTATTCAAAAAGCTATATAAACGCCCAATATATCCAAAAAACACTCGGATCTAAATACATAGTCAGTGATTCTCTAAAAATCAAAAAAGAAAGTAAACTTCGCCAATTAAAACCATTGTTTTTAATATTTGGTTATTTGATTTTTGGAACCTATTATTTAAATCATAATGATTTTAATATTGAGAAAGCTATGACTGATTTTATGGGTTTATTTTTTATAATATTTAGTTTTTTCAAATTTTTAGATTATACTACTTTTCCGACAAGTTTTTCAAAATATGACCCACTGGCTAAAAAAATAATTTCATATGCTAAGCTATATCCATTTGTGGAATTATCTTTAGGTGTTTGTTTCTTATTTGAGTGGAAAGTTCAAATAGTTTCTTTTATTACTTTCTGTATTTTAACCAATACAACTATTGGGATAATAAAATCACTTTTTAATAAAAAAGAAATTGAATGTGCTTGTTTAGGAACATCAATGAAATTACCAATGACTAAGGCTACATTAATTGAAAATATAGTTATGATTTCAATGGCATTGAGCTTAATGATTTAAAATAGATTACCTTTGTAATTATGAAATTATTTTCACATTCAATTGTTTCTTTATTATTGGTTTTTAATCAGTTAGGATTTGATTTTAACATTCATTATTGTGGTGAAAATTTTTCTTCAATTTCATTTCTTCATCAATCAACTGATTGTGGAATGCATAAGGTGCAAATCAACATATCAAATCAAACCTTCAACTTTAATTCAGATAACTGTTGTGCTGATAGTCAGTTAAATATTAATTCTATTGACTTTCAAGATGAGCCAGTAATTAAAATTCAAAAATTAAATAATTCTATTGCATCTCAAAATATTTATTTTCAATTCTATGATTCAATTAATCAAGATCTGTTTTATTGGGATCCACCTCCTATAACCAAAAATAAAAATTATCTCTTATTTCTTCAGTTATTAGTTTATGGGTGATTTAGATATTATATAATCTCATCACTAACTACGAATTTTATTAATTTAACACATGAAGATCAAATATTATATATATTTCTTTCTTTGTTTTATAAACATTTTAAGCTCTCAGGAGATAATTAAAGGTAAAATTGTTTATAAAGACAATAGGGAAACTATAGCTCTAGATGGAGCAAGCGTATATTGGCAAGGAACATCTGAAGGAACTATAACAGATGTATTAGGAGATTTTAAATTAAAAATTTCTAATAAAACAAATAATCTTATAATTAGTTTTTTGGGATTCAAAACGGATACTTTAGAAATAGTATCTATTAAAAAGTTTGTTCACTTTTTAATAGAAGATCTTAGTAATAACCTTGATGAAGTTTCTGTAGTTGAAAGAAAAAAATCTGCAAAACTTTCTTTTACAAAAACTCAAAATACAATCCTTGTAGACGCTAATGAACTTCTTAAAGCTGCATGTTGTAATCTGTCTGAAAGTTTTGAGACTAACCCTTCAATAGATGTAAATTTTTCTGATGCTTTAACTGGAACTAAACAAATCAATATGCTTGGTCTAAAAAGCCCATATATACTTATTTCTGAAGAAAATATTCCAATGGTTCGAGGAGCTTCGCAAGCATATGGGTTAACATTTACACCAGGCACATGGGTTGAAAGCATTCAAATATCTAAGGGAACAGGTAGTGTGGTTAATGGGTTCGAGAGTATTGCTGGACAAATTAATACGGAATTAAAAAAACCTTTTACAGACACACCGTTTTTTTTAAACTTATTTGGTTCAAAAAACGGAAGATTAGAATTAAACATTCAACTTAATAAGAAAATTACAAAAAAATGGAGTACGGGATTATTTATTCATTCAAATCAAAGAAATCAAAAAATTGATAAAAATGTTGATGGGTTTTTAGACGCTCCTTTGTCAAATCAAATCAATATTCTTAATCGTTTTCAATATACAGATCCAGTTAAAGGCTTGGTAATTTTTTATAATTGGCGTTTTTTAAATGACAAAAAACAAACTGGAGAAATTACTTTTGATCCTGACATGAATAAAAACTCAACTATGATTTGGGGAAGTGAAATTGATACACAAAGGTTTGATACGGCACTAAAATTTGGTTATGTATTTCCAGAACTCCCATATAAAAGCTTTGGGTTGCAAACTGCCTACAGTACTCATGATCAAAAAGCATATTATGGTTTGAGAAATTTTAATATTTTTCATGAAAGTTTCTACAGTAATTTATTATATAATTCAATTTTTAACAATACAACTAACAAGTTTAAGTCTGGATTAAACTTTTCACTGGACAGATATGTTGAGAATATTGATAATCAAGATTTTTCAAGGACAGATAAAAATTTGGGTGTTTTTTTAGAATGGAGTCATGATGATTTAGAAAAATTAAGTTGGACAGCAGGATTAAGGGTTGATTTTAACAATAATATTGGCACTTTTCTTACACCTAGACTTCACCTCAGGTATACTTATGATGAAAAAACAATTATTAGACTTTCTTCAGGTAGCGGAAGAAAAGCAGCGAATATATTTGCTGAAAATCAATCTCTTTTTGGATCAAACAGAAGGATATATATAGAAAAAGGAAGTAATCCATTTTATGGATTACTTCCAGAAAGAGCATGGAATTATGGGATAAGCTTAAGTAGAAGTTTAAAATTATTTAATAAAAACTCAAATCTTATTTTTGATTATTACACTACTCAATTTAGCAATCAAGTTGTTGTAGATGTCGAAACGCAAGGCAGGGTGTTATTTTACAATTTAAATGGAAATAGTTCTGCAAAAAGTCTTCAGGTAACATTTGACATAGATTTAACTTCTCGGTTATTATTTAAATCAGCCTATAAAAATGACATAGTTTTTATAGATTATAAAAGTGGTAATAAACAAAAGCAATTAGTTCCTAAGAATAGAATTTTTGCTAATTTGAGTTGGAATTCAATTAAAAATATAAAGAATCAACAGTGGCTTTATGATATTACGATTCACCACTTGGGAAGCCAAAGACTTGTTGAAAACTATACAACACCGAATGGTTCTAATAGCCCTTCTTATTCTATTATAAATACCCAATTAACTAGGTTATTATCAGAAACTTCAGAAATTTATATTGGAATAGAGAATTTTGGAAATTACACTCAGTCAATTCCTATAATATCAAGTGATCAACCATTTAACACTAACTTTGATTCCTCTCAAATTTGGGCTCCTGTTTTTGGAAGAATGATTTACGGAGGATTTCGCTATAAAATTTAAAAACCATAAAAAATGAAAAGACTTATTTACATCATATTTTTAACAATTACTCCTATTCTATGTGCTCAGAATAATTCAAAACAAGAAAAAACTAGCTTTAAAGTATCTGGTAATTGTGAAATGTGTAAAATGCGCATAGAAAAAGCTGCACTATCAGTCAAAGGAGTTAAGTATGCTAAATGGAATATTCCAGAGAATCAACTCACTTTAGTATATAATTCAAAAAAGTTAGAACTTATAGAAATTCATAATTCAATTGCTCAGAGCGGTCATGACACATCAGAGATAAAGGCACCATTAGAGATATATAATCATTTGCCAATATGTTGTTTATACATCAGAGATGAAAAAAACAAAGCCCCATTAAAATGAGGCTTTGTTGAAATAATTAATTTAATAGATTTACATCATTCCAGGCATTCCACCTCCACCCATTGGAGGCATACCACCACCAGCACCTGCAGCTGGAGAATCTTCTTTAATGTCTACTAGAGCACACTCTGTAGTAAGAATCATACCTGCTACACTGGCAGCATTTTCTAGAGCAACTCTTGTTACCTTTTTAGGATCAATAATTCCCTCTTTAAGCATATCAACAAAAGTTCCTTCTTTTGCGTTATAGCCATAGTTTGAATTACCTTCTAAAATTTTTGAAACAACAACTGAGCCTTCTCCTCCAGAATTTTCAACAATGATTCTTAATGGAGATTCTATTGCTTTATAAACAATTTGAATTCCAGTTGCTTCATCTGCATTGTCTGACTTTAATTTTTCTAATGTTTTCTTTGTGTTAAATAAAGCAACACCTCCGCCTGCAACTATACCTTCTTCGACTGCAGCTCGAGTTGCATGAAGAGCATCATCTACTCGATCTTTTTTCTCTTTCATTTCAACTTCCGATGGAGCTCCGACATAAAGTACAGCAACTCCTCCAGAAAGTTTAGCTAAACGTTCTTGAAGTTTTTCTTTGTCATAATCTGATGTTGAAGATTCAATTTGAGCTTTTATCTGATTTACTCGGTCTGTAATAGCTTTAGTATCTCCTGATCCATTAACAACTGTAGTATTATCCTTGTCTATTGTAACTTTTTCAGCAGTACCTAACATTTCTATGGTAGTAGCTTCAAGAGTAAATCCTCTTTCTTCAGAAACAACAGTTCCTCCAGTTAGAATAGCAAGATCTTCAAGCATTGCTTTACGTCTGTCACCAAATCCTGGTGCTTTAACTGCAGCAATTTTAAGAGCACCTCTAAGTTTATTTACTACTAAAGTTGCTAATGCTTCACCATCTACATCTTCTGCAATAACTAGTAAAGGCTTTCCTGTTTGAGCTACTGGTTCTAAAACAGGGAGAAGATCTTTCATTGAAGAAATCTTTTTGTCATACAATAATATGTATGGTGTCTCTAGATCAGTCAGCATTTTTTCTGAGTCAGTAACAAAGTAAGGGGAAAGATAGCCTCTGTCAAATTGCATTCCTTCCACAACATCAACGTAAGTGTCAGTTCCTTTTGCTTCCTCAACAGTAATAACTCCTTCTTTACCTACTTTATTAAATGCATCGGTGATTAGACTTCCAATATTCTCATCATTATTTGCTGAAATACTTGCTACTTGTTTTATTTTTTCTGATGAGTTACCAACTTCTACAGATTGTTTTTCAAGATCAGAAACAATAGCTGAAACAGACTTATCTATTCCTTTTTTAAGATCTAAAGGATTTGCGCCTGAAGCAACATTTTTTAATCCCTCTTTAACAATAGCCTGAGCTAATATAGTTGCTGTGGTAGTTCCGTCACCAGCTAAATCATTAGTTTTAGACGCAACTTCTTTTACCATCTGTGCACCCATATTTTCAAGAGTATCTTCTAGCTCAATTTCTTTAGCAACAGTCACACCATCTTTCGTTACTTGTGGCGAACCAAAAGTTTTTCCAATTATTACATTTCGTCCTTTTGGACCTAACGTAACTTTAACTGCATTTGCTAACGCATCTACTCCTCGTTTGACACCATCTCTAGCATCTGTATCAAATATAATTTTTTTTGCCATGATTTATTTATAAGTTTAAACAATTGCCAAGAGATCACTTTCCTTCATCATAAGATAGTCAGTTCCTTCGTGGTTTAATTCGGTTCCAGAGTATTTGCCATATAGTACTTGATCACCAACTTTAACAGTTATTGGATTTTCAGAAGTACCCGGGCCAACAGCCATTACGGTTCCTTTTTGTGGTTTTTCTTTTGCACTATCAGGAATATAAATACCCGACGCTGTTTTTGTTTCTGCGTCAAGAGGTGCTATAAGCACTCTATCTGCAAGTGGTTTAATATTAATTTTACCCATATTAATAATTTATTGATTTATAATTTTAATTTTTCATAAACTATGCCAAAAAGATATCGTATCAAAATTGACAAAAAAATGTCAGATTGTCATGATCCAACATTAATAATATATATGATTTAGTCTTTAACTTCTGGAATTGAATTGTTAAGAACTTCCTCAGGAATAATTTCTTCAATATTTTCCTCCTGAATTAACTTTGAATCAGAAGTTGTATTACCTTTTTCTAATGCCATATTAGATAATAAAATCAAAATCAAGAGTCCAGCGCCTAGAATCCATGTGCTTCTATCTAAAAAATCAGTTGTTTTCTGAACTCCACCCATTTGTTGAACACCTCCACCAAATGAAGAAGATAATCCACCTCCCTTAGGATTTTGAACCATTATAACTAATATTAATAAGAAACAAAAAAATATAATTAAAGCAATAAAAACATAAAATGTGCTCATAATCTATGAATTTTTATTTATTAGACTTTTAATTTGACTTATTTGGAGTGCAAATAAAGCATTTTTTTCTGGATATTTCAAACTTAATATTTTGAAAGCCTGAAGTGCTTTATCATATTTTTCTTGTTTAATAAAAATTTTGGCCAGAGTTTCTGTCATTAGCTCTTCATCTGAAAAAATATTTTCTGAGGCTAAATCAATCATTGACTTCGGAGTACTTTTTTCAATTTGAGAGATTTTAGGGTCATTATTTAAGAATGAATCAATAATATTCCAATCATTAGTATTTTTCGAAAATTCAATATTATTAAACGACTTGTTTTGAGAAATAGAAATCCATTCTGTAAAACTTAATTTTTTTGATTCAACCTCCATTATTTCAGGTTTTTTATTTTTCGAAGTATTAGTTAAAGACTCTTTATGATCATTTGATACTATTTTAGGTTTTTCTAATTTCTTTTTTTGATTTTTTGACTTTTGAGTTCTAACCTCATATTTGTCATTTACCCAATTCATTAATAGACTTCTATCGAAAGTTCGAATAGCGGCCTTTTCCAATACAGTATCAAAATTTATTTTTTCTTGATGTTGAAGAGTTTTAACATGAAGAAAATAAGCTGTTTGAAAATAAGGATAGATTTTGATTATCTTTTCTAGATCATCATTTGATTTAGAAAGATTTGGATTAAATTCTTTAAGTAAAAGTGTAAAATCCTTTAAATTCATTTTGTTACCATTTTGCTAATGTTTCATTAAAAATATTTTGAGTTATTCTTTCAAAAATTTCCTCAATAGCAGCATCTCTTATATCATAAACTTGTTTTTCTGCAGGAAAGTCATAAAAATGAGAAAATCTTCTTTCAAAGGAATCATCTTCATTCTTTTTATTTGAGTATCTAACATTAACTTCCATTGTTAGTCTATTTTGGGCCGCTTTTATTTCAGATGTTGCTGACATTGGAGTTACACTAAATTCAACTATTTCTCCTTCATATATTAGGTCTCCTTCTTTGTTGACGATTGATAAATTTGTTTGATTAAGGAATAGATCTTGAAGAGCAATTGTAAATTCTTGATCTAAGCCTGGTTCAACAATAGACCCTGGTCGATTACCGGCTAAATTTTCAAAAAAATTAACTTGAAATGTTTCTGTGCCAGCAGGAATTGAGGCGCCTGTAAATGAATAAAATTTACATCCATGTATGATAATAATTATCAATGAGGATAGTAAGAAGTATAAATTATTCTTGCAATTCATTTAGATCGTATTGTTTTATCTTTCTATATAAAGTTCTTTCAGAAATACCTAATTCTTTTGCGGCTTTCTTTCGTTTTCCTTTACTTCTGATTAAAGCTTTTTTAATCATTTCTATTTCTCTTTCAAGTAAAGATAGCGGTTCCTCTTCAACCACAGTTTCAGCATAATCATATTTTAATACATTAGAAGGATTTTTAACTATATCAGCAGATTTTTCAATATTTAAAGAATCATCATCAATAGTTTTTATATCAGATTTATCTTCATTATCATGATAAATTTTTTGGATTAAATTGTGATTTTTTTCTTGTGTTTCAGACGAATTCCCATTTCGCATCAAATCTAATGTCAATGTTTTTAAGTCAGTTAAGTCTGCTTTCATGTCAAATAAAACTTTGTATAAAATTTCTCTTTCTGAAGAAAAATCCGAATTTGATTTTTTCTTTTCAATTAGAGCCGGAAGATTATTGATGCTTTTTGGTAAATAATTGTTTAAAGTGCTTGATGAAAGGGTTCGATCTTTCTCTAAAACTGAAAGTTGTTCAGCTATATTTCTGAGTTGACGAATATTTCCACTCCAATAGTAATTTTGTAATAATTTTTGAGCATCATCATCAAGTCTTAATGTTGGCATTTTATATTTTTGAGCAAAGTCTGCGGCAAATTTTCTAAACAATAAAGGAATATCTTCTTTTCTATCACGAAGAGGAGGTAGGTTGATTTCAACGGTACTTAATCGATAATATAAATCTTCTCTAAACTTTTCTTTTGCGATGGCTTCTTCCATTTTTAAATTTGTTGCAGTTACAATTCTAACGTTTGTTTTTTGAACCTTGGAAGAACCAACCTTAATAAATTCACCATTTTCTAAAACTCTTAAAAGTCTAACTTGAGTTGGAAGAGGTAATTCACCTACTTCATCTAAAAAAATTGTTCCCCCGTCTGTTACTTCAAAATAGCCACTTCGACTTGATGTAGCTCCTGTAAAGGCTCCTTTTTCATGACCAAAAAGCTCGCTATCAATTGTTCCGTCTGGAATTGCTCCACAGTTTACGGCTATATATTTGAAATGTTTTCTTGGTGAATTTTGATGAATTATTTTTGGAATACTTTCTTTCCCAACTCCACTTTCCCCTGTTACTAGAACTGAAATATCGGTAACTGAAACTCTAAGGGCTTTTTCTAAAGCTCTATTGAGCCCACTGTTATCACCAATAATTCCAAATCTCTGTTTAATTGATTGTAAATTTTCCATAATATTATATTGTTTTTGAATAATCAACAGCACGACCTTTAAGAGTAGCTGAAGTTACATTTTCAACTTTAACATCAACAAAATCCCCAATTTTATATCTTTCTTTAGGAAAAACTACCACAGTGTTTTGCGTTGTTCTTCCGCTCCATTGAAGATTACTCTTTTTAGACTCTTTTTCAATTAAAACACAAACAGTTTTACTAATATATTGCCTTGTTCTGTATTTACTATGTGCTTGTTGAAGAGATATGATTTCTTGAAGACGCCTTTTTTTTATTTTCTCGGGAATGTCATCTATAATTTTTCTAGCAGCTAAGGTTCCTGGACGTTCTGAATATGCAAACATAAAACCAAAATCATATTTTACATACTCCATTAGAGTAAGAGTATCATTGTGATCTTCTTCTGTTTCAGAAGGAAAACCAGTAATCATGTCTTGAGAAATACCACAACCAGGTATTATTTTACGAATGGTATCTATTAAATTAAAATATTCTTTTCTTGTATGTAAACGATTCATTTTTTTAAGAATATTATCACTTCCTGATTGAACTGGAAGGTGAATATGTTTGCATATATTAGGATGTTTAGCCATTACATGTAAAACATCAATTGACATATCTTGTGGATTTGAAGTTGAAAATCGAATTCTTATTTTAGGATAGGCGTGCGCCACTAAATCTAAAAGTTTTGCAAAGTCAACTGAAGTTTTCTGCTGTAATTTACTTGCCTTAAAAAAATCTTTCTTTAAACCACCACCATACCATAGATAACTATCAACGTTTTGACCTAAAAGTGTTACTTCTCTAAAGTTTTTTAATGTTAAATCATCAATTTCTTTAAGAATACTTTTAGGATCTCTACTTCTTTCTCGTCCCCGGGTAAATGGAACTACACAAAAGGTACACATATTATCACAACCCCTTGTTATTGAAACAAAAGCCGTAACACCGTTTGAATTAAGTCGAACAGGTGAAATATCTCCATAAGTTTCTTCTTTCGAAAGAATTACATTAACAGCTTCTCTTTGATTATCCACTTCTTCTAACAAATTTGGAATATCTTTATATGCGTCAGGCCCTACGACCATGTCTACTATTTTTTCTTCTTCTAAAAATTTATATTTAAGTCTTTCAGCCATACAGCCTAATACACCTACTTTCAAATTTTTATTATTTTTTTTTATTGATTGAAAAGAATGTAACCTCTTTCTGACTGTCAATTCAGCTTTTTCCCTTATTGAGCAAGTGTTTACAAGTATAAGATCAGCATCATTAATGACGTTAGTTGTAGAATATCCTTCTTTTTGCAATATTGAAGCGACAATTTCACTATCAGAAAAATTCATTTGACAACCATAGCTTTCTATGTAGACTTT
>JAQWSK010000014.1 GCA_029243245.1 Flavobacteriaceae bacterium | reverse complement strand
ATTAATAGCATGAAAAAATGGTATCCTCCAATACCATTCGTTTAAAGAAAGATGTGAATAGATTAATTGTTAATTAAAAAAACTATATACTTTTGTTCTCAAAAATTAACACCCCATGGCCAAAAATTTAGTTATTGTAGAATCACCTGCAAAAGCAAAAACCATAGAAAAGTTTTTAAGCAAGGATTATAAAGTTGCATCTAGTTTTGGACATATTGCTGACCTTCCCTCAAATGAATTAGGCGTTGATGTTGAGTCAGATTTTTCTCCTAAATATATAATTACAGAGGACAAAAAGAAAGTTGTGAGAGAATTAAAAAGTCTTGTAAAAAAGGCTACAACAGTTTGGCTGGCATCTGATGAAGATAGAGAAGGTGAAGCAATAGCATGGCACTTGTCACAACAATTAAGGTTAGACACAAATAATACAAAAAGAATTGTCTTTCATGAGATTACAAAAAGTGCAATTTTAAAAGCTATTGAAAATCCAAGATTGATTGATGAAAACCTAGTTAATGCCCAGCAAGCTCGAAGAGTTTTAGATCGTTTAGTAGGATATGAACTTTCTCCAGTGTTATGGAGCAAGGTAAAAGGTGGTTTATCTGCTGGAAGAGTTCAGTCTGTTGCCGTAAGACTAATAGTTGAAAAAGAAAGAGAAATTCAAGATTTTATTTCTAAAGAATCTTTTAAATCTAAAGCTGTTTTTGAAACCAAGGATGGAAAAAAAATAAAATCTCAACTTCAAAATAGTTTTAGTAATAAGGCGAGCGCAGATTTTTTTTTAAAAAGCAATATAAATTCTGAATACATTATTGATAGTATTGAAAAAACCCCAGGCAAAAAAAGCCCTACAGCACCTTTTACTACATCAACTCTTCAACAAGAAGCATCAAGAAAATTATATTTTTCTGTAAGTAAGACTATGGTTGTTGCTCAAAGGCTCTATGAATCTGGACTAATAACTTATATGCGAACTGATAGTGTAAATTTATCGAATGAAGCTCAAAAAATATCAATTAGAGAAATTAAAAATCGCTATGGTCAAGATTATGTTCAACCTCGAAATTTTAAAAACAAAAACAAAGGCGCTCAAGAGGCTCATGAAGCAATTCGTCCCACTGATTTGTCTAAATCGAGTATAGATGGAGATGTTGATCAAATTCGTTTATATGAATTAATATGGAAAAGAACCATCTCTTCTCAGATGAGTGAGGCAAAGCTAGAGAGAACTCAGCTTAAGATTGAATCTTCATCGCACAATGAGATATTTGTGGCAAGTGGAGAAGTTTTACTTTTTGATGGTTTTTTGAAGGTTTATCTTGAAGGGACTGATGATGATTTGGAAGAAGATCAGGGAATTTTACCTAAGATTCAAAAAGGTGAAAAAATAAATTTAAAAGAATTAATAAGTGTTCAACGTTATTCAAGACCTCCAGCTCGTTTTTCTGAGGCAGCACTGGTTAAAAGGCTTGAAGAGCTTGGAATAGGAAGACCTTCAACTTATGCTCCAACAATCTCAACTGTTCAAAATAGAGGATATGTTGCTAAAGGACAAGATGAGGGATTGGAAAGGAATTACATGCATTTAAAGCTGTCAGAAAACAATGTTATAGAGAAAACACTCTCTGAAAAGGTTGGATCAAATAAAGGAAAGCTTATTCCAACAGACATTGGGAAAATTGTTAATGATTTTTTAGTAAATAATTTTCAGAACATATTAGATTATAATTTTACAGCAGAGGTTGAGCAAAGTTTTGACAGAATTGCTGATGGTGATCAACAGTGGAAGGTAATGCTTAAAAATTTCTATTCAGAATTTCATGATGTGGTTGATCATGTAAAAGAAAATGCCAAACGAGAATCAGGTGAGAGAATACTTGGAAATCACCCTGAAAACGGAAGAGTGATTAAAGTTAGATTAGGAAAATTTGGACCATTGGCCCAAATAGGAAATATGGATGATGATGATAAGCCGCAATATGCAAGTCTTGGACCAGACCAAGAATTAGAAACCATTACATTGGAAGAAGCTTTGATTCTCTTTCAATTACCTAAGGAACTTGGCGAATATGAAGGCGAGGTGATTACAGTTAATAATGGTCGTTTCGGTCCATATGTAAAATTTGAAAAGTTATTTGTTTCTCTACCTAAAGGTATGATTGCTTCTGAAGTAGATTATCAAACAGCTATTGATCTTATTGTCGAAAAGAAAAAAACGGATGCCCCTATTTATACTTATGATAAAATGCCAGTTACAAAAGGAAAGGGTCGTTTTGGACCATTTATAAAATGGAATAATTTATTTATAAATATTAATAGAAATTATGATTTTGAAAATTTAAGTGATGCTGATATTGAAGAATTAATTCAGGATAAAATCCAAAAAGAGAAGGATAAAATTATAAGTAATTGGACCGAAGAAGGAATAAGAATAGAAAAAGCTAGATGGGGAAGATCAAACATAATTAAAGGTAAATTGAAAATAGAGTTACCTAAAACTGTCGATGCTTCAAAGATTACACTTGAAGAAGCTCAAAATCGATTATCTGTTTTGAAAAGTAAAAAGAAAAAAGCAACCAGTAAGAAAAAATAATGAGCTTAGAGTCTCTTCGTCCTATTTCGGAAACCTCAATGAATTCATTGGAGCTTGCTCCTGATCAAGTTTTAGGCAAGACAATTTATCTTCATACGGAAAGTTCTGGATTTCCATCTTTGGTTGGAGTTAAAATAGCAATAATTGGTATTACTGAAAATCGTAATGCTTTTTTTCCAACTTTAGATTATGATTTGAAATCATTTCGTATTGCTTTTTATAATCTTTTTCCTGGAAACTGGAATTTTAAAATTGCTGATTTAGGAAATTTACCTAATGGGGAGGGAGTTAGCGACACTTATTTTGCGATTACTGAAATATGTAATGAATTACATAAAATAAATATTATTCCGATTTTAATAGGAGGAAGTCATGATATAATTTATCCAATATATAAATCGTATTCAATTAAAAATCAATTAACTAATATTATTTCAATTGACAATCAATTTGATTTTTCACAGGACGAACAGTTGATTTCCGGCCGTTCTTACATGAGTCAGATCATAATGGAGGAGCCTAATTACCTCCATAATTTTACTAATTTAGGTTATCAGAGTTTTTTTATAGCTCAAGAAGAATTGGATTTAATGGAAAAATTATATTTTGAATCTATGCGACTTGGTAAAGTTCTTGATGATATAACTCAGACTGAACCTTATTTTAGGGATGCTGATATTGTAGGTATTGATATGAAAGTTTTAACATGGTCAGCTACTGGAACTAATACTTCTGGTCAGCCTAACGGTCTAGATAGTAGGAGTATTTGCTCTCTTGCTCGTTATGCTGGTATTAGTGATAGAGTTACTAGTTTTGGGCTGTTTGAATTACCTAGCAACCCTGTCTTTCATAAACTGTTATCACAAGTAATATGGTATTTTATTGAGGGCTTCTCATCTAGGTTTAATGAGTATCCTGTATCAATTAAAGGAGGATTTGTAAAGTATATTGTAACTTTGTCTGATAGAGAACTAATTTTTCATAAAAGTGAAACTAGTAAAAGATGGTGGATAGAATTAATAAATGAAAACTATATGGATAATAAATTAAAAAGATCAACGTTATTACCATGCACACAGCAAGATTATAATGCTGCATGTGCAGACAAATTACCTGAGCGATGGTGGAAAGCCTCCAAGCGAGGTTGAAGAAAATAAAAAAAAATTAACCAGTTTTGCTGGTACTTTGTATTGAAATAATAATTTTGCAAAGAAATCAAACAATAAAGAGCTTAAAAAGCTTATGAAGAAAATTGTTTTAATTGTCGTAATAACCCTCACTGTTATAAGTTGTGGAAAACGAGGTAGGGGTGAATTGGTAGGTGTCAAACAAAAAAAGTGGTTTCCTGAAAAACCTTTTGGAATGACACTAGTTGAAGGTGGAGCATATATAATGGGTAAATCTGATGAAGATGTTGCTCAACTTCAAAATGCTCAAGCAAGAACAGTTACTGTTCCTTCATTTTACATGGATGAAACCGAAATAACGAATAGCGAGTATAGACAATTTATTAATTGGGTAAAGGACTCTATTGCATTAGCAATGATGGCTAGAAAAGCATCTGAAGAAGAGCTAACTTCTGAGAACAAAGATGGTGTTGGAAGATGGGCTTTTCAAGATGCAGATACTTCTAAATTAAATGAATTTCAGAAGTATATGCGAGAAAACTATTATGATGTTAGTGAAGATATTTATGCTGGAAGACCTCTTAATTGGGATGAAGATATTGAATGGGGAACAAAAGATTATCCCGATCAATTATACGCTGAAGTCATGGATTCTCTTTATTTGCCTCCAGAATATTGGTATGATGGGGAAATGAAAATTGATGTCGAAAGACTTGAATATGCATACACTTGGTTTGATGCTGAAGGAGCTGCAAGAGAATCTAAAAGAACTAGAAAACAATTTATTGACCGAAAACCTTTTATTAAAAAGGAGGTAGTTCAAATATACCCAGATACTACTAGTTGGATTAAAGATTTTATGTACTCATACAATGAGCCTATGCATAATGACTATTTTTCACATCCTGCATATCAAGATTATCCAGTTGTTGGTATATCTTGGAAACAAGCAATGGCATTTTGTAATTGGAGGACACATTATAAAAATAGTTATCAAAAATCTAAAGGAGATCCATTAGTAAGTAAATTTAGATTACCAACTGAAGCAGAATGGGAATATGCTGCGCGAGGAGGTATTCCATCAGGAACTTATCCATGGGGAGGTCCATATTTGATGAATGATCGCGGATGTTTTTTAGCTAACTTTAAACCACTTAGGGGAGATTATGCCGTTGATCAGGCAGTTTATACCGTAGAGGCAAAATCGTATTTACCTAATGATTACAATTTATATAACATGGCTGGAAATGTAGCAGAATGGACAAACTCATCTTATGATTCGGGAGCATATGAATATGTTGCAGGACTTAGCCCAAACATGTCATTAGATCAAGAAAACAGAAAAGTGGTTAGAGGAGGTTCTTGGAAAGATGTTGCCTATTTTTTACGTGTTAGTTCTAGAGATTTTGAGTATTCAGATACATCAAGAAGTTATATAGGTTTTAGAACAGTTCAAGATTATCTTGGAACTCCAAAGGTTAAAATAAGATAAATTAGTATATTTAAGTATTAACAAATAAATAATAATTAAAATGGACGATAAAGTTTTAAATAAAAGATTAAAAAGTAAAGTAGCGATGCACATGCTTTTCGGGCTTGGGGGGGCAGTTGTAATTTTAGGTGCTCTTTTTAAAATTCTTCACCTTGAAATAGGGCCAATTACTGGTGGTTTGGTATTAGGAATAGGATTAGGAACTGAAGCTTTAATTTTTACAGTATCAGCTTTGAATACTGGAGAAATTAAAGAAGAACATGAGGACTTTGTAAAAAAAGCAAAAGGGGCTAAACCGGATAAATCATATGGAGGTTCTGGAGATGAAGGACTTTCTTCTAAAATAGACGCATTGATGAAGGAAGCTAAGCTAGATGTTAGTCTTATGAATAATCTTACTTCAAGTATAAAAAACCTTGAAGCATCAGCTAAAGCATTGGAACCAGCTTCTTCTGCAATATCTTCTTCTTCTCAATATTCTGAGCAACTAGACAAGGCAGCATCTCAATTAGACGAATTAAATAAATTATATGCTTCACAGGTTAAATCTACTGGGTCTAGATCAGATATCCGAGATCAAATGGAGGCGGATGTAGCTCAATTGAAACAACAAATGGAATCACTTTCTGCAAATTTAGCATCTTTAAATGATGTTTATGGAGGAATGCTTTCTGCAATGAAAAAATAAAAATTTAAAAAGCATAGAAAATGGCAGGAGCAAAAGAAACACCCAGGCAGAAGCTTATTAGCTTAATGTATCTAGTATTTATTACTATGCTTGCATTAAATGTAAGTAAAGAAGTATTAGATGGATTTGGGCAAATGTTTAAAAAAATTCAATCTTCAAACATAAGATTGGATCAAAGTAATGATGTTTATTATAACAAAATAAGCACAAATGCAGCTGAAAAAGAAGGCAAGTGGTTAGGACATGATAGGACTGCAAAGCAAATAAAGGTAGAGTCTGACAGTTTTTTTGATAAAATTCAAGAAATTAAAAATAAGATTACAGAAACTCAAAGGATTAAAGATCCAGAACTTGAAAACTATAAAGAAATGGATAAAGGAGAGGCACTGGACTTAATTTTATTTTCTTCAAGTGGAGAATCTGAAGAGGGAGAAGCTTTTGTAGAAATGATTATGAATTATAGGGGAGAGGTAGTTCAAGTTTTTGGAAGTCAATATCCTCAATATATTGATCTTGTTGAAGAGCGATTCTATACAGGTGATTTTGAACATAATATTACAAATAAAGATGGATCTGCTCAGTCATGGCTTTCATATAATTACGAAGGATTTCCATTGGTATCTTCGTTAGCTAAATTAACTATGATGCAAAGTGATATACGTGCAACGGAGCAGGATGTTTTAACTACTCTATTAGGTAAAGAGTTAGAATTAGAATCAGGTGTAAACGAATCAAATTATATTACTCTTTTAAAAACTGAGAAAGGAGCTTACTATCAAGGTGAGATTTTTAATGGTAGTGTGATCTTAGGAAGAAAAGGTGGAGCTCAAAACCCAAATTCTGTTAATATAACCATTGATGGAGAACCTTTACAGGAAGGAGATTATGAACTTATACCTGGGGGAATAAGATTAAATGTTACTACCGGAGCTCCTGGAGATCATCTAATTGAAGGTGATCTTATTTTTCTTAATGAAGGAGTAGAATCTAAAATTCCAGTTATTCAATCTTTTCCAGTAATTTCTAAACCTAATTCTGCAGTTATTTCTGCAGATAAGATGAATGTGGTATATCGCGGAGTAGACAATCCAATGACGATTTCTATTCCTGGAATTGCAAACAATAAAGTTTCTGTGTCAGCAACAGGTCTTAGAAAAGTTAAAGGGTCTAATTATCTCATGACTCCTGGTAAGGGAAGAGAAGTACTAATTAGAGCAAGTGCTACTTTACCTGATGGGAATAAAATAACTACATCTACAAAATTTCGTGTTAAGGATATTCCAGCTCCAGTTGGAACAGTTCGAGGATTAGATGGAATAGTTTCACTTAATAAAACTGATCTTGAGATTTCTCCAGTTGGAGGAATTCTTAAAGATTTTGATTTTGATATTAAGCTTCAAACTGTCAGTTTTAAATTTAAGGTTCCTGGTAAACCTACAATAACAGTTCAAGGAAATAAATTAGATGCTAGAGCTAAAACTGCCCTTAAAGGTGCAAAAAGAGGTCAAGCTGTTCAGATTTTTGATGTTAAAGTTAAAAATCCTAAAAGTCCAAAATATGTATTTAAACAGGTTGCACCAGTAATTATTAATATAGGAGGATAATAATCATGAATAATTTTAAGTTGTTTATTTTATTAATTTTATTGATAGCTAATTCTAATAATCTTTTAGGACAGGCTAATCTTCTTAATGCTGTTGTCCCCCAAGAAATTGGTCAGTTAAATGAACAACAATTAGCCACCAGTGATAATGATCCTTTGCCATATGGTTATGTAGATGATAGAGATGTAATGTGGTCAAAAACCGTTTGGGAAAAAATTGATTTAGATGAGCGAATTAATTTTCCTTATTATTATCCAGTAGAAAATGTTGATCCGACAAGAAAGCCTCTTTTTGATGTGCTTGTTGAAAATATTAAGAATGGAAATATAACTGAAATTTATACTTCAGGATATTTTACCGATAAAATGACCGCAGCTCAAGTTCAGGAGGGTTTATTTGCTCAAGTTATGACTGATGATGGAGTTGAAAAGCAGAATAATGGTGAAGAGCTTACGGAATTAGATTATTTAACAACAAACCTTACTTCATTTGATATAAAAGAATATTGGATTAAGGGCACTTGGTACTTTAATAAAAGATTAGGCGAACTTAAGTATCGCTTATTAGGAATAGCTCCTGTGGCTCCTGATGTTTATTTTATAAGACAATACGCAAATGAGAAAACGCCAGATGAGGATCAGGATTTAACTCAACTTTTTTGGGTTTGGTTTCCTAACGCAAGAGAATCGCTTAACGATGCAGAAATATTTAATTCTAGAAACGCATCTCAGCCTATTACTTTTGATTTGATGCTCAATTCAAGACGTTTTAACTCTTTAATTTTTAAGGAAGAAAACCCATATAATGATAGAGAAATTAAAGATTATATATATGAAGATGCTCTTCGTCAACTTCTAGAGTCTGAAAGAATCAGGAATGTCATTCGTGATTATGAACAAGATATGTGGAATAACTAAAAAAGTTATATTTAATTAAAGCGTCTCCTGGTGAGACGTTTTTTTTTGAAAAAATTGTAAAATACAATTGGATACTTTAATTATTGGATTTGGAATTGCAGGTGTTTCTATTGCTCATCAATTGAGAAGAAACAACATACCTTTTCACGTGATTGATTCTCCTGAAAACAGCTCAAGCTTAATTGCTGGAGGCGTTATGAATCCAACCGTTTTAAAGCACTATACCATGGCATGGGAAGGAAAAAAATTTTCTGATTATGCTATCCAATTTTATAAGGAGATTTCAAATATTATACAATATAATGTATTTGAGAACTTTAAAATAAATCGAATATTTCATAGCTTAGGAGAACATAATGAGTGGATTGTAGCGGCAGATAAAAATACTTTAGACTTTTTTTTAAATAAAGATATTCATCTAAATCCTTTAAGAGAAATTAATACTCCTTATGGATATGGTTCATTAAAAAATGTAGGTAGATTAGATTTTAAAAATATAATTAATAAGTATAAATTACTTTTTGGAACTAATTATAGAAGAGAAGTTTTCAAGTATTCTAAGTTGCAATTCATCAAAGAAGGGATTAAATATAAAAATGATTTATATAAGAGAATTATATTTTGTGAGGGTTATGGTATGAAAGAAAACCCCTTTTTTAATTATTTGCCCTTAATAGGGAATAAAGGGGAAATGTTAATTATAAAAGCACCTAACCTTTCTCAGAATATTATATGGAAAGGCCGATTTTTTATAGTTCCTTTGGGTCAAAGTCGATTTTGGATAGGAGCTACTTTTGATGATTCTGATAAAACAACTAATATCTCACCTACTGCTAAAAATGATTTATTATTGGAACTAGAAGAAAAATTAAATATTCCTTTTGAAATTGAATGCCATGATGTTCAGATCCGTCCAACAGTTATAGATCAACGCCCATTACTAGGATTACATCCAGAGCTCAAAAATCTTTATATTTTTAATGGACTAGGAGCTAGGGGGTCTCTTATGGCACCCCATTTGTCTAAATTTCTATATGATTATATTTTTTTGAATAAAGCTTTGTCTACTTCAATAGATATTCGCAGATTTACACTCGAAAAAAAAGAGATTTAAATTATGCTTAGCGCTCAAAATATTGGTGTTTCCTTTGGAGGGTTTACTTTATTTGATAATCTTAACTTTAGATTAGGCCAAGGGGATAGGGTAGCACTTATTGGAAAAAATGGAGCTGGAAAGTCAACACTATTAAAATTAATTGCACAAGAACAAAGCCCTACAAGTGGCTCTTTTGCAATTGAAAAACAATGTAAAATTGGTTACCTACCCCAAGATTTAGATTTTGATAACACAGGTAGTGTACTTGAGGAGTCGTATAAAGCCTTTGAAGAAATAATAGAAATTGAACAAAGACAAGATATTATAAATCACCAACTGGAAATTAAAACGGATTATGAAAGTGATGAATACGCAGATTTAATTATACAATTAACAGAATCTACATCTAATTATGAATTGCTCGGAGGTTATCAATATAAAGCTAAAACAGAGAGAATTTTGTTGGGACTTGGTTTCAAAAATCAGGATTTTCATAAACCAACAAAAGAATTCTCAGGTGGTTGGAGAATGAGAATTGAATTAGCTAAGCTTTTACTTAATGAAAATGATATTTTATTATTAGATGAACCTACAAATCATTTAGATATTGATTCAATTATTTGGCTTGAGCAGTTTTTAATGAAATACAAAGGTGCTGTTTTATTAGTATCTCATGATAGAATTTTTCTTGATAGGGTAACTAATAGAACAATTGAGATTGTTCAAAAACATATATTCGATTTTAAAAAATCTTATTCCGAGTACCTTAAACTAAGACATGAGATTATAGAACAACAAAAATTAGCCAAAAAAAATCAAGATAAACAGATTCAAGATACTGAAAAACTAATTGAAAGATTTAGAGCTAAAGCTTCAAAAGCTAGTATGGCTCAGTCTTTAATTAAAAAGCTTGATAAAATAGATAGAATTGAAGTTGATCAAGAAGAAATTCAAACCATGAAGCTTAATTTTCCTGTGAGTAAGCAGCCAGGAAAAATTATATTGGAAACAGATAATGTATCTAAACAATACGGTGAAAATATAGTTTTTAACAATGTTGACTTACTTTTTGAACGCGGATCTAAAATTGCATTTGTAGGTCAAAATGGACAAGGAAAATCTACTTTGGCAAGAATAATAGTTGGAGAAATTAAATATCAAGGAAGTCTTAAACTAGGTCACAATGTAGAAATAGGGTATTTTGCTCAAAATCAATCAGAGTATTTGAACGGACAGTTAACAATTTTAGAAACTGTTCAAGAAGCGGCAACAGAGAATAACAGAAGTTCTGTAAGAGACCTCTTAGGAGCCTTTCTTTTTAGAGGCGATGATGTTGATAAAAAAGTAAGTGTTCTTTCAGGAGGAGAAAGAAATCGTTTATCTCTTTGTAAATTACTTCTCCAGCCATTCAATGTTTTAGTTATGGATGAGCCTACTAATCACCTTGATATAGCCTCAAAAGATATACTTAAACAAGCACTAAAAAAGTTTCAAGGCACTTTAATCCTTGTTTCTCATGACAGAGACTTCCTTGATGAGTTATGTAGTCTTGTTCTTGAATTTAAAACTCAAAAAGTTAAAATGCATTTAGGTGGAGTAAAATCTTACCTTGAAGACAAACAAGTTCAAAATTTTACAGAAATTGAAAAGGATAAAACTACAGTTGAAGAGTCTTCTGAAATTAAAAATAATGGAGTTGATTACTCAACCCAAAAACAAATAAATAAAACAAAGAATAGAATTAAAAAGTTGGAAAATAAAATTAATTCTCTTGAAAAGAAAATAAAGACTATTGATTTAGAGTTAGAAATCAATTATGAGGAAACTATTGCCTCTCCTGATTTTTTTGATAAATATCATGCTCAAAAGAAAGAACTTCAAGGCTGTATTGATCAGTGGGAAGCTGATCAATACAAATTAGAAAAAATGATAGGAAATAATGATTGAGCATTATTTTCAATGTCCTCATTGTTGGCAGGAGATCTCAATGTTAATTGATTCATCTTTAATGGATACTGAGTATATAGAAGATTGTGAAGTTTGTTGTAACCCTATTTTAATTAAGTTTTCTTTTCAGTCGGAAACACTTAAATTTTTTTCATACTGAATCAGTTGAAGATTTATTCAACCTACCATGTATTGCATAGTACTTATAATATACTATATTAGCAAAATTATTTTTAAAAGTAAAATACTTAATTAGTAATTCCCATTATTTTCAGACAGATATATAAAAACTCAGAAAGATATATGAAATACGCTTATTTATTTTTGATTATATCTTCATTACAAATTTATTGTCAAAACTCAGAGCCAATTAATTTTGATGGTGTTGTAAACACCGACGAGTGGGCTAATTTTCCTTCTTTTGATATTTCTTATGAAATTCAGCCTGGAAACAATACTCCTTCTTTTTATAATACTAAAGCATATGTTGCGTATTCTAAAACTCATATGTATGTTGGTTTTGATGCTGAAGTACCAAAAGATGAATTAAGAAGCTCTATAAGAAATCGTGATGAAGCTTATCAAGATGATTTTGTTATGATATGTGTTGATACATTCGGTGACGGAAGGTATATGATATGTATTGGTAGTAATGCTAATGGGAGCCAATTGGATATGAAATTTATTGCAGATGATGGAGAGCCTTCTTTTGACTTATATTTTGATAATAAGGCCCAAATATTTGATAACGGATATAATGTAGAAATGAAAATACCTTTTTCTGCTTTTCAGTTTAAAAACAAATCCAGATTGACATGGAATACATCTTTTTATCGTAAAACTTTCGCCAATGGATCTGAGAGAGATAATTTAGACTTTCCAATTGATAGAAACAATCCATGTGTTGCTTGTCAAACTAAAACGGAACTAGTTTTTAAAAACATTAAACCAAAGTTAAGACTTAATTTATTGCCGTATGTATATAGTGGAGTCGAAGGAAATGCAGATGAAAACTCTATCATATATGGGAAACCAAAATTTAGTTTTGGATTAAGCGGAAGAGCAGATTTAAGTTATTCAACATCTTTAGAGTATACTATTAATCCTGATTTCTCTCAAGTTGAGGCTGATGTTTCTCAAATTAATGTTAACAATACTTTTGCTCTTTTTTATCCTGAGAGAAGACCTTTTTTTAATGAAGGAGCTGATTTAGTTAGTACTGAGCTTAATACGGTTTATACTAGAATGATAAATAAGCCACTTCTTTCTACTAAACTGATTCATCAGGATGAAAAACAACGTATATATTGGTTAGCGGCATATGATACAAAAACAGCTTATATAATTGGAGGAGAAAACCAGTCATATAGTGGAGAGGGAAAAGAAAATTTTTCAAATATTTTAAGGTATCAAAGAAATTATAGCAAAGGGTCAAATTTTGGTGCGTTAATAACAAATCGAATTTTAAAAGGTGGTGGAAGTGATCATACATTTGGTTTGTCAGGACGTCATCAATTTTTAAAATCATATACTGTTAATTTTGAATTAAATAAAAGTATTACAAATGAACCTGAAAATGATTGGATAGAACAGGATGGTTTTATAAAGAGTAGATCATTAAGGTTAGACGGTGAGTCTTATAGTGGAGATGCAGTCCTTTTTGATTTAAGTCGAACTACACAAAATTGGGAGTCATCTATTGGCTATGAGCAATTATCACCTTTGTACAGAACTCCACTAGGATTTGCTATTCAAAATGCTTCAAAAAGTATTTATTTTAGACAAAACTATATTTATTATGGTGATAATTTTATTCAAAAAGCTATACTGGGAGCAGATTTAGAGTGGCAATTTAATTACGATAACATTCAAAAAAATGGTGGAATTGAGCTTGAAGGAGAATTAGTTATGAAAAATAATTTAAACACCAGTTTTAAATTTGAACATAAATTTAACAATGAATTTGAAGGCTTTAATCCAAAAAATTTAAATTTTTTGTTTTGGAGAATGGGTTATAGTCCTTCTGAAGTAATTACATTAAGATTTGGTATTGAAATAGGAGATGAAATTGGCTATAATCTTGAAGAAATAGCTTTAGGAGACATGCTAAATTTTGGAACCTTTAATTCTTTTCAATTATCAGAAAAATTTATAATTAGTCCAAGTTTAACGTATAGTGAATTAAGAAATAAGTTAGATGGAAATTTATATTATAAAGGATATATTACTCGAATTAATTTTAATTATCAATTAAATAGAGATTTTTCAATAAGATTAATTACAGAATATGATGATTTTGATAAAACCGTTTTCTCTCAACCATTAATTAAATGGAACCCGAATCCATTCACTTTATTTTATGTTGGAGGAAATATTGGATATAGTAGAGCAGAGGCTAACAATAGATTTACTTCTGAATCAGCTCAGTTTTATTTCAAATTCCAATATTTGATAGGCAATTAATTTTTCAAACTATTAATATATCTTTCAGCGTCTAGTGCTGCCATGCAACCAGTTCCAGCAGCAGTCACGGCTTGTCTATACTCTTTGTCTTGTACATCTCCAGATGCAAAAACTCCAGGCTTATTTGTTTTTGTATTTTTACCTTCGGTAATTAAATACCCTCCTTCATCCATCTTTAATTGACCCTTAAAAATTTCTGTATTAGGGATGTGTCCGATTGCAATAAAAAGTCCTGTAATTTTAATTTCTTCTTTTTTACCTGATTGATTATTTAAAATACGAAGACCTTCAACGACTTGATCACCTAATACTTCATCAATTTCAGAAAAATACCTTAAGTCTATGTTTTTTGTATTAGTAACTCTATGTTGCATAGCCTTAGAAGCTTTCATTTCACCCTTTCTAACAAGCATAGTAACTTTTTTACAAATATTAGCTAAATAAGTAGCTTCCTCTGCGGCAGTATCTCCTCCTCCAACAATTGCAACATCCTGTCCTTTATAAAAAAACCCATCACAAACTGCACATGCAGAAACACCTCCACCTCTTAACCTTTGTTCACTTTCAATTCCTAAATACTTCGCTGTAGCTCCTGTGCTTATGATAATAGTTTTAGCATATAATTCAGTATTATCATCTACCCATGCTTTATGAATTCCTCCTTTATTTGAGGCAAGTTCTACTTTAGAAATGTGTCCAATCCTAACGTCAGTTCCAAATCGCTCGGCTTGTTGTTGCAATTGAACCATCATAGTTGGTCCATCAATTCCTTCTGGATAACCAGGGAAATTATCAACATCAGTAGTTGTCGTTAATTGACCACCAGGTTCCATTCCAGTATACATTATTGGTTTAAGATCAGCTCTGGCTGCGTATATTGCAGCTGTATAGCCAGCAGGTCCACTTCCAATAATTAATGTTTCTATAATTTCCATAAAAATATTTCAAGTTGAAGTTGATTTCAAATTTAGAATTTAATGATTAACTAAGTAAGTGTTTATAATAAGTATTCTTGATGTGTTAATAAATTATTCTTTTACAACATCTAAAATCTCATAAAGATAACTTGCTTGGAGAGTCAATTTTGATCTGTTTTCAGTCAAATTGTAGCTCTTCCTTTTATGATGAAACACTCCGAAAGGAGTCGTATTAAAATCTGTAGTATAAATTAAACTTATTTTATTATTATGATCTACTTCAGTTGCAACAAGTAAATATGTGCTTGTATCAAAATAAAATTTCCATATATCTTTACCATTCAGATAGCTAATTTTTAAAGAGTGTACGTTTTTTTTGTTAGGTAAAGTGATTTCTCCTAAATACTTTATTAGTGTTCCTGAGTCTTTTAACTTCATAGGTTGCCAAAAAACATAAAAAGCACCATCAAGGCTTGCTTTAGCATTTTTTAGAGATTCTAGATCATCCACTATTTTTCCGTTTTCAATTATTTCAATAGATGTCCCATTTGTTTTTAGAAATTTATTGTCTGATATTATTTCAGTGATAAAAGGATCAAATTTATGTGTGATATGTTGTTTAATACGTTTTTTAACATCACCCACTTTATTATAAGTAAATGTAGTTTTTAGATATTTGATTTGTTTTATTTTATTAAGACTAACCTCACCTCCATGTGCATTTAAAGATTTTAGAAGAATTTTCTGAATTTTTTCATTTTGTGATGAAACTTTATTTAAAAAAATCAAACTAATTAGTAAAACCAATATAATATTAAATTGTTTTTTCATTGTAAATTGTAAGACTAATTAATTTTTTAGATGATAAAATATATAGTTGTGTTTTCAATGAGTTGTTTGTTTTTCTCTAAATTAATGGCACAAGATGGGTTAAAAGAACAAGATAAGAATTCTATAATTAGTGTTTTAGAAAAACAAGAGAAGGCATGGAATGAAGGAGATTTAGGGGCTTTTATGCAGGGGTATTTAAAATCAGAAGACTTGGTTTTTAATGGCTCTAGTGGACCTTTTTATGGATGGGACTCTGTAAGAGACAGATATTTAAGGTCTTACCCAACAAAGGAAAAAATGGGCCAATTAAAGTTTAAAATTCAAAAGATTTCATCTATATCTGAAAATGTAATACAATTATTAGGGCAGTTTTTTTTATATTTCCCTGACAAAGAGCTAAGTGGATATTTTTCTTTAATTTGGTTAAAAACTGATGATGGTTGGTTAATTTTGAGCGATCATACTTCAAGTAGTAATTAGTTATGTTTACAAATAATAACATTAATAGTATACTTTATAGTGCCAATTTTATGGAACTTTTCGATTGTTGAATTTTTAAAATAAGATTTAGAAAACAATTCGACCTGGGTTAAGTATGTTTTTTGGATCAAACATAGTCTTTAGTTTCTCCATTAGTTCAATTTCTTCTTTAGATCTGCTAGTTAATAAAAATTTCTTTTTATGTAATCCAATTCCATGTTCAGCTGATAATGATCCTTTATATTTTTTTAGAGGAGAGTAAACAACTGAATTAATCAGATCAATTATTTCTGGGCTATTTGTTTCTCTTCCAATAATGAAATGAATATTACCGTCTGCTACATGTCCAAAGGGGAAAATTGTTTTAACTTGATTTATAAGTTCAAGCTCTGTAATTATTGAGTTTATTATTTCTCCAATTTGAGAAATTGGTATACTGATATCAAAGTGCTGATCATATTTTGCTTTAGATGCTAATATTGCAACATCTTCTCTAATCTGCCATATTTGTTGCAGCTCTTTTTCTGTTTTTGCCATTACTGCATCTTCAATTATTTCTTTCTCTAAAGATTTTTCAATATGATGTTCTAATAATTCATAGTCTTCTTTTGGTTGACTACCTAAACTTTCAATAAACACATAATATTCATAATTATCTCCAAGGGGCTTTATTAATTCAGTGGACTCTGTCATTGCCCTATAGGTTCTATTCCAAATTAATTCAAACCCGCTAAGACCTCCACTTAGTTCTGATTCCAAATATTTCAGCAGTTTAACAACTTTGTCATAGGATTTAACAGCTACGAAAGCAGATGAACGACTTTTTGGCGCTTCTTGAAGTCTAAGAACAACTCTAGTCACGATCCCTAATGTTCCTTCGCTTCCTATAAAAAGCTGTTTTAAATCATATCCTGAATTATCCTTAATTATCTTTTTTAATGAAGATATAATTGTACCATCAGGCAATACAACCTCTATCCCCAAAACCATTTGTCTGGTCATTCCATAACGAAAAACTCTTAACCCTCCTGCATTTGCAGAAACTGCACCTCCTATTTGAGCAGAACCCTTAGCACCAAAATTTAATGGCAACAATAAGTCTTTTTCAGCAGCAGCATCAATCAGACTTTCTATAATAGCCCCAGCTTGCGTAGTTATGGTTTTGCTTTTAGAATCAATTTCTTCAATGGTATTCATTTTTTCTAATGAAATAACCAATTGATTCTTTTGTGTTTCTGTCCCGCCTACTAGATTGGTTAGTCCACCATGTACAATTATTTGTTGATTATATACATTACACAATTTAACTATTTCACTAATTTCTTTTGTTGATTTAGGAAAAGTCACTGCAATAGCTTGCAGCGGCTCATCAGTTTTCCAAATATGAGAGAATCTGGTTAGGATATCATCCTTAAGAAGTAATTGATTTTCTTTTAAAATTGACTTTAATTTTTCAATTAAATTGTCATTATTCATATTTAATTAAATGTAATATTAATTAAGACTAATATAATATTTTTAATATATTTGAGTAGAAAATGATCGAATTGAAAAAGAAAAATTCATTTATTAGAGAGCTTGTGTCTTTGATGCTACTGGTGGTTTTTATTATTCCTACAGGTATTGAATTGTATAAGTCAGTCAAAAAACACAAACATAATTCTTGTACAGAAACATCAACTCATTACCATCAAGAACATGATACGTGTTCATTATGTGAATTTCATTTGTCAAGCTTTGAATTAAATCTAAATTCAGAATTTTACATTGCAAATAATATTTTATCTGAAAAAACCCTACCAATTTATTTAGATATCTTTTTCTTATCTCCTAGCAAAAGATATTCTCCAAGAGGCCCTCCAAGGTTTAGTTAATTAATTTGATTTATATAAAAAGTAAAATATCCTGCGCGGTCTAAACCAATAGACCTTTGCAAATGATTAATTAATAACCTTAAAAAAAATAATAATGAAAACAAATAAATTTCAATTAACACTTTTTGCTATAATTTTTACATTTATATCATGTTCAAAAGACGATGATCCTGCACCAGAAGTAGTAAATGAAGAAGAAGTAATAACTACTTTGGAGGTAACTTTAACTTCCGGTAGTTCAACTATTATTATGAAAACTCAGGACTTGGATGGGGATGGTCCTAATCCACCAGTTGTTACTGTATCTGGAAACTTAACCTCAGGAATTGTATATGATGGTGCCATTAAAGTATTAAATGAACTGGAAACTCCAGCTGAAGATATTACCGAAGAAGTTGAAGAAGAATCTGACGAACATCAGTTTTTTTTCACACCAGGAGGAGGACTTGATGTAACAACTGAATATTCTAATTTTGATTCAACAGGAAATAATTTAGGAACTCAATTTAAGTTAACTACTGGGTCAGCTAGTAGTGGTAGGCTCACTTTCACATTAAGGCATGAGCCAACAAAACCAAATAGCGGTCTAGTTGATGCTGGAGGGGAAACAGATGTTGAGGCTACTTTCAATATAACCATTGACTAATTATGGTTATCTGTAAAAAAATTCAGACAACTAAATTATATTTAATGTAAATTGAGCATAACACATTGTGTTATGCTCAATTACAATTATTATAAACTATTTAAATCTCATAAATAAATGTTTAGGTTTTTTTTAATAGTAATAACTCTACTTAATTTTCTTAATTCTCACTCACAGAATTGTAATAACGAATTTTCAGGAAGAGTTATTGATTTACATGATGGAAGAGTTTTAATTGGAGCAATTATATTTATTGAAGGGCTTAATGAACAAATTATAACTGATTCTAATGGAGCGTTTAGTATCTCAAATTTATGTAACAAATCTTATGTTTTTGAAATATCACATCCACAGTGTAAAACTAAAATAGAAACTATAAGAGTTTCTGAAAATATCAATAGGACACTAAGGTTAGAACATCACATTGAAGAATTAAATGAGATTATTGTATATGGAAGTTCTTATATTGAAAAATCTAAAACCTTAACTGAAAATATAATTTCTAGTGAGGTTTTAGAAAAAAGTATTGGCTCGCCTTTGGGTGATATTTTAGCTAATTTATCTGGAGTATCCTCTTTTAAAACAGGAAATTCAGTTGTTAAGCCAGTCATCAATGGATTGCATAGTAGTCGTGTTGTTATTATAAATAATGGCGTAAGAATGGAAGATCAAGAGTGGGGAGAAGAACACTCCCCAAATATTGATGTTAATTCACTTGATAAAATTACACTGATAAAGGGTGCTGGAGCTTTGCAATATTCTGGTAATGCTATAGGCGGTGTTATAATAGCAGAAACATCAAATTTTCAAATAAAGGATAGTTTATATGGTAAAATTTTAATCAAAGGAGAAACAAATGGGAGAGGATTAACTACAACATCAAATTTAATTAGGACAAAGTCAAATGGATTATATTCCTCAGTTCAATTTACATTTAAGCGATTTGGAGATTTTGAATCTCCAAATTATTTATTATCCAATTCAGGAGCTAAAGAACAAAATGCTTCTTTTAGGTTAGGATTAAATCGATTCAAGTATGGTTTAGAATTGTATTATTCTATTTTCAATAATGAATTAGGAATTTTAAGATCATCTCATGTGCATTCTTCACTAGATCAGATTAGATCAATCAATAGTGAAATTCCTTTAAAAATTAATGATTTTTCCTATAAAATTAATCCTCCAAAACAAGACCTCAACCATCAAATATTCAGACTTAAAGGGTTTAATAGGTTTGAACTTTTAGGTAAATTAAGTTTTCAATATGACTATCAACAAAATAATCGTTTGGAGTTTGATATAAGGATAGGGGATGATAAGTATAAGCCTTCAATTGATTTAGAACTAAAAACTCATAGTATTAAGGTCGATTTAGACTCACAACTTTCAAATTTGTTAAATATTAAATCAGGTGTAACCGGAAGATATCAAAATAATTTTCCAGATCCAGAAACAGGAGTTAGAAGAATTATTCCTGATTATAATAAATATGATTTAGGAATATACTCAATTTTGGACTTTCAAATTAATGACATGTTTCTTTTGGAACTCGGAGGTCGTTTTGATTATTCATCTATGAGCGTTTCAAAATATTATAGGACTTCATTTTGGAGATCTAGAAACTATCAAGATTTGTTTTCTGATTTGATTATTAATGAGATTAGTAGTCAGACACTAATTAAAACAAAATTGATTTTTAAAAACTATTCTACAACTTTTGGTTCTAGATATAATTTAGATGATAATCATTCAATAAATTTTAATTATTCAATTGCTTCAAGAATGCCTAATCCTTCAGAACTATTTAGTGAAGGACTTCATCATTCATCAGCTCGAATCGAATTAGGAGATTTAAGGTTTAATTCTGAGGTTGGTCAAAAAATAGTTTTCAATTATATTTTTCAAAATAAAAATATAAATCTATCAGTTAACCCTTATCTAAATTTAATTAATGATTTTATATTAATTGAACCAACTCAAATTCAAAGTAGCTTAAGAGGTGTTTTTCAGGTTTGGGAATATAGACAAACAAATGCGCAAATATTAGGCTTAGATATTGATGCCTCGTTAGTTTTAAATAAAAACTTTTATTTAAATAATCAATTTTCAATTTTAAAAGGAAGGGATCTTTTAAGAAATGAGCCTCTGATAAGTATGCCGCCTGTTAATTTAAATAATGAAATAGTTTATCAAAACCAAAAGACTAATAATGTCATATTCTCATTAAAAAGTGAATATGTTTTTCGTCAAAATGAATACCCTGATAACAATTTTGAACTGTTTGTCCCATTATCTCAAACAACAGAGACTGTGGATGTAAGTAGTCCGCCCAACGCATATCATTTATTTAATTTTAATTCGAGTTTAGACATTATAACTAATAAAAATTATAGTTTCTCCTTGAGTTTTAGCATAAGAAATTTATTTAATAAAGAATATAGAAATTATCTTAACAGGTTAAGATATTATGCTCATGATTTAGGAAGAAGTTTTATTTTTGGTGCCAATTATAAATTTTAAGTTATATAACTTAATGTTTACTTCTGTGTTACGATTTAAGGATGTCTGATAAAGTTTTTTCAATATTATATTTTGGAGCCCATCCCCAAATTGAATTAGCTAATTTATCATCTACTGTTTGTGGCCACCCATCTGCTATTATCTGACGATAATCGGGTTTGTAATCAACTTCTAGTTTATATCCTTTATTTATTATTGCATCAGCCCAAATTTTAGGAGTCAAACTATACCCCATAACATTGTAAGAATAGATCCTTTCATTATTTTTAAAATTTGTTTTCATCAGAGCTTTTATGGCATTAATAGCATCTTCTATGTATATCATTGGAAGTCTAGTATTTGGGAGTAAATAGCAAGTATATTTATCTTTATTAAGCGCACAATTTAGCATTTCAACTGCGAAGTCAGTTGTTCCACCACCCGCAGCGTTAATAGAAATTACTCCTGGTAATCTAATAGACCTAATATCCAACCCATATTTTATCTTATAATAATTCATTAATTTTTCACCTGCCAGTTTAGTTATTCCGTAAATTGTTTCTGGATTCATTTCAGTTTGTTGTGGAGCAAGAATTGGACTTATATCCTTTCCATAGACTGCAATAGAGCTTGGCCAAAAAATACGCTTTATTTTATATTCTTTTCCTAACCGAACTATGTTTTGAAAAGATTGGATATTTAAATTCCAGGTGCCAAAAGGATCATGCTCTCCATTTGCTGACAAAATTGAGACTAAATGATAAATAGTATTGATTCTATGTTCAGTAACAAGTTTAACAAAAAATTTATAATCTAGAACATCAGCTTGAACAAAATCATATTGAGTGTTTTTAATTGGTTTACGAATATCTGTAGCTAAGATGAAATTGTCTGGATCATTACTCAAAGATTGACATAAAAGTGTTCCAATCTGGCCTAAAGCTCCTGTTATTAGGATTCTATTCATAAGATTTTAATTATTAAATTTATTGTGTTAACTAAAATATTTAACTAATGTATGAATTTGTTAAAAATAGATTAGAAAAAGAACTTTTATCAATTGAAGATGAAGGTCGTTTGAAATCTGAAAGAATTATCATTTCACCCCAATCATCAACTATTAATATTAATTCTGACAAAAATATTTTGAATTTTTGTGCAAATAATTATTTAGGATTAGCCAATGATTCAAGATTGTTAAATGCTGCAAAAAAGTATACGGATAGTCATGGACTTGGACTAGCATCAGTAAGATTTATTTGCGGAACTCAGGATATTCATATAGAATTAGAGAAAAAAATCGCTTCTTTTTTAGGTACAGAAGATGCAATTCTATATGCTGCCGCATTTGATGCAAATGGCGGATTTTTTGAACCTCTTTTTGGTTCTGAAGACATAATAATAAGCGATGAGCTAAACCATGCTTCAATTATAGATGGAGTTAGACTGTGCAAGGCTCAAAGACTTCGTTATAAACATAACGATATGGATGATTTGGAACATCAATTAAAAAAAACAATTAATTGTCGTTCAAAAATTATAGTTACTGATGGAGTGTTTTCTATGGATGGAACTGTAGCTCAACTAGACATTATTTGTACTCTTGCTGAAAAATATGGAGCTATGGTAATGTCTGATGAATGTCATGCAACAGGAGTGATTGGAGAAACGGGCAGAGGAACACATGAAGCAAAGGGAGTAATGGGGCGAGTAGATATATTAACAGGAACTTTTGGTAAAGCTTTAGGTGGAGCATCGGGTGGTTTTACATGTGGGCCTAGAGCTGTGATTGAAATATTGCGACAAAAATCTAGACCTTACCTTTTTTCAAATTCCTTAGCTCCTGGATTAGTTGGAGCAAGCATTAAGTCCATTAGTATATTAGAAAAAGATATAACTCTTTTGAAAAATCTTGCTAAAAACACTAAATATTTTCGATTAAAAATGTCCAAATCTGGCTTTAAAATTAAAAAAGGCTATCATCCAATTGTACCAATTATGCTTTATGATGATCACCTAGCAAAGCTAATGTCTGAAAAGCTTTTAAACGAGGGAGTATATGTTGTTGGATTTTCATTCCCTGTAGTGCCTAAAGAAAAGGCACGTATTAGAGTTCAAATTTCAGCTAATCACACAACAAAACAATTAGATGCTGTTATTCAATCATTTATTAAGATTGGAAAAGAGCTAGAGATAATATCATAATTTTTTAATTAAACACAAAATTATAAGTTAAAGATATAATAGTGCTATTTATTATTGACAATTCATAAGCACCGAAAGGACTGCTTCTAAAAAGATAGGCATTATCTGAAGTTCCATCTCTTGGAGTATAGTATATATTGAATGGGTTTTTTCTTCCATATAAATTATAGAGTGTAAATATCCAATCTCCTTTTATGCGTGTATCCTTAACTTTACTGTATGATATTTTCCATGAAAAGTCTAACCGATGATAAGTAGGGAAAGTAGCATTGTTTCTTTCTAAATATATTGGCACTTTCAAATCTCCTAATTCAAAAACTCCATTAGCTAAAGTGTATGGTCTTCCAGACTGTGCTGTAAAGTTGAAACTATACTCATTATAAAGATCACTTTCAAATGAAAGCGTGGCATTAAAAGTATGAGGTCTATCAAACTCTGAAGGATACCATTTATTGTTATTAATTTTATTTTTTGTTTGCTGTTCATCTGTTTTTAATAAACTTCTAGCCCATGTATAATTTAAAAGGCCATTAAACTTTCCAGATCGTTTTTTTAAGGTTATCTCAAGTCCATATGAACGACCCTTTCCTTGAATAATATCTCTTTCTATAAATTCTGCAAGAAAAAAATCTGCACCTGGTTTATAAGTAAGAGTATTCTGTGTATTTCTATAATAACTTTCTGCAGAAAACTCAAGACCCAATGAATTAAAGTTTTGAAAAAAACCAAAACCAAAAGTGTCACTTAATTGAGGGTTTATGTGAAAATCTGAAGTTTTCCACCTCGAAGTTGGCAAGGGTGTTGACGTATTATATATGTTTTGAATGTATTGATTTATTCTAGCATAACTAGCCTTTAGAGAACTGTTTTCTCCAATTTTAATACTAGCTCCTAGTCTAGGTTCAAAATTATTGTATGAGATTACATGTTTATTCTTATCATAGGAAGTAATACTTGTTTGATCCCCGCTATCATTATATTGAGCTAAATCATAGGGACCTAAAAAATTGAAAATAGTATGTCTTAAACCCGCAGAAATAGACACGTTTTCCCGAGGTTTCCAATTTAAATTAAAATAAGTTGAATAGTCTATACTAACTTCTTCGTCTAGAGTAATTGGTGTAATAGAATTTCCTTTACCAGGAAATAATGAGCCTGGTTCAATAATGTAGTTTTTGACTTGAATTCCTATAGAGTAATCTAGTTTTTTATTTCTACTGTCTATAAACTCAGTCTGAGCACTTATATGTTTTACCTCAGACTTAAAAGTAATTACATTGTCCGAATCATTTTCAGGAAATAAATTCATAGGTGTATAAACGCTATGAATAATTGCTGATTTCAAGCTAGTATTATTTTTAAAATTATGTATCCAATTTAGTGTGTGGTTTGAGGTTCCAAAATCATATTGGTTTGATTTTGCATTAATGTTTTCTATAGTAGTAATTAAATCTAACTGATAAAAGTCATTAGACTTAAAAAAAGTATAAGAAAACTGATTGTTTTCATTTAAAAGATAAAGTAGTTTTACTGTTCCGTCAGAGAAATTAGCTTTTGTATTCTCTAATCTTTTAATAAAGATTGGGAAAAGAAAATCTGTAAAGCCAGCTCTAGCCCCTGCTAATAAAAATAGTTTATCCTTTATTAATGGAGTGGTTAAATTTAATCTACTTGATAACAAACCTATACCACCATTAATTTTTAGTTTATTTACATAAGGGTTTTTAACTTTAACATCCATTACAGAGGAAATTCTTCCACCATATTTTGAAGGAATATTTGCCTGATACATACTTACCTTTGAGATTACATCTGGAGTGAATACAGAAAGTAATCCAAAAAGATGAGTTGGATTAAAAACTGGTGCAGAGTCATATAACATAAGGTTTTGATCCAAAGAACCTCCTCTTACAGATATTCCATTACTTACATCTCCTGCATTATTTACCCCTGCCATCAATGTCATACTTTTAAGCACATCAAATTCTCCAAAGGCTGAAGGAATTTTTACCAGTTCTTCAGCTGTAATATTAAAAACCCCCATTTGTGGTGTTTCGACATTTTCATTCATTTTTTTTGCTAGGACTACAACTTCAGATAATTGTTCTTCAAAAACATTCATTTTAACTGAAATTGATGTGTTTTTATTTAAATCAATTATTAGTTGCGTACTCTTATATCCCGTATATTCTAAAAATAATGTGTGCTCTTTTGCTGGAAGAGAAATTGAGAAAATTCCTTCTGAATTTGTAATACCTCCAACATTTGAGGAATTGATTAATACTGTTAGACTACTTAAAGGTTCTCCTGTTTCAAAATCTGTCACAGAGAGTGTAAGGTCGTATTCTTGAGCCATTAAAGGAGAGGCTAGCATTAAAACACAAACAAAATAATGATTAAAAACTTTTCTCATTCATTTTAATTTAAAATCCTGCTATTCAATTCTGATTCCCAGCCCTCTGGTTTTATGGATGTCCTGTAAGGACCTTCTTCACAGGGCGCATAAATTGGATAACAGGTCGCGCATAGAGGCTGAGGAACATTATCTCCAGGTTGCTCAAACATATTTATTTCATATTCTAAAATGGCATTACCTTGCAAATCTCTTCTAGGAATATATATTGATTTACTACTACCTGAAGCAACTGTAAATCTTCCCAAAACAATTTCATCTGTATCGTTGGGATTATATAAATTGCCTATTAATACTGAAGGAAGTGGAGCATTAAGTCCGCTATTATTACCTATAGCATCCTTTATAGATTTCAAATATTTATATGCTTCAAAAGACACATTGTACTGTTGAATTTGAACCAAAATATTTCTTTTTGAATATAATGGTATTTCTCCAGCTAATAGATTGTTTACTGATTTCCCATTAGTAAATTCATCACTGAAAATTGAAATACCTTCACTCATTCTAATATTCCAACAAGTTGAAAAACATGGATAAGTATAATATCGAGGTGTCCATCGATAACCACTTGAACTTATACAAATTCCATCTCTTAAAACACCATTATAACAAATATTACAATAAGGTATATCCTCATAAGTTCGATATTCATAGTAATAAAAATTTTCTTTTTCGGGAGGATCATCAAATGAAATCAAAACCTTATGACCTGGAACATAACGATTGGATTTATCATCATAAGATAATTGCAAATCATATTCAGCTTTAATATCTTTGATTAAAACATCATCGGCCATAGTTTCTGGATAAGATTTATATTCAGTTCCGTCAGGTAATATGATTTTTAACTCCCATGATTCGCCTTTTAAAGCTTTAAAATCTGAAGGGGCGTAATACCTGTCAAAACCCTCCATTAATTTTATAGTCTTATTATCACTAATTAACTCGACTGAACAGTCAGACAGAAAATCTGTTTTATAATAATCGTATTCATTTGATGAACCTTTTCCAATTTTAACATAAGATGCCCCTTCAATTGAAGATGCAATTCCTTCAATAAATAATAAATTTTCTAAAAAATCAAACTCAGGAGCTGTAGGATCGATACATGAAGTAAATAAAAAAGAAAAAATTATAATTAATAAACGTTTAATCAAATTAGAAGTTTTTAAAATAAATAAGTTCAAAGATATGTTTTTGGACACCTTTCAAAGACTAGTTATCTATTAAGTTTAATTTTTTAAACTTGTCAATCAAAAAATCGGCATATCTCATAAAACCAAGATCAGTGAAATGAACACCATCAACAGTCCCCTCTTTATCAGAACCTAAAGCATTTAAGCTTTCAACATAAAAAATGTTCTTGTATCCATTATCAATCATTTTTTTATATTCTATATTCAAGGCATTATCCATTTCTCTACTCTCTTCCAACACTTTATTATTCAATACAGAGAAGGTAGCTTTAAATAAGTCTACAAGAATTATTGGAGTATTAGGATTTTTTTCTCTTATGATGTTAATGAAAGGAATGGTACGTTCAGTTATTTTTTCTGGAGACAACATGTTTGGCATACACTCAATTACATAAAATTTCGCATCATTTTCTGAAATTAATTCAGCTATAGGTAGTTCCATTCTACCATTTCCGCTGAATCCAAAGTTCATGACGTCTAAATCAAGTTTCCTTGATAAAATATTTGTATGAGCCATGCCTGGACGGGAAGCACAACCACCTTGAGTAATACTTGTACCATAAAATATTATTGGCTTTTCCAAATTTCTGTCAGGAACTCTTATAAAACTACCTGATTCAATTCCAATTTCAATATTTTTCACACCATCATATAAAGGAAGATATATTTTATATTCTCTTTCTTCGGCAGTCATATTTTCGATAAGTGTATACTCATTTAATATTCCTTGTGGTCGTCCTGTATTTAGATATTGCCAGTCATCTTTTTTATTTCTGAAATATAAATCCACCCCTTTAATTCCTGTTTCAGGCATATGATTCATCTTGAAGTCATTCAGAATCTCCCACATTACTTTTATTATTGGTGAGTTAGTAATAAAACGAATTGATAATCCAGCGGATGATTTTGACAACTCCCATACTGGTTCTCTTACAATACCTTTGTAGGAGGCAGGTAGTCGATCATATCTATTCTCCTTTAGAGAATCCGCAATTATCGTTCCTTCAAGTCTGAAAAAGTCTTTTCCATGAAAAATTATTTCACTTGATTCTTGAGAATTATGTTGCCCAAACAAATTAAAAGTGCAAAGAAAAAAAAGAACGATTGAATACCTCATGGACTAAATTTTTCATAAATATAAAAAAAAGGGCTACAGTATAAAAAGGTGATTTTAGTAGATAACTCATTCGAAATATCGAACATTAGTATCTCTCCAAGAGATTTCAAGGAAGTTATTAAATCAATTCGATTAATTATTTAAATTACTCAAAAAAGAATAGTTCCTCTATAGACATCTTAAACAACTTTGACATTTTAAATGCAGTAGGTAAACTTGGATCAAATTTTTCCTTCTCGATTGCATTTATAGCTTGACGTGAAACACCAATTAATTGGGCTAATTCTTCTTGTGTCAACTTTTGATTCTTTCTCAATTCCCATAGTTTATTTTTCATCGAAATCTTCTTGAATTAACGATATTGGCAACAATATATGAAAGAGAGATAAACATCATTAGATATTCGAATTCAGGTTCCTTACCAATAATTCCAAAATCAAAAGAGACTTCATATGCAAGACCAACAACTACTGTTAACCCCAATGTAATGGCCATTGCTTCAAATTGAATTCTCTTTTGTAATTCGTCATAAGTCTTAAATAAATTTTTATTTGCGATTATCATACCTATTCCAATAGCAAGATTTATTATTAATCCTATTATAGTATATATTATATTATCCCAAAGTGAGTTTTCTGCAGCAAGTTTGTTATTGGCTGTTAAAATACCTAAACTTACTACCCATGCTAATGTCCATGCCAGCATAATTTTCATTTGTGTTTTTTGATCTTTCATAATATTATTTTGTAATCAATATTATAAAGAAGATAACAATGATTAAAACGATATTATATTTTTTAAAAGTTCTAAGTTCACATCGATAGAACTTCTTCATTTTAGTTTTTAAGTTGTTCATAGTTTATAATATGTAATGTTTAATTTACAAATATATAAAATAATTTATAAATGTAAGGTTTTGTTTACATAAAATGTTTTGGTATAAAAAACGGTTACACTTTATAAAAGTATAACCGTTTTATTGTTTTATTAGATAACTCTAATGAAATATCGAACTTTAAATTATCATCTAGAGATTTTACAGAAACTTATAATACAATAATAAAGTTAAATTATTTGCCAGCTGGACCAATATAGGTTGCTGATCCAAGTCCAAGAATTGGGAGAAAAATCACAGATAAGAATAATAAGCCTATTGTGAATCCCTCACTTTTTCCAAAACTCTTTGACAATAAATTTGTCATCCAAACAATAAAAATCAAATTTACAATTGGAATTAATAACATTAGTAGCCACCATCCTGGCTTTCCTATTATTTTTAATAAAACCCATATATTATAAATGGGAATTAGACATGCCCACCCTGGTTGATTTGCTTTTGTGTATATTTTCCATTGTGATGCAATTAATAGTACAATTAAAGCAAGGTATACTATAACTATTAACAACCCTGCTCCTAATAAAGATTCTTCCATAATTATTTTTTATTTGTTAATTAGGGGATTAAAATATAAAAAAAA
>JAQWSK010000012.1 GCA_029243245.1 Flavobacteriaceae bacterium | reverse complement strand
GTAGTTATTATTACCGATTAGATTTAGACGGAAATAACAATATAGATTTCGAGGGATGGGTATATCTACAAAGATAAATAATGCTACATTTAGAGTAATTGTTCTTTTTTTACTCATACATTTTAATGTAGATAACATTTAAGAATATCATCTATGTTTTTGAAAGTCTGTTCGAACATATCTAACTTTTGAGTGACTAAAAATAACTTAAAAGTTTAATATAAATTTGAAACCCAAGAGACTTATGGCCATTAACTAAATTTTTTTGAGAAATAAATACCATTATTAGTACAATAAAACATCTAATATTATTGGTTTATTTTCCTTTAATAGTATAATATTTGCGGTGTGATTGTACGGATTTTTGTACGAATGACAGCTTAAGCCTTATGATTGTTGGAGTGATTATATATTTGTTGATTACATAGAACTATAATTCTTTGTAGATTATATAATTGTTTTAAACATTCTACTGCAATTAAAATAATTCATCTTCTGCTTATTTATTTGACAATAAAATTAAAATATGTTTCAGGAAAAGGTTCATTCTTTAAGGTAAAGTGCCACCATTCTTTTTCATAGGGAATAAAACCTGATGCTAAGAGAGTTTCACGCAGAAGCTTTCTATTTTGATTTTGTTTTTCAGAAAGTTGATGAAAATTATAATTTGAAAGTTTGCCAAAAAAATCCCACTCCCCCCCCATATCAACTTCTTTTTCTTTTTTTTTGCCCTTTAGATAAACAAGTGTTAAATCAATAGTACTTCCTCTGCTGTGACCACTTTTTGAGGAAATAAATCCAAGTTCAAAAAGAGAGTTTTTTTTTAATTTAGGATAATACTTAATTTTATTAATCGTGTCTGATTGAACTTTAGACCATCGAATAAAATGGTTTACAGCATTTTGAGGGCGGTAGCTGTCAAAAATTTTAATCCCTAATTCATAAGCTTTTAGAATATTTTGAGCTTTTTTCAATCCTTTTGAAAGTTCTATTGTCCCTACTGCTGTTTTTGAAATATAACCATCAATAGGCCTGCCCATAAAGTTTTCTGAAGTCGCATATCGAAGGTCAACAACTATAGAAGGAACAGCTTCTTTTAGCTTAATAAACCCCTTTGGTAATTCTTGAGAAAAAATATGAAGATGAACACAAATTAAAAAAAGTAGCTTTTTCATTATTCTTAAATGTAAGAAATTAACAATTACCTAATTGCCCGAATCAGTTTTAGAGCTTCGGCTACATTCTTTTCTAGGGTAGCATAATCCTTGTTCGCCAAAATCTCTTTCGAGATTAACTTGGATCCCATCCCTACACAAGTGACTCCAGCGTCAAACCAACCTCTGAGATTATCCTCTTCTGCAGAGACACCGCCAGTAGGCATGATAGACGTCCAAGGCTGTGGGCCTTTAACAGCTTTGACAAAACTGGGTCCATATATGCTTCCTGGAAAAAGTTTTACTAACTCACAACCCATTTCTTCAGCTGTAGCAATTTCGGTAAGCGAACCACAGCCGGGAGACCAAAGTACTTTACGTCGATTACACACAATGGCAATGTCTTCACGAAATACAGGAGTTACTACAAAGTTTACCCCTGCCAGCATATATTGGGAAGCGGCGTCGGCATCAGTTACAGAACCTACCCCGAGTATCATCCCAGGCAGTTCTTCAATAGCATATTTGATAAGGTCTGTAAAGATTTCTAAAGCAAAATCTCCGCGATTGGTAAATTCCATCAATCGAGCTCCTCCATCATAACAGGCTTTCAATACCGGTTTAGCTACCTCTATATCGGGATGATAAAAAAGTGGAACCATTCCTGATTCCTCCATTTGATTTACTACTTGAATTCTAGTGTATTGTGCCATACTATTTGATTATCGAGCGACACGCCCAGAGGCATCTCCACTCATTAATTTTTCAATTTCTGGGACGGTTACTAAATTAGCATCACCTTTGATCGTATGCTTTAAGCAGGATGCTGCTACAGCATAATCCAACGCCTTTTGGTCGTTATCTGAATAGTGAATTAATCCATAAATCAAGGCCCCCATAAAGGAATCTCCTCCTCCTACCCGATCCACGATATGTGTGATTTGGTATTCGGCACTTTTAAACATTTTAGAACCATCATACAATACCCCCGCCCAGGTGTTGTGGGAGGCTGAAATCGATCCCCGTAAGGTCGTAATTATTTTTTTTGCTCGCGGGAACTTGGTTTGCATTTGTTGGCAAACTGATAAAAAGTCTTCCGCCTTTAAATGTTCCCCTTGGGTTGTGATGTCAAGATCTTTGGGCTTAATTCCGAAATGTTTCTCTGCGTCTTCTTCATTTCCTAAGATAATATCACAATACGAAGTTAACTCGATCATGATTTTTTCACGATCACCACCATACTTCCAAAGCTTGGCGCGATAATTTAAATCAGTTGAAATCGTCATTCCCATAGCCCTAGCTACTTTTACAGCTTCCAGGCAAGCATCTGCTGCGCTTTGTGAAATAGCTGGAGTAATACCTGTCCAGTGAAACCATTGAGCGTCTTTAAAAACTTCTTTCCAATCTACCATTCCAGATTGAATATCAGACATGGCAGAGTGGGCACGGTCATATATCACTTTACTCCCCCGACTCACAGCACCGGATTCTAAGAAATAGATTCCTAAACGGTTACCTCCTTCTACGATATGCTGCATCCCTACATTATGTTTACGCATTTCCATTAAAGCACACTGACCAATATCGTTTTTCGGCAAACGAGTAACAAATTCAACAGGTATGCCATAATTAGCTAGGGAGACTGCTACATTTGATTCTCCTCCACCATAGACCACATCAAAACTGTTCGCTTGAGAGAAACGTAAAAATCTTGGAGGTGACAGTCGCAACATGATTTCACCAAAGGTTACTACCTTTTTCATATTCAAATTTAAGATTTATTTTAACTGAAGGCTAATCATCAGTTAATATCAATGTTATTTTACTAAAAATGAGTACATAAACTATTTCTTATATTTAGAATTTGAAAAAACTATTATTTACAAATCTAATTTACTTTATAGTATGTAATAAAGCTCCAGACAAAGGTGTCGTTCAATATAGCATTGAAGATTTCTTTGACAACATTGCTATTTCTATTGCTCATGAATGACGAAAAGAATAGATTGTTATAAAATTTTTGTCAGCACTTAGATTAAGTCGCTTAAAATACTTCCAAATAAGTGAGAGCCTTTAATTACATTCCTTTTACTATAAAGAATTTATATTTGTGTCTAACCAGGCCAATCTTTGAGTTATCCAATCTTTAAGATAATTTATTTCTTGCTCATAATTACTTCCAATATAATTATTTGGCCAAACATAAATTCCAAGAACTGGCCATCGATCAAAATTTCTCTTCATACTCCCAGATATTTTAAGTATTTGATTGTAATTATCAACTTTTTGAATAATTGAGTTATTTGAAAAAGCATCGCTTCTTAGTTCATTCCAGCGAATTTTGAGTTTAGAAACATAATTGGGGTCTTGAAGTAATCTTTCCCACCAAAATGGTACTGGCCACATTCCTCCAGGACATCTATCATTTAACTTATAAGCCCATACATTTGTTTCTCCTCCGGAACAATAATCAGCATTTCCAAAAGCTAAATTAAAATCCCAAATAGGGCCCATAGATAGTTTTTGATTTTTATCCTTTACTATAAATGTGCTTATTCTAAAACCATCAACATTATTTGCTAATTCATTCAGAAGAAAAAAATCAATAAAATCATCTGTATTAATATAAGCATCATACCCTTCATCTATTTCACTGAAATTTGAGCCAGCTAGAGCCTTTTCAAAGTTTTTAATATAGCTAGAAATATAATTCTTTTGTTCTTGTGTTATGTCTTCTTCATCAGGAGTATGATATAAAAACCTAATACTGTTTGATTCAGAGCTGTCATAAGGGCTGTGCTCTGAAGCAAATGAGTTTATTGAGGTGTATTGATCATCAGCTTTATCAATTTTTATAATATATCCCCCTGTTAAATCATCACCACTAATTTCTGATGATTTAAGCTTATTAATATCAATTCTGTTTTTGTCTCTTTTTAGTTTCTCCATTAAAACATATACCCCATCAATTGTGTCATTAAGAGTTAATTCAACAAAATTTACTCTACTGGCATAACGACCTATTTCTCTTGATATATCATATATCAGCACATTTCTAATTAAACTTTTATCGCTATATGGGGCATGTAAAATCCAGTCTTCCTCCTCAGGCATTTCTAATAGTGATACATCAAAATCTTCATTCTGAGCATCTCGAGTTTCAAATCCATATTGTTTTTTTGGGAACATTTGAGATGATTTTCCTCTAATTTCAATAGCTATTTTTCCACTATGAAGTTCTTCATCCTTAAATGAAATTGTCATTTGAGCATCAACTTTAGGTTCATCTAAGATTTGATTTCCAAATGTTGAAATATTAATTTGAGGAAGAGGATCTACTAAAGCAACGTTAGAAAGTTCGGTGTTATTTTGAAGGTCATCTTTTTTACATGAAATAAAGGTTAAGAAAGCCATGCCAACAAAAAATAATTTCAAGAAACCCTGATAAGAAGTTCTTTTCATTTAATCATAGTTTATTTAAATAAAATTACTTATTTATAATTAAAATAGGAGCTTAAAAATGTCACTTTAAGTATTAATAGCTGCTTTTTCTTAACTTTAGTTGATATAATCCTATTTTACATTCTATTACGCTTGATTTAATTATACTTAATTTGATTATGACTGAAGAAATGATTCGTGAAAAAGATGTTTATAAAGGATGTTTCTTTACAGGTTGTTTGTCTTTTATTGTCGGAGGTGTATTATTAGCCATATATATATTTTGGTAACATAGAGGTGTTATATAATGTGCCTATTTGTGGAGTATATAAAGTTATAATTCGATAGTTTCTTTTCTTTCTTATCCTAAAGATTAAAGTTTCTTTTAACCATGAGATTAGGATGAGTACGATAAGTCAAAATAATTTTTATTCATCCACACGACCCACAGGTCGAACTTCACTTCCCTTGACTCCTGTCAATCGGTCACCTAAAACCCCACGAATAGAATCTGCGATTTTTGAAATTTTTGCAACCATTTCTGAATGTAGATGTGCCACATCATTTTGTTCCATTGGGTCATAATCCAAGTTGTATAATTCAGCTACATTTACTTCATTCATCTCGTAAGGCACTGGAAATCCATCATTTGTTCCCTCCCTTCCGTTTAAGGAGCGATAGGTATGGGGTACATATAATTTCCAATTTTTATGGCGTACTGCGTGAAGTTCATTTGTTCGATAATAAAAAAAGAAATTGTCATGAGGGGATCTCACGCTTACTCCTGTTAAAAGCGGAACTAAAGAGGCCCCATCTATTTTCTTTTCAGGCAGTTTACCTCCCGAAAAAGCTACTAGGGTAGGTAACCAATCGATGCCCATCGCAGGTGCATCAATTCGAGTGTTTGGTCTTATCTTCTTTGGATAGCGGATGATCCCAGGAACGCGATGTCCGCCTTCCCAATTGGTTCCTTTTCCTTCTCTAAAAATTCCTGAAGAACCAGAATGACCACCGTATGATAGCCATGGCCCATTGTCAGAAGTAAACACAACGATGGTGTTTTCTTCCAGTCCTTCTGTTTTCAAAGTTTCTAAAATGCGGCCTACAGAATGATCAATTTCTCGTATTACATCTCCATACAATCCTCGTCCCTGCGTTCCTTGAAAATCTTCAGCTGCAAATAAAGGAACATGAGGTTGTGGGTGCGGTAAATAAACAAAAAAAGGTTTTTCTTTATTCTCCAGGATAAAATCAATAGCCTTATCCGTTAATGCTTTGGTTAAAAAGGTTTGGTCTTCCAAAACCCTTAATGGGGTTTCGTTTTCGTATAATTCAATATCTGGAAAATTAAAACCTAAACCTTGTTGAGGATGATTCGGCCACATATCATTGGAATATAAAATACCATAATACGTGTCGAATCCATGCTTTCGAGGTAAAAATTTTGGCGCATCTCCCAAATGCCATTTACCAAAAATCCCTGTAGCATATCCCTGTGCTTTAAGTAATTCCGCTAACGTTGTTTCTTCTGGATTTAAACCCACCTTAGACCCTGGACTGTAGGCATTGTGAATTCCAATTCTATCGGGATAACAACCTGTTAAAATGGAAGCTCTAGAGGCTGAACATACGGGTTGAGTAGCATAATATGAGGTGAAATAAGCCCCTTCTTCTGCCATTAGGTCCAAATTAGGTGTATCTATGTCTGTTGCGCCATAAACACCTAAATCTCCATAACCTTGGTCGTCTGTTAAAATGAAAATTATGTTGGGGGGATAGTCTGTTGGAACTTTTGAGCATGAAAATAAAAGCAATAGACTACCAAAAAGGAAATAAAGTTTCATGCTAAAGAGGTTCTTTTCAAACTTAGGTATTATTGCTACCAATTCAAAGATCAAATAATTCCCAATGACTTTTTTTACTTTTTCTAAAAATTGATTGTAATTAACTCTAATTGAAAAGCCATAAAATTTTTATATTTATACCATGAAAAGAAACCTGCTTTTTTTACTATTTTTTTCAATACTATTTTCCTGTCAAAAACAAATTGAAAAAAAGGTAACCAATCAAGAAAATGATTATACTGAAGCATATCAAATTGCCCAGGTCTGGCTTCAAGGACAAATAGACTATGAACAAATTCCAGGTATTACAATGTCAGTTGTTAGAGGAAATAAAATTGATTGGAATATTGCTTTGGGCTTTTCTGATTCCGAATCACCTTTAACTCCAACTTCACTATTTAGTATCTGTTCTATATCTAAGTTATTTACTTCAATTGCAATAATGCAATTAGTGGAACAAGGGAAAATTAAATTAAATGATCCCATCTCTAGGCATTTACCATATTTTAGTTTAGAACAGCAATATTCCAAAAGTCTTCCTATAACAATTGCAAATATTCTAAGTCACTCATCTGGTCTCCCCAGAGAGTCTAATCATTCTTATTGGTCTCCTCCAGACTTTAAATTTCCATCTAAGCAAGAGGTAATTGAAGGTTTGTCAGAACAGAAAACACTTTATCCAGCTGAAACATATTTTCAATACAGTAATCTTGGACTCACTCTTTTAGGATATCTAATTGAAGAGGTTTCTAAACAATCCTATTCAGATTATATTCAAGATCACATACTTGATCCCCTAGAAATGCATAACACAAAAACTTTTATGGATAAATCTCAATATGGAAAAGAATTAGTTTTTGGATATAGTGCAAAAAAAAGAAATGGAGAGAGAGATTTGGTTCCCTTTTTTAAAGCAAACGGAATTAATGCAGCAGCAGGATATAGTTCAAATACAAGTGATTTAGCAAAGTTTGCAATTTGGCAATTAAAACTTTTATCAGGTTTAAAAACCTCAATTTTAAATGTAAAAACTTTAAACCAAATGCATACAACACAATTGAACGATACATTAAATAATGTGAAACGTGGTTATGGGTTCGGTGTTTATGGTGAAACATCAAAAAGAACCGTTGGTCATGGCGGATCTTGTCCTGGTTACAGATCCGTTTTAACAATTAATCCCAAAAGTAAAACAGCTTTTGCTGTAATGATAAATGCTAATGGAACAAATCCCATGAAGTATGCTAATGGAGTAAGTGATATTCTAGATAAGGTAACATTAAGGAAAGGAAATAAACCTAACAAAAACAAGGAAGTTGAAGGGTATTATAATGGTCAGCCTTGGTCTGGTGAAACATATATTTCTTCATGGGGAGATAATATCGCTTTGCTCTCTTTGCCTAATAATAATGCTAATTTAACTATATTTAAAACTGTAAAAAAAGATATTTTTAGACGTATTTTAAAAAATGATAGTCTCGGAGAATCTCTTCATATATTAAGAAATACTAAACATGAAGTAATTGGATATAAGCGACACCAGACTATAAATAAAAAAATATAATCCAATATTTCTTCTTCATAATATTTCTAGATAAAATAAATGATAATTAATTTTACTAAATTGTTAAAAACTAAGTAATTAATATCAGACAATGTCAACTAAAAAATTGAAAATGTCTTTTTTGGCTGAACCTAATGATGCCAATTATAGAGGAAACGTTCACGGGGGAAAGGTAATGAAGTGGATTGATGAAATTGGGTATGCACTTTCTGTACAGTTTACAGGAAAATATTGTGTCACAAAGTTTGTAGATGATATAGAGTTTTTAAAACCAATAAATATTGGTGACCTAGTAAAATTAGTCGCTGAAATTGTAAAAGTAGGTGAATCATCTTTGAGAATTAAAATAATTGTCAAGAGTATTAACTTGATTAAAAACATATCAAAAACAAATTGTGAATGTTTTATTATTTTTGTTGCCGTAGATGAAAACGGGAATAAGGTCAAAATTGATTTATAGATCTATCTTCAACTTTAAATAATAGAAAACAAAGAGTTTCTCGACTTTTTTTTGCAATTATCTTCTTACATTTAAGTAAATCTTAAAATGAAAAAACTATTGCTTTTTTTAGTACTTATATTTCCTTTGATCTTATGCTCGCAAAGGCCAAATACAAAAAGAATAGCAATTCCATACCTTCAGCCACCGAGTAATCCTCTTAACAAAAATATTGAATCCTATTTTTCAAGTGTAGTAAATAACTCAACAGTATTTCAACCTACAAGCCCTAACCTAAAACTAAAAGGTTACCAGAGAGCTGAATCATCAAATAATGCAGATTTGGATATTAAATTTGTAATAAATAATGTTTCATTTTCAAGTAATGTCTTCAAAGAAAAATACAAAAAGAAGGTAAATGACAGCACATATGTAAGTGCAGAAGGAGGAAGGTATAGCGTTGAGGCAGTAATAAATTTTAGCGAATATGTTACAGATATTAAGAATAACAAAAATATAATTTCAAATGAAGGCATTTTATCAAATAAGTCTTTTGTTTCTAGTCTTATAAAAAATTATGGTGAAGCAGTCAAAATTCATAACAGCCGAAAACGAAGAGATGCTATTGGTTTATATGTTCAAATCGCAAATGAAAGTATAAATAGATTTATCGTTAATGTAAATAATAATTATGGCTATCCATTTTATTATTATTATATGCCTTTTGCTAGAGGAAGAGGTAGAAAACATGATTATTATGACCTAGCACAAGCTTTTAATGATTTTGAAAAAGTCCGTGAAATTACAAAAAAAGCTTTTTCAGGAAACAACCCCCCAAGGTATGGAAGCTTTAGTGCTGCTATGAGAGATGAATTATCAAAAAAATTAGATGGCTGTATTGAAATATGGCAAAATGCTATAAACGAATATGTGCCAAAGAAAAGAAAAGCAAGAATTGGAGATAAAATAATTGATCATCTGTATCTTAATCTATCAGCAGGATATTTTTTAAAAGGTAATTGGAATAAAGTTTATCAGACTCTCTCTAAAGTCAATTTGGGTAAAAGTGAAATTAAAAAAGCTTCCAAATTTAAATCTAAAGTAAAAGAATTAGAAAATAGGGTGAGTATTAATGAAATTTTATAATTGTTTTTAACTCAATGAAAAAACTACTATTATTTACCTCACTATTAATAATTAGTTGTCAAAAAACAGCTCAAAATAAAATTGTTGTAGATCCTGGAATTGATAATCTATATTCAAAATATAATACAGCCTGGAGTGAGGGTGACATTGAAACTATTACAAACGAAATATATAGTATCCCCTTTTCATTATACCTTCAAGACTCAACTAGAATATTTGAAACCAAAATAGATGTAAAACAATTTTTAATTCAAACTTTTAGAAATTTAGAGGCAAATGATTACGGATATTCAATTAGAAATTCTTGGGAAAATTATAAAATTGATAATGACCTAGTTATTTTAGAGCAAAACTTTACTAGGTTTTTAAAAGATAGTACTGTTATGGGGCCAGATAAAAGAACTGCGTCATATATTCTAAGAAAAAAAGATGGTAAATTTCAAATAAGTGGTATGATTCCTCATACTTCAATCTCTAAATAAAAAATTTAACAGAATGAAAGAATTATGTGAAAAAAAATATTTCCTTGGTTGGTTTTTTAATTTTTTGAATATATTCGCGTCCTAATGAAATTTAATAAATCACATAATCATCATTTTCCTAGCTGCTCAAACGAGTTGTAATATGATATTATGTAATCTATTATGAACCTGTTTGAATTTTTCAAACGGGTTTTTTTTATGAAAAAAACTATGATTCGTATTGCTATTCAAAAGTCAGGAAGACTAAATAAAGATTCACTTAATTTATTAAAAGATAGTGGGATTAATTTAGATAATGGTAAGGACCAGCTAAAAGCATCTGCAAGCAATTTTCCAATAGAAGTATTCTTTCTTAGAAATAGTGATATTCCCCAGTATCTTCGAGACGGGATTGTAGATCTTGCTATTTTAGGTGAAAATCTTTTAGAAGAAAACGGTCAAGATTTATATGTAATTGAAAAATTAGGCTTTTCTAGATGTAAACTTTCAATCGCTATACCTAAAGAGGATAAATTTAAAGGAATTGAAGATCTTGAAGGGTCCAAAATAGCAACTTCATATCCGAACACCGTTCAGGCTTTTTTAGCCAAAAATAATATCAACGCAGATTTACATATAATAAATGGTTCTGTAGAAATAGCGCCTAATATTGGTCTGGCAGATGCAATTTGTGATATAGTTTCAAGCGGAAGCACATTGTTTAAAAATAATTTAAAAGAAGTCGTTGAAATTAGTCGATCTGAAGCGGTTCTTGTGAAAGCTCCTGATTTAAATAGTGATCAAATAAATTTAATTAAAACACTTCAATTCAGAATACAATCGGTATTACTTGCTAAAAAATCTAAGTATATTTTATTAAATGCTCCTAACAGTAAAATTGAAGCTATCACAAATATACTTCCCGTTTTAAAAAGTCCAACTGTTTTACCATTAGCTCAGGACGGTTGGAGCTCATTACATTCAGTAATAAATGCTAATAGTTTTTGGGAAGTAATAGAAAAAGTAAAGGCTCAAGGTGCAGAAGATATCTTGGTTTGTCCTATTGAAAAAATGGTGTTATAATGAAAAAGTTTATTAATCCCCCAAGAAATAATTGGAAAAAGTTAATTGCTCGTCCTATAATTTCATCTCAAGAGATAAAATCAGTTTTGGAAGAAATCTTTCAAACAGTCAAAAAAAATGGTGATATGGCTCTGAAAAAATATACTAAAAAATTTGACCAAGTAAATTTAGGAGACATATTCGTAAAGCATAAAGAAATTACTAATTCAAAGAATCTAATTTCAAACAGATTGAAAGAAGCCATCAATATTGCGAAATTAAATATTGAAGTCTTCCACAAGGCTCAGAAAATCAAACCAATTAATGTAACTACATCTATCGGGGTAAATTGCTGGCAAGAAAAACGTCCAATTGAAAAAATAGGTTTATATATTCCAGGAGGGACAGCCCCATTATTTTCAACTATATTGATGCTAGCAATTCCAGCTAAAATTGCTGGATGCAAAGAGATTGTATTATGCACACCTCCTAATAGAGAAGGAAAAATCCCCCCCGTGGTTCTTTATACTGCAAATTTATGTGGTATTACAAAAATTTATAAAGTAGGGGGTATACAAGCTATTGCAGCTCTCACTTTTGGAACTGAAACTATTCCCAGGGTATACAAAATATTTGGACCTGGAAATCAATATGTAACTGCTGCAAAACAATTTGCCACATTTCATAATGTGGCTATTGATATGCCGGCTGGTCCAAGTGAGCTTTTAATTGCTGCAGATGATAGTGCTATCCCTTCATATATTGCTTCTGATTTACTCTCCCAAGCTGAACACGGACCTGATAGCCAAGTAATCTTAGTTACTACAAACCTTGATTTAATAGATTTCGTTATAGATGAAATTAAAAAACAGATTAATCTTCTGCCAAGGAGAGAAATTATGAAACAAGCTATTGCCAATTCCAGAATGATTTACTTCGATTCGAATCAAAATGCCGTTGAGTTTATAAACGCTTATGCTCCTGAACATTACATGATTTGCATGAAAAATGAAGAATATTATCTTAGAGAAATTGAAAATGCAGGATCTGTTTTTATAGGAAATTATTCGCCAGAAAGTGCTGGAGATTATGCTTCTGGGACTAATCATATACTACCCACAAATGGCTATGCCAAACAATATAGTGGCCTAAATATAGATAGCTTTTTGAAACAAATGAGTTTTCAGAAAATATCAGTAAAAGGTATTAAAAATATTGGACCAGCTATAGAGGTTATGGCAAGTGCTGAAGGGCTTGATGCTCATAAAAATGCTGTGTCGCTTAGATTAAATGACCTTAAAAATGAATAATATAGAGCACATAAAAACTTTAGCTAGAAGAATTATTACTGATTTAAAACCATTTCAATCTGCCAGAGAAGAATTTATTGCTGAAGACAGGAAAATGATTTTACTAGATGCTAATGAAAATCCAAATGAAACCGAATTTAATCGCTATCCAGATCCTATGCAATTAAATTTGAAAACCTGTATATCTGAAATCAAAGAAGTCTCAATAAATCAAATTTTTTTAAGTAATGGTAGCGATGAAGTTTTTAGTCAACTTATTCAAGTTTTTTGCGAGCCTAGAAAAGACAATGTAATTATATTACCTCCAACATTTGGCATGTATAAGATTTGTGCAACTATAAATGGAATAGCGGTCAAAGAGGTTCCGCTAAATCTCAACTTTGGATTAAATATTGAGAAAATAATAAAAACTAAAGATTTAAACTCTAAGATGATATTTGTGCCTTCTCCAAATAACCCTACAGGGAATTGTTTTTCATTAAATGATATAGAGTTAATACTAAATAATTTTGATGGTTTGGTTGTGTTGGATGAAGCTTATGTAGAGTTTTCAAAAAACAATAGCTTCTTGCCTCGCTTAAATAAATTTATGAACTTAATCGTTACTCAAACTTTCTCTAAAGCTCAAGGAATGGCTGGAGCAAGATTAGGAATGACTTTTGCACATCCTGAAATCATAAAGCTTTTAAATAAATTAAAAACTCCATATAACATTAATAGTTTAACACAACAAGCTATAATTAACAGGTTAACTCAGCAAGTAAAAGTAGAAAATGAAGTTAAAATTTTACTTATAGAAAAAGATCGTTTATCCCTAAATTTTAAAAAAATTAAATACATAAAGAAAGTATTTCCTTCGAATGCAAATTTTATTTTGATTCGAGTAGATGATTCTACAAAACGTTACAAAGAATTATTGAAAAGAGGTATTGTTGTTCGTAATACATCAAATCAATTAGGCTGTAAAAACACCTTAAGAATAAGTGTTGGTACAAAAAAAGAAAATAATGCTTTAATCAATGCTTTAAGTGATATGGACAATTAATTATGAAAAAGATTTTATTTATAGATCGGGATGGAACTCTAATTCTTGAACCATCAGATTATCAAATCGATACTTTAGAAAAACTCATTTTCTATCCTGAAGTCATCACCTATTTAGTTAAAATATTTAAAGAATTAGATTACGAATTAATTCTGGTAACTAATCAAGATGGTTTAGGGACTAGTAGCTTTCCAGAAAATACTTTTTGGCCAATTCATAATTTTATGATGAAAACCTTTGAAAATGAAGGTGTTTCATTTCTAGCAAGCCACATTGACAAAAGTTTGCCTGAAGATCTTGCTCACACTCGCAAGCCTAAAACAGGAATGTTAAATAAATATATTTACAGTAAGAACTATGATATAAAGAACTCCTTTGTAATTGGTGATCGCTTTTCTGATATGCAGTTAGCTAAAAACTTGGGGTGTAAAGGAATCCTTATTAGTCCCGATAAGAATTTAGAAAAAGGTAAGGTAAATGGTTCTGATTTAGAAGAAACAATCGTTCTTAGATCCACAAAGTGGAAAGAAATTTATACCCACTTAAAACCTAATGACAGAATCATTATTCAAACTCGGTCAACCAACGAAACTGAAATTGAATTAAAGTTAAATTTGGATGGAACAGGAATTAGTTCTATTAATACAGGGATTGCTTTTTTTGATCATATGTTAGATCAAATTGCCAGACACGCAAGCATGGATTTATTTCTAAAAGTTAAGGGTGATTTATCCGTTGATGAACATCATACTATTGAAGACACAGCTATAGTCTTAGGTGGTTCTATCGCTAAAGCTTTAGGAAATAAACTAGGTGTTGAACGTTATGGTTTTTGTTTGCCAATGGATGATTGTTTGGCTCAGGTAGCAATTGATTTTGGAGGACGTAATTGGATTGTTTGGGATGCAGAATTTAAACGAGAAATGATAGGTAAGATGCCAACAGAAATGTTTTTTCATTTTTTTAAATCATTTTCAGATTCGGCCAAGGCAAACTTAAATATTAAAGCTGAAGGTGATAATGAACATCATAAAATTGAATCAATTTTTAAAGCATTTGCAAGAGCAATTAAAATTGCCTTAAAACGTGATCCTAACAAAATGCTTTTACCCTCTACTAAAGGAAGTTTATAATGATCGCAATTATTGATTATAATGCTGGAAATATTCGAAGTCTTCAATTTGCTTTAGAACGCCTAGGGGTTAAAAGTATATTAACTTCAGATTTTGATAAAATTATCAAAGCTGATAAGGTTATTTTTCCTGGTCAAGGTGCTGCCCAAAACGCAATGCTAAAACTAAAACAAAATGGATTAGACGATTTAATCCCTCAATTAAAACAACCTGTTTTAGGGATTTGTTTGGGCATGCAATTACTTTGCGAACATACTGAAGAAGATGACGAGAAAGGTCTAGGAATAATTAAATGTAGGGTAAAACGTTTTTCTGATAAAGCAAAAGTTCCACAAATGGGTTGGAATAACATTTCAAAATTACAAACTTCACTTTTTGAAGGAGTAAAAGAAAATGAATATATGTATTTGGTTCATAGTTACTATGTTCCTCTATTAAATGAAACTATAGCAATTAGTAACTATGGATTAGAATACAGTGTTGCTGTTCATAAAAACAACTTTTATGGAGTACAATTTCACCCTGAAAAAAGTAGCAGTGCTGGACAAGTTGTCCTAAAAAATTTTTTAAAACTATAAAATGAGAATAATTGCTGCAATTGATATCATTGATGGAAAATGTGTTCGCTTATCCAAAGGTGATTATTCAACACAAAAGATCTATAATGAAAACCCTTTAGAGATTGCAAAAACTTTTCAAGACCATGGAGTTAAATATTTACATTTAGTCGATTTAGACGGTGCAAAGTCAAATCATATAATCAATCATAAAGTTTTAGAGTCTATTGCTTCAAATACAGAATTAATAATTGACTTTGGAGGTGGCCTCAAGTCTAATAAAGATCTTAAGATAGCTTTTGACTCTGGAGCTCATCAAATAACTGGTGGCAGTATTGCATTAAAGCAACCCAATATTTTTCTGTCATGGGTTAAAAACTACGGACCAAATAAGATTATTTTAGGAGCAGATGTTAAAGGTGAATTAATATCTATAAATGGATGGTTAGAAACTTCTAATCAATCAATATATGACTTTATAAATCATTATCAAGCCCAAGGTGTTTCATATGTTATTTGTACAGACATAAATAAAGATGGCATGTTGCAGGGTCCTTCATTTGATTTATACCAATCTATTCTTAAGAAAACTGATATTCAGTTAATTGCTTCTGGAGGTGTTTCATGTTTTGAAGAGCTTACTAAATTAGCTGAAATTGGATGTGAAGCAACTATCATTGGTAAGGCTATTTATGAAAACCGAATCAATTTAAAAGACATTGAACAATATATAATTAAAAACGAATGTTGACAAAAAGAATCATTCCATGTTTAGACATCAAAGGTGGGCGAGCAGTTAAGGGTGTCAACTTTCTAAATTTACGCGATGCTGGAGATCCAGTGAAACTTGCAAAACAATATGTTGCTCAAAATGCAGACGAATTGATATTTTTAGACATTTCTGCTAGTGAATTAAAGCGAAAAACGTTGACAAATTTAGTTTTAAAAGTAGCTGCAGCAATTGATATTCCATTTACTGTTGGCGGGGGAATTTCATCCGTTGAAGATGCATTTGCTGTGCTAAAAAATGGAGCAGATAAAGTGTCCATTAACTCAGCTGCTGTTAAAAATCCACGTTTAATAACTACGCTTTCTAAAAAATTTGGTAGTCAATGTGTGGTTGTGGCAATTGATGCAAAAAAACTTAACTCAAAGTGGAAAGTACATTTGGTTGGAGGTAAAATTCCTACTGAGATAGATTTATTTGAATGGTCAAAAGAGGTTGCAGATAGGGGTGCTGGAGAAATATTATTTACATCGATGGATCATGATGGAACAAAGAAAGGTTTTGCCAATAAGGCTTTAGCTAAACTTTCTTCAATAATTAATATCCCTATTATTGCATCTGGAGGAGCTGGAAAAATCCAGGATTTTACAGATACTTTTATTTGTGGAAAATCGGATGCTGCCCTAGCAGCTAGTGTTTTTCACTTTGGTGAAATTTCAATTTTAGATTTAAAAAAACAATTAAAAAATCAGCATATTAATATAAGAATGTAAAGCTATGAATCTTAATTTTTCAAAAACAACAGATGGCCTTATTCCTGCTATAATCCAAGATGCTAAAACTAAAAATGTTTTAATGCTTGGATACATGAATAAAGCTTCTCTTGATAAAACTCAACAAACAGGAAAAGTAACTTTCTTTAGTCGAAGTAAAAATTGCTTATGGACAAAAGGTGAAAAAAGCGGAAATTTCTTAAAACTTATAAGCCTTCATGAAGATTGTGATAATGACACCCTTTTGATTCGTGTTAATCCAATTGGGCCTACTTGTCATAAAGGTACAGACAGCTGTTGGGGAGAACAAAACGAAACAAGCTATGGGTTTATTTCTAAACTAGAGTCAATAATACAAAAGCGTAAAGAAGTTAATCCAACTGAAAGTTATGTAGCTTCTTTATTTAGATCAGGAATTAATAAAATTGCTCAAAAACTGGGAGAGGAAACCATCGAAACAATCATTGAAGCTAAAGATAATAATGATAAATTATTTTTAAATGAAAGTGCAGATTTATTGTTTCACTATTTGATTTTAATACAAGCTAAAGGATTTAGATTAGATGATATTATATCTGCTCTAGAAGCAAGAAATAATGTTAACTCTTATATAGTTTAAAAATCTGACAGTAAAAGAGATTGACAATTATACATCACTAATATTTGTATTTAGCCACTTTTTAGCCACCTCTGTTTTAATTTTTCTTCTTAAAGAATAGTTTTGAACCTGGTCTTCATTTATTTTACCTAGACCAAAATACTTGGCTTCCTTGTTTGCAAAATAATATCCAGAAACTGATGCTGCAGGCCACATTGCCATGCTTTCAGTAAGTTTAACGCCAATATTAGTTTCTACATTAAGTATTTTCCATATTGTTTTCTTTTCTAAATGATCTGGGCATGCTGGATATCCAGGAGCGGGTCTAATCCCACTATACTTTTCTTTAATAAGGTCCTCATTGGTTAATTTTTCTTTTTCATCATACCCCCAATATTTAATTCTAATCATTTTATGCAAATATTCTGCAAAAGCCTCAACAAGTCTGTCCGCAATAGACTTAACCATTAAGCTACTATAATCATCATTCTCAGCTTCATATTTCTTAGACAATTCATCACATCCAAAACCAGCTGAAACACAGAAAACGCCTAAATAATCTTTTATGTTTAATTCTTTAGGAGCAATAAAATCAGATAGAGCAATGTTTGGAACTCCTTTTGGTTTTTTTGATTGTTGTCTAAGCGTAATAAGTTTTTCTAAAACATGATTTGAATAATCATTTTTATAAACCTCAATGTCGTCATAATTGACAGTGTTTGCAGCAAAGATTCCAAAAACACCTTTTGCTTCAAATAAGTTTTCTTTAATTACTTTCTCAAGTATTAAATTAGCATCCCTGAATAATTCTTTTGCTTCTTTTCCGTTTACCTCTTGATTAAAAATATCAGGATATTTACCATAAATATTCCAAGATCTGAAAAACTGAGTCCAATCAATATAGTCTTTTAAAATAGATAAATCTTCAATAGCTAAAACCTCTATTCCAAGGTTATTTGGTTTAACAATTTTGGTTGTATTCCAATTAATTTTAAATTTATTAGCTCTTGCAGAATCAAGAGAAATTGATTTTTTTTCAACTTTTCTTTTGGAAAAATCATCTCTAAGCTTTTGATATTCATTTAAAATAGTTTTTTTAAAATTTAATTTATTTTTTCCTAATAAAGTTGAAGTAACTGGAACGGCTTTAGATGCGTCATTTACATGTACTGCTATACCAGTATAATGGGGTGCTATTTTTATTGCAGTATGAAGTTTGGAAGTGGTCGCTCCCCCAATAAGAACAGGTATTTTAATTTTTTTCTTTTCCAGCTCTTTAACTAAAAAAACCATTTCATCTAAAGATGGTGTTATTAATCCACTTAATCCAATTATATCAACTTTTTCCTTAAGAGCTGTTTCTATAATTTTTTCTGGAGGCACCATAACTCCAAGATCTATTATTTCATAATTATTGCAACTAAGAACAATAGCAACGATGTTTTTACCAATATCATGAACATCCCCCTTAACTGTAGCCATCAAAATTCTTCCAGCAAATTGTTTTCCTTCTGATTTTTCTGCTTCAATAAAAGGTTGTAAATAGGCAACTGCTTTTTTCATAACTCGAGCTGATTTTACCACTTGCGGTAAAAACATTTTGCCTTCACCAAATAAATTTCCTACTACATTCATTCCGTCCATTAAAGGTCCTTCTATAACTTCAATTGGTTTTTTAAAATTTTTTCGAGCTTCTTCTGTGTCTAATTCTATGAAAGCATCTATCCCTTTGACTAAAGAATGGGAAATTCTCGAATACACATCTTCATTCCTCCATGAATTGTCAAGTATTTTTCCTTTCTTTTTAGTGCCTACTAAGTTTTCAGCAAAATCTAGTAATCTTTCAGTAGCATCATCTCTTCGGTCTAATAAAACATCTTCAACATAATTCATTAAATCTTCAGGTACTTCATCATACACTTCTAATAAAGTTGGGTTTACTATACCCATGTTCATTCCGTTTCTAATAGCATGATATAAAAAAGAAGCATGCATAGCTTCTCTAACAGTGTTATTTCCTCGAAAAGAAAAAGAAACATTGCTTACTCCTCCACTAACGCTTGCGTATGGTAAATTTTCCTTAATCCATTTTGTTGCACCAAAAAAATCTAAAGCATTTTTTCGGTGCTCTTCAATTCCTGTAGCAACAGGAAAAATATTAGGATCAAAAATTATATCCTGTGGTTGAAATCTAACTTTATCAACTAAGATGTTATATGATCTTGAGCATATTTCAATTCTTCTTTTTAAACTGTCAGCTTGCCCTTCTTCATCAAATGCCATAACAATAACTGCCGCACCATATTTTTTTATTGTGCTAGCTTGATTAATAAAAACAGGTTCTCCTTCTTTTAAACTAATAGAGTTAACAATGCTTTTTCCTTGTACTACCTTTAATCCTGCTTCTATTATTTCCCACTTAGAACTATCAATCATTATAGGAACACGAGCAATATCTGGTTCCGAAGCTATTAAATTTAAAAAAATGGTCATGGCTTTTACTCCATCAATCATTCCTTCATCCATATTTACATCAATAATTTGAGCCCCTCCTAATACTTGATCCCTTGCTATCTCAAGAGCCTCATCGAATTGTTCGTTTTTAATAAGTCGCAAAAATTTTCTTGAACCTGTTACATTTGTTCGCTCTCCTATATTAACAAAATTGATACTATCTGTAATAATTAAAGGTTCTAAACCAGACAACATTAAAGGGTTTCTAGTATCAGACATTTGAAAATGTTTTAGGCTTTCTTGGAGAAAATTTTCTTGCCAAATTAGCAATTAAGCCAATATGCTCTGGTGTAGTCCCGCAACACCCGCCAATAATATTTACTAAATTTTGCTCTAAATAATCTTGAACCAAAATTTTCATTTCCTCTGGACTTTGATCATACTCTCCAAAAGCATTTGGAAGACCTGCATTTGGATGAGCAGATATGAAAAGAGGACTTTGATTCGCTAGGTTTTTAATATATGGCAACAATTGATCAGCCCCTAAAGCACAATTAAAACCAATACTCAATAGAGAGATATGACTTAAAGAAATATTAAACGCTTCTACGGTTTGCCCTGAAAGCGTTCTTCCGCTAGCATCGGTTATTGTTCCACTTACCATAACAGGAATATTAATTTCTTTTTCTTGTTTAATTTCATCAATAGCATATAAGGCTGCCTTAGCATTTAACGTATCAAAAATAGTTTCTACTAAAAGAACATCTGCTCCACCATCAATCAAACCAGTAACTTGTTCTCTATAAGCTACTACTAATTGATCAAAATCTACGGCTCTAAAACTTGGATCATTAACATCAGGTGACATGCTTGCAGTTTTATTAGTAGGCCCTATGGATCCTGCTACATAGCGTGGGCGATTAGGTGTCTTAATACTATATTCTTGAGCAGCTGCTCTAGCAATTTTAGCACTTTCGTAATTCAATTCATACACTAGGCTTTCCATTTGATAATCCGCCATCGCAATACTTGTAGAAGAAAATGTATTGGTTTCAATTATATCTGCTCCTGCTTTTAAATAATCGAGGTGAATATTTTTAATAATTTCTGGCTGAGTAATTGACAGTAAATCGTTATTTCCTTTCAAAGCACAAGAATGCTTTTTAAATCTTTCACCTCTATAATCTTCCTCTTTTAAATCATGATTTTGGATCATGGTTCCCATTGCACCATCTAAAACTAAAATTCGTTTTTGTAAATTTTCTTCAATAGTCATATCAGTTTTTTAATGCGTTTTTAATGTCGTTCCAAATATCTTCATGATGTTCAAGTCCTACTGATAGACGAATCATGCCATCGGTAATACCAGCTTTTAACCGTTCTTCTTCTGAAAGCTTGGTATGTGTGCTGGATGCAGGATGTGTAATAATAGTTCTTGAATCTCCAAGGTTTGCTGATATTGAGCACATTTTGATAGAGTCAATAAAGTCTCTTGCTGCTTGTGATCCTCCCTCAACTTCAAAGGAAATAATATTTCCTCCTTTTAGCATCTGCTTTTTGGCTATATGATATTGAGGATGGGATTTTAAAAATGGATATTTAACTCTATTTACGTTTGTTTGTTTTTCTAATTGATGTGCTATTTTTAATGCGTTATCAGAATGTCTGTCTACACGAAGAGAAAGAGTTTCTAAGCTCTTTGAAAGTACCCATGCATTAAAAGGGGATAATGATGCCCCTGTATTACGAGCAAACAAAAATAATTCTTCTATTAACTGTTTTTTACCGACAGTTACCCCGCCCAAAACACGACCTTGACCGTCCAGTAATTTTGTTGCCGAGTGAATTACTAAATCCGCTCCAAAACTAATTGGCTTTTGCAAATAGGGAGTTGCAAAACAATTATCAATAATTAATAAAATATTGTGTTTTTTTGCTAATTTCCCTATTGCTTCTAGATCTATAATATCAACACCAGGGTTCGTCGGCGATTCTGCATAAATACATTTAGTGTTTTGTTGAATCAAACTCTCTGCAATATTCAAATCCGAAATTGGGAAATAGCTTGTTGATATGTTCCACCTGGGAAAATACTTGGTGAATAAGGTATGGGTAGATCCAAAAATAGCATTACAAGAAACAATATGATCTCCTGAATTTAAAAAAGTGGCAAAGGTCGAATAAATAGCACCCATACCAGAAGCAAAAGCAACTCCATCTTCTGCCCCTTCCATTTGGGAAATTTTTTGAATAAGCTCAGTGGTATTAGGATTAGTGAAGCGACTGTAGATATTCTTTTTTTTTTCTTCTGCAAATGCAGAGCTCATGTCTTCTGCACTCTCAAAAACAAAACTAGAGGTCAAATATAAAGGTGATGAATGTTCAGAATTTTTTGAACGTTCCATTTGAGTTCTTATCGCTCTGGTCTCAAATTTTTCACTCATAATTTATTACTATTTAAAATTGATTGTTTAAAACTAGCCTAGATTTAAAAATCTCAAAGGCGCCAAACAAAAATGATGAATAAAACAGAAACCCTAGTAATGTTCCTTTGAAAAATGGAATTGCGAAAAAATAACATGTAATTAATCCGTTTATATTTAAAGGATATAACGATCCCGAGATCCAAACTCCAAAATTTGTTATTATAAAGAATAATAAACTAGAAGTGATTATGGAAAGAAAAATCTTTTTTAAACTTAATTTTTTTAAGAAGAAATTTCCAATAAGAATAATAACACAAAAGCTTGAATACTGCCATAAAAATCCAGGATAAAACCAAGTAAATTCCTCATAATAGGATAAAATATAATTATTAATCAAAAGATCACTTATCCATAATGATAAAAATGGAATAATAAAAGAATGAAGTTTATTTTTAAAGTATGCGCCGCCAAATAAAGCTATAGCTCCTATAGGTGTGAAGTTAGGAATATGAGGGATAATTCTTGAAAAAGAAGCCAGTAATATTAATCCTATTATGCCTAAATAAGATAAGTTAATTTTTTTCATAAAATTTAAATTTTACCAAACATCTTCATTATAATTTTTATATTCCTCTTTCCCGCCCAAAGATTTCCAGTCAGAATCCTGGGTCAATCTAGAGGAGATTCCTCCTCTGGGGTTACAATCTAAAACCAGTCTAAGTCTTTTTGGAGAATATACCTTTATTATATCATCAAATATTATATTTAAAAGCCTCTCATATGAGATTATTATATTTCTATATTGATGTAGATATAATTTCAATGATTTTAATTCAATTATTTTCTTGCCTGGATAAAAAAGAATGTATAGAGAAGAAAAATCAGGCTGTTCATAAACGCCTAAAAAAGTAAGTTCAGGCTGCTTTAATTTAATTTCATAAGTTTTAGTGTCTGGGTTCGGAATTGATTTCAAAATAGAGAAATCAACATCAGTATATATTTTTTTCATTTATTCCATTATTTATTTAATAATTCACATTTCATGAATACATATTAATAATATTTTTAATTAATAATATTAATTTGAAATTGTTATTTGAGAAGGATTTTTGGAGAGCTTTATCAAGAAAACTGCTTTAGCATTTTTTTAATGAGGTTTGCAATCAGTCAAATCCTTCCTCGGGCGTAAAGATAGTTAATAAAATTTAAACATCTCTTTTCTAGTGATATATCATTATAATTCATTCATCTTTATACCATAAAACATATTATATTTTCAAACAAAAACAGTGAAAAATTAATTATAGCTATGGTTTTATTCTAAATAAAATAAACTGTTAATATTAATTTCTAGTGACATTGAAATTTTCATCCCAAGCTCTAAACTTGGTTTATATCGATATCTTTCAATAGAAATAATAGTTTGTCTACTTACACCTACTTTAAATGCTAATTCCTCCTGAGTTAAGCTTTTTTTTTGTCGATATTCTTTAATAGTATTTTTTAATTTCATAATACTATGAGGTTCTGTGTAAGTACAGTTGATATGATGACTTTACAAATGAGATAAATATGAGTAGGATAAAAATCAAAAAAATAATTCCAACATCCGTTAGATTTAATAACTCCTGGTTTTTAAAGTTAGAAGATAAAGTCCCAATAAAAATAAATAAAAAGAATTCATGAAGTAAGTATCCTAATTTATATGATTTTGAATTTATCATATCATCTCTTTCATCTTTAGTTTCTGTTTTTTTAAAAAACTCTAACAAAGAATATGCAACAGAGAAATAGATTACTGAAAATATTACAATTTCAATTATTTTTACAATTAAATCATCCATCAAAACCAAATTATTATCTAGATTTTCATAAAAATATGGGAGAAAAATAAATGCAAATGCTATTGAAAATACAATCTCTATTAAGATCGATATTTCTTTTTTGGATAGTGCCATAGTTTTTATTTTTGAATTATTCGTAGTATTAGTATTGCAAGTTTAGTTACTGCAAAAGTAAAAAGTCCAAAAAGAGGAGACAGTAATGCTACTTTCAGACCTCCAGCTATGATAGACGGTTCCGCTTGTCCTGATGCTTCCAAGATATCAAAAGCACCGATTAATCCTAAAAAAGCTGACATAATTCCTAAAGTTAAACCTAGTGTACCACTATCGCTAATGTGTTTTAGCATTTTTTTTGAAATATCAACATTTGTTTTAATATTCAAAAGAGATTTTACTATAAAATAGATAGATAGTAATAAACAAACAAGAATTAGCGACATAAAAAATGCACCGCCTTCTAAAAATCTATTGAACAAAGTTGTTCCAAGTAATCCTGTAATAATTGCCATAATTCTAAGTGTTTTAAGTTTCATATGTAAATACTCAATGTAAAGTTGATTTTACAAATATACAACTTTAATCATGTTAAACAAACTTTACATTGATTGTTTATGAAAATGAATCTCTAGTTTATGTTTTTGGAGTCTGCCAAGAGTATAGAAAGAGAATCCTTATAAAATTTTCAATGAGGTTTAATATATTTCTTTTGAAGTTTTTTGTCTTCTTCATATTGTTTTCTAGCCTCTTGAACCTCTATTGATTCTGAAACTTCAGGAACAGGCACTTCCCACCAGGAATATCCATAACCTGCCATTTTTCTATCACGAATAGTCTCTACATATATAACTGTTGTTCTATCATTGTTCTTTGCTTTAGTTAAAGATTCAATGTATTCATTAATTCCTTTTGGTTTATATACTAAAGCACCTAAGCTTTCTGCATTTTTCGCTAAATCAACTGGTAAAAAATCACCATCCAATTGACCAGTTTTAGGATTTCTATATTTAAAATGAGTTCCAAAGCCTTCTCCTCCAACTGAACCGGAGAGCCCTCCAATACTTGCATATCCCTCATTGTTAATTAAAATAACAGTAATTTTATAGCCTTCTTGAATAGTTGTTATAATATCTGACGGAAGCATTAAATAACTTGCATCTCCGCATATAACATAAACTTCTCTAGAAGTGTCTGCCATTTTAACACCCAATCCACCTGGTATTTCATAACCCATACATGAATTGCCATATTCTAGATGAAAACCCTTAGAGTTTTTCGTTCGCCATAACTTATGTAAATCTCCCGGGGCACTTCCTGCAGCACAAACTACAACATCTTTATCATCAATAAAGTTATTTAATGCTCCTATATATTCTACTTGTGCAGGATTATTTTCATCTATTGTAGAGTATATTTTATCCACTATAGTATCCCATTCTTGATTATATTGTTTAACCTTTTGAACATAGACTTTACCAGTATTGTATCCTTTTAAAGCTTCTATAATTAATTGTAATGTTTTCTTAGCATCCCCTTGAAGAGGAACAGCACTTTGTTTAAAGGCGTCAAGTTCCGCAATGTTAATGTTAATGAAAGTTACATTAGGGTTTTGCCATGCTGATTTAGAAGCTGATGTAAAATCACTATATCTAGTTCCAATACCAATTACAACATCTGCATCTTTTGAAATTTGGCTAGCCCCCTTTGTTCCAGTAGCTCCCATAGCTCCAAGATTTAATGGATGCTTAAAGTGTAGTGATCCCTTTCCTGCAAATGTTTCAGTTACTGGAATTCCAAATTGTTCAGCAAATGTCTTAAGTTCTTCCTCTGCCTCTGAATAAATAACTCCTCCTCCCGAAACAATCATTGGTTGTTTCGCGTTTCTTATAATTTCAATAGCTTTATTTAATAATGAAGTATCTGGAGAGGGACGAGGGACATACCAAACTCTTTTTTGGAAAAACTCAATAGGAAAATCATATGTTTCAACTTGAACATCGTGAGGCATTGCCAAAGTAACTGCCCCAGTTTCAGCTGGTGAAGTTAAAACTCTCATAGCTTCTAACATGGAAGAAATTAATTGCTCTGGTCTATTAATTCTATCCCAATATTTTGAAATTGGTTTAAAACAATCATTAACTGACATGTCTTGGGTAAAACCATGTTCTGTTTGTTGCAATAAAGGAGATGATGTGCGCTTAGAAAAATAATCTCCAGGAAGCAACAGTACTGGTATTCTATTTATTGACGCAGAGGCAGCTGCTGTAATCATATTTGTTGCCCCAGGTCCAATAGAACTTGTACAAGCAAATGTTTGTAACCTGTTTTTCATTTTAGCAAAGGCAGCTGCAGTATGAACCATTGCCTGTTCATTTCGGGTTTGGTAATAAATGAAATCAGGATTTTGTTTTAGCGCTTCTCCTAGTCCTACAACATTTCCATGTCCAAAAATACCAAAACATCCAGCAAAAAATTTATTCTCCAATCCATCTCTATTTACATATTGATTTTTTAAAAAAGCTATAGTAGCTTGAGCAACTGTTAATTTCTTTGTTATCATGATTTTTAGTGTTTCAAGCTTTTTCTATTTAAAATCCTCCTTTATCACTTTTAAATTTATAATTCCCACTTAAAAGAACAATTACCATTTCGTTTTCATCCGTATCCCATAAAAATTGTTCATTAAAATTAAGTATTCTTGCCTCAAAACTCAAATAATTCCAATTAGCTGACTCTTTTGTTATACTCTGATATACATCAGAATTAGTTTTTGACTTGATTAATAGAGGAGTTTTAGTCTTCATCGTTATATAATTTAAATCAATTTACTTGCTTTCCCAGCTGCAAATAGAAGCTCAAATTTACTAATCATAAATTTTTCGAATTCATCTATATAGACTTTTCTGGAATATATGTTTTAATTTCCTAAAACTGGAATCATTTGATGAATTAATGACGCAAAAGGTAGACTGTCTATCTAAGACATAATCACTTTAGACAGACAAATTATATTGTTCACTCTCTTTTTTATTTTACTTTTAATATTATATTTGCCAACTGTTATTTGACATTCCAAATTGACCTACTTTTGCGATATTTGTGATTATTTTTATGATTTTTAAAAGTAATGACAGGTTTTGAAAGAGTAAATGCTTTCGGAAGTATTATAAATAGTACATATTCCTCCTTAGCTCAGTTGGTTAGAGCATCTGACTGTTAATCAGAGGGTCCTAGGTTCGAGTCCTAGAGGGGGAGCTAGCGAAACCGCTACACTACACTAACCAAATTAAGCCCTTCACAAAAGTGAGGGGTTTTTTCTTACAATTAAGTTTATATAAAGTTAGTCAAATTCTTGGCACTTATTTGGCACTTTTTAGTTGTTAATAAAAAAGAGCTGCTTAAACACAAAATCAATTTTTAATTACGTCATATACATATGAATCACTAACGTAGTGTGAAGTATTCCTTGACAAAAGTCTAAAACCGTACAGGCCACATTACGAAGGCCAGATTGATTCCCAAAGCACAGCTATGGCTACACTATTCGATTTGGTTCCTTACATTACTTATTATCTGTTACCTAGCTTTTAAGGTGTCCCGAACACCCGATATTCGAGAACGGGTCTTTGTCGAAGGAGAGCAACAGGCATTTTCAAAACTTAAGGGATATTTTGACAACAATCCCGAGCAGTATCAAGCCTATCAAAAATGGATTAGAGAAAAAGATAGTGTTCCAAATCAAAAGTAATGTGCGCCCTATTTCGATTTTACTTTACGCTTATCTACCGGAACACTATAAAATCGAAACAGGATCCATGCGCAGGTAAGTTATGGTAAGATTTGAGGGTTCATACCTCAAAAAAATTCTGATTATTGGACAGTAGGCATAATCAAAAAAACTTAGGCCTTTGATAATAAGTGCGTATTAAAACGTGTAAACGGTAAGCTATTAAATAATACCGGAAAAGTAAACTTCAAAATTGCTGTTTAGCTGTGAGATAGAAGTAAGCGAAAAATGACTCTTAAAATATACTTTTTTAGTTCCGTAAAAGGTGAATTACCGGAACTACTAAAAAGAACGACAAATGGAACTGGAAACGGATATTTTTGAAGGGCATTTGAACTGTTCCGTAAAACGGCCGTTTTATGGCACCATGGAAAACATACCTTTTTAATGCTACTGATATCTAAAGTCCAATTATTGAATTAGCTTTACAAAGATCTGAGGCATGGTTTCCGGGTCTATAGATTCCATATCAACCAATTTCAATGATTTGACCATTTTCAAGGTAGTTGTTTTATAGTGCTTGAAATGGGGCGTTTGTAAATGCGATTCATAAGCCTCTTTGTCGGCATAAATTTCCAAAAGCCTGATTTCGGTCGGGCTTTCTTTTAGATACATGGGATAGATACAGATAACACCCGGCTCCAAGCGAATGGAAGCCTCCGCTTCCTCTTTTAATATAGCCAAATAGTCATCAATAAGTTCGGATTTAATTTCAATTTCCGCAATGCGAATCATATTGTTAGGTACTTTGTCAGAACTTTGCCCAAACGAAATTCCGACGATAAAGAATGCCAAAAAAATAGATAGGAAAATCTTTTGGGAATTTGTCTTGTGTGTTTTTCTCATATCGGATTTTTTGGATTACGATTTTGAAATATAGGGTTGAAAAACTACTTCAAGGTCAATTCATCTGCCGAAACTCATTTGGTGAATATCCGACCTTTTGCTTGAACAAGCGACTAAAGTGCTGCGGATATTTAAAGCCTAGTTCATAGGCAATCTCACTGACGGATTTATTTGGGTCGAAGACCTTTTCCTTGGCCACATCGATCAATTTATTCTGTATATATTTCTGCGCAGAGTGGCCCGTTTCTTTTTTGACCATATCCCCAAAGTAGTTTGCACTCAGATGCAGATTTTCAGCAAAGTATCCTACCGAAGGCAGTCCGTTTGTTTTGGGTTTTTCCGATGAAAGATAATCGCCCAACATGGAATCAAACTTTTCCAAGGCACCTTGGTGTTGAATTTCCCGTGTCAAAAATTGTCGGTCATAAAACCGCATGCAATAATCCAACAACAATTCAATATTGCTTACAATGAGTTTTTTGCTGTGTTTGTCCAGATTTTGCTCCAGTTCATATTGAATTTTGTCCAGCACGCTCAATATCAATTCACGTTCCCGGGCGGACAAGTGCAGGGCCTCCCTTACGGAATAGGAGAAAAAACTGTACGAATTCATTTTTCTACCCAATTCGCTTCCCAATAACAAGTCGGGATGAAAAATCAAGGCATAGCCTTTTGGGACATAATCAGAGTCATAATCCAACCCGACCTTCTGTCCCGGACCCACAAAAACCATGGAACCCTCATCAAAATCGTACTCTCCACCCCCATACTTCAGCTTGCAGTTTTTGGCATCTTTCAAAAAAACGGCATGACAATCAAAATGCAATCCATCATACGAATAATCAGGTAACGCATCGCTGTTTTCGTAATCCAAAATACCCACTAACGGGTGGGAAGGTCTGGAATTTCGCCATTTAAAATAATCGGCCACCGTTTTAATATGAAATATGCTTTCCATTTTACTTTGATTATGAAATAAAGATAAGCTATTGATTACCAAGGATTCAAGCCCTTATGTGAAAAACGGTAATAATGGTATGAACATCCGTAATTTGGGTACTTGTATTCCTATTTTCTAAGGATATTTTTGAATCTGAAGAAATACAAGTTTTATGAAACAGATAATCATCATATTGGGAACCCTATTCTTTTTAGTAGCTGGTAGACAAGCAAATGCACAAGAAGAAGACCGTAATTTTCTGGATGATTTTAGGGGAACTGCGAGTATTACCCACAACGGTATTTCGCTAGTTCCAACATTTTCGTTGGGCGACCCGGCTTTGTTGTTCGATCTGAAATTTACCAAAGGGCGGGTTAGTTTTGAGCCCGATATGCGTTTTGCCTTGGAAGGAAAACCTTGGTCTTTTCTTTTTTGGTTGCGCTACAAGGCCATTCAAAAAGAACGATTTTCTTTACGTGTCGGTGCGCACCCTGCATTGAATTTTAGGACGGTAAGCGTTATAAGGAACGGGCAAACCGAAGAAATCTTGGAATCGCGAAGATATTTGGCCGCCGAGGTAGTTCCAAATTACAAAATATCCGATAGGGTAAGTGTCGGCATGTATTATTTGCATGGCCGTGGTTTTGATGAAGGAGTAAAGGAGACCAATTTTTTGGTATTGAATGCGAATTTCAGCAACGTCCCCATTTCTGAAAATTACTATTTAAATTTTACACCACAGGTCTATTATCTTAGCACCGATGACCTAAAGGGTTATTATACGGCGGGTTTCCTGACCTTCGCAAAAAAGGATTTTCCGATTTCGCTTACGGCCGTGGTCAATAAAGGGATAGACACCCAAATTTTGCCCGATGACGATTTTACATGGAGTATTTTGTTAAACTATAGTTTCCCCAACCCTATTAGAAAGTCTAAAAGAAGAATATAAATTTAAACTCGAACTTTAAAATGAAGAATAGCACACACATTTCTATCCTATCTTTAGTCTTGTTTTTGATATTATCGAATGGTCTCAATGCCCAATCAGAGGAGGGGGAAAAAGCAGAAAAGAAATATCAGGCAAAAGCCCCAAAAACCCAACCTTTTGGTAAGGAAGCCTTTGAAAAATCGGATAAAACGACCTTGCGTTGGCTGGGTATGGGCGGATTCCTTATCAATAGTCGAGGTACAACGATGATGATCGACCCATTGTTGAAGGATTTTGATATGCCCGTGATGATCGAATATCCAATCAAGACCGAAGATATTCCCAATCTGGATGCTGTATTGGTAACCCATGCCGACAACGATCATTATAGCGTTCCCACGACCAATGATTTGGCGGACGTTACAAAGTCTTATCAAAGCACCCAATTTGTCGGTTCGCTGTTAAGAAACGAAGGATTGCCCGGTTTTGGCCACAACATCGGCGATGTGTTTAAGGTGGGACCTGTAACTGTCACCGTTACCCCTGTAGACCATGCTTGGCAAAATGCCTACCCGGGCACCAGTCCACGTAAATTCAAGGATGAGGATTCTTGCGGATTTTGGATAGAGACACCCGATGGAACGGTTTGGGCAACGGGAGATTCCAAACTTATGCCCGAACATCTTACGATGCCAACTCCCGATGCAATCCTGTTCGATTGGTCAGATAGCGAGTGGCATTTTACCTTTGAAGGTGCCGTGAAATTGGCGAATGCCTATCCTAATACGATTCTCTTGTTGAATCATTGGGGTTCCGTGGACGCACCTGATTTTCCGCCGTTCAATGCCGACCCTAAAAAGTTGAAAAATGTAGTAGTAAACCCGGAACGGATCGTTATTTTGGCACCGGGGGAACCTTATGACCTTAAGACAATAAAAAAAAAATAGCGATGACATCTACTAAAAATACCGTTGACAAGTTTCTAAATTTTCTTTCCAACAAAGATTTGGAAAAACTAAGCCAACTTTTTGCGGAGAACGTGGATTGGAATGTTCCGGACAAGAACAGCTTGATAAAGACCTAATAGAGGCAGTTAATAGATTGGAGAGGGTTAATCCTGAAGCAGCGAAAAGGATTCAGGATAGTCTAAAAGTTTTAAAAATTGAATAGTTCATCATATTCCTCCTGATTCCATTCACAACATTTCTTTTGTGGTTAAATTGAAAAACTTGATTAATCAAACATTGTTATCTTTGGGAGTATGAAAAAACACGAAGGTATAATTCTAATAATATTAGGTTTAGTTCTTCTTACAATTGGTTATATATATAATAATTACGAAATTACTGTAAGAGTTGGAA
>JAQWSK010000008.1 GCA_029243245.1 Flavobacteriaceae bacterium | reverse complement strand
GCGGCAGCGCGCTCGGGAGGTAAGGCCAGGTAGTAACCTTTTTTTTGTTCCCAGCTAAAAGCGATACCTACCAATTCTGCTTTCAGTGCATCCAATCCAGTAGTTTCCGTATCAAAACAAACACTGTTTTGGCGCATTAGTTTTTCAAACAATAGTCTTCTTCCCGTAGCGCTATTTACCCATTGGTAATGATGGTTCACCGACTGCTGGCTTTCTCTGGAGGATTCAGGGACAGCGGTTCCTTGTCCAGGAGGGGGGTTAAAAAGATCAAACTGTGCCGCAGCGGGGGTAGTTGTTGATTTGCTAGCCGAAGTAGATTCGGTAGGCGCAGCCTCGGTGCTGAGGGAAAATATTTTCCTAAAATTTTCTTGTATTCTTCTGAATTCCAATTCCTCAAAAATGGCCGTTGCGGCTTCCATATCGGGGGTAGAAAGCTCGTAGTCTTTGGCATTGAATTCCACTGGGACGTCCGTGATGATGGTGGCCAGCTTTTTTGACAGTACCCCCAAGTCTTTATTGGCCTCAATTTTTTCCTTGAGTTTACCTTGCACCTGATCGAGATTGTCGAGTAGGTTTTCCATGCTGCCAAATTGTTTGAGGAATTTTTTAGCAGTTTTATCTCCCACTCCTGGCAGACCGGGGATGTTGTCCACGCTATCCCCCATCATGCCGAGATAATCAATAACTTGTTCGGGGCTCTCGATTTCAAATTTCTCTTGTACTTCGGGGACACCCCAAATTTCTATACCATTGCCCATTCTGGCGGGTCGGTACATAAAAATGTTCTCCGAAACCAATTGTGCAAAATCTTTATCTGGGGTCACCATATAGGTGGTATAATCTTCTTTTTCGGCTTGCTTTGCCAAAGTGCCGATGATGTCGTCGGCCTCAAAGCCCGCTTTTACTACCACCGGTATGTGCATGGCTTCGAGTATCTTTTGGATATATGGCACTGCGATGACAATGGCTTCAGGGGTTTCATCTCGGTTGGCTTTGTACTCCGTGAACAGCGTTGTTCGTTCTTGGGAGCCTCCCTTGTCAAAACACACCGCCAGGTGGTCTGGTTTTTCGCGTTTGATGACATCCAAAAGGGAATTCATAAAGCCCATGATGGCTGAGGTATTCATGCCTTTGGAGTTGATTCGAGGGTTTTTAATAAAGGCATAATAGCCTCTAAATATCAGTGCATAAGCATCGAGCAGGAAGAGTCTTTTTTTTTCGTTCATTGAAGGATCGCTAAATCGATGGCTTAAGTTACAAAGATAAAGTTTCGCTTGTACCCCCTTTTGGGGTTTTGTATTTTCACAGTGTGAAAATGTTTGATGATCAATATTTTATGAAGCAGGCCCTGGTGGAGGCACAAAAAGCTTATGATGCCAACGAGGTTCCAGTGGGCGCGGTTATCGTGACCAACAACACCATCATTGCCAGGGCGCACAATTTGACGGAGCGCCTTCATGATGTCACAGCGCATGCTGAGATGCAAGCCATTACGGCTGCAGCAAATTTTTTGAATGGTAAGTACCTCAATGATTGTACACTATACGTTACATTGGAACCCTGTGTGATGTGTATGGGGGCGATTTATTGGGCGCAACTGAGTGGGATTGTTTTTGGAGCTGAGGACCCCAAAAGGGGATTTCAACAGGCCCAATTAATACCACACCCCAAAGCCAAAGTTTTTGGAGGGGTTATGGCTGAGGAATCTAAAATGATTTTACAAGATTTTTTTCGTAAAAAAAGGGCATAAAAAAAGCCTCCACAAGGGAGGCTAAATGCAGTCGTAATGTATATTATAGCAGGGATATTTGCGAAGCTTGCTTCCCTTTTTTTCCTTCTTCTTCTACATATTCAACTTTATCACCCTCTTGGAGTGAAAGCCCATTAAGAGCTGTTACGTGAACGAATACATCAGCACCCGACTCATCATTTGTAATGAATCCATATCCTTTGGATTCATTGAAAAATTTAACTGTACCAGTCATATTGTAATAATAAAATAATTTCGGCTAAGTTACACCAACTTTCTTTTCTGTAAACTTTTATTGTGTTTTATTTTTTATTTTTTTTTTCACCTATTTCTTTCATTCGATTATAATTCTCTTTAGTCAGCGTATAATCCTTTATATCTTTACCTTTCCATCGATGATATAAAAATATTGGTAAAAAAAATATTACCAAAAAAAGAACAGTGCTTCCTATAATTTTTTCAGCTAAAATTTGATTATTTTGATAATTTTTAATAAAAAACCCTATAAAAAAAAATGTTAAGATTGAAAAAAATAAAAAACGAAGAACAATTCTCATATTATGATTTATTCAGATCCAACCCTAATTCATTAAGTTGAGATTTTTCAATCATAGAGGGAGAGTCAATCATAATATCTCGACCAGAATTGTTTTTTGGAAAAGCAATGAAGTCTCTAATTGTTTCTTCACCTCCGAGAATCGTTACAAGTCTATCTAAACCGAATGCAATTCCTCCATGAGGTGGAGCTCCGAACTTAAAAGCACCTAACAAAAAACCAAATTGTTCCTGAGCTTCTTTATTAGAAAGCCCTATTAAGTTAAACATTTCCTTTTGAAGCTTAGAATCATGAATTCTTATAGAGCCTCCTCCAATTTCGTTTCCATTAATAACAAGGTCATAGGCATTTGCTCTAACTTTTTCAGGGAAACTTTTCAATAACCCAAGATCTTCTTTTTTTGGAGATGTAAAAGGATGATGCATAGCATGATATCTTTTTGCTTCTTCATTCCATTCTAATAGTGGAAAATCAGTCACCCAAAGTGGTGCAAAAATATCTGGATTACGCAGATTATTTTTTTCAGCAATTGCAAGTCTTAACTCCCCTAATTGTTTTAATGTTTTTTTTGTTTCCCCCGAAAGAATAAAAATTAAATCACCAGAATCAGCTTTAGTAATTTTCGCCCATTCAATTAAATCATTTTCTGTGTAAAATTTATCTACAGATGACTTTAAAGTATGGTCCTCGTTATATTTTACCCACACTAGACCTTTTGCTCCAATTTGAGGCTTCTTAATCCAGTCTACCCATTTATCAATTTCTTTTCTGCTTATAGAAGCTCCTTTTTTTATTGAAAAACCTACTATTATTTCTTCAGAATCAAAAACGTTAAACCCTTTTCCTTTTGCTTTATCAGTAATGTTTCCAAATTTCATTCCAAACCTAATATCTGGTTTATCACTGCCATAATTTTTAATTGCTTCATCGTAAGTCATTTTTGGGAATTTATCAATTTTATAATTTTTAATTTTCAGAATCAAATGAGAAATCAATCCTTCAAATTGGGTTAGAACATCTTCTTGATTTACAAAACTCATTTCGCAATCAATTTGAGTAAACTCGGGCTGTCTATCTGCCCTTAAATCTTCGTCTCTAAAACATTTTACTATTTGAAAATAACGATCCATTCCTCCAACCATTAATAATTGTTTAAAGGTTTGAGGTGACTGAGGAAGAGCATAAAATTGTCCAGAATTCATTCTTGAAGGCACAATGAAATCTCTAGCTCCCTCAGGTGTTGATTTAATTAGGTAGGGAGTTTCAATATCAATAAACCCCTGATTGTTTAAATAGTTTCTAACTTCCATTGTGACTTTGTGACGAAATATCAAATTATCTCGAATAGTATTTCTCCTAATATCAAGGTATCTATATTTCATTCTTAATTCTTCACCGCCATCTGTTTTATCTTCTATAGTAAAAGGGGGTATCTCAGAGGGGTTCAAGATATTTAATTCATTAACAAGAATCTCGATAGCACCAGTTAGTAGCTCATTATTTTTTGATTCTCTTTCAATGACTTGACCTTTAATTTGTATAACAAACTCTCTAGATAAATTTCTTGCACTATCAAATACTTTTTTTGGAGTCCTTGCCTCATCAAAGACTAATTGAGTAATCCCATAACGATCCCTTATGTCAACCCAAATAATGAAACCTTTATCTCTGATTTTTTGAACCCATCCCGAAAGAGCTACAGTCGTATTTATATCAGTTGATTTTAATTCTCCGCAGTTGTGTGATCTTAACATATCCTATGAATGAACTACAAAGGTATTAAGTTATTAGTTTTTAACCCTATTCCAATTATGAATAGTTAATTTAAGTTGATATACTAGATAAAAAGAACTTGGAACAATAAATAGCGTTAAAAATGTAGCGAAAGTAAGCCCAAATATAACAGTCCAGCATAAAGGTCCCCAAAAAATAACATTATCTCCTCCGATATATATATTGGCATTCCATTCCGTAAATAGAGAAAAGAAATCAATATTTAGTCCAGTTGCTAATGGAATTAGCCCTAAAATAGTAGTTATTGCTGTTAGAATAACTGGACGAAGTCTAGCGGCTCCTCCATTTACAACTACTTCTTGCACATCTGATTTTGGAAGTAATTGATTGAATGGAATATTCAAAAGCTCCTTTTTTCTAGCAATTAATAATTGAGTGTAATCTATTAATACAACTCCATTATTAACTACAATCCCTGATAAAGCGATAATTCCCATCATAGTCATCATTATGACAAAGGACATGTTAAATAAACTTATACCGTATAGAACTCCAGTAAAACTTAAAAATATTGACAATAGAATAATAAGAGGATTGGAGATTGAGTTAAATTGAAGAACCAGTAAAAATAATATCATTCCCAAAGCCGCTAATAAAGCTCCTAATAAAAACTTCATATTTTTCGATTGCTCCTCTATTTCTCCAGTAAATGTAATTCCAATATCAGATTTAATTCCATCAAAATTAGAAACACTTTGTTTTACACTTGCAACAACATCATTGCCATTATATCCTGCTAAAACAGGAGAATATAATGTAACAACTCTATTTAGGTTACTGTGCTTTATTGCATTAAAAGAAAATGATCCACTGGGTTTTGCCATTACACTTAGAGGTATTTTTTTTATTTTTCCACTAGCCTTATCTCTAAAAACAATGTATTGATCTAGCAACTCATAAATATTTTTTCTATTCTTTTCATTAAATCTAACGTTGATATCATAATCTTCACCATCTTTTTTATAAATGCCTGCTTTTTCTCCAAATACAGAACCTCTTAATTGCTGACCAATTTGACCAGCTGTAACCCCTAGGGATCCAGATTTTTTTCTATCAACATTAATTTTTATTCCTGGTTTGCTTTTATTGACATCTATTTTTAATTCTTCTACACCAGCTATGTTTTCAGTATTTAAATAATTTTTTAAATTTTCAGCTGTTTGAATTAACTCATCATAATCTTCACCACTAATTTCTATATTTATTGGATAACCTACAGGTGGACCCTTAGGGTCTTTTTCTACTGAAATAGAGACTCCAGCATATTTCTCTTTTATTGCTTCTTGGAGCTCTTTTCTTAAGTTTTCACTTGAAAGTCCACGTCTATATTTAAATTCTGAGTTAGTTATAGTAATTTTAGCCTTATGAGACATTTCTTGATCTCCACCATTGTCAATTTCTGGATTATGTGATCCAGCACCAACAAAAGTGACATTAGATTCAACCATAAAATTGTTAGGTCCATCCAAATATTTGGGATTATTCATAACTTTTTGAACATCATCTTCTATTAATTTAGAAATTGAATTTGTTTTATCAATTGATGTTCCTTCAGGATATTCGATATAAATAAAAATTTGATTGGGATCGTTTTCTGGAAAAAACTCGACTTTTGGAGCGGAAAGCCCCAATATTATAAATGAAGAAAAAAGTAATGCGATAGTACTTACTAATAATAGAATTGGGTTTTTTCCGGATAGTGAAAATTTTAAAAGTTTCGTGTACGTTTTTTCTAATTTAACAAGACTCACTTTTCTAAAATATAAGGCCCATTTTTTAATAAATAGCTTGTATGCCCAAAACATCATGTTTAATAATATCATTAATGTTCCAAGACCTCTTAAGCTGCCAGGAAAAAAAATAAAAATTATTCCTATACCAGAAAATAAAAATGTTAATCGTTTTAGTTTTTTTTTGCCAATTATCTTGTCTTTTGTACTCATGAATTTAGAAACAAGCATTGAATTGAAAAAAATGGCAACAATTAATGATGATCCTAAAACAATCGAGAGAGTAAAAGGGAAAAAAATCATAAATTCACCAATTCTACCGGGCCAAAATCCAAGCGGAATGAATGCAGCAACAGTAGTTGCAGTTGAAACTATAATTGGAGTTGCGATTTCTCCAATACCTTTTTTTGCTGCTTGAATAACTCCCATACCTTCTTTTTCCATTAAGCGATAAGCGTTTTCCACCACCACTATTCCATTATCAACTAGCATTCCCATTCCCATTATTAAACCAAAAAGAACCATTGTATTAATTGTGCTTCCTAGAAATCCTAATATCATAAATGACATAAGCATTGACATTGGAATTGCAAAACCAACAAAAAGAGAATTTTTAAAACCTAAAAAAAACATTAAAACTGTTATAACTAGAATTACACCAAAAATTATATTATTGACAAGATCACTTACTATGTTTTTTGTAGTATTGGATTGATCATTTGAAATTTCAATTTCAATGGAACTCGGAAAATCTTTAGATTTAACATCACCAATTAATGACCTTATTTTTTCTACGGTCTTAATTAAATTTTTCCCACTTCTTTTCTTAATATCGAGAACAAGAGCTGTCTTTCCATTTGAACGAGCATATGAATTTTTTTCTTTTTCCTTATACTTAATAACAGATATGTCACCTAGATAAACTACTCCATTTTGAGTTTTAATAACAAAACTTTCAAGCTCATCAGGAGAATTAATTTCACCTAAAACTCTAAGATTTTTTCTTGTTCCGTCTCCAACTTCCATACTTCCTGCAGAAACGGTGTTGTTTTCTCTTCTGATTGTATTTACAACATCTCCAAAAGACACTGATGCCGCAGTCATTTTAAGTAAATCTATAGCAACTTCAACCTCAAAATCTTGAACTCCTCTTAGAACAACTTCTTTAATTTCGGCCATTTGTTCAATTTTTTCTTGAAGTAATTTCCCATAAAATTTCAATTCTTCAATAGGTAAATCTCCTGTTAGACCAATATTTAAAACAGGAATCTCTTCGGACATTATAAGCTCAAATACTGATGGTTCAATTTTTGAATCATTAAATGTTGGCCAATCTGATCCTGAGGTAATAGCTTCGATTTTATCTTTAACTTGAACCTTTGCACTCTCATTAGATATTCCTTCATCAAATTTGACAGTTATTAATGAGACATTTTCTCTGGAGGCTGATGTGATTTCCAAAAGATTCTTAACACCTTTAAGTCCTTCTTCTAAAGGATCAGTAATAAGTCTTTCAATGTCTTCTGCAGTATTGCCTGGAAAGACAGAACTAACAAAAATTTGATTTTCCTTTATTTCCGGATAATTTTCTCTTGGCATCGAAAAATAAGATGAAACACCTAGGAAAAAGAAAACCCCAATAACTACATATATAACTGTACTATGATCTATAGCCCAGGACGAAGGAAAAAATTCATTTAATTTTGATGATTTTTTCATTAATTGGTACCTTTAATTCTATTTGTTATTTTAACAATTTGTTTTTCTCTAACTAGCCTACTTCCATCTTCAATAATAATATCATCAGAGTCAAGTCCTTCAAGAATTTCAACTTTGTTGTTTGCTGTTTTTCCTAACTTGACAAGATTTTTAATTACTTTATATTTTTCTTGATCCATAGCAACTGGTTCAAGTTTGAAAACATAAAACTCATTATAACTGTTTTCGATAATGTTTTTTTGATCTATTAAGATTGCATTTGGATTATGATAATCGTTTAATGAAATTTTGGCAGTCATGTTTGGTTTTAAAACATAATCGTTGTTTTCAAGTAATACTTCTATCCTGAAATTTCTATTATTTGGATTGATGACATTTCCTATTGAAGAAACTTTAGCTTTTAAGTTCTTTGAAATCACAGGAAAATAAATTGAAACTTCTGATTCATAATGTATATTAGGAAGGTGAGTTTCAGGTATTTCAGCAATAACCTTAACTTGATCTAAATTGATTATTCTTAAAACAGGACTAATTCCGGGATTAACATTGCTTCCTAGGTCAGCGATTAATTGATCAATAACGCCATCAAATGGGGCAATTATTTTTGATTTTAATATTTGATCATTTATTTGAACAATCTCCCTTTCTATAGTTAGATAATTAGTTTTTGTTTGTAGAAACTGAATTTCACTTCCAATTTTATCATTCCATAAATTTGATTGTCTTTCATAAGTAGTTTTAGCCAATTTAAGCTGCAATTTTAGTTGTTCAAGTTTTGCAAACATTCCCTCATTAGATAATTCAACAAGGACTAAACCTTTTTTGACTTTTTGACCTTGTTTAACGTTAATGGATTTTATAATTCCAGGAATTTCAGAGTATAGGATTAAGTTTTTATCAGACTCCACTGAACCTTGAATTTCAATAAAATGTTTAAATGATTCTTTTTTAACTTTTTTACTTGAAACTAAAGTAATTTTTCGCTCTTCATCTAAATTAAAAATCTCCTCATTTAATGTTCTTAATTCTTTTTGAAGAAGATTTATTTCACTGCTTACCTGTGATTTTCTTTTTTGAATTAATTTTAAATCTTTCGAATTTATTATAGAATTAGTGTCTATATCTTTTTTGTTATCACAGCTAAAGAAAATGAATGCAAAAGTTAAAATATATATATGTTTTTTCATTAGGTTTAATTTTTGGTAATATTTAGAAGTGTTTCTAATCCAATTTTTTTAGACACCAAATTTTGTATGGCATCTAAGTAATTTTTTTGAGCTCTATAAAGTTGCGTTTGAGCTTGTCTTAATTCAAAGCTACTTGCTATTCCTTGAGAAAACTTTATTTGGTTTTTGTTTTCAATTCTTTCAGCCAAATTCATATTGTTTTTAGTAACATAGAAATTATCAATAGCAAGTTCATAACTAGCTTTAGCATTTTTAGCAGCAATCTTTATTTGTTGTTGTGCTGTTTCTAGTTTTGTTTTTGATTGCTCGTAGGATATTTTTGCTTTCTGTGAGCTTGCAGATCTTCCCAAAGAACTAAATATAGGGACATCAAGACTTACACCAAATAATGCTGACCCAAACCATTTTTGATTTGATTCATTAAAAGCGAAAGAATTATTATTCCCAGTATATGCGCCACTTATAAATGTAGATAGCTTAGGTAATGATTTACTCTGTTCTAATTTATATAGCAGTCTTTTTGATTCAACATCATTTGTTGCTATTTTAATATCAATATTTGAATTATGATTCCAAGATTCAACTATAGGAATGTCAAAAGTTTGTGAATTAATTATGGTCTCTAGAGAACTTGTCAAATTTAATTTATCTACTTCTTTATATCCTAATGAGACTTTTAGAACATCCATTGACAACAAACTAAATTGATATGCAAACTTTCTTTGTGATTGTAATTCAGATAATGTAATTTTTAATTGTTCAACACTTTCTTCTTCTGTAAAACCGTTTTCATATAACTTTTTAGCTTCACTAAGTGTATCCTCTAAACTTTTGATGTTTTTATTTATAAAATCGATATTTGCTTTTGAAATCAAAGTCTTTAAATATGCATTATTAACTAATTTTCTAACTTCTAGATTAGTCTTTTTAAGGGTATTATCTGAAATCTCCAAATAAGTCTTAATAGCTTTAAGACCAACAATGTATGATCCGTCAAAAATTAATTGTTTAATTCGAGCTGATGCAACTATGTTTTGCTCAGTACCAAAACTGACTTCTGCAAAGTCGCCTTCTTGACCTCCAAAAAATTGAGCAGGAATTAGAGAGACAGGAAGTTCTAAAAAATTCGTGTAATCAAAATTTGCAGATATTTGTGGTAATCCAATTGAAATTGTTTTCCATTTCTCTTTATACCCCTTTTCTATTTCACGTTTGGCATTGATGATTTCAGAATTATTTTCAAGAGCAAAATTTATCGCCTCCTCAATGCTCAAGCTTGAAGGATATTCCTGTGCATTAGCTATGCCAAGTAAAAAAAATAAAATATAAATAAATTTTTTCATCATTCAAATTTTTTATAAATTCTATTTAGAAGGGTTATGCCTTTTTTTGTGGAAATAGCCCTTAAGTGATATTCTATAAAATCTTCTATAACTTCTTCTACTTTAAATTCACTTAGCGGAAATAAGTTTATGTCTCTTACTCCTCGCATTCCATTCAAAAAAATTCTACTTATGAAATCAATATTAATCTCTTTTCTGAAATAGCCTGACTCAACCCCTTTTTTTAAACTTTCTTGAAAAACATCTCTAACTTGATCAAATTCTCTACTTTTTAGCTCTTGATAAATTTCTGGATAAAATTTTTGAAGTTGAAATTGAGGCGCTGTTTCAGTATTTCCTAATACTTTCATTGCTTCTTTTTTTATTTGAAACAATTCTATTATTGGATTATTCGCATTTGCTCTAATCTGTTTAAAAGTTTTAATTATTTGTTTTTGGAGTGACTCCATGCATACACTAATCAAATGATTTTTATTATTAAAAAACTGATAAATAGTTTTTTTTGAAATAGCCATAGATTGGGCTAGCTCATCCATTGTTACACTTTTAAAACCAATAGATAAAAAAAGTTCGGTTGCCTTTAAAATAATTTTTTCTTTCATTGCTGTGTAAAAGTATTAAAGGAAACTAAAAAAACCAAATTAGTTTCCAATGTTTATTTGAAGCTATCATTAGATAATTTATCTACATTTATAGAAAAATATTTCATGCCTTCATTTGATAAACATCAAAAGCTGTTTTTAGAATATTTAGAGTCAAGTTTACCTAGAATTTCTCCTGAAAACTTATACAGACCTACTAAATATATATTAGAATTAGGAGGAAAAAGAATACGCCCTATTCTAACTTTAATTTCAACTGAGGTTTTTGATGGGGAAATAAAAAAAGCTTTACCCGCGGCATTAGCAATAGAAGTTTTTCATAATTTCTCTTTGATTCATGATGATATAATGGATGAAGCACCCTTAAGAAGAGGTAAACAAACTGTCCATAACAAATGGAATGTAAGTACTGCAATTCTTTCGGGAGATGTTATGCTGATATGGTCTTACGAACTTCTGCAACAATATTCACCAGATATTAGCTTTGAATTAATTAAAATATTTTCTCAAACAGCAAGAAAAGTATGTGAGGGTCAGCAATTAGATATGGATTTTCCAAATCAAAAAAATATTTGTTTACAGGACTACATGTTAATGATCAAGAATAAAACGGCTGTATTGTTAGGCTTTTCTTTGTCAATAGGGGCAATAATCTCAAAAGCAACAGTTGATCAGATAAATGAAATATATAATATAGGAGTTGAATTAGGATTAGCTTTTCAATTACAAGATGATTATCTAGATGTTTTTGGAGAAGCAGAAAAATTCGGAAAAAAAATAGGAGTAGATATAATTGAAAATAAAAAAACTTTTCTCTATTTATATGTTTTGGCAAATTCCACTGAAAGAGTTAGAAATGAGTTCAATTATTGGATTAAACTAAACCCTAAAAATCCAAACAATAAAATATCATCAGTTACATCTATTTACAGGTCTTCTGGAGCAGAGGATGCTATTAAAAATAAAATTGAATATTTTTATAAATCAGCTATTCTTAAAATTGATAAGCTTGAATTAAATCCTAAAAAAAAGAAATATTTAGTTGAGTTTGTGAATAAATTAGTCAATAGAAGTTTTTAAAAAAGCCTCTTAATTAATGCTTGAACAAACCACTTTTTTTTAAATGTTTTAATAAAATTTAGTTCTTCCCAAATAGTAGTTTTATTATCTAAAAATTTAAAAATTATTTCTGGTTTGTTTTTTTTAAACATTCTTTTAAAAATAAAACTTCCCATATCATTATGCTCATTAAGAACATCTAAGAAAAGCAAATCATAAAACCAAAAGCGAGTAATTTTTTCAAATTTATTTAGAGTTTTTCCTTTTTTTAGAAACAATACAAGTTCTTTGGTTTTATTTACAGTGTTTAAAAAAGTATAACCTGTACTTGCTTTTGTCCACCCACCTGCAGTTCCAATATGGAGCAAATTTTCAGAGTTATTAGATTTAAATTTATATGCAGTCATTGGAATACACCCTTGTTCGGTTTCAATAATTTTAAAGTTACCTGAATTAAGATTTTTAAGATAGGTTTTTATAGAGTCAGTATATTCATCTTTTTCTAATTCATTAGATGAAAACAGAGTATACTCAACAAGTGCTTTTGTCTTTGAAAAAGGAAGAACATACATAAATCTGGTTGAATTTTTTTGAGGTAAATCAAAATCCATAAACGTTACAACAGTTGGATTAAAAATCTTATTCTCAGTCTCAACTAATTGCCCTATAAAATGCTGTTTTAATAACGGGAATTTATTTTGATTATTTAAAAGATCAATATCCAATATGCTTGAAAATATAGAATTACTAGAGAAACTTCCTTTATCTGTTAATACAGTGTTATTAATTCTATCAATTTTAATAATTTCAGCATTTAAATACTCTAGATTCTTATAATTAGACTTTATAGTATTGAAATTTTTGTATAAATCAATTCCCCTAATTAGCTTATAAGTGAATGGTTTAGTATAAAAATATTTTTTAAAATTTTTAGCTTTGAAAAATGCAGAGTTCCATTTTTTGCTAACTAGATGATCTAATTCACCTTCACCTTTTTCCCAAAAACACCATGTTCTGTCATTAGTTGTTTTGGGGTCTTTTTCTAAGAGTAAGATTTTTTTATCTGAAAAAAATGGATCTGCAACTAATTTAGTTGCAAGAAGTATTCCAGAAGCTCCTCCTCCGCAAATAATATAATTGTAATTAGGCGTTTCCATATAGTATTATTTCAAAAGTATGTAATTAAGCTTAAAACTCTGATTTAGCTCTTCTTTTTTAGTTAGTTTTGCTTAAAATTAATTTAATTTTAATGGATAATATTTTTTCTTTTTTTGGGTCTATTGATCCCATTTTAGGCGCTTTTTATGCAACTATTTTTACATGGGCAGTAACAGCTTTTGGAGCTTCATTTGTTTTTTTATTTAAAACAATGAACCGAGCAATCTTAGATGGAATGCTTGGTTTTGCTGGAGGAGTTATGGTAGCTGCAAGCTTTTGGAGTCTTTTATCTCCAGCTATTGAAATGACTTCAGGAACTGGGATTCAAAAAGTTCTTCCTGCAGCCGTGGGGTTTGGTTTAGGTGCAATTTTTTTATTTTTACTTGACAAGATATTACCACACATTCATATAAATTTTAAAGAAACTGAAGGAATTAAAACACCTTGGAGAAGGACAACGTTATTAGTTTTAGCCATAACCTTACATAATATTCCGGAAGGATTAGCAGTTGGAGTTTTATTTGGTGGAGTTGCCGCTGGTATTCCTGAGGCATCAATTGCTGGCGCTGTAACTTTAGCAATAGGAATTGGTATTCAAAATTTCCCAGAAGGAATTGCAGTCGCTATGCCTTTAAGAAGACAAGGAGTCAGTCGATTTAAAAGCTTTTGGTATGGACAATTATCTGCAATTGTTGAGCCTATCGCTGCTGTTATTGGAGCTGTAGCAGTAACATTTTTTACACCTATTCTCCCATATGCTTTAGCCTTTGCAGCAGGAGCTATGATTTTTGTTGTTGTTGAAGAAGTAATTCCGGAAACTCAGCAAGACAGGTTTACTGACATTGCTACTTTGGGATTTATTGGAGGATTTATTTTAATGATGATTTTAGATGTTGCACTAGGTTAATTTGCTTTTGAAATTGGATTCCACCCTTGAGCAATTAATTCTATTTGTTGATTCAATCCAGTTATCAATTTTGCGCCAGTTTCTGAATCTGTAAAATGTCCAATTACAGTTAAATAAGGATGATTTTTAATTTTATCATAATCAGATTGTGAGAGAGCCATTAATAGTTCATAATCTTCTCCTCCGTTAAGGGCTGCAGTAGTAGGATTGATCTTGAATTCCTCACATATTTTAATGACCTCATGATCAATAGGGATCTTTTGCTCATATAGATGACAACCTAAACTTGAAGCTTTACACAGGTGAAGAGTCTCTGAAGAGAGACCATCACTAATATCAATCATTGCTTTAGGAGTAATTTTTAATTCATCCAAAAGTTCAAATACATCTTTTCGAGCTTCTGGCTTTAATTGTCGTCCTATGCTGTACGTGTATGAATCTAGGTCAGGCTGAACTTTAGGATTAACTTTAAAGACTGCCTTTTCGCGTTCTAAGATTTGCAGTCCAGCATAAGCTCCTCCTAGATCTCCTGAAACAACTAGCAAGTCATTAGCTTGCGCACCATTTCTTTTAGAAATTTTTTTATGATTTGTTTGGCCAATTACTGTTATTGATATAACCATACCTTTTGTAGAACTTGTTGTATCTCCCCCAACAAGGTCTACTTTATATTTAGCACATGCAGCTTTTATACCATCATAAAACTCTTCTAAAGCTTCTACGGGAAAACGGTTTGAAATAGCCAAAGAAAGAGTAATTTGTGTTGGTTTTGCATTCATTGAGTATATGTCAGAAAGATTCGCTATTACAGCTTTATATCCTAAATGCTTAAGAGGAACATACGATAGATCAAAATGAACTCCTTCAATTAATAAATCAGTGCTTATCACACTCAAATTTTTTTTAAAATCAATTGCACAGGCATCATCTCCAATTCCAATTATTGAAGAAGGATTTTCAATAGAAAAATTTTTTGTTAGTTGATCAATTAATTCAAATTCTCCAATATTTTCTATGGGTGTAAGTTTTGTGTTTTTATTTTCTAACATTCAGCAAAAGTACGTAATTAGATGTATTCTGCTTACATCAGTTTTATTAGACATGAATTCGTTAAATTGCAAAATGGAAAAGACATGCTATTTTTTAATGTTTATGATTTTTTTTTCAGGTTGTAATAAATATGAGTTAATAAATGATTCTATCGTTTCTCCTTCAATAATTAATCCTCCTCGAAATGTTGACTCTACTTTAACTGTTGATCTCCCAAGTCCAGAAATTATAAAATGTGAAAATGGATTCGCCAATGGCTATCCATGCAAAGGAATGGACCTCTATAGTCAAATTTCGCTAACACAGTTTGGGAGTAGTTTTGCAAATGACAATTGGGGATGGACTGATCGTGACTCAGGCAAGGAGTATGTGATTCAGGGATTGAATGATGGTACAGCTTTTGTTGACATAAGCGATCCTTTAAATCCTATCTATTTAGGAAAATTATCAGTATCTACACCAAGTACTTGGAGAGATATTAAAGTTTTCAATGATCACGCTTTTATTGTTTCAGAAGCAAATGATCATGGCCTTCAAATTTTTGATTTAAGACGTTTAAGAGACATTGAAACCTTTCAAAGTTTAATAGCCGATAAAAGACTTGATACTTTTGGAAGCGCACACAACATTGCAATTAATGAAGCTACAGGATTTGCATATGTAGTAGGGAGTCAGCGATTTTCAGGAGGCCCTTTATTTATTGATATAAATGAACCTCAGAATCCAATAGAAGTTGGTGGCTATAGAACAATGGGATACTCGCATGATGCTCAAGTTGTTGTATATCATGGGCCAGATGAAAATTTCAAAGGCAAAGAAATTTATATTGGAAGCAATAGTGATGGTGGATCAAATAACAAAGTTGTTATTGTTGATGTTACAGACAAAAGCAATCCAGAATTAATAACCACTAAATCATATGGAGGTTCTGCATATGCTCATCAAAGTTGGCTATCAACAGATCATAAATATTTATTTTTTGGAGATGAATTAGACGAATATTATTATGGAAACAATACCAAAACATTTGTTTTTGATGTATCAAAACTAAATGAACCAGATTTAACATATACTTATAATGGAACAACAACTGCGATTGATCATAATGGATATGTTGTAGGGAGTTTATTTTATCTATCAAATTACACAGCAGGTCTAAGAGTAATGGACATTTCACAAATTCATAATAATATAATGGATGAGGTTATGTATTTTGACACTTATCCAGAAAGTGATTTGACTAGCTTTGATGGAGTTTGGAATAGCTATCCTTTTTTTCAAAGTGGAATTGTTGCAATAAGTGACGGTCAAGGAGGATTGTTCCTTGTTAAAGCTTCTAATTAAATGAAAAAACTAGTATTACTCTTATTTTTGTTTACCTATTCATGCTCACCTGATTTTTCAGAAATAAATTTTTCTAATGTAAATTTTTTAGAAAAAAACCTAAAAGTTATACAAGTTTTTGGTGGAAGCGAAGAGGATATTGTAAAAAAAGTTGTATCAATAAGAGATGGAGGATTTGTTCTTGTTGGAAACACAAAAAGTACAGATGGTCATTTTGAAAATAAAAATAGAACAGGGAATGATATTTTTTTAATTAAATTGGATTCGAAAGGAGAAATAGTTTGGACAAAAACATATGGAGGCTCTGGTGATGATGTTGGAACTGATGTCATAGAGTTTCCTGACGGAAGTTTTTACATTATTGGTTACAGTAAAAGTAATGACGGCGATGCATCAATTAATAAAGGACAACATGATAATTGGCTTATAAAAACTGATTCTTTTGGAAAATTGCTTTGGGAAAAAAGTTATGGTTTTTTAGGACATGATCATGCATATAATATTATTAGTACAAGTGATGGGGGATTATTTTTCAATGGATTTTTAGATGTAACAGCTTCTGAGGGTCAGGGAGACTCAGCTAGGCATGGCGTTGGAGAATTTTGGTGCCATAAGGTAAATATAGACGGTGAAATAGTTTGGAGAAAATATTTTGGTGGCACAAATAATGATAGGTCATATGACGCAATTGAAACAGAGGACGGCGGATTTATTCTAGTTGGAACATCGGAAAGTCAAGATGTAGAAATATCAAATCCTTATGGAAGTTATGATATGTGGGTAGTCAGACTTTCTTCATATGGAGATTTATTATGGGAAAAATCTTTCGGAGGTTCTGCCATTGATGAGGGAGTGATAATTATTAAAAATCAAGAGAATAATTATACAATTTTAGGAAATACTAATAGTCAAAAAATTGAAGGAGTGAAAACTCAAGGCATGAATGATTTTTTATTAATAAAACTTGATTCTTCAGGGAATATAATAAGCAAAATACGTCTTGGGAGTTCTCAATTTGATTATGCAAAAGATTTAATACAAACAATCGATGGAAGTTATTTTATAACTGGATATTCAAGAAATCCAGCTAATTTAAAAGGAGTAAGTCTTCAAAATAATGCAGTTTTTTTAAGTCAAACACAATTGAATGGTATTATTCAAAAGACTTGGGAAATAAAAGGAAGCAACGAAGATCTTGGATATTCAATTTCTCAACTTAAAAACGGATCAGTTGTGCTGACTGGAACGACTGATAGTAATGATGGAGATTTTATTGGCCAAAACGTAATGAATAAAGACATTTTTGTTGCTATTCTGAATCAGTGAATATTATTTTTTTATTATCAATATTTATAGATCAAAATCTATATATGTTATGTATTACGTATATTTGTAATGTATTGATCAAACTTAAAATAAAGATGATTAAGGTGTCTGCTTCGGCAAAAAATAAAGTTAACGTATTAATGAAGGAAGAAGGTTTTGATCCAAGTCTAGCTTATGTTAGAGTTGGAGTAAAAAGTGGTGGTTGTTCAGGCTTATCTTATGAATTAAATTTTGATAATGAAACTAATAAACAAGACAAGCTATATGAAGACAATAATGTTAGAATTATAGTTGATAAAAAAAGCCTCCTTTACCTAATAGGAACTACTTTGGAATATTCAGGAGGACTTAACGGAAAGGGATTTGTTTTTAATAATCCAAATGCTCAAAGAACTTGTGGGTGCGGTGAAAGTTTTTCTCTATAAAATATTATTTTATGTCATATACTGAAGAAGAATTAAAGAAAGAACTTGAAACTAAGGAGTATGAATACGGTTTCTATACTGATATAGAATCTGAAACATTTCCTATTGGCCTCAACGAAAAAGTTGTTTCTGCAATCTCAAAAAAGAAAAATGAACCTGAATGGATGAAAACTTGGCGATTAGAAGCATATAGGGCCTGGTTAGAGATGGAAGAACCCGACTGGGCTAATGTAAATTATGAAAAACCTGATTTTCAAGCAATTTCATATTATTCTGCCCCTAAAAATAAGAATCAATATAAGAGTTTAGATGAAGTTGATCCTGAACTATTAGAGACCTTCAATAAATTGGGAATTTCTATTAATGAGCAGAAAAAACTGACCGGTGTTGCGATGGACATCGTTGTTGATTCTGTTTCTGTAGCTACAACATTTAGAGATACATTAGCAAAAAAAGGAATTATTTTTTGCTCAATTTCTGAAGCAATTAGAGATTATCCAGACCTAGTAAAAAAATATATTGGCTCCATAGTTCCTGCTAGAGATAATTATTATGCAGCATTAAATTCTGCGGTATTCTCAGATGGATCATTTTGTTATATTCCCAAAGGTGTTAAATGTCCAATGGAATTATCTACATATTTTAGAATAAATCAAGCAGGTACAGGCCAGTTTGAAAGAACACTATTGATTGCTGATGAAGGAAGTTATGTGAGTTATCTTGAAGGTTGTACAGCTCCTTCCAGAGATGAAAATCAGTTACATGCAGCAGTTGTTGAATTAATAGCTCATGATAATGCTGAGATAAAGTATTCAACTGTTCAAAATTGGTTCCCTGGAAATAAAGAAGGTAAAGGTGGAGTGTATAATTTTGTGACTAAAAGAGGAATTTGTTATAATAATTCTAAAATTTCCTGGACTCAAGTTGAAACAGGTTCAGCTATAACTTGGAAATATCCTTCATGTATTTTAAAGGGAGACAATTCAATTGGAGAATTTTACTCAATTGCAGTAACAAATAATTTTCAACAAGCGGATACTGGAACAAAGATGATACATATTGGAAAAAATACTAGAAGCACCATAATTTCTAAGGGAATCTCTGCAGGTAATTCTCAAAATAGTTATAGAGGTTTGGTTCAGGTTAATTCTCGAGCCAAAAATGCAAGAAACTTCTCTCAATGTGATTCATTATTAATGGGAAATAAATGTGGAGCACATACTTTTCCATATATAGAAGCAAAAAACAATTCAGCACAAATAGAACATGAAGCAACTACAAGCAAGATAGGAGAGGACCAAATTTTTTATTGTAATCAAAGAGGTATTGAGACTGAAAAGGCGATTGCGTTAATTGTAAATGGTTTTAGCAAGGAAGTTTTAAATAAATTACCAATGGAGTTTGCAGTTGAAGCTCAAAAATTATTAGAAATCTCCCTCGAAGGATCGGTGGGATAAACACAAAAAGCATGTTAACTATAGAAAATCTTCACGCAGTGGTTGATGGTAAATTAATACTTAATGGGATAGACTTAGATGTTAAGGCTGGAGAGATTCATGCAATTATGGGACCTAATGGATCTGGTAAGAGTACTCTTTCATCAGTCATAGCTGGAAATAAAGTTTATGAAATGACTAAAGGAAATATTTTACTAAACGGTGAGAATATTAATGAATTAGACGCTGAAACGAGAGCTCATAAAGGAATTTTTATTTCTTTTCAATATCCTGTAGAAATCCCGGGAGTAAGTGTAACAAATTTTATTAAAACAGCAATTAACGCATCGAGAAAAGCTCAAGGTCTAGAAGATATGCCTGCAAGTGAAATGTTAAAAAAAATTAGACAAAAAGCCGCACTTCTTGATATTGACACAAAATTTTTATCTCGATCCCTCAATGAAGGGTTTTCTGGAGGAGAAAAAAAAAGAAATGAAATTTTTCAAATGGCAATGCTAGAGCCTAAATTATCTATACTTGATGAAACCGATTCGGGTTTAGATATAGATGCTCTTAAAATTGTTGCTAATGGTGTAAATAGGCTTAGAAATAAAAACAATGCAGTTATTCTAATTACACATTACCAAAGGTTATTAAATTATATCATCCCAGATTTTGTTCATGTTATTAATGAAGGAAAGATTGTAAAATCAGGGACTAAAGATTTAGCAAAGGAATTAGAAGCTAAAGGTTATGATTGGATTAAAAAAGAGTTAAATTAATGGAGTTAAAAGAAAAATTATTAGACTCTCATCTTGCTTTTGAAGAACAATCAGAAGTCAATGAAACTATTCAAGGATTTAGAACTAGAGCACTAAGAGTTTTTGAAAAAAAAGGATTTCCAACAAGAAAAATTGAGGCCTGGAAGTATACGTCTTTAGCTTCTGTAGTTAATAAAAATTATGCCTTATTTCCAAGAACTGATTCTGGAATTGAACTTAAACATGTTAAGCGCTATTTCCTATATGATATCGATACTTATAAAATAGTATTTATTGATGGAATCTATAGTCCTTTTTTGTCAGAAACAACCCATGATGGTTTAGATGTGTGCTTATTATCAGCTGCACTTAGCAAGCAGAAGTATAAACCAATTATTGATAAATACTTTAACAAGGCCGCAGTTAAAGATGAAAGTTTGACTGCACTTAATACTGCATTTGCTAAGGAAGGAGCTTACATATATATTCCTAAAAATAAAGTTTCTGAGAATCCAATTGAAATTGTACATTTCTCTACTGGAGAACAGAAAGCTTTATGGCTTCAACCTAGAAACCTTATAGTTGTTGAAGAAAATGCTCAGGTACAAATTATTGAAAGACATCAAAGCTTAAGTTCTCATGATGTAGTTACCAATACTGTTACTGAAATTCATGCTCATAAAGATTCTTTGCTAGATTATTATAAAATTCAAAATGATTTGGACTCAGCTAGTTTGATTGATAACACATATATTGTTCAAGAAAAAAACAGTCATGTGAGTGTCCACACATTTTCGTTTGGAGGAAAGCTCGTCAGAAATAATTTAAATTATTTTCACAAGGATCAAAATATTATGTCAACACTAAAAGGATTGACAATATTAAAGGGAAAACAGCATGTTGATCACAATACACTTGTTAATCATTCTAAACCAAATTGTGATAGTCATCAGGATTATAAAGGAATTTACTCTGAACAATCTAAAGGAGTCTTTAATGGAAAAATTTTTGTAGATAAAATTGCTCAAAAAACAAATGCTTTTCAGCAAAGTAATAATATTCTGATTGATGATAAAGCGACTATTAATTCTAAACCACAACTTGAAATTTTTGCTGATGATGTTAAGTGTTCTCATGGATGTACTATTGGTCAGCTAGATGAGGACACATTATTTTACCTTCGTTCACGTGGTATTCCAAGAAAAGAAGCTAAAGCCTTATTAACCTATGCCTTTGCTAATAATATTCTACAGAGTGTTCAAATTAATGTTTTAAAAAAAAGGATTAATGGACAGATTGCTGAAAAGTTAGGGGTCAATCTTGGTTTCGATTTATAATGATAGATATTAAAAAAATTAGAAATGATTTTCCAATCTTGAAAAGAAAGATTAATGGAAATCAATTAGTTTATTTTGATAATGCTGCAACATCTCAAACTCCTCAAGTTGTAATTGATGAAATTTTAAACTATTATTCTAATTATAATTCAAATATTCATAGGGGAGTTCATAAATTAAGTCAAGAGGCTACTGATGCATACGAAAAAGCTAGACAAATTCTTCAGCTTAATTTTAATGCTAGACATTCTCATGAGATTATTTTTACGTCTGGATCTACTCACAGTATAAATATAGTTGCCGCAGGGTATAGTAATATTTTAAAAAAAGATGATGAGATTATTTTATCAGTAATGGAACACCATTCTAATATAGTCCCGTGGCAAATGCTTTGTGAAAGAACTGGAGCAATTTTGAGAGTTGCCCCAATGGATCAAAATGGTGGTTTAATATTAGAAGAATTTGAATCAATATGTTGTGATAAAACTCAACTTGTAGCTATATCTCATGTTTCAAACGCTTTAGGAACTATCAATCCAATCGAATCGATTTTATCAATAGCACATTCTAATAATGCAGTTGTTTTAATTGATGGTGCACAAGCTGCTCCACATATTAAAATTGATTTACAAGAATTAGATATTGATTATTATGTTGTTTCAGGACATAAGTTGATGGGCCCAACAGGAGTGGGAATGCTTTACGGAAAAGAAAAACTTTTAAATATGTTACCTCCATCCCAAGGTGGAGGTGAAATGATAGATGAGGTTACTTTTGAAAAAACCATCTATGCTAAATTACCTCATAAGTTCGAAGCAGGTACACCAAACATAGCTGGAGGAATAGCTTTAGGAACTGCAATAAATTATATTAATGAAATTGGTTATGATTCAATAGCTAAATATGAAAAGTCACTTTTAGATTATGCAACTTCTGAACTTTTAGAAATTGAAGGTTTAAAAATTTATGGACAATCTAAACAAAAAACAGCGATCGTTTCCTTTAGTATTAAATCAATTCACGCTTATGATCTAGGGGTAATTCTTGACAAGCTAGGAATAGCAGTAAGGACAGGTCATCACTGTGCTCAACCAATAATGGACTATTTTCAAATACCAGGAACTATTAGAGCTTCTTTTTCTTTTTATAACACCAAAGAAGAAATTGATATTATGGTTAATGCAATAAAACGCGCAAAATTGATGTTAGTTTAATTTGTAACTTTAGGTATGAAAACTATAGCTAACATACAAAAAGAAATTGTAGATGAGTTTGCTTTATTTGAGGACTGGATGCAACGTTATGAATACATGATTGAACTAGGAAAATCTTTACCAATTATTGATGAAAAACACAGAACAGATAGTAATATTATAAAAGGGTGTCAAAGTAAAGTATGGGTTTATGCAGAATTAAAAAAAGATAAACTTATTTATACAGCTGACAGTGATGCTATTATAACTAAAGGAATCATTGCTTTACTATTAAGGGTATTCTCTGAACAACACCCTTCAGATATTTTAGCTGCAGACACGGCTTTTATAGATGAGATTGGTTTAAAAGAACACCTTTCACCTACAAGAGCAAATGGGCTTGTTTCTATGATTAAACAACTAAAAATGTATGCAATTGCGTACCAAACACAAATAAATTAAAATGGACACACAAATTGATGTAAATGAGTTAGGAGAAAAAATTGTTAGTGTAATTAAAACTATTTTTGATCCTGAAATTCCTGTTGACATATATGAATTGGGATTGATTTATGATGTCTTTGTTAATGAAGACTTGGAAGTTAAAATTTTGATGACACTAACAACTCCAAATTGTCCTGTTGCTGAAACTCTTCCAGTCGAGGTAGAGGAAAAAGTAATGTCAATAGATGAAGTTAAAAGCGCTTCAGTTGAAATGACTTTTGATCCTCCATGGTCAAAAGATTTAATGAGTGATGAAGCGAAATTAGAGTTAGGATTACTATAAAAGAGATGGACGAACCTATTTTGAATCGAGTTTCAAACAGTTCCTTAATAACTATTAATCTTGAAGATTTACGTATAGAAGGGATTAGATTTTTTTTTGACTTAAAAAACATTATGGAGAATGGTGTTATTATTCGTGAAAATAAAATAAGAGAATTTATTAAAGAACATGATTGGACTCAGTATTCTAATCAGTTTGTTGCTGTTGGCTGTAGTACAGAAGTAATATTACCTTCATGGGCTAAACTATTAATAGCGACCTCACTAAAACATTTTGCAAAGAAAGTTGTTATAGGAAATTTAGAACAGTTGGAAACAGTTCTTTTTGAAAGAGTTATTTCTGAACTGGATTGTACCGAATATCAAAATAAACCAATTGTAATAAAAGGCTGCAGTGATCAAACAATTCCAGATTCAGCTTATGGGTTTTTGATTAATAAATTACAAGGATATGCTAAAAAAATTTCTTACGGAGAAGCCTGTTCTTCTGTACCTCTTTGGAGCTCAAATAAATAAATTCTTTAGGTATATTTTTTATATTAGACTCTATGCTGTCCAAAGCTAAACCCATACTCATAATCACATATTACTGGCCACCTTCAGGAGGATCAGGAGTTCAAAGGTGGTTGTATTTTTCAAAATATTTAAAAAAACTTGGATACTCTCCCATTGTATTGTCTATTGATGTAAAATCAGCTTCTTTTTCATCAATAGACAAATCATTATTAAAAGAAGTTGAAGGAATACCTATTCATTATGTAAAAGCCTTTAATTGGATTAAAATATATTCTTGGTTTAGAAATGGCTTTAAAAGTTCAATTAAAGTTCCACAAGGTGAGTTTTCAAAAAAAGGAATTTCAGATTATATTGCCAGTTTTATAAGGGGTAATCTTTTTATTCCTGATGCAAGAATTAGTTGGATAAAACCTGCTATAAGAAAGGCTATTAAAATTATAAATGATAATAATATTGATCAAATAATTACATCAGGCCCACCACATTCAACGCACTTGATAGGGTTAAAGTTAAAATCTATACTAAAAACAAAATGGATTGCTGATTTTAGAGACCCATGGACAGATTTATTTTACCTTAAGTCATTTTATCGCCTTTCTTTTGCTAAAAAGAAAGACTCTTTGCTAGAAAAAAAGGTTTTATCAAATGCAGATGCAATTTTAACTACAGCTTCAGAGAATTTCCATAAAGAATTGCAATCCAAAATATCGGTAAAGAAACGTTTTTATAAAATATATAACGGATTTGATGCTGATTTGTTTAACAATTTTAATAAGGAAATTAATGAAGACTTTAAAATAGTTTTCACAGGGCTTTTAACATCAAACCATCCTTATAAGTCAGTTATTGAATCATTAATTAAACTTAAGAAACTTTATTCTAATATTAAATTTAAAATAGTTTTTGCTGGGTTAATTTCAGATGAAATATTAGAAGAATTTGAGCTTATTCCCAACTTTAAATACTATGGCTACTTAGATCATTCAAAAGCAGTTGATTTGATGTGTCAAGCTAATATTCTTCTAAATTTTTTATTTGATCAGAATAAAAAATCTTCTATGATTTCTGGAAAATTAATTGAGTACATGGCTACTGGAAATCCAATTCTAATGATTGGAGATTCTGAAGGTGAGGCATCAAAGTTATTATCAAAGCAAAGTTATAATTTAACTGTAAAGCCAACTGAAATTGATTTAATTATATCATTTATTAAAACTATCTACGATAATTGGGTAAAAGGAAAAATTTATGAAGCAGAGCTTAGTCCTGTTTTACCATTTTCAAGAGAAGAGAACACAAAAAGCTTGATTAAAATAATTGAAGGGCTTTAAAGATCATATAATTTATTACGTATTAAATAGTCATGAACTATCGGTGGAACTAAATCTTTAATAGATTTTCCATTTTTATGTTTTTCACGTATAGAAGTACTTGAAACTTCGATGAATGGGGCTTTGAAAAACTCAATTTTATTATGAATTATAAACTTTTCAGGAATTGATTTTTCATTTTTTCTAGGATATATAAATAGATTGTGATTTTCTAAAATATTTTGATAATTTTTCCATTTATCAAAATTTATTAATAGGTCGCTGCCCATTAAAAAAACATATTCATTTCCAGGGTTTTTAGTTCTTAAAAATCTTAATGTATTACAAGTATAGTTGGGGGTTGGGAGTTTTAATTCAATGTCTGATAATTTAATTTTTGGATTGTTTATAGTTGCTAACTCTACAGCCTTGTATTTTTTGTCAAAATTCTGATCTTTATTTTTAGATTTAAATGGGTTTTGAGGAGTAACAATAAAGGTTATTTCACTTAAAAGTTTATTGTTTATAAAGTAATTTGCTACTTCTAAGTGCCCATTATGAATTGGGTTAAAAGAACCAAAAAAAAGACCTTTTTTCATCATTTTTTAGATATAAATTCACTAACAATCTTTTTAATTTTTATTTTGGCAATCTCTAAATCATCATTAATTACTAAGTGATCAAATTTATCACATAAAGTCATTTCCTCTTTAGCTTTTTCAAGTCGAATTTTTATTTTTTCTGAATTATCAGTTTTCCTTTTGATTAGTCTTTTTTCAAGAGTTTCAAAGTCAGGTGGTTTAATAAAGATTGTCAAAGTATTTTTAGAAAATTGTTCCTTTATGTTTAAACCTCCAATAACGTCAATATCAAAAACAACTATTTTATTATTATTCCATATTTTTTCAATTTCAGACCTAAGGGTACCATAATAGGTTCCGGGATAAACTTCTTCATACTCAATAAAAGAATTATTACTAATTTCTTTTTTAAATGATTCGGTATTTAAAAAATGGTAATCCTTTCCATTAACTTCTTTTCCTCTAGGAGATCTAGAGGTTGCAGAAATTGAAAACTCCAAAACTGAAAAAATATTTAACAAATGCTTTACAAGAGTTGTTTTCCCAGAACCTGAAGGAGCAGAAAAAACAATCATTTTACCATTTTCCACTATAACACGTTTAGAAGTTGTTCTTTTATTTTTTCCAATTCATCTTTCATTTGAACAACTATTTTCTGAAGTTCAAAATCATTAGCTTTTGACCCTATAGTATTAATTTCACGTCCCATTTCTTGGGAAATAAACCCGAGTTTTTTACCATTAGAATCATCAGTATTTAAAGTTTCTTTAAAGTAATTTATATGATTATTTAGACGAACCTTCTCCTCGGTGATATCATATTTTTCAACATAATAAATTAACTCTTGTTCAAATCTATTTTCGTCAATATTTATCTTAAGATCTTTTAATGAGCTTTTAAGCTTTTCTTTTATTGATTGAATTCGATTTTGATCAATTTTTGAAATTATTTTTAGATGATCCTCAATAACTACAAGTCGATTAGTAAAATCTTTAAAAATGATTTTCCCTTCTTGATTTCTAAAACTAATTACTTCTTTTATTGCATTTTTAAAAAGTTTTAAAACTTCATTTTTTTCATCATCATTTAATGTCTCTTTTTCCGTTTTCATTACTCCAGGCAACCTCATCGCTATTGACAGTAAATCGGATTCTTTATTTAAGGAAAGCTTTTTTAATTGTGAAAAATAATCCTCAACTGTTTCAAGATTAATTTTAGATCCAGTTTTATCATCTACTGATTTATTGTATATAAAAAAATCAATTTTACCTCTTTTCAGGGAATTAGAAATTTTCTTTCTAAACTCAGATTCTAAATCTTTATAATTATTAGAAATTCTACAATTAACATCAAGATTTTTGCTATTTAAAGTTCTAACCTCTACTATAATTGATTTGTTTTCGAAAGTGGATTCCCCTTTTCCAAAACCTGTCATAGATTTTATCATAGTTCTACTCTATCTCACGTATTTTAATATTACGGTAAGACACAACATCACCATGGTCTTGAAGACCTATTCTTCCAGTTTTAAATTTACCAAAGTCAACAAATGTTTCATTATCAAATTTAGAACCACTAACTAATTCTTTCCAGGGTTCGCCATTAACTGGAAACGTTGCAATTTCTGTGTCATTTAGTTTAATACTACCTTTATTTGAAATATGATTTATCATAAGAACAACGTGGTTCCAGGTTCCGGCAGGATTACATACATCTTGGCTCGGCTGAACAAGATCATAAAGAGCTCCAGCTTGATGGTATTTAGGATTAGCTTTCGCATCAGGGTGTCTTTCATTATCTAAAACTTGAACTTCTGGACCAGTCTGATAAGCTTCAAAATACTTTGGATCTTCTTTTACTCCCCAAAAAATCCCACTATTTCCACCTTCTGAAATTTTCCATTCTAAAGAAAGTTCAAAATTTGTATATTCATTATCAGTCACAATATTATGTCCTCCACCGTATTTTTCACCATCTGGTTTAAACATCATTGCTCCTTCTTCAATAGACCATGCTGGACTCATTTCGGTTTTATTAAATTGGTGCCAACCTTTAAATGTTGTGCCATCAAATAGATTAATCCAGTTTGCTGAATTTGATTCATTAAATTCAGGTTTTACTGAGTATTCGTCAGTTATTTTTTTCTTTGGTTGATTCTGACAAGCCAAAATAAAAAAGCCTGTTAGTAATATTATATTTTTCATTTTTATAAGTTTAAAATTTGTTTAAGATGATTTTTATCAATTTTCCCTCCTGCAAAATCATCAAATGTTTTTTCAGTTGCTTCAATTATATGGTTTTGAATAAATAGAGCTCCTTCTTTAGCTCCTTGTTCAGGACTTTTAATACAACATTCCCATTCCATTACAGCCCATAAATCACAACCATATTCGGTTAATTTAGTAAAAATTTGTTTAAAATCAATTTGTCCATCTCCAGGTGAGCGATATCTTCCAGCCCTATCAATCCAATCGCCATAGCCTCCAAACACTCCTTTTTTTCCATTAGGCCTAAATTCAGAATCTTTTACATGAAAAGATTTTATAAAGCTATGATAATGATCAATATATTCTATATAGTCAAGTTGTTGTAAAACAAAATGACTAGGATCGTATAAAATATTTACACGTTTATGATTATTAGTAGCTTTTAAGAATCTTTCAAAAGTAACTCCATCATGAAGATCTTCTCCTGGGTGGATTTCATAACAAACATCTACCCCTTCCTTGTCAAAGTGATTTAATATTGGAAGCCACCTTTTTGCGAGTTCTAAAAAACCCATTTCTACAAGACCATCAGGTCTTTGAGGCCAAGGATGCCAGGTATGCCATAATAAAGCTCCTGAAAATGTAGCATGTGTTTTTAAGCCAAGCCTTCTACTTGCTGTGGCTGCTTTTTTTACATTAGAAATAGCCCACTCGGTGCGAGCCTTTGGATTATTTTTATATTTATCTGGTGCAAAGTTGTCAAACATCAAATCATATGACTGATGAACAGCAACTAGTTGTCCTTGAAGATGAGTAGACAGTTCTGTTATTTCAAGACCATAACTATTGACTTTACCTTTTAGTTCATCACAATAAGTTTGACTCTCAGAGGCTTTATCAAGATCGATAAGAAAAGACTCCCAAGTAGGGATTTGAATACCTTTATATCCTAAATCAGCAGCCCATTTACACATTCCGTCTAAGGAGTTGAAAGGAGCCTTTTTATCCACAAATTGTGCTAAAAAAATAGCGGGACCTTTTATTGTTTTCAATTTATAATATGTTTAAAGTTCTACCCAAATATTTCCTTTATCATTTGAAGTTATCACTTTTTCAATAAAGAGCATTCCTCTAACACCATCAGTTAATTTAGGATACTCTCCAGAATAAGATTTTTCTTTGTTAATTGCTTTTGCAACTCCTTTATAAATATTTCCCATTGCATCAAAAATTCCTTCCGGATGACCTGAAGGAACTTTAACTCCATCTTGGGCGAAATCAGAGTTGTATGGGTTACCCCTTTTGAGAATTTGAAAAGGTTTGTCTTCGGTAAGGTAGTTAAGGTAATTAGGATTTTCTTGTCCCCATTTTAATGAACCTTTTTCGCCGTAAATGGCAACGGTAAAGTTGTTTTCTTCACCGGTTGCAATCTGACTTGCTCGTATCACACCTTTACTGCCATTATTCATTCTAACTAATATTGTACCATCAACATCCATTGGGTTATCTTCATACAAGTAATTGAGATCAGAGAGTAATTTAGAGACCTTAAGAGCAGTAACATATTCCAACATATCAAAAGCGTGAGTCCCAATATCTCCAATGCAACAACTTATTCCAGATTTTTCAGGGTTCAATCTCCATGTGTTAGCTCTTTTGTTACTATCATGAATAATTGGATTAATCCACCCTTGATAATATTGAAGATCAACTTTTTGAATTTTTCCAAGGACACCATCAGTAATCATTTGTTTCATTTGTCTAACCATAGGATATCCTGTGTAGGTGTAAGTAACCGCAAAGACACAATTTTTTTCTTTTTGAAGTGATTCCAGCTCTAAAGCCTCATCATAACTAGTTGTTAAAGGTTTTTCACATATAACATTAAAACCATTTTCAATTAATTTTTTTGCCATCTGATAATGCAAAAAATTTGGAGTCAAAATTGAAATTACTTGCATTCTTTGATCAGCGGGTAACTTAACTTCTTCAGCTATTAAGCTTTCAAAATCTTTATAAATTCTATTTGTAGGCAAATCAATTTTTTTTGCAAAATTTAAATTTTCCTTCCAAATAGGGTTAAATACTCCCCCTACAATTTGATATTTATCAAACATTTGAGAAGCAATACGATGGACCACTCCAATCAGTGAATCTCCACCACCACCTAAAATACCTAAACGAATTTTACTCATTGTTTAATTTGATTTTTTCATTTTTAAAAGTAATCATAAACAAGAATAACACAAAAAAAGCAAATCCAGAAGGTATAATCCAGATTTGAGTCCAATCATGTCCAGTGCTATTTGTAAATTGATCAGTAATGTATCCAGCTAATCTAAATCCTACAAGCATTCCTAATCCATAAGTAGCTAAAGTAATTAGTCCTTGAGCAGAGCTTTTGAATTGATCACCAGCTTTATAATCAGTATAAATTTGTCCAGAAACAAAGAAAAAATCATAACAAATACCGTGTAAAATTACACCAAAAATTAGCATCCAAGCATTTTCACCTACATCTCCATATGCAAAAAGAATATATCTAACAACCCAAGCAAGCATTCCTACAATCAAAGTTGTTTTAATGCCATAACGTTTTAAAAATATTGGTAGTAATAGTATAAAAAGCGCTTCAGAAATTTGACCTAATGTCATAACTGCAGCAGCCCTAGGCATACCAATTTCATTTAGAAACTGATTTGCATGTTGGTAGTAAAATGCTAGCGGAATACAAATTAAGATAGATGATATAAAAAAAATTAAATATTTAGTGTCTTTTAAAAGAGATAAAGCATCAAGACCCAATATTTTTCTGATGCTATAATCTCCTTTATCTGCTTTAGGAGGAGTATCCGGAAGAGTAAAACTAAAAATTCCAAGAAGTGCTGAAGCTGATGCAGTAATATAGAATGTGTATGTCAATAATTCTTGGGATTCCCATCCTAGATATCCAATTATTAAACCAGCAATTATCCAACCTACTGTTCCAAAAACTCGAATAGGAGGAAACTCCTTAGATGGGTCTTTCATTTGACGAAACGCAACAGAATTAACCAAAGCTAGTGTTGGCATATAAAGTATCATATAGAGTAGAATAAACGGATAGAATGATATAAAGTCACTAGAAGTCCCTGCTAAGTACAAAAGAATTGCTCCCATTATATGTAAAAAACCAAGAATTTTTTGTGCTGAAAAATACCGATCGGCAATTAATCCTATTACAAATGGAGCTATTATCGCTCCTATAGATTGGGTTTCATATGCTTGAGCAAGCTGGGCTCCACTTGCATTAAAAGACTGTGAAAGGAATGTTCCCATTGTTACAAACCATCCTCCCCATATAAAAAACTCGAGGAACATCATAAATGATAATTGAAATTTAATTTTATTCATAGTGATTTAAGATTTATTTATATTATGCATATTTTAATAAAAGATCTCGGGTTGCTATAGTTCCATCTTCTTCAGATAATTGAGTCCCTTCATATTCCACACCTATGTAGCCTGAATAATTGGCTTCTTTAACAATCTTTAACATTCTTTCATAATCAATATTTTTTTCATTTCCTTCACTGTTAAAATCATGTGATTTTGCACTTACGGCAAATGCTTTTGACATAAGCTTTTTAACACCTAAATATTTGTCGTATTCATTGTCACATTCTTCGGAGGTAGTTCCCCATTTTTTTGAAATACAAAAATTACCAAAGTCAGGTAATGTTCCGCAATTATTTTTATTAACGTCATTTATTACACTTATCAAAAAATCCGCATTAGATGAAAAACCTCCATGATTTTCAACAAGTATATTAATATTATAATTTAAAGCATAATCTGATAAAATACTTAGGCTATCCTTAGATGAATTTTTCCATGCTTCAATATTGTCACTACTGCCATGCAAATTAACTCTTATTGAGTGACATCCCATTTCACTTGCTGCTTCAACCCATGGTTTATGATTTTCTATAGATAATAATCGAGCACTTAACTTTTCTGAAGACAAATCACCTTCTCCATCTATCATGATTAGTAAGTTTTTTAAATCATTTTGCTTAGCAAGTTGATTATTTTTCTTTATAAACTGATTCAGAGCAGCACTTTTGTTGCTTGCATCCATGACATCTTTATATAAATCATTGACATATTCCAGACCTTCAAAATTCCATTTTTTTGCTAGTTCAGCAAAATGATAAGGTGAGACCTTACCATTATTAATCATATTATGAATAGACCATTGAGCTAGTGATAATTTAAAAAAAGGTTTTTTAGCTGCCGAAGAGGAAATTACTTTTTTCTTGGAGCTATTGCAAGCACTAACTCCTAACGAACTAATTCCAATTCCTGCAAAGGCGAGGTTAGATAAAAATTTTTTACGATTCATTATTTTTATTTTTGAGGTGAAGATTGTTTTTCTAAAAGTAAAAAAATATAGTCACTTTAGAAAAACAATACACATTTGAAATGCATGTTATTATTTTTATGGATAAATTAATCATCTTTTAAAAGAAAGTAGGTTGATAAAAATTTGTAATTTGAAAAATATTTTTTATAAAAAACTAGAATTAAGAATTATAAAAAAATTAATAGATGATTAAAAACAATTATGATGCTATAGTGGTTGGAACTGGAGTCAGTGGAGGATGGGCAGCAAAAGAATTATGTGAAAAAGGGTTGAAAACCCTTGTTCTTGAAAGAGGACCTATGGTAAAGCATGTAGAGGATTATTCAACAATGAATGATGATCATTGGGATTATCCTGCTGGAGATATAATTACCCAAGAAATAAGAAAGCGTCAACCTAAACAAAGCAGAACAGGTTATGTTAATTCGGAATCAACAAAGCACTTTTTTGTTGATGACAATGAACATCCATATAATGAAAAAAAACCATTTAACTGGATTCGAGGATATCACGTTGGGGGTAGATCACTATTATGGGGCAGGCAAGTCTATAGGCTTAGTGATTTTGATTTTGAGGCTAATTTAAAAGATGGTATAGCTGTAGACTGGCCAATTAGATATAAAGATTTAGCGCCATGGTATGAATATGTAGAGGAATATATAGGTGTTAGTGGAGAGTACCTGGGACTTTCTCATTTACCAGATTCAAAATTTTTGAAAGCAATGGAACTTCATTGTGTGGAGGAAGAATTAAAAAAATCACTTAATGAAAAATATGATGATCGTCTTTTAACTATAGGAAGAACTGCACATATTACAGAAGGTACAAAACCAGGCTTAGGGAGAGTTTCATGCCAGTATAGAAATAGATGTAGACGTGGTTGTCCGTTTGGAGCCTATTTCAGCTCGAACTCATCTACACTTCCTGCTGCTGAAGCTACAGGAAACATGAAGTTAAGACCCAACTCTATCGTTACAGAGGTTATCTATGATGAAGATAAAAAATGTGCTACTGGAGTGAGAATTATAGATTCAGAATCAAATGAAACTATAGAATATTCAGCAAAAGTTATTTTCTTGTGTGCCTCAACTGTAGCTTCCACTTCAATATTAATGCAATCAAAATCAGATCGCTTCCCTAATGGTATGGGTAATGATTCTGAAGAATTAGGCCATAATTTGATGGATCATCATTTCCAAGTTGGAGCTAGCGGACAACATGATGGCTTTAAAGATAAATACTATACTGGCCGACGACCTAATGGTATATATATTCCAAGATTTAGAAATTTAGGCGGAAAAACTAATCAGAAAGATTTTATTAGAGGCTATGGTTATCAAGGAGGTGGAGGGCGATATGGCTGGTCACATAACGTAAAAGAACTAGCATATGGAGCAAAATTTAAAGAAGCTATTTTAAAACCTGGTGATTGGGCTATGGGACTAGGTGGTTTTGGTGAAATTTTACCTTATCATGATAATAAATTGATTTTAGATTACGATAAATATGACAAGTGGGGATTACCTACAGTTACTTTTGATGCTGAAATGAAAGAAAATGAATTAAACATGAGGAAAGATATGCAGGAACAAGCAATTGAAATGTTAGAAACTGCAGGATTTAATAATGTTAAAGGAAACGATAGGATATATAATTTTGGCAATGGTATTCATGAAATGGGTACAGCTAGAATGGGAAATGATCCAAAAACATCTGTATTAAACGGAAATAATCAGTTACATAGTGTGCCAAATGTATATGTTACTGATGGATCCGCAATGACCTCTGCAGGCTGTACAAACCCATCTCTAACATACATGGCCTTGACAGCAAGAGCTGCAAATCATGCAGTTGAACAACTTAAAAAAATGAATATATAATTCAGCATAATGAAACGAAGAAAAGCATTAAAAAAAATTGGTTTATCACTCGGAACCATTACTCTAACACCGACTGTTATTGGATTGTTTCATAACTGTCAATCAGAAATTGACTGGAACCCTAAGTTTTTTAAAATTGATCAAATTGAGTATATGTCTAAAATGTTGGATATAATAATTCCTAAGACCTCGGATGTTCCTGGAGCATATGAATTAAATCTTGTTAGGTATATTGATACATTTGCTTCCATAGCATGGAATGAACAGGCTAAAGACAAATCAGTTAGATTTTTAAATACATTAATTACAAACACTCAAAATGTAGCATCAAAGTCTAGTATTTCAAAAATAACTACTGCCGATTATGAAAATCAATTGAAAAAGTTTCTTATGGCTGAAGATCATAAAACTAAAGAGTGGAATAATTTATTAGATAACAAATTAGATTCTGTAAAACTTACAGAGGAAGCTATGGCGTATAAAGCGACTATTAGTCTTCGCGATTGGGGTGTAAGAGCATTTAAATTAAATGAATACATAGGAGAAAATATCCTTGATTATCGTCCAATACCTGGGGAACATAAAGGATGCGTTGACCTACAAGAGGCTACTGGAGGAATTGCATATTCATTATAGGTAAATAATTTATTTTTTTATTTTTGAGGATGCCAAAGCAACTCCGGAAAAGACAAGAAGTATTGCAATAATTTTGACTAAATCTAGTGTGTCATTTCCAGATATTATAGCGTAAATAATAGCAATTAGTGGTTGTAAATAAATGAATGCTCCTATTGTAGATGCTGGAAGAGTTTTGAGAGCATAGATGTTTAGTAGATAAGTTAAAAATGTTGTTCCTATAACAACAAAAGACATTCTCCAAATAGCTTCAAAAGGAAGTAGGGTCCATTCTACGGTTCTAAACTCGGACTGAGTAATTGGAAAAGATAAAATAATACCAATTAAGAACATCCATTTAAGTATCACTAGAATATTATATTTTTGTGTAAGTGGTTTTGATACGACTAAATAGCCTGCAAAGGCAGAGGCATTAATTAGAAACATAATATTTCCTAACATAACATTTGGAGCATTTGCACTTACTTTTTTACCATAAAATGTCAATATAACTGCTCCAACAAAACCAATAAAAATTCCTCCAAGTTTTAAAACCCCCATTTTTTCTTTCAAAAAAATATAGGATAGCACTAAGACTATTAATGGTGTTAAAGTTATTATCACACTACTATTTATTGGTGTAGAAAGCTCCAAACCTTTAAAAAACATTAACATGTTAATACACATACCAAGTAGAGCAGCAAAAAATAATCTTAGATAATCGGCAGTATCAATTTTTTGTTTGGGTGCGAAAAAACTAACAATTAAAAAAATAAAACCAGCACCCATTAGCCTTAACTGTATAAACCCAAAGGCCCCAATATGATGAGGCATAACTACTTTAGCAATAGTATGGTTCAATCCATATATAGTTGTTGCAATGAGAGCAGCAAGTAGAGCCAGAATTTTATTTTTGTCCATCTAATACTTCTTTTGCTTGTTGAATTATTTTTGAGGAATTTCCCACAAATATATTTTTATTGAACACTAAAATTGGTCTTTTTAAAAAAGTATAATGCTCTAAGATGAGTTTTTTATAATCATTCTCAGTAAGATTCTTTTCTTTCAGCATCCTTTTATTATACAATTGTGCTTTTTTACTGAATAACGACTCATAACTTCCAGATAAAGACTTAAATAATTGAAGTTCATTTTCTGAGATTGGATTATTTTTTATATCTATCAAATTTATGAAATCACCTATGCCGAGTTCTTTTATAATTCTTTTACAAGACGAGCAGTTCTTTAAATGATAAAAAGCAAGCATGTGAGTATATTTTTCATATACAAAGAAAATGTATTTTAGTAATATGAGATTACATTTATGGTAAAATCAAATACATTTGTTTAAATTTTAAAGTTGGTTTTTATGAAGAAAAATTTGCATTTTAATTCCAGAGTTATACACGGTGGACAAAAGCTTGACAAATCATATGGAGCAGTTATGCCTCCTATTTACCAAACTTCTACCTACGCACAAACAACACCAGGAGGTCATAAAGGTTATGAATACAGTAGAACACACAACCCTACCAGAACTGCTCTTGAAAATGCATTGGCTAGTATTGAAAGTGGAAAACATGGCTTGGCTTTTGGGTCAGGTCTAGCTGCTATGGATGCAGTACTTAAATTATTAAAACCGGGTGATGAGGTAATTGCTACTCATGACTTATATGGGGGCTCATATAGATTATTCGTTAAAGTTTTTGAAATTTTTGATCTCAGTTTTCATTTTGTTAATTTACAGAATACACAAGAAATAAAATCTAAAATCAATAATAAAACTAAATTGATCTGGGTTGAGACACCTACTAATCCAATGATGAATATTGTAGATATTCAAGCTGTAAGTTTTATAGCTCAGGCAAATGATATTTTGTTAGCAGTTGATAATACATTCGCATCACCGTACTTGCAGAATCCACTTTTATTAGGGGCTGATATTGTTATGCATTCTGCAACAAAATATATTGCTGGTCATAGTGATGTAATTTTAGGAGCATTAATTGTAAATTCTGATGATTTAGAAGAGCGTCTCCGTTTTATTCAAAATGCAAGCGGCGCTGTACCAGGACCAATGGATTGCTTTCTTACTCTAAGAGGTATTAAAACTTTAGCAGTAAGAATGGAGCGTCATTGTTATAATGGTAGAAAAATTGCAGAATTTTTAAACCAAAGCCCTTTGATTGAAAGAGTATTTTGGCCAGGTTTTGTTAATCATTTAAATCATTCAGTAGCAAAAAAACAAATGAAAGATTTTGGAGGGATGATTTCTTTTATTACTAAAAGCTCCAATTATCAAAGGGCTATAAAAATAATAGAAAATTTGAAAATTTTTACTTTAGCAGAATCTCTTGGTGGAGTTGAGAGTCTGGCAGGTCACCCAGCAAGTATGACCCATGCATCAATTCCAAAACAATTGAGAGAGAAAAGCGGAGTTCAAGACTCTTTAATCAGGCTTAGTGTTGGAATAGAAGATTCTCAGGATTTGATTGATGATATTGACCAAGCTCTTAATTGTTAAGCTTTCCTATCTTTGTAAGCAATGATTACTTTATCTTTTTCAGAAACTAAAAAAGTCTATTTTGCATCTGACCAACATTTTGGTGCTCCATCAGCAGAATCTAGTAGAATTAGGGAAAATAAATTTATCAAATGGCTCAATTTTATTGAAAAAGATATAGGTGCTTTATTTCTTGTAGGTGATCTTTTTGATTTTTGGTTTGAATATAAGTCTGTTGTTCCAAAAGGTTTTGTAAGAATTCTTGGAAAACTTGCCAGTATGTCTGATAATGGTATTCCTATATATTTTTTTGTAGGTAACCATGACTTATGGATGGAAGACTATTTTATCACTGAACTTGGTATACAAGTATTTCATAAACCTCAAGAGTTTTACATTAATGGTAAGTCCTTTTTAATTGGCCATGGAGATGGTCTTGGTCCAGGAGATAATGGATATAAAAGAATGAAAAAGATTTTTACTAATTCGATTTCAAAATTTCTATTTAGATGGATTCATCCTGATATTGGAGTTAAGCTGGCTCAGTATTTATCCATAAATAATAAGTTGATTTCTGGTGATGATAATGTTATATGTCATGGACCTGAAAAAGAAATTATTTTTAAATATATATTAAAAAAAGAAAATGAAAAATCCAGAAACTTTTATGTTTTTGGTCATACACATCGACCAATAGATCTTCCCACGGAAAAATTTCGTTATATTAATTTAGGAGATTGGATTAATCATTATACTTATGCTGAACTTACTCTTGATAACCTATTATTAAAAACTTGGAAATCTCATAATGATTGAACAAAAATCATTAGTCTATGAAAAGACAGTTTTAGTTGGAGTTATAACTCCTCAACAAAACGAGCGTAAATCAAAGGAGTACCTAGATGAGCTTGAGTTTTTGTCTTTTACCGCAGGAGGAGAGGTAATAAAGCGATTTACGCAGAAAACAAGCTTACCGAATCCAAAAACTTTTATTGGTAGTGGAAAATTATCTGAAGTTGAACTCTTTGTTGATGAACATGAAGTAAGTACAGTTGTTTTTGATGATGAATTATCTCCTGCTCAACAAAATAATATAGAGAAATTGCTTCGCTGTAAAATATTAGATCGAACTGGTTTGATACTTGATATTTTTGCTCAACGAGCTAAAACAAGTTATGCAAGAACACAGGTTGAATTAGCTCAGTATCAATACTTACTTCCTCGTTTAAAAGGGCTTTGGTCACATCTTGAGAGGCAACGAGGGGGAATTGGAATGAGAGGTCCAGGTGAAACAGAAATTGAAACGGATAGAAGAATAGTAAGAGATAAAATATCACTTCTAAAAAAAAAGTTAATGCTTATAGATAAGCAAATGGCTACTCAAAGAGGAAATAGAGGAGAGCTTGTCAGAGTAGCATTAGTTGGATATACAAATGTTGGAAAGTCAACACTAATGAATGTGATTTCAAAAAGTCATGTTTTTGCTGAAAACAAGTTATTTGCTACATTAGATACAACAGTCCGTAAAGTTGTAATTGGTAACCTTCCATTTTTACTTAGTGATACAGTAGGGTTTATAAGAAAGCTTCCAACTCAGTTAGTTGAATCATTTAAAAGCACTCTAGATGAAGTTCAAGAGGCTGATTTATTATTACATATAGTTGATATATCGCATGCTAATTTTGAAGATCATATTGAGTCTGTAAATCAAATTTTACAAGACATAAAAAGTATAGACAAACCTACATTAATGGTTTTTAATAAGATTGATGCCTATAAACCAGAACTATGGGATCCAGACGATTTAATTATAAAAAAGACAAAAAGTAATTATACAATTGAAGAGTTGGAAGCTTCATGGTTTAGTAAAAATAATGATAAAAGCGTATTTATATCAGCCCTTCAAAAAGATAATTTTAAAAAGTTTAGAGAGAAGGTATACAACACTGTTCGAGAAATTCACGTAACTAGATTCCCGTATAATCATTTTTTATATCCAGAGGGTCTAGACGAATATTAATTAATCTGATTTATTTAAGACATATGCACTAGCCTGGTCGGTAGGTAAAATTGTTAAATCTGCTATATTAACATGCTTTGGGGCTTCAATCATATAACAAATACAATCAGCCACATCATTTGCAGATAAAGGGGTAAAACCTTCATAAACTTTTTTAGCTCTTTCTTTATCTCCTTTGAATCTAACATTTGAAAAATTTGTAGCTACTAACCCTGGATGAACTGCACTAACTCTAATGCCAAATGGATTTAAATCTAAACGAAGACCCTCTGTAAACTTTTCAACGGCAGCTTTACTTGCACAATAAACATTTCCTTTTGGATACGATTCTTTTCCTGCTATTGAACCAACATTAATTATTTGACCTGATTTTTTTTTAACCATGTCATTCAAAATTGCTTTTGTAACATAGAAAAGACCTTTAACATTTACATCAATCATTGCTTCCCAGTCTATAACAATTGATTCATGTGCGAGAGCAAACCCATGAGCATTTCCAGCATTATTAATTAAAACATCAATATCTTTGAATTTTTTTGGAATTGATAAGATAGATTTGAAAACGTCTTCTTTATTTCTTACGTCAAAAGTTAAAAGATGAGTGTCTGGATGTAATACATTTGATAATTCAATAAGTTTATTTGTATTTCTTCCACATAAAATTAAAGAGTGTCCTTTTTTTGAAAGCTTGTTAGCAGTAGACCATCCAATCCCACTACTAGCACCTGTGATTAAAATTGTTTTTTTTATCATATTTTTAAGGTATACGTTTTCCCCAGCTGGCCTCTAAAATTGAAAACCAATCAGTTATTTCAAGGTTTATAAATTTTGCTTTCACTGAGGATAGAAGCCTCTTTTTTTTTGTTGTTCCAATTACAGGATTAATTTTTGCAGGATGCTTTATGAGCCAAGCTAAAAGAAGTTGATCTTCTTGGCAAGAGTACTTTTCACATAGTTTTTCTAAAACGGACTTAATTCGATCCTTTTTTTCATCTAAAACTTTAAAATAACTACCTAAAGGTGACCATGCCATCACATTTATTTTTTTTAACTGACAATAGTCGAGTATTCCATTAGTTAATGGGTCAGTATTTGTAGCAGAACATTCAATTTGGTTGTATTTAATATTAGTTGAGGCCCTTAATAATTCTATTTGTGATTTTGTAAAATTAGAGACTCCAAATTCTTTTATTTTACCTTCATTTATAAGATCTGAAATTATAGAACCAATTTCATTAGAATTCATTAATGGGCTTGGTCTATGAAGTAAAAAAACATCAATGTATTCAGTTTTTAGGTTTCGTAGTGAATTTTCAACTGAAAATCGGATATGTTTAGCTGAATAATCGTAATGTTTTATTTTTATTGGTCTTAAATCTGATGGATATTGGATCCCACATTTAGTAATTAGTGTTATTTTTTCTCTTTGTATGCTTGATATTTGAAATGCATTTCCAAACTCAGTTTCGGTAGTATGTCCTCCATAAATATCTGCATGGTCAAATGAATTTATACCTAATTCTAAATTGTACTCTATGAGATCTTGCATTTCTTTTAATGATAGATTCATGCCCCATTTCCCCCAGGTCATTGTTCCTGAAATAATTTTAGAATCGGATTCTTTAACCATTAGAACTTATATTTTCTCCTAAATTAATAATACTTTGTACCCATAGGCTAGGCTCTAGTTCTATTTTTTAACCAATTATTAACAACAATTACTGAAATTAATCTTCATTTTTGTTGCACCAAATTCTAAATCTAATCTATATTATGGGAAACACTAGCATAGATATTAATTCAATAAATGAAATTATTGAGAAGGAAAGTGCCTTTGTAGATATACTTACAAGGGAAATGAATAAAGTTATTGTTGGTCAAAAAAACATGATTGAAAGACTTCTTATTGGTCTTTTAGGTCAAGGGCATGTTTTATTAGAAGGAGTTCCAGGTCTAGCAAAGACCTTAGCAATTAACACTTTAAGTCAATCGGTTAAAGGTAGTTTTAGTCGTATACAGTTTACTCCAGACCTTTTACCAGCAGATGTAATAGGAACAATGATATTTAACATGAAGGAGAATGATTTTTCAATAAAGAAAGGTCCAATTTTTGCCAATTTTGTATTGGCTGATGAAATAAACCGAGCTCCAGCCAAAGTTCAATCAGCGCTCCTAGAAGCTATGCAGGAGAAGCAAGTTACAATTGGAGATACTTCATTCAAGCTTACAGAACCATTCTTAGTGATGGCCACTCAAAACCCCGTCGAACAAGAAGGAACATATCCATTACCAGAAGCTCAGGTTGATAGATTTATGTTAAAAACGATTATTGACTATCCTAAAATTGAAGACGAACAGTTAATTGTTCGCTCTAATTTGAAGGGAGCATTTGAAAAAATTAAGCCAGTTGTTACAATTAAGCAAATTTTAAGTGCTCAAGAATCAGTTAGATTAGTTTATATGGATGAAAAGATTGAAAAATATATTCTTGATTTGATTTTTTGTACTCGTTACCCTGAAAACTATAATTTAAGTAAACTGAAACCTTTAATTAGTTTTGGATCCTCACCCAGAGGAAGTATCAATTTGGCAACTGCCTCAAAATGTCATGCGTTTTTGAGACATCGAGGATATGTTATACCTGAAGATATAAGGGCAGTAATTTATGATGTTCTTCGTCATAGAATTGGTCTAACCTATGAAGCTGAGGCAGAAAATATTAAAACTGAAGACATAATTAGTCAAATAGTTAATGAGGTTGAGGTGCCCTAAGTAATAATTAACTTTTTTATGGATACCAAATCACTTTTAAAAAAAGTTCGTAAAATTGAGATTAAGACTCGAAGACTAAGTAACAACATATTTGGAGGAGAATACCATAGTACATTTAAAGGAAAAGGTATGACCTTTAGTGAGGTTAGACAATATCAGTTTGGCGATGACGTAAGAGCCATTGACTGGAATGTAACGGCTAGATATAGTAGTCCATATATAAAAGTTTTTGAAGAAGAAAGAGAGCTTACGCTTATGCTAATGATAGATATAAGTGGATCTGAGTTTTTTGGATCTCAATCTCAAACTAAAAGAGAGATAATTACTGAAATAGCAGCAACTCTTGCTTTTTCTGCGCTTCAAAATAATGATAAAGTAGGTGTAATAATGTTTTCAGGACAAATAGAATTATATATACCCCCTAAAAAGGGAAGATCACATATTTTAAGAATAATAAGGGAATTGATAGAATATGAGCCCACAAATAGATATACTGATATAGGTGAAGCATTGGCGTTTTTATCAAGTGTTTTAAAAAAGAAAGCAATAGTATTTCTATTGTCAGATTTTATTGATTCTAGTTACGAAAAAACATTAAAGATTGCTGCAAAAAAACATGATTTGACTGGAATTAGAATTTATGATAAACTTGAAACATATATCCCTAAACTGGGCTTAGTGCCAATGATGGATTCAGAAACAAAAATGCTTTCATGGATTGATACAGACTCTAGAGCAATACGAGAGTCTTATTCTAGAGAATACGGAAAAAATGCAGAAAATTTCTCAATATTATTTAATAAAAATGGAGCAGGATCAATTAGTTGTGGAGTTTCGGAAAGTTATGTAAAAAAATTATTAGGCTATTTTAAAAACAGGACTAGATAAATGAAGTTTTTCAGAAGTATTATAATTATGTTCGTTTTTGGTAATGTTAACAGTCAAAACATTACAAAAGTTAATTCTGGGGTTATTTCTGATACAATTAATATTGGAGAACAAATTAATTATTTTTTAAACATAGAAGTTGATTCAATTCAAATAATTGAATTTCCTAATGAGTTACAAATTGCTCCAATGGAGCTTTTAGAAATTTTTCCAACTGACACTCAAAAAATTAAGGACAAGTATTTATTAACTAAAAAGTATGCTATTATTCAATTTGATTCAGGGAATTATAATATCCCTCCTCAACGAGTTTTAGTTAATGGTTTTTCAAGACTTTCAGATTCTGTAAAAATTCAAGTAAATGATGTAACAGTAGACACTCTTAAACAGAATCTTTTCCAGATAAAACCGCTTAATGTTGTTAAAAAGAATTATGATTATTTAATAAAAAGAATTGTTTATGGATTTTTAATAACTCTTATTCTTATTGGTTTTATTTATTTGATGATTATTTATCAGAGAAAAATTTCAGAAAGAAAGAAAACAATTCCTCCGTTTGAAAGAGCAATTAAAGCTCTTAAAGAACTTGAAAAAAGAGAGCCGAAGAATCAAGAGGACTATAAAAAATACTATTCTGAATTAACAGAAGTAGTTAGAAAATATCTTGAAGAAGAAGCTAATATAGACGCGCTTGAAAGCACATCAGATCAACTACTATTAAAATTAGAACTTCATAAGAATGCTGGAAAATTAGATCTTGAAGAAATTACCATTAAAAATTTAAAAACTGTTCTTAACACTGCGGACTTAGTAAAGTTTGCTAGAGCTATTCCAGATAATGGAGTTGTTAAATTAGACAGAAAACTAGTTGAAGATGTTGTTATAGAAATGAAAGAAGTTTTGCCAGAACCAACAATTGAGGAATTAAAAGCTAAAAAACTTTATGAAGAAATATTGAGAAGACAAAAAAGAAAAAAAATATTAAAATGGGTTTTAAGCTCAATATTAGGTTTGTTAATTGTATTAATTTTTTCATTAATATCAATATTTGGTTACTATCCTGTCAGAGACTCACTCTTAGGGTATCCGACTAAAAAAATGATCGATAATAAATGGTTTAATTCTCAATATGGATCTCCTCCGATACAACTGTCAACTCCAAAAATTCTTGAGAGAAAGATAATTAATCCAAAGACATCAACACTTTTTGTATTGGATAGTATTCAATCTAATTATTATGTTGAATTATTTTTTGAAAAAAAGGATGAAAGTGAATCTAATAGAGAGAAAGAGAACAATTTAATTGGCGAAGAGAAAGCTCAGCAAATTCTTGATGAAACGATTGGAAGATATCAGAATCAAGGAGCTGTTAATATATTAGTTGATGCGGAAAATTTTGAAACACCATCCGGATTACCTACTCTTAAAATCTCAGGGACACTTGACTATCCAAAGGGTAATGAAAATAAAATGGTTAGATGTTTTTTCACAACTATAATTATTGATTATGATAAAGGAAAGGTTAGTTTAACCTTAATTTACAATAAGAACGATCGTTATGGTGATGATATAAGTAATAGAATTATTAATAGTATTGAGTTAATAAAAGAATTATAGAAAAATGTTAGAAAACATATCTTTTTTAAATCCCTACTTTTTCTGGTTATTTAGTCTATTTCCAATCTTGATTGTTTGGGAGATTTATTCTCATAAAAACAGACAAGTATATTTTCAATTATCATCTTTAGAGGCTATTAAAAGAAAAACATTAAGAGTATACTTTCGTCCGATACTTTTTGTTTTTAGAATAATTGCTTTGTCTTTATTAATAATAGCATTAGCGAGACCACAAACTTCAGAAACTTCAATTAAGAGTAAAATAAATAAAGGAATAGATATTGTTATGGCAATTGACGTTTCATCTAGCATGTTAGCTCAAGACTTGAAACCTAATCGTCTTAATGCTCTCAAAAGAGTAGCATCAGATTTTATTGATGATAGAGTATCTGACAGGATAGGATTGGTAGTATATGCCGGGGAGAGTTATACTCTTACTCCAATAACTAGTGATAAAAATATCATTAAAAGTAGTTTGTCTGAAATTCAATATCAAGGATTAATTGAAGATGGAACAGCAATTGGAATGGGGTTAGCCACATCGGTTAATAGATTAAAAGATAGCAGAGCAAAAAGCAAAGTAATTATACTTTTGACTGATGGAGTTAATAATTCTGGTTTTATTGACCCAAAAATTGCTTCTGAGTTAGCAGCTGAATATCAAATAAAAACATATACTATTGGTCTAGGTAGTAATGGAATGGCAAAAGCTCCAATTGGAATTTTACCTAATGGTAGTTTTCAATACGGAATGACTAAAGTTGAAATTGATGAAAAACTCCTCGAATCTATAGCTGATGTCACTGGAGGTCAATATTTTAGGGCTACTGATAATGAAAAACTAGTCCAAATTTATTCTGTAATTAATAAGTTAGAAAAAACAGAAATAGAAGAATTTAAGTATACTAATTATAATGAGAAATATCGCCCTTTTATTTTATTAGCTATTACTCTAATCATATTTGAATTTATTTTACGTAACACACTTTTTAGAAGCTTTGTATAGATTATGTACATATTAGACGAACCATCATTTACATATTTATTTTTTATAATTCCATTTCTATTGGTGCTGTTTTTATGGATTATTAAGTGGAAGTCAAATACTCAAAAAAGATTTATTAGTTCAAAAATGATAGAATCTTTAAGTCCGAATCGTTCCAGACTCAAGATTTTTTTTAAATTTCTTCTTTTGATTCTTTCTCTAAGTTTTTTAATCATAGGATTAATTAATCCTAAAATGGGAACCGAATTAGAAACCGTAAAGAGAGAAGGAGTAGATATTGTTTTTGCCATAGATGTTTCTAAAAGCATGTTAGCAGAAGATATTGCACCTAATCGAATTGAAAAAGCTAAACGCCTTGTTTCAGCCATTATAAATAATTTAGTAGGGGATAGAATAGGAATAATAGCTTATGCAAACCAGGCTATTCCACAATTGCCAATAACTACTGATTATAATGCAGGTAAAATGTTTCTACAAAGTTTAAATACTGATATGCTATCCTCTCAAGGAACTGCTTTAAACTCTGCATTAGATCTTTCAGCAACATACTTTAATGATGAAGATCAAACGAATAGAGTTGTTTTTTTAATTTCTGATGGTGAAGATCATTCTGATGAAGCAGAAAGTGCATCTATAAGAGCTGGAACTACAGGAATAAAGATTTTTAGTTTTGGAATTGGAACTGAGGAAGGAGGCCCCATCCCAATTAAAAGAAACGGAGTATTGGAAAGTTATAAAAAAGATGAAAATGGAGAAGTCGTAATAACTAAGAGAAACTCTGAAATTTTAAAATTAATTGCGAAAAATGCTAATGGACTATATATTGATGGAAATAATACTAAAGAGGTAGTGGCTTTTGTAACTGAAATATTAAAAAATTTAGAAAAAAAAGAGTTTGAAGCAAAGAAATTTGTTAGTTATAAAGATCAGTTTCAACCATTTCTTTTCATATCATTTGTTTTACTTTTAATTGAATTATTTATTTTTGAAAAAGAGACAATATGGTTAAAAAAATTAAATCTTTTCAACGAAAAAAAATCAAAATGAAACACTTAAACCTCTTATTTTTATGCACTAGTTTTTCTTTATTTTCTCAAAGTACTCTTATTGATAATGATGTGTATGAAGGAAATGAAAAAGTTAAAAAAGAAGACTTTGTAGGAGCTGAAATTGATTATCGTCTTGCTCTATCTAAAGCACCTCAAGTTCCCAAAACTTTATTTAATCTTGGAAATGTTCAATATCAAGCTAATGCTTATGATGAGGCCGCACAACAATTTTTTAGAACTCAAAAATTTTCTAAGAATAAATTAGATAAACATGCAGCACTTCACAACATGGGCAATGTTTATATGAAGAAAAAAGAATATGAAAAAGCAGTCGAATCATATAAAAGTGCATTAAGAAATAATCCTTCAGATGATGAAACACGATATAATTATGCTCTCGCAAAATCATTATTGGATGATGAGAAAAAAAATCAGGATAAGGATGATAGAAATAAAGAGAACAAAGAAAATAAAGAAAAAGATCAAAAAGGGGATGATAATCAAAATGAAAAATCTTCTGAAAAAGATAATAAAGAGGATGAAAATAAAGACAAAGGAAATAAACCTGATGATGAGAAAAAAGAGGATGGAAAGCCAAAGAATAAAAATGAGAAAGATTCTGACAAGAAGAGTTCAAATAAAAAAAGAAAGCCTGGACAATTATCTAAAGAACAGGTCAAAAGTTTACTTGAAGCTATGAGTAATCAAGAGAAAAAAGTACAAGATAAAATCAATGCCAAAAGAGTAAAAGGTAAGCCTGTTAAAACTAAAAAAGACTGGTAAATAAATGCGTTTAATAATATACATATATATAATTTTTTCTAGTTTTTTTATAAATGCTCAGATTGATTTTGAACTAAGGGTTAGTAAGAAAAAATTAGGAATTAATGAACGTTTAAGAGTTGATTTTGTAATGAATCAAAATGGAGATGATTTTATTCCTCCGTCTTTTGAAAATTTTAGATTAGTTGGTGGCCCAAATCAATCGATAAGTAACTCATGGATTAATGGTAAAAGAACTTTTTCAAAAACATTTACATATTTTCTAGAACCAAAAGAAAAGGGAATATTTAAAATAGGCTTTGCTAAAATTAGTTTTGAAGGAAACACATATCAAACATTACCTGTTTCAATAGAGGTTTTATCAGCTACAGGAATACCATCAGGAGCAACAAGTGTTGAATATTTAGCCGATGAGAATATGCATCTCATAGCAGAAATTTCTAAAAACAATCCATACCTAAATGAAGCAATTACCGTAGTTTATAAATTATATTTTAGAAATCCTATTAAAATTTCTGATGCGCGAGAAATTCAAAGTCCAAAATTTAGAGACTTTTGGAGTAGTTCAATAAAAATCCCACAGCTAAAGGTTCAATCGGGATCATACAAAGGAGAGGTGTATAATGAAGTAATATGGAGAAAAACTATATTATATCCTCAAAAAAAAGGGAAATTAATTATTGAACCACTTGCATTAAATTTAGTAATAGAAATTCCCACAAAGCGCAGAGATTTTTTTGGAAATATAATTTATAAACAAGTTTCAAGATCAGTTAGTGCAGGTAAAAATACTTTATATGTAAAAGAGTTACCTATTAATAATAAACCAGAAAATTTTTCAGGGGCGGTAGGAAAATTTAGTTTAGATTTTTTGACTAGTAAAAAATCACTTAAGGCATTAGAATCATTTCAATCAATAGTAAAAGTTACAGGTAAAGGAAATTTAAACCTTTTTAAACTTCCAAAAATTAAAGTTCCAAGTACTCTAGAAGTTTTTGAACCTGAATATAAAGAAGAAATTAACACTACCCTTTCTGGAATGGAGGGAAGCATTCAAAACACTTATACTATAGTTCCTCAAGTTCAGGGAAAATATCCTATACCATCAATTGAATTTAGCTATTTTGATCCCGAAAAAGAATCATACCAAACTCTAAAATCTATCGAGCATATTGTTGATGTATATGGGAGTGATTTTCTAAAATCTAATAATAATAAAAATTACACCAACACCACAATAGGATTAAAAACAAACACCAACAAGAATTTTGGTTTTATTAAATTAACATCAAAATTTATTCCAATTAACGAGCTTGAATTCTGGAAAAAATCAACCTATTGGTTAATCATATTTTTCCCATTAATTGTATTACCTATTATTGTTCTTATCAGAAAGTTATTGATGTCTAGAATTGTAGATAAAAATGCTTTAAAATCGAAAAGAAGAAGTAAGCTTGCAATTAAATACATGGGAAGTGCTAAAAAACATATGGGTAATAAGTCAAAATTTTATGATTCTTTGGAAAAAGCCCTTCATAATTACCTGAAGGCCAATCTTCAAATTGAAACTGTTGATATACAAAAAGAGATAATAGTTGATTCATTAATTAAATTAGAAGCTAAAAAATCTACAATTGATGATTTTATGATCATTTTAAATAATTGTGATATGGCTAGATACTCTCCAATGACTGATGTTAAAATGAGACAAGACTACAGTTCTGCAATTGATATTATTGAAAAACTTGATTATGAAATTTAACATGAAAAATTCTATATACATAGTTCTTCTTTTTTTTAAAATTGGATTTTCACAAACTTCAGCCTTATTATTTGAAAAGGGTAATGAATTGTATAATAAAGGTGAATTTGAATTAGCCATTAATGAGTATAATAAGATATTAGAAAATGACATACATAGTAATGAGTTGTATTTTAATATGGCCAATTGTTATTATAGACTCAATAGAGTGGCTGAGAGCAATTATTATTTTGAAAAAGCACTACTCTTATCTCCAAACAATAAGGACATTATTGACAATTTATCCTTTGCAAAAAACATGACATTAGATTCAATTGAAGAACTTCCTGAAACACAATTGCAACAGAATATAAATTATATAATTTTATTTTTTTCAACTAGAATATGGGCTTTTATCTCAATTGGGCTTATGTCAATATTCTTTATTACAGCCTTATTATACTTATTTTCATTTAATCCCAATTATAAAAGAGTTTATTTTTCATTATCAATAATTTTTCTTTTGATTTCGCTAGCAACATCCACTATAATTTGGCAAGAGTCAAAAAAATCAAATGAAATAATAAAAGGAATTATTTTCTCAAAAGAACTATCAGTTTTTTCTGAGCCTAATAAAAGAAATGAAGAAATATTTGTTTTACACGAGGGTACCAAAGTAGAAATATTGGATAGATTAACAGGCTGGGAAAAAATTAGATTAGCTAATGGATCAGAAGGATGGGTGATAGAAAATCAAATAAAATATTTATAGATATTTCCATTCTTCTTTTTTAGTTTTAGTATTCACTTTTTCAAAAATAAATTCACCAATTTTAGAAAGGGGATCATAGATAAAAGAAGATTCCATTGAATCACTTTTGAGCTGTTCACTAATTTCATTGAAAAAATTTTTTTTGTTTATTATAAATATTAAACTTGATGAAAGAACCACCCATTTTAATAAACCAAAAATTAAACCAGCAATACGATTTAAAAATCCTAGAGCAACTATATTTAGAGTTTTTGTTATTAATTTTGCTATATAAGACACCAAAGATATAGCTGTTAAAAATATTACTATACATGAGATTATGTATGAAAAAGTCGGTGACAAATTTAAAAACACTTCGATCAAATTTGATAGGTAATCTGAAAAATTATAAACACTAATTAAACTAATAAATAATCCCAATAAACTTCCAAGCTCTCTGATCAAACCCCTTTTGAAACCAATGATAGATCCATAAATAAAGCAACCTGAAATTATTAAGTCAATCCAATTAATATTCATATTCAGAGTTTTTTTCAATTTAAGCATTCATTAAAAAAGAAACTAAATTTGTGATATTAAAATTGAATAATTCTAATAAGTCTTATAAATAGAGTTGTTATAATTAATAGAATCTGTATTTTTACATTATGATTAAAGAGGTAAAAAAACATTTAAAAAAAGTAAATGATTTTAAAACGCAAGATTCTTCCGAACTTGAATCCTTTAGAATTGAATATTCTGGAAAAAAAGGCATTCTCAATAATTTCTTTGCTTCTTTCAGAAATGTTTCTAAAGAAGATAAGAAAGAGTTCGGAAAAGAATTAAATCTTCTAAAAAATGCTGTTAGTGACAAAATTCAATCTCTCAAGAGTTCAATAATTTCAGTTGGTGAAGATGGTAAAAATGGAGATTTATTTCGTCCAGGATTAGATTTTGATTCAGGCACAAGGCATCCTTTGTCTATTGTTAAGAATAGAATTATATCAATTTTTTCGCATATAGGATTTAATCTATCAGAAGGACCTGAAATTGAAGATGACTGGCATAATTTCACAGCTCTTAACTTGCCAGAGCATCATCCGGCAAGAGACATGCAGGATACATTTTTTATTCAAACTAATCCAGATATTTTACTTCGAACACATACTTCTTCTGTTCAAGTGAGATATATGGAGAATAATTCTCCTCCAATACGTATTCTTTCTCCTGGTCGTGTTTTTAGAAATGAAGCTATTTCTTCCAGATCTCATTGTATATTTCATCAGGTCGAGGGATTATATGTTAATAAAGATGTTTCATTTGTAGAGTTAAAACAGACTTTACAGTATTTTACGAATGCTTTATTTGGCAAGTCAACAATTCGTTTACGACCTTCGTATTTTCCTTTTACTGAACCTAGTGCTGAAGTTGATATATATTGGGGTTTAGAAACAGAAACTGATCGAAGAATTACTAAAGGAACGGGTTGGTTAGAGATTATGGGATGCGGAATGGTAGATCCAAATGTTTTAATTAATTGCGGAATGGATCCTGAAGAATATTCAGGTTATGCTTTTGGTATGGGGATTGAGAGAATTGCGATGCTTTTATATCAAGTTAGTGATATTAGAATGTTTTTTGAAAATGATCTTAGATTTTTAAAACAGTTTAAATCATCTATTTAATCTAATTTTGACTCCAATTTTTTAAAAGCTTTTTTTGCATTAGCTTTATTATACATAATTGAATAAACTGTATCTAAAATTGGAGTACTAGATTTATGTTTTTGACTTATCTGAAATGCAGATATAGATCCGTAGTATCCTTCTGCAATCATATTCATTTCTAATAAAGAGTCTTGAATGTTATATCCTTTACCAAGCATAACTCCCAGTTTTCGATTTCGACTAAATGAAGAATATCCTGTAACTAATAAATCTCCTAGATATGCTGAATTATTTATATTTCGTTTCATTTTATAAATATTTTTAATGAATCTTTTCATTTCTCTTATAGAATTACTCATTAAAACACTCATAAAATTATCTCCATAGCCAAGACCTTGAGCAATTCCAGCTGCTATAGCGTAACAGTTTTTTAACATTGCCGCATACTCAGTTCCAGTAATATCAGTTGAAATCGATACTCTTACATATTTACACTGCAACCATTTAGATATTACTTTTGCATTAGTAGTGTTTGGACATGAAAAGGTTAAATATGAAAGTTTTTCCATTGCTATCTCCTCAGCATGACAAGGACCAGCTATTACTCCTATTTGATCATATGAGATTTGAAAATGATGATGAAAAAAATCTCCTAAAATTTGCATTTTTTCTGGAAGAACACCTTTTACAGCAGAAACAAATATTTTTTTACTAACATCTATGTTTATCTTATTAAGTTCTTTAAAAGCATATATTGAAGGAATAGCAACCAAAATAACATCAGCTTCTTTAACTATTTTGTTAATTTCACAATTGATATTTAGTCTTTTTGTCTTGAGTTTCAAAGAATTAAGATACTTTGGGTTAACACCACCTTTCATTATTTTCAAGGCATCATCATCATTTCTAATATACCAACCAACGTTTCTTTTGTTTTCTGTTAAAATTTTTACAAGCGCAGTAGCCCAACTACCACTTCCTAAAACTGCAACTTTCCATTTTTTTTGAAGACGTAATATTTTGAATTTATTTTCAGAATTTTTAATCATAATTCTTTTACTCAATTTGATTTGTTTAAACAGTTCTAATTAAAAGTATAAATCCTAGACCATAAAAAATCAATATTCTGATAAACTTTTTTCTACTATTAAATTGCCTGATATGAATAGACCAGCCCATAAAAATTAAGAAAACGGAAGTCAAATTAATTAGGAGATCCGATATTGTCAATAATTTATAGTCACTTTTTTTTATAAAATTCAAATTATCATGACAGTATTCATTTAACCAATTAATAGTGCAATAAAACATGATCCCAATAATTAATTGAATTACTGAAATTACTAATCCAAAGGTGTTATATCTTAAATTTAGCGCACTAAATTTTTTTTTTGATAAATAACCTATCAAAGAATTAATACATATGAAAATTAAAATGATTAACACAAAATTTCTAGATAAAGAAAATATGTTTTCAATTATTGAATACATTTTTAATTGACTAGATTATATGTCAAATTTAATTCCTTGAGCTAAAGGAAGTTCTGATGAATAATTTATTGTGTTTGTTTGTCTTCTCATATAAACTTTCCATGCATCCGAACCACTTTCCCGACCTCCTCCTGTATCCTTTTCACCTCCAAAAGCACCTCCAATTTCAGCTCCTGACGTACCGATATTTACATTTGCTATTCCACAATCACTTCCCCAATGAGATAGAAAAGTTTCCGCTTCTTGAAGGTTTTGAGTCATGATAGCAGAAGACAAACCTTGACTAACGTTGTTTTGAATATTTATTGCATTTTGAACATCACCTGAATATTTTATGACATAAAGAAGTGGTGCAAATGTTTCAGTTTGAACTATATCAGCATCAGCATTTATTTGGGCTATAGACGGAGAAACGTAGCAACCACTTTCATATCCTTTTCCAGACAAAGCCTTTCCTTTAACTAACCATTTTGCACCTTGTTTATCTGCCATCTCAATAGCATCAAGGTATTGACTTACAGATTGTTTATCAATAAGGGGGCCAATATGATTATTTGTGTCCAATGGATTTCCAATTCTAAGCTGATTATATGCTTGCTTAAGAGCTTCTAGCACTTTGGAATAGATTTCTTCGTGAACAATTAAACGACGAGTAGAAGTACATCTTTGTCCACAAGTACCAACAGCTCCAAAAACACTTCCAATAATAGTCATTTTAATATCTGCATTAGGTGTTATTATAATAGCATTATTACCACCTAACTCTAAGAGTGTTTTACCTAAGCGTTTACCTACTGTTTCAGATACTTTTTTGCCCATATTTGTTGATCCCGTTGCAGAAATAAGAGGAATTCTTTTATCTTCTGACAGCCACCTGCCAACTTCAGCACCACCATTAACTATGCATGAAATTCCTTCAGGCATATTATTGTCTTTTAATACTTTTTCAATAATTTTTTGACAGGCAATACTGCAAAGAGGTGTTTTTTCACTAGGTTTCCAAAGACAGACATCTCCACATATCCATGCTAGAGCAACGTTCCAGCTCCACACTGCAACAGGAAAATTAAAAGCTGAAATGATACCAACTATTCCAATAGGATGGTATTGCTCATACATTCTATGCAAGGGTCTTTCAGAGTGCATAGTAAGTCCATTTAATTGCCTTGATAAACCAACGGCAAAGTCACAGATATCAATCATTTCTTGAACCTCACCTAAACCTTCTTGGTACGATTTTCCCATTTCGTATGAAACTAACTTTGCTAAATTTTCTTTCTGATTTCTTAAAGCATCTCCAAATTGTCTAACTAAATCACCGCGTTTTGGAGCTGGAATTTTTTTAAAAATTTGAAATGCTTTTTCTGCACTTTCAATTATTTTTTCAAAGTCTTCAACGCTAGCAGTTGTTACTCTAACAAGTGATGATCCATCAACAGGAGAGTTAGTATAAAGTATTTCTCCAGACCCCATCCATTTGCTTCCTGTACTGCAACCTAATTGTTTGTTTTCAATACCTAAAGAAGTTAAAAGTTTTACAGTTTGTTTGTTCATTATAAATGATTGTTTTAATAATTTTTAAAGGTAGTACTATTTAAAAAAAGTTCACATTAAAAGAAAATTTATTATGTTTGAGAAATCAATAGTATTAAATAAAAAGCTCATATGCGATATATACTATCAATTACTTTATTAGTAACTTTTTCTTGTCAATCACCTAAAAAAGAAATAGAGAAGAAGGCCTCTCTATTTTCTATAGTTATTCATGGTGGAGCTGGTACTATTTTAAAAAAAAATATGACCAAGGAATTAGAAACAAAATATATCAACAAGCTCGAAGAAGCTATTGAAGTTGGATATAAAATTTTAGAAAAAGGTGGATCAAGTCAAGAAGCTGTTGAAAAAACAATTAATGTAATGGAGAATTCTCCACTTTTTAATGCAGGGAAAGGAGCTGTTTTAAATTCGGATGGAAATGTTGAGCTGGACGCATCATTCATGAGTGGATTAACTCTTGATGCTGGTGCAATATCTGGAGCATCAAAAATAAAAAATCCTATTTCTGCGGCAATAGCAGTTATGGAAAATTCACCACATGTTATGATATCAGGGAAGGGAGCCGATGATTTTGCCCGAAGTCAAGAATTAGAATTAAAAACAAATAGTTATTTTATAACTGAACGTAGATTAAGATCATTAAACAAAGTCAAAGAAAATGAAGTTTCAGCATTTATTACAGATAATGAATTTCTAAATAATCAAAAATATGGTACAGTAGGATCTGTTGCTCTCGACATGCATGGGAATATATCTTCAGGCACATCAACTGGTGGAATGACAAATAAAAAATGGAATCGTATTGGAGATGCTCCGATTATTGGAGCAGGAACATATGCAAACAATAAAACTTGTGGAGTATCAGCTACAGGTTGGGGAGAGTTTTTTATTCGTTCTGTTGTAGCTTATGATATTTCTGCATTAATGGAATATAAAGATTTGTCTATTAAAGAAGCTGCTCGAATTGTAATTCATGAGAAAGTTGCAAAATTAGGAGGGAATGGAGGTGTAATTGCTCTTGATAATAAAGGAAATGTTGCCATGGAAATGAATACTTCAGGCATGTATAGAGCCCATATGGATTCACAAGGGAATAAAATAGTGAAAATATATGCCGATAAATAAAATTTTATAATTGAGAGTTGTAAAATTTTATTTGACCAGTAACTTCTTCACCTAACCAGTCTGGTTTAGGGAATTTTGAATTTTCTGAATCAAGTTCAATCTCAGCAATTATTAACCCTTTATTATTATTATTTTGAAACACATCAACTTCAAAAATAAAATTATTTATACTTATTAAGTATCGAATTTTTTTAATTGGACTTGAAAGGCAGAGACTCATTAATTCTCTAGCATCTTTTAAAGATATTTTATTTTCAACTTCTATTCGACTAGTTCCATTATTAAAACTTTTACCCTTAATTGTTATAAATGCTTTTTCATCTTCAATCCTTACTCTAACAGTTCTATTAGGATCTTTTGATAAATAACCTTGCTCAATGGATTTTTTATTGGAGCTGTCTCTAATAAAATTAAGATTTTTAACTAAAAATTTTCGCTCAATCTCAATTGGCATGATTTATTAAATAAGTTATATTTCAGAAACTCTAAGTGTATTAACCATTCCCCTATCTTTTGCAGGCATAGCAGTCAAATTTATAATCAAATCACCTTTGGAAACATATTTGAACTCTTTAGCAATATTATTGATTTGTTCAACTGTTGTATCGGTGCTTTCATATGCATCATAATAAAAAGATTTTACTCCCCAAAGTAAATTTAATTGACTTAAAATATTTTTGTTGGAAGTGAAAACTAAAATATGAGACATAGGTCTCCATGCAGAAATCTGAAATGCTGTATATCCACTATTTGTTAGAGTGCAAATTGCTTTAGCTTCTATTTCATTAGCCATAATTGACGCATGGTAGCAAATAGACTTAGTTATATATCTTATTGTTTTAATATTTGGTGGAAGGTTTGGAACTTTAATAAGATTTGACCCTTCAACACTCTTAAGAATTGAAGACATTGATTTAATTACTTCAACTGGATACTTTCCTATTGAAGTTTCAGCTGAAAGCATTACAGCATCTGCTCCATCCATTACGGAGTTAGCTACATCATTAACTTCTGCCCTAGTAGCTGTTCTGCTATTTATCATAGTTTCCATCATTTGAGTGGCAATTATAATTGGAATCCTTGCTTTTTTAGCTTTTAATACTAGTTGTTTTTGAATTAAAGGTACTTCAGCGGCGGGAATTTCAATTCCTAAATCACCTCTTGCAACCATTAACCCATCACTATTATTGATTATTTGAGAAATATTTTTTATTGCCTCTGGCTTTTCAATTTTAGAAATAATAGGAATTTTGTGATCAGAATGCTTATTTATTAATTTTTTAAGCTCAATTAAGTCATCTTTTTTTCTTACAAAGGAAAGAGCTATCCAATCTACATTTTGCTTTATGGCAAAAATGGCATCTTCAATATCTTTTTTTGTAAGAGCAGGAAGGGAAATTTTAGTATTTGGAAGATTAACACCTTTATTAGAGCTTAATGTACCTCCTTGAATTACTTTAGCAGTTACTTTATCATGGTTATTTGTGCTTACTATTTCAAGAATCAATTTTCCATCATCTAATAAAATAGTTTCTCCAACACTAACATCGGAGGCAAACTTACTATAGGACATATAAGCTTCTTTAGAGTTTCCAATAAAAGGCTTGGAACTAGAGAAAGTAATTAGACCTCCTTCTTTTACTTTTGAATTTTCTTCAATTACACCTATTCTAAGTTTTGGCCCTTGAAGATCTGCTAGAATTGTAATGGGGGTTTTGAATTTCTCACTCAGTTTCCTAATCTTGGATATTCTCTCAGAGACATCGTTATAATCTGCATGAGAAAAATTAATCCTAAACACGTCAACGCCTTCTAATATCATTTTTCTCATTATATCAACTGAATTTGATGCAGGACCAAGTGTTGCAATTATTTTAGTTTTTTTTGAATTTAACATTAATCAAATATTAAGTTGAATTTTGATTTCAATTCTTCGGTTTCCACAATATAAGTCAAAATTACCTGAGGTAATTTATTTAAAACTTTCATTAGATGATTTAAATCTACTCCTTGTTTAATCTTTATAAAATAATCAACATCAGATAAAGAATTAATCAAAGATACTTTTTTTGTTTCTGAAAGATTAAATAATGAATGGGATTCAATTTTAATTTCTGACTCAATTATATTTTTATTTGAAATTAAACTACAATTAACCCCATCTTTAATATTTTCCCAAAGAAAAATTTCAAAGGTTGAGTTGTTGCAATTCAAATTTTCTTTAACTCTTTTAAAACTAGCTCCTAAATTTTTGTTTAAAACGTACGCTAGCGAGAAATCATCTAAACTAGTATGTATTGAAATTAAATCAAACTGCTCAACTATTTTATCTAAAAGAAAGTATTTTTTACTCATTATTAAATTTAAACTTTAAAGCATTATATGCTCTTTTTGCAACCTTTTCTTCTGCCTTTTTCTTTGAGACCTCACCAGCTTTAGCTACCTGCTTGTTGTCTAAAAAAAGAATAGAAGAAAAATTAATTTTAGGATTTAGACCATTGTCCTTTGATGTTTTAAAAAGAATTTTACATTTGTTTTTTTGTGCCCATTCAATTAAAGTTCCTTTATAGCTAATTATGGATGAGTTTATGGTCTCCAAATTTATAAAATAGTTAATTATTTTATTTAAAATAAACTTTTTACATATTTCAAATCCCTTATCTACATATATTGCACCAATTAGAGACTCTAAAAGATTCCCATGAATATTGTCATTGGGTCTTTCAATTCTATAGCTACTGTCAATTAATTCATATAATTTAAGGGAGTAGCCTATTTTATTTAAACTCTCCCGGCTTACAATTTTAGAACGAAGTTTTGTTAAATCGCCCTCATGAAAATTTGGATAATTGAAGAATAAATGTGCAGAGACAATACCTCCTAAAATAGAATCTCCAAGAAATTCAAGTCTTTCGTAATTAATTAATGATCCATCTTTATCTCGAATATTTTTCGATTTGTGTGTAAAAGCTTTTTTAAAAATTAAAACATTTTTTGGCGTAAACCCTATTATATCTTTTAGACGGGAAGCAAAAATATGATTAGGATCTTTGTTTTTATTGAAAATTTGACCCAGATTGATCACTTATTATAAGTTGAATTTCTTAAACAAAATGCAGGCATTATGGCCACCAAAACCAAATGTATTTGACATAGCAACATTTACTTCACGTTTTTGAGCTTTTCCAAAAGTGAAATTCAGTTTTGAATCAATATTTTCATCATTATTCTCATGGTTAATTGTTGGAGGGACAATATTTTCTTTTATTGACATAATGCAAGCAATAGCTTCAACACCCCCTGCAGCTCCTAAAAGATGACCTGTCATGGATTTCGTTGAATTAATATTAATACCATAAGCATGTTCACCAAAAACATCTTTAACGGCTTTTACTTCAGCAATATCTCCTAGAGGTGTAGATGTACCATGAACATTGATTAAATCAACATCTTGTGTATTAGTATTTGAATCTTTGAGACAATTTCTCATTACTTTTATTGCTCCTCGTCCTTCTGGATGGGGAGCAGTTATATGATGTGCATCAGCAGAAAGCCCACCACCAGATAATTCAGCATAAATATTTGCCCCTCGAGCTATTGCATGTTCGTATTCTTCAAGAACTAATGATCCAGCTCCTTCACCCAGAACAAAACCATCTCTATCTCTGTCAAAAGGACGTGAAGCTTTAGAAGGATCATCATTTCTTTTTGAAAGAGCATGTAGGGCATTGAACCCTCCAATTCCTGCAATTGTTACACCAGCCTCTGACCCTCCTGCTATCATAATATCTGCATAACCTAATCGAATATAATTAAGAGCATCAATTATAGCGTTAGATGAGGAAGCACATGCTGAAACTGTTGCAAAATTAGGCCCAGTAAAGCCATATTTAATTGAAATCATTCCTGAAGCAATATCTGGAATGAATTTTGGAATAAAGAATGGGTTAAACCTAGGAGTGCCATCTCCTTTTTGAAATTCAATTACTTCATTTTGAAACGTTTCAAGTCCACCTATTCCAGACCCCCAAATAACACCAATTTGGTCTTTATTTTCTTTTTCTAGATCTATTCCTGAATTAATTACTGCCTCATCCGTTGCTACTAAAGCATATTGAGTAAACCTGTCATATTTTCGAAGATCTTTCCTGTCAAAATGATCAAGAGGATTAAAGCCCTTTAACTCACAAGCAAACTGTGTTTTAAATTTTGAAGTGTCAAAATAGGTTATTGGAGCAGCTCCACTCTTACCATTTATTAAGCCATTCCAGTAATCAGAAAGCGTATTACCAATTGGAGTAAGTGCACCCATTCCAGTAATCACTACACGTCTTGGTTTCATTACACTAGAATTATTGTGCCTGTTCAATAAATTGAATTGCTTGACCTACTGTTGCAATATTTTCGGCTTGATCATCAGGAATTTGAATATTAAATTCCTTTTCAAACTCCATTATGAGTTCAACCGTGTCAAGGGAGTCAGCCCCTAAATCATTTGTGAAGTTTGCTTCAATAACAACCTCGTTTTCATCAACACCTAATTTGTCAACTATTATTGCTTTAACTCTAGAAGAAATGTCAGACATAATTTATTATTTTAAATTTGTTGTAGCAAAAATAAAAAACTTTAATTGAATACTAAGTTTTCGTTAATAAAATATAATGTTTGTTTATTTTGTGATAAAAGTGAAGAAAATTTTTAATCTATTTATTAGAATAATTTAAAGTATATCATTTTATGAAAACAATAACAAAAAAACTTATACTTTTAGCCTCTGGCGATGGATCAAACGTTGAAAATATTATAAAATACTTTAAAAACACACCTAATATTGAGGTTGTTCTAGTGGCGGGTAATAATAAAAACGCGTATGTTTTTGAAAGAGTTGAGCCATTCAATATTGAAACTTTAGTTTTTACTAAATCATATTTTAACAATAAATTTGTTAACATTATTGAGTTATATCATCCAGATTTAATAATATTAGCTGGCTTTCTTTGGAAAATTCCAGAATTGTGGATTAATAAATACCCTAATAAAATAATTAATATTCATCCATCATTACTTCCAAGTTTTGGAGGAAAAGGAATGTATGGATCTAATGTTCATGAAGCTGTCATAAATAGCAAAGTAAAAAAAACAGGAATATCGATACATATAGTAAATAAAGAATATGATGAAGGAAATATAATTTTTCAAGCTGAAATAAATGTTTTGATTGAAGATACGCCTGAAAGTATTGCCCGTAGAGTTCAAATTCTTGAAAAAGAACATTTTCCTAGAGTTATTAAAGAATACTTATTTAAAATTGAATGAAAAAAATACAAATATATACTGATGGATCTTCTAGGGGCAATCCAGGTCCAGGAGGATATGGAGTTATTTTAGAGTCTAAGGATTATAAAAAAGAACTTTCCGGTGGATTTAAAAAAACTACAAATAATAGAATGGAATTGTTAGCAGTGATTATTGGTTTAGAGTCTTTGAAAATTAAACCTTTAGACGTTACAATATATTCCGATTCAAAATATGTAATTGATGCTGTTATTAAAAAGTGGTTAATCAAATGGGAGAAAAAAAATTTTAAGGATAAAAAAAATGCAGATTTATGGAAAAGATTTCTTAAAATATACAGAGATCATAACGTTAAATTCCAATGGATTAAAGGTCATAGCAATCATCCGCAAAATGAAAAATGTGATTCTTTGGCTGTAAAAGCCGCTTTAGGAAATAAATTAGATGAAGATAAATTTTATGAAAAATTATAAAATGATAAATAAAGTTCGTTATGAACTGAAGTAAGTTTTCTATTTTTGCTTAATGATCAACAAATTATTAGTTGTAGGAACAATGGCCTATGATAATATAGAGACTCCATTTGGCAAAGTTGAAAATATTTTAGGTGGAGCAGCAACATATATAGCTTTTGCTTCTTCAAATTTTAAAACAAACGTTGGTATTGTATCTGTGATTGGTGAAGATTTTAAATCTGAAGATCTAAAATTGTTGACTAATAGAAAAGTAGATATTTCTGGAGTTGAGATTATAAATGGAGAAAAAACATTTTTTTGGAGTGGAAAATATCATGATGATTTAAACATAAGAGATACTTTAGACACTCAATTAAATGTTTTAGAAAATTTTGTACCAAAAGTACCTAATAATTGGAAAAAACCTAAGATACTGCTTTTAGGTAATCTTCATCCCTCAGTTCAATTATCTGCATTAAACCAAATGAATAATAGACCTGAATTAATTATACTTGACACAATGAACTTTTGGATGGATAACTTTCGTTCAATTTTGGATGAAGTAATTAGTAAGATTGATGTGATTTGTATAAATGATGAGGAAGCTTCTCAACTAACGCAAGAAAATTCTATTTGGAAAGCTGCAGAGAAAATAAAAAAATTAGGACCTAAATATATTATTATTAAAAAAGGAGAAAATGGAGCAATGTTATTTCATAATGAAAAGTATTTTTTTGTACCTGCATTTCCATTAAAAGAGGTTCAAGATCCAACAGGAGCAGGAGATAGTTTTGCTGGAGGCTTTGCGGGATATCTTACACAAGCAAATGACATTTCATTTGAAAGCATGAAATTAGCTTTAATTTATGCTTCTGCATTAGCGTCTTTTACGGTCGAAAAATTTGGAACTGAAAATTTACAATTAGTAAATGAATCTAAACTAAAAAAACGTTTAAAAATCTTTACAAAATTAACAAAATTTAAAACGGAATTATTAAATACTGCTGAATTATGAGCGATGCTATTAAACATGAATGTGGAATTGCTTTAATTCACTTAAAAAAGCCTTTAAGTTATTTTAAAGAAAAATATGGGACTGCTTTATACGGAATAAATAAAATGTACTTGATGATGGAGAAACAGCATAATAGAGGACAGGATGGAGCTGGCTTTGCAAGCATCAAACTAGACCTTCCTTCAGGACAAAGATATATAAGTCGTATTAGATCAAATAAAAATGAACCTATTCAGGATGTTTTTAATAAAATCAATAAGCGAATTAATTTGGACTTGGAATCAAAACCTGATCTAGTGAATCGTCCACAAGATTTAAAATCAGAGGTTCCGTATGTTGGCGAAATTATGCTTGGACATGTTAGATACGGAACTTTTGGAAAAAACACAATTGAAAGTGTTCAGCCACTATTAAGACAAAATAATTGGAGGCATAGAAACTTAATCATAGCAGGGAATTTTAACATGACTAATGTTTCCGAATTATTTAATAACCTGGTTGATCTTGGACAACATCCAAAGGATAAGTCTGATACTATAACTATGATGGAAAACATAGGACATTTTTTAGATGCTGCTGTGGCTAAAATATATAAAAAATTAAAAAAAGAAGGGTACACTAAGGCTGAGGCTACTCCTCTAATAGCATCTAGATTAGATATGTCAAAAGTACTATCAAAAGCTTCAAAAAACTGGGATGGAGGTTATGCCATAGCTGGAATGTTAGGGCATGGTGACACATTTGTTTTAAGAGATCCAGCAGGTATAAGACCCACGTACTTCTATGAAGATGATGAAATTGTCACAGTTGCATCTGAAAGACCAGTAATTCAAACCGTATTCAATGTTCCATTTCATAAAGTCAAGGAGCTTGAACCAGGGCATGCAATAATTACCAAAAAGGGTGAAGATTCAAAAATTATAAAAATATTAGATGAATTACCTAAAAGGGCATGTTCATTTGAAAGAATTTATTTTTCTAGGGGAAGTGATGCTGAAATATATAAAGAACGAAAATCCCTGGGCAGTAAAATTTTCCCAGAGGTTTTAAAAAATATAGATTTCGATCTAGAAAACACTGTTTTTTCATTTATTCCTAATACAGCTGAAACATCTTTTTATGGAATGATAGATGCAGCTCAAGAACACATAAAAAATAAACTTATAAATGCAATTTCAGAAGATTCAAATAGAGATATAGATTATTTAAAATCACTTGTCTCACTAAAACCTAGAATTGAAAAAATTGCTATAAAAGACGCAAAATTAAGAACTTTTATAACTGAAGATTCAAGCAGGGATGATCTTGTTGCTCATGTATATGATATTACTTACGGAGTCATTAAACCATCTGACAATCTTGTGATTATAGACGATAGTATAGTTAGAGGAACAACTTTAGAAAAAAGTATTCTTAGAATGTTGGGCCGTCTTGGACCAAAAAAAATAATTATTGTTTCAAGTGCTCCACAAATTCGTTATCCAGATTGTTATGGTATTGATATGGCTAAGTTAGGGGACTTTATTGCTTTTAATGCTGCACTTGCTCTACATGAGGATAAGGGGACAAAAGCAAGTGTTTTAAAATCAATATATAAAAAATGCAAACAAGCAATATCAACTAATACTGAAGAGAATCAAAACTTTGTAAAAGAGTTATATAAGCCTTTTAGTACAGATCAAATATCTAACAAAATAGCAGAATTACTTTCTTTTAGCGGTTTGAACTCTGAACTTAAAATTATATACCAATCAATAGAAAATTTACACTCATCTTGTCCTTCTCATTTGGGAGATTGGTACTTTTCTGGAGACTATCCTACTCCAGGAGGAAATAAGGTTGTAAATAAAGCTTTTATAAACTTCTATGAGGGAAAGTCAACAAGAGCATATTAGTTTATTCATGGATCAATTTAAAATTATAAATTTAAATTATATAACCTAGAAACATTATCCCAATTTATTATATTAAAAAACCCACTAATATAGTCTGGCCTTCTATTTTGGTAATTGAGATAGTATGCATGTTCCCAAACATCTAATCCTAAAATAGGATAACCTCCACATCCAATCCCTGGCATTAGAGGGTTATCTTGATTTGGAGAAGAGCAAACCTCAACTTTTCCACCAGGATGAACACATAACCAAGCCCATCCAGATCCAAATCGAGTTGCTGCTGCTTTGGAAAATGAAGCTTTGAATGAATCAAATGAACCAAAACAGGAACTAATAGCATCTAATAATTTACCTGTAGGTAAACCTCCTCCATTTGGGCTCATGCTTTCCCAAAATAAACAGTGGTTAAAATATCCTCCTCCATTATTTCTTAGAGCAGCATTATTCATATCAATATTTTTAAGTATTTCTTCAATAGATTTATCCTCTAAATCACTGTTTGCGACTGATGCATTTAAGTTTGTAGTATAACCGTTATGATGTTTTCCATGATGAATTTCCATTGTATTTTTATCAATGTGAGGTTCTAATGCATCATTTGAATATGGTAAAGTAGGTAGAGAAAATGCCATGTTAATAGTTTTTTAATTTTATACAAAAATATAATTTCTTTTTCTTATTTGCATTTTTTTGACATAAAGAAACTCTTACATTTATATGTTATTTGATAATGATGGGAAAACCCTCCTTTAATTTAATAAATGCCTCTGCTGGATCAGGAAAAACATACTCTCTTGTTTTTGAATATATTCGAGAGTTACTTTCAAATTCAAATGATGATCATTTTAGAAGTCTCTTAGCTTTAACTTTTACAAATAAAGCTGTGAATGAAATGAAAAGCAGGGTAATTGAAACTTTATCTGATTTTGTTAAAAAAGATCAATTGGAAATGAGGTTTGAAATTTCGAAAAAAATAAACATTGAAGAATTAGAGATCCAAAAAAAATCAGAAAGAATTTTAAAAAACATACTATATGATTATGCAGGTTTTGATATTCTGACACTTGATACTTTTACCCATCGAATTATTAGAGCATTCGCATTAGACTTTAAATTACCAAAATCATTTGAAGTAGTAGTTGAGCAAGATGAAATTTTGAAAGAGTTAATTCAAATAATCATTGATCAGGTTGGTGTTGAAAAAGAAATAACAAAATCATTAGTTGACTTTGTTTATTATAAAATTGATAATAATGACAAAGAGTCTATAAACGATCGTTTGCTTCAAATAGCAAGACTTATTTTGAATGAAAATGATAGAGAGTTTCTTAAAAAGTTAAAAAATAATTCATTGCACGATTTTAAAGAAACTCAAAAAATATTAAATAAAATTAAATTTAAAGAAGCCCTGAAGGCAAAGGTGAATGCAAGAGAAATATTAGACAAGTTAGCATTAAATGGTTTGGATGAATCAATTTTTTATCGAGGATCAGTCACTAAACATTTTTCTTTAATAGTTGAAAATAAATTTGAAAGAATTTTTTCAAATTCTCTAGAAAAAAATCTTTCACAAGGCACTCGAATTGTTAAAAAAACAAACAACTCGGAAGAGTTAATAATGATTGCAAATAATATGATTCCAGAAATATATCAATATTTTCTTAAGGCCAAAGAATCTGTTTTAAAATTTAATTTAATAGAGGAATTAAATAAGCAATGGACACCCTTATCTCTAATGGCTGAGATGGAGAAGACGCTTAACAAGTATCAAATAGAAGAAAAAAAAATGCTAATTGGACAGTTTAATGAAAAGATATCTGAAGTCATTCAAGACTACGATGCGCCATTTATTTATGAGCGTATAGGTGAAAAGTACAGACATTTTTTTATTGATGAATTTCAAGATACTTCAAAACTTCAATGGGCTAATTTAAAACCACTCCTTAAACATGCATTGGAGAGTGAAGATTTAAATGGTAAATCAGGATCAGTATTTTTAGTAGGAGATCCAAAACAGGCAATTTATAGGTGGAGAGGAGGAAATGTTCATATGTTTTTAGATCTTTTGAGCAATAAAAAATTTGATCAAACAACAATTAATACTCAGTCATTACCTATTAATTTTCGAAGTCTTGATAATATAGTTGAGTTTAATAACACCTTTTTTAAAGGTGCTTTAGAATCACTTACTGATTTGAATTATCGTTCTTTTTATGAAGATTCTTTTTATCAAAAAAACAATAATTCTCCTGGAGGAAAAATAGAAATTCATTTTACTGAAAACAAGATGGATTCAGTTCATGTCCAAAAAACTATAGAAGCAATACTAGAGGCAAAAAAACAAGGCTTTTCATGGGGTTCTATGGCGATTTTAGTTCGAAAGAAAACACAAGCAATATCTATTTTTGAATCAATTTCAAATACTGAAATTCCAGTTGTCTCAATAGAATCACTTTTGCTTAAAAAGTCATCTTCAATAAAACTTTTACTTTCAGTGTTAAGATTAAACCTTAAACCTGAAAATTCAATTGAAAGAATTAATATTTGTAGATTTTTAATAGAAAAAAACAATCAAAATCAAATATCTCATAAGATTTTTAAGGAATCTTTAGAAGGGTCTTTGAATGATTTCACAAGATTTTTAGAAATAAAATTTGGATATTCATTTGATCCTAGATCAATACAAAACTTAAACTTTTATGAATTAATTGAATCTCTTATCTCGAGTTTAGGATTGCTAAATCATTTTGATACATATCTTGAATTCTTTTTAGATTATTGTTATGATTTTTCCAATCAATCAAAAAGTACAATATATAATTTTATAAAAGAATGGGAAAGAGACTCAGAAAAACTTACCATTCCTTTACCAGACGATAATCAAGCTGTAAGAATTATGACTATTCATGTAGCTAAAGGTTTAGAATTCCCTCTAGTTATATTACCATTTCTTTATTCAGATTTCCAGCCAGATCCAAGAATTAAAAGACAGACATGGTATCCAATTGAATTTAAAGAGTCAAAGATCGACTACGGTAGAATTAATTTTTCTTCAAGATTAGAAAATTATGGAAATTATGGTAAAAAAATTTCAGATAATGACAAAATTCAAAATGAATTAGACGCCTTTAATATATTATATGTTGCCCTCACAAGAGCTTCTAATAAAATTGTAGTAATAACAACTTTATTAGAAAAGGCTAAAAATTATAAAAATTATGCGCAATTATTTAATGATTATGTTATAAATCAAGGTTCAACCCCAACTTTAATCAATCCATTCGTATATGGTTCAAAGAAGGGGCAATATAGAAATATAAAAGAAAAAGATTTTAAAAATAATTTGCTTGATCCGAGAATTAATTTTAATTGGAAAAAACATTTTAAGCCTGAAACTTCCCTAGAAGTTAATGTTAAGCGTTTAAAAGGTATTTTAATTCACAGATTATTATCAAAAATTAAATTTGAATCAGATATTAGTTGGGCAATTGATTCTTCTATTCGAGAAGGTTTATTAAATATTAAAGATAAACTCTATTATAATGAATTATTACAAAAAATTGTAAATCATAAAGACTTAAAAGCAATATTTAAATCAGGAAACATTGTATACAAAGAAAAAGAAATATTATTACCAAATGAGGGAATAATTAGGCCTGATAGAATAGTGATAACAAAAATAAATTGTTATGTGATTGATTATAAAACTGGAAGTCCAAATACAGATGATAAAATTCAAATTGTTAGTTATTCTAAACATTTAGAAGCAATAACAGACCTTCCAATAGAGCCTTTACTTGTTTATATACAAGAAAGAATTCAAGTTAAAAAAATTAGTAATTATAAAAACACTATTATAACCTAAAATGGCTAATTTTTTAGATTTTATAGCAGACGAAATCATTAATGAAGATCATAGTTTTGATCACATTAAAATTATTTCACCAAGCAATAGAGCTTCATTGTTTCTAAGAAATAAACTAGTTCAAAAAATAAAAAAACCAGTAATTTCTCCTGAAATTATTAGTATTTCTGAGTTTATAGATGAATTATCCGAACTTAATAAAATCGAAAACACATATGTTATATTTGAATTGTATTTGATATACTGTAAAACCATTCCAAAAAATGAGCAACAACAATTTGATGAGTTTATGGGGTGGGCTTTAATTTTGATTAATGACTTTAACTTAATTGACAGTTATTTAGTTGATACTAGTGCTCTGTTTTCAAGCATGATATCTGCACAAGAAATTAAACAATGGGCTCAATTAGATAAATCAGATTCTTCAACTAAAAACACTTTTGAGTTTTGGAAGAATATTCCATTGCTTTATTCTTCTTTAACTAGAAGTTTGCTAAAAGATGGAGTAGGCACAATAGGTATGCAATTTAGACAAGCTGTTAATAATTTGGAATTGTATATGTCCGAAAATGACAAAATTCATTATTTCATTGGGTTTAATATGCTAAATAAGGCAGAAAGTACCATTATTCAAGAATTTATTTCTCATAAAAAAGCTAAGATTTTTTGGGATCTTGACCATGAGTTTTATGAAGACATAAAACATCCAGCAGGTAAGTTTATTCGATCATATTATAAGGACTGGAAATGTCTTAGAAGTAAAAAACCTGAAGGATTTTCATCTAATTTTAAAAAAGATAAAACATTTAACATTATTGAAACATCTAATAAAATTAGTCAAGCAAAATATGTTGGGCAAATAATAAATCAGTGGAAATTAAATCATAATATAACTAATAAAGGAATAGTCTTAGGAGATGACAGAATTCTTTTACCTGTTCTTTCTGGAATCAATTCGGAAATAGATTCTTGGAATGTAACAATGGGTTTATCAATACTTAATTCACCATCAGTAAGCATTTTAGATATGATTTTTGAAATGCACATAAAGGCTAATGAGGGAAATTATTTTTATGAGGACGTTTTATCAATATTAAATGATACTATTGTTAAAAATCAACTTAATAAAGAAAAGATAAATTTAAATAATTCAATTAAGGATCTAGAAAAATCAAATGTCACTTTCTTTCCATATCAAAAATTATATTCTAATAAAAATTCATTTCAATATATTTTATTTAGACCTGTAAATTCATTTTCAGATTTATTAAAAAAATTGGATACTTTAATAAACTTTCTTCAAAAAGAAAATGATGATGCTAAGAATGACTCTTCTGTTTTAAAAGAGTTTAATCTAATTAAAAAAGTTATCCTTAAACTTTTAAAGTATACAAATCAAATTAAAAACACACCTTTAAAAATTCTTTTTTCAATTTATAAAGACTCTGTTAAAGAACAAAAGTTAAGTTTTTACGGTAATCCTAATTCTGATTTACAAATAATGAGTCTTCCTGAAACAAGATTAATAGATTTTGACTCTGTCCTTTTAACAAATGTTAACGAAGGAATTTTACCAAAAGGAAAATCAAATGATAGTTTTTTGCCATTTGATATAAAAAGACATTTTGGACTTCCAACTTTTTTAGAACAGGATGCTAAATATGCCTATCAGTTTTATAGATTAATTCAACGGGCTCAAAATGTTTATTTATTATTTAGTACTAGTGAAAAAGGCCTAGGGGGGTCTGAAAAAAGTAGATTCATTTATCAATTAGAACATTTTAAAAAACCTAATCATAAAATAAACTTTGTTAAAGTAAAAACAATCTTTAATTCTAATAATTCTATATTCAAGGTTAATAAATCTGAAGAGGTTATAGAAGTATTAAGATCAATTGTGAAAAAAGGCCTTTCCCCATCAGCCTTAACAAAGTTCATAATAAATCCTTTAGAATTTTATTGCCAGCGAGTTTTAAAAATAAAAGAGTATAAAGAATTATTTCCAGTAATTGAACCAAAAGATAAAGGAAATGTTGTTCATGAAACATTGGAAGCAATTTATCAGCCATTTTTATTAAAAAAAATTATCGCTAGTGATTATGAAACTATGATTAGTCGATTGCCCTCATTATTAAACGAGAAGTATATATTGATTTATGGAGGAAACCCTAATCGAAAAGGACACAACTATTTAATTTATGAAGAATTAAAAAAGCAATGCAATGAATTTTTATTGACTGAAAAATTATTAGTTGAGAAAGGTAATAGTTTGAAAATTATATCATTAGAGAAAAAAATAGAATATGATTTTGATTGTAAAGGATTATCCTTTCCAATTAAAATAATTGGAACTATAGACCGTATTGATGAATGGAATGGACAATTAAGGATTGTCGATTATAAAACAGGTTCAGTAAAAACTGATAAGTTAAAATTTTTATCAAATTTTTCTTTTGAAAGGCTTGAGAACAAAAAATATTTAGATTATTCCCCTCTTTTTCAGCTACTACTTTATTCATATATTTACTTTAAACAAAATTCTTTTCAAGTGTTACAAACAGGAATAATTCCAATTAAAACACCTAAAGATTATTTTTACCCTGTAATTATCTCTTCTGATAAGGAAAATAAAAACAAAGATCTATTAATAGCAGATACTTTTGATCAATTTGAAAATGAATTAATAACCGTAATAAAAAATTTATTTGATGAAAATATACCTTTCATTGCAAATGATTCAGAATAATTTTTTATAATAGCAGTATAGAATTTCATAACTATGGCAAAAAAAAAGGATTTTGATAAAATAGACACCAATAAAGATGGAGTTCTTTCAGAGGATGAATATGCAAATGCATCCAAGTCTGCAGGAGTTGAAAAAGAAAAACTCAATTGGTTTTTAAGATTAATAACTGTTGGAGAACGTTTCTCATTGACAGATTTTTTTGATCGTGCAAAAAAAGGCTTTGTAGAATTTTTAATTGTATTTTTCGGCGTATTAGTCTCTTTTGGGGTTGAGCAAAAAGGAGATGATTTTGAAGATCGTGAATGGAACATTGAAAATTTACATAACCTTAAAGCTGAAATGGATTCCATTAAGGTATATACCCTTCAAAAACAGGAACAAATGAATTATATTATTGAATCTTATCAAGATTTATATGACACATGGGATACTGATAATAAATATATTTTTATATGGATATGGGGAGATGTTAAAAAGAAGGAATATGATTTTCCATTAAAAATGTATACTAATAGAGACCCATTTAACCCTCCAAGAGTAGTATATGACGCTATTAAATTAGACGGCACTTTTCGTTTTTTAGGTTCTGAAATTGGACAATCTGTATATAGCACTTATGAAGGTATGGATCTCAAATATCTTAAAATTAACACTGATAAAGAGGAAGAGGTTTTTACTAAAAAATTTAATGATCGTGTTGATAGTAAGTGGGTTTTTGATTTGGAGTATATCGATTTTGATTCTCCTCAATTTTGGATAAATAATAGGGAATATATTCAGAAAGATCAATATGTGAAATACAATCTTTTTAAAAGAATTGAGCTTTGGCAGCAAACGGCAGAGCAAATAGAAGAATACCTAAAAGTTGTAGAGTCTAGTATTCAACTTGTTACTAAAGAAATTCAAAAGAAAGATGATGAGATTACTATTGTCTATTGGGTGTTCTAAAATATTTTTCAACTAACCCAGCACTTATTTTACCTGATATTAAAGCTGGAGGAACTCCTGGTCCAGGAACTGTCAATTGTCCTGAAAAGTATAAACCTTTCACCTTTTTGCTTTCTAATTTAGGTCTTAAAAAAGCAGTTTGAAATAGTGTATTAGCCATTCCATAAGCATTGCCCTTATAGGAATTATAATCTAAAATAAAATCATTTATACAAAATGATTCTTCAAATAAGATATGCCTTTTGATTAGCTGACCAGTTCTTTTTTCTAGTCGTTTTATTATTAGATCAAAATATTTTTTTCTTAAACATGGAGTATCTTCAAGACCAGGAGCTAAAGGAATTAGTATAAAACAAGCTTCTTTATTTGGAGGAGCCATTGAAGAGTCAGATTTAGATGGAAAATTAGCATAGAATAAAGGATCATCTGGCCATTTAGGACTATCATAAATTTCTGAGGCATGTTTATCAAAGTCTACATCAAAAAATAGAGTATGGTGAGCAATATTATCTATTTTTTTATTTAAACCTATATAAAAAAGTAGTGAAGAAGGAGCAAAGGTTTTTTTATTCCAATACCTTTCACTGTAGGTTCTTAAATTTAAATCTAAAAGAGTTTCTGTGTGATGATAATCTGCACCACTAAGAATTGCATTAGCTATGTGTTTTATCCTATTAATTATTACTCCACTAGCTTTGCCTTTTTCAACAATTATTTTTTTTATAGGAGAATCTACAAAGAACTCAACACCCAAAGATTTTGCTAAACTAAGCATTCCTTTAATAATTGAGTACATACCCCCTTCAGGATGCCATGTGCCTAGCCCATAATCAGCAAAGTTCATGAAATTGTAAAATGCTGGAGTGTTTTTTGGTTTAGCTCCTAAAAATAAAACAGGGAATTGAAGTAGCTGCCTTAATTTAGGATTTTTGAAGTTTTTGTAAACATCTTGTTGAATATTTCTTATAAAGAAATTTAAATTAGTAATTGTTTCTAATGTTATTAATTCTAGGGGAGACTTTCCAGGTTTATAAACTAATCTTTTTATAGCTATATCATAATTTATTTGAGCCTGCTTAATTAATTTTTTTAGTTTTTTACCACTTCCTTTTTCTTCACTTTCAAAAGCCAAAGAAATTTTTTCTAAATCACCACCAACAATAAATTTATCATTGGTTCCAAAATAAACTTCATAAGCTGGGTCTAGTCTTTTTAGATTATAATAATCACTAGGCTTTTTATTAAAATCATTAAAAAATCTTTCGAAAATATCTGGCATCCAATACCAAGAGGGACCCATGTCAAAAGTAAAGCCATTCCTCTTTAATTGTCTTGCTCTGCCACCTAGGCTATTGTTTTTTTCGAAAACTTTCACTTGATATCCTTTTTGGGCTAAATAGCAGGCAGCTGAAATAGAAGAGAATCCAGATCCTATCACTATAACTTTTTCTTTCATAGTTACTTAAATGTATTTTAAAAGAAAGAATTGATTAGAGTTAAATTAAGTTTACTATAGAAGTATTTTTTATTTTTTTCTTCCACCATTTTTTATAATCTCTTCTACAAAAGAGGCACTTATCACGCCTGTTGGAATTGCAACCACTCCTATCCCAACTAAAGAAATAATCGATGCAAATATTTTACCTCCCACAGTTATAGGGTATACGTCTCCATACCCAACTGTAGCAAGTGAAACAGTAGCCCACCATATTGATTCTGATATGCTTGAAAACTTTTCAGGTTGAGCTGTGTTTTCTAGGTAGTATATTGCTGAAGCTGAAAATAAAATTGTTAAAACTGATAAAAAAAGTGTGAATTTTAATTCACTTTTTACAGCACTTAAGGCTTTAACAAACAGCTTCAGTGATGCTGAATCTCTCCCTAATTTAAAAATACGAGTAAGTCTAAATAGCCTCAATATCCTGAGGAATCTTCCATCTATTTTTGTAAATTGACTAAGGAAAAAAGGAATTATAGAGATTAAATCAATTATTCCAAAAGTACTTGTAATATAACCTATTGCACCTTTCATTTTCGATTTTTTATAGGCATAAATTACACGATAAATGTATTCAATTGAAAAAATACTTATAGATATAGCTTCAAAAACATAAAATGCTTTAAAATAAATAGCACGAACAGAAACATGTGATTCCGCAATCATAGCTATAATATTTGCAGTAATTAAAATATAAATAAACTTATCTATAGTTTTATGAATCTTCATTTACTTTATTTTTTCTCATATCAATGATTATTCCAATCATGACAATAACAGTTGTTATTATAACTACAATGGCAACAAATTTAGGACTCATTTCAAATAAATTTTGCTACTAAATTAATTAAAAGTTATAAGAATAGAGTAAAAATATGATAGTTATAACCACAAGATGAAAGAGATTTTATTTTTGAACAACAATTAATCTATTCGAAATAATAGATTATAAAATATAAATTGAAAAAAAATAACTTTTCTAAAGATCTTTATTTTCTTCAAATCTTTTTCTTTGCATTACTTTTGATAAAGTTTAAGTTATTAATTAATAATAGAATGAATAGATTTGGAATACTTATAGCTCTAATTTTTTTATTTTTGAATTCATGTCAAAAAACAATTAAATCATCGATTAAACAAGATTTAAAAGACTCGATAATAGGTTTTAATTTTACACCACCAGATAAACTAGTTTCTTTGTCTGTTCAATATAGAATTCGAAATAACATGTTTAATTGGTCTGAGTTTAGTGTTTTTATAGATGGTTTTGAAAACCTAGTAACGCTTAACCCTGAGGGAAATCTTGTTTTTGTTGAGGAGTTAGAATTGAAATCTAAAATGTTATCAAAATCTAAATTTCCAAAACAACTTGATTTACCTGATATAAGGAGTAGGTTGAAAGTGGTACAGACTATGCTAATGCAGTGTAGGTATCACTCAGAAAACAAAAACTGGGAGGAGTTAAATTTGAGTCTTCAAAGCCTTTATTCTAGTTATAACTCATTTATTAGAAGAATTCAATCTGTTAATGAGGAAATTAATCTTTTCAGTAATGACAACTAATGGTATTCTTCATTTAGTAACAATTTATCAACTTGAAACATGTAATTGAATTTTTCGATTACCCTAGATGAACTTACAATCTTTTTGTTTTTCTTTTCTTCTATAAATATTGGAGGCAGTATTTTTTTTTGATTAGCAATCTTTAAGTAATAGTCCTTTTTTGAAGGATGAAATGGAGTTACTGCATTCAATATTAAGGTATTATTATCAAAGTTTTTTATTGCTTTTAAGATAATCCCTAGAGCATCAACTTGGTGGATAAGATTAATAAGTTCATTCCCTTTAGTAAACTCTTTTCCACTAAGAGAATAAATAGGGTGGCGATCAGATCCAATCAGACCGCCTAATCGAATAAGTGTTGTTTTAAATTTACCTTTATTTAATAGATTTTCTATAGTTAAAATTTGAATTCCAGACTTTGATTCAGGTTTACATTCATCCGATTCCTTTATAAGACCATTTTTAGAGCCATAAACACTAATACTACTCAAATAAATTACGTTTTTGATTGATTCATCTTCAATTATTTTAATGAGTTGACCCACACCTTTATCTATACCTAGGGAATTATTATCTCTTGAAAATAAAGGTGTTGTAATCACTAAAGTATCAATAGATTTAAAAAATGGAGAAGTAACAACTTTTTTTATATCTATTAAATAATGATATGATTTTACCCCCAGCTTTGATAATTTTAATACTTTTTCAAGAGATGTAGATGTGCCTTTGACAAAATGACCATCATTAATTAAAATTTTGGCTAAAGGAAGACCCAGCCAACCACAACCTAAAATACCTATTTTATCCATTTTTTATAAAATTAAACAATTACAATTAGTATTAAATTGTTGCAAAATGCTAAGAATTTTTTATTGATTAAAAAATAACTATCTTTTAATCAATAATTTAGAGCTATATGCCTATTAAAAGTTTTCAGGGCCCTAGAAGTTCATCTACAAGAAAAGTAGCCAAAAACATTCTTGTTGGAGATATTATGACCAAAAGTCTAATACTTTTTCGTCCTAAACAAACTATTCATGAAGTAATGAAAGCTTTTATTAAATATAAGGTGTCAGGAGGTCCAGTTGTTGATAAACATGGAAACCTAATGGGTGTTATTTCTGAAGGTGATTGTATGAAGGAAATATCAGAAAGCAGATATTTTAATATGCCCATTCTTGATAAAACAGTTTATCATTTTATGACTAAAGAGGTTGAAACTATAAATGTGTCAACAAGTATATTTGATGCTGCATCACTTTTTTCTAGGACTAGTAGACGTCGTTTTCCTGTGATTGATAATAAAAGATTAGTTGGTCAGGTTAGTAGAAAAGATATTGTAATTGCAGCACTTAATCTAAAAAGCCAAACATGGCATTGATTAATGAATTTTAGAACCATTTGAAACTTTTGACTTATCGGGGCTAATGAAAACAGTTTTTCCCGAACTGTCTTCACTCATCAATATCATACCTTGACTTTCAACGCCTTTTATTTTTCTTGGATTTAAATTAGTTAAAACAGTTACTTTTTTACCAATTATTTTTTTTGGACTATAATCATTTGCAATACCTGATACAATATTTATCACATCATTTCCTAAATTTACTGTAAGTTTTAAAAGAGTTTTAGTTTTTGATATTTTTTCTGCTTTTAATATTTCCCCTACTTTTACATCAAGTTGATCAAATTTTTTGAAACTTACAGTTGGTTTTATAGATGGAATAGTTTTTTTACTATTATCCTTTTTTGTTGCTCCAAGTTTTTTTAGTTGTTCTTCTATTTGTGAATCTTCAATTTTAGAAAATAATAACTCGGGGTTATTAAGAACATGACCTTCTTTCAATATTATTTCACTTTTAATATTGTTCCAATCTAATGTTTTTAGGTTTAGCATCTTTAAAAGTCTTTTTGATGTAAAGGGAATAAATGGTTCGCTTAAATATGCTAATAAACCAGCTAATTGAAGACCTATATACATTATTGTAGAAACTCTTTTGGGTGAGGTTTTTATTAATTTCCAGGGCTCTTGATCTGCAAGATATTTATTTCCTAATCTAGCTAGATTCATTAACTCTTTGAGAGCTTCTCTAAAACGAAATTTTTCAATTGAATCACTAATTTTTTTTGGAAAATGACTTATACAATCTAAGACTACCTTGTCATCGTCAGAAAATTTTTCAGGCTTAGGTGCTTTTCCATTATAATATTTGTGCGTTAAAACTATAACTCTATTTATAAAATTTCCATAAATAGCTACTAATTCATTGTTGTTTCTTGCTTGAAAATCTTTCCAAGTAAAATCATTATCTTTTGTTTCAGGAGCATTTGCAGTTAAAACATATCTTAAAACATCTTGTTGTTCAGGAAAATCGTTTAAATATTCATGTAACCAAACGGCCCAATTTTTTGATGTAGAAATTTTATTTCCCTCAAGATTTAAAAATTCATTCGCAGGTACATTTTTTGGTAAAATATATTTACCTGATGCTTTTAGCATTGAAGGAAAAATTATACAATGAAAAACGATATTATCTTTTCCAATGAAGTGTATTAATTCTGTATTTTCATCTTTCCAGTAGGGTTCCCAATTAACACCTTTGTTTATCGCCCATTCTTTTGTTGAAGAAATATATCCGATAGGAGCATCAAACCAAACATATAGAACCTTACCATCATTGTTTTCAACTGGAACAGGAATCCCCCAGTCTAAATCTCTTGTTACGGCTCTAGGCTTAAGCCCATTTTCTACCCATGATTTTACTTGTCCATATACATTTGGTTTCCAATCATTTTTATGACCATCTAGAATCCATTCTTTTATAAATTTTTCAAAATTATTTAATGGAAGATACCAATGATTTGTTATTTTTTTAATTGGAATAGCCCCAGAAAGAGTTGATTGAGGTTGAATTAAATCTGACGAGTTTAAGCTGCTTCCACAGCTTTCACATTGATCACCATAAGCTTCTTTATCATTACATATTGGACATGTTCCAATTACAAATCTATCAGCTAAAAATTGTTCAGCTTCCTTATCGTATAATTGTTCTGAAGTTTTTTCAATAAAAACATTTTTATTTTGCAAATCCTTAAAAAATTCTTGAGCAGTTTTGTGATGTATTTTCGAAGAGGTTCTTGAATAATTGTCAAATGAAATTCCAAAATTTTCAAATGAATTACGGATCATTCTATCATATTTATCAATTATTTCTTTTGGACTAACACCTTCGCTTTTTGCTTTTATAGCAATAGCAACACCATGCTCATCACTTCCACATATAAAAGCAACATCACGCCCTTTGTTTCGTAGATATCTAGCATATATGTCGGCTGGAATATATACTCCAGCAAGATGCCCTATATGTATAGGCCCATTGGTGTATGGAAGAGCAGCTGTTAATGTATAGCGTTTAGTTTTACTCATTATTAATTTTACTCAAAAATACAATGAAAACCTTTATCATTAACCAGTCTAAATATATTATATTAGTTTGATTTTTATGCTATTTGTTTATTTTGTAACAAATTAGGTATATTTGGCAGATAAATTTAAAAAATGAAAACTATAGCCTCTGAGGTTTCTGCATACTTAAAAACAAAACCATTTTTATTAAGTGCTCTTTTCCAAGATATAATTAATCTAACATCCTTAGCAAGAATGATTCAGCCAGAGATTGAAACCTCTCTTCGTAAACCTGCAAAAAGCGGAGCAATAGTTATGGCTTTAAAACGTATTTCTGACAATCAAGAATTTGTTACTACACATAAAATTGTTAGGGTTTTAAAAAACATTGGTGATATTACTGTTCGATCATCTTTAGTAGATTATTGTTATAAAGTATCTGATACTCTTCTGCCTGCTCAAGCAAAATTTTTAAATCAAATAGGAACGACATCAAAAGATATTTTTTTTACAACTTCAAGAGGAGTAGGAGAATGCAATATAATCGTTAGTCAAAAGTTGACGCCAATAATAGAATCAGTTTTTCATAAAGAAGTTTGTCTTGAAAAAACAGAAGATCTTTCTGCAATTTCAATCAAGCTTCCAACAGAAAATGTTACAATACCTGGTATATATTACTTTATTTTTCAAAGATTATCTTGGGAAGGGGTTAATATTAATGAGGTTGTTTCTACATCCAATGAATTTACAATCTTAATGGATGAACAATCTGTAAATACAGCTTTTAAGGTAATCAAGGATTTGAAGAATTTGTAATTAAAGATTCAAGAGTATTATATAATTGATCTATTCTTTCTATTTTTTCAATTACTAAAACAAGTTTTAAGCCTTTATTAGTTTGCTTTTCTTTAATAATTATATTTGATTTTTCTTTTTGAATATTTGACAGAAAAACCCCAAAAATTCTTGTTTTAAAAATATCATTCTCTTGATCTTCTATAAAGTAGCCAATACATTTGTTTTGCTTAATTACAAAACGTTCTATTCCAATTTTTACTCCCAGCCACTTCAATTTAAGGCTATTTAATAGTTCATTTGCTTGATCTGGAATTTGACCAAACCTGTCAATCAAATGTTCTCTAAACTCTAAGAGTTTATCTTCATTTGTTATTGTGCTTAATTCATTATATAATGACAACCTCTCACTTATTACATTTATATATGTTTCAGGGAAAAGAACTTCTAAGTCTGTTTCAATTTGAACATCTTTAATGTTTTTACTTAAAGAGCTAGCCTTATCATTTTTATAAAGCTCTTTAAATTCAGTTTCTTTAAGTTCTTGAACTGCTTCTTCTAAAATTTTTTGATAAGTGTCATAGCCAATTTCATTAATGAACCCACTTTGCTCACCTCCTAGTAAATCTCCGGCACCTCTTATCTCTAGGTCCTTCATTGCTATTTGCATTCCTGATCCAAGTTCTGAATATTGTTGTATTGCATTAATTCTTTTTTGAGCTTCAATGGAAATTGAGTTATAAGGTGGAGTAATAAAATAGCAAAATGCTTTTTTATTACTTCTCCCAACTCTTCCCCTCATTTGATGTAAATCACTTAATCCAAAGTTATTGGCATTATTTATAAAAATTGTATTTGCATTTGGAACATCTAGTCCATTTTCAATAATTGTTGTTGCGACTAAAATATCATACTCTCCTTCCATAAAACCTATTAGAGTTTTTTCTAGTCTTTTACCATCCATTTGTCCATGCCCAATGGTAATTCTAGCATCTGGGATTAAACGTTGTAGCATTCCGGATACTTCTTTAATGTTTTCAACACGATTATGAATAAAAAACACTTGTCCAGACCTTTGTAATTCATAAGTAATAGCATCTCGAATTATAGATTCACTAAACCTTATTATTTCAGTTTCTATAGGATATCTGTTTGGAGGTGCCGTAGCAATTATTGACATATCTCTAGCAGACATTAAACTAAATTGAAGGGTTCTTGGAATAGGAGTTGCTGTTAAGCTCAACACATCAATATTATTTTTTAGTGATCGAATTTTTTCTTTAACAGAAACACCAAATTTCTGTTCTTCATCAACTATTAGTAATCCTAAATCTTTAAAAACCACGGAGTTATTAGCTAATTGATGGGTGCCAATTAATATATCGATTTTACCACATGACAGATTTTCAAGTATTTGCTTTTTTTCCTTAACACTTCTAAATCTATTTAAATAGTCTACCCTTACTGGCAATTCTTTTAAACGATTAGAAAAAGTTTTGTAATGTTGAAATGTTAATATAGTAGTTGGAACTAAAACAGCTACTTGTTTTGAATTATCTACGGCTTTGAACGCTGATCTTATTGCAACTTCAGTCTTTCCAAACCCCACATCTCCACAAATTAGTCTATCCATAGTTCTTTCACTTTCCATGTCAGATTTAATCTCTTGAGTTGCTTTACTTTGATCAGGCGTGTCTTCAAATAAAAAAGAAGCTTCTAATTCCCATTGTAAGTAGCTGTCAGGAACACAAGCGTAACCAATTTTTTCTCTTCTTTTTGCATAAAGTTTAATAAGATCAAATGCTATAGATTTAACTTTACTTTTAGTTTTTTGCTTAAGTGCTTTCCAAGACTTAGAGCCTAGTTTATATATTTTTGGCACATGTCCATCTTTACCATTAAATCTGGAAATCTTATGTAATGAATGAATGCTTAAATAAAGAATATCCCCTTCCGCATAAACAATTTTCATAACCTCTTGATTTGATTTCTCAACTTTAATTCTTTGCAAACCTCCAAACCGTCCAACTCCATGATCCATATGAGTTACAAAGTCTCCAACTTGCATAGATGTAAGCTCTTTAAGGCTTAATGCATTTCTTCTTGTGTTATCAGACTTTAGTTTGTATTTATGATATCTTCCAAATATTTGATGGTCAGTAAAACAAGCTATTTTTGAGTCAAAATCTTCAAATCCTTCATGAATAGGGCATTCCGAAATTTTATAATGAACCGTATATTCCATTTCTTGAAAAATATCATTTAAGCGTTTTACTTGCTGTGAGTTTGTACAGAGAATATAATTAACAAATCCTTTTTTATTATTTTGGTTAAGGTGCTCAACAAGAAGATTAAATTGCTTATTAAATATTGGTTGAGGAGACTGTTTGAAAACTAGTGAATCAGAAGTTTTTATTATGTCACTTTTATTTAATAATAAATGACAGTAATTATCAAAACTTTTAATTAACTGTTTTGAATCGACAAATAATTTTTCTGGAGGATTCTGTAAAACAGTATCAGAATTTTTATAAAGTTGTTGGGCTTTTTTGAATAAATCATTCAGTTTTTTTAAAGTATTATCAATATTTGAGCTGACTACAATACTATTGTCAGGGAGAAGATCAATTATTGTCTTTCTTTTATCGGTAAATGAAATTTTCGATGTATTAGGTAATAAGTCAATAATTTCAAGTCTAGAAACAGAAAGTTGATTTTTAACGTCAAAAGTTCTGAGACTTTGAACTTCATCACCAAAGAATTCTATTCTATATGGGTGATGGTTTGAAAAAGAAAACACATCTATAATACCACCTCTAACTGAAAATTCACCTGGAGCGTTGACAAAATTAACTCTTTCAAAACCATATTCAAATAATTTTTCATTGACAAAATCTAAAGAAATAGTCATCTTTTGTTTTATTGTCAAAGTATTTTTTTTCAATGTATAGTCAGAGATTATTTTTTCTGAAAGGGCATCAGTATACGTAATAATTATTTTCGGTTTTTTATGAGAAAGTTCTTTTAAAACAGAAGATCTTAAAAGAACATTTGAGTTATCAATATCCTCAGGAGTATATGCTTTTCGATAGCTTGATGGAAAAAATAATACATTTTCTTCTCCAATTAAATATTCTATATCATTTAAATAATAGGCAGCCTCTTCAGCTTCTGAAAAAATTAATAAAAATGTTTGAGCTGATTTAACAAATTCATTTACCAACCGAAAACTCAGTCCAGAACCAACTAAACCTTTAATTAAAAAGCTATGCTTTTGTTTAAGCAAATTGCCAAGTAAAACTTGATTTTTGTCATCAAAGGGTATTTTAAACAAAGCTTCAATAAAAATTTTATCAAAGATAGTTTGTTATTGTGATTTTTCTAAAGCCTATTATAGGTCTATTTTTTATTTTTATAAGATTAGTTAATAAATGATGAAAACAAACTGAAGCTCCTTGATAATAAAGATTTATTTTTAAGTTCCAAAACTGAAATATGTACCTCATTTTTGACACAGAAACTACTGGACTACCTAGAAGATGGAACGCCCCTTTATCAGATAGTGATAATTGGCCTAGGTGTGTCCAAATTGCATGGCAACTACATGATAGTAATGGAGAATATCTTTCTCATGAAAACTATATAATTAAGCCCGACGGATATGATATTCCTTATGATTCAGAAAAAATACATGGAATATCTACAGCGTTGGCAGAAAATGATGGAATCGACCAAGTAGATGTTTTACAGAATTTTGAAATAGCTTTAAAAAAGGCAAAATTTATTTGTGGACATAATGTAAGTTTTGATTTAAACATTGTTGGTGCAGAATTTTTAAGATTAGGACTTCAAAATTTATTTGAGGGATTCCCCATAATTGACACATGCACTGAGGAAACTGCTAGTCTATGCAAAATTCCTGGGGGTAGAGGTGGAAAATTTAAGTTACCAACACTTATTGAGTTAAATAAATTTTTATTTAATGAAAATTTTGATGAAGCACATAATGCAAGTGCCGACGTTGAAGCAACGACAAGATGCCTGTTTGAATTAATTAGAAATGAATCAATAACTCCAAATGCATTTAATGGTGATAAATCATATTATAAAAAAGTTCAAAACAATTTTCAATCTTCAGTTAAGACAATTGGACTAAGCCACATTAATTTAAAAGAGGCATCTGAGGCTTTAGCAAAAGAAGAAGCCCCCTCAGATATTGAAATTACTTCTAATGACACTAAAGAAGAGTTATTGGAAACTCCTTTTATTCATTTACATGTTCATTCACAATTCTCTATACTTCAATCAACTTCTAAAATTCCAATGCTAGTAGATGCAGCGCATAAAAATAATATGCCTGCTCTAGCATTAACAGATAAAGGAAATCTTATGGGAGCTTTTCATTTTATAAAAGCTATTAAAAATCATAACAACCTTGAAGAAGACAAAACAAAAGAAATTAAACCAATCATAGGTTGTGAATTTTATGTATGCGATGATCATAAAGATAAAACCAGAAGAGATGATGGATATCAAGTAGTTTTTCTTGCAAAAAACAAGAACGGATACCACAATTTATCTAAAATGAGCTCTTTAGCATATACTTCGGGATTTTATTATGTCCCAAGAATTGATAAAAATATAGTTAAACAATTCAAAGAAGACTTAATTGTTTTAACAGGCAATCTATATGGAGAGGTTCCATCAAAAATTCTGAATATTGGAGAACGTCAAGCTGAGGAAGCTCTGTTATGGTGGAAAAATGAATTTGAAAGCGATCTTTATATAGAATTAATACGCCATAATCAAGAAGATGAAAAAAGAGTAAATAAGGGGTTAATAGGTCTATCTGTAAAACATAAGATATCCATTGTTGCATCTAATAATACTTATTACACTAAGCAAGAAGATGCAAATGCACATGATATTTTATTATGTTTAAAAGATGGTGAAAAACAAACAACACCAATAGGAAAAGGAAGGGGTTTTCGTTATGGGCTTCCAAATCAGGAATATTATTTTAAATCTCAGGAGCAGATGAAAGAGATTTTTATGGATTTACCTGAGGCAATTTTTAGTTGTTCAGAAATAAACTCTAAAATATCTTCATTTGATTTATCTAATGAAGTCGTACTGCCAAAGTTTGAAATACCTGACGAGTTTGAATCTAAATATAATGTAGGAATAGAAGGAGAGAATGCTTATCTAAAACACCTAACATTCAAAGGAGCAGAAAAAAGGTATCCAAATATTTCTAAAGACACATCTGATCGGTTAGATTTTGAATTAGAGGTAATATCTAAGACTGGTTATCCAGGGTATTTTCTTATAGTTCAAGATTTTATTTCAGCTGCAATAGAAATGGGTGTTTCAGTTGGTCCAGGAAGAGGTTCTGCTGCAGGATCTGCTGTTGCCTATTGTTTAGGGATCACCAATATAGACCCAATCAAATATAACTTACTTTTTGAGAGGTTTCTTAATCCAGATAGAGTGAGCCTTCCTGATATTGATATAGATTTTGATGATGAGGGACGTTCAAAAGTAATTGATTATGTAATTAAAAAATATGGATCTAAACAAGTTGCTCAAATAATAACATATGGAAAAATGGCTGCAAAGTCATCAATTAGAGACACGGCAAGAGTATTGGATTTGCCATTAGGAGATGCTGATCGAATTTCAAAATTAGTTCCTAATATGAAATTAGATCAAATTTTCGGAGGATCTGATAATTATATTAAAGAACGAGTTAGAGGGGGAGATGAATTTGCAAAAGTAAAAGAATTACAATCCTTGTATAAAGGAGATGATCTGGCGGGAAGAACTTTACAGCAGGCAAAAATATTGGAAGGATCTTTAAGAAATACTGGAATTCATGCCTGTGGTGTAATTATAACCCCTGATGATATAACTCAATTTGTTCCTATTGCAACTGCAAGGGACTCGGATTTAGTTGTCACTCAATTTGATAATTCTGTGGTAGAGGATGCAGGACTATTAAAAATGGACTTTCTTGGATTGAAAACTTTAACTCTAATTAAAGATACAGTTAAGCTTGTAAAATATAAGCACAATGTTGATCTTAATCCTGACGAATTTCCATTAGATGATGAAAAAACGTATTCTCTTTTTCAACGTGGTGATACTGTGGGAATTTTTCAATATGAGTCTGCGGGAATGAAAAAATATTTAAGAGATTTAAAACCAACAGTATTTGCAGATTTAATAGCGATGAATGCACTTTATAGACCTGGTCCACTTGAGTATATACCTAGTTTTGTTGCGAGAAAAAATGGAACTGAAAAAATAAGTTTTGATTTACCTGAAATGTCTGAATATCTTGAAGAAACTTATGGAATTACTGTATATCAAGAGCAGGTTATGCTCTTATCTCAGAAATTGGCTGGTTTCACAAAAGGTGAAGCAGATTTATTAAGAAAAGCAATGGGAAAGAAAATTTTCTCCTTATTAGAAAAATTAAAGCCAAAATTTATAAAAGGAGGAAAAAAACGGAATCACTCAGAGGATGTTTTAGAAAAAATATGGAAAGATTGGGAAGCTTTTGCTTCCTATGCATTTAATAAATCACATTCAACTTGTTATGCATGGATTGGTTTTCAAACGGCATATCTTAAGGCACATTATCCAGCTGAATATATGGCGGCAGTATTATCTAATAATATGAATGATATTAAACAGGTTTCTTTTTTTATGGAAGAATGTAAGCACATGGGACTAGAAGTTTTAGGGCCTGATGTAAATGAATCTTTCTATAAATTCACTGTAAATGATAATCAAGCAATACGTTTTGGTATGGGGGCTATTAAGGGAGTTGGAAAAGGAGCAGTTGATACAATAATAAAAAATCGTCAAAAAGGACAATATGAATCAATTTTTGATATGTCAAAGAGAATAGATTTACGCGCTGCAAATAAAAAAACATTTGAAAATTTAGCCTTAGCAGGAGGATTTGATAGTTTTTCTCCTCACAGAGCACAATACTTTAACCCTGATGGAGATGGAATAATGTTTTTTGAAAAAGCAATGAGATTTGGAGCTAAATATCAAGAAAACTTAAATTCCTTGCAAATTAATTTATTCGGTGATGAAAATGATTCAACATATCAAGAATTAAGTATACCTGAATGTGATGAGTGGAAAAAATTAGATTTACTAAAAAAAGAAAAGGAAGTAGTTGGGATTTATATATCTGCACATCCACTAGATGAGCATAAAAAGGCTATTGATCTTTTTTCATCGACATCACTTAATGTCTTAAATGAAATTGATTCATTGATAAATAAAGATCTCTATTTTACTGGAATTATTAATTATTATGAAAAATTAATTTCTAAAAATGGAAATGGTTGGGGAAAATTTGTTTTAGAAGATTTTGAAGATCAGCATGAGTTTAGAATTTTTGGCGAAGAATATCTTAAATTTGCTCATTTTATATCTCCAAATGCAATTGTTAGGTTCAGGGTTTCTATAAGAGAGGGGTGGAGAAATAGAGAGACTGGAAAATTAGGCCCACCCAGAATGAAGTTTTTGCATTTCGAATTATTAGGTGATACAATTAAGAGTAATTCTAAAAAACTTATTATAAGTTCAGATCTGATCTCCTTAGATCAGCAAAGGATTGATCAAATTAAAAATATTTTTAATCGATATAAAGGTGATAAACCAATCGGTTTTGATATATATCACCCCGAAGACAAAATAAAAATTATTCTAAATAGTCGTAAACAAAAAGTAGATGTTTGTAATGATCTTTTAAATGAATTAGATCTAGCTTCAGTAAAATATAAAATAAAATGATATTTATTTTTAATAATACTATTAGTAAAACCAATAAATATTAAGGTCATTCGATTTAATTTTAGCTAATTTTGCGTTAAATAAATTATTATGGCACTAGAAATTACAGATTCAACATTCGAAGAGATAGTATTAAAATCAGATAAGCCTGTTATGGTCGATTTTTGGGCAGAATGGTGTGGACCGTGCAGAATGGTTGGGCCAATTATTGATGAAATAAGTATTGATTTTGAAGGTAAGGCTATAGTTGGAAAATTGGATGTAGATTCAAATCAAGAATTTGCAGCTAAATATGGAGTTAGAAATATTCCAACAGTTTTAGTCTTTAAAGACGGTGAATTAGTTGGAAGACAAGTTGGAGTTGTTCCAAAAGCTTCGTATGCGGATGCTTTAAACGAAGCAATGTAAATTATATATAAAAGCTAAGCTTAATTTATAATATAGATTTGGGGAATTCAAAATCCAGTGTATATTTGCAAACGCTAATCTTGGTCTGGTAGTTCAGCTGGTTAGAATACCTGCCTGTCACGCAGGGGGTCGCGGGTTCGAGTCCCGTCCAGACCGCTTTTTTAGAAAATAAACCCTTAAGGTTCAATACTTTAAGGGTTTTTTAATACCAAATAGGGATGATTGTAGGGATAAAGTGACTGAAAACA